>NZ_JAHSTX010000001.1:595000-1795000 GCF_019145375.1 Pseudomonas triticicola | reverse complement strand
GATTGACGCGCACATCGTCGCTGTTGCGTTGCACCTGGGTTTCCTTTTTGCGCGGTGCTTTGTTCATTCCTTCGTACTTGTCGACGATGTCGAGAAACAGTCGCTCCTGCACAGCCGAGTAATAAGTGATCTTGTGCGCCACTGAAGGCTTGGCCAACTCGGCATAACTGGCTTGATCAAGTTGCCCGGGCGCCGCTTTGACTTTGTTGACCCACGCCTCGTAATCAGCGCCACTGAGTGCCAGGGTGCTGAAGTGCATGTCGGAAAAACCGTGGCCGTTATAGTTAGCAGCAATCCCGCGATACTGGCCGATTTCATTGGCGATCAAATGCAACTTGGTCTGCATGCCGGCCATGGCATATATCTGCCCACCGAGTGCCGGAATAAAGAATGAAGTCATGGCCGCGTCGGAAGTGACGGTAAAACTTACCGGCGTATTCACCGGTATCGCCAGTTCATTGACCGAGGCAATGCCCAGATCGGGATAAATGAACAGCCATTTCCAGTCCGTTGCCACCACTTGCACATTGAGGTGCGGCACGTCGGAATCCAGCGGGCGATAGGGATCGAGTGCGTGGGTGGTTTCCGAGGTCACCCAGCCGAGTACGCAAATAATCAGGAACGGCACGCCCCAGACCACCGCTTCGATCTTGTGCGAACTGGCCCAACGCGGCGAATAACGGGCCTTCTTGTTGGTCGCGCGGTAGCGATAGGCGAACAGGAAGGTCATGACGATGACCGGGATCACCACCAACAGCATCAGGCCCGTGGCGAGAATGATCAGGTCGCGTTCATCTCGGGCAACATCGCCCTTGGGGTTGAACACCACCAGATTGCAACCGGCGAGCAGAACGCTGGTAGCGAGATAGACCAGGCAATAGCTGATTGTTCGCTTCATACATGCTCCTGTTCTTTATATCGATCCTTGTTTTCTTCGGGCAACAGTTGGCCATGGACAGAAAACCCTGTTTCTGTACCGGCTAATCACGCTGGGCTGAATAACGAGTTGTACTTGAGCTCGCCTGGGCCTCGAACTTTTTGAATGAGCATTCCGGCGTTGGTTTTACAGAATGTTACGCAAGCTGACGAACGGTTGAACTAGCGAAACGGCGGGCGCGAATCAACGCGCTATGCTGAAAATGCCTCTTGGCAATCCGTGGAATTATTCCGCCAAAGGAAAGATCTTTGACGTGAGCGAGTTGAGTTCAGGAGTACGACATGTTCAAACGCGGCGAAACCTACAACAAATGGAAGGCGACGGAAAAGGCGGAAAAGTGCCATACCGAAGAGGTTGAAAACGGCTGTCATATCGAGGTACGGGCACGGGAAGCCGATGATGGCGACGTCGAAATGTTCATCAGCGTTTACACCGCGACCGGCGAATGCGCTTACGAACGCATCAGGAAATTGCCCGGCGTGGAATGGGAAGTCGAGGACGCGCTCAAACGTGGCATCGATCAGGCAGAACGAATTGCCGGCGGCGAGTCCGGACGATTGTCCTGTGCCGATGCGCACGGTCACGAGAATGAGTGACCGTGTGCAACGCTCAGGTGGCTTGGCGCGCTTCAACCTTTCCGAGCGGTTTCGGGGGTTGCGGGTATCGAGGGGGAGGGATGGCGCTGGAGGAAGGCGAGATCGTGCGGGGCGGCACGCCGCAGGAGCTGCACGCAGGCCAGGGGGGAGATGCAGGCGCTGGTCTGTAACCGCTGAGCGCTGCCTTATTGCTCTGAGCGCGTCCAGACCCTGACGTAATCGATGCGAAACACCGACGGCAGATCAGCATCGTCGACCACGCCGAACCAGTCCCACATCGCTTCGCTGTCGAAGACGATTTGCATCGGGAAATGCCAGTAGCTGTTTTTCGCCTCTCGCACCAGTACGCCGTCGACGTACCAGCGCAAAGTCTCGGGTTGCCAGTCAAAGCCGTAGACATGAAAGGTATTGGCCAGCCGCCAGGGTGCGATCCAGGTGCTGCCGGAGCTGAGGTGTTGATCATTCTGCGGTCTGGCCCAGACATGCGCGTTCATGTTGTACCGGCGATCAAAGGCTTCGTTGCGGGTCTTGCCGCCGATTTCGAAGATATCGATTTCCGTGGCGTTGTCCGGCAGCCCCGTCCAGGCCAGCCAGAAGGCACTGGAACCGGCAGAGTTCATCGGTTTCGCCCGGGCTTCGTAATAGCCGTACATCCCCCGTTCGTTGGTGCGCACCATCGCCGAGCTGTAATCCTTATAGCCCAGTGCGACGTATTTTTCCGGCAAGGTCTGCTTGCGGAAAGTGATGTTCAGATTGCCGTTGCCGAGCTTGGCGTTCTCCGGCAAAAACAGCGCCGGTTTGCGCCCGAGGGAATCGGTGCCGGTGGCGTTGTTGACGTGCCAGCGTTCGGCATCGAGGGCGCTGCCGTTGAATTCGTCGGACAGCCGCGTATCGAGTTTCCAGCCGCCGGCATTGGCCTGGTCCGATAACGGCAGGTCGGGCGTAACGTGCGTCGGGGTCGGGCCTAATGGGCCGACGCGAGTCCAGGCATCGGCCTGCTGCGGAATGGCGACCGCCCATTTCTGCGCCAGATACTCGAACACGTTACGGCGTTCGTCCTGGTTGCTGAATGGGCGGTCATAAACCAGTACTTCGGCGATGTCACCGCGGAGGATTTCCGAGGTGCCCACCACATTGCGCGCCACCGCGAACGGGCCGATCGGTACGTCAGTGGTTTCCAGCAAGGCCAGCGCCGGTTCATAGGCTGTGGTCTGCTGCACACTGATGCCGAAATTCGGCGCGACGTTATCGTTATCCGCCAGTTGCGGCCGTGAGCTGAACAGTCGCTGCCAAGCCTTGCCGCCTGCCTGCTCGGGCAAGCGCCTCGAGACGACGAACACCGTCACCGGGCCTTTGCTTGTGCGAATCGCCTGGCCCATGAACGCCGCCGTGCCGCTGAAACGCACTACGCCGTGGCCGTTGAGGGCGTTGTCGACGCGCGTGGGCAATGTCGTCGCCGCGCGATTGTCGACGACCACGTCATTGCCCTTGCCGGATTTATCCAGCCAGCGCACGACCTGGTTTTGCCCCTCCAGTGTCATCGAGGCCGGATCATTGCCGTCCAGCCACAGCACCAGTCCGTCAGCCACCGGTCGCGGAATATTGGCGCTGACGCCAGCGCTCAGCAGCAGCAAAACCAACAGCAAGCAGCGTGATCTGTTCATGAGTCGTCCCTAACGTGGATTTACCCCGGTTCAAGTGCCCACCGCCAGCAGCGGCACTGGTTGCGGGCGGTAGCCCCAAGGGTTGTGGGTCTGCCAGCGCCAGCTGTCGATGAGCATTTGCGTCAGCTCGCGTTGTGCGCGCCAGCCCAGTTCGCGCCCGGCCTTGCTCACATCGGCGCGGCACTCGGCGACATCACCAGCGCGGCGTGGGGCGAAGCGGTAAGGAATGCGCAGGCCGGTGACGTCTTCGAAAGCGCTGATGATCTGCAACACGCTATAGCCGCTGCCGGTGCCGAGATTCCACACGTGCAGGCCATGCTCATCACCGTGCAAAACCTGTAGCGCCTTGAGATGACCTTCGGCCAGATCCAGCACATGGATGTAGTCGCGAATACAGGTGCCGTCGACGGTTGGATAGTCGTTGCCATACACGGTCAACGCAGCGCGCTGGCCGCTGGCAACCTCGGTCAGGCACGGCAGCAGATTGTTAGGTCGACCATTGGGCGCTTCACCGATCAATCCGCTTTGGTGCGCGCCTATAGGATTGAAGTAGCGCAGCACGGCCATGTTCCAGCGCGCGTCGGCGGCGGCGAGGTCGCTGAGCAGTTCTTCGATCATCAGCTTGGAACGCCCGTAGGGATTGGCCGGTTTGCCGGTGCCGTGGTCTTCGACGATGGGCATGCTGGCCGGCTCACCGTACACGGTGGCTGATGAGCTAAACACCAGATTGAACACATGGGCGCGGGCCATGGCCTGACACAGATTCAGCGTGCCGACTACATTGTTGGCGTAGTAATCCATTGGCCGCCGCACGCTCTGCGCAACGGCTTTGAGCCCGGCGAAATGCAGCACCGCGTCGATCGCGTAGGTGCTGAAAATCTCTTCCAGCAACGCAGCATCGCGGATATCACCTTCGATGAAATCGATGCTCGAATGACTCAACAGCTGCAGCCGGGCGATTGCCTCGCGGCTGCTGTTGCACAGGTTGTCGAGGATCAGTACCGAGTGTCCGGATTCGATCAGTTGCAATGCCGTGTGCGAACCGATGTAGCCGGCACCGCCCGTGATCAACGTGGTTTTGCGCATGACGACGTGCTCCATTGCGAGGAAATGCAGCTCAGCGGGCGGTAAACACCAACTTGAATTCTTGCGGCCAGCGCGGGTGCAGCAGGCTGTAGGCCAAGGCGTAGGTCAGCGCGCCGATGGCAATATCGCCGGCCAGGTGGGCGTAGCCGGACAGGCCGATTTGCCGCGACGACCACATCACCACGACGACCATCAGCAACGAGGCGAACAGGCTGCGGTAACTGGACTGGAAGAAGCTGCGCCAGTCATAACCGATGGCGACGTGCAGGCCGCGTACCTGCAACGGCGTGATCAGCAGCATGCGCAGCAGCAAAGCCAGCGCCGCCGCCATGCCGCCGTAGGTCGCGCCGAGCAGATACACCAGCGCCAGCGCGAGCAGGGTGGTGGCAACTTCGGCCTTGAGCGTCAGGTGCGTGCGATTGACCGCCACCAGCGCAGTGGTTGCATACAGCGCCAGATTGCCCAGCGCCGCCGTGCAGGCGAGCACTTGCAGCAAGGGAATCGCATCGGCCCATTTCGCGCCGAAGATCAGCAGGATGATGTCTTCGGCGGTCAGGGCGATACCGAAGAACAGCGGTGTCAGCACGAAACCGCTGATCGCCGTGGAATCGCCAATTACCCCGATCAGCCGCGCCGGTTCGCCACTCCGTCGAGCGAACACCGGCAGGGCGTAACTCATCAAGCCGTTGTATATCGCCGAGCGCGGCAGGTCGATGATGCGCATCGCCAGGTTGAACATGCCCACCGCGTGGGCCCCGGCAGTCAGGCCGAGAATCAGGTTGACGCCACGTTGCAGGGTTTGCGAACTCATCACGTTGACACAGACCGGGAGACCGGCGCGCAGCAATTCGCCCAGCACCTGGCGGTCGATAAGAAACGGAATGCGCCGACGCTCGCTGCGCATCAGTACCAGTGTGGAGATGCCGTCCATGATCAGCGCCTGAGCAACCACCGCCCACGGGCCGAAACCCAGCATCGCCACGGCCACACCGCCAACCCCGCCCGCGACTTTGCCGAGCAAGGTACGCGAGGCCAGCAACTTGAAATTGCCGCTGCGGCGCATCTGCGCCACATACACCCGCGCCATCAGGGTGAAAAGGATTTTCACCGAGGCCACGGCGGTCATCCAGCGCAGCGCGGTGGACGGCGTATACAGCACCACCGCCAGCGAAATCAACGCAATCGACAGCAGACTGACCAGCACGGCAAACCAGAACACGCTGCTGATGTGTTTGTCCTCGACACGTTGCAGGCGCACCAGCGGGTCTTCCAGCATCGACGAGAAGAGAATGCCGACCACTTCGACCACGGCGATGATCAGCGTGCCAATGCCCAGCTCCGTCGGCGTCAGCAGATGCGCGTAGACGACAAAGGTAATCATCGACAGGAAAATCAGGCCGAACTTCTCGGTGAAAATCCATACAAGTGTCATCAGGCGGCGGTTGGCCATGGCGCGATCCCTGAAATTCAGCGGCTGTTGCCCAGGCTTTTCAAGCAGGCATAGAGGTAGCGCAGGGTCGGTTTGCCCTGGGAGAAAAACAGCGTCTGCCACGAATGTCCGAGCATCTGCCGGAACACCTCGATGACCCGTGGGTGATCGCCGCGCCGGGAAAACGCATTGAGAAATTCCGCGTGGTTGGCGAGGACGAAATAGATCCGCTGCTGCTTGTTCAGCCGCGTGCCGTAACGCGCCAGGTACAGCTGAATGAAGCGCAGCTTGTGCGAGTAATACTTGTGCGGTTGCGCAGTGATATTGGCCGCGTTGACGGCGCGCCAGTGCAAAATCTGCGGCACGCTGTGGATCTCGCTGATTTCGGCGATGCGCGTCCACAGCAGGCGATCCTCGGCAAAGCGCAGGCTCTGATCGAAGCCGCCAATGGCGACGATGATCTCGCGCAGGGCGAGTACGCCGGAGGTGCCGTTGATGATGTTCTCGCGCATGAAATCGGCAAAGTGCTCGCCGTGTTTGCAGCGATCCTCCAGTTGCCGTTTGCCGTCGCTGAATTCGCTCATCTGAAAGCAATCGATCAAACCGACTTTGCGTCCCTGTCGGGTCAACTCCGCGTGCAGCGCCAGTTGTTTTTGCAGTTTTTCCGGATGCCAGCGGTCATCGGCATCGAGGAAGGCGATGAAGGTTTCTTCGGCACTGAACACGCCGCGATTGCGCGCACTCGCCGGGCCTTGATTGGGCTGCGGCAACAGCACGATGGGGAAAGGCGCGGCGTAGTGCTTGACGATCTCTGGTCCGGCATCGCTGGAACCGTCATCGACGACAATGACTTTGTCCGGCAGGCGAGTCTGTGCAGACACCGAATCCAGTGTGCGCTGAATGCTGGCGGCGGCGTTGTACAGCGGAATCACCACGCACACGGTGACGGCGTAGGGATCATTCAGCATGGGCGTTGCTCCCGGAAAGTGGCGCGCATCGGCCGAGCATTCGCCGCTGGCAGCGGCTGCGGACGGGCGACGAGGTGGTGGCGGAAGGTCAGGCTGAGCACGCAGAAAATCAGGAACTCGCCCGAGCGATAGTTGGGGATCACGTAGGCGACGTAATTGGTAACCACAAACAGGCCGATGACCACCAGCGCACAGGCCTGATAGCGCGCCGACTGATCGGCGGTGATTGCCCGGTAGCGCTTGCTCAGGGTCTGGGCAAACATCAGCAGCAGGGCGATCAACTGGATCAAACCGCCGTTGAGCAGGGTTTCGACGTAGCCGCTGTGGGCATTGCCGATGTAGCCCCAGCGGGTTATGAACGCATCGGCATCGGCACTCGCCCAGAACGCACCGAAGCCGTAGCCCTTGAGGAACTGGTCGTCAATCAGCGGCTGCAACAGCTCCCAGATCAGCGTGCGGTCAGTGAGTGACGGGTCGCGGCCGACCAGTTCCAGCAGCATCGCGTAGTTGGCGTAAAGCACCCCACACAAGAGGAAGAACACCAGCGTAGCGGCGGTGAAGGCCAACAGTGAGCGGTTGATACGCAGCCGGATCAGGGTGATGAAGTAGGCGTAACTGGCGGTGCCGGCGACGATCAGCGCAATCGCCGTGGCCGACTGCGCCAGGCCAATGGCAATCAGCGCGAATAGGCCGTAGAGCATGGCCAGCGGGTTGCGCTGGCGGATCATCGGCAGCAGCAACAGGATCGCAATTGCGTTCAGGCGTGCGCCGGCATTTTTTTCCGCGAACACCCCGCGAAAGGCACCGTCACGGATGCCGCCGGAAATAAAGGCAATGTCCGGGCGAATCACGGCAAAGATCAACCCGACCAACGCCGCCGCACCGATCACACAGCCGAACAGAAACGCAATGCGTTCCAGGCTGTAGCGCCAGGCGATGAAACCGGCAAAGAACACTACGCTGAGCAGCGCAACGAAACGCTTGAAGCTGAGCATCGGCTCGCTCGACCAACTGATCGACGCCGCCACGCAGCCGAGAAATAGCAGCAGAAACAGGTTCTGCCGGTAGAAGGTCTTGCTAAGGAAAACCTTGTGGCGGATGAAGAAGAACAGCGGCACCAGCAAGGTCAGCAAGCCACAGACCTGATTGGCCAGATTGCCTTCCAGATCCTGCTGGGCGTCGTCCAGCGTACTGACGTTGCCCAAGCGTAGAAAGAAGCCGATCACCTGCGTATAAAACAGCACACCGAACAGGGTGAAGGCATCGGCCAGCGTCGAATAACGCACTTGCAGGCGGTTCATCTCAGCGCCTCCCGAGTAACGCCTTGAGGTAGGTCTGCACCGCGCGAGCATTGACAAAGCGCGCGGCAGCATCAATGCGGCGCTGGCGATGCACGGCTCGCGGCGTGGCCATTTGCGCACTGATCGCGGCGGCGAGGGCGGCCGGATCGTCCACCTCGACCAAGGGCGCGACGGCACCATCGGCGAGAATTTCCTGCGGGCCATACGGGCAGCGGGTCGCTACCACCGGCGTGCCGGTCGACAGGGCTTCGACCAGGGCGTTGGGGCTGCCTTCGAAGCGTGACGACAAAACAAAGCAATCGGCCCGAGCGATTTCGGCGATGGGGTCGCTGGCATACCCCGGCAGATCACAACGCTCTGCGACGCCGAGCGCTGTCGCCTGGGCCAGCAGTTCGCCGCGCAAGGCGCCTTCGCCGAAGATGATCAGCCGCGCATCGCCTTGTGGCAGACGGGCGAAGGCGTCGATCAGAGTGTCGAAGCCCTTTTGCTGCGCCAGGCGACCCACGGCGACGATCACCGGTGTGGTTTTATTCTTCAGCCAGGGATGGCTGGGCGCGGCGGCAGGCTTGTCGCGAAAATCGTTGTCGAGCACCGGGTTGTCAGCGGTGGTCACATCGCGCGGGCGGGCGATAGTGGTGTCGACCAGGTCTTCGGCGACGCCTTGCGACACGCAGATCACCGGGTTGGGAATCAGCCGATACAGCCAAGGCGCCAGCCAGTAGGCGAGCTTGACCGACAGGGCCGGGTTGACGTGCTTGTCCCGCGAAAAGGCATTGCGCTCGCTGACGTGCAGCCGCGCCAGCGTCCCGGACAGCGCGGCGGCGGCAATCGCCACGACGTTGACATGAGTGAGCACCGCCAGTTGCGCGTCGTAGCGATTGCTGCGCAAAAAGCGCATCAGCGCGGGCACGGCGGCGGCACTGCGCGGGCTGTCGAGCAACACTTGCCTGACCCGTGGGTCGAGCGCCGGTTGATTGATGCCGGCACCGGTGAGCATCAGCAGCGTCACTTCGTTGCCGGCCTCGACCAAGGCACCGGCGAGGCGCACCATCATTTTCTCCGCGCCACCGGCGCCGAGGTCCTGGAGGATGATCAGCAGCTTTTTCATCGGTTCCACACTTGGTAATAGGCCTGGGCGGCGTATTGGCTGGTATAGGGCAGGATCGCTTCGCTGACTGAATGTCGGGCTGGAGCTGCCGGTTTGCGGTTGGCCAGACTGTCGAGCATTGCCTCGGCCAGGGCCGGCACATCATTGACACGGACCAAACGCCCGAGGCGTCCATCATCGAGCAACTCGCGCGGCCCGCTGTCGCAATCGGTGGAAATCACCGGCGTACCCAGCGCCAGCGCCTCGACCAGTACCGTCGGCAAACCTTCGTGCAATGAGCTGAGCACCAACAACTGCGCATGGCGGATCAGCGGATAGGGATTACGCAGATGCCCGGTGAAATGCACCAAGCGTTCGATGTCCAGCCGTTGCGCCTGCGCCTCAAGCTCTTCGCGTAACGGGCCGTCGCCGGCAATCACCAGATACGGCAGCGGGCGTTGTTGCGCCGCCAGCGCGTAGGCGTCGAGCAGCAAATCGAAGCCCTTGGTCTGCACCAATCGGCCGATCCCCAGCCAGTAATGATGGGGCACACCACCGGGCAACGGCGCTTGTGCCGCACGCATCAGTTGTTCGCTGATCACTGCGTTCGGGCAATAACGAATGCGCGGTCGCCCCCACGGCGTCAACCCGGCAAGCGACTGGCGCAACCCCTGGGACACCGCGACCACCTTGCCGCTGCCGCACAGGTACAGCGCGTACAACAGCCGCAGGCTGGCGCGCCCGGTGTTCTGCTCGGCACAATCCAGCGCGGCGTGGCGGGTGTAGATGACTTTGCAGGGACTGCCCAGGGTGGCGAACCAGGTGCACAGATTGGCCTGCTCCTTGGCGCCAATCAGATGCGTCACTCCCTCACGGCGAATCAGCCGGCGCAGCAGCACGATCGACTTCAGCCAGCCAGCGAGGCCGCCACCGCCACCGGCCATGCTCGGCGCGCCGTCAACGTTGGGCGAGTCGCCGTTCATGACGAAAAAACTCACCCGCCGACCGTCCGCCAGAAACTGCTCGGCGAGGCGTTGCTGCACGCACTCGACGCCGCCGCCAGTCTGGTAATCCTTGAGCGTGAACAGAATATGCATCGGCACAATCCTCATGGGGCAGTGACATTGATTGCCACTTGCTGGCGCAGAATCAGTTCGGTCAGGCGCAGGGCATTGCTCGGGTAGTCGAGCAAGTAACGCTTGATCGTGTGCGGCTCGCGATACATGCGGTAGAAGGCGCGCAAGTGCAGGCGATTGATCGCGTCGGGGTAGTAACGCTCGCTGGCATTGGCCTCCTGACGAATGAAACCGCCGCAGGTGAACGCCACGCCGCTAAAACCGCCGCGCAGCGCTTCGAGGACAAAGCGCTCCTGCAGACCGGCGCCGAGGCCGACCAGCAGCAGGTTGGTCCGCTGTCGGCGGATGTCAGCTTGAATTGCCGCACCTTGTTCGGCGTCGAAGTAACCGTTGTGCGCGCCGACCAATTGCAGGCGCGGGTATTGCGTGCCGAGCTTGTCAACGAAACGATCAAGCTCCGCTTGCCGCGCACCGACCACATAGACGCGTTTGCCGCGCTGCTCGGATTCACGCAACACCGGGTCGGCAATCGAGGTGAAATCGAAACTGACCCGCTGCACCGCGCGCCCGGTGATGCGCGACATGAACCCGGACATCAGCATGCCGTCGCAGAAATACGCCAGCGACGGCGGCGGCTGGCGGATGAAACTGCCGATCGAGGCGAAGTTGAGAAAGGAGAAGGCCCGGTTGGAGTCCAGCAGGGCTGGCGAATAACGGTCGAGCAATTCCAGGCGGATCATGACGCGAGATCCTGTGCTTCGGCGGCGCAGGTCGGGCGACCAACGCTGATGTAGGTGAAGCCGCGTGCGCTGAGGCGTTGCGGATCGAACAGATTGCGGCCATCGAAGATCAGCGGATTTTTCAACTGGCGGGCGAGCAGTTCGAAGTCCGGCGCGCGAAACGATTGCCACTCGGTGACGATCACCAGCGCGTCGGCATTTTTCAGCGCCGCCTCTTTGGTCCCGGCCAGCGTCAGGTCATCGCGCGGGCCGTAAAGCTGCTGCGCCTGTTCCATGGCTTTCGGGTCGAATGCCTGCACATTGGCGCCGGCTCGCCATAACGCCTCCATCAGCACGCGGCTGGGGGCTTCGCGCATGTCGTCGGTGTTGGGCTTGAAGCTCAGGCCCCACAGCGCGAAGGTTTTGCCTTCCAGCGCGCCGTTGAAGTGCTCGGCGATCTTGTGGAACAGCGTGCTTTTCTGCTCGTTGTTACGTGACTCGACTGCGCGAAGCAGGCGCGCATCGATGTCGACGCCGTGGGCAGCATGGATCAACGCCCGCACATCCTTGGGAAAACACGAACCGCCATAACCGATGCCGGGGTAGATGAACTGGTAGCCGATGCGCGGATCCGAGCCGATGCCATGGCGGACCATTTCGATGTCGGCTCCGAGCTTTTCCGCGAGCCCGGCCATTTCGTTCATGAAGCTGATCTTGGTCGCGAGCATGCAGTTGGCCGCGTACTTGGTCAGCTCGGCGCTGCGCACATCCATGACGATGATTTTTTCGCGGTTGCGATTGAACGGTTCGTACAGCTCGCGCATCACGGCTTCAGCGCGCGGGCTGTCGGTGCCGATGATGATCCGGTCGGGGCGCATGCAGTCGTCGACCGCGCAACCTTCCTTGAGAAATTCCGGATTGGAAACCACATCGAAGGTCAGTGCACCACGGCCACTTTCGCCGAGGATGGCGCTGATGCATTCGCGCACCCGGTCCGCTGTGCCCACCGGCACCGTGGATTTGTCGACGATGATCTGCTCGCCGCGCAGGTGCTCGCCGATGGTGCGGGCGACGCTGAGCACATGTTTAAGATCCGCCGAGCCGTCCTCGTCCGGCGGCGTGCCGACCGCGATCAGCAACACATCGCCGTGCCTTACGGCGGCGGCCAGATCGCTGCCGAATTGCAGGCGACCGCTGTGATGATTGTCCCGTACCAGGCTTTTCAGACCCGGCTCGTAGATGGGCAGGCTGCCGTCATTCAAGGCCTGCACCTTGGCCGCGTCGACATCCACACACAGCACGTTGTGGCCGACCTCGGCCAGCGCGGCGCCCTGGACCAGTCCGACATAACCGATACCGAATACACTCACATTCATGGGAAAACCTCATGCGTGGCGGGGTGGGCCAGAGCGCTGGCCGCTGTCAGTAGATGTTTTTCGAGAACAGGGTGAAGGGCGTCTTCAGGAGGATCTTGATGTCCAGCCACAGAGACCATTGATTGATGTAATTGAGGTCCTGGGCGACCCGGCGCTGCATCTTTTCCACGGTCTCGGTTTCGCCGCGATGCCCGGTGATCTGTGCCAGCCCGGTGATGCCAGGCTTGAGCCGATGCCGCGCCATGTAGGCGCGCACCTTGCCGGTGTAATAGATGTTGTGGGTGACTGCGTGCGGGCGCGGGCCGACCAGCGCCATGTGGCCGAACAGCACGTTGAACAGTTGCGGCAGCTCATCGATCGAGCTGCGTCGCAGAAAGCGCCCCAGCGGCGTGACGCGGTCGTCGTCGCGGGTGGCCTGACGCACTTGCTGATCGTCGTGCACGCGCATCGAGCGGAATTTCCACACGCGGATCACTTCGCCGTCGCAGCCATGGCGGTTCTGCTTGAACAGCACCGGCCCCGGCGAGCTCAGCTTGACCGCGATGGCCACGCCGAGCAGCAGCGGGCTGAGCAGAATCAGCGCCACCGCGGCGACGCTGCGTTCGAACAGGTCCTTGCAGAACAGGCTGCCGGGGTGCGAGGTGAGCAGGCTTTCGTTGAGATAGATCGCCGGCATCCGCTCGATCTCGGAGATCGAATGATTGAGCAGGACCATGCTGCCCAGATCCGGAATCCACACCACGTCGACGTTCATGTCGAGGAGGTTGATGTACAGCGCTTCGATGGTCGCTGCCTCGGCCATCGGCAGCACGATGTACACGCGCCGCGCCTGCAAGCGGGTGATGATTTCGCGAATGTCCTCGACCTCACCGAGCAGCGGCAGGATGCTCGGCGCCGGGCCGCTGTTGGCTTTCGCCGCGACAAAACCGAGCAGCAGCGCACGATCCGGGTCGAGCAGTTTGCGCGCCAGTTCATGGGCGGTCGGGCAGGTGCCGATGATTACCGCGCGGCGCTCGTTGCAAATCATTTTGGTGTACATGCGCACGAACAGATGCAGCGGCAGAAACGTCGCCGCCTGGGCGAGAAAACCGACCACGGCCCAGACAATCACCACTTGCCGCGAGAACAACGCGCTGGTCTGGGTGACGAAGGCGATGCTCATCAGCAGCCCGAGCAGAATCAGCCAGCCGGCCAGCAACCGCCCCAGTCCGACCAGCAGACCATGGCGCTTGTGGTAGACCTGCACCAGGCCGTAGACCGGCATTGAGCCAAGCACGGTGAGGATGATCAGCAAGCGGTACTCACTGGGCAACTCGCCGATGCGCCAGTGCACCAGCACGATCAGCAACAGGTTGACCAGGGTCATTGCGCACAGCCATTGCACCCAGAAGGTGAGGCCGCGACGGTGTGCCATTTGCGCGGAATATTGCGAGGTCATCGGCGCGATCTCCGATTCGTCGAACAGGGAAGGATTTGCTGTTGCCGGGCGGCACGGCCCGAAGGATCAGCGCGGGGCGAAGTCGTAGTCGTAGAAGGAACGGGAATGGCCATGGCCGTACTTGCGCGCCTTGCGCAGATCGACCTGATTGAGCACCACGCCGAATACCGGCGCCTGGCTCTGCTGCAACACGGCGATGCTTTTGCGCACCTGGCCGACCGGCGTGCTCTGCGCCTTGACCACGTAGATCACTGCGTCGGAGTGCTGGGCCAGCAACAGTGCGTCGCTGACGATTTCTGCCGGCGGCGAATCGATGATGATGTGCCGGTAGCGCGACTTGAGAATCTGCAACAGCCGACCGAGGCGCGGTGAACTGAGCAAGTCCTGCGCGGGGGCCACGGCATTGCTCGAACTGCTCGAGGCTTTCAAACGCGGTGCCTCGAACGGGTCCAGCGCCGATGGCGACAGGCAGCCGGCTGGGAGCATGTCGAGATTGCCGACGCTGCGGATGCAGTCTTCCAGCCGCGCTGTACCGGCCATGAGGTTGGCGAGGCCGGGGCTCTGGGGCGGGAAATCGAAGTTCAGCGACAGCGTCGGCTGACGCATGTCGGCATCGATCAGCAGCACCCGTTCCAGCGGCGCCAGCGATGAAGCGAGGTTGTTGGCGATGGTGCTTTTGCCTTCGCCGGACACCGAAGACGTGACCAGCACCACCTGCGCCGGGCGTTCGTTGCTTTGCAGCATCAGCCAGGTGCGCAGGTTACGGATGGTTTCGCAGAAGCGCGGGTGGTCGTTGTCCTCGAACAGCCGCGCCAACTGCCGCCGGCTCTTTTTCATCACCAGCGGCACGACGCTGAGCAGCGGCACATTGAGCAGGCTCTCGACGGTGTCGTCAGTCTTGAAGGTGTTGCTCAGCGTGTCGAAGAGAAAGGCGAGGGCGACGCCGACGACCGCAGCCACCAGCGCGACAATGGCGAGGATCAGATTCTTGCGCGGTTTGCTCGCTTCCAGCGGCGCGATCGCCGGGTCGACGATGCGCGCCTTGGCTGAGTCCATGTCCGAGGTGGCGGCGGTTTCCTTGAGGCGGGTGACGAAGGTTTCGTAGAGCGCGCGGGTGCTGTCGACTTCACGCTGGAATTCGCGCAACTGGAATTCCTTGCGCGAAATGTCCTGAATCTGCGCCTTGTTGCTGTTGAAGGATTTGCGCAACGCGTCTTCGCTGGCTACTGCCAGTTGATACTGGCGCTCGATACCGGCAACCACTTGCTGCACTTGCAGGCGCAGACTGTTGGCGGCGGTGCGCTGTTCGGAACGGGCGGATATCAGCGCCGGGTGTTTCGGCCCGTAGCGGCCCGACAACTCTTCGACTTTGGCCTGAGCCTTGGCGAGATCAGCCTGGAACTGCTGAATCAGCGGATTGCTCAACACTGCCGGCACGCTGGACAAACGGCTGATGTCGCCGTTGCTCAAGGCTTGCGCCTGACGGAACTGGCTCTCCGCTTCAGCACGGTCGCGGCGCGCATCGATCATGCGGTTACCGGTCATCTGCAGTTCGTTGGCACTGATGGTGGCGACGCCGTCGACATCGACCAGACCCTGTTCTTCGCGATAGGCCTGCAACTTGTTTTCGGCAACGCGCAGGTTGTCGCGCAACTCGACCAGGCGGGTGTTCATCCAACTGGTGTTGTTTTGCGAAGACTTGAGGCTGGTGTCTTGCTGGCTGTCGATAAAGCCTTGGGCGAGGGCGTTGGCCACCGCCGCAGCGAGGGCCGGGTCAGGCAGTTCGACGTCGATTTCCAGCAACTGACTCTTGCCGACAAACTTGACGCTGGTGTGCAGCATCAGGTTTTGCGTAACGTCGTTGAACACCTGTTCTTCGGTCGCTGGCGGTTTGGGCGGCGGCAACAGGTCCAGCCATGGCAGCCACTGGTCACGATTGAGGTCGGCCAGCCATTGGCGCGGGGTGAACCAGCTCTGCGCCTGCTGGCGTGGATCGGTGATCGGGTTGGTAGTCAGGCCAAGTTTGCGCACGGCGCGCTCGGCCAGTTCCCGCGATTGCAGCAACGCCTGCTGAGTCTGCAAGTAATCAGTGGTGGTGGCGCCGCCGGATTCGGCGGCTTGCTGGAAACTCAACACCGGCGGCGTCTTGTCCTTGATCAGCAACGTCGCACTGCCGACGTACTGCGGCGTGATAAACGACAGCGCCGCCACGGCCAGCGCGCAACTGAGCAGCACCAGCCAGGCGATGTTCCACTTCGCCGACCAGATCACCCGCCACAGGTGCAGCAAATCAAGGGTGTCCGACTCATCGCCCGCTTGCGTTTGCGAGTGGGCCTGGAGCGGACGTTCGAGGTAGGTGCTTGGGCTGTTGTCCATGATCAGAAAAAGCCTTGTGCAATGGAAATGGTGTCGCCGGGGGCGATGACGGTGGTGCGCGAGATGTTCTCGGTGACCGGCGGGCCACCACTGCCGCGCAGAATCGTCACTCGTTTCATTGAGGCGCGTTCGGTCAGGCCGCCACCCAGGGCGATGGCTTTTTCCAGGGTCAGGCCGGGCTGAAACGGATAACTGCCGGGCTTCTGCACTTCGCCGTTGATGTAGAACGGGCGGTATTCGATCTGGCTGAGGCTGACTTTCGGATCGACCAGATAGCCTTGCTTGAGGCCGTCGACGATCTTCTGTTCGACCTGATTGGGCGTCAGGCCCTTGGCGACGATTTCGCCGAGAAACGGGTAGGAGAAGGTGCCGGCATCGTTGAGGCGGATCTTCTTGAAGCTCAGTTCCGGCTCGCCGAACACGATGATGCGCAAGACATCGCCGGCGGCCAGGCGGTAATCATTGGCGTTGTCCGCCGCCTCGACCGTGGGCACTGTCCAGAGCAGCAACAACAATAAAATCAGGCGCGTATGCATGGCCCAACCCTCCTACAGACTGACGTCGAACGTGATCTGGAAAACATTGCGGGTGAAGCTTTCGTTGTCGGCATCGGAGTCGTTATCGCGGTGGCGGTAGGCGACTTCGACGTCCAGCCAGCGGCGCATTGCGTAATTCACGCCGAGTTTGTAGTCCTGCAAATCGTCGCTACGGTCCTGGCCTTCGTAGACGTAATGGCCCATGCCGACTTCGGCAACGCTGGTGATGCGTTCGGTCCAGCCGTGACGCCAACCGATCTGGGTGAAGGTGGCTTTCACCGCGTCGGAGCCATCGTCGCCTTCGGCCATGGCCTGGCGGGCAAGAAAGGTGAAAGTCGAGTAGGTGCGCGGTTTCCACGCCAGATCCACTTGCCAGGTAGGGTTGCTCAGGTCGTCGGAACCACTCTGGTCGAAATTCTTGCGCTCGTAACCGACGCGCAATTTGCCGGTGGTTTTCGCCGTCATGTCCCACTCGGCACCGGCCAGCACTGCGTCGGAGCGGCTGCTGCGCGGGCTGTTCGATTGCAGGTAGTCGAAGCGGGTGTGGTCGTATTCGAGCAAGCCACGGCTTTTGCTGCCGAGGCGGTGATACCAGGTGCTGGTCAGATTGCTGGTGTTGCGCTCCTTGTCATCGTTGATGCCATCGGAGTTGTCGTAGCGCAGCTGTGCGTAGCTGGCGCCGAGGTCGATCTGGTTCAGCGCACTGCGCGCACCGAAGGTGTAGACGCCGCCGACGCGCTTGCTCTCGATCTTGTCGTTGATGCCGTCGACGGCGGTCGAGGTGGTGCGCTCGTATTTACGCGCCTCGGCTTCGAGTTTCAGCCGATGCCGGTCGGTGAACTCCATGATGCTGTCGGCGCGCAGACGCTGGGCGGTGTTCGAAGCGTCCGAGGCACTGTGATAGATGTAGCGGGTCGGCTCCCAGATCACCCGCGTGGCGCTGTTGCGGTCCTCTGCTTTGAGCTCGAAGGCCGGCGCCAGGCGGGTGACCATGGTGGACTCGACGTCGTGTTCGACTTCACGAAAGTTGTCGTCGTAGCTTTCCGACAGGGCGAAAGTCGGGGTGAAATCGAAGCCGTAGACATTGATCGCTTGCGGCTCAACGCTCCAGGCAGCTTCGGGTGTGCAGCAGGCGACGACTAAAACCAGGGAACAGCGAGGCTTCAGAGCCATGGATCACGCTCCTGATTAAGGGGGTCGGGGTCAGGGCGAAGCGGCTCCGGACTATTGTCGCTGGCGTTCGAGGTAACTCAGCGGGACGCTGACGTGCTGTTGGCGGTTGAGGAAATTGAGCAGGATCATCACGCGCTCATCGCCGTGCATGGACAGGAACACACCTTCGAGCGGGGACAGTGGGCCCTGAACGATTTGCAGAGGTTCGCCGGGCTTGAGTGTCGGTTCGGCAGGAAAACCGAGCGACTCCTGGCTGCGTTCACGCAATTGCGCGATCACGTCTTCATCGACCCGGGCCGGCACATGGTTGAATTCGACGATGCGGCTGACACCGCGGGTCGAGCGAATCGGCGCCCAGTTGTCGTCGCGGCTCAGTTGAATGAACACGTAGCCGGGGAACAGCGATTCCAGTGTTCGTTGGCGTTTGCCACGAATACTTCGCTCGCTCATCAGCTGCGGCCGAAAGGTTGAATAATTCTGTTGCTGCAGATTGAGTTGTGCCCGTTCATCCTGGCGGGGCTTGCACTGCAATAAATACCAGTTAGAACCGTTGCGGCAAACCGTTAGCATGCTGGAGTACTCCATACATAGCGATCGTTTAAGCAGGGCGGCCGATAGCGTGGGACGAGCCGTCATGCTTGCTAGTAGGTAGTAGGCTGATCAAGGCAAAGTGCCGAGCCAGATGCATCAATGTTTATTGGCAGAAGAAGTGTTTCAAAAATGAATCAACTTGGCTGGGTTATTGTTATATCCGTGGCCGTCTTGGCTATAACGACTCCGCGCTTTTGTTTAAGCAAAGCTACCGCACGGTTCGCAGTTGCGACCTTCAGGATCCAATTACATAAATAGCCGGAGAGCAAAAAAGTGCGCGTCGGCGCGAGCTCGTCGGGCAGTGATTAGTTATCGGCCAGTCTTTGCAAGCTGTCAATTGCTAACAGTCAAAAACATTACCTTTCATCCGCTGATGATGGCAATCTAACGTAAGTCGTTGATTGGCAATGGTGAATTTTATTCGTCGGGTTTTTTAAACTTTTCGAAGTTGTTGAAGTCGCGCAGGTTAAATAGCGCGTGTGATAGCAAATTAGTTTCAATCTTACATCTTTCGGTTCGTAAGAAGTTTTGATTTTAGATGCCTCGCGTCGGATGCTGCTGGCCCGGACAACTAAGGTCGTCTATGAATAGTTACGGTCGTTCGCAGGTAAATGTTCGTGCTGCATATTCCTTGAAGTCAAACCGGTGAGCCGAGGCAATCATGAGTGTTCTGGTAACGGGTGCCGCAGGTTTTATCGGTTATCACACGGTCATGCGTTTATGTCGCGAAGGGCTCGAGGTTGTGGGTATCGACAATCTCAATCCTTATTACGACGTCACACTCAAACAGGCGCGTTTGCAGAGATTGCAGACGCTGGCCAATTTCACGTTCCAGCGGCTGGACATTGTCGATCAGAGCGCTTTGACCGCGTTGTTCGAACATGGCCACTACAAACAGGTCATTCACCTCGCTGCGCAGGCCGGAGTGCGCTACTCGCTGGACAATCCTGATGCCTATGCGCAGTCGAATCTGGTCGGGTTTCTCAACGTTCTGGAAGCGTGCCGTCGTCACCCTCCAGAGCACTTGATCTACGCCTCGAGCAGTTCGGTATACGGCGCCAATACCAAGATGCCGTTTGCTGAAGATGACCCGGTCGACCAGCCGGTTTCGTTATACGCCGCGAGCAAACGCGCCAACGAATTGCTCGCGCACAGCTACTGCCATCTCTACGGATTACAGGCTACCGGCCTGCGCTTTTTCACCGTGTACGGCCCGTGGGGTCGACCGGACATGGCGTTGTTCAAATTCACCGAAGCCATGCTGCACGGGCGCGCCATCGACCTCTACAACCAGGGCGAGATGGCGCGTGATTTCACCTATGTCGACAACATCGTCGAAGCGATTTTGCGCTTGCTCGACAAACCGCCCGCACTCAGCGCCGAGCGCGGCACCAATCGCCTGCTCAATATCGGTCGCGGCAGTCCAGTAGCGCTGATGAGCTTTGTCGAATGCCTGGAGCAGGCACTGGGTATGAAGGCGCAGCGCCGGTATCTGCCGATGCAGGAGGGCGACGTGCTGAAGACCTGGGCCGACGTGTCGGCGCTGGCACGCTGCATCGACTTCAGCCCGCAGGCGCCGATCGAGCAGGGCGTGCAAGCGTTCGTGCAGTGGTATCGCGAGTTTTATCAGGTCTGATTCAGTGCAGGGTGACGGCCCTGCGACTTTCACCAATGCGGATCCGGTCGAGGGCGCGGTTCAACGCATCCAGCGCATCGAGCAACGCCTTGGCCTCGGCTTCACGCCCGTCACCCCACAGGCGTTCGGCCATTTTGTTCAAGGCCAGAATGGTGCGTTCGATGTCGGCTGCGCTGGGGTTGCTGTCAGGGGGTGGTGGTTTTTTCGGCATTAAGGGTTCCTCGGCGGTCGGCAAACCACCATACCGCCAAGGCGCCGAGCTATACAGCCAGAAGTGTCGCCGATCAGCAGCGAATGCTGTCTGATCAGCAAGCCGCCCCAATCAACCCCGCCTCGATAAACCGCACCGAACTCTCCAGCGCCTGCTGCCCCTCGGCCAGCATGCCTGCGTAGAAATGCCAGGCGTGAAACATGCCGGGCCACACTTCGAGATTGACCCGGACGCGGTTGTCCGCCAGGTGATTGGCCAGACGCATGGCGTCACTGAGCATCAGTTCGTTTTCGCCGATCTGTACCAGAATCGGTGGCAGTCCGGTGACGTCGGCGAACACCGGCGACGCCAGCGGATGGTTGGCCAAGGTGCCGCCGAGAAAGGCTCGCGCGAGGATATCCAGCACGGGCTTGGAGTTCAGCGGATCAAGGCCTTCACGATTGCTCATGGAGACGCCGGTGTGTTCGAGGTTGGCCCATGGCGAGATGGACGAACCCACTGCGGGCAAGGGCAAGCCTTTGGATTTTGCCGCGACCATCACGCTGACCACCATCGCGCCACCCGCCGACTCGCCTGCGAAGGCAATCTTGCTGGCGGCGATGTTCTGCTCAAGCAACCACTCATAGGCGCGCAAAGTGTCATCGATGGAGGCGGGGAACTGATGCTCGGGTGCGAGGCGGTAATCCGGCATGTACACCCGCGCGCCGAGCATTTTTGCGTAGTTGCCGCCGATGCCGTGGTAGCCGTCAGGTCGACCGACGATGTAGGCACCGCCGTGGATGTACATCAGCACCGCGTCGGTCTTGAGTTCATCCGGAGTCACCAGCGTAGCGGGCACGCCGCCCATGTCGACTGCTTCAAATCTCACGCCAGCCGGTGGTTGATTCTGCCCGAGCATTTTTGCGTAGGCATCGCGGATGTCGCTCATCTTAGTGGTGGTATCGATACCCTTCAGCACGGGCACCAGATCGCTGAGGCTGTTGGCCCAGGTTTGCACGGCTGCTTTTACTTCAGTGTTCATATGACCTCGTTAGTGATGGCTTAACTAATCGAGATGTTATGCTCATGATTGGGGAATAGGGTTCCCCATAACCGGTGCCAAGCCGCTTGAATGCCAAACCCGGAGGCCTCATGGAACTGCATAACCTGAACGACATCGCCGCCTTCGTCGCCTCGGTGGATACCGGAAGTTTTACGGCGGCTGCCAGGCAACTCGGGCTGACCCGCTCGGCCGTTGGTAAATCGATCGTGCGGCTTGAATCGCGTTTGCAGGTCCGCCTGCTCAACCGCACCACCCGCAGCCTGAGCCTGACCGACGATGGTCGGGTGCTGTATGAGCGATGTGTGGGCATCTTGCAGGATCTGGACGAGGTCGAAGAGGCTTTGGCGTTCCGCCGTTCGACGCCCAGCGGCCGCTTGCGCATGAGCCTGCCGGTAGCACTGGGCCGGCTGCACGTTGTGCAGCACATCGAGCGCTGCTTGAGAGACTGGCCGTCGCTCGCCATCGACGCGACGTTTTCCGATCGGCTCGTCGACCTGATCGACGAGGGTTTCGATCTGGCGATTCGCATCGGTCCGCCCAAGGAAGACTCCGGACTACTCACGCGCACGGTGGCTTACCAGCAAATGATCACCTGTGCCTCGCCCGATTATCTGAATGAACATCCGGCACCGCAGACACCCGAAGATCTCGCCGGGCATGCGTGCCTGCACTTCGTCAGCGGCGGCCGATTGCTGCCGTGGAATTTTCGCGTCAATGGTCAGCCTGTGCCGGTCATTCATGCCGGACGGCTGCAAATGGACAGCGCCGAAGCCTTGCATCAGGCGACTGCGGCCGGCCTCGGTATCGCGACATTGCCATCCTATGTGGTCAACGATGACCTGCGCAGTGGCAAGCTCGTGCAGTTGCTCGCAGAGTACGCCGAGGCTGCCGAGCCGATCCGGGTGATTTATCCGAGCAAGCGACACCTGTCGCCGAAGATTCGGCTGTTTATCGACAGGCTGGTGGAAGCGTGGTCACCGGCGCCTTGGGAGTGATTGCCTGGTCATTGCAGCTGTTTTGCAAACTCCGATGTTATTGATGACGGCAATGTCCAAACTGTGCGCATTGAAAAGCCCTGAATCATCAGGGCTGTGTTCTGGCTGAGGGGGCGTAGAGTGACAAACTCGCGGTCGGTCTACTTCGCGCTCGAAGAGCAGGCCAACCGATATTGCTCGTAGTTCAAACCTTCGACCTTTTCCGGCAGCTTGTATGGCACGGGGCAGCTTTTGCCCTGCCACTTGATGGTGATGACACCGTGATCTTTGGTCACCAGCGCCAGGGCCTTGCCCGTCGGATCTGACAATGCCAGTTGTTTGCCGTCGCTATCCAACAGCACCGCGCCGAATGGAATCGGCTGGCCGTTGGCATCGTACAGTTCAAACTGGACGCGTCTGCCTTTGCTGCCTTCGAAGCGTGCAAGAACCACCGAACCTCGTCTTGGCACCAGTTGCTGGGTGGCATTGTCCAGCTCGATCTCACCGCCCAGGTTACGCGTGTCCAGCGTTACCCAGTTCACGCGGTACGGTTGCGCGTTAGGCAGAACCGCATAGCCGTTCAGGCCGGTTTTCACACCCGAATAGCTGCTGACTTCGACGCCCGACATGCCGGGGACTTCCACCAGGCCGAACGTTTCACCGACGGTCTGGCCCATATTGATGCCGCCGGCATGAGCCACCAGCGATCCGGCCGCACTCAGGTTCTGCGACTCATAGCCGCTGCCTCGGTTGTAGCCAAAGCCCAGATCGCCCATCGACGTACGGGTACTCAAACTGAGCGAGCCAGAGCGCTCGCCCTGGACGCTGCGCCCGGTCTGCACGGAATAGTAGGTGTCGCTGTCCTCGGTCAGATAACCATTGATCCCGGCTTGCGTGCTGGTACCGGCGTTCTGATGGTTACTGGAGACGTAGGCACGCGGTGCGCGTGGTGTCGATCCGAGCGGGAACGAAATTGAAACGCTTAATTGCGTGTCGTTGCTGGTGTCACCGCGTGCGCCGAATTCCTGGGTTTTGCTCAGGCTGATGTTGTAGTTCAGGTCGCGCCAATTGTTGTTGTAGCCGGCGGAAAAGCTGCGCGAGCCACCGCGATCCCAATAGCGCTGGTCACTGGCATTCAAATACAGCGAGCCGAACTGGCGCGCTTCGCCAAGGGTCTGGTTGACCGTGAGGTCGGTACGGGTTTTGGCATTGCCCGCGCGCCGCGTAGCGCCGGCGCTGGTGTCCTGCACATGGTCGGTCAGCGTGCGGTAACCCTCGGTCGAATAACGATAGGCGGCGAGGGTGAAGCTGGTATCGGTACCGGTGAAGGTCTTTGCATAGAGCGCGCGGACACTGCTGCCCTGGGTGGTTTTGCCGAATGCCTTGCTGGACGATTGCGTAACGTCCAGGGACATCGCGCCAATCGAGGTGTTCTTCGCCGCACCGATGGACAGCGCCTTGAAGCCGTTGCTCGCCTGAATGCCGGCAATGCCCGTCAGATTGCTGGTCAAGCCGTAGGCGAAAGTGCCCCCAAGGAAAGCCGGTTTGTCATAGCCCTCGCTGTTGTTGTTGAACTTGCCGCTCGACAGGCTGTACTTCAGTTGCCCCTCACGCACCATCGTCGGCAGGGCGGAGAACGCCTGCCGGGTTACCTTGCGCCGACCATCCGCTTCGACAATGGTGATCTCCAGGTCACCGTTGGAGCCCGATGGGTAGATATCACTGATCTCGAACGGACCCGGCGGTACATTGGTGGTGTAGAGAATGTAGTTGTCCTGGCGGACCTCGATCTTCGCATTGGTTTCCGCCACGCCACGAATGATCGGTGCATAACCGCGCTCACTGTCTGCACGCATGCCTTCATCAGAAGCGATCTTGACGCCTTGGTAGCGCACGCTGTCGAACAGATCCGAGTCGGAAAAGATTTCACCCGCGCTCAGTTGCCCCTTGATCGCCGTGAGGTCGCGCTGGATGAACGTGCGGTTGCTGACAAAACGATTGGGCCGGCCGGTGGAGCTGCTCAGGTTGGATTCGTTGCGCAGACGCCAGGCACCAAAGTTGATGCCGTTGCGCAGCCCCAGGTTATTGGAGATTTGCGTGGTGTAATCGGTTTTGCTGCGGGTGCTGCTCAGCTGGTAGTTGATGAAACCGGCGGCCACGCCTTGGTCCCAAAGCTCCGGATCTACATAGCCGCGCATGCCACGCGCCATGGCGACCTGCGGCACACTGATATTGAGGCGCAGGCGGTTGGCATCGAAATTGAGACTCGCTTGCTCGATCATTGCAGGCAGGTCGTAGTGATCGGCAGGGTGTTGCTCGTCAACCAGACCCTGCTCACGCAGTTTGCGCATGTCCACACCCAGCTGCTGCAACAGTTCCAGGGTGATGCGTGGCTCGACTTTGCCGTTGACCGGGTTGGCCGCGAAATCGATATCGCGACGCCCGACCAGCGTGCCGTTGCTGAACACGTCGACGCGGTATTGGCCTGGCAAGACGCTGTTGGCATTCAGCAACGGTTGCAGATCGACCGCCGATGAACCTTCAAGGAACAGCGTATTGAAAGATTCACTCGCCACTGCGGCCGGGGCTTCGGCGCCCACGGCGAATCCGCAAATGGCCATGTTGATAGCAAAGCACAATGGATGCAGGCAGCCCAACGCCGCTTTGTTTTTCTGGCGCGCAACATGATGCTTAACACAACTTTCAGATGTGTGGTGTTGGGAGGAAAACATGCAATTTGCCTTATCAGTCCGTGTTGCTTCAACCGGAGTCCGGAACTTGTGAATAGCTTGTAAGTTGGCAGGGTGGGGCGGGGGATTTACTGGGCAGAGGCATCTTTCACGCGCTCGGCATGGCTTTCGGCAACGCTTAGTGGTGCATCGAATCGTTGTTGTGCGCCGTAATCGTTAATTGCTGAAAAACTCAAATGCGAAGTACCAGCTGGCAGATCTTTCAGATTGAATGAGCGAACTTCCCCCGGAACGATCATTGTCGAATCAATTACCAATTCCGCTTTTTTCCCTGCAACGACTTTCAGATCCGCCAGCGACACGTGGTAGTTGCTTTGGTTTTTTACTTTCAGCACCGACTTGCCAGCCTGAGTGACCAATTGCCATGCAAGTTGCTCCGGTGCCTTTGCGGCATCACCGGTGAGTCCGTCCGGGCGGAAGAAGACCTTGATACGCTGACGTACCGCCAATTGCAGCGTGTTGACATCGGCAGCACTGGCCTGGGGGATTTCCTGCACGTTCAGCCATACCACCGACTCCTTGTCCGCAGGCATGCCGCGGCCTTCATAAAGAATCCTCAGTAATTGCTGTTGATTGGGCTCAAGTTTGGCCAGTGGTGGAGTAACTGCGAAAGGCGGTGCGCTGCCAGCCGTGTCGCCGGCATCCAGCCACGATTGCGCCAGAATGGTTTGTCCGCCGTTGCGCACGGTGACATTCGCCTCTTTGTGCGCGCCATCGAAGATAACCCGGGTGGAGCTCAAGGAGATGCTGGCGAATGCCGAGTGCGTCATCAACACCCCGGCAAGCCCCAGGCAAAGCGGAAAGTAGCGACTTAACATAGATTTCACCGATTAATCTGGTCGGGAAGGACGAGGCACAGCGGCCCCGTCCAGGTATTGCGGGCTGCTTATTCGTATTCGAGAACGAACGGCAGAGTGGCGTTACCAGTACCTGCAGTAGCGGTGGTCTTGTCGCCGGTGGTGACGTAAGCGGCTGCGAACGACAGGGTGCCGTCGCCGCCAGTGGTTGCGTCGCCAGTCAGGTTGGTCTGCACTTTGGCAGTGGCTTCGGAGCTCAGGTCGATCAACTGGCCATTGCTGTCCAGCAGGGCGATACCAACGCCTTTGGCCGCGTCTGCACCCTGCAGCTTGAGAACTTTCTTGCCATCAACCAGGCCCGAACCGCCATTGACGGTTGGTTTGAACAGCATCGAAACCTTGGTGCCGGCGTTGCAGTTCACTTTCAGGTTGAAATCGTTGGCAGCCACACGACCGGCGCCCGGGGCAGAGTCGGTGCCCATGTCCTTGATCGAAACGCTGCCCATGTCCACGGCAATCATCTTGTCGTTACCCGAAGCGCCGTCTACCGAGCAGGCGTCGTTATTGATAACGCCGGTGAAGCTGATTTGACCGCTGCCGCCCTTGACAGCTTTGGCGGCTTCTTCAGCCACTGCGCCAGTGGAGGCAGCCAGTACGGAAAGAGTGAGTACTGCGAAAGCGAACTTTTTCATGTTTATATCCGAAGTTATTGTGAAGTGCTGCATTGAAATGCCAGGCCATGTTAGGTCGGCGGTGGTGGTAGGTCTTTGGGATTTGTCTTAAAGCGTGGCAAATGCGATCACGCCAGCAATATCGCTTAACGCGTAACTCTATTTTCTTATTAGTTATTGTGGAGAACCAATTGAGACAATTCTCAAGGTTGCGCAGCCGTGCACTGGGTACTATTCGCTGATGCAGAAATTCTCAGTCAATGCAAAGTTTGTGAGCGAGCGTCCTGCTTGATAGTTGATCCAGACTTTCCACTATTAATGGCTGATAGAAAGAGGTTCTCGGTTAGTGAACACGCTTCGTATATTGGTATTGGAAGATCACGCCTTCCAGCGCACGGCAGCGGTCAGTGCGCTTAATAGTCTGGGGTACAAAAATATCTTTCAGGCGGCTGACGGCAAGGATGCGCTGGCTGTGATCTCCCAGGCAGGGGGCGTGGACGTTGCGTTGTGTGATTTGAGCATGGCCGGGATGGATGGTTTGACGTTCTTGCGCCTGGCGAGAGAGGCCGGTTTGATTCGTGCAGTGATCATCTGCAGTTCACTGCCTGAAGACTTGTTGCGCACGGTTGACCGGATTGTCACGTTGCAGGGGCTGGAATTGCTTGGCAGTGTCGGCAAGCCGCTGATGGTCGATGTGCTGGGGCCATTGTTGGCTCGTTATCGGCCGCACACTCCCGGCGATGCCAAAGTGGTGGAAAGTCATCTCGATCAGCCTTCGGAGAACGAAGTGCTCGAAGCGATACGCCGTCAGGAATTTCGCGCCTATTTCCAGCCCAAGTTTCATCTGCGCAGTGGTGAGGTGGATGGCGCCGAGGTGCTGGTGCGATGGCAGAGCCCCAGTCGCGGCTTGCTCTCGCCAGGCATGTTCTTGCCGACGATCGAGCGTTGCGGTCTGCTCGATGAGATGTTTTTCAGCCTGCTCACGCAAGGCTTGAGTCTGCAGCGCTTCGTCCAGTCTCACGGCAAGCCGTTCAAGCTGGCGTTCAATCTCGACGTGACGCAGATGGCCAATCCGAATCTTGTCGACCGGATCAAGGCGCTGTTGCGCATCCATGGCGCCTCGCCAGCTGGGCTCATTTTCGAGCTCACGGAAACCGGCCTGCTGCAGATGCCCGAGATCAGCATGGAAAACATGGTGCGTCTGCGCATGCTCGGCTTCAGTCTGGCAATCGATGATTTCGGTGTCGGCTATTCTTCACTTGAGCGGCTGTGCCAGATGCCGTTCAACGAAATCAAACTTGACGCCGGCTTCGTGCAGAATTTCCATCAGGCTCGGTACAGCGCGGTCATCCACGGGGCGTTGGCCCTGGCGCGGGAATTGGACATGCGCGTGGTGGCAGAGGGTATTGAAACCGCAGATCAGGTTCAGCATCTGGCGCGGCTTGGTTGTCAGTGGGGGCAGGGCTTCTTCTATGCTCGCCCGATGAATTGGGCGCATTTGGTCGACTGGCGTTTCGAAGGCCAGAAGTCGTCCTGGCGCCGCGCAATAGGCACATCCGACCGCTGATGTGAGCGGGCATTCTGACTTTTGGGACAAAGCCCTATTTCGTCACGCCTTTAAAACACTCATCATGTGCCGAGAAATCAATCAGATGCACCTGAATGCTTCGGTGATGCCCGGGATTTGCTGCGGTTGCCAAGTGCTGATGGTCCTCCAACCCTCCTCATCATGGAGCTGTTCATGCATTGGTCAGTCGTGAATCCGTTACGCGTTGCCATCCTTGATGATCATTCGCTCATACGTCTGGCGATGAAATCACGGCTGACGCGTGAAGCCGAGTTCAGTGTGGTGGGCGTGTACGGCAGCAGCGCGCAGTTGCTCGCCGGGTTGCGCGAGGTCGACATCGACCTGCTGATCCTCGACTACAAGCTGCACGATGGGGAGCTGGACGGGCTCAATCTGATCCGCCTGCTGCGCAAGCAATATCCGGGCATGCGCATCCTCGTCTCTTCCTCAGAAGAGCGCCCGGCAGTTGTGAACATGGCGGTCGGGGCGGGCGTCAGTGGATTCTTCGGCAAGTCACAGTCGGTCGATGACCTGATTACTGCCATTCGCTGTGCAGCGTCCGGCCAGTTGTACCTGTCTCCAACCATGGCCTTTGAGCTTGACGTGTTGCCAGCATCGATCGAAGAGCCCGCCGGTGCCAAAGACGAGAGCGCGGCGCACAGCGACGATTTCCTCAGTAATCCTCTGCTGTCACCTAAAGAGAAAGAAGTCTTGCGCTGTTGTCTCGAGGGGATGGGGGTGACGCAGATTGCCTTGAAGTTCTCGCGCAGTCGCAAAACCATCAGTGGGCAAAAACAGGCCGCTTTCAAAAAGCTTGGCATTCGTGGTGACGCAGAGCTGTTCAAGTTGCAGCACAGCCTGACAGCCGACAACCAGGGATAACACGCTTATGTTTCATCTGTTGCGCGGTGTTTTGCTAATCAGTGTGCTTTCCGTATTCAGTAGTGGTGTGTTATTGGCAGCAGAGCCGCGCACCTTGCAGGTGTTCGGTCGCTCGGACTGCAAGGAGCTGCAAGTCGATCTGGCCAATGAAGACTGGAGTTGGCTGCGGCAAAAGCGCAGCCTGATATTGGGTTCTGCGCTTCCGGATTTCCCGCCTTATGTCATGACCGCCAGCGGTACGCGCTATGAGGGGATTGCCGCCGATATCGCGTGCATTATCGGTCAGGCACTGCATGTTGAGATTACCGTCAAGGCTTACCCTGACCGGCGTGACGCCATGGCCGCACTTGAGCGCGGTGACATTGACATGTTGGGCAGTTCCAACAGTTTCGAATTGATCGATGGCCTCGTCACGCTCAGCAAACCTTATGTCGAAGACGTGCCGGCGATGTTCATGCGCGGCGATGATCGACGACCGATGCCGGCCAATCTGGCCGGTTTGCGTATTGCGGTTGCCGACGATTACCTGCCTTCCAGTCAATTACACGCGTTATACCCCAACGCCGAATTCGTGCTTTTTCCATCGAACGAGTTGGCACTGGCTGCGCTGGCTTTTGGCAAGGTCGACCTGTTTCTCGGCGATACGGTGTCGAGCAATTACCTGATCAACCTCAACTACTTCAACTATGTGCGGCTGCACTCTTTCGTCAAAACCCAAACCAGCGGTTTCAGCTTTGCCTTGCGCCGGGGCAACGACCAATTGCTGCGTCTGATCGATTCGACCCTCGAGTCGCTGGGTGATGCGAAGATTGCCGAAATTACCAAGCGCTGGTCGGGCGGCGGCGGGGCGCTGACGCCCAAACGCATTGACCTGACACCCGGCGAAGCACGTTGGCTTGAGCTGCATCCGGTCGCGCGGTTCGTGATCAATGACGATCAGGCACCGTTTGCATTCTTTGATGGTGACGGCAACTTTGGCGGGATCGGCGCTGATCTGCTCGAGCTCATCCAGCGGCGTACCGGCTTGCAGATCAATGTCGAGCGCACCGACAGCTTTTCCAGTCTGAGCACGCGTCTGCTGGATGGCAGCGCGGATATTTCTCTGCTGACACCAACGGTCTCGCGGGAAGTCGGCATGCGTTTCACTCATCCGTTCCTTGCCAGCCCCTTTGTGATCGTCACCACCAAGGACGCAGGCGCGCCTTCAAGCCTGCAGGAGCTGCGCGGCAAGCGCGTCGCAGTGCCCGAAAGTTCGGCTGAGCGTGAGCTGCTCAAGGACTACCCCGACATCGAGATCGTTGATAACGAAACAGTTCTGGGCGCCTTGGCTGACGTGAAGGACGGTCGAGCGGACGCGATGATTACCACGTTGCACAGTGCGCGCTACTACATCGCCCACATCTACAGCGACAGCTTGCGTATCTCCAACATCGTCGGCATGAACAAAGGCTTCCTCGCTTTCGCCGCTCGGCGTGCCGATACCGAACTGGTCAGCATTCTGAACAAGGCGCTGCTGAGCATTCCGCCGGATGAGCTGGACGTAATTCTCAACAGGTGGCGTCCCATTGCAGCGTTTTCGGGTTTGTCGTGGCGCGATTACAAGGCGCTGATCTACCAGATCAGCGCTGGCGCGTTCCTGATTATCCTGGGATCGCTGGCGTGGAATTTCTATATTCGCCGGCAGATCCGCGAACGCAGCCGGGCAGAGCGCTTGCTGGGCGATCAGTTGAAGTTCATGGGCGCGTTGATCAACGGCACGCCGCATCCCATCTACGTACGTGATCGGGAAGGTCGGCTTGTCACCTGCAATAATAATTATCTGCAAACATTTGGCCTGCTGGAAAAGGACGTGATCGGCAAGACCGTGCTCGAAAGCGGCAAGCGCAATCGTCAGGAGGCGTTGCAATTTCACGACGACTACCTGCGCGTCATCGAGCAGGACGAACCTTACGAGGTGGATCGCACGCTGCATGTCGGTGATACGCGGCTGATCATTTACCACTGGATCCAGCCGTATCACGACACGGCGGGTGAAGTCAGAGGCGTGATCTGCGGCTGGATCGATATCAGCGAACGCCGTGAACTGATCGAGGAGTTGCGTTCGGCGAAAGAGCTGGCTGACGAGTCGAGCCGCGCCAAAACCACGTTCCTGGCGACCATGAGCCACGAAATCCGTACGCCGATGAGCGCCGTGATCGGCATGCTCGAACTTACCCTCAAGCGTGCCGAGCAGGGACACTTCGATCGGCCGGCGATTGAAGTGGCATACGACTCGGCAAAAGGTCTGCTGGAACTGATCGGCGATATCCTCGATGTGGTACGCATCGAATCGGGCCATGTCAGCCTTTCGCCGAAACGTGCCAACCTGCGCGAATTGGTCGAATCCGTGGCGCGGGTGTTCGACGGCTTGGCCAGGCAGAAGAGTCTGGTGCTGAAGCTCGACATCGACGCCACTGTCGGCTGTGACGTATTGGTTGATCCGATGCGCTTCCAGCAGGTGCTCTCGAACCTGGTGGGCAACGCGATCAAGTTTACCGACACCGGTCATGTCAGCGTCTCGATTCGCGGCCAACGTCTCGCTGACGAACGCTTACAGGTCGACCTCAAGGTCGAGGACACCGGCATCGGCATTTCCAGCGCCGATCTGCAGAATCTGTTCCAGCCGTTTTCCCAAGCCAATCATGGTCCCTCCAGCAGAGGCGGCACCGGTCTGGGACTGGCGATCTCCCGTTCATTGTGCGAATTGATGGGCGGGCGGCTGAACATTACCAGTACGCTTGGCAAAGGCACCTGCCTGGAAGTGTCGCTGTTCTTCAATATTCTCAGCCCGCTTGGCGGCAAAGTGCTGCCTGTTTCGGTTGTTCAGGACAAACCGGTACCGACACTCAGGATTCTCGTAGTCGATGACCAGAGCGCCAACCGCCTGCTGTTGACGCAGCAACTGAGTTTCCTTGGCCAGGCGGTGCGTGATGCCGCCGACGGTGCCCAGGCATTGGCGCTGTGGCGCTCGGAACCGTTCGACATTGTGATCACGGACTGCAACATGCCGGTCATGAACGGCTATGAGCTGGCCCGCACCATTCGCCAGGACGAACGCGAAAGTGGTGGATCGCCGTGCATCGTACTGGGCTTCACGGCCAACGCGCAGCCGGAAGAAAAAGTGAAATGCCGGGAGGCCGGGATGGATGATTGCCTGTTCAAACCGATCAGTCTCGGCACCTTGTCGATCATGCTTGCAGGCTGGGAAAAAAATGTTGAAACCCAGCCATTTGAAAGCCCGCCTGCGGCGACTATCAAGGAGCTGGGTTCGATTCGCGAGCGTCTTGACGAGCTCACCGGGGGCGACCTCGACATGATGAAAGAACTCCTGCGTGAGGCACTGTCGAGTTGTGAAAAGGATCTGGAGGAGTTGCATTCGCTGATACCCGAAAGCGATCCTGGGCTGTTGGCTGACCTGGCGCACCGGATCAAGGGGGCGGCGCGCATTGTTGCCGAGCATCAGGTCATCGAGGCGTGTAACGAGCTTGAGGCCGAATGCGAAGCGCCGGTCATCGATGCTCTGGATCTCAATCGCAGCGCAGCGAAGCTGGAACATGCACAGGCTGATCTGATCAAGAAAATCAAACGGATCGAGCTGTAAACGTATCGGCTCATGACTATCCGACTGGCCTTGCATTGAAGCTGACGTTAAAGATCATTTTGCAGCGGGCGATACCTTGGTTAATAACCATGGAGTTTCGCGATGATCATTCGACGTCCTTTATTGATTGCCTGCCTTTGCCTGCTCGGTTTTGACACCGTCAGCGCAGCCCAGTCTGCGCCGGTCAGCGGAGTGATTCGCTTCAGCGGACAGATTGTCGAGACGAGTTGCATGGCGAGTGGCAGCAGCCATTTTTCTGTCGATCTGCTTGACTGCCCGCAAGCAAGCACCGGGCAGATTTTCACGGTAAAAAACGTCAGTGCGGCAGGGCGTGGTCAGCCGCGCCAGCAGGTGTTCGTGAAAATGATTGCCGATACCCATGAACAGGAAAAATACTACGACCAGCGTCTGCTGCTGACGGACAACAAGGGCCACCAGATAACGACCGGTAACTACGTCGTGACGATGACGCTGCCTTGATGGCTTGGAAAGAATGAATCTGCGCCCCTTGTTTCAAGGTTACTGACAAAAAGGGGCGTCACTAATGAGAATTGTCTGGTTCGCACAGAACCGTCCCGCGCTTCTGGCTTGTCGCGACTCCCCTGCGTTGCAAAATCCCTCCTTCAACACTTTCTGAGCCAGACCATGCGCCGATCGCGTGGGCTGTCGTCAAGGTGTGGCTTTTTATCAGCTATCCCTGCGTTCATTTTTGAGACAAGTCTCATATCAGGCAGGTTGGCCCTTGGTTATTTTCTTGAAAGGAAGAATGGAGCTGCCAAAGGTGTCCGATGTTTCTTGAAAATAACCGCAGTAGATCCTTGCGGATCCTGATCGCCGATAGCGATGTGCGCAGAGGTCAGTCAATCGAACAGCAGTTCAACAAGCTGGGCTGTCTCAGCGTCTTGAACGTTTGCACTTATCGTGACCTGAAAATACTGACGTATTACTGCCCTCAACGGTTGAGCCTGGTCGTCGTCAATGCTGACTTGCTCAGCGAAATGGCGATGGATCCGCTCGACTTTTTCGGGGAAAACCCGCTGATTCGTCATCTGCTGATTTTCAATCCCAACGATGATCACCAGTGGTCGAAGACCTTCTTCAACCCGCATCCGCAACGCTGGATGCGCCTGGTCTCGAAAATCAATCTGCCGCGACTGGCAGATTTTCTGATGCTGGCCGACCCGGCGCTCAAGGAAATTGCGGAGCCGGCCTCGACCAACTCCACACTCTCTCCGTGCGCCAACCGCTAGCTACCGCACCTTCCCGCGTTGATCCAGGTATGCGCCGAGGCGCTATACCGCAGCGCCGCTCTGCTGCCCACTCGTTTACCCCATTGTCTTGAATACACTCTAAGGTAAGGCATCATGCTGCTTCGTAAACTCAATCTCGCGCCGCGTTCGGCGCTGTGTTTCGGCTTGTTCTGTCTCATGATTATCGCGATCGGATTGATCGCTCTGCAGCAAGTCGACTTGCTCAACAAGGCAGAAACGTACGTCGAGACGACGATCGTGCCGAGTATCAAGCTGCTCGGCCAACTCGATCGAGAGTTCGTCGAAATCAAGGGCAACAACGCTCGCTTGCGCAATCCCATTGAAACGAGTGAGCGCAAAGCGCAGGCCCTGATTGACATCCAGCAGTCGCGTCAGATGATCAAAAATCATCAGCGTGCGCTCATTGACCTGCTGGCGACTGACGCCGGGCGCGAGGCGTTCGAGGAGTTTGCCAAAGCACAGAAGGTCAACGATCAGGCGCAAGATCAATACCTTGAAACAGTGGCGAACGGGCAGCTTGAAGCGGCCATTGCGCTGTCCAGGAATCAGATGCGTGCGGCGTCGGATGGCGTACAGGTCGCGCTCAAGAAGTTGATTGCTCTCAACGAGATAGAAGCTTATGAGGCGGGCAAGCAGGCCGACAATGTCTATGAGCACACGCTGTTGATCGTCAGTGTGTTCATTCTCATCGCGATCGGTGCTTCGTTGGCCCTGGCCGTGTTGTATACCCGCAGCCTGACGGTACCCATTGCAGGCTCGCTAAGGGTGGCGGAATGCATCGCCGCCAATGATCTGAGCGAAACCATTGCGCTGGATGGCTCCGATGAGGCGGCGCAAATGCTGTCGTCATTGGCGGCGATGCAAACCAGTCTGCGAGATGCCTTGATCATGATCCGTGATTCGTCCACGCAGTTGGCCGAGACCTCGGAGGTCATGCACGGCGTCACTGAAGATATCTCGCGTATCACTCAGCGTCAGAGCCATGAAATCGAAATGGCCGCCACCGCCGTCACTGAAATGAGTGCAGCGGTGGAGCAGGTTGCAGACAACGCCGCATCGACCTCGCAGCTGACGTCGGAATCAAGTGCGGCAGCCATTGCCGGTCGAAGTCAGGTCAGCGACACGGTCGCCGCAATCAACCTGATGGTGTCCAGCGTGCACAGCACCTCGGCTGAGGTGCAGGCGCTATCGACCATGGCGAGCGATATCAGCAGCGTGCTGGACGTTATCCGAGAGGTTGCCGAACAAACCAATCTGCTTGCCTTGAACGCAGCGATCGAAGCAGCACGGGCGGGGGAGGCGGGTCGCGGTTTTGCCGTGGTTGCCGATGAGGTGAGAGGGCTGGCGCAGCGTACTCAGAAGTCGACCGAGGACATCGAGTCCATGGTCAGCTCCATTCAGTCGGGCACCAGCCGCGCAGTTTCCTCCATGAGCCACACCCGCGCTCAGGCCGAGAGAACGCTCGAAATGGCCAATATCGCCGGCGAAGTGCTGACCGACATCACTGGCTCGCTGAATCTCATCAACGAGCGAAACCTGCTGATGGCAACCGCTGCAGAAGAGCAGGCTCAGGTTGCGCGTGAAGTGGATCGCAGCCTGATCAGCATTCGCGACCTTTCGTGTGAAACCGCTGAGGGATCGAAACAGACCGCAGTCGCATCGGCGGAGCTGTCGCAATTGGCCGCGTCGCTGAACAAACTGACCAAGGAATTCAAACTTTAATCAGTAAACGTAAAGCCCTGGCTACCAGGGCTTTTTGATCAGCGCTCGATCGGCGCAGCAAAGTCTTGCGCATGGGGTGCAGAGTCAGTTTGTGCTGGCGATGCGGTTTGTGCTGTCAACTGCTCAATGCAGCTGGCGAGTTGTTTTTCATAGCTTTCAAGTACCGCTTCGGCTTCAGCTTCGCGCTCATCACGCAGGCGGAAGAAATCGTCGCGATTGAGTTGGTCCGCAACAAGTCGGATGTTTTGCTCGATGATCGCGCACAGTGAATCTTCATCCTCTAACGCCGCGCTGGTCAGGGCTGCCTGTCGATTGTTTTCGAGTTCGGTTTTTGCGTGCTCAGCGGCCTTCGCCTGTTCCTTTGCGCTAAGCAGGTCGGCTTCCAAAACCTGTTTCTGTTCCGCCAGGCGCTTCAGTTCTGCGCTCATCGACTGGATTGCATCGGCGCGCTGGGTGAGTTGGACCTCCTGTTGTTGCACCACAGCCTTCAGTGGAAACAGTTCATTGAGTTGGTAGCCGGCGACCACAGTCATGGCGATCAGTGCCAGCGCAAGAATGGTCAGGCAGTAGATGGCGGCGTTGCTCTGGGGTTTTGAGCTATTGAGGGTATCGAGGGCTCTCACGGAATCGTTTCTCCTATCAAGAGTAGACAGTGTAATAACCTCGATTCGCTGGGCCTTTAAGACGAGTCTTAAATTGTGCTCTATTTGCGTATGTCGATAACGGCTAACATTTGTTAACGAATTCGCAGAAGGCTTCTTGTTTAAACCGACTATCTAAAGTTTCTTGTGGGTCCATGAGAATTGTCTTGTTTGCGAATAAATAAACTTTTTGCTCAAGCTCCTTTTTTTCATTATCGTCTGCTGCCGCTTTGGTGGCGTTTACTGCTGATAGTTCACGCAATCGTCCGCCATTCAAATGTTTGCAAACACGGCGAGTTCAGAGAGATTGCTATGAAGTTTTCCCATGTTTTAATTGTCGGTTTTTTGTATTTACTGCCATTTAACGCAATGGCTGCAGTTTGCGAATTTTATCCCGACCATTCCAAGGGCAGTGTCAGGGTGGTTCTTCCAGCCACGATCTCGGTGCCTCGTGACACGCCCAACGGCACGGTTATCTATGAAAGCCCGATCGTGACCCTGGGCGCCATACCCAGCTCATTCAGGTGCTCTGCGGTACACAACGAAGGTGTACGCAATACTGTCGGCGTTACTCAGCCGGGCGCGGAGATTTTTCCTATCGGAAATACCGGAATCGGCTGGCAATGGGTCCGACCGCCATCGGGGAAAGCGTGGAAAGGCTTTCCAGGAACTACCGACACTGCTGGCGGTTGGGGTTGGAATGGTTCTGAGCACATCTTGCGTTTTGTAAAGACGGGAACTATTTCCGGCAGTGCGACGATACCCTCAGGCCAACTTGGGACCTTCGTCGCTGCAGAGATCGAGCCTCTGGCAATGAATACAAATGGCACGCGGATCGTCTCGCAGTCTTGTGAAACACCTGATGTGAAAGTGGATATGGGCAGCTACACCATGAGCGATTTTTTGCAGAACGGTGATTATGCGAAGGAGAAATACTTCTTTCTTGATATGAAAAACTGTCCTCCCGGAATCAATAACTTCAGGTACTCCTTTTCGCCCACTGCGGGCAGCCCTGCATGGAGCGCTGATACCGGCGTGGTACACCTCAACAGTAATTCCACTGCCAAAGGGCTGGCATTGCAAATGCGCTTCAGTGACAGGACGATACTCAAGCTGAACCAGAATTACATAATGAAAGCGCCAACATCGAGCGGCGGTAATGCATCCGTTTCCTTGCAAGCCCGCTTCGTGCGCATCGAGCCTTCCAATGCGCAAATGCGAGCGGGCGATGCCAATGCCGAAATTGCCTTTGTCGTCGAGTATCTATGAGCCCAACAGCCTCTTTACCTCAGCCACAATCACCGCAATATCAAACGGCTTGGGCACCACCACATCAAACAGATCCGAACGCTGCATGCCGATGTGCGCTTGCGCGCCACTCATGAGAATGATCGGCAAGTGTTTGACGGACGGCTGGGCACGCACGGCTTCGGCGAATTCGAGGCCGTCCATGACTGGCATCATGAAGTCGGTAATAACCAGCGCCGGACGTTCTCTTTCCAGCACTTCGAGCGCTTTCTTGCCGTTGCTCGCGGTCACAGTCATGAAGCCCTCATCCTCAAGCGCAAAGCCAAGAATGTCAGCAATCAGATACTCGTCGTCGACTACCAGGATGGTGGTCATGTTATTTCAACCCGCTTGCAGACTTACGAAATTGAACCAGGCAATGACTCAGCTGTGACTGAAGGTTCATTTTTCAAAGCCTTTTCCAGGAACACATCTTGATCACGGATAACCACCTCGAACCGCGACGGGTTGTAGGAGCTATCGCGTACCTTAAGAATGGAAAGCGTCCTGCGAAGTTCAGCGTGATTTTCAAAGAACCGCATGAGGATCAGGTTGTCGACAATACTGGACAGGTCAGAGTTCGGTGCGCTGACCTCGGAGCCGAACAAATCGCGCATTTCCCAGGAGGCAAAGACCGTCACGCCTCTGGACCGCAGTTCGTTCATCAGTGCACTGAAAAAGTCGGTGATGCGTTCCGGTGTGGTTGACACCCGTGTCATGCCGCTCAGGCTATCGATGAACAGGCGCTTGATGCCTCTCTCATCGACCAGGCTCAGCAGGCGTGCGCCGAGGCCATCGAGCAAACCCTCCGTTGTTGGCTGCCAGGCAATGCTCAATGCGCCGCTGTGTTCCATGTGTTCGATATCAATGCCCAGCGAACGGCCTTTCAGGCGCAGGCGCTGCGGGCTTTCATAGAAACCGAAATGCAGGCCAGGCGTTTCGGCCGTAGATTGCGCGAGAAACTTCAGGCCCAGCGTGGTTTTGCCGATGCCGGAAGGACCCATGACCAGCGTGACGCTGGAGCTGTGCAAGCCGCCACCGAAGATCTTGTCGAGCGACGCAATGCCGCTTGGAATGCGAGTCATGTCCGCGCTGTCAGGGGCGGAAGGGCGCTTGTAGAGACTTTCGAGGCGCGGGTAGACGACCAGGCCGTTATCGGTGATTTCGCATTCGTGAAGACCGGTCAACGCGCCGCTGCCGCGAGTCTTGCGCAAATGAATGCGCCGTACCGAACGGGTACCGAACAGCTCTTCACCCATTTCGATGACGCCGTCGACCATCGTATGCTCGGGGCTGCCGTCGTCCAGGCGCGAGCTGGTCAGGAACAGCACGGTGCAACCGGCAAATGCGGCATGGCCTTGCAGTTCAGAGATGAATTTTTTCGTGTCGATCGGCGAGTCGGCTTTGGAGCGTGCATTGAGCAGGCCGTCGACGACCATGACGGTCGCCTTCTGCCGAGTGATTTCGCGTCGCAGCAGCTTCACGACTTCATCGAGGCCCTCGTTTTCCAGCGTATCGAATGCGCTGACAAACTGAATTTCGGCGCCGACTCGCGAGGCGTCGAAAAAACTCATGGTCGACAGAAACTGGAACAACCGGTCGTGCGACTCGGCCAGCAACGTGGCGACCAGCACACGGCCGCCGTTGCGGGCATGGTGAAACCCTAGCTGGTTGGCAAGGATGGTCTTGCCGGAGCCCGGGCGCCCTTGAATGATGTATGAAGCGCCGGCGACAAAGCCCCCCTGAAGCAGCGCGTCGAGCCCTTCGATCCCGCTTTGAAGGCGTTTTAGCTTTTCCACAATGCGACCCTGATCTGGATAAACAGGCTTGTTCAGCCGAATGAGTGAAATGCTAACGCCATTTCCGGTTGACGGCCATAAAGGCTGGGGAAAAGTAGCGTTTTTGCAATGTGAACCTGGCACGCGACTGCTCGGGATCAGGGGGTAGTGACAAGCCCGGCACGAGAAGATTCGATTTTTTGAAACCCGGAAGCCGATTACGTCCATAGGCGCTGCTGCGGACCATGAGGGTAACGGTTGCCACTTTGCTTTCATGAAATCGTCACAAAACTGCTGCAGAGTTCGGGAGCCCGTAATCACTAGGTGTCATTTAATGAAAAGTTTGATGAAGTCTGCTGCGCTCGCCATTGCGGTATCTCTTTGTGCCACCTCGGCCTCCTTTGCAGCAGAAAATGTTCGCCTGACGGGGTCCGGAGCAAGTTTCCCGGCGCCGATCTATCTGACCTGGTTCAAGGATTTCAGCAAGAAATCCGATGGCGTCACTGTCGATTACCAATCCAAGGGCAGTGGCGCGGGCGTACAGGACTTCTTGAACAAAACCGTGGATTTCGCTGCCAGTGACTCGGCAATGAAAGACGAAGATATCGCCAAGGTCGCCGAAGGCGTGCAGTTGCTGCCAATGACCGCCGGGGAAATCGTGCTTGCCTATAACCTGCCGGGCAATCCCAAGGGCCTGAAGCTGCCACGCGACGTCTATTCCAACATTTTCCTGGGCAAGATCACGCGCTGGAACGATCCGCAGATCGTCGCAGCCAACCCGGACCTGAAACTCTCCGATACGCCGATCACCGTTGTCGTGCGTGCAGATTCCAGCGGTACGACCGCGGTATTCACTAAGCACCTGGCAACCGTCAACGCCGAGTTCAAGCAGGCGTTGGGTGAGGGCAACACCGTCAACTGGCCGGCCAGTGACAAGTTCATCAAATCGCCGAAAAACGATGGCGTAACCGCTACCGTACGCCAGACCCCTGGTGCGATTGGTTACATCGAATATGGCTTCGCCAAGCTGGCCAAGGTCGACTTTGCGCAGTTGCAGAACAAGGCTGGCAATTACGTCGTGCCAAACGCCGAAAGCGGTGCCGAGGCCCTGGCGGCGGTGAAGATGCCGGAAAACCTGGTGGCCTGGCTGCCTGATCCGGACGGTGCCAAGTCCTATCCGATCACCTCTTATACCTGGATGATTTTCCGCAAGGACAATGGCAACCCGGCCAAGGCCAAGGCCATGCGTGAAATGGTCGAATACAGCCTGACCGAGGGGCAGAAGATTGCCGATTCGATGGGTTACATCCCGTTGCCGCAATCGGTCGTCGAACAGGTCCGCAAAGCGTCCGCCAACATTCAGTAACGCCGTGAGGTCTCTCTCGGCATGTGCGTCTGCGCCACGCCGGGGGAGTTTTCCCCCTGTTCCGGACTTAGCCCATGAACAAACCTTTTGTCGTACCGGTTAATCCCGACTCTGCCTGCCAGCCACCTTCGACGAAGGATTTTCTGGTTGATCGCACCTTCCGCGCGCTCGCACGCATCGGTGTGGTACTGATTCTGGCGCTGGTATTTGCACTGGTGTTCGAAGTCGGACGCAAGGCACTTCCCGGTATGGAGAAGCACGGCTTCGATGTGCTTCTGGGCAGCGTATGGGACGTCAACCAAGGCAAATACGGCATTCTGCCAGCCATCTGGGGCACGCTCTACAGCGCCTTCATCGCGTTGCTGATCGCCGGTGTTTTTGGGGTGAGCATGGCGATTTTCCTGACCCAGGATTTCCTGCCAACCAAGCTCGCTGCGCTGTTTCGCACCATCGTCGAACTGCTCGCAGCCATTCCCAGCGTGGTCTATGGCCTGTGGGGGATCTATGTGGTGATCCCGGCGATTCGGCCGCTGACGACCTGGTTGAACAGCGAACTGGGCTGGATACCTTTTTTCGGCACGTCCCTGAGCGGTCCGGGCCTGCTGCCCGCAGCGCTGGTGCTCGCGATCATGATTCTGCCGACCATTGCCGCCGTGTCGCAGGACGCGCTGACGGCTGTGCCAATGAAAACCAAACAAGCCGCGTACGGCATGGGCACAACCCATTGGGAAGCGATTCTCAAAGTGATGGTGCCTTCGGCCGCCACCGGCATTTTCGGCTCTCTGGTGCTGGGCCTGGGCCGCGCGCTGGGTGAAACGATGGCGCTGGCCATGCTGGTCGGCAATGCCAACAACATTTCCCTCTCGCTGTTTGCACCGGCCAACACGCTTGCCGCTCTGCTGGCGCTGAACTTCCCCGAAGCCGGGCCGAACGAGATCGAGGTGTTGATGTATGCCGCGCTCGTGCTGATGTTGATTACGCTGATCGTCAACATTTTCGGCTCGATGATCATGATGTACGCCCAACGGGGTAACAAGTGATGACTGATCTGACCGCAGCAACAGACCTGACGGCGCCAACCGGTGCGATGCCCAGTTTGCAACGCAGGTTCGAAGGCCGCGCGCTGCGCAGCCTGATCCTGACCACCCTGGTCTGGACAGGTGCTTTGCTGGCCAGCGTGCCGCTGATTTCCGTGCTCTACATGCTGATCACCCGCGGTGGCGCGCGTCTGAACCTGGAAGTCTTCACCGAACTGCCGCCGACCGGCTTCGAGATGGGTGGCGGTTTCGGCAATGCGATGGCGGGTACCTTTGTGATGGTCGGTATCGCGGCAGCGATCGCGGTGCCGGTCGGGATCATGGCGGCCATTTTCCTGGCTGAACTGGGGCCGGATAGCAAGCTGGGGAACGCCGCGCGTTTTGCCGCCAAGATGCTCACGGGCCTGCCGTCGATCCTGGCGGGGGTATTTGCCTACGCTTTGGTAGTAATGACCACCGGCACGTATTCGGCACCGGCAGGTGGCGTGGCGCTCGCCGTCCTGATGCTGCCTATCGTGGTACTCACCGCAGAAGAATCGATGCGGATGGTGCCCAAGATCATGAAAGATGCTGCATATGGCATGGGCTGCACCCGCTCGCAGGTCATCTGGAAAATCATCTTGCCGACCGGCATGCCGGCGATCCTGACTGGTGTGATGCTCGCCGTGGCGCGTGCCGCAGGCGAGACGGCACCGCTGTTGTTCACCGCGCTGTTCAGCAACTATTGGATCTACCACCAGGGCAATCTCGATGTCATGAACCCGACTGCCTCGCTGGCGGTGCTGATCTACAACTTCTCCGGCATGCCTTTCGATAATCAGCTCGAGCTCGCATGGGCGGCCTCGTTGGTGCTGGTGATGATCGTGCTGTTCGTGAACATCATCAGCCGGATTTTCGGCAAGCCCAAGTATTAAGAACGGGAGCATCTGATTTTGAACGTATCCACTGCGCAAATTGCCGCTCCTTTTGTCACCCAGGCGCCTGTAGTCATGGACTGCAAACTGGACAAGATTTTCTACGGCAACTTCATGGCAGTACGTGACAGCCACGTGCCCATCGAGAAAAACAAGATCACCGGATTCATCGGTCCCTCAGGCTGCGGCAAAAGCACCGTGCTGCGCAGCCTCAACCGGATGAACGATCTGGTGAAGGGCTTTCGTTTCGAGGGCCATGTGCATTTCCTCGGGCAGGACGTCTACGGCAAGGGCGTCGATCCGGTGGTCGTGCGCCGCTACATCGGCATGGTGTTTCAACAGCCTAACCCGTTCTCGATGAGCATCTTCGACAACGTCGCGTTTGGCCTTCGCCTCAATCGCTACAAGGGCGATATCGGCGACCGCGTCAAGCATGCGCTGCAAGGCGCCGCGCTGTGGGACGAAGTCAAGGACAAGCTCAAGGTCAGCGGCCTGTCGCTCTCCGGTGGCCAGCAACAACGCCTGTGTATCGCCCGGGCAATCGCCACTGAGCCGGAAGTCCTGCTGCTGGATGAGCCTTGTTCGGCACTGGATCCGATCGCCACCCGACGCGTCGAAGAATTGATGGTCGAGTTGAAGAAGGACTACACCATCGCACTGGTGACCCACAACATGCAGCAAGCCATCCGTGTTGCTGACACCACGGCGTTTTTCTCGGTGGATATTTCCCAGGGCACACGCACCGGTTATCTGGTCGAGATGGGCCCGACCGCGCAGATCTTCGACAACCCCCGTGAACAGATGACCGGCGATTACATAAGCGGCAAGTTCAGCTAAGCCTCAACACCGGTCGCGGCCGCCTACCTGCACAAGCCAAATGGATTTGGCGGGCATCGGTGGACATTTACCAAGCGTTTCCAAGGAGCTCCAATGCCTGCCACGCATCGCCTTGATTTGCCTGCGATTGAACGCGCACTGCGGAAAGTGCAGAGCCGTTTCGCCGAGCTCAGCCGGCACTTCACCGAGCCTCGGGACCCGTTCACTGACGAAGTTCTGCACAATGTGCTTGAAGGCTATGCGTTGGTTGACGAATATGTTGCCTGCGGCGTCGACCTGTTCGATCTGCAGCAACTGAACCTGATGCTGGAGATCAATGCCACGGTGCTTTGTGGCCGGGATCCGGCGCGCCGGCTGGAATACGCCCAGCACCTGGCAGCCACCGAGGCGCATTTCTTCAACAACGTCGAGGGCGGCATCAAGGACTTGTACAACTGGTATTGCGCTTATCGCAGTGAGTCAGTCTGGAAGCGTGCAGCGGGTGTCTATGTGCGCATTCTGAGCAAGCCGCAGCTGTTTATCGAAGGCAACAACCGCAGTGGCTCGCTGATTGTCAGCTACCTGCTCATGCGGGCGGGGCTGCCTCCGTTCGTGCTGACGCTGGAAAACGCCGAGGGCTATTTCAACCCGTCTTCGGTCATCCGCAACTCCGCCAAGCATGGCGTCAAGGCGTTGTACGAATTGCCCAAGATCAAGAAAAAATATGCAGCATTCTTAGAAGAACAGGCGCCCGATCCAATGAAGTTCTTTCTCAAAGGCAAGCCTTTGCCTCTCTCTCAAGGTGGCCATTGATGAACTGGGCACCAGCATTTGCCAGATTGAGAACCTTCGGCAGCCGGGCAGGGCAGGCTATCCGCTGCGCTTTGCCGCAGTTGTTCGAACGTCAGCGCATACGGATTTCGTTCGATATCGATGACACGCTCGCTTGCCAGCTCCACCACTGCGCAGTCGAGAACAGTCGACTACCGGCCTGTATCCATCGCTGGTTGGGTGAGCCGTTGCGTATGGGCACGCGCTCGCTGATCCGCGAGCTGCGTCGCCAGGATTGCAGTGTCTGGGTCTACACCTCATCCGGGCGCACGCCGTCCTATATCAGGCGCTGGTTGGCGCTGTACGGTATCCGCGTCGACGGCGTGGTCAACAGCGTGCTGCACAACCGTGCGTTGACGGCGCACGGGATGTCGAATGCGCCTTCCAAGTATCCGCCAGCGTTCGATATCGACTTGCATGTCGATGATTCGGAGGGCGTGCAGATTGAAGGCAAGGATCATGGCTTCCGGGTGGTCGTGGTGCATCCCGAGGATGATCGCTGGGCGCAGAAAGTGCTGGATTCGGTGGCCAAGGTCCAGGCGCAGCTCGCCTGGCAGCAAATGCTCAGACCTCAGGCGCCGGTGCAACAGCGTGCGGAGGCTGTCTTTGAGTCGCTTGGCTGAGGGAGTACGCACTGGAGCGCCTCAGGTATACGAGGCACTGCTGAGAAATGACTCAATAGATGCGCAAACGCTGCTGCGCAAAACATGTCTTGCAGAAACGACAAAGCCCTGAATAATCAGGGCTTTGTCGTATAAAGATGGCGGAGGCGATGGGATTCGAACTCATGGACCTGTTACAGTCGACGGTTTTCAAGACCGTTGCCTTAAACCACTCGGCCACACCTCCGTTTGCGTTGCGGGCGCCATAATACCTGAATGAAACACACTGTCAAACTCTCTGCATGGCTTGTTACAGAGCGTCTGTTATGATCTTTGCGACTGAACGTTTCAAACCAACAGGAGTGTCGCCATGCGCGAACAGGATTACGCAGTTAATAACAGCGTGCAGGCTGAGCAGCTAGAGGTTAGCCGCGTCCTGCGCAACACTTATGGTCTCTTGGCTCTGACCCTCGCATTCAGCGGCGTGATGGCCTTCGTAGCCCAGCAGATGCGTGTCGGCTACCCGAACATTTTCGTGGTGCTGATCGGCTTCTACGGGCTGTTCTTCCTCACCAACAAACTTCGTGATTCCGCGTGGGGCCTGGTGTCCGCCTTCGCGTTGACCGGTTTCATGGGTTTCCTGCTCGGCCCGATCCTCAACCGTTACCTGGGCATGCAGGGCGGCGCTGAAGTGGTCAGCTCGGCTTTCGCCATGACCGCACTGGTGTTCGGTGGTCTGTCGGCCTACGTGCTGATCACCCGCAAGGACATGAGCTTCCTCGGTGGCTTCATCACCGCCGGTTTCTTTGTCCTGCTGGGCGCTACACTGGCGAGCTTCTTCTTCCAGATCAGCGGCCTGCAACTGGCGATCAGCGCCGGCTTCGTGCTGTTCTCGTCGGTGTGCATTCTGTTCCAGACCAGCGCGATCATCCACGGCGGCGAGCGCAACTACATCATGGCGACCATCAGCCTGTATGTATCGATCTACAACCTGTTCGTCAGCCTGCTGCAACTGTTCGGCATCATGAGCCGCGACGACTGATCGTAATGGCTGCAATAAAAAACCCGCTTCGGCGGGTTTTTTATCGTCTGGAGAAAAGTGTCTGCTCAATTGATGACGATGCTGCCGTCCACTTGCTGACGGTAGATCGTGTACGGCAGCAGCAGCGTATCGAGGGCACCGGAGACCACTGCATCAACCAACAGCCCCGGGATCGCAGTGTTGCGATGATTATCGGCATCGACACCCGAGGCCAGCGGCGCATTCAAAGAACAGAAGTCATAAGCGAGGCCGCTGTAGATTCTCGGTACCGCGCCGCAATAGCTTTTCTGCTGCTTGAGCCCGTCAATGGCAGCCTGGTCGTCGCGCGCCACCGTCTGAATCGTGCCACAGCCGCCGAGCAGCATGCCGGCCAGCAGCATTGCCTGAATTTTCATAGCGCCATTCCTTAGCCGCGAAAAACCACAATCTACGCCGATCAAAGGCAAAAGGCATCTACGCCATCGGTGGCAGGCGTCGCTTGACCGGGGTCTTCTTGACGATCGCGGTGTTGGTTTCAGCCAACGTATTCAGTCGGTCGAGCAAGGTATCGAGCTGTTCCATCGAGCGCACGTGCAGGCGGGCGATGAAGCAGTCGTCACCGGTGACCTTGTCGCATTCGGTGAACTCCGGAATCGACATGATCTGCCGCTCAACCTCCTGCAATTGCCCTGGCAGCGGCCGCACACGGACGATCGCCTGCAACTGATAGCCGAAGCATTTCGGATCGATCTCCACCGTGTAGCCCTTGAGCACGCCGCGTTCTTCCAGCCGCCGCAACCGCTCGGCCACGCTGGGCGATGACAGGCCGCTGATCTGCGCCAGCGCTTTGAGCGAGCGCCGCGAGTCTTCCATCAGCGCGCTGATAAGGATCTGATCGATATCGTCAGTCACAGGCAAACTCCGAATTAGGCAAAGGGCGCAAATTACCCTCGATAAAAAAGGTAAAAACCGAGTTTAGCCTGCTTTATGCGCTGGAGCAGCCAGCCCTGTGATTGACATAATTTCTCCATCCTTTAGCGACAGTCTCTGGAGAGAAATGATGGACAACGCAATCCGCCGCGGCTCGCTGGAAATGACCGCCGCCATGCTGATATCCGGGACGATCGGCTGGTTTGTGCTGGTGTCCGGGCAGCCGGTGCTGGACGTTGTGTTCTGGCGCTGCGTGTTCGGCGCCGGGACCTTGCTGTTGGTCTGCGCCGCGTTCGGCTTCCTGCGCCCGGGGATTCTGACCCGCACAACGTTTCTGCTGGCGGTGCTCAGTGGCATGGCGATTGTCGGTAATTGGGTGCTGCTGTTCGCGTCCTATTCCCGCGCCTCGATTGCCATCGGCACCGCAGTCTATAACGTGCAGCCATTCATGCTGGTCGGTCTGGCGGCACTGTTTCTCGGCGAGAAAATTACCCTGCAGAAGCTGTTCTGGCTGGCGATTTCGTTCATGGGCATGCTGGCAATCGTCAGTGCCCATGGCACGCAAGGCGAGGAGGGTAACGATTACTTGATGGGAATTGCCCTGGCGTTGGGCGCGGCGTTTCTGTATGCGATCGCTGCACTGATCATCAAGCGCCTGACCGGCACGCCGCCACATCTGATCGCGCTGATTCAAGTCTGCACCGGGGTGTTGTTGCTCGCGCCTTTTGCGCATTTCGATGCGTTGCCGCAAGGCGTAGATGCCTGGGCCAGTCTGCTGACTCTCGGGATCGTGCACACCGGTCTGATGTACGTTTTGCTGTACGGCGCGATACAAAAATTGCCGACGGCATTGACCGGCGCGCTGTCCTTTATCTATCCGATCGCTGCGATCTTCGTTGACTGGTTCGCCTTCGGCCATCGCCTCGAATTGCTGCAATGGATAGGCGTCGCGGCGATCCTGCTGGCCGCCGCCGGCATGCAACAAGGTTGGGGCTGGAAAGCCCGGCGGCTGGCGGCGCAATAAGGATCAGATGTTCCAGCGCGGTGCGGTTGCTGCCAGGCGCTGGCGCATCTCGCTGATATTGGCAGCGAGTTGTCGGGTCAGCATCCGGTAGCCGTCGAGCGTGTTGGCAACTAGCGCGTCGAGGTCCGCTGCTGGCAGCTCCATCGGTCGCTCCAGCCGTTGCGAGGCCCCGGTTTTCAACGCGCGAGCCATGCCGATCAGCTGCACACGAATCTGCCGGTGCTCAGCCTTCAGCGCCGTTTGCAGATGTGCCTTGGCCTGCGGGTCGCTGGCATTGGGACGGATATTGCCGAGGATCTCCAGCGTGCTGATGCACATGCGCAGGTTGCGCTGAATCGCGTCGAGTTCGGTCATGGAGATTTTCACTTCTTTGGACACCGACGGCATCAGCGAGCGCAACTGCACCATCACCGTACCCACCTTGCTCATCAGTCGTACATGCTCGTCGGCGCTGACCGCTTCACCGTTGATGATGCGCCCGTATACCGTGGCGCAATCGCGCAAGGCGTCGGCGAGGTTGTAGCGCCACGAGTAGACCGCGTACAGCGGCAGGGCGAAGGAAAACGCCAGGGCGAGGGCGATGCCGATCAGGATGTCGACGCCGCGCCACAGACCATCGGTTATCGGGTTGTCGCCATGCCCGGCAACGATGAACACGGTGATCGCCGAGAGCAGGGCGGTGTAGCCGCCCTTGCCGATCGCGTGATAGGAGAAGAACCCACAGACCACAGCCATGGAAAAGTAGGTCAGCCACGGCATTCCCAGCCACGCATGTTGCGCCACCAGTGCCAACCCGACCCCTGCACCGATCAAGGTACCGATGGCGCGCTCGGCGGCTTTTTTGCCGATGTTGCCGTGGTGCTGCAAACCGCCGATCACCACCAGCATGGTCACTGACGCCCATTCGCCGTGGGGCAGGTTGATGCCGGTGGTCAGCAGAATCGTCGCCAGCAAACCCAACGCCACCCGCACGGAATGGATCAGGCGGGCGTGACGGTAGCGCCGATACGGGTCCAGCAGCGGACGCAGGATACGGCGCAACAGCGGTGGCAGGCGGTGGGTGCTGTAAGTAGTCAGTGCGAACCTCGTGGTCAATCAAATCAATGGAAGGGGAAAATGTAATTCATCCAGGCGGACATGCGCAGCAGGATTTTGCGCATCGCGCCGATGTGATGAAAGTGCTGACTGTAAAGCGCCGCTTGCCCGTAGGCGCCGCCCGGCATGAGCGTGCTGTATTCGGCGAACGCCGGGTCAGTGATTTCAATGATCACCGGCACCCGTCCGGCCGGTGGCGAACCGGTGTAGCTGATCAGCGTGCCGGAAGGTTGCACCTGGCCCTCGGCAATGACGCCGATAACGCTTTTGACTCGCCCCGCGAAGACCTTGCCGGGAATGCCATCGAAGGCGACTTCGGCCTCGTCGCCCACGGTCAGACGCAGCAGGCTGTTCTGACGCATCCAAGCGGCGAAGTACTGACCTTCCTGCGGAATAAACACCATCGACGGGCGCAGCGGCAGCTTGCTCGCCATCATTCCCGGGCGCAGCGAAACGTGGGTGACGAAGCCTTTGCTCGGCGCTCGAACCACAGTGTTGTCCAACTCGAACTGCGCATTGTCGAGTTGCGCCTGCAGATCGTCGGTGCGGGCAATGGCCGCGTCCAGTTCTCGCTGGGTGCCGAAGTTGCGGCGAATCAGTTCGGTGATGCGGTAGCGGTCGCCCTTCGCTGCAACCAGTTGCGCCTTGAGCGATTTCAGGCGGTTCTGGAAAGGCGTGGGATCGATGCGGAACAGCACGTCGCCCTTTTCCAGGGGTTCGTTGCCCTTTACCGGCACGTCGATCACCTGGCCACTGATGATCGGAATGACCGGCACCGAGACAAAGTAGGAGCGCGCCACCTCGGAATAGGGATGGTTGTAGTTCATGGTGAAAATCAGCGCGCCGATGATCAGCACGCCACCCAGGACAGCGGTGGGCACCGTCCATTTGTTCAGCGGAATGCGGAAGATCTTGAAGATGGCGACGCAGAGTGCGGCGTACGTGAGGATGAGCAACAGATCCATGCTCAGTTCCCCTGGCTGTCAGAGTGAGGCGCAACCGGCGACTGCGCTTCGAGCCGCTCGATCCGGGCTTGCAGCTCGACGACCTGCTGCTCCAGCCGGATGACATGGTTCTGCACCGGTTTGCCATCGCCGAAACCCCAACCGCGATCCTCGCGATAGGCCATCGCCCAGATCCACAGAAACGGCCACAGCGCATGCAGGGTAAACAGGCTGACCCAGCCCGTGGCATGGATCGCGTCCTGATGCGGGTGGTTGCGGTGGACGGCGATCTCGTACGGAATGTCATGCAGCACGATGATCCCGTAAAACAGCACGAGACCGACAAAAACCAACAGACCCAATGCGAAGTAATCGAGCATGGTCAGCCTCCCGGGCATCCAGCAATGCTGGGCTGAGTGTAGTCACTGAATCGCCGGGGGGCTGACGGATCGGCAGGATCATTCAATCCTGCCGATCACCCGTCAAAAGATGTAATCGGTGGTCAGGAAACTCGAATCACGCCCGCGAATGATCTCGCTGATCAGGTCCTTGTTGCTCTCCTGGAATTTGGTCGCCACCAGCGTGCGGATCGAAAACACCCGCAAGGCATCGTGAACCGACAGCGTGCCTTCGGCGGAGTTTTTGCGACCGTTGAACGGGTAAGTGTCCGGGCCGCGCTGACACTGGGCGTTGAGGTTGATCCGCCCGACCTGGTTGGCGAAAGTGTCGACCAGCCGGCCGACCGCCACCGGGTTGGTGCCGAAGATGCTCAACTGCTGGCCGAAATCGGATTCCAGCACGTAGTCGATCACGGTATCGAGGTGGCGGTACGGCACGATGGGCACGACCGGGCCGAACTGTTCTTCCTGATACACGCGCATTTGCGGGTTCACCGGATAGAGCACTGCCGGGTAGAAGAACGAGGCGTGGGACTCGCCACCATTCGGGTTGACCACCTGGGCGCCTTTGCTTTGCGCATCCGCGACCAGACCGTGCAGATAATCGACCTTGCCCGACTCCGGCAGTGGCGTCAGCGCCACGCCGCTGTCCCACGGCATGCCCGGTTTCAGCGTGGCCAGTCTGGCGTTGAATTTCTCGATGAAGCTGTCGACCACGTCTTCATGCACGAAGAGGATTTTCAGTGCGGTGCAGCGCTGGCCGTTGAACGACAGCGAACCGGTGACCGCTTCGCTCACAGCGTTGTCGAGATCGACTTCGGGCAGGATGATACCCGGGTTCTTGGCGTCCAGACCCAGAGCCGCGCGCAAGCGGTGTGGTTTCGGGTGCAGCTTCTTCAGGTCGCTGGCAGCCTTGTTGGTGCCGATGAAGGCGAAGATGTCGATCTTGCCGCTGGCCATCAGAGCGCTGACGGTCTCGCGGCCGCTGCCGTAGATGACGTTGATCACGCCGCTCGGGAAGCTGTCGCGGAAGGCTTCGAGCAACGGCCGAATCAGCAGCACGCCGAGCTTGGCCGGTTTGAACACCACGGTGTTGCCCATGATCAGTGCCGGAATCAGCGTGGTGAAGGTTTCGTTCAGCGGGTAGTTGTAAGGCCCCATGCACAAGGCGACGCCGAGCGGCACGCGGCGGATCTGGCCGAGGGTGTCCTGCTCCAGCTCAAAGCGGCTGGAACGGCGGTCGAGTTCTTTCAACGCGTTGATGGTGTCGACGATGTAATCGCAGGTGCGATCGAACTCTTTTTCCGAGTCCTTGAGGTTCTTGCCGATCTCCCACATCAGCAGCTTGACCACCGCCTCGCGCTGCTCGCGCATGCGGCCCAGGAAAGCTTCGACATGCTGGATGCGCTCGGCAACGCGCATCGTCGGCCACAGGCCCTGACCTCTATCGTAAGCGCGAACGGCAGCGTCGAGGGCGGTGAGGGCGGTGTCGGCATCGAGCAGCGGGGTGCTGCCGAGGATCACCTGTTCTTCGCCGTTTTCGCTTTTCAGATAAACCGGACTGCGCACCTGCGCGAGCGGGCCGTCCCAGCGGCGCAATTGACCATCGACCAGATATTCACGCTGCTCGACCTGAGCGTCGAGGCGATATTTTTCCGGGATGTCGCTGACCGAAGGGAACAGGTTGCCAAGGATGTTTGCTGTGGTCATGTCACTACCCTGTGTTGAAGTCGGCGTGCCGATTGAAAGTCTTGTGAAGGTTATACGCCTGAACGGGCCGGGATTTAACCCTGTGAATGTCACGCGAATGTCACGCACCCGTGCAACCGCAGTCCACCCTGTGGGAGCGAGCCTGCTCGCGAAGGCGGCGGCACATCCAGCATCCTCATTGCCTGACACAGCGCTTTCGCGAGCAGGCTCGCTCCCACGGTCGATCATGTACATCCGTCAATCCGTCTTCGGTAATGAAGCTTTTATGACAAAAGTTCGGTAGCCCTTTGCCAGTCCGGTCATGCCTGTGTAACGCGCTTGAGGAGCCTTTCGGGGCGCACTTTGCGAGTCGGGGCGGGACGCCGGGAGTGAGGCAATGGGGACTATGGAACGCTATTCGAAAGTGGGCATGCAGGAGCTCGATCAACGCCTGTCGAAGATTGTCGAAGCCGCGCGCAAGAAGCCGGTTTCGGTGTATCGCTACGGCGCGCCGTGGGTCTGGATCGTCTCGCAGGAGGACTGGCAGGGCGCTCTGAAAGAAGTGTCCAGCTACATTCCGCCGGGCCATTCGCTGGTGTTGCTGCGCCCGCAGATCGACGATCTGCTCGACGCCCACCAGGACCTGCTGCGCGACCTCAATGCCGTGCCCGGCATGCTCATTCCCGCGCAGACGGTGATGCACATCCTGCTCCTGCAATTGCTGTATTCGGTGCCCAGTGAACAGCAGCTCTATGAACAGCTGAACTACAACCTGCTGTTCCGCTGGTTTGTCGGCCTCGGCCTGAACCAGAAAGTCTGGAGTTTCACCGCCCTCAGCCGTGACATCGCCACGCTGCTCAACGAGCCGCGCGCGGTGCTGCTGATTCAGAAAATCATCGGCGAAGTGTTCTGCGGTGCCTTGCTGCAAATGCCCGAGTTCTCGCTGAACTTTGCGCTGTTGCACACCTGGCTGGGCAAGCACGCCTGCGCCACAACGATCAGCAATTGACGCAGCACACCGGGCGCTAACGCCCACAGGTCATCGCGAATTTCAGGGGGTAATGTGGAACGGATTTTCACGTCACGGCTGGCGCTGTGGGGCTGGCTGCTGGTGACGGCGGGCGCGCAGCCGGCGCTGGCCGAGGAGGGCACAGAAGCGCCCGCCGCGCAGCGACTGGTCGACGTCAACGAATACTTCGTGCGCGGCAATACCGTGCTCGATGCCCGGGCGATCGAAGAAGCGGTGTACCCGTTTCTCGGCCCGCAGAAAGCCTTGAGCGACATCGAAGGCGCCCGCGATGCGTTGCAGAAGGCCTACCAGGAACGCGGCTATCAATCGGTGTTTGTCGAGCTGCCCGAGCAGGCGGTGGCCGATGGCATCGTCTATCTGCAAGTCAGCGAAACCAAGGTCGGCCGGGTGCGCGTGGTCGGCGCCAAACACTATTCGCCGCTGGACATTCGCGACAACGTCCCGGCGCTGAAAGAGGGCGAGGTGCCGGACTTTGCCAAGGTCCAGGGCGAACTCGCGCAGCTCAACAAGACCCCCGGTCGCCAGGTCATGCCGCTGGTGCGCGAAGGTCAGCGCCCCGGCACCATGGATGTCGACTTGCAGGTCGAGGACCAGAACCCGTGGACGGCCAGCGTGGGCCTCAATAACGACTACAGCGCCGACACCGAAAAGCTGCGCAGCGTCACCAGCCTCGGTTACAACAACCTCTGGCAGCTCGGCCACAGCGTCAACCTGACGTTCTTCACCGCGCCGCAGGAAACCGACAACGCCAAGGTCTGGTCCGGGTCCTACACCGCGCCGCTGAGCGAGCGCTGGAGCGTGCAGTTCTCCGGTTACCAGTCCGACAGCAACGTCGCCACCATCGGCGGCAGCAACGTGCTCGGCAAGGGTCACAGCTACGGCGTCGCGGCGATTTACACGTTGCCCTCGAGTGGCAATTGGTCGAACTCGTTGTCGGCCGGCATCGACTTCAAGGACTTCGACGAGCGCCTGAGCCTGTCCGGCGAAAGCGACAAGGTACCGCTGAAATACGCGCCGTTCACCTTCGCCTACAACGGCTATCGCTACAGCGAAAAGAGCCAGCTCGGCCTCGGCCTGAGTCTGGTTGCCGCGACCCGCAGCGTGTTCGGCTACGGCAGCGACGACGAAGACTTCGACTACAAACGTTATCGCGCCAAACCGAGTTTCGCCGTGCTCAAGGGCGACACCAACTACACCTGGACCTTCGACAGCGACTGGCAGAGCGCAAGCAAAGCCGCATTCCAACTCGCCTCGGGGCCGCTGGTTTCCAACGAACAATTCTCCGCCGGCGGTGCCACTTCGGTGCGCGGCTATCTCGCTGCCGAGCGCACCGCCGATGACGGCTACCTGCTCAGCCAGGAATTGCGCACACCGTCGCTGGCGAAGTTTGCCGGCACGTGGATGCAGGACTGGCGCTTCTATGCCTTCGCCGAAGGCGCGCAGTTGTACTTGCGCGACGAACTGCCGGATCAGGACGCCAATTACGCCCTGGCCAGCGTCGGCCTCGGCACCCGCGCCAGCCTCAGTAAATGGCTGTCCGGCAGCCTCGACTGGGGCTACCCGCTACTGGAAGGGCCGAACACCTCAAAGCAGGAATCGCGCCTGCACTTCAACCTTCAAGCCACTTTCTAACGGAGCACGTCCATGCAACGCCTCTTCCTTTCGTTGTTGATCTGCCTGGGCTTCGTGCTCCCGGCCACGGCTCAGGCCTGGTGGCAGGACGACTGGCATTACCGCAAACAGATCGCCGTCGACACCACGCCACAAGGCGCGGCGATCAATCAGGTCCTCGGCCGCACCGCGCTGCTGGTGCGCCTGCACACCGGCAACTTCACCTTCGACGGCGTGAAAGAGGACGGCTCCGATCTACGCTTCGTCGCCGCCGATGACAAAACCGTGCTCAACCACCAGATCGAAAGTTTCGACGCGCTGATGGGCATGGCGCTGATCTGGGTCGATGTGCCGAATGTAGAGGGCGGTCAGCGTCAGGACATCTGGATGTACTACGGCAACCAGAAAGCCCCGGCCACCGGCAACGGGCAACTCACCTTCGATCCGAATTACACCGCGCTGTATCACTTCGACGGCGCCACTGGCACCCCGGCGAAAGACACTACGGCGTACGGCAACACCGCGCAAAGCGCGACCGGCACAGCGATTGATGGCGTCGTCGGGCGTGCCTTGCAGTTCAGCGGCCAGCCGTTGTTGCTGCCAGCCAGTCCGTCGCTGCAACACAACGCGGGCAGTGCGTTCACTTTCAGTGCCTGGCTGCGTCTGGATCAGGCGAGTGGCGAGCAACTGATTCTCGCTCGACGCGAAGGCACGCAAAGTCTGTTGGTCGGCGTAAGCCAGGGTCTGCCATTCGTGGAAATCGACGGCCAGCGCGCCGCTGCGACACAGGCACTGACTCCGGCGCAATGGCAACACGTTGCGCTGACCGCCGAGGGTTCGAAAGTCACCCTGTACATCAACGGTCGCGAAAGCGCTGCGTTGGCCCAGGCGATGCCGGCGTTCAACTCGGTCATGGCCATCGGTGCCGATCTGCAGGAAGGCGCGTTCCAGCCATTCGCTGGCGCTATTGATGAGCTGCGCCTGTCGAAAGTCGCCCGACCTGCTGCGCTGTTGCTGGCCGATGCCACCTCGCAAGGCGCCGAGTCGAAACTGGTCGCTTACGGCGTCGATGAGGAACAGTCCGGCTTCGGGTTCGGCAGCCTCGGCTTCCTGCTCAACGCGGTGCCAGTCGACGCCTGGGTGATCATCGCCGTGCTGGTGCTGATGATGTTCCAGTCGTGGATCATCATGCTGCGCAAGAGCCGCAGCCTCAGCCGCGTGACGGCTGCCAACGAAGATTTCCGCGCGCAATTCGCCAAGGTCGGCACGCGTCTGGAGATGTTCGCCGACGACGCGCAACTGGCCCAACGCCTACAGCATTCGTCGCTGTGGCGCCTGTACCTGGTGGCGGTCAAAGAGATCCGTACCCGTCGCGAGCAGGGCGCCGATACCTCCTCGGTTTCAGCGGCGACCATCGAAGCCATCCGCTGCTCGATGGACGGCGTGCGCACCCGCGAGAACCAGCAGCTGAGTTCGAAACTTTCGACCCTGTCCAACGCCATCGCCGGCGGTCCGTATATCGGCCTGCTCGGTACGGTGCTGGGGATCATGGTGGTGTTCCTCGGCACGGCAATGGCCGGCGACGTCAACATCAACGCCATCGCTCCCGGTATGGCCGCCGCGCTGTTGGCCACGGCGATGGGCCTGTTCGTCGCGATCCCCGCGCTGTTTGGCTACAACCGCCTGATCACCCGCAACAAGGAAGTCAGCGCCGACATGCGCGTATTCGTCGACGAGTTCATCACCCGGCTGGCGGAAATGCACGGCGAGAGCCAGTTCAGTGAGGCGTCGCACCAGCGCGGCCATCACGCCAACCACTCCGTACCGGCCTGAGGAGCATTGACATGGCGTCCGTAAATGCCTCCCACGACGATGATGACGATGCCGCCGTCGACAGCATCAACATCACCCCACTGGTCGATGTGCTGATGGTGGTGCTGGTGATGTTCATCCTCACCGCCACCGCGCAGGTCTCCGGGATCCAGATCAACCTGCCCAAGGCCAGCGCGTCGGTGTCGCTGTCGGAAGCCAAGACCAAGGCGATCTCGGTCAACGACGGCGGCCAGGTGTTCCTCGATGCCTATCCGGTCACTTTGGCCGAGTTGGAAGAGCGCCTGCGCATCGAGAAAGCGCAGAGCCCGGATTTCCCGGTGATCGTGCGTGGCGATGCGACGGTGCAGTACCAGAAAGTCATCGAAGTGCTGGATCTGCTGCGCCGGCTCGAACTGTCCCAGGTCGGTCTCGTCACCGGCAAACCGAGTCAGGGCTGAGTCATGACAGCACAACTCCCGATCGAACCGCCGCCCGTGAAAAAGTCGCCGTTGCGCTATGTGAAGTGGGGCGCCGGATTGCTGGTCGCCGCGCTCGCCGCGTGGTTCCTCTGGCAGTGGGCCAACGACATGGCCGGCGTGCGTCGCGAAGCGCCGAAGGTGCCGACGATCATTCCGTTGCCGCCACCGCCACCACCGCCGCCGGAAAAACCGCCAGAGCCGGAAACGCCGGTGGAAGAAAAAGTCGTCGAGCCCGAGCCAACGCCGGAGCCGGAGGAGGTCAAGCCTGAAGAAGAGGCGCCGCCATCGCCGGCGGACGATCTGGCCAATCCGATGCAAATGGACGGCGACGCGCAGGCCGGCAGCGACGCTTTCAACATCGGCGCGGGCAAGGGCGGCGGCATGGCCGGTGCTGGCGGCGGGCGTTTGGGCACGGGCACGTACAGCCAGTTTCTCGCGTTCACCTTCCAGCGTTTGCTGCGCGAGAACCCCGAGCTGCGCAACCTCGCGTTCTCGCTACAGGCCGACGTCTGGCTGAGCAGCGTCGGCGAGATCACCCGTGTCGAGCTGATCAAGTCCAGCGGCAACCCGCAAATCGATACCCAGGTGCTGGCCGCTTTACGCGGTGCGCCAGCCCTCAGCGAACGGCCTCCGGCCTCCATCACTTTGCCCGTGCGCCTGTCCCTGCAAGGGCGGCGTCCGGGTTAATTCACTTATTCAAGCTTCGGCAAAAGGAGTTGTGTGCAAATGATTTCCAACGTGAATCGATTGTCCCTGGCGGTCGGCATGGTCATTGCGACCCTGGTCGGTCAGGCCGTGGCAGCGCCTGCGCCGTCGGAGAACGCCACGATCAATCTGATCCGCTTGCTGGTCGAGCAGGGCATTCTGAAACAGGACAAGGCTGACGCGCTGATCGCCCAGGCGCAGAACGAAGCGGCGCAGGCGAAACAGGCTGCCGCGTCCACCGCAGTCGCGGCCGGGCCGGTCGCCGCGCCGGGCGATGTGCGCGTGCAGTACGTGCCGGCAGCGGTGCGTGACCAGATCCGCGATCAGGTCAAAGCCGAGGTCATGGCCACCGCCAAACAGGAAAACTGGGCAGCGCCGAATACCTTTCCGGATTGGGCCTCGCGCATCAGCTTCGACGGTGACATTCGCCTGCGAGACGAGTCGCGGTACTACTCGGGCAACAACAGCAACGAAATCGTCGACTTCGCCAAGCTCAACAACAATGGCCCGTACGACGTAAATCCCAACAGCAGCACCAGCCTGCCGCCGTTGCTCAACACCCGCGAAGACCGCGAAAACCTCTTTCGCCTGCGCGCACGCCTGGGCATGAAAGCGGTGATCTCCGAGGAATGGACCGCCGGCATTCGCATCGGCACCGGTTCGGACAACAACCCGGTATCGACCACGCAGAGCCTCGGCGGCGGCTTTGCCAAGAAGGACATCTGGCTCGATCAGGGCTACCTGACCTGGAAGCCAATGGACGAATTGACCCTGACCGGCGGGCGCTTCGCCAACCCGTTCATGTCCACCGACATGCTCTATTCCAACGACCTGAATTTCGACGGTGTGGCGGCGATTTTCGATCACAAGCTCAACCGCGATTGGGGTGTGTTCGGCACCGTCGGCGCGTTCCCGGTGGACTACACCAACGACACTTCCAGCAGCAACGGTTTCGATAAGGAAGAGAGCGACAACAAATGGCTGTACGGCGCGCAGCTCGGCGCGAAATGGGCGATCAACAGCAACAACCGCCTCAAGGGGGCGCTGGCCTATTACCGCTTCGACGATATTCAGGGCCAGCGCTCCAGCCCTTGCGAACCGTGGGCCGGCGCGCCGGGCTGCGACAGCGACGGCACCCGCGCGGCGTTCATGCAGAAGGGCAACAGCGTGTTCCTGCTGCGTGACATCACGCCGAACCCGCTCAACCCGAGCGCTACGCCGCAGCCGCAATTCGTCGGTCTCGCCTCCGAGTTCAACCTGCTCGATCTCAACGTGGTCTGGGATGCCGACCTGCCGCAGGACTTCAAACTGCGCAGCCAGGGCAACTACATCCACAACCTCAGCTACGACGAAGGCGACATGCGCAAGCGTTCCGCCGGGCAGATCGTCAACAACCTCGACAGCAACGGCGAGATCGAAAGCGGCGCCAATGCATGGATGGTGCAGTTCACCCTCGGCAACGCGCTGGACCTCAAGCGCAAGGGCGACTGGAACCTGTTCGCCGGCTACAAGTACATCCAGCCGGACGCCTTGCCCGACGGCTTCAACGACTCGTCGTTCCACCTCGGCGGCACCAACGCCAAGGGCTATTTCATGGGCGGCAACTACGGCCTGGCGAAGAACGTTTCCGCCACCGGCCGCTGGATGAGCACCGAAGCGGTGTACGGCGCGCCGTTCGACATCGACGTCTTGCAGCTTGAGATCAACACGCGCTTCTAAAGCGCCGGGAGAGCTTTATGAACACGCGTTTTCTCGCGCTGGGCCTGGGGTTGCTGATCGCCACCGGGGCGAACGGCGAAGGCATGGAAGAGCGCTTGCGCACGCAATTGCGCAGCACCACCCAGCAATTGCAGGCCCTGCAAAGCCAACAGGCCCAGGCCAGCGCCGCGCAACTGGCGGCGCAGAACGAAGCCAAGGCAGCGCAAGCGCAGATCAAGCAGCTGACTGCCGAACTGGCCAAAGCCAAAGGCCTCGCCGAGCAACTGGCCGGGCAACAGCAGAGCCTGCACAGCCAGGCTCAGGCGCAAGTCGCGGCCAGTGCCGAGCAGACCGGCAAGTTCAAAAAAGCCTATGACGAATTGCTGGTCCTCGCTCGCGGCAAAGAAGCCGAACGCGCGAAGCTGCAAGCGCAGCTGGCGGAACGTGACACACAAGTGCAGCAATGTTCAGCCAAGAATCAGCAAATGTACGGCGTCGCCAAACAGATCCTCACGGCTTACGAAAACATCGACGTCGCCGAAGTGATGAAGATCCGCCAGCCCTTCTCCGGCAGCGCCCGGGTCAAGTTCGATGAATTGGCGCAAGGCTTCGGCGACGAGCTGTACAAAACCCAATTCGACGCGCCGCAAGCGGCGATCGCTCACTGATAACAAGGAAGAAAGTCATGACTCAACTGATCACCCACGTTTCCCCGCAATCGCTGACCGACGTCCTGCAAGCAGCCGGTTATCGCGTTAACCAGAGCGAACAGAACGGCATCGTCCAATTGCTCAGCGCCAGTCAGGGCATCGGCTACGCCGTGCGTTTCGGCAACCCGGCGCTGGAGCAGGGCAGCTTTGTCGATTTCACTTTCAGCTGTGCCCTGCGCGTGCAAGGTGATTTGCCCCAGGGCGTGGCCGAGCAGTGGAACGCGACACGACGGTTTGCGCGGTTGTCGTTGCAGGGTGAGTTTCTGGTCATGGAGATGGACGTGGTCGTGGCTGCAGGCGTGAGCAACGAGCATCTGCGCGGCAACCTGGAACTTTGGGATCGCCTGTTGCAGGAATTCATCGTTTACCTGCGCGACTTCAGCCAGACCGCTGCTTCGCAAACCGCCAAATCCGCTGTTGCCGAACAAGAGGAAGTCGCACTGTGAAAAAGCCTGCCATGGTGATCGGCGCCGGAGCGCTGGCGTTGTTGGTGGTGGCCGTGGCGCTGGTGCTGCGACCGGGCAGTGACCCGGTCGCCGCCCAGCAGCCGTCGCCGGTGATGGCGGTTGCAGCCGGGCCAGCGGTCGCGCGGTTGGGCAATCAGCAGGTTTCGCCAGAGGAATTGCAGGCGCTGCTGGCCACTGTCCCGGCGCAAACCCGCGAACAACTGCGCGGCAACCGTGAGGCGCTGGAGCGCTGGATTCGTACGCGACTGGCGGAAAAAGCCGTTCTGGAACAGGCCGATGCGCAGGGTTGGGCGCAGCGGCCAGACATCGCCCGGCAGACTCGCGCGGCGACTGAGCAGATCGTGTTCCGTGATTATTTGCGCTCGGTGAGTCAGGTGCCGGCGGAGTATCCGAGCGCGGCTGAGTTGCAGCAGGCGTATGACGCGGGGAAGGCCAACTGGCAGACGCCGGCGTTGTATCGGGTCAGTCAGATTTTCCTTGCTGTCAATGATTCCGCTTCGTTGGAAACCGTGCGTAAACAGGCCGCTGAATTGAGCAAGAAGGCGCAGTCGGCACCCGCTGATTTTGCGGCGCTCGCTACGCAATATTCGCAGGATCGCGTGACGGCAGAGCGGGGTGGTGATACCGGCCTGCAACCGTTGCAGCAACTGGTGCCGGAAGTACGTGGCGCCGTGGCGCGGCTCAAGGTAGGCGCGGTTTCCGATCCCGTGCAGAGCGCCGCCGGATTTCACGTGATCAAACTCACCGAACAACAACCGGCCCGCACCGCGACGCTGGAGGAGCTGCGCGACCAACTGACCCAGGCCCTGCGTGCACAACGCCAGGAACAGATCGCCCAAGCGTATCTGGACGGCATGCTCAACACCGCCACCCTGAGCATCGATGGCGCCGAACTGAACAAAATCCTCGAGGGAAAATACTGAAGTCAGCCAGAACACCATTCACCCCTGTGGGAGCGAGCCTGCTCGCGAATGCGGTGGGTCAGTCAGCGAAGATGTTGAATGTGCCAACGTTTTCGCGAGCAGGCTCGCTCCCACAATGAGATCCGGTGTATTCAGAGCAACCACATTAGATCGACAGGGAGTCATCAATGTCATTCACCGAACCCGCAGGACGCCCGGGCGCCGCTGATTACCAAACGCCCCAAACCAGCCCCGAACCCTGGCTCAACCAGGCCGCGACCATCGACAGCGAAGTCGCCCAATACTTCCTCGTCAGCGCCCGCTGCGGCTGCTTCATGCAAGCCGCGCGTAGCCTCAATGTGCGCTCGACGCTGCTGCGCAAACAACTCGCGCAACTCGAACAACAACTGCAACACAGCCTGTTCAGCTTCCAGGGCAGCGCCCTAACGCTCACCCGCGAAGGCCAACAGTTGCAGGCCCGACTCAGCACCCTGGCCCACCAACGCAAACTCCCGGTCATCGAACAACCCCTGATCCGCCTCGCCATCGCCGAATCCATCCTCCACGACATCCTCGGCCGCGACCTCATCGCATTGCTGCGGCGCAACGCCAGCCTGCGTCTGGAAATTATCGCCCTGGATAGCGAACTGTCATTGCGTGCGGTCAGCGCCGACATTGTCCTCTGGCTGGCGCCCAGCGATGCTTCAAACCCTGGTCCCACCTTCGCCACCAGCGAACCGCAACACCTCGCGCGAATTGAATATCTGCCGCACATTGCCAAGCGCTATTCACGGGTGACGGCGCGCCCGGAAACGCCGGATGATCTGGCGGATTTCATGCTGGTGCAGTGGCAGCATGATCGACAGGTTCAGAGTTTTCGCCCGTGGAATGAATTGGTCGAGCAGCGGTTGGCCGGAGTCGTGCAGATGCAATCTTATGAACTCATGCTCGAGATGATTCGCTGCAGCGCATGCATCGGTTTGCTGCCGGCATACATGAGCCGCTTCGACCGAGGCCTCATCGCATTGCCCGGATTATTCGCCGAACCGATGCAGCTACACGCCTGGCTCGCGATCAACGCTGAATCGCAACACACACCGGAAATCCAAGCCCTAACCGAGCTCATCCAGCAAACCTTCAACGAACGCCACGAATGGTTCCAGCCTTGACGCGGTCCGACAGGAATCTTCATTGCTTACGCGTTGATCGTTCCCACGCTCCGCGTGGGAATGCAGCCCGGGACGCAGAGCGTCCCCCAGAGCTGGAACGCGGAGCGTCCCTTGAGGCATTCCCACGCTCCGCGTGGGAATGCAGCCCGGGACGCTCTGCGTCCCCCCAGAGCTGGAACGCGGAGCGTCCCTTGAGGCATTCCCACGCAGAGCGTGGGAACGATCATCAAAGGCCCGCTACTGCGGCAACTCCAGATTATCCAGCACCCGATTCACCGCCAGTTCCCCAAGCATGATCAACTGCGCAATCCCCATCAGCGTCCGGCGTTGCGAGGGCTTCACCAGCCCGGCGAACTCCTGGGCGATGGTTTTGGCCGAGGCGAGGGTTTCGCAGGCGTTGGCCAGCAGGTCTTCGTTTCTGGTGTCGGCAGTGACCGCGTACATGGCGCGGGGGCTGAACGGCGGTGGGGTTGAGCCGGGAGGGCAGAGGTAGTGGTCGAGGGCGCGGTCGGCGGCTTGGTGAAGTTTTTTTGAGTCGAGGGATTCGTAGGGGGAGGTGGGGTCGGTTTCGGGTGGGTTGGGTGTTGGTTTGATCATGGTGAAGCCTCTAGAGTGGTGAAGCTACCACCGTTCGCTGCTAACGAAAGAGGTGGCGGCTGTACGCGGGTTAGCAGACCAGGACTCTAGAACCCGGCGCACCGAAGTGCCCCACGCAAAGCCGCCATAACGGCAAGACCTTGTGCGTCTAGAGATAACCCGGGCTGCTAAACCCGATCACTGAACATTCAGCGACCGCACCACAATAGAACCCGCCCCCAAGGCGCACAAGCCGGCGGATTCTGGCGTAGCTGTAGGCAATGGCGCAAGAATTTGTAGCCTGGAAGGCGTGTCTGGAGGTGTCTTTTAAACAGCGGCGTTTAAAAGATTAAATAGATCTGTCCCCATTGTCACTTTGTCTCTCTGTATGTCTGAGCCATATTTGAATTTTATGATCTCGATTTTGATATTAGTCCTTAAAACAAAGTGGATAGCCAATTGTGGTTGACGGTACGGGGTTGTATCTCAATGGTGCATTAAAATGCCCGTCAGGCGGTGATGTTAAATAAATATAGGAAGTGTACGGGGATGTCATCACTATAAATCCCGGCAAAAAATGGCGATGAGGGGTTCCAGATTCGCTAGTCGGCTTGACATGGTATTTTAGATTCAGTCTTTGAACAAGATCATCGTCGCCATATGTAGCAGGACATGGGGAACCATTGATGTCTTTCATCCAGATATTCGCTTGGTCAGTTGTCATCACACTAGCTGAGCAAACCAATTGCCGCACATTGGAAACATGCACTGCGATTTGTTTAGTCTGACCAGATTGGTCTGATACGGATATCATAGCTGCACCATTTCCTTGACTGCGAATAGTTCCGTCTCCATCAACTGAAGCGACTGTGATATTGTTTGAGGTGTAAGTATACGGAGGCAGTCCTCCCATGGCGCTTCTTTGGAGAGCTGTTCCTGAAAGATCTTTGCCAGTTAATTCCCATTTAATTGTTTCTAAATCAATTGTAAAATTGCGTCCCGAGAGAGCTGCCGGCGTTATGTCGACGATCATTTCGGCAACAATCGTTAAACTCCAATCCCCAGAATCCACCTCTCCACTGTGATACAACGACCTCGCAAACAACCGATGCTGCCCTTCATCAACCGAAATCTTATGAGTCCAGCGACCCGAGACAGGGTCAGCCGCCGCCGGCCCTTTGGAGACGATCATCGAACCGTCATCATCGAAAATTTCAACTTCCAGCCCGTTGCTGGCTTTGCCTGACAGCGTCAACTCAGTACTGACCGTCCAGCTGTCCTGTGGCACTTTGTCTCCATTCGAGTCCAACACCTCGTCGAGTGTAGGCACAACCAATTCCACAGCCTTGACCGTGTAAACCCGATCGGGAAATTTCACTGCGTTCGTTTCGATATTGCTCTTGTCCAGCGCCACCAGGTATTTAAGCGTCAGCGTCGTGCCATGCCCCAATTGAACGAGATAACTGTTTGCCAGTGTCTGTGGCCAGAAACCCTGGTTGATCCAAGTGCTGTTGACTCTAGCTGGCAACCCAGCCCAGAGAGTCAAGTCATGTGCAGTGCCGTCAGCCTTCTTGCCCTCCAGCCGCAGCCAGCAGGGCTGTTCGGCTTCAATCAAGGTATGCAGCAGCGCATGAATGGTTGCGTTTTTAGTGTCAAGCGCCGTGACATCGAGGAAATTATTGGCATCCGCCTCGACAATTTTCGGTGCGATCAAAGCGGTCGCCGGCAGCGGCAGAATGTCCAGCAGCAACACAGCCGACTCCACGGTTTTGCCGTCGCGCTCGATAAAATAACTGACTGAAACCCTTTGGCTCAGGCTGTAGGCGAGCACCGAGCGCGGCACAGCAATCTCCAGGCCGGCACTGACCAGCCGAGGCGGGCTTGGGTAGGAGCCTTCAGGGACAGCCGTCGCGCCTTGCCAGTTCACCCACAACGTGTCGGTGGGCAGTAACGAACCCTGCGGTACGAGAACTCTGATTTCCGGAGTGGTCGGGCTGAACTGGTTGCCGTTCATGCCACGGACAGTGGGTGCCGGCAGAGAAAGGCGACCAAGGTGAATGTCCACGCGCTTTTCACCTGACATGACAGCATTGCCCAATTGGTCAAATACTCTGAATTCCGCAACAGCATTCGGGTTGTCACCGGCGCGCTGGAAGGTATCGGTGTACAGCGTCAGGTTGATAGGGGCCGGCGCGTCGGGCACATCGAAGCGCACGGTGGTATCGCCGAGCGCAAACACGATGGAGTCGGAGTGGCGTCGGTTGCTGTAAGTAAACGCAAATGTCACACCTCGTGCGGCGAGCTCCGGCCCCACGCCCTCACCTTCTACATCCGACGGAATGATCAGATCCAGAGATTCCGGGAGACGCAAATGGTAGAGGGCTAGCATGTCCCGAGACGATTCCTCGTTACCTCCTACGCGCGTGACCTTGTAATACAGGCGGTTGACGCCCTGGTTGAGCCAACCGTGGGGCAAGTACAAGCGCACCCGCTGTTGTTCTTCGCCCGGGGCAACGGTCTTGCCCGTTGCGAAAGTCGGGTTGTCGTTGACGTACAGATCGACGCGGTCATAAGCAGCCATGGTCCAGGAAGCGAGCTGCATTTCCGTCCACGGATCTATCAGACATTCCAGGCCATGCGTCTCGCCATCATAAAGCGCCTTGGGAATCCCGCCCTGGGCAATGCCTTCCGGCTTCACCGGTGTGACCCAGCCTTGGATGATGACTGGATACAACACAAACAGCTCGTTGAAAATCGAAGACTGGATATCCATGGAAGCGCTCCCTGAGAATTTTGCCGTGCCGTGCCGTGCCGTGCCTTGAATGGGATCCATCTCACTCCAGTTTGAAAAAAAGCACACCTGTCAGATCTGACAGGTGCAGACGGATTCAGACGAACGGTCTTGCCGGATCTTGTCCGCGCGGCAGTTGCGGAAGCGAGCCTGCTTGCGAATTTGTCGTAATGTTCGGTTGCAATGCTGACTGCTCCGACGCATTCGCGAGCAGGCTCGCTCCCACAGGGATCTTCATTGCTTACGCGTTGATCGTTCCCACGCTCCGCGTGGGAATGCAGCCCGGGACGCTCTGCGTCCCGCCAGAGCTGGAACGCGGAGGGTCCCTTGAGGCATTCCCACGCAGAGCGTGGGAACGATCATCAAAGGCCCGCTACTGCGGCAACTCCAGATTATCCAGCACCCGATTTACCGCCAGTTCGCCGAGCATGATCAACTGCGCAATGCCCATTAACGTTCGGCGCTGCGACGGTTTCACCAGCCCGGCAAATTCCTGGGCGATGGTTTTGGCGGAAGCGAGGGTTTCGCAGGCGTTGGCCAGCAGGTCTTCGTTTTTGGTGTCGGCGGTGACGGCGTACATGGCGCGGGGACTGAACGGCGGTGGGGTCGAGCCGGGTGGGCAGAGGTAGTGGTCGAGGGCGCGGTCGGCGGCTTCGTGGAGTTTTTTTGAATCGAGGGATTCGTAGGGGGAGGTGGGATCGGTTTCAGGTGGGTTGGGTGTGGGTTTGATCATGGTGATGCTCCTAGAGTCGACGGAGCTGCCAACTTTCGCTGCGATACGAAATGGTTGGAGGCAGCTATACGCGGGTCGCAGACCGGGACTCTAGAACCGGCAGACCCGAAGGTCTCCCACGTACAGCCGCCATAAGAACAGCGGGTGTTGTGCGTCCAGAGATCGACGGGCTGCGAGACCCGATCGCTGATTCGTCAGCGACCGCACTACAATAGAACCCGCCCCCAAGGCGCACAAGCCGGCGGATTCTGGCTTGGCTGTAGGCAACGACGCAAGTATTTGTAGCCTGGAAGGCGTGTCAGCAGGTGTCATTTAAACAGCGGCGTTTAAAGGCAAAAAACTGGCGACAGCACGGTAGACGTTTTTGCCGGGAAGCAGGTGTTGGCTGTGAGGTCGCTTTCGCGAGCAGGCTCGCTCCCACAGGAATCTTCAGTGCTCACAGGGGTTGTGTCCGGGCTGGATCAAAATGTGGGAGCGAGCCTGCTCGCGAATGCAATCTGCCAGTCGACGCTTCAATCTGAGCCAACGCTTTCGCGAGCAGGCTTGCTCCCAAAATTACATCTCGCCAGATTCCAGATCAGCGGTTTAGAGTGACCAGCCACACGCTGATCACGGACCGATCCCATGTCAGAGCCAACCCCCGCGATCCATCTCGAACTCTCCAACGAATTCCACCTCGAAGGCATCACTGCGCTTTACAACGACCCTGCCGTCGCACGGCAGGTGCTGCAGATGCCGTTCCAGTCCACCGAAGTCTGGCGGCAGCGATTGCAGGCCGAAAACGAGCGCGCGCTGAAACTGGTGGCGCTGCACCAGGGTGTTGTAATCGGCAATCTTGGCCTGGAGGCCTATTCAAGAATGCGCCGCGCCCACGCCGGCAGTTTCGGCATGGCAGTCGCGGTAGCCTGGCAGGGCAAAGGCGTGGGATCGATGTTGTTGGCTGGGGCGCTGGACGTTGCCGACAACTGGATGAATCTGCACCGCGTCGAACTCACGGTGTACGCCGATAACGAGGCAGCCATCGGGCTTTATCGCAAGTTCGGTTTCGAGGCCGAAGGGCTGTTGCGTGATTACGCGGTGCGCGACGGGCAGTGGGTCGACACCCTGAGCATGGCCCGTCTACGCAATAGCCCGAAACCCTGAGTCAGTCGCCCAGTGCGAAGGCCACCGCCGACTGTGCATGCAGCTCGGTGGTGTCGAGCAGGGGCAGGGCGCTGTGTTCGGGTTTGATCAGCAGGCCGATTTCGGTGCAGCCGAGGATGATCGCCTGGGCGCCACGGGCGGTCAGAGATTCGATGACGCCTTGGTAGATTTCTCGCGATTGTTCGCTGATCACACCCACGCAGAGTTCGTCGTAGATGATCCGGTGCACCTCTTTGCGCTCGGCATCATCCGGCACCAGTACGGTCAGGCCTTGGTCGATCAGACGCTGCTTGAGGAAGTCCTGCTCCATGGTGAACGCGGTGCCGAGCAACCCGACCGTGCGCGCGTCGATTTCCAATGCAGCTTGGGCGGCGGGTTCGGCGATGTGCAGGAATGGAATGCTGATCGCCGCCTGAATCTGCTCGGCGACCTTGTGCATGGTGTTGGTACACAGCACCACACACTCGGCGCCGCCAGCTTCGAGCCGGCGCGCGGCATCCACCAGAATCGCCGCCGCATCGTCCCAGCGCCCGGCGTGCTGGGCCTGTTCGACCGGACCGAAATCGACGCTGTACATCAGCAACTGCGCCGAACGCAAAGGGCCGAGGCGCTCGCGAACCTGTTGGTTGATCAGGCGATAGTATTCGGCGCTGGACTCCCAGCTCATGCCGCCGATAAGGCCGATGGTGCGCATTGGTTTTCCTCAAGCAAATGTCAGTGTCGAGCATTAAGGTCTGCCCGAAGTTACCTTCTGTTCGAGACGCGACGCCAGTACCGACTGACTGTACCGCCGATCTTTCCCGCAACTGTGCATCTGTAAGAACTAAACGTACGCCGCGCCGGGGATCTGCCACTATCACCGTTCGCAGGTCCTTTCCGAGGAACACCGCAATGAACGACGTACAGCAACTGGGCGAGATGCTGCGCCACTATGCCGAAAGCGAAGCGCACAAGAAACAACTGTTCACTACGCAATCAGCTGAATGGGCAACACGGATTGGCGCGCTGTTCGACCAGATCGAGCAATGGCTTGAACCGGTCAAGGCGCCCAATCTACTGGAGGTGAGTCGCGAAGCGTACGTCGCGTCCGGGCCGAGCGTGCCGGTGGAGACCTCGACGTTCAAGACGAAAAAATTGAGCATTGTGATTGCCGGCAAACCGGTGGAGTTTGTGCCGGATGTGATGGGCAGCGGCGGGCAGATTTCCCTGGCGGTGATGGGGCTGACGGCGGCGCGGTACGGGAGCATTTCCCTGGTTGGCCTGGCGGATGGCGCATGGCAGTGGCGAAAGACCAATGGTTTGAAGGATCCGGATACGTTTGCGTTTGATGCGAATTTTCTCGCGCAGCAACTGCAAAGCCTGATTCCTCGAGATCGCGGTTAAGATCAAAAGCTTACCCCCTCACCCCAGCCCTCTCCCCCAAGGGGGCGAGGGGGAAAGGGGGCAGACCGAGTGCTCTTCAAAACCAGAGTTCGACGCGATATTCCAGGTCGATGTAATTCGAACAAACACCCGGGTCAGTCCCCTCTCCCTCTGGGAGAGGGCTAGGGTGAGGGCAGTCCACTGACACACCTCACATATCCGTATTCACCCACCCCGGCTTCACTTCCTCCGGCACCGCTTTCGCGAGCAGGCTCACTCCTACACGGGTTGACGCGAATACCGGGGAAACCCTTAGGTTCGCTACCGATCCGGCATTTTCCCTTGGGTCACTGATGGCCTTTTGGTAGAGTCGCCGTCGCCAGCGGGTTTTCGGCTGGACGATGGAACCGAAGAAGGGAGTCTGATCAGTGAGTCCGGGCAAAAAAATCCTCGGTCTCACGGCGTCGCTTTTGCTGCTGACGCTGTGGGCCAGTTACTTTTACGTATTCAAGGAAAACCGCGACGGCCAGCTTGGCGGTGTCGGCGAGAGCACCGCGTGGTGCGGCACGCCACCGACCACGGAAGCGGCGTTGCTGGGCAAGGATCAACTGACCTTGCGCGTCACCAACAACCTGCGCGGCGAGTTCATGGTCGGCGGTTCGCTGGTGGTTGCCGAACGTACCTTCAACCGCTACGACCTGGGCCGCAACGAACTGCGCCTGCGTCTGGAACCGTTGCAGTGGTCTTTCGGCGTGACGCCGATCTTCCTCGAGCAGGTCAAGGTGCAGCCGCTGAGCCGCAACCTCTCGTCGACCAACAAAAGCGCCTTCGCCGAACTTGAGCCTCGCGCAATCGGCGTGCACGCTCAGACTGCCGCGTTCCCCTTCGATACCTATCGCTACGGCTACAAACCGGTGCTGTATTACCTCAAGGGCAGCGAGCGCATCGACTTGCGCTTCAAGAACATCACCACGCTGATGGAGATGTCCAACACCTTCACGCCGATCCAGAAGTACAACCGCGCCGACTACATCAACGAGAAAAACTCGATGATTCGCGATGAGGACTACAAGCCGTACGGGGCGCATGAATGTGCGTTCAGCGTCGAGCGCAAAGGCTCGTTCAAGGTGGTGGTGCTGTTGCTTCTGCTGGTGCTGTGCCTGCCGCTGATGCTGGTGTTTTACCGCGATGAGCCGGGGATCGACTTTCTCGCGACGCTGGTGGGGATTGCAGTGGTGCGCACATTGCTGATCGGGCCGGTGGAAGATTTCCAGCTGTACAACATCGACTTTTTGTTTGGTGCGGCGATTTTGCTGGTGGGGACGGTGTCGCTGATCAAGGCGATGCGCGCCAATAGCCGGCGGGAGATGGCTTTGCGCAGTGGCGAAACATCGTCCTGGTGAAGCAAGCGCGGTGGTAGCCCTGTGGGAGCGAGCCTGCTCGCGAAAACGCTACGTCAGCCGACTGCGATGTCACTGACAGATTGCATTCGCGAGCAGGCTCGCTCCCACAGGTGATCGGGGGGGCATCCCATCGATCACTTGAGCGCCGGATCCCCCATATTCATTTTCTTCCAGCCCTGCAACAGCACCTGCGCCTTGGGTTCCTGGCCGCTATCGAGGTAATACTGAATCAGCGACAGCCGCGCGTTGCGGTTGGCCGGTTGTACGTTGAGCAAACTTTCCAGAATCGCGCACGCCTCATCAACCTTGCCGCTCTCATGCAGCGCCACCGCCAGTACATAGCCGTATTGCGCATTCTCCGGTTCCAGTTGCGCGGCTTTGCGCAGGTACGACATGGCGTCGGCGGACTGGCCGGCACGGATCAGCGACAACCCGCGCGTGTGCTGTAACAGCGCCGCATCCGGATGCTGCTTGAGGCTGTCATCCAACAGCTTCTGGGCTTCGGTGGCGCGACCATTCGCTTCCAGCCACTGTGCCAGCGTGACCAGCGCCGGGTAGAAGTCCGGGTCACGTTGCAGGGCACTGCGCAACAGCGGTTCGACCTCGGCACTGCGCCCGCTGGCCTGATAGAGCATCGCCAGGTTCAGATTGGCTTCGGCACGCTCCAGCAGGCTTTTCTGCACGGCTTCATATTCGCCGATCGCCGCATTCCAGCTGGCTTGCGCCGCACCCAGGCCATTGTTGCGCGAGACACCGAGCAGATCCCGCGCGGCGACGATGCGCACGGCTTTCACTGGATCATTGAGCAACGGCGCCAATAACGGCGCACGCTCGGGCGGCGGCAGGAAAGCGCTGATCGCCCGCACCGCGCTGTCACGCACCTGTGGCTCTGGATGTTTGAGATCCTGAGTGGCCAGTTTCAGCGCCTGTTCGCTCGGGTACAGCGGCAATTCCGCCAGCAACGTTGCGCGCTGGATCGCCGGCAGGTTGCTGCGCTGCAATTGCTGGTACAGCGCGTCGGCGGCGCCGGGCTGGCCATTGCGGATCAGCCACAGGCTTTCGTCATAGCGTGGCGCCTGCTGAGCCGGGGAGGCGGAGGCGTTCCACAATTTGAACTGCGCGGTGACCTTGTCGCCGGCCTTGCCCTGGTGACAGGTCAGGCAGGCGTCTGGCGTGCCGAGTTTCTGCGCACGCTCCGGGTTGGGAATGCTGAAACTGTGGTCGTGCCGAAAGTCATTGCCCATGTAGAACTTGCCAGGCATGTGGCAATCGACGCACTGCGAGCCGGGCTGGCCCATGGCGTGGCGGGTGTGTTCGATGGAGTCGTAATTCTTCGCTTGCAGACCCTTGCCGTCGACGCCGGCGACCGAGGTCTTGCCCGCCGTGTTGTGGCATTGCAGACACACGGCGTTGCCCGGTGCCTTCAGCTCGTTGCTGTGCGGGTTATGGCAATTGCTGCAGCGCACGCCCTTGTCGAACATCTTGCTTTGCAGGAACGAGCCGTGTTCGAACACTTCGTCCTTGATCTTGCCGTCCAGCGCATAGAGTTCGCGGGTCAGGGCGCTGGGCAGGTAATCGTCCATCAGCCGCTTGCCGACGGTGAAGCCATCGCCCAGCGGCGCGCGGCGGGAATGGCAGCGCGCGCAGGTTTCGATTTCTACCGTGGCGTTCCTGTCCTTGAGATCGACGTCGAAGCCCTTATGGATCAAATCGTCTTTTTTCTGCGCCCACTCCAGGTGATTCGACGCCGGGCCATGACAGGCCTGACAGCCGACTCCGAGGCTGTTCCATTGACTGTTGAAGCTGTTGCTGGCCGCATCGAAATTGCGCTTGAAACCGGTGGTGTGGCATTCGACGCACATGAAATTGGCGTTCTGGCTCGGTTTGCTCCAGTGCAGCGGATTCTTGAAATTCACGCCCTGGCCGGCGTACAGATGAAACCAGCGATTTTTCTCGGTATCCCACGCCACGCCGAGGGCTTGCAGACGCCCCTGACCGACCTCGATCAGAAATTGCTGCAGCGGCGCGATGCCGAAGGTGTAGGCCACTTTGAAGTCGGCATTCTTGCCGTCGATGCCGGGCGCATTGACCCAGAATTCATCGCCCTTGCGGGTGAACTTTGTGGTCTCGTTCTCGGCCTTGAAGGTCACGTTGTTGAAGTCGCCGAGGGTGGTTTCGGCGGTCGCCGGCTGCATGGCCAATTGGTGATGCGAGCCTTGCCAGTCCTTGACCTGTTCACTGTGGCAGCCCTGGCATTGCTGCTCATCGACCATGCTGGCCGGTTTGCTTGCCACAGTCGGTTGCGGCTTGGCTGGCGGTGCTACAGGCGTGCTGATCGCTGCGGGTTTGACGGGGGCCGGCGCCGGGCTGAACAGGAACCAGCCAATGCCCGCCACGGCCGCCAGCAGCACACCGATGGTGATTGGAAACAGGTAACGTGAAAAAGAGGAGGGTGATGCGTCAGGTTCAGGTTGCACCGCTTTGTTTTTGTGCTTGGGCATTGCGACTTCCGTAGTCCGGTGCGTTGGCCTTCTGGCGTGCATACATCTGGATGCAGCTTTGCCGCATGCAGCGCGTCTGTCAAATAAGCGCTGTGACTTGCTGCGCAGCGCCGTGTGAATTTTGTAATTTGCAATCGCAATTGCTGCGGTTTTAGCTATACCTGTAACTCCCCCTATGCAAACGATTTGGCCTTCTGACAGGAGTTACAGCATGAAGCTAGCCGTAATGATGGGCACGCTGTGCATCGCCACCCTGGGTGTGGTGGGTTGTTCCAGCAAAACCGTCGAGCCAGACCAGTACTCCGGTTTTCTCAAGGATTACAGTCAACTGAAGGAGACCAAATCACCGTCGGGTGCCGAGGTGATGCGCTGGATGGACCCGAAACTCGATATCAACAAATTCAGCAGCGTCTACGTCGAGCCGAGCCAGTTGTATCCGAAGCCGCAAGCGACGGAAAAAATCCCCCAGCAGACCCTCAATGGCATCACCAGTTATTACGATCAGGCGCTCAAGCGTGAGCTGAGCAAGTCGCTGCCGCTGGCCACCGGTCCGGGGCCTGGCGTCATCGTGATCCGGCCGGCGATCACTGCGGTGAGCAGCAAGACCGAAGGCCTGCATGTGTATGAGGTGATTCCGATTGCGCTGGTTGCTGCTGCGGTGAGTACGGCCACCGGTATTCGCGATCAGGAAACCACGTTGGCCACTGAGGCGGTGTTCCTTGATGGCAGCAGTAACATGGTGGTGGCTCAAGTGGTGCGCAAGGGTACCGGTCAGCCGCTGGAAAATTCCTCGCAGGTAATGAAGGCCACTGACGTCAAGGCGGTGATTGATGGTTGGGCGAGTGATATGCATCAGACGTATCTGAAGCTGAAGTCCGAGGCCAAGTGATGTCGTGAGGCTCGGGCCTTTTCGTAAGCAGACTCGCTCCCATTGATTGCAGTTTGGTTTGGGGGCTTGTCTGCTTGGGGTTTTGGGGTACATATCCGTTGCTGCGGTAACGTCGGCTTAGGGTTCCGCCCTTACGGCGGGTCACCTTTTTCAAACGCCAAAAAGGTAACCCAAAAGGCTTGCTCCTACGTTCGGCCCTCGCAGGCTCGGGTTCCTTCGCTCCGGGACTGATCCGGGCGCAGCGGCTACGGTTTGCTTCGCTGCACCTCCTTCCGCTGTGTCTGGCTGCGCCAGACGGTCGCTGCGCTTCCACGCCCGGATCAATCCCTCCACTCAGCCTTCCGACGTCGCCGGTGGATCAAGATCAAGATCAAGATCAAGATCAAGATCAAGATCAAGATCAAGATCAAGATCAAGATCAAGATCAAGAGCACTCGAGCTAACGCTCATTGTTGAGTGGGGCGGCTGCGCCGCGGCAGCTGCGCTGCTTTGCTGTTCTGTGGGAGCGAGCCTGCTCGCGAAGGCGGCCTGACAGCCGACCTGATTCTCGCGGATGCCACGATCCCCATTGCAGGAGTGAGCCTGCTCGCGATGACGGCCTGACAGTCAACCCAAATCACCGGTGGTACTCGGTCATACTGTGGGAGCGAGCCTGCTCGCGAAGGCATTCTGTCAGTCCCCGCGTTACTGCCCGACAAACCAGCGGAAATATGGGTTCGCCCGATCCCCTTGCATCACTTCCCGGATATCCCGCCCCCAGGCGTCCCGATCGCCGTCGTAGGCGTGCAGGCTTGCCCGATAAAACTGCATCAACCGCTGCCGATGCGTTTCCATCCGTTCACTGAACCCAGCATCGGCATTGACCAGTGTCGGTGGCTGATACAAGTCCAGCAACGCCGGTAGCACGCGGGTGATTTCCTTGCTGCGTACCCACGGCGCGTATTCGATGCGCGGCTGGTCATCAGTCACCGCCGGCGCATCGGCGGCGAAGCGCTCGAGGCCGGCGCGATCGGTGACCCAGGTGGCCAGCAGCGCGGCCGCCGAGCCGATGCCGACGTCCTGCAAGGTGTTGCGTACGCTGTCCTGCTGGAAGCGCGCGGTGATTTTCGCGGCGTCCAGTTGCATCGGTGTCATCGAACCAACCAGCAGCATTTCGTGGAACTCGCTGGTCCACAGCGAGGCATGAGGGAAGACATCGAGGAAGCTGCGCACCAGTGAGCGCGAGTCGTCGATATTCTGCGTCGGCAGTGGCAGCCACTGGGCAACGATGCCCTGGTCCTGCAAGCGACTGGCGGCCAGCTGGTAGAAGTCCCGCGAATACAGATTGACCACGCCAGCGGCGGAGGGCGGTGGCGGTTCCAGGGTGATCACGTCGTAGGTCTGTGCACTGCGCAGCAGTTCCTGGCGACCGTCGCGCAGGCGAACGTCGACGCCGGGATCGCTGGCGGCATTGAAGTTGCCCTTGAACAACGGCGCTGCTTTCACCACCGATGGCAGCAACTCGGCAACCACGCGATGTTCCAGCCCCGGATAGCGCAGCATGGCGCCTGCGGTGATGCCGGTGCCGAAGCCGATCACCAGGGTCGAGCGCGGTTCACCGTTGTGGATCAGCAGCGGCAGCAGCGCCTGAATGCGCATGTAGCGCAGCGACGGCATGGCATCGCCGGTGTTCGACACGCCCTGGATGTACAAACGGTGGAAGCTGTTTTCGCCACGTCCCTGAGTGACCACCGCGACCGTGCCGCCGCGTCCTTCCTCGTAGAAGGCCAGCGTGCCGTTGCGTGCGCCGGGCAACAGGCTGGCCAGTTTGTCGACGGGCGTCAGTACCGCCACTGCAACGCAAACCAGACCTCGTGCGACCACGGCCTGGCGCCGACCTTTCGCCACGCCATGGCCCTTGCGCACCGCCAGATAACCGATTGTCGCTGCGACGAGCGCCAGTAGACCGAGGGTGCGCACAAGTCCCAGCAAGGGAATCAATACGAAGCCGCAAAGCATCACACCGATGATCCCGCCCAGGGTGTTGAACGCGACAACGGCGCCGACATCGCGGCCCACACGTTCGCTGCCGACACTCAGGCGCAACGCCAGAGGAAACGCCGCGCCGAGCAGCAGGGTCGGCACAAACACGATGCTCAGCGCCGCCACGGCAAAGCGTGCGCTCATGCCGGCCAGCTCGCTGACGCCCAGACTCAGCAGCCAGGTTTCCGCATGGCTCTGCGCGAGCACCAGCCAGCGGCCGAGCACGGCGATTTCCAGCAGCGCAATCAAACCTGCACCGGCAATCAACAAGCCGAATACGCCCCATGGGTCGCGAATGCGCTCGACGCGACGGGCGAGCAGGGCGCTGCCGATAAACAGCCCGGTCAGGTAGGTCGCCAGCACCACGGCGAACGCATAGGTGCGCGTGCTCATGAACTGCACGATCGATTGCGACCAGACCACCTCATAACCCAACGCCACGCCCCCGGCGACTGCGTAGAGCCACAGCGCAGTGCGGTCGGGTGCTTTGGCGTTGCCGTGTTTGACCGGCGCGGCCAGCGCCACTGGCTGCTGGCGCTGCAACCACAGCGCACCGGCCGCGGCGAGCAGGTTAAGCATCGCGGCGAACAGCGCACTGCCGCGCACGCCGAGGCTGGCGATCAGTACGAACGCGGCGAGCAAAGTGCCAACGATCGCGCCCAGCGTATTCGCCGCATACAACTGGCCGCCGGCCTTGCCCGGCTCAGCCGCCAGTGAGCGCACCAGCACCGGCAGCGTCCCGCCCATCAACACCGCAGGAATGCCTACCAGCGCAAACGGCAGCAACCACGCAAGCACGCCGACATGACCTTGCAACCAGGCAAACGCACCGGCCGCCAGACTCATCGCCACTGTCGCGCCAACACCGAGAATCGCCACCAGTACTTCCAGCCCGGCATACAGCAGAACCGGCTGTTGCAAGCGATCGGCCCAGCGCCCGAACAGCCAGCCGCCGAGGGCGAGCCCGGCGAAAAACGCGCTGATGCCGGTGGTGATTGCGTAGACCTCGACGCCGACCACCAGCGATAGCTGTTTGATCCACAACACCTGATAGACCAACGCTGCCGCGCCGGAGACGCATAGCAGCAGGGCAGGGATCATTGAGGTGGTGGACGCGGCTTGCGGAACGGGTATGGCCGACGGCTTGCTGGCGATACGTGAGGACATGCGGTGAGCCTTGTTTCAGTTCAAAAACAGGTTGACTGTGCCGACCTCTTCGCGAGCAGGCTCGCTCCCACATTGGACTTATATACACCACAAACCCCTTGTGGGAGCGAGCCTGCTCGCGAACGAAACCGACCCGGTCGCTTGTTGAAAACAGGGCCGCCCGCCGATGAAGGCGGGCGGCGATACAGCGCTATTACTGGGCTTTCTTCATTTTTTCTTCGATACGGCGATCCACGTCCTCGCGGATCTGGTCGATGCTGAAGCTCGCCGGACGCTGGCTAGGTGGATAGTCGACGAAGGTTTGCAGGAACTTCGCCGCACGGCGGGTACCGTCGAAAATCAGATAGTCGTTTTTCGTCAGCCAGTCATAGTACTGGTCAGACACGACATCGGCGCGTTCGTACGGGTCCATGCGCAGGTTGAACATTTTCGGCACACGCAGGCAGGTGAACGGTTCGCTCCACACCTGCAGTCCGCCGGGTGCGCGCTGCTCACAGAACACCAGTTTCCAATCGTTGAAACGCATGCTGACCAACGCACCGTCATCGTTGAAGTAGTAGAACTCCTTGCGCGCGCTCTTGTCGGTTTTACCCGTCAGGTAGTCCAGCTGGTTATAGCCGTCCAGGTGCACTTTGAAGTTTTTGCCGCCGATGTCGGCGCCCTTGAGCAAGCGGTCCTTGATGTCGGTGTCGCCCACGGCGGCCAGCAGCGTCGGGAACCAGTCCAGACCGGAGAACATTTGTGTGGAGACTTCGCCTGCCTTGACTTTGCCCGGCCAGCGAATCATCGCCGGTACCCGGTAGGCGCCTTCCCAGTTCGAGTTTTTCTCGTTGCGGAACGGCGTCGTTGCAGCGTCGGGCCACGACCATTGGTTCGGGCCGTTGTCGGTGGTGTAGACGACGATGGTGTTCTCGGTCAGCTTCAAATCATCCAGTGTCTTGAGCAGCTTGCCGACGTCGCCGTCATGCTCGAGCATGCCATCGGCATATTCGTTGCCGACCATGCCGCTTTGGCCTTGCATGGATTCGCGCACGTGAGTGAAGGCATGCATGCGTGTGGTGTTCATCCAGACAAAGAACGGTTTGTCCGCCTTGGCCTGTTTCTCGATGAACGCTTGCGCTGCCGCAGTGGTTTCGTCGTCGATGGTCTCCATGCGTTTCTTGGTCAGCGCGCCAGTATCTTCAATCTTGCCGTCGGCAAAACTGTGGATCACGCCACGAGGCGAGGCGGCCTTGACGAACTCGGCATCATCCTTGGGCCAGTAGGGACGCTCCGGCTCCTCTTCGGCGTTGAGGTGATACAGGTTGCCGAAAAACTCGTCGAAACCATGATTGGTCGGCAGATATTCGTCTTTGTCGCCCAAGTGGTTCTTGCCGAATTGACCCGTGGCATAGCCTTGGGCTTTCAGCGCTTGGGCAATGGTCACATCGCGTGGCTGCAAGCCCACCGGTACCCCGGGCATGCCGACCTTGGACAAGCCGGTACGCAATGGCGTCTGCCCGGTGATGAACGACGAGCGTCCGGCCGTGCAACTGTTTTCGGCATAGTAATCGGTGAAGATCATGCCTTCTTTGGCGATACGGTCGATATTCGGCGTCTTGTATCCGACCACGCCCATGGAATAGGCACTGATGTTGGTCTGGCCGATGTCGTCGCCGAAGATCACGAGAATGTTGGGTTTTTCAGCCGCTGTGGCGGTTGCCGACAGCGCCATCACCGAGGTTGCCACCAGGGCGAGTTTCGGTAGCCACTTGCGTATGCGAGTCATCTGACTTGCTCCTTTTGCACGGGGGTCGTTTTTTTGCGACAAACGTTTACTGCTCTCCTGCATTACGCTTTCTTATTGCACCTGCTCAGTTGCCGGCGGATCGAACGGATAGATCCGGCGCCATTCCGACGCCATGTCCACCACCGTCCAGCCACGGGAATTCGCTTCATCGAGGGCCTTGTCGAGTCGGCCGATATTCGATTGCCGGTCATAAGCCCACTCGCGCTTGGCATCGGTGTGGTGCACCAGCCCCATCAGGCGCTTGCCCGGCCCGGCGGCGGTCCACTGCAGCATTTGCAGGTCGCCGTCGGAGTTGCCAAAGGCGAGGATCGGCCGCCGACCGATGACCGCATCGATGCTGACCGGTTTGCCCGGACCGTCGTCGTTGTGCGCAACTTTCGGCGTGCGCACGATCGACGCTTTGCCGTCCTTGAACTGGTAAGAAGTGACGAACGTGGTACCGATCACCTGTTCCGGCGGGATGCCGTAGACCTTCTCGGCGAAGGCGCGCATGAAGCCGGTATCGCCGCCGGAAACGATGTAGGTCTTGAAGTTCTGGCTGCGCAGGTAGTCGAGCATTTCCAGCATCGGCTGGAAGATCATTTCCGTGTAGGGCTTGCCGGTTTTCGGGTGGCGCGCCTGGCTGAACCAGGTTTTCGCGTAGTCATCGAAGGCTTCGGTGGTCATGCCGCTGTGGGTTGCGCCGACGATCTTCAGCAAACCCTCCATGCCCGACGCGGCAAGGGCTTTGTGATCATTTTCCAGCACCGCCTTGAACGGCTGGGTGGTTTTCCATTCGGGGTGTTGTGCGGCGGTGCGCTTGACCTCGTCGAAGGCAAACAGCAATTCGAAGTACGCCGGTTGTTCGCTCCACAAGGTGCCGTCATTGTCGAACACAGCGATGCGATCGGCCGGTTTGACGAAGTCCTTGCTGCTCTGGTCGGTCACGGCCTGGACGAACTCGATAATGCTCTTTTTGGCCGGGCCGTCATTCCACGACGGCAGCGGTTCATTCGCCTGTGCCAGCAGGGGCAGAACCAGTGTCAGCAGCAGGGCAAGACCGAAACGTTGGCGACGCAGCAACGGGTTGATCATGTGAAATCCTTCTCATGCACAGGGTTGAGCGGGCGCAGGGCCGGTGCGGGTTTCGCCTGTTGGCGGGCGACCTGACTGTGAAGCGTAGACAACGATTGGCGAAGCTGAACAAGTGTTTGATCGGCGGCAGACTGACGGCCGTAAAGCCCGCGTAACAAACCCTGCAAACGTGGCCCGGCGCCCGTGAGTTTCAAGCCCAGACGACTGCGCCGTAGCCACAAGTACAGCGCGGTCAGTTGCGCCGGCCTGGCTTGCAGTTGCGGGGCGATCTGTTGCCAGGCGAAAGCGGGCGAATGCTGCCAGGCCAATTGCTTCGCCCGTTTATGTGCGAGCCAGCGTTGATGGGCGCGAACGGCGACGGGCCGCAGCAAGTACACACCGACGGCGAGGCCGACCGCCAGCGCCAGCCAGAGCAGCCAGCGGCTGGAGAAGTGCAAGTGATTCTGTTGCAGTTGCCTGAGGTCTTCGGCGAGCGAAAACACCGGTTTATAGGCGTTGTTGGCTGCGGCCTCGAAGCTCACGGCCGGCACCTCAGCGCTACGTATCTGCTTCGCAGAGGCGTCCCACCATTTCACGCGGATCGCCGGCAGCGTGTAAGTACCGGCACTGTCGATGCGATAGCTGGCCCTGTCGACACGTTGGCCGCCGAGGATATTGCCGCGACCATCATCCAGCGCAGTGACTTGTGGCGTCTTCGCGTAGCGACTCAAGCCGTCGACATCACTGAAGGTCGGAATCGGCAGGGCCATCGCCAGCGCGCCATCGGCTTGCAGGGTGAGCTCACGGGTGATGCTGTCGCCGACTTTCAGCGGTGTGGCCGAATTGGTAACGATCTGTTTCAAGCGCAACCCACTGGCGACCAGAGGCGTCTCCCCGGGCGCGAAACCGGGCGGCTGGGCTGCACTGAAACTCAGCGGCTGGCTTTGTGCGCTGATTTCTTCAGTGGCCTGGCCCAGTGTGGCGCGTACGGTCAGCGCCGGGATATCGAAACTGCGCGCGACGTTGGGCGTGATCAGATAGCTATAGCGCAAGCCATTGAACGATTGGCCATCGATGGTCTGGTTCAGATGCTGCGCCTGGCCGTTCGGCGGCATTACCAGCGCACCGTCGAGTTGCAGATCGGGCAGGGCGGCGGCGCTGGTGAACCAGGTGTCGGTGAGCACGTCGAGTTGCAGTTCGACCAGACCGCCGACCATCGCGCCTTCGCCGGGGTTGAGGTGAGCCTGGACCTTCAGTTGCGCTGGGGCTGCAGAAACATTCAGAGAGAGCAGGCTGGTTAGCAGCAGGGCGCTGAGCTTTGCGCTGAGCGTCCGGGCCTCTTCGCGAGCAGGCTCCCTCCCACTTGGAGTCCACGGTTTTCCTGTGAGAGCGAGCATGCTCGCGAAGGCCGCGATACGGTTCATGGCCGATCTCCCTGCTGATCCTGCAAGCTGAACTTCTGCCTTAGAAACTTCGCCGGCGAGGTGGTCAGGTTCTCCAGCCACAGCGCGTCGGACGCCGCTTGCTGGGTCTCGACCTTTTTGCTCTGACCTTTACCGGGTGCCTTGTCGAATTTGACTTCATCGGGTTTGGTTTGCGGAGCGTTTTTCTCTGCGCTTTCGGTGTCCTTGAGCAGTGCCTGAGCCAAGGCCAGATTGGCGCTCGCTTCGGGAAATTGCGGCTGCAGTTTCAACGCCTGGCTGTAGGCAGCAATCGCCTGATCGAACTTGAAGCGGCGCACGTAAATGTTGCCCAGGTAAAAGTACGCCTGCGGCGTGTCCAAACGGGCAAAGGTCGCCATTGCCAAGTCGTAATCGGCAGCGTGATAGGCCGCGACGCCTTTCCAGTACGGGTCGACGGACAGCGCTGCGGCTTCGGGCAAACGATCATGCTCAAACGCCCAGCGGCCTTGTTGGTCGCGGGTAAAAAACGCATCGGTGAGGGCGTTGGCCTGCGCCGGCGCCCCAGGCCAGCCCAACCCTACGGCCAAAAACAGCGCCGGCATCCAGTTGACGCTCCAGCCTTTGCGTACGCTGAACAGCGCCAGTAACAGCAACGGCCAGCAGAGCCAGTAACCGGCGTCCTTCCAGTGCAATTCGCGCTGTTCGGCGCTGGCGCTCTGGAAGTGTTGGCGGGCGTGCAACTCGATCCACTCCAGATCATCGTTATTGAGGGTCAGGCTGCCGAGCGGCGCGTCGACGGCCGAGGCCAATTGCTTGAGGGCCGCTTGATCGAAACTGCCGAGCACTGGTCGTCCGCTGCTGTCGATTTTCGGCTGGCCGCTGGCGGTAGTAATGACGCCCGCGTCTTCGCTGCCCACCGCCAGAACCAGAACCTGCAAGGCACTGCCGTCGAGGTGTTTTTGCAGATCATCGAGTTGCGTGGTATCGGCCCCATCAGTCATCAGCAGCAGACTGCCCGGGGTGTTCTCGGCGCTGAGCAAGCGTTTCGCTTGATCGATCACGGCGGCGACGTTCTTGCCCGGTTTGTCGATCAAGCCCGTGCCCAGGGCCTGGATGAAACTGTCGAGCAGCGCCGGATCGTCGGTCGGTGGCAACACCAGATGCGCGCTGCCGGCATAGGCGATCAGTGCGGTCCGCGCAGCGGCGCGACGTTGCAGCAGATCATGCAGCTTGTGCTTGACCGCCTCCAGCCGCGTCGGCTGCACATCGTTGGCGTCCATCGACGGCGAAAGGTCGACGGCAACGATCAACGGTGCGCGGTTCTCGAGAAAGTCCGGGCGATCCTGTTCCCACGTTGGCCCGGCCGCGGCGAGTGCGCCGAGGATCAGCAGCGCACAGAGCAGGTGCACCGGGCGCCAGCGCTGGTGATCCTGCGGGGTGATCAACAAGTGCGGCAGCAAGTGTTCGGCGATATTGCCGCGCAGGCGTTTTTGCAGGTCGCGGCTACGACGCCAGATCAGTGGCAGCATTGCGCCGAACAGCGCTAGCAACAGCCACAGCGGGCGCAGAAAGTGCAAATCGCTCAGGTTGATCTCCATTTCAGGCCTCCTGCCGCTGCCGCGCAACCGTCAGGTTCGGCCGTAACAGGGCGCCGAGCTGATACAGCGCCAACAACAGCAATGCTGCACTCAGCGGCCAGTAGAACAATTCCCGTTGCGGCTGATGACTGAGGGTTTTCACCTGATGCGGAGTGAGCTGGTCGAGGGTGTTGTAGACCTGATCCAGTGCCGCGCGGTCTTCGGCGCGAAAGAAGCGGCCGCCGGTGGTGTTGGCGATCTGTTCGAGACCTTGCAGATTGACCTTCGCTTCGCCGGAAGCGTCGGGGTCGCCGATGCCGATGGTATGAATGACCACGCCTTTGTTGGCCGCCATTTCGGCGGCGTGATCCGGGGTGATCGCGCTGCTGGTGTCGTTGCCATCGGTCAGCAGAATCAGGACTTTTTCCTGCTCATGGGCCTTGTCGAGCAATTTCAGGCTGAGCCCGATCGCATCGCCGATCGCTGTGTTGGCGCCGGCCATGCCGATCCCGGTATCGGCCAGCAACAACGACAGGCTGGCGTGATCGAGGGTCAGTGGAGCCTGTGGGTAGGCACCGCTGCCAAATACGATCAGGCCGATGCGGTCGTCCTTGCGTTTGTCGATAAAGCCTTGCACCACGCCTTTGACCGCCGCCAGGCGATTGATTTTTTCGCCCTGAGCATTGGTGAAATCCTCGGTTTCCATCGACTGCGACAGGTCGATGGCGAGCATCAGATCGCGCACCGGTTGCTGGCGTTCGATCGGCTTTTCGACGTACACCGGGCGCGACACGGCCAGCAGGATCAGCGCCCACACCAGCACATTCAGCAGCAGTTGCCAGCGATTGCGTCGACTGCCCGCAGTGCCCGGCGCTTCGCCGACCGCGCGGCTCATCGCGCTGAAAAACGGTACGCGCACGGCACTGCGGGCTTCGTTGTAAGCGGGCAAAAAGCGGTAAGCCAGCCAGGGCAGCGGCAGCAGGAGCAACAGCCAAGGGTAATCAAGCTGCCACATGGTGATGCTCCACCCAGTATTGGCAGCTGTCGAAGAGCATTTGCCGTTGCGCTGCGGGGAGGGCGCGCAATACGGGGTCCGGCGCGTAGGCGAGTTGGGCCAGTTGAGTGCTGAAGTCGGCGGGCATTCTGTTTTTGCAATGCCGTTGCAGAAATTCCTGCCAGTCATCTTTGCCAAGCGCCGCCGGCCCTTGTGAGAGCGAGCCTGCTGGCGAAAGCGCTGTGTCAGTGGATTGAGGTATTGCATGCGCTGACGTCTTCGCGAGCAGGCTCGCTCCCACAGGGAATGCACTCCAGCGCCGCGATCGAGTGGGCATGGAGAGGGCCGTGCGTTTGAGCAGCTCTGGCAATTCGCGCAGGGCATTGAGATCGTCACTGCGGCCGCGCAACTGTGCGAGTCGGGCAAGGGCTTCACGGCGATAGCGGTCGCGGCGCCATTGCCAGTATCTGCGCAGGCCTAGCAACAGCGCGGCGAATATCAGCACCGCCAGCAACAGCCACCAGCCCCAGGTTTGCGGCGCATAGCTGACGGGCGCGGGCAGGGCCAGCTCCTTGAGCTGATCGATGCTGGGGATATTCCGGTTCATCGCGCGCCCCCGGCGCTTTTGCCGAGTTCGGCGCGCAGTTGCCCATGGGCGTCCTCGGCGGTGCTGATCATCATCAGCGGCACCTGACTGCGGCGCAGCAGGGTGGCGACGTCCTTGAGCCGCCCGCTGAGAAAATCCCCCAGCGGCTGCTGCACGTTACGTTTCTCGATCGCCAGTTCGACCTGCAACTCACCCTGGGTGACCAGCAGTCGACCGTTGTTCGGCAGTTTCAGTGCCAGCGGATCATAGACCTGCAAGGCAATCACATCGTTGTGCGCCGACAGCTGCCGCATCAATTGCAAGGTGCGGTCACCGGCACCGGCAAAGTCGCTGACGATGCAGATCAAGTGGTCGTGCCCGGCCACACCGAGGCAGCGCTGCAAGGCTTTGTCCATTTGGTCCTCATCTTCGGCGTCGGGATTACCGGCGTTCAGCGCGCGGTTTTGCTGCACTACGCGGCTGAGCAGCGCTTCGACACGCTTGCGACTGCGCAACGGCGCGATGCTGTCGATACGCTGGTCGTTGAAGACCAGACCGCCAACCCGATCCCCAGCGTGAAAAACCATCCACGCCGCCAGCGCGGCGAGTTCGGCGGCGACTGCCGATTTGAAGCTGCGCTGCGAGCCGAAGAACATCGACATGCGCTGGTCGACCACGATCAGGGCCGGGCGGTCGCGTTCTTCGGTGAAAGTGCGCACCACCGGTTTGCCGGTACGCAACGAAGCGCGCCAGTCGAGGTGGCGCAGGTCGTCGCCCGGTTGATAGCGGCGCAACTCGTCGAAGTTCAGCCCGCGTCCGCGCAGCCGTGAGGCGTGGTTGCCGGCGAGTATGCTGCCCTGCGGCTGGCGGGCAAGAAAACTCAGGTCACGGGCCTTGAACTCCAGCGCCATCAGTTGCGCGAGAGAGACGTAGACCAGACCTTCGTCGTTCATGCGGGAATCGCCACTTTGTCGAGAATCCGGTCGAGCACCTGATCGGCGCTGACGCCATCGGCAACCGCGTCGTAACTCAGCTGCAAACGATGGCGCAACACCGGATGGACCACGGCGCGGACGTTGTCCGGCGAAACGAAATCCTGCCCCTGCAGCCACGCATCGGCGCGGGCGCAGCGGTCCAGGCCAATGCCGCCACGGGGACTGGCACCAATGGCGATCCAGCGTGCGAGGTCTTCGTCGTAGTCGGCGGGGTGGCGGGTGGCGTTGATCAGGTCAATCAGGTAAGTGTCGATGGCCGGTGAAACGTGCACCGCGCTGACTTCCTTGCGCGCAGCAAAAATCACCTCTTGCGGCAAAGTGAAATTCTTCACCAGCGTGGTGCTCGCACCTTGGGCAAACTCTTCGTTGCGCAGCAGGCGCAGCACCTGGCTTTCGTTTTCGGCGCTGGGGTAATCAAGCAGCACCTTCATCAGAAAACGGTCCATCTGCGCTTCCGGCAGTGGGTAGGTGCCTTCCTGCTCGATCGGGTTCTGCGTCGCCACCACGATGAACAGCTCCGGTAGCGCATGGCTGTTGCCGGCCACCGTGATCTGGCGCTCCTCCATGGCTTCGAGCAGCGCCGCCTGGACCTTGGCCGGGGCGCGGTTGATTTCGTCGGCCAGGATCAGATTGCCGAACAGCGGGCCGGGCTGGAATCGGATCTCGTTTTTGCCCTCGACCTGGTGCAGCACCTCGGCGCCAGTGATGTCCGAAGGCAACAGGTCGGGGGTGAACTGGATGCGGCTCATCTTGGCGTCAAGGTGTTTGGCCAGTGCCTTGACCGTGCGTGTCTTGGCCAGCCCGGGCAGACTTTCCAGAAGCAAATGACCGTTGGCCAACAGCCCGAGCAGAATCTGCCGGATGACTTGATCCTGGCCGAGCACCGCTTCGGCGATGCTGGCTTGCAGGGCGTTGAGGTCGGTGAGCGCTGTCATGGGCAGTCCTTTGTGTCCGGGTCTAGAAAAACGCCAGGGTCAGATTGACGCTGAAACCATTGCCTTCGGGGCGGTTCTTGGTGTCGAACTCCGGCACCCAGCGCGCGCTGATATTGGCCTGGGCATCGGCGAACTTTCCGGCCCAGCCAACCACCGGGCCGGCGCCGACCGAACGGCCGCGATAGCCATTGAAGACATCGGCGGTCTGGCCTTTGTCGTCGGTCAGTTGCTGCACGTAGCCGGCGGCAAGTCCGGCGTTCCAGCCATTGCCCAAGCCGTGAGTCCAGAGGGCGTCGAGGGTGAAGATGTTGCCGTTGCGATAGTCGGTAGCGTCGTTCTCGGTGTAGAACTCCAGCCCGCTGGACCAAGTGAACTCGCCGCCCTTGCCGTCGAGGTGGGTAAAGGCCACGGTTGGCATGAATGTGTAGTTATTCTGTCCGGGGTTGGCCAGGCGATCCTTGTTATAGGCGCCGGTCGGCACGTAGATCGGTAGCGACAGCGAGAGATGATTGAGTTCGTCGAAGTGATAACCAGCGGCGATCGGGGTGATCAGCGCATCGGCAAACTGCGTGCCGGAATCGCTGTCACCCAAAGTGCGCCCGCGCGGGCCGGTGATGCTCGCCTTGATGTCGGTGTATTGCACCGGCAGGCCCATTGCCGAGGCGAAATTCCAGCGGCCCTTGCCGGTGTTCCAGACATGGGTGAAGTTGGCCATGGTGTAGGAGACTTTCACGTCGATCCCGCCACTGATCGCGCCGGAAATCGGTGCGCCGTCGCTGCCCTTGAGCGAGCCGTCGTACCAGATGCTGGTCAACGACATTACCCAGCCCGGCTCCGGCGGCACGATGCCAGCATTGGCGAATACTTGCTGGCCCGTGATCGGCCGGCCGACGCCACCTTCCGCGGCGAACAGCGATGGACTGACGCCCAGGCACAGCAAGATGAGGAGACGCCCGCTCCGTGGCTTGAGCATGGCGAACGCCGCGCCACCCGGCCCCGGCAGAAATCCTCTATTCCCGGCTCGACTGCAGATCATTCCCGATTCCATGGTGTTTTTCCGGACAACTGAGCACCGTCGCGCCGCTACTGCGTTATCCCTTTGCTTATCAAGCCTGTAGGACACGTCCTTCTGAAACTAGCAGCTAATCGGGAGTTAGCCAGTCGAAGGAATTAATTCGTTGGTGCGGGGGACGCGGTGCACATATCACACCTCTAATCGTCGGAGCCGGGCTTAATCGAAGGTGGTTGTGGCGGCACTGCAAACTTCCGTGGAAGCGAGCCTACTCGCGAAAGCGGTAGCCCAGTTGACACACGTTTCTGATATCGATACCTGATTTCGCGAGCAGGCTCGCTCGCACAGGGAGGTTGTATACAATCTCGCAGTCGAGCGCCCAACAATTTCCAACGGGGCATAGGTCGTCAGCCGATTTCGTGGTTAACTTCCGCCTCTTGCATGCTTTCCAATCAAAAACAGAAGGACTCAAGTCATGGCTCAAGTCACCCTCAAAGGCAATCCGGTTCAAGTCAACGGCCAGTTGCCACAAGCCGGTTCCAAGGCGCCAGCCTTTTCCCTGGTAGCCGGCAATCTGTCCGACGTCACCCTGAAAGACTTCGCCGGCAAGCGCAAAGTCCTCAACATCTTCCCAAGCGTCGATACCCCGACCTGCGCCACCTCCGTGCGCAAGTTCAACGCCCAGGCCAACGACATCAGCAACACCGTGGTGCTGTGCATCTCCGCTGACCTGCCATTCGCCCAGGCGCGCTTCTGCGGCGCTGAAGGCCTGGAAAACGTACAGAACCTGTCGACCCTGCGCGGCAGCGAGTTCATCGAAAACTACGGCGTGGCCATTGCTGACGGCCCATTGAAAGGCCTGACCGCGCGCGCTGTTGTGGTGCTGGACGAAAACGACAACGTTCTGCACAGCGAACTGGTCAAGGAAATCGCCGAAGAGCCTAACTACGAAGCGGCACTGTCCGTTCTCAAGTAAGGCTTTTACAATTGTTAACGGCCTGGCCCTGTCCAGGCCGTTTTCATTTGTGTATCAGGGTTTTGCCTCACACCTTGAAACGTAAGTGGAAGGTAAATTGCCGGTAAAGCTGCTTTGCTTAAATCCACTCAGTGCTTATCGTTCAGCCTCCCGTAATAGAAGCCCACGCGCCCAATGGTCAATAACTCCATGCAATCGTCCCCCCGCAAATCCCGTCGCTGGCTGATCAGCCTGCTGGTCCTGTTGGTCATCGCCGTCCTGTGCTGGAAATTCTGGCCCGCCGGCTCTGCTGACAAGGCGGGCGGCGACAAAGCGGCCGCCGGGCATACCGGGCGCTCGGGGATGATGCGGCCGGGCTTCGGCGGCGGTACCGGGCCGATTCCGGTGCGTGTGGCGCCGGCGGTGAAGGGCGACTTCCCGCTGTATTACAAGGCACTGGGCACGGTCACCGCGCTCAATACCATCAACGTGCGCAGCCGGGTAGGCGGCGAACTGGTGAAGATTCATTTCGAAGAAGGGCAGATGGTCAAGGCGGGCGACCTGCTGGCCGAGATCGATCCGCGTCCTTACCAGAATGCTTTGCTCCAGGCCGAAGGCACGTTGCTGCAGAATCAGGCGCAACTGAAAAACGCTCAGGTCGACGTCGAGCGTTATCGTGGGCTGTATAAAGAAGACAGCATCGCCAAACAGACCCTCGACACCGCCGAAGCGCTGGTCGGCCAATACTTGGGCACGGTCAAGACCAATCAGGCAGCGGTCAACGATGCCAAGCTCAATCTCGAATTCACCAAGATCCGCGCGCCGATTGCCGGTCGCGTCGGTCTGCGTCAGGTCGACGTCGGCAACCTCGTCGCCGCCAACGACACCACGTTCCTCGCGGTGATCACCCAGACGCAACCGATCAGCGTGGCCTTCACCTTGCCGGAGAACAGCCTCGACACCGTGCTGGCCCGTTACCGCAGTGGCGCCAAGTTGCCTGCCGAAGCGTGGGATCGCGGCGACACCAAGCTGCAAGCCACCGGCGTGCTGCAAAGCCTCGACAACCAGATCGACGTGGCCACCGGCACCCTCAAGTTCAAGGCCCGCTACGACAATCGCGACCAGTCCCTGTTTCCCAACCAGTTCGTCAACGTCCATTTGCTGGCCGACACGCTCAAAGGTGTAGTGCTGGCACCGTCGGCAGCGATCCAGTTCGGTACCAACGGCACCTTCGTCTATGCGCTGGACGGCGACAAGAAAGTCACCATTCGCCAACTGAAAATCGGTGCCAGCGACGGTGACAATACCGTGGTCACCGAAGGCCTCGCCGCGGGTGATCGCGTTGTGCTTGAAGGCACCGATCGCCTGAAGGAGGGCAGCGAAGTCGAAGTGGTCAATGACAGCAGCGAAGTGCCGACCTCGCCGACCGAGCATCTGCAAGGTAAATCCGCCGCCAATCCCGATGCGACCCCCGCTGACAAGGCCAAGAAGGGCGCATGAACATTTCGCGGCTGTTCATCCTCCGTCCGGTAGCTACCACTCTCAGCATGCTGGCCATTGTCCTGGCCGGCCTGATCGCTTATCGCCTGCTGCCGGTTTCGGCCCTGCCGCAGGTCGATTACCCGACCATCCGCGTCATGACCCTGTACCCCGGCGCCAGTCCGGACGTAATGACCAGCGCCGTCACCGCGCCGCTTGAACGCCAGTTCGGGCAGATGCCGGGCCTGACGCAAATGGCTTCGACCAGCTCCGGCGGCGCTTCGGTGCTGACCCTGCGTTTCAGCCTCGACATCAACATGGACGTCGCCGAGCAGCAGGTGCAAGCCGCGATCAACGCCGCGACCAACCTGCTGCCGACCGACCTGCCGGCGCCGCCGGTGTACAACAAGGTCAACCCGGCGGACACCCCGGTGCTGACCCTGGCCATCACTTCGAAAACCATGCTGCTGCCCAAGCTCAATGACTTGGTCGATACGCGCATGGCGCAGAAGATCGCCCAGATCAGCGGCGTCGGCATGGTCAGCATCGCTGGTGGCCAGCGTCAGGCGGTACGAATCAAGGTCAACCCCGAAGCGCTCGCGGCCAACAGTCTCAACCTGTCGGACGTGCGCACGCTCATCGGCGCCTCCAACGTCAACCAGCCGAAAGGCAACTTCGATGGCCCGACCCGGGTATCGATGCTCGATGCCAACGACCAACTGACCTCGCCCGAGGACTACGCCAACCTCATCCTGACCTACAAGAACGGCGCGCCGTTGCGGCTCAAGGACGTCGCGGAAATCGTCGATGGCGCCGAGAACGAGCGTCTCGCCGCGTGGGCCAACCAGAATCAGGCGGTGTTGCTGAACATCCAGCGTCAGCCAGGCGCCAACGTTATCGAAGTGGTCGACCGCATCAAGGCCTTGCTGCCGAGCATTACCGACAACCTTCCGGCCGGCCTCGACGTCACGGTGCTGACGGATCGCACGCAGACCATCCGCGCCTCGGTCACCGACGTGCAACACGAACTGCTGATCGCTATCGCGCTGGTGGTCATGGTCACGTTCCTGTTTCTGCGCCGCGCCAGTGCGACGATCATTCCCTCGGTGGCCGTGCCGCTGTCGTTGATCGGCACCTTTGGCGTGATGTACCTCGCCGGTTTCTCGGTGAACAACCTGACGTTGATGGCGCTGACCATTGCCACCGGCTTCGTGGTCGACGATGCCATCGTCATGCTCGAGAACATTTCACGCTTCATCGAAGAGGGTGACAGCCCGATGCAGGCCGCGCTCAAGGGCGCGAAGCAGATCGGCTTCACCCTGATTTCCCTGACCCTGTCGCTGATCGCCGTACTGATTCCGCTGCTGTTCATGGCCGACGTGGTAGGGCGCCTGTTCCGCGAGTTCGCCATCACCCTGGCGGTGGCGATCCTGATTTCCCTGGTGGTGTCGCTGACCCTGACGCCGATGATGTGCGCGCGCCTGCTCAAGCGTGAACCGCAGGAGCACGAGCAAGGCCGTTTCTACCGCGCCAGCGGTGCGTTCATCGACTGGATGATCAAGGAATACGGGCGGATGCTGCGCTGGGTGCTCAAGCATCAGCCGCTGACCTTGCTGGTCGCCATCGGCACACTGGCGTTGACCGTGTTCCTGTACGTGATCGTGCCGAAGGGTTTCTTTCCGGTGCAGGACACCGGCGTCATTCAGGGCATTTCCGAAGCGCCGCAGTCGATCTCCTTCGCGGCGATGGGCGAGCGGCAGCAGCAACTGGCGAAGATCATTCTCGAAGATCCGGCGGTGCAGAGCCTGTCGTCCTACATTGGCGTCGACGGCGACAACGCCACTCTCAACAGCGGCCGCTTGCTGATCAACCTCAAGCCCCACGGCGAGCGCGATCTGACGGCCAGCGAAGTGATCGCGCGCCTGCAACCGCAACTGGACAAACTGGTCGGCATTCGTTTGTTCATGCAGCCGGTGCAGGATCTGACCATCGAGGATCGGGTCAGTCGCACCCAGTATCAGTTCAGCATGTCTTCGCCGGACTCCGAATTGCTCAGCCAGTGGAGCGGCCGTCTGGTCGAAGCCCTGGCGCAGCGTCCGGAGTTGACCGACGTGGCCAGTGATCTGCAGGACAAAGGCTTGCAGGTCTATCTGGTGATCGACCGCGACGCCGCATCGCGCCTTGGCGTGTCGGTGGCGAATATCACCGATGCGCTGTACGACGCGTTCGGCCAGCGGCAGATTTCGACCATTTACACCCAGGCCAGTCAGTACCGCGTGGTGCTGCAAGCCCAGGCCGGGGAGAAGATCGGCCCGCAGGCGCTGGATCAGATTCACGTCAAGACCACCGACGGTGCGCAGGTACGCCTGTCGAGTCTGGCGCATGTCGAAGAACGTCAGGCGCAATTGGCGATCACCCACATCGGACAGTTCCCGGCGGTGATGATGTCGTTCAACCTCGCGCCGGGCGTGGCGTTGGGGCATGCCGTGGACATCATCGAGCAAGTGCAGCAGGACATCGGCATGCCGGTCGGCGTGCAGACTCAGTTCCAGGGCGCGGCGCAAGCGTTCCAGGCTTCGCTGTCGAGTACCTTGCTGCTGATTCTGGCGGCGGTGGTGACCATGTACATCGTGCTGGGCGTGCTCTACGAGAGCTACATCCACCCGATCACCATTCTTTCGACCTTGCCGTCGGCAGCAGTCGGCGCCTTGCTGGCGTTGCTGCTCAGTGGCAACGATTTGGGCATGATCGCGATCATCGGCATCATCCTGCTGATCGGTATCGTCAAGAAGAACGCGATCATGATGATCGACTTCGCCCTCGACGCCGAACGCACCCAGGGCATGGCCCCGGCGGAGGCGATCTATCAAGCGGCGTTGCTGCGCTTCCGGCCGATTCTGATGACCACGCTGGCGGCGTTGTTCGGCGCGGTGCCGCTGATGCTGGCCACGGGGTCTGGTGCTGAATTGCGTCAGCCGTTGGGTCTGGTGATGGTCGGCGGTTTGCTGGTGAGCCAGGTGTTGACGCTGTTCACCACGCCGGTGATTTACCTGGCTTTTGATCGGTTGGGGCGGCGTTGGACCAAGCCTGTCGCGGGAGAGGTGGTGTGAGCGGCGTGGTGAATGCAGCTTCAAGCTGCAAGCTTCAAGCTGCAAGAAAACAGCAGCCTGCGCGCGCAGGAACAGCTTGTAGCTCGCAGCATGCAGCTTGGAGCTCGACGCTATGAACCTCTCCGGACCTTTCATCAAACGCCCCGTGGCAACCATGCTGCTCTCGCTGGCCATCATGTTGCTCGGCGGGGTCAGCTTCGGTCTATTGCCGGTATCGCCGCTGCCGCAGATGGATTTCCCGGTGATCGTCGTCCAGGCCAGTCTGCCGGGCGCCAGTCCCGAGGTGATGGCTTCAACGGTGGCGACGCCGCTGGAGCGTTCGTTCGGTGCGATTGCCGGCGTCAACACCATGAGCAGCCGCTCCAGTCAGGGTTCGACGCGGGTGATTCTGCAATTTGACCTCGACCGCGACATCAACGGCGCGGCGCGGGAAGTGCAGGCGGCGATCAACGCCTCGCGCAATCTGCTGCCGAGCGGGATGCGCAGCATGCCGACCTATAAAAAGGTCAACCCGTCGCAGGCGCCGATCATGGTGCTGTCGCTGACTTCGGATGTGCTGGAAAAAGGCCAGCTCTACGACTTGGCCTCGACCATCCTCTCGCAAAGCCTGTCGCAAGTGCAGGGCGTCGGTGAAGTGCAGATCGGTGGCAGTTCGCTGCCGGCGGTGCGCATCGAACTCGAGCCGCAGGCGCTGAACCAGTACGGCGTGGCCCTCGACGATGTGCGCAAGACCATTGCCGACGCTAACGTGCGCCGGCCCAAGGGCTCGGTCGAGGACGGCGAGCGCCTGTGGCAGATCCAGGCCAACGACCAGTTGGAGAAAGCCAAGGATTACGAGTCGCTGATCATTCACTACGCCGACGGCGCCGCATTGCGTCTCAAGGATGTGGCGAAAGTCAGCGATGGCGTCGAAGACCGTTACAACAGCGGTTTCTTCAACGACGACGCGGCGGTATTGCTGGTGATCAACCGTCAGGCCGGCGCCAACATCATCGAGACGGTCAACGAGATCAAGGCGCAGTTGCCCGCGCTGCAAGCGGTGCTGCCGGCCAGCGTCAAACTCAATCTGGCCATGGATCGCTCGCCGGTGATCAAGGCCACGCTGCACGAAGCCGAGATGACCTTGCTGATCGCCGTCGCCCTGGTGGTGTTGGTGGTTTACCTGTTTCTCGGTAACTTCCGCGCCTCGCTGATCCCGACCCTGGCGGTGCCGGTGTCGCTGGTCGGTACTTTCGCGGTGATGTATCTGTACGGGTTCTCGCTGAACAACCTGTCGCTGATGGCGCTGATTCTCGCCACGGGTCTGGTGGTGGACGACGCGATTGTAGTGTTGGAAAACATCTCCCGGCACATCGACGAGGGAGTCAAGCCGATGCAGGCCGCGTACCTCGGGGCCAAGGAGGTCGGCTTTACCCTGCTGTCGATGAACGTCTCGCTGGTGGCGGTGTTCCTGTCGATCCTGTTCATGGGCGGGTTGGTCGAAAGCCTGTTCCGCGAATTTTCCATCACCCTGGCGGCGGCAATCGTGGTGTCGCTGGTGGTTTCCCTGACGCTGACACCGATGCTCTGCGCGCGCTGGCTCAAGCCGCACACCCCGGGCCAGGAAAACCGCTTGCAACGCTGGAGCCACAAGACCAACGACTGGATGGTCGGCAAATACGCCACCAGCCTCGACTGGGTATTGCGTCATCGACGTCTGACCTTGTTCAGCCTGCTGCTCACCGTTGGCGTCAACATTGCGCTTTATGTGGTGGTGCCGAAAACCTTCCTGCCGCAGCAGGACACCGGCCAGTTGATCGGTTTCGTGCGAGGCGACGATGGTCTGTCCTTCAACGTCATGCAGCCAAAAATGGAAACCTTCCGCCGCGCCGTGCTCAAGGATGAAGCGGTGGAAAGCGTGGCCGGGTTCATCGGCGGCAACAACGGCACCAACAACGCCTTCATGATCGTGCGCCTGAAGCCGATCAAGGAACGCCAGCTGTCGGCGCAGAAAGTCATCGAACGCCTGCGCAAGGAAATGCCCAAGGTGCCCGGGGCGCAGTTGATGCTGATGGCCGACCAGGATCTGCAGTTTGGTGGCGGCCGCGAGCAGACCAGTTCGCAATACACCTACATCCTGCAAAGCGGCGACCTCGCCGAGCTGCGCAAGTGGTTCCCGAAAGTGGTTACCGCGTTGCGTGCCTTGCCCGAGCTGACCGCCATCGATGCCCGCGAAGGTGCCGGGGCGCAGCAGGTGACGCTGATTGTCGATCGTGATCAGGCGAAACGCCTGGGGGTCGACATGAACATGGTCACCGCCGTGCTCAATAACGCCTACAGCCAGCGGCAGATTTCGACGATCTACGACAGCCTCAACCAGTACCAGGTGGTGATGGAGGTCAATCCGAAATACGCCCAGGATCCGGTGACGCTCAAGCAGGTCGAGGTGATAACCGCTGACGGTGCGCGGGTGCCGCTGTCGACGTTCGCCCATTACGAAAACAGCCTGGAAAACGACCGGGTCAGCCATGAAGGCCAGTTCGCGTCCGAAAGCATTTCCTTTGACATGGCCGAAGGCGTGACCGTGGAGCAGGGCAGCGCCGCCATCGAACGGGCGATTGCCAAGGTCGGCCTGCCGGAGGATGTGATTGCGAAAATGGCCGGCACCGCTGATGCTTTCGCGGCCACACAGAAGAGCCAGCCGTTCATGATCCTCGGTGCGTTGCTGGCCGTGTACCTGGTGCTCGGTGTGCTGTATGAAAGCTACATCCACCCGCTGACCATTCTCTCGACCTTGCCCTCGGCCGGGGTTGGCGCGTTGCTGTCGATCTATGCACTGGGCGGCGAGTTCAGCCTGATTTCCCTGCTGGGGATATTCCTGCTGATCGGCGTGGTGAAGAAAAACGCCATCCTGATGATCGACCTTGCGCTGCAATTGGAGCGGCATGAGGGCCTGTCGCCGCTGGAGTCGATCCGCAGCGCCTGCCTGCAACGCCTGCGACCGATTCTGATGACCACGCTGGCGGCGATCCTCGGCGCCTTGCCATTGCTGCTCGGCCGTGCCGAGGGTGCGGAAATGCGCCAGCCGCTGGGCCTGACCATCATTGGCGGTCTGGTGTTCAGCCAGGTCCTGACCCTTTACACCACCCCGGTGGTTTACCTTTATCTCGACAAGCTGCGCCATCGCTTCAACAAATGGCGTGGCGTGCGCACTGATGCCGCTCTGGAAACTCCGCTATGACTGACCGTTCGCTTCTCCAATTGGCCACCGTTCGCGGCTCGCGCCTGTTGAGCCTGTCGCTGTGCGTGGCGCTGCTCAGCGCTTGCGCGGTCGGCCCGGACTACCAGCGCCCGCAAACCGCCGAAATCGCTCAGTTCAAGGAAGCCGAAGGCTGGCGTCAGGCCAATCCCAGCGACTCGCTGGCCCGTGGCGCCTGGTGGGAGTTGTACGGCGACCAACAGCTCAACGCCTTGATCGAAAAACTCAACAGCTCCAACCAGACCGTCGCCCAGTCTGAAGCGCAGTTTCGTCAGGCGCAGGCCTTGGTGCGCAGTGCACGCGGGGCGTTTTACCCGAGCGTCGACCTGAGTCTGGGCAAGACCCGCTCGAGTCAGGGCACCGGTAGCAGCAGTTCGAGCCTGAGCAGTTCCTCAAGCGGCATCCGCGACACCTACAACGCGCAACTGGGCGTCAGTTGGGAAGCCGATGTCTGGGGCAAACTGCGCCGTGGGCTGGAGGCCGACGAGGCCAACGCCCAGGCGAGCTTTGCCGATCTGGCAGCGATGCGTCTGAGTCAGCAATCGGAACTGGTGCAGAACTACCTGCAGCTGCGCGTCATCGATCAGCAGAAGCGTCTGCTCGAGGCCACCGTTGCCGCTTATGAACGCTCGCTGAAAATGACTCAGAACCAATACCGCGCCGGGGTTTCCGGGCGTGATGCGGTGGCGCAGGCGCAAACCCAGTTGAAAAGCACCCAGGCCGATCTGGTCGATCTGATCTGGCAGCGCGCACAGTTTGAAAACGCTATTGCCGTACTGACCGGCGAAGCACCGGCCAACTTCAGCATTGCCGAAAGCCAGAGCATCCCGAATCTGCCGCAGGTACCGCTGAGCTTGCCTTCACAACTGCTGGAACGCCGTCCTGACATCGCTTCGGCCGAACGCTCGGTGATTGCCGCAAACGCCAACATCGGCGTGGCGAAAGCCGCGTATTACCCGGACCTGACCCTGAGCCTGAGCGGCGGCTACAGCAGCAGTACCTCGAAAAACCTGATCAGCCTGCCGAACCGTTTCTGGTCGGTCGGCCCGCAGCTGTCGTTACCTCTTTTCGATGGTGGCATTCGTTCGGCCGAGGTTGACCGCAGCGAGGCAGCCTATGACGAAACCGTCGCGCGCTACCGCCAGACTGTGCTCGACGGTTTCCGCGAAGTGGAAAACTACCTGGTCCAGCTCAAGGTGTATGAAGACGAAGCAGCAGTGCGCCAGGAAGCGCTGGATGCCGCCCGCGATTCCCTGCGCCTGACGGAAAACCAGTACAAGGCCGGGCTGATTGCTTATATCGACGTGGTAGTGGTGCAGGCCACGGCGCTGAGTAACGAACGCAGTGTGCTGAATATTCTGCAGAGCCGACTGATCGCCAGCGTACAACTGATCGCCGCACTGGGCGGCGGTTGGGACGGCCAACTCGACGTCAGCGACAACCGCTGAACCTGTGGGAGCGAGCCTGCTCGCGAAAGCGGGGGGGCAGTCGAGCGAGATGTTGAAAGTGCCGACGCCTTCGCGAGCAGGCTCGCTCCCACGGGGATTAGTGTATGGCGTGAGATCGCTTCTACAAGGTGTGCTTAAAGCCCACTGCAGAGCGTTGTAGGACGATCGAACAAGCGTTTCATCGGCTTGATGGCAATTTGGTTACTTTGTCAGTGCGTTCTTCCGCGCAATCAGTACAATCGCCGCATTTGCCCGACCGAGAATGGAAGCAGTACGGTTTCGGCTTGTCACGAGAACGTCCATGCTCATCGGCAGCTATTCCTTCACTTTGGTTTTCATCTCGCTGTGCGTGGCCATTCTGGCTTCCTACACGGCGCTCGACCTGACTGGGCGCATCGCCACGGCGAAAGGCCGGGCCGTGCATTTCTGGACGGCGGGCGGGGCGTTGGCGATGGGCGTTGGCGTCTGGTCGATGCATTTCATCGGCATGCTCGCCTTCCAATTGCCGATCGACCTGGGCTACGACTTCGCCCTCACTGCGCTGTCGCTATTGATCGCGGTGCTGTCCTGCGGCTTTGCGTTATGGCTGGTCAGCCAACCGAAACTGCCACTGGCGCAACTGGCCTTCGGTGCGCTGATCATGGGGGCGGGCATCAGCGCCATGCATTACACCGGCATGGCTGCGCTGCGCATGACCCCGGGCATCGATTACGACCCGACATTGTTCAGTGCCTCCTTGCTGATTGCCGTCGGCGCCTCGGCAGCGGCGTTGTGGATTGCCTTTCGCCTGCGCCAGCATTCGCCCTATGTGCGGCTGATTCGTGCCGGCGCGGCGGTGATCATGGGTGTGGCGATTGTCGGCATGCACTACACCGGCATGGCGGCGGCGCAATTTCCTGACGGCAGTTTCTGCGGCGCGACGCTCAATGGCTTGAAGGGCAATGGCCTCGACAGTCTGGTCGTGGTCACCACGCTGGCGGTGCTGTCGATTGCCCTGTTGACCTCGATTCTCGATGCCCGCCTCGAAGCGCGCACCGCTGATCTGGCGCACTCGCTGACCGTGGCCAACCGCGAACTCACTCAACTGGCCTTGCACGATCCGCTGACCAGTCTGCCCAATCGCATGTTGCTCGACGACCGCATCAATCAGGCGATCAGAAAAGTTGAAGAGCAGGGCGGCTGCTTCGCCTTGATGTTCATCGACCTCGACGGCTTCAAACCGGTCAACGACGCATTCGGCCATCACATGGGTGACCAATTGCTGCGTGAGGTCGGCGCGCGTCTGCGTGAAGACTTGCGCAGCCAGGACACTCTGGCGCGAATCGGTGGCGATGAGTTCGTTCTGCTGGTGCGTTTGAGCGAGCCCAATGACGCCTTGAGCCTGGCTGCGCGTCAGGTCAGCCTGATCGGTCGCACGTTCCGCGTCGCTGAACATGATCTGCAGATTTCCGCCAGCGTTGGCATCGCCCTGTACCCGGGCAACGGCGCCAACGCCCAGGAACTGCTGATGAACGCCGACGCCGCGATGTACCACGCCAAGGGTGGCGGCAAGAACGGCTACAGCTTCTTCGATGCGTCGATGAACACCAACGCGCGCAAACAACTGCAACTGTTGCAGGACCTGCGCGCGGCCATCGAGCACAACCAGTTCTGCCTGCATTACCAGCCCAAATTCGACGCCGCCAATGGCCGTCCGGTCGGTGCCGAAGCGCTGCTGCGTTGGAAGCATCCGCTGCACGGCATGTTGATGCCGGACAAGTTCATCGATCTCGCGGAGAAAACCGGGCTGATCATTCCGATGGGCGAATGGGTGCTCAACGAAGCCTGCCGGCAGATGCGCGAATGGTACGTGCTCGGTTACACCGACTGGCGCATCGCCGTGAACCTCTCGGCCTTGCAGTTCTGCCATGCCGGGCTGGTGCAAAGCGTGGCCAAGGCGCTGGCGACCCACCATTTGCCGGCCAACAGCCTGACCCTGGAAATCACTGAAACCACAGCGATGAGCGACGCTGACGCGAGCATGACCGTCCTGCAAGAGTTGTCGGACATGGGCGTCGACCTGTCGATCGACGACTTCGGCACCGGTTATTCCAGCCTGATGTACCTCAAGCGATTGCCGGCCAATGAGCTGAAGATTGATCGCGGTTTCGTCCGTGATCTGGAGCACGACAGCGATGATGCGGCGATCGTCTCGGCGATTGTCGCGCTGGGGCAGGCGCTGGACTTGCGGATTGTCGCCGAGGGTGTCGAGACCGGCGCGCAACAGGATTTCCTGACCAAACTAGGCTGTGATTCGCTGCAGGGCTATCTGCTTGGCCACCCGATGCCGGCGGAGCGCTTCATGCAGGACATCTTGCGTGGGCAACGGCTGGCGGTGGTCTGAAAGACCGGGTCATCGTTCTTCGCGAGCAGGCTCGCTCCCACAGGGGGTGGCGGCAACACCATAGAACCCATGCAAAAGCCATGAATGGCAGTTATTCTTGGCCCCGACTGTTACGTGTGCACGTGGGGGAAGGCCAGCATGGATAAAGTCATTGTCATCACCGGTGGCGGGCGCGGAATCGGCGCAGCTACGGCATTGCTGGCAGCCGAACAGGGCTACCGGATCTGCATCAACTACCAGTCGGATGAACAGGCCGCACACAGCGTGCTCGAGCAGGTTCGCGCCTTGGGCGCCCAGGCCATCGCGGTTCGCGCCGATGTCAGCATCGAAGACGAAGTGATCGCGATGTTTCAGCGCGTCGACGCCGAACTGGGCCGGGTTACCGCGCTGGTCAACAACGCCGGCACCGTCGGGCAGAAGTCGCGAGTCGATGAAATGTCCGAATTCCGCATCCTCAAAATCATGAAAACCAACGTGCTGGCGCCGATCCTTTGCGCCAAGCACGCGATCCTGCGCATGTCGCCCAAACACGGCGGGCAGGGCGGCAGCATCGTCAACGTCTCCTCGGTCGCGGCACGCCTCGGTTCGCCGAACGAGTACGTTGATTACGCCGCATCCAAAGGCGCGCTCGACACTTTTACCATCGGTCTGTCGAAAGAAGTGGCGGGCGAGGGCATTCGCGTCAATGCCGTGCGTCCGGGCTACATCTACACCGACTTCCATGCCTTGAGCGGCGATCCGGATCGTGTCAGTAAACTCGAATCGGCCATCCCGATGGCCCGGGGCGGGCGGCCGGATGAAGTGGCGGAGGCGATTGTCTGGTTGCTGTCGGACAAGGCTTCGTATGCGACCGGGACGTTTGTGGATTTGGGGGGTGGGCGGTAAACCGGTGGAGTTGCAGTGTTAATGCCGGCCTCTTCGCGAGCAGGCTCGCTCCCACAGTTGATTTGTGAATGCAGACCCCATGTGGGAGCGAGCCTGCTCGCGAAGGGGCCAGTCCAGACAACATCTATCCCTCAGAACGACCGCACAATCCGCCCCAACGTCTCCATGGCCTTTTCCGATTCTTCGGTCCACGGGCTGCCGTAATTCAAGCGAATGCAATTTCTGAAACGCTGGGTCGGCGAGAATATCGGCCCCGGCGCGATGCTGATGCCTTGTGCCAGGGCCATCTGGAACAGCTTCAGCGAATCCATCTGCTCCGGCAATTCCAGCCACAGAAAGTAGCCGCCCGCCGGCTGGCTGACGCGGGTCTGCGCCGGAAAATACCTAGCAATCGCCGCGAGCATCGCGCTCTGCTGTTCTTCCAGGGCATAACGCAGTTTGCGCAGATGCCGATCGTAGCCGCCGTGTTGCAGATAATCGGCAATTGCCGCTTGCGCCGGCATCGAAGCGCACAGCGAGGTCATCAGCTTCAGTCGCTCGATCTTCTGCGCGAAACGCCCGGCCGCCACCCAGCCGATGCGATAACCGGGCGCGAGGCTTTTGGCGAACGAGCCGCAATGCATGACCAATCCTTCGGTATCAAAAGCCTTGGCCGGTTTTGGCGCCTGTTGCCCGTAATAAAGCTCGGCGTAGACGTCGTCCTCGATCAGCGGCACCTGATGCTGACGCAGCAGTTCGACCAGTTCCTGTTTCTTCGCCTCGGGCACGGTCGCGCCCATCGGGTTCTGGAAACTGGTCATGCACCAGCAGGCCTTGATCGGATGGCGTTCCAGAGTCTGCGCGAGCACGCCGAGGTCGATGCCGTCACGCGGGTGCACGGGGATTTCCACGGCTTTGAGCTTCAGGCGCTCCAGCACTTGCAGGCAGGCATAAAACGCCGGGGCCTCGATGGCCACCAGATCGCCGGGCTCGGTCACCGCTTGCAGGCACAGGTTCAGCGCTTCGAGAGCGCCGTTGGTGATGAGTAGCTCTTCCATCGGCAGCATCAGCCCGCCGACCATGTAGCGCAGGGCAATCTGTCGGCGCAGTTGCGGGTTGCCCGGCGACATGTCGGTGACGACCATGCGCGGATCCATCTCCCGCGCGGCGCTGGCCAGGGAGCGCGACAGGCGTTGCAGCGGAAACAGCGTCGGGCTGGGGAAGGCCGAGCCGAAGGGCACGGTGTTGGGGTCTTTGATCGAATCGAGTACCGAGAACACCAGTTCGCTGACGTCGACTTCGGTGGATTCGTTGACCTGACTGCTAATCACCGGCTCGGAAAATGTGCTCGGTGTATGGGCGTTGACGAAGTAACCGGAGCGCGGCCGGGCGCGGATCAGGCCACGGCGTTCGAGCAGGTAATAGGCCTGGAACACGGTCGACGGGCTGACCCCGTAAGCCTGGCTGGCATAGCGCACCGACGGTACCCGCTGGCCAGGGCCGAGGACGCCGGAGCGGATCAGTTCAGCGATGTCGTCGGCGAATTTTTCGTAGCGTTTCATGGTGGATCCGAATGGGGTCTATAAGGAATCGCGTCGCCTCCATTCGCGAGCAGGCTCGCTCCCACAACGACCGCGATTTCCTGTGGGAGCGAGCCTGCTCGCGAATGAAAGCACCGCAGTCTAAGGGCAATCAACGATTCATCGGCGCCACAAACCGGCTCTTCGCCACGCTGTATACCTGCGGCTCGTCACTGTCTTCAATCCTGAAACTCAATGTCTGCGAACTGCTCGCCGGGCGCTCGGTGGTCATCGCCACCGACACCGGCACATCGACAATCTCCCCGGGCGCCAGGCTCAATGCCGTTTTGCCCTGCAACTCAAACCCGTCGCCATCAACCAGACTCAAGCGGTAATCCTGCCGTTGCTGAGTCTTGTTGATCACTTTCAGCGAATAAATATTCTCGATCTGCCCCTGAGCGTTCTCACGGAACAACCCGCGATCCTTGGTCACGTCCAGCGACACCATCGGCCGCTCGATCAATGCCAATGCTAACGCTCCAATCATCAGCAACAGCACCGCTGTATAGCCAATCAAACGCGGACGCAGCAGATGAGTCTTGCCGCCCTGCAATTCGCGCTCGGAACTGTAGCGGATCAGGCCGCGCGGGTAATGCATTTTGTCCATGATCGAATCGCAGGCGTCGATGCATGCTGCGCAGCCGATGCATTCCATTTGCAAGCCATCGCGGATGTCGATGCCGGTCGGGCAGACCTGCACGCACAACTGGCAGTCGATGCAATCACCCAGGCCGGCTTCGACCGGGCGCACGTCACGCCTGCGCGGACCCCGGTTTTCGCCGCGTGCGGCGTCGTAGGCAATGGTCAGCGTGTCCTTGTCGAACATCACACTCTGGAACCGCGCATACGGGCACATGTGCATGCACACCGCCTCACGCAGCCAACCGGCGTTGATGTAGGTGGCGGCGGCGAAGAACAGCACCCAGAACAGACTGACGCCACCGATCTGCAGGGTCAGCAGCTCTTCGGCCAGCGGCCGGATCGGGGTGAAATAGCCGACGAAGGTCAGGCCGGTCATCACGCTAATTGCCAGCCACAACGTGTGTTTGGCGGCACGCCGCGCCAGTTTGTTCAGGCTCCATGGCGCCGCTTGCAGTTTGATGCGCTGGTTGCGCTCGCCTTCGGTGATCTTCTCGCACCACATGAAGATCCACGTCCACGAACTCTGCGGGCAGGTGTAACCGCACCAGACGCGACCGGCAAACACGGTGATGGCGAAGAGTCCGAACGCAGCAATGATCAGCAGGGCCGAGAGCAGAATGAAATCCTGCGGCCAGAACGTCGCGCCAAAGATGTGGAATTTGCTTTCCGCCAGATCCCAAAGTACGGCCTGCCGACCGCCCCAGTTCAGCCACACGGTGCCGAAGAACAGCACAAACAGAAGTCCGGCACCGCTCATACGCAGGTTGCGGAACAGGCCGGTGAAACTGCGAGTGTGGATCTGCTTGTCGGTGGAGCCGGCAGTCGCCTTCAGTGGGCGCGCGGGTACGCTTTTTATCGTTGGCGATGCTTCTACGGTTCGGACGGGGATTTGCTCGCTCATGTTCGTTCGCTCATCAGCCTCCATCAGGCCGATGCACTATGAGCGCCGATCTGTTTGCAGAACAGACTCAGGTTTGGCAATAAAAAGCGGATCAGATGAGGTTTGGCGCAGTGCCTGCGACAACTTGAAGCAACCTGCCAGGCGCGGCGCAAACGCCTGGTGCAGGCGTCTGCGGCGGATGTTGATCGAGGTCAATCAAACCACCGAATCACTGTCATCGGCCTTCAGATGTTTGCGCCCATCCTTGGCCCCGGCGACGGTCAAGGCATCGGCTTCTGCTTCGGTGATGTAGGTGCGTTTGCCTTCGATTTCCACGAACGACATGGCTTTGTCGCTATCGGTCAGGACTTCGAGGGTGTCGCAGATGCGAATTTCCTCACCATGCTCGACGGTAAAAAAACACACTTTCTGCTCGGGGTTGGATTCATCGATTCGAACGGGCATGGCGGCAGTCCTTGTTCCAGTGAGGTCTGCATATTAGGAAGCGCAGCGCGCCGATCGTTCTGCGCAACCGATTAATGGTCGCTGTTGTCCATCGCTTATCAAGCCAATAACAAGGGAGGCACGATGGAAGACTGGTGGGATGAAGTGTGGGCCACGATGCAAGCCGAGTTCGCCGATATCGGTGATGCCTCGCAAATGACCCGGATCACCGTACGTCTGGTGATGGCGGCGATTCTCGGCGGGATACTCGGTTTCGAGCGCGAGCATAAAGGCAAGGCAGCCGGCGTGCGCACGCACATGCTGGTGGCGCTGGGTGCTGCGCTGTTCGTATTGGTGCCGCAGACCTCGGGCGCAGAATCCGATGCGATGAGTCGGGTCTTGCAGGGCGTGATTGCCGGGATCGGCTTTCTCGGCGCCGGCACCATACTGAAAAATCAGCAGGGCGACGAAGCCCATGTCAAGGGCCTGACCACGGCGGCGGGTTTATGGATGACGGCAGCGATCGGCGTGGCGGCGGGGCTGGGCAAGGAAGCGACGGCATTGCTCAGTACCATTCTGGCACTGGCGATCTTCAGCGTGATGCCGTACGTGGTGAGAGTGTTCGAAAAGGATGTCGACAAGAACGACCACCTCTGACTCCCCGCCGGCTGATGATCGTTGCCCGATCGTTCCCACGCTCTGCGTGGGAATGCCTCAACGGACGTTCCGCGTTCGGCTCTGGATGGGACGCAGAGCGTCCCGGGCTGCATTCCCACGCGGAGCATGGGAACGATCAGGGGTTAGGGGTCAGACGACCACCGGCGGCATCGTGCTCGGTGGCTCTTCTTTCGGTGGTGGCGTGGTGCCTGGCGGCTCTTGCTCGGGCACCGGTGGCGGTTCGGTGTCCGGCAGGGTGGGTTTGTCGATGTTCGGATCGGGCGTTTCCGCCGGGATCGGGATGCTCATCAGGTGACCTCCGTATGGCACATGGCGTGGGACGTGCTTAAGTGAGTTGACCCGGCCACGACAAATTCGATCCGCAGGTTTGTCTTGTTAATTTCATCTGAACTTTTCCCCGCGCCGGTTGCTCGGAACCTAAGTGAGTTCATGACAGGGCCGGCGCTTTGTCGCGAATACTGTTCCGGCACAAGAGCGTCCTTGGGGCGTTAAGGAGAGATGCTCAATGACTGCTGAAAGACCTTCAGAGCTGAGTTACAACCCGCACATGCCGCTGTCGCAGGCGTTGCTGCTGCCACGTATCGTCATCGAAAACACCATGCCGACCCTCGACGGCGGCCAGTTCGCCGCCAAATCGATTGCCGGGCGCGAAGTGGTGGTGACCAGCAAAGTGTTTGCCGACGGCCATGACAAGCTCGCCGTGCGTATCCGCTGGCGCGAGGAAGGCCAGGAAACCTGGCAGACCGAGGTCATGTCCGATCAGGGCAACAACACCTGGCAAGGTCAGTTCCGCCCTGAGGAGCAGGGCCGCTACCTGTATTGCATCGAAGCGTGGATCGACCATTTCGCCAGCTTCCAGTACGAACTGGAAAAGAAGCACAGCGCGGCGGTGCCGGTTTCTCTGGAGCTGCAGGAAGGCCGCACGATGGTGCAACAGGCCGCCGAACGCAGCGAAGGCCAGCTCAGCGAGCAGCTCGCCGCGCTGCATCATGAATTGTCCGGCCTGCTCGAAACCGAGCAGGTTGCGCTGTTTCTGCACTCGCGCAGTGCAGAGCTGATGGCTCAGGCCGATCACCGTGCCTATCTGAGCATCAGCGACGAATTCCCCATGGACGTCGAGCGCGAACTGGCCGAGTTCGCCAGTTGGTATGAGCTGTTTCCACGCTCGATCACCGACGATCCCCAGCGTCACGGCACTTTCAACGATGTGCACTCGCGTCTGCCGATGATTCAGGACATGGGGTTCGACGTGTTGTACTTCACGCCGATTCACCCGATCGGCCGCGCCCACCGCAAGGGCCGCAACAATTCCCTGACCGCTGGCCCGGACGATCCCGGCAGCCCGTACGCGATCGGCAGCGAGGAGGGTGGCCACGAAGCGATTCACTCGCAACTCGGCACCCGTGAAGATTTCCGCCGCCTGGTGGCTGCCGCCGCCGACCATGGCCTGGAAATCGCTCTCGATTTCGCCATCCAGTGTTCCCAGGATCACCCGTGGCTCAAGGAGCATCCGGGCTGGTTCAACTGGCGCCCGGACGGCACGATCAAATACGCCGAAAACCCGCCTAAAAAGTATCAGGACATCGTCAACGTCGACTTCTATGCGCCGGATGCGATTCCGAGCCTGTGGGTCGAGTTGCGCGACATCGTCGTCGGCTGGGTCAAGGAAGGCGTGAAAATCTTCCGCGTCGACAACCCGCACACCAAACCGCTGCCGTTCTGGCAATGGCTGATCGCCGATGTGCGCACCCTGTATCCGGAAGTGATCTTCCTCGCCGAGGCCTTCACCACGCCGGCGATGATGGCGCGTCTGGGCAAGGTCGGGTATTCGCAGAGCTACACCTATTTCACCTGGCGCAATACCAAGGCCGAGCTGGCGGAATATTTCACCGAACTCAATCAGTCGCCGTGGCGCGAATGCTACCGGCCGAATTTCTTCGTCAATACCCCGGACATCAACCCGGCGTTTTTGCATGAGTCGGGGCGTCCCGGTTTCCTCATTCGCGCGGCGCTGGCGACTATGGGCTCGGGGTTGTGGGGCATGTATTCCGGTTTCGAATTGTGCGAATCGGCGCCGGTGCCGGGCAAAGAGGAATACCTGGATTCGGAGAAATACGAGATCCGCGTCCGTGATTTCACTGCACCCGGCAACATCATTGCCGAAATCGCTCAGCTCAACCGCATCCGTCGGCAGAATCCGGCGCTGCACACGCATCTGGGGCTGAAAATCTACAACGCCTGGAACGACAACATTCTGTACTTCGGCAAGCGCAGCGCCGATGGCAGCAATTTCATTCTGGTCGCGGTCAGCCTCGATCCGCATAACGTGCAGGAAGCGAATTTCGAACTGCCGCTTTGGGAAATGGGCCTGCCGGATGATGCCACCACCCATGGCGAAGATTTGATGAACGGCCATCGCTGGGACTGGCACGGCAAATATCAGTTCATGCGCATTGACCCGGCGTATCAGCCGTTCGGGATTTGGCGGATCAGCGCCACGTAATGATCGTTCCTACGCTCTGCGTGGGAATGCATCCCGGGACGCTCCGCGTCCCAAAGCGGACGCAGAGCGTCCATGGCGGCATTCCCACGCAGAGCGTGGGAACGATCGTCGTGGGACGCCCATAAAGTATTCAACAGGAGTTCCACATGGCGAAGAAACCCAAGGCAGCCGCCTTCATCAAAGACCCGCTCTGGTACAAGGACGCGGTGATCTATCAGGTTCACGTCAAATCGTTTTTCGACTCCAACAATGACGGGATCGGCGACTTTCCCGGGCTTATCGCCAAACTCGATTACATTGCCGACCTCGGCGTCAACACCATCTGGCTGCTGCCGTTCTATCCCTCGCCACGTCGCGACGACGGTTACGACATCGCCGAATACCGTGGCGTGCACAGCGACTACGGGACCATGGCCGACGCCAAGCGCTTCATTGCCGAAGCGCACAAGCGCGGTCTGAGGGTGATCACCGAGCTGGTCATCAACCACACCTCCGACCAGCACCCGTGGTTCCAGCGTGCGCGTAAAGCCAAGCCGGGTTCGGCGGCGCGGGATTTCTACGTCTGGTCCGATGACGACCAGAAATACGACGGCACGCGGATCATCTTCCTCGACACCGAGAAGTCCAACTGGACCTGGGACCCGGTCGCCGGTCAGTACTTCTGGCACCGCTTCTACTCGCACCAGCCGGATCTGAACTTCGATAACCCGCAAGTGATGAAAGCCGTGTTGTCGGTGATGCGCTACTGGCTGGACATGGGCATCGACGGCCTGCGTCTCGACGCGATTCCGTACCTGATCGAGCGCGACGGCACCAACAACGAAAACCTGCCCGAGACCCACGACGTCCTCAAGCAGATCCGTGCCGAGATCGACGCCAACTACCCCGACCGCATGCTGCTGGCCGAGGCCAATCAGTGGCCGGAAGACACTCAGCTGTATTTCGGTGACACCGATGCCGCTGGCGTCAATGGCGACGAATGCCACATGGCCTTCCACTTCCCGCTGATGCCGCGCATGTACATGGCGCTGGCGCAGGAAGACCGCTTCCCGATTACCGATATTCTCAGGCAGACCCCGGAAATTCCGGCGAATTGCCAGTGGGCAATTTTTCTGCGCAACCACGATGAGCTGACCCTGGAAATGGTCACCGACCGCGAGCGCGATTACCTGTGGAACTACTACGCGGCTGACCGTCGCGCGCGGATCAACCTCGGTATTCGCCGTCGTCTCGCACCGTTGATGGAGCGCGACCGTCGCCGCATCGAACTGCTCAACAGCCTGCTGCTGTCGATGCCCGGCACGCCGACCCTGTATTACGGCGACGAAATCGGCATGGGCGACAATATCTACCTCGGCGACCGCGACGGCGTGCGTACGCCGATGCAGTGGTCGATCGACCGCAACGGCGGTTTCTCCCGCGCCGATCCGGCCAGTCTGGTACTGCCGCCGATCATGGATCCGCAGTATGGCTATCAGTCGGTCAACGTCGAAACCCAGTCCGGCGATCCGCATTCGCTGTTGAACTGGACGCGCCGTCTGCTGGCCGTGCGCAAGCAATCGAAAGCCTTCGGCCGTGGCACGTTGAAAATGCTCTCGCCGGCCAACCGTCGCGTGCTGGCTTACACCCGCGAATACACCGATGCCGACGGCAAGCACGAAATCATTCTGTGCGTGGCCAACGTCTCGCGCAGTGCGCAAGCGGTCGAGCTGGACCTGTCGGCGTATGTCGGCATGGTGCCGGTGGAAATGCTCGGCGGTAACGCGTTCCCGCCGATCGGTCAGTTAAATTTCCTTCTGACCCTGGCGCCGTACGGTTTCTATTGGTTTGCACTGGCGGCAGAAAACCAGATGCCGAGCTGGCACGTCGAACCGGCGCAGAGCCTGCCGGACTTCACCACGCTGGTACTGAAAAAACGCATGGAAGAGCTGCTCGAAGCGCCGTCGCGTACGACGCTGGAGCAAAGCATTCTGCCGAGCTGGCTGCAGAACCGTCGCTGGTTCGCCGGCAAGGACGCGGCGATCGAGAAGGTCAATCTGGCTTATGGCGTGCGCTTCGGCGATGCCCAGCATCCGGTGCTGCTCAGCGAAATCGAAGTCATCAGCGGTGGCCAGACCAACCGTTATCAACTGCCGTTCGGCTTCATTGGCGAAGACCATGTCGGCCCGCCGTTGCCGCAGCAATTGGCGCTATCGCGTGTACGCCGTGTGCGTCAGGTCGGCTTGATTACCGATGCATTCAGTCTGGAAACCTTCGTCCGCGCCGTTCTGCAAGGCATGCAGAACAACACCGTCCTGGAGTCGATCGAAGGCGAAATCCGCTTCGAACAGACAGATCATCTGGAAAAACTCGGCCTCGGCGCCGAGTCGGATGTGCGCTACCTGTCGGCCGAGCAATCGAACAGCTCCGTGGTTGTCGGCAACAGTCTGGTGCTTAAGCTGATACGCAAAGTGGCTTCTGGCGTACACCCGGAACTGGAGATGAGCGCTTACCTGACCGAGGCCGGGTTTGCCAATATCTCGCCACTGCTGGGTTCGGTGATTCGCCGCGACGCGCAGGGTGAAGACAATCTCCTGATGATCGCCCAGGGTTATCTGAGCAATCAGGGCGATGCATGGGAATGGACGCAGAACAACCTCGAACGGGCGCTGCGCGATGAACTGGCCGACGCCATGTCCGAGCAGGAGCAGCATTACAACGCGCTCGGCGAGCTGAAGGACTTCGCCGGCATGCTCGGCCAGCGTCTGGGCGAGATGCATCAGGTGCTCGCTGCGCCAACCGACAACGCCGACTTTGCGCCGCAAGTGTCGTCGAGCAAGGACATGGCCGCGACGGCCAAGGATGTCACCGCCCAGGTCGAATATGCCTTGAAACTGCTCAAGCAGCATCAAGGCGAGTTGAACGCGGCGGACCAGAAACTGGTCAAGCGTCTGCTCGACGAGAAAAAAACCATTCTTGCCCATGTGCAGGATCTGGCGAAGAAAGCCACTGGCGGCTTGCGCATCCGGGTGCATGGCGACTTGCATTTGGGTCAGGTGCTGGTGATCAAGGGCGATGCCTACTTGATTGACTTCGAGGGCGAACCGGCGCGGCCGTTGAGCGAGCGTCGCGGCAAGCACAGCCCGTACAAGGATGTCAGCGGCGTACTGCGTTCGTTCGATTACGCAGCGGCGATGACCATCAATGTACACAACGTCGACAACAGCGTCGAAGCCGAAGCGGCGCGCAAACGGGTCGCCGAGCGTTATCTGCGCGAAGCACGCGAGGCATTTGTCCAGGCATACCGCGAGGCAGCAGCTAGTCTTGAGCATGCCTGGCAGGATCCTGAAGGTGCCGACGCCGCGCTGGCGTTGTTCGGCCTGGAAAAAGCCGCTTATGAAGTGGCATACGAGGCGGAAAACCGCCCAACGTGGCTGCCCGTGCCATTGCACGGCTTGTATGGATTATTGACAGGGCTTAAACCCTTTTCCGATCTTGGTGGAGAGTAGTCATGAGTTTCTCGAACAAGGAACAGGGTGTGGTAAAGGAAGCATTGTTACCCTCGGCACGCGACATTGATGCCTTGGTACGCGCCGAACATCAGGACCCGTTTTCCATACTCGGCCCGCACGGCGATGGCGCCGGCGGGCAATTCATCCGCGCTTATCTGCCCGGTGCGCTGAGTGTGGCGGTGCTGGACAAGGACAGCGGCGAAGAGCTTGGCCCGCTGGAGATGACCGAGACGCCGGGGTTGTTTGTCGGCCATTTCGATCAGGCGCGACCGTACCTGTTGCGCACGCGCTGGGCCGGTGGCGAACAGGTCGCCGAAGATCCGTACAGCTTCGGTCAGTTGCTCGGCGAAATGGATTTGTATCTGTTCGCCGAAGGCAATCACCGTGACCTCAGCGCTTGCCTCGGTGCACAGCTGAAAACCGTTGATGGCGTTGACGGCGTGCGCTTTGCCGTGTGGGCGCCGAATGCCCGCCGTGTCTCGGTGGTCGGCGATTTCAACGTCTGGGACGGTCGTCGTCACCCGATGCGCCTGCGCCATCCTTCGGGCGTCTGGGAGTTGTTCATTCCGCGTTTGCAAGCGGGGGAGTTGTACAAGTACGAAATTCTTGGTGCCCACGGCATTTTGCCGCTCAAGGCCGACCCGATGGCGCTGGCCACCAGCCTGCCACCGGACACCGCCTCGAAAGTTGCCTCGCCCCTGCAGATCGACTGGCAGGATCACGACTGGATGAATTCCCGTCAGGATCGCCAGCAGCGCTCCAAACCTCTGTCGATCTACGAGTTGCACGCCGGTTCCTGGCAGTGCGAGCTGGATGATCTCGGCGAGGTCGCGCGTCAGTACACCTGGCCGGAGCTGGCCGAGCGGCTGATTCCTTATGTGAAAGAGCTGGGATTCACCCACATCGAATTGATGCCGATCATGGAGCACCCGTTCGGTGGTTCGTGGGGCTATCAATTGCTTTCGCAGTTCGCGCCGAGTGCGCGTTACGGCACCCCGGATCAGTTCGCCGCGTTCGTCAACGCCTGCCATCAGGCCGACATTGGCGTGATCCTCGACTGGGTACCGGCGCATTTCCCCACCGATACCCATGGTCTGGCGCAGTTCGACGGCACCGCGCTGTACGAATACGGCAATCCGCTGGAAGGCTTCCATCAGGATTGGGACACGCTGATCTACAACCTCGGTCGCACTGAAGTGCACGGCTACATGCTGGCTTCGGCGCTGCATTGGCTGAAACACTTCCATATCGACGGCCTGCGTGTCGATGCGGTGGCGTCGATGCTGTATCGCGACTATTCGCGTAAAGCGGGCGAGTGGGTACCGAATCGTCACGGTGGTCGCGAGAACCTGGAGGCCATCGACTTCCTGCGTCATTTGAACGACGTGGTTGAACTGGAAGCGCCGGGTGCGCTGGTGATTGCCGAAGAATCCACCGCATGGCCGGGCGTCAGCCAGAGCACCCAGCAGGGCGGCCTGGGCTTTTCCTACAAATGGAACATGGGCTGGATGCACGATTCGCTGCACTACATCCAGCAGGACCCGGTGTACCGCGCCCATCACCACAACGAGTTGAGCTTTGGTCTGGTCTACGCCTGGTCCGAGCGTTTCATCCTGCCGATTTCCCACGACGAAGTGGTGCACGGCAAGCACTCGCTGATCGACAAGATGCCCGGGGACCGCTGGCAGAAGTTCGCCAACCTGCGCGCTTATCTGAGCTTCATGTGGACGCACCCGGGCAAGAAATTGCTGTTCATGGGCTGCGAGTTTGGCCAGTGGCGCGAGTGGAACCACGATCAGCAGCTGGACTGGTACCTGCTGCAGTATTCCGAGCACAAAGGCGTGCAGAAACTGGTGGGCGATCTCAATCGGCTGTATCGCGAAGAGCCGGCGCTGCACGATCAGGACGACGCGCCGCAAGGCTTCCAGTGGTTGATTGGCGATGATGCGATCAACAGCGTTTACGCATGGCTACGCTGGAGCAAGGACGGCTCGCCAGTGCTGGTGGTTGCCAACTTCACACCGGTACCGCGCCAGTCGTATCGGGTCGGCGTGCCGTTTGCCGGGCGCTGGACCGAGCTGTTCAACAGTGACGCCGACATTTACGCCGGCTCCAACTATGGCAATGGTGGCGGGGCATTGACCGATGAAGTACCGAGTCATGGTCAATCATTGTCGCTGGAACTGAATCTTCCGCCGTTGGCGGTGTTGATTCTCAAGCCGCAGGGCTAGCAGCTGTGGGAGCGAGCCTGCTCGCGAAGGCGCCATGTCAGTCAACAATGATGTTGAAGGTGGCACCGCTTCGCGAGCAGGCTCGCTCCCACAAGGTTCTTCAGCGTTCAGCAGATCACCAGCGCATCCGCACGCCGAGGCTGCCGATAATGCCGTTCAGGTCATTGTCATCCACATCGCTGCTGTAATCGGCGCTCATGTACAGGCTTACCGCCGGTGTGACCCGCGCCACCAGTCCCAAACCCAATTCCACTGTTGAAGACTTGCGGCTGCTGCTGATCTTGTCGACCTGATCGAGCGTCACCGTGCTGCCGGTGTAAACGGTGTGCCAAAGGTTGGTGCGCACGTAGGGTTCGACAGGCAACCCGTTCAAGTCATAACTGCCTTTCAACCGCGCACCGACGCGGCCACTCCACGCGGTCAGGTCGGTGGAAGAGGCATTGCCCGAGCCGGCGTACGGAGCGTCGAGACTGATGCGCTGGTTGATCAGTTGTGCCTGCGGCTCGACCACCCAGTTTTCACTCAAGCCGATCGGGTAACCGCCTTCGACGGAAAAGGTCATCGCATTGCCTTCGGTGGCTTGCCGATTACCTTGCGCAGTGCGACTGAAACCGCTGACTCGACCGCCGCTGGCCGACAGGTCGACGTGCCAGCCTTGCGCACCCACCAGACTGTAATAGGCGCCGAGGCTCTGGCCTTGCAGGTTGAGGCTGTCAGTGTTGCGGTCGGCGAGGGCACGGCGGGTCAGCGCACCATCGGCATTCAGCTGGACCTGATTGTCGCCACCTATAAGACCAAGGGTCTGAGTGGTCCCGTTAGCGCTTTTCAACGTGACCACGGCCGGACCTTTGAACTCGCCAGCGGCCATCGCATAACCGGAAGAAAGTGCGTCGGTCTGTGCTTGCCGAGCGCTCCTGCCGTACAGCTCATCCCATGCGGAGGGCGCGAGATCCTCAGTGATCAGGCGCGAACTCTGCTGACTCAATGGCAGCGGTCCGGGTGTTATCACCGTCACCGGCAAGGTCAGCACCGGTACGTCGGCGCGGTACCACGCGGGCTCATCCGCCGCAGATCCCGCATGCGCCTCCATGGACGAGCACAGCAACAGCGAACCTGACACTGTGCAAAGGGTGATTTTCAGTTCGTTTGGGGTCAGTGAAGTTTTCATGGAGGTCTACCTTGCAAGCGCATGCGTCATCTCGTGTTTGGCGTCTCTCCTACCCCGAACGAGGGGCGACCGAATAGAGCGGGGCGAACCGCGGCTGCTCGATTTCGCGAGTGCCGGAAGGTCAGCCCCAGTAGTGATTCCGGGGGTAGTAAGGTAGAGATAAGAAGAGTGACGCCTGCGCGTCAAGAAAATGCACGATGAATGGTGCACTTAAATCGGCCTTCGCAAGCGTTTGTTTTTCTGCACATAACTAAGTGTTTGTTTGCATGGAAAAACGCTTGCGAAGCAGGCGGCTGACGGTTTTTTGCCGCCGACGAAAGGTCCTTCCTAGCGGTAGTTGCCGGGAAGGCATGTCATTTAATTGCTGTCAAAAACGCAGCTACAGGTGTACTTCAACTGCTAACGGCAAGTGATCGGAAAGATGCGTCCACGGCTTGTTGCCAAGAATGCGTGGGTCATGGCTGCTGGCATTGCGCAGATAAATCCGGTCAAGCCTCAGCAAGGGAAACCGCGCGGGATAGGTTTTCGCCGGGCGCCCATGATGGCGCTCAAAGGCTTCATGCAGATAATCGCGACGGGCGAGGGCTGCGTTGCCTTGTAACTGCCAGTCATTGAAATCCCCTGCAATGATCACCGGCGCATCGTCCGGCAGTGATTCAAGCAACTGACAAAGCAGCTGCAACTGCAATTGCCGATGACTTTCCAGCAGGCTCAAATGCACACAGATTGCATGCACCTCGGCATGCCCGGGCACATCAAGGATGCAGTGCAACAGCCCGCGCCGTTCAGGCCCGGTGATCGACACGTCGAGGTTGCGGTATTCGCGGATCGGGTATTTCGACAGCAGCGCGTTGCCGTGGTGGCCGTCGGGGTAAACGGCGTTGCGCCCGTAGGCAAAATCGCTCCACATGCTGTCGGCGAGGAATTCGTACTGCGACGTCTGCGGCCAGTCGTTGTAGCGACTGGAATGGCGTTCGTGCTCACCCACCACTTCCTGCAGAAACACCAGATCGGCCGAGGTACTGCGCATCGCTTCGCGCAGCTCCGGTAGAACGAACCGCCGATTCAGCGCGGTGAAGCCCTTGTGGGTGTTGACCGTGAGTACCCGCAGGCGATGAATGACTGGCGCGTCGACCACTTGACGCTTGGGATCGCTGGACACGTTCACTCCTCTGAATTGGGCCATGCCTGTTCATGCGACTGGTTTGAGGGGGTGGCAGTTCCTTCCGATGATTCACTGCTGGGCTATTGTGGGAGCGAGCCTGCTCGCGAAGACTTCATCACATTCAATACATCTGACACATGACACACCGCTTTCGCGAGCAGGCTCGCTCCCACAGGTATGTTGAGCTTCCGCCGTTCAGAAGAAGACGATTTCATACGGCAGGCGCATCCGCTCCAGCAGCACCGGTGGCAGCAGCGGGGCGATGCCGATGGCCGGTTCGCCCTTGAGCTGGCTGGCATAGGCGTGGGTGGCGTGGCTCTTGCGCGCGACTGTCCAGGTGTCGAGACGCAGCTTGCGCGCGCGTTCCCAGGGAATCATTTGCTGCTCGCGCTCCGGCCAGTGCCAAGCCCACACCGGCACATCGTGATAGGTCGCCCCGGCCTTCTGCGCCGCGTCGAAACTGGCGCGGCCAACCACTTCATGATCCGGCGGGCCATCCTTGCGCCAGGTACTGAACACTACGTCGCCCGGTCGCAGGTAACGGCCGATGAACTCGGTGAGCTGGCTTTGTTGATCACTCAGTGCGTTGTCGGTAAAGCCGCCGCGCACCCACTTCAGGCTGTGCATGGGCAGGCCGAGGCGGCGCAGGGCTTCGACGCTTTCCTGCGGACGGAATACGCTCAGACGTTGTTCCGACCACTGCCGCGAGCCGGGGTGGCTGGCGCTACCGTCGGTAATCGAGAGCAATTGCAGGGGATGGCCAAGGCTGGAGAGCAATTGCAGCAGACCGCCGCAAGTGACCACTTCATCGCCCGGATGCGGGGCGATGACCACGGCGCGGGCGCCGGCGGGTACCAGACTGTGGGTGTTGATGACGGGAATATTGTCGAGTTGCGGCGCGCTGTTCCAGATCTGTGCCGGCAGGCCGTGTTCGTTGAGCAATGACGATTTCATGAGTGCGACGTCCTTGTGGTATCTCGCCCTCAGTCGTGAGCAGCCAACGCTGATCGCGGCCCGTGAAGGCAAATGAATAGCAACGGTGCAGTGCTCCAACCCTTGGATTACTGCGAGGCAGAGTATTGCTCAAGACAGCGGATTCGTCGCGTCACAGATCAATCTGATCCGTAATTTTTTATTCCAGCTGTGCCAGATTGCGCAGAAAGTCACCGAACCCGCCCTTGGCCCGACTGTCGAGACGGGCGCTGGTGTGCACTTGCGGACGGTGACTCCAGGCGATATTGGCGCCGCTGCGCTCCAGTGCACGCACCAGTTGCACATCCTCGTCACAGGTCAGCGGTTTGAAACCGCCGGCCAGACGATAAGCCTCGGCACTGACACCGAGGTTGGCGCCGTGAATGTGTCGATGGCCATCACGGGCCTGGTAGTGGCGGTGATAGCGAATCTGTGCCGCCTCATCGATCGATTCGTGCCAGTGTTCGACCGTTACCGTGCCGCACACTGCGTCAGCCTCCAGCCCCAGTTGCGCCGCCAGCCAGTCATCGGCGACGCGGCTGTCAGCGTCGGTGCAGGCGATCCAGCGGGCACCGCGCTCGAGCAGCAGGCGCGCACCGGCGGCTCGGGCTTCGCCGACGTTGCGTGCGTCGATCTGCAGGCTCAGCACCGGATAAGCGCTGACGATCTGCGCCGAGCCATCGCTGCAACTGTCTAGCACCACCAGTGTTTCCACCGGCTCGCCGGCCAGTTGTGCATGCTGGCTGGCGCGCAACGCTGCGCGCAGGCATTCATCAAGCAGCGCCTCTTCGTTGTGCGCCGGAATCACAATACCGATCAACGCAAGCCCTCCAGGGCCGCCACCGAGCGTGGCTCGCGGCTCCACAGTTCGAGAATGAAATCCGCTTCCTGATGCAGCACAAGACGCGGCAAAGCCAACTGATCGTGGATCTGATCGTGGACCTGACGTGCATTCAGCGGGCAGCCCTCGATCGGCGGGCGCCAGTGGCAGGCCAGCAATTGTCCGTCGGCGGTCAGTGACTCACTGATACGGCGGATCATTTCTGTCAGATCTTTTTCGTCGAGGTAGTAGCCGATTTCGCTGAATACAATCAGGTCGAATTTTTCCTTCGGCCAGTCGGCCGGAAGGCGGCCCTGACGGACTTCGGCATGCTCGAAAAGGCTTAAGCGAGTGCGCGCCAGCTTCACCGCCGCGCTCGCCGTGTCACAACACAACAGGCGGTCGCAGCGCGGGGCCAGTTCTGCACTCAGTTCGCCGTTGGCGCAACCCGGCTCGAACACCGACCTGTAGCGCGGACGGGGCAGGGCGGCGAGGGTGATCGCGCGCTTGCGCTGTTCGTACCAGCGCTGGCGAAACGCCCATGGGTCGTCATTGCCCGCGAACAGGCCGTCGAAATAGCGGTCATCGACGCTCACAGGAACACCACTTCAAAAGGTTGCAGCAAACGATCGAGCACATAGGGCGCGAGCACCGGCCCGAGGCCGACGTCGCGGTCGCCTTCCAACTGGCTGGCGAACGCGTGCGCTGCGTGGCGTTTTCGTGCGATGTGCGTCGGTGAAAGGAGGATCTTGCGCGCCCGCTCCCATGGCACCGTGGCGTCTTCCGGGGTTGCCCAGTGCCAGGTCCAGACCGGAAGTTCATGGCAGGTCGCACCAACGCGTCGCGCCGCCTCGACACTGGCGCGGCCGACGGCCTCGTGATCGCTGTGACCGTCCTGGCGCCAGGTAGTGAAAACCACGTCACTGGCATGCAGATAACCGGCGATGAATTCGCTCAACTCGGTTTCCTGCGCCGCCACTTGCGTATCGGTAAAACCTCCGCGCAGCCATTTCAGGCTATGCATCGGCAGACCGAGACGACGCAAGGCTTCGGCAGACTCCTGCGGGCGCACCACGCTCAAACGCTCGACTGTCCAGCGCTGCGAGCCGGGGTGACTGGCGCTGCCATCGGTAACCGAGATCAACTGCAACGGCCGTCCGGCTGCCGCCAGCAACTGCATGATGCCGCCGCAACCGAGCACTTCGTCGTCCGGGTGCGGTGCGATGATCACCGCTCGCGAACCCAGCGGTACCAAGTCAAGAATGTCGATGGCCGGCAGCTCGGCCAGACGCCGCGAAGCCTGCCATTGCTGCAATGAAGTGCCCTGGCCAACGATCGGGTTGTCCTTCATAACGCCCAGACCTCGCAGGACTGACCAGCAATCTGCTGGCCCAGTGCAGCAAGGTCGCGTTCAGCGTGACTCTGGCGCAGAAACACCGGCAGGTCGGCACTCAACCGGGCGAAATGCCGATCCTGACAAAACGGCCCGGCACCCAACGCACGACCGACTTCACGCATCACCTGTTCAGCAGACTGTTCAACCACGGCGCGGGCGCGGCGGGCGAGCAATTCAGCGTCGGCCTCGGGCTGCGCATCGATTTGCAGCGCGCTGAAGCGCAACACATCGGCTGCCGCTTGCAGTGCTGTGTCAGTCGCACCGAGATGGGCGAGGGCGTGCGGTTCATCGCGTTGCGCGCAATGCTGACGCAGCCCTTCGGCAATCCGCCGTGAAGCGCCATACCAGCAAGCGGCGATACCGATCCCGCCCTGCCAGAACCCCGGTCGTTGCAGGTAATCACCGGGGTTGCCAATGGCCTGCGCTTCAGCGTTGTCGAACAGCACTTCAACGCTGCCGGTGGCCGCCATGCCCACCGCTTGCCAGCCTTGATCGGTGATGGTCACGCCAGGTTGATCGAGCGCGACTGCAACCAGTTGCTGTTGACCGTCCGCGTCCCATGCGGTGAGCAAGGCGTGGCTGAGCACCGCAGCGCCAGAGCACCAGGCCTTGCGCCCGTTCAGCGACACCATATGCCCGGCCGGCGTGACTTTCACCCGTGCCTGCGGCGGTTCGGCGGCCCACATGCCCCACGTGCTGCCCGGGGTTGGCGTACCGCCCAATTGCTCGATGATCGCCAGCGCATCCGTGTGGCCTTCATAGAGTTTGCACAGGCCTAAATCGTGTCCACCGACTTCCGAGAGACGCTGAAAGCGCTCCAGCGTGTGACCGCTGCCGGGCAACGGCAAGCGGTCGAGGCCGGCCTCGACCATTGCCCGCAGGCAACGGCCGAGGGCATTGGTGTCGGCGTAATCTGGCGGACGGCGGGCCAGATAATGTTGAAAGTCCATATCAATCTTCTTCGTCACGTTGCAGTTCGAACAACAGCAACGAACGCCCGGTCACCGAATATTCATGGCCGAATTCAAAGCGCTCCTGGCCGCGAATCGACGGCTGATTGGTGTCGATCATGCAGGTCCAGAAGCCGCCATCCGGCACTTCCGGCAGGGTGAAGTTGACGATGTCGTGATGGGCGTTGACCACCAGCAGCAGGGTCGCGTCGGCACCTTTGCGGCGGATGCCGGTTTCCTGCGCGCGGCCATCGAGGAGCATGCCGAGGCAGCGGTTGTGCGCGTCATGCCAGTGCTCGGTGGTCATCTCGGTAGCGTCCGGTGCCAGCCAGGTCACGTCCTTGACGCCGATGTCTTCGTTGTATTCGCCGACCAGGAAGCGTCCGCGACGCAGGATCGGATAAGTCAGGCGCAGCTTGATCAGGCGTTTGACGAACTTGAGCAGGGCCTTGCCGTCCTCGCTCAGGTCCCAGTTGACCCAACCAATCTCGCTGTCCTGACAATAGGCGTTGTTGTTGCCGTCCTGGGTGCGGGCGAATTCGTCACCGGCAACGATCATCGGTGTGCCTTGGGCCAGCAGCAGGGTGGCGAAGAAGTTGCGCATCTGCCGATGGCGCAAAGCGTTGATTTCCGGATCGTCGGTCGGACCTTCGACGCCGTGATTCCACGACAGGTTGTTGTTACTGCCGTCCTGATTGTTCTCGTCGTTGGCTTCGTTGTGCTTGTCGTTGTACGACACCAGATCGTTGAGAGTGAAACCATCGTGGGCGGTGATGAAGTTCACCGACGAATACGGCCGGCGCCCGCGCTGGTTGAACATCTCACCGGAAGCAGTCATGCGGCTGGCGAAATCGGCAAGCTGAGCGTCGTCGCCTTTCCAGAACGCGCGCACGGTGTCGCGGAACTTGTCGTTCCATTCGACCCAGCCCGGCGGAAAGTTGCCGACTTGATAGCCGCCGGGGCCGCAGTCCCAAGGTTCGGCGATCATTTTCACCTGACGCAGCACCGGGTCCTGACGGCAGGCGACGAGGAAGCTGTGGCGCTCGTCGAAACCATCGTGGTAGCGGCCAAGAATGGTTGCCAGGTCGAAGCGGAAGCCATCGACGTGCATCTCACTGGCCCAGTAACGCAGGGAGTCAGTGACCATTTGCAGCACGCACGGGTGGCTCAGGTCCAGGGTGTTACCGGTGCCGGAATCGTTGATGTAGTAGCGCTTGTCGTCGGGCATCAAGCGGTAGTAGGAGGCGTTGTCGATACCGCGCATCGACAGGGTCGGGCCTTGCTCGTTGCCCTCGGCGGTGTGGTTGTAGACCACGTCGAGAATGACTTCGAGGTTGGCATCGTGCAGGTGCGCGACCATTTCCTTGAATTCGGCAATCTTGCCACTGGCCAGATAACGCGGGTCCGGGGCGAAGAACGCGATGCTGTTGTAGCCCCAGTAGTTGGTCATGCCCTTTTGCAGCAGATGCTGATCGTTGACGAAAGCATGGATCGGCAGCAATTCGACAGACGAAACACCGAGCTTGCGAATGTGCTCGAGCACGTCGTCGACCATCAGACCGCCGAAGGTGCCACGCAGGTTTTCCGGCACCGACGGGTGACGCATGCTGATGCCGCGCACGTGGGTTTCATAGATGATGGTCTTGTCCCACGGCACGCTGACGCGATGGTCGTTGCCCCAGGTGTGGGCCGGGTCGATGACCTTGCACTTGGGCACGAAAGGTGCGCTGTCGCGTTCGTCGAAACTGAGGTCGGCGTCAGGGTGGCCGATGGTGTAGCCGAACAGCGCCTCCGACCATTTCAGCTCGCCGACCAATTGCTTGGCGTACGGGTCGATCAGCAGTTTGTTGTGGTTGAAGCGGTGACCATTGGCCGGGTCATAAGGACCATAAACGCGGTAGCCGTAGATCAAGCCAGGATGCGCATCCGGCAGGTAGCCGTGGTAGATCTCATCGGTGTATTCCGGCAGCTCGATGCGTTCGAGCTCGACCTCGCCGGCATCGTCGAAAATGCACAGCTCGACCTTGGTGGCATTGGCGGAAAACAGAGCAAAGTTCACCCCCAGACCATCCCAGGTCGCACCGAGCGGGAAGGGCAGGCCTTCACGGATTCTCGACGGCTCGGCGTGCGCAGCGGGTTCGGCTTTCTTTGGACGGGTCATGATTGCTCCTGCAAAAAAACGGGACAGTTCAGGCAATGAGATTTCCTGGTCGGAGCGAGCCTGCTCGCGAAAGCGTCGGTACATTCGACATTTTCACCAGCTGACCTGGCGCTTTCGCGAGCAGGCTCGCTCCCACAGGGTTGTGTGTTTTTCCCAATAAGGGACTTTCTTCGGGGCGCAAGAACCCCTTGTGGCGAGCACGCTCGCCACACAGTCATTCAGTTCAAAAATGGATCGGGTCAGTTCGCCGGAGGCTTCTTCGCTGCTCGCGGCTTTTTCTCGGTAGCCTTTTCGCCCGGCGGGACTACTTTGGGCGTGGCCGCCGGCTTGGCTTTCGCTGCCGGTTTGGCTTTGGCGGTTGCCGGAGTCTTGCCGTCGGTGCTTTTCGCTGCTGCGGCTGTAGTCTTGCCAGCCACTTTGCTACCCGCCGCTTTCGGTGGCTTCTTGGGTGCCAGCGCTTCGGCCTCGGCCAGCTTGCGCGCCATTTCCCAATGACGTTCTTCGTGGCCTTCAGGTTTCCCTTCCGACTCCCAGATCTGATAGGCGAATTCGCGAATGCGTTTATCGTCGGTGCTCATCGCAATGCTCCTGAACTGAACTCATGCTTGTGTTAAGTGTTGGATAAAGAGATTGACCGGGACATCCCCCAGCGCTTCGCTGACATTCAGCTCCCTGTTTTGTGTGACTACGCTGCTTGCAAAAAGTCCCTTCAGGTTTGCATCCGAAGCGGCAGACGGTAAAACCACCCGCGTATCGCCCCAGCGCAGCGCATCGACCTGCGGGATGGCACTGTTTTCCAGCAACGTCGCGCAACGCACCGGCACCACCACAATCGCCCGTACGCCTTCGTGTTCACGCGCGAATGCCAAGACGTTGTGCGCCTGACTGCCCAGCACTTCCAATGGCTGGTAATCGCCACGACGGAACAGCTCGCTGTGTTCCTTGCGCAGGTTCAACACCTCACTGATCAGCGCCTGTTTGATGCGCCCGTCACGCCAATCCTTGAGCAGTTCGGTACCCGGCACGGACGCCTGCAACGCTTGCTCGCGCGCGGCGTAATCCACCGGGCGGCGGTTGTCCGGGTCGACCAGACTGAAGTCCCAGTACTCGTTGCCCTGGTAAAGATCCGGCACACCCGGCACAGTCATGCGCAGCAAGGTTTGCGCCAGCCCGTTGAGCGCGCCGGCAGCGGCGATGCTGTTGACGGTCTTGCTCAGCGCCGCACGCAGCAACTCGCCTTCTTCACCGGTCAGCAGCTTTTCGGTGAAAGCCTGTGCTGCGTTTTCATAGGCTTCGTTCGGCGCGCTCCAGCTGCTTTGCAGCTTGGCTTCGCGCAGGGCCTTCTGCTGCCATTGCCAGATGCGCTTGGCGTACTCGGCGAAACCGGCCTGGTCATCGTCCTGCAGGTCCAGCGGCCAACTGCCAAGCAATGCCTGATAGAGGATCAGTTCGTCGCCAGCGGAAGGCGCGTCATCTTCGATGCGCACGGGGCGGGCGAGGGCGCGCCACAGTTCGACCTGATCGGCGTACCAATGGCTGCGTTCGCTCAGCACGGCCAGCCGGGCGCGGGTGTCTTCGCCGCGCTTGTGGTCATGGGTGGCAGTCGCGAGCAGGTTGTCAGGAAACTCGGCCATGCGCTGTTGATTGACTTCGTGGAACTCGCTGACCGGCGCGCTGAATTGCTCGGTGTTGTAACCGACATCATTGCGCGACAGCAGCACCGCCGAGCGATACAGCGCGGTGTCTTCCACGGCTTTAGCAGCTGCCGGCGAGGTCAGTTGCTGGAAACGCACGCAGGCATGCTTGAGGATCTTGCGCGAGCGCCCCCGTGGCTTGCGGCGCCAAGGCGTGCCGCCGAGCCAACTGGCGACCGAGTCGAGCACTGGCCAGTCGGCTTCGCTGAGGGTTTGCCGCGCACCGTCCATGGCGTGCTGGAAAATCGCTTCGTCCTGCTCGGACCGGCCCATCGCGCTGATGTAAGTGCGATAAACCGGGAAGTGCACGATCAACGCGTGGAGCACGCGGCGAATGGCGCCCAAGGTCAGGTCGCGGGTCATCAGGTCATCCCGCGCGACTTGATGCAGGGCCTGCGCGACACTTTCAAAGTCGCTGGCCAGCGAGCCGTTGAGGATCTGCTGGCGGGCCAGTTGCGCTTCTTCCATGAACGCAGCCGGGCGCTCGGTGCGGCGCTGCCAGAGTTCGCCGAGCACATGTTCGCCGTCCGGGTCGTGTTGCAGCAACGACAGCTGGTTCATGAACTCGTAACCGGTGGTGCCGTCGACGCTCCAGTCGCGGCGCAGGGTTTCGCCCTCGCCGAGGATCTTCTCGACATAGATCGGCAGAAGACGCCCCGGCGCCAAGTGATCAAGGCGACGGCGCAATTTGCGGCAGTAGCCACGCGGGTCGGCGAGGCCGTCGATGTGGTCGATGCGCAAGCCGTCGACCAGACCTTCTTCGACCAATTGGAAGATTTTGCCGTGGGTCGCTTCGAACACCGCCGGACGCTCGACGCGCAGGCCGCCAAGCTCGTTGATGTCGAAGAAGCGCCGCCAGTTGATGTCGTCCGCCGCCGTGCGCCAACTGGCCAGGCGATAGCTTTGCCGTTCCAGCAGTTCGTGGAGCTTGTGAAAGCCTTCCTCGGTGGTGGAATCGTACTGTGCGAGGTTGCCTTCGATAGTCGCCACAAGACGCGGATCGCTGGCCAGCTCGCGCAGCTCCTGCTTGAGCGGGATCGCCAGCGAATGTGCGTCGGTCTGGTAGCTGAGTGTGCTGAAGCGATCTGCCAGAGACTTCAGCGTGTCGTCGGACTTGAGCAGCTCGCCATAGTTGTTCGGGCAGATCGGGAAGTGGTGGTCGTAATGCTCGACGTAAAAAGTCCCGGTCTGCGCGTTGAATTTGAGCTTCAGCGTGCCTTCCTGCAACGCCACGCCGTAATCACTGCCAAGGAACGGCAGCAGCAACTGGCCTTCCATCAACGGGTCCGGCGAGTGCCACTGAATGTCGAAGAATTCGCCATACGGACTCAGGCGTCCCCATTCCAGCAGGTCGAGCCACCACGGGTTGTCATTGCCGCCCACGGCCATGTGGTTGGAAACGATGTCGAGAATCAGCCCCATGTTGTGTTCACGCAGGGTGCTGACCAGTTGGCGCAATGCCGGCTCGCCGCCCAGCTCCGGATTGACCTGGGTCGGGTCGACCACGTCGTAGCCATGCATGGAACCGGCGCGCGCCGCCAGCAATGGCGAGGCGTAGATATGGCTGATGCCGAGTCGGGCAAAGTACGGCACCAGTGGCACCGCTTGTTCGAGGGTAAAACCTTTATGAAATTGCAGGCGCAAGGTGGCGCGCAGTGGCTGGATTTGCTGTTGATTCATTGGTCACGCTCAGAGGCTTGAAGGCGCGCGCAGGCCAGCAGTTCCAGGCGGCGGGCGGCATCGGGGCCGTCCAGCAACGCTTCGCTGGGACCGGGCAAACGTCGCGACCAGTTCGGATGTGAATCGGTGGTGCCAGGCAGATTCGGCTGTTCATCGATACCCAAGGCATCTTCCAGCGGCAGCAGCACCAGCGGCGCGCGGGTGTGGCCGAGGAAACGCACACTGGCATCGACCACTTGATCGGCTTCGTGGGACTCTTCGCGGAAATTCTGCGGATCTTGGCGCAGCGCATCGCGCAGGCCTTCGCGTTCACGCTCACGATGCCGACGCCAGTCGATTTCGCCGTTGGCATCGACCAGGCCGAGGCGTGCATTCCAGTCGATGTCACGACCATGCCACCAGCCATTGAGTGTCGGCAGGTCATGGGTGCTGGTGGTCGCCAGGGCATCATCCGGCCAGTCGAGAATCGGTTTGAAACGAGTGTTGTCCTGTTCGAACAACAGCACGCGCATGCCCAGGATTGACCGCGCGGCGAGTTTTTCCCGCAGGCCTTCCGGTACCGTGCCGAGGTCTTCGCCGAGCACGATGGCCTGATGCCGATGGGATTCCAGGGTCAGCAGGCGCAGCATGTCGTCGAACGGGTAATACAGATAGGCGCCATCGGCCGGGGCGGCGCCGTTGGGAATCACCCACAGGCGTTGCAGGCCCATGACATGGTCGATACGCAAGCCACCGGCGTGGGCGAAGTTGGCGCGCAGCATGTCGATGAAGGCGCGGAAACCGTTGCGGATCAGCCCTTCCGGCGAGAACGCGGAAATTCCCCAGCCCTGGCCGCTGCGATTGAGGATGTCCGGCGGCGCGCCGACGGTCAGCGAGGCGAGCAATTCATCCTGAAAACTCCAGGCCTGACTGCCGGCACCGTCAGCACCGACGGCGAGGTCGGCGATCAGACCGATGCCCATGCCGGCACTGCGCGCGGCAGCTTGCGCGCGCTCGAGGCAGCGATGGATCAGCCATTGGCAGAAGGCGAAATAGCCGATGCGCTCGGCGTATTCCTCGGCAAACGCGCCGAGCGCCGCGCCGCGCGGGTCGTGCCAGTGCTCTGGCCATTCGCGCCAGTCGAGGCTTTCGCCACGGGCGGCGCGCATTTCCTGAATCGCTTCGAAGCGGCAATGGTTTTCCAGCGCTTCGCCACCGGCATGGCGGAAACTGGCGAAGTCGGCGTGCAGCGGATGCTCACCAGCAACGAAGCCGTCATATAAAGCTTGCAACAGTTTCTGCTTGGCTTCGGCGGCAGTCGGCCAGTCGATCAGCTTGAGATTTTCCAGCTGCTCGAACTGCGCGGCCAGGCCACTGGCATCAATTGCATCACGCAACGCGCGTTCGCCAAGAATCGCGCCCGGTGCTGCGTACAGTGAATTGAGAAACAAACGACTGGACGGCGAATAAGGGCTGTAGCGGCCATTGTCGGCGCTGAACATCGCGTGCATCGGACTGATGGCCAGCGCATCGGCGCCACGTTCGCCCGCTACACGAACCAGTTCCTCCAGCGCCTGGGTGTCGCCAAAACCACCGTCACCCGGACGGCGCAGCGAATACAACTGGGCGCTCAGGCCCCAGGCCCGCGGGATCGGGCTATCGACCGCATCGGCGACGCTGAAGCAGCGTTCAGGCGCCACGGCGAGCGTGAAATACTGATCGGCGATATGCACTTGCTGGTAACCGACCGGAATCAAGCCGGGCAACATGGCTTCGTTGTCCAGCTTCAGGTTCATCTCCGAGCCGTCTTCAAGATGGATTTCGCAGGGGGTTTCCGGTGAGAAATAGCGACTCAGGTCGAGGGCGACGCCCACGTCGCAGGTCAGCAGGGGTGGCAAATGGCGGTCTTGCTGGACTTCTTGCAATTCCAGCAGGCTGGCATCGATTTCTTGCGCGGTGCTCGCGGGGTGGCCGAGTCCGATCAGGACATTGCGCAACACAGCAGGAGCGACTTTTTGCTGACGCCCGTTGGCGTCGATCCAGTCGACGGCAAGGCCGGCTCGACTGGCGAGTATTTCCAGTTGCGCATCGCTCATAGGCGCTCTCCATCCAGGGGGTGCATAACGGGTGCGGCCGTGAGGCTGACGAGCGCGGTGTACGCCGGCAGTTGGTTCGGGTCCGACAGTTCGATCGCGGCTGGCTGTTGAAACAACCACTCGGTATCGGTCTGTGCAGGGTTGACCACTGGCGTGTCACTGAGGTTCAGGTCAATTCGCAGCTCACTGCCGTTGCCCAGCCGCCAGCGTGCGCTGACCGCGCCATGGCCGAGCATCTGCGCGCCCAGAGCCTGGGTCCCGGAGAGGTTGGGAATGATGTATTGGTGCCGCAACTTGAGCAGTTGCCGATACAGCTCTTGGGTCTGCTGTTGCAATGGCGTGCCGCTGCCGGACAATCGCGGCTGCGAAGCGTGGAAGGTGCTTTCGGCATTCGGATCGGGGATCTGTTCGCGCTTGTGCGGATCGGTAAAGGCACTGAATGCGGCGAACTCGTTGCGCCGACCTTCACGCACCAGTTCCGCCAGTTCACCGTGGTGACTGGTGAAAAACAGGAACGGTTGCTCGGCGGCAAACTCGTCGCCCATGAACATCAGCGGAATCATCGGCGACAGCAGCAACAACACCGTCGCCGCCTGCACCGCACGCGGGTCGGCAAGCTGATGCAGACGTTCGCCAAAGGCACGGTTGCCGATCTGGTCATGGTTCTGCAGGAACAGCACGAAAGCGGTGGAGGGCAGATGTTCGCTCGGCTCGCCGCGAGGTTCGCCATGGCGAGTGATGTGGCCCTGAAACACGAAGCCCTGACTCAGGCAGCGCACCAGTTGCTCGGTGGGCTGCGCAGCATAGTCAGCGTAATAGGCGTCGGTTTCGCCGGTCAGCAGCACGTGCAGGGCGTTATGACCGTCATCGTTCCATTGCGCGTCGTAATCGTTTTCTAGCAGGCTCGACTGGTTCAGCTCGTTCTCGACGGTCAGCCAGACGTGCCGGGTCGGGTCGATCTGCTGGCGAATGCGTCGGGCCAGATCGCTGAGGAAGTCGGGATCTTCAATCGCGTGCACCGCATCCAGACGCAGGCCGTCGAAACGGTATTCAAGCAGCCACATCAGTGCGTTTTCAATGAAGAACTCGCGCACTTCCGGGCGACGGAAGTCGATCGCCGCGCCCCATGGCGTGTGCTTGTCCTCGCGGAAAAAGCCCTTGGCGTAACGATGCAGATAGTTGCCGTCGGGACCGAAGTGGTTGTAGACGACGTCGAGAATCACCGCCAGGCCATGGCCGTGGGCGGTGTCGATCAGGTGTTTGAGTTGTTCCGGTGTGCCGTAGGAGGCTTGCGGTGCATAGGGCAGCACCCCGTCGTAGCCCCAGTTGCGATCACCGGGGAATTGCGCCAGCGGCATCAGTTCGATAGCGGTAATGCCCAGCGCCACCAGCCGCGCCAGATGCTGTTCGACTTCGGCAAAACCACCGAGCGCACCGACGTGCAGCTCGTAAATTACCGCTTCGCTCCACGGCCGACCATTCCAGGTCGTGTGCCGCCATTGATAGGCATGGGGATCGACCACCACACTGTGGCGGTCGAGGTCACCATCCTGCGCTCTGGAGGCCGGGTCCGGCACCTCCAGTTCGCCATCGATGCAGTAACGGTAGCGACTGCCCGCCGGGCAATTGGCCTTGATTACAAACCAACCGTCGCCCTGAGGCAGCATGGGCAACGATTTTCCATCTTCCAGTTCCACACTGACGTAGAACGCGTCAGGCGCCCACAACGCAAATTGCGTGTGCTCGGCATCCAGCATGATCGCGCCGTGGGGCCAGGTTTCTTGGGTCCTTGACGGCATTTTCTGCAACTCCCTGGTTATTTGTGGCTGGCTTTACCCAACGCCTTGGCGACCAGTTGTTCGTAAAGTTCGGCGTACGGTTCAACCGCTTTGCTCCAGTTGAACGGTGCAGCCATGGCGCGGCAACGCATGGCGTTGAGCAATTCCGGGAAGGCGAAGACTTTGAACGCGCGGCTCAGGGCTTCTTTATAGCTATCAACGGTGGACTCATCGAAGAGGAAACCGGTGACGCCGTTTTCGATGGTGTCGGCCAGACCGCCGGTGTTGCGCGCGACCGGCAGCGAGCCGAAACGCTGGGCGTACATCTGGCTCAAGCCGCAAGGCTCGTAACGCGAAGGCATCAAGAGGAAATCGCTGCCGGCGAACATGCGTCGGGCATCGGTTTCGTTGAAGCCGATGCGCACGCCGATCTGGCCAGGAAAGCGCAGGGCCAGTTCACGCATGGCTTGCTCTTCTTCCGGCTCGCCGCGACCGATGATCGCGATCTGGCCACCGTTCTGCACGATGAACTCGGACACCGCTTCGGTGAGGTCGAGCCCTTTCTGATAGACCAGGCGCGAAACCACGGCGAACAGTGGGCCGGTAGAGTCATTCAGGCCGAACAGCTCACGGACGTGGGCGGCGTTGACCGCTTTGCCTTCCCAGTCGCCGATGGCGAACGGGGCAAACAGGTGCGGGTCGGTCGCCGAATCCCAGCTTTCGTCGATGCCGTTCGGGATGCCGCTGAGCAGGCCTTGCTGGGTCTTGGCGGCAAGGAAACCGTCGAGGCCACAGCCGAAGTCCGGGGTGGTGATTTCTTGCGCATACGTCGCGCTGACCGTGGTGATGTGGCTCGAATAGGCCATGCCGGCCTTGAGGAACGACATCTTGCCGTAGAACTCCATGCCTTCCTGTTGCAGGGCATGGGTGGGAATCCCCAGCTCCGGGCAGGAACCGAGGCTGGTCACGCCCTGGTAGGCAAGGTTGTGAATGGTGAACAGGGTTGGCGTGCGCTGCCCGCGCCAGTGCATGTAAGCGGGCGCGAGGCCAGCCGGCCAGTCATGGGCGTGCACCAGATCCGGGCGCCAGTGGATTTGCGCAAGGTTGGCGGCGATGTCGGCAGCGGCCAGGCCGAGACGGGCGAAGCGGATATGGTTGTCCGGCCAATCGCGACCGTTGTTGGCGCCGTAAGGGCCACCTTCACGCTCGTAGAGTTCAGGGCAGATCAACACGTAGATCACCAGGCCATCGGGCATGTCCATGCGTCCGATCTTGCAAGGTGGCAGCGCAGCGTGGCCACCCAGCTCGCCGATGATGTGAATCGGGTTTTCGCTGTGCACCACTTGCGGATAACCGGGGATCAGCACCCGCACATCATGCAGATGGGCCATGGCCCGGGGCAGGGCGGCGGAGACGTCACCGAGGCCGCCGGTCTTGACCAGATCGGCGATTTCCGAAGTCACAAACAACACTTTTTTCTTGTTGGGATTCTGGCTTGCTACCGGAGCAAGCGTCTTGGTGCCGGGTACGTTGATCTGTCGGCTGCCGGGAACACTGATGGTGCTCGATTCTCCAAGCGACTGGTGAGCACGCTCTCCCTGAATATCCAATGCCGCACTGATCATATGTATCTCCCGTGTGTGATCTGATTCTTGTCTCGAACAAGCTGTTTCGTGGCCAAGTCCTGTGGCCGGGCGCAAAGGCGCCACGCATCGGTGAGCAAATGCTGACCCAACACGCGCAAGCAGAATGGGTGGTGAGGCCGTTGCAAGGATTACACCAGTCGCTTTCGCCCAGTTGTTCTGATGACCTGTGGCGTGAAGCAAAAGTTTCGACTTTTTTTCGTCGGTATGACCGAGTGGTTTGGCCACTGAAAAATGAGTCTAGGCCAGATCCTAGAGCGGGTCGGGGCAAATGGGTAAATTGTTCGACAATCGGTTGTGTCGGAATGTTAGCGAGGGTTCAGGAGGGGAAACGCTCCGACGAAGGGCATGTTTTTCGGTCGGAGTGGGCTAAAACGGTGACTGGGTAGTCACGGTTTTGTGCTAGGGGATGGGCGGGTTGCACCGTTGTGGTGCGAGGGTATTTCAGCGTGGTACCTGAAATGACCCTTCGCGAGCAGGCTCGCTCCCACATTGGAACGTGTACAACCTGTGGGAGCGAGCCTGCTCGCGAAGAGGGCGGTTGCAGCAACTCAACTTTAAAGTGATGGAATCAATTCAACAGACGCACCGGCTCCCCAGCTGCCCAACCCTGAATATCCTCGATCATCTGCCGGAAGAACTGTTCGTAATTCTGCCGACTGACATAGCCCACATGGGGGGTAGCCAGGACATTGTCGAGCGTGCGAAACGGGTGCAGGGCCGGCAAAGGCTCTTGCTCGAACACGTCCAGCGCCGCCCCAGCAATGCGCCGTTTCTGTAGCGCCTTGATCAGCGCCGCTTCATCGACGATCGGACCGCGAGCAGTGTTGACCAGCAGCGCGCTCGGTTTCATCCACTCCAGCGCCTGGGCATCGACCAGACCGCGACTGCGTTCGCTGAGCACCAGATGCACCGACAGCACGTCGGCCTGTTCGAACAATTGCTGCTTGCTGACATACGTCACGCCGGCCTGTTCCGCGCGTTCGGCGGTGAGGTTTTCGCTCCAGGCGATTACCCGCATGCCGAACACCTGGCCGAACTGCGCGACCCGCTGGCCGATGCTGCCCAAACCGAGAATACCCAGGGTCTTGCCATGCAGGTCGCCGCAGAGGCCCTGTTGCCACTGGCCGGCGCGCAGGGCATTGGCTTCCTTCACCAGATCACGGGTGGCCGCCATGATCAGCGCCCAGGTCAGTTCCGGCGCGGCGTGTTTGTAACTGTCGGTGCCGCAGACCTTGATGCCCAGCGCTGCAGCGGCCGGCATGTCCAGCGCCGCATTGCGCATGCCGCCGGTGACCAGCAACTTCAAATTGGGCAAGCGTCCGAGCAAGTCGGCGTCGAAACGCGTGCGTTCGCGCATGACGCAGATCACCTCGTACTGGCCGAGGCGCTCGGCCAGTGTCGCGTTGTCGGCCGGGTAATCATGCACGAAGGTCACTTCACCGATGCTCTCCAGCACGGACCAGTCGACCACGTCGCGAGCCACGTCCTGCCAGTCATCGATCACTGCAATCTGCACCGTCATTGGCTTACCTCATCAAGGAGCGGAAGGAGTCTTGCCCAGCCAGCCGAGCAGCGCCTGATGGAATTTTGCCGGTTCTTCCATTTGCGGCGCATGACCCATGCCCGGGAATTCAATCAGCGTCGACTGCGGAATCAGCTTGGCGACCTGTTTGCCGAGCACCTCGTAGTGGCCGATTTTCGCTTTCACTTCCGGCGGTGCGAGGTCTTTGCCGATGGCAGTGGTGTCGGAGGTGCCGATCAGCAGCAGGGTCGGCATTTTCAGATCCTTGAACTCGTAGTAGACCGGCTGGGTGAAGATCATGTCGTAGATCAGCGCCGAGTTCCACGCGACCTGGGTCTTGCCCGGACCTTTGCTCAGACCGGCGAGCATGTCGACCCAGCGATCGAATTCGGGCTTCCAGCGGCCATCGTAATAGGTGGTGCGCTCATAGTCGCGAATGCCCTTGGCCGTGACCTTCAACTCACGCTGATACCACTGATCGACGGTGCGATACGGAACGCCGAGGGCTTTCCAGTCTTCCAGACCGATCGGGTTGACCATCGCCAATTGATCGACCTGCTCCGGGAACAGCAGCGCATAACGGGTGGCGAGCATGCCGCCGGTGGAGTGGCCGAGCACAGTGGCTTTCTGAATGCCCAACGCCTTGAGCAATTGCTGGGTGTTGGTCGCCAGTTGCTGGAAGCTGTATTGATAGTGCGCAGGTTTGCTGGAGGTGCAGAAGCCGATCTGATCCGGCGCAATCACGCGGTAGCCGGCATCGCTCAAGGCCTTGATCGAACTGTCCCAGGTCGCCGCGCAGAAATTCTTGCCGTGCATCAGCACCACGGTGCGGCCGTTGGCCTTGCCATTGGCGGCGACGTCCATGTAACCCATTTGCAGCTTCTGACCCTGGGATTCGAAGGCGAAGTGTTTAAGCGTGTAGGGATATTGGAAGCCTTGCAGCTCCGGGCCATAGGCAGGCCCTTCGGCGGGGGCGGTTTCAGTGGCCGCTTGCGCCATTAATGGCAGGGCAGCGCTGAGGACGAGGCCGGGCAGCCAGCGGGAAAGCGTGACGGACATAAGCACTAACTCCTTGAAAATTGGCCGACTCTGGAAGGTCGGGATTACGCCGACGTTAAACAAAGGCAATCGCAGCGAAGGTTGGTTCAACCGAGCCAGCCGAGGGTCAGCAAGGCCAGCACGCCATAGCGTGCGCCTTTGGCCAGCGTCACGATCAACAGAAAGCGCCCGAGCGGTTCGCGCATGACGCCGGCAATCAAGGTCAGCGGATCGCCAATCACCGGCAGCCAACTGAGCAGCAGCGACCAATGCCCATAGCGCTCGTAGTGCTTGCGCGCCTTGGCCATGTGCTCAGGGCTGACCGGGAACCAGCGTCGATCCTGAAACCGCTCGATGCCACGGCCCAGCCACCAGTTGACCAGCGAGCCGAGCACGTTGCCCAGCGTCGCTACCGCGAGCAAACCCCACAGCCAGTAACGCTCGCTGACGATCAGGCCGACCAGCAGCGCCTCGGATTGCAGTGGCAACAAAGTTGCCGCACCAAACGCAGCAAAGAACAGGCCGAAGTAGGCTGCCCCCATCAACGGGCCGGGTATTCCGCCACTACCACGTCAGCGCCGTCCTTCTTCAGGCCGATCACTTGGTACGCATCGCTCATGCCGTCCATTTCCATGCCCGGCGAGCCCATAGGCATGCCCGGTGCAGCCACACCCAGCAGATCGTCACGCTTGCTCAACGCGAGCACCTGATCGGCCGGCACGTGACCTTCAACGAATTTGCCATTGATGATCGCCGTGTGGCAGGACGCCAGACGCGGTGGTACGCCGTGCTGCTGTTTAAAGCTGCTCATGTCGCTTTCGACGTGATCTTCGACTTTGAAGCCATTGGCTTCGAGATGGCTGATCCACTTCTTGCAGCAGCCGCAATTGGCATCGCGGTGCACTTCGATCGGGATCAAATCGGCGGCTTGCGCCAGGGAGGAGGTGAACAGGGCGCTCAGGGCGAGCAGACGCAGTTGGCTTCGCATGGGAATGGGCTCTCGACTCGGTGAAGGTCAGCAAGAACGCATTTTGACCTGTTTTCCCGCTCCTACATCAACTGAGTGTTTCCAGTTGCTACAAAATACCCGAACCATTGTAGGAGTGAGTCTGCTCGCGAGTGCGGTTGACCAGCCGCAGACACAGTGACTGAAAAATCGCTTACGCGAGCAGGCTCGCTCCCACAGGGGATTGGTGTAAAGGCCAAAATCCCCGTGGTCGCGGTTGGCTCAAACAACCTTGAACCGCCCCATGATCGCGCTCACGCGGCTGTTGGCTTCGAGCAACTGGCGGGTATTGAGCTCGCTGGCCTGGCCGCTCTGCACCAGTTCATCGACCATGTGGCGGATCTGCACCATGCTGCGGTTGATCTCTTCGGTCACTGCGCTTTGCTGTTCGGCGGCGGTGGCGATCTGCGTGCTGAGGCTGTTGATGTGGCTGACCGAACCGGCCATTTCGTCCAGCCCCGAGTTGACTCGGGCGGTGGCGTCAGCGGCGGACTGGCAACTGGCCTGGGTGTTTTCCATGGCACTGACCGAGGAGCTCACGCCTTGGGTCAGACGGGTCAACATTTCGTTGATTTCCGAAGTGCTGGCCTGAGTGCGGGCGGCGAGGGCGCGGACTTCATCCGCCACCACCGCAAAGCCGCGACCCTGTTCACCGGCACGCGCCGCCTCAATCGCCGCGTTGAGGGCGAGCAGGTTGGTCTGCCCGGCAATCGCCCCGATCACGCCGAGGATCTCGGTGATGCGCTGAGCGTCCTGCTGCATGTTTTCAACTTTGTGTGTAGCGCTGGCCACTTCGTCGATCAGCGCGACCACGCTGTTGGTCGCTTCACCCACCACGACGCGCGAGCGATCGGCGTTTTCATTGGCGCGCTGGGTGAACGCAGCGGTTTCAGCGGCATTCTGCGCCACGCTTTCAGCGGTGGAGCTCATTTCGGTAATGGCGGTGACGGTCTGGTCGGTTTCCGAGGCGTGACGCAGCAGAATCTGGCTGGTGTGCGCGGAAGTGCGTTGCAGATTATCGAGGCTGGACGCCATGGCACCGGTGGCCTGGGTGACTTCGCCGATCATGTTCTGCAAATAGACGATGAAGGTGTTGACCGAATGGCCGATGGCGCCCAGTTCGTCCTCAGCGCGAATGGTGATGCGGCGGGTCAGGTCGGCGTCACCGCTGGACAGTGAATCAATGTTGGCTTTCAGAGCCTTCATGCGCTGTACCAGTTTGCGAATCGCGTAAACCTGCAACAGCACCAGCAGGATCACCAGCGGAATCTGGATCAGGCTAAGGCTGTGGAGCACATCGTCACGCTGGGCGGTGAGCATCTTGGTCGGCAGGGCAGTGGCGAGGAACCACGGTGTGCCCTCGATAGGCCGCATGAAGAATGTAGCGTCTTCACCGTTGTTGTCGAACTCGACGCGTTGCGCTTTATCGCGGTTCTGCAGGCCGGTCTTGATCTGATTGATGAAGGTCGAGCTGGCCGCCAGTTCGCTGATGTTCTTCAGCACGATCGGACCGCTGATGCGCGAGCTGTTACTGATGATCTTGCCGTCAGCCTCAACGATGAGCATTTCGGCGTTGAGGTCTTTTTCCTTGCGCGCCACCAGGTCGTTGAAGAAGCCCAGGGTCACGTCGATGGTCGAAACGCCCCAGGCACTGCCGTTCTTGTAGATGGCCATGGCGCAGTTGGTGCGCGGCTCGGCACTGGCGTCGTCCTTATAGGCAGCGGCCCACGCGCACTGACCTCGCGGGGTGGCCATGCCGCCCTTGTGCCAGCTCTGGTCGTAGTAGTTCGGTGCGGCGTCGCTGTTCCAGAACGTATTGACCTTGAGCTGACCCGAGGCATCCCGGTGCCAGAAGGTGCTGAACTTGTTGCGCCCGGCTTCGCGCTGGCCGGGCAATGGCCAGATACCGCCGCCAAAGACTTTCAGTTCGCCGTACTGATCCACCAGCCCTGGCAGCACCACGTCGATGGCGGCGCTGTCGAGCAGGGGGATGGTCTGGGTGATGCTGCGTTGCTGCGCCTGCACCTTGTTCAGTTCGCCCTGAATCTGCACGGCGACTTCGGCGATGCGGTTGAGCACGACCTTCTCTTCGGTATCGCGCAGGGTTGGTGCGACCAGTTGGCTGATGCCGACCACGGTCAGCACGGACAACAACAGGATGAACAGAATCAGAAACAGCGTGTAGCGAGCCTGAATAGTGCGCAGTGCGGGCATGGAACTGATCCTTGAGCGGCTTTTTTGTTGGAGGGCAGGAATAAAACAGGGCGGGTATCACAGCGTATCGTCGTTACGGGCGGAAGCTTTAGGTACTTGCGTGCCGAAAGAACCCTGGGCGATGACCGGTTGGTATCGGGATTGGTACATCTGCAGCAATCGCCACAGTTGTTACATCATGATGACGGCTCTGAAGCAATGTTTGCGGGCCTTGAGCTCGGTGTCATGAATGTACGAGATTTGTAAAATAGCGCACAAAGGGGTTGGTTGGATCAGGCGAAGCGGCCGATACTTGCGCCCATTCAGTTTGTTGGAACAAGGACATTTCATGCTCATTGCACAAGGAATCCTCGCATGACGATCGGCTATACCGGCGCCTGGGAAAGCAAGGCGGGCGTAATGGTCCGTGATACCGGGGCGAAGAAACAGGTTTCGCAGAGCGTCAAGGTGCAGCAGATGCTGACGCTGGTCGGCAATGATCCGAACGCGTTGAACGTCGCTGAGATGGATAAGCAGGGGCTGCGCAAGCAGATCAAGGGCTTCGACCCGGCCAACGTTTCCGTCAAGCAGTTGGGCAACCTCAGCGAATTCCTGCGCGGGCGCGGCCTGATTTCCGAGATCACCTCGATCACCTTGCTCAATGCCGGCGACAAATTCGACCGCTTCGGCGTGCAGAAAGACCCGGAGGCGAAGTTCAACGCGCTGGAATATTTCGCCACGCAGCTCGATGCCATCCAGACCAACAGTCTCAATGGCAATTACTACGGCAAGAGCCTGATTCCCGAATTCAAGAAAGCCATTTACGTTCTGCAGAATCTCAAGACCTATGGCGAAGGCAATGCGGCAGTTCCTTCCGACAAAGGCCTGAAGGCAAAGGCGTAAGATCTGCTGATGATGCCCGCTCATCCTTGTGCGGGCTCATGCTGTTTACGTCGCCGGCACGGCTAGCCGAGTGATGTGGCGTTGTGCCTGGTCATGCAACTGCTGCATGTGCGGACAGTGCAATGTCAGCCTGCGCGTGCGGTATCCACGATGAAACAGTGCCAGCCATCCCCCTCGATTGTCTTGTGCAGGCGCCAGGCCGGTGAAGACGAAACCGATGCCGTTGAGGCTGTGCAGGTCCACGGCAAAGTGTCGCGACAGCTGTAGCCGAATCGAAATCAGCCAATGCCCGGGCAGCGATCGCAACTGGTCGAGCAGTTCCGGATTGAGTTTTTCCAGCCACATTTCATGGCGATTGCCGTGCTGCTGGACCTGAACCGAAGCTCCGCGCCAGCGTCCTGCACCAGCCCCGACGCCAAACACAGCGCTCAGACGCTCCATCAAGGGGCGGCAACTGGTTGGCCATGCCTGTTCTGGCAATGGCCGTTGATAACCATCGATAGCGTGCACACCCAATACGATCGACTCCGGTTTTTTGCAGCCAAAGGGCGAACGGACAAAGTCCGGCAGCAATCCAGTGTTGTGAAAACCGAGACTGATCGCCATGCGTTGAGTGTAAGGGTGATGGGTGACCTGTTTGATCGACACGCTGCGACAACCCAGCGCCTGTGCATGAGTCAACAGTTGCCCGCCCAGCCGCGTGGCAATGTTTTTTCCGCGAGTATCGGGATGCACGGCGCTCAAGGCCAGTTCGGCATCGTGCGAGTTTTCGCTTTGCCGATACAAAGTGGCATGACCAAGAATCCGCTCTCCCTCCACTGCAACCAGTGAGTGCCAGCGTTTGTCGGCGTGGTTCTGGTTGATCAGGCAGGGCATGTAAACGTCGGTTTGCACGTAATGATCGCCATAGACCTCGCGAAACAATTGGCTGACGGCTGTAGCGTCGGTGTCACGGTAATTGCGCAGGATCAACGCTTCCATCACGCACCTCCCTGTCATGTCGGTCGTAGCAGCGTAAATCGACGATCCGCAGGCTTTTCCCTGCGCGAGGGTGGCGCGCAAGGTCCTCGAACCGGCAACTCTGGATGCGCAGCTGCAATAACCCCGAGCCACGCAGTTGCGGTATCTGCGGATACAGTTCGATCAAGCGGGCCTCGAGTCTGTCCTCGATGCGGGTCGATCCTTCGTTGACTACGTATTTCACCGTCAATAGATCCCTGCCGTCGTCGTGCTCGATCAATAACTGCCAATCGTTGCTGCCAGTGATGCTCCGCACGCTTTCGCTGATTTCGTCGGTCATCAGCGACAGAATGCCGACCCGCACACGCTGGCTATTGCCGCTGCGTCCCCTCAGGGCGAATTTGCGTCGCGCAGTGCCCGGCGGTTCGCGCCAGCATGCCAGGTCACCGACGGGATAGCGGATCAGCGGCATCAAGCGCCGGTTCAGGTTGGTCAGTACGAGCAGTCCGGTTTGATCGCAGGCCTCGATCGTTGCGCCGCTGTGCTGATCGACAATCTCCAACAGCACGTGACCGTCGGGTGTGCGATGTTCTCCTTCGATGCAGTCACGATGACTGGCACCGATAAATCCACCGTCGACGCTGGCGTAGCCGATCGAGGCAATGCGCGCGTTTGGCAGCACTTGCTCAAGGAGCTGGCGTTGCGAGGCAAACAGGCTCTCCCCGCCATAAAGCACGGTATCAACCAAGGGCAGCGCAAGGCCGCGGTGTTGGAGCCAACTGGCGAAGGTCAAAAGTTGCGCAGGCACGCCAGCCAACACGTTGATCCGGTGTTGCACGATGGCATCGGCCAGCATTGGCGGGTCGACTTCGCCGGTAAACGGAAACTCGGTGACAGGCGTTTCCACATGGGCCAGTGAATCGTGGATAAACAGAAAACTGGCATAGAGGTCGCCAGCGAAGAACAGGTTGGCGACACGGTCGCCGGAGCTGAATTGCTCGCTCAGACTGCGGCCGAAAGCTTGCACTGTGCGTTGCCATTCCGTGCGGGCGTATACGGAGAGCCTGCCGCCGCCGGTTGAGCCACCGGTCTTGAAGACCAGGGCGTGGCCCAGCGGGGCCGTCAGGACCGGCCATTGCGCCAGATCCGCGCTGTCTTTCCAGAAATCTGCCGGATCAAGTAGTGGCAGTTCGCGCAGCGAGCTTATTGCCTCGGGAATATCGGCGAGGCTGTTCTTGTAGTAGGGCGAATGCTCACGGGCGAAACGCGTCAATTCGCTAATCGGGTCGGTTGTTTTCACGGTGTGTTCTTCTTGATTCGAATGAGCCAGCTCACGGCAAGCGTCAGCGGCGGGAGTCAATGACCAGCGGCGTCTTGCCGCTGTGTTTGTTTTGAACGAAATGCTCGGGCGGGCATTGTTCGATCTGCAGCACCAGCAATCCGCTGTCGATGACGGTCGTCAGGGTCAGGTAATCGGCGAGGCGGTTTCGCACCTTGTTGGCTGCAAGTTCACAGTGCAGTTGCATGCGCTCGACGCCGTCAGCGCTGTGGTCCAGCTGCAACTGAAACGGCACTTGTAGCCGCGACGCCAATTCGCTCAGGGAGATGAAGTCAGTGCCGATGCGCAACAGCTTGCCGTGGCGTTGCAACAGCTCGAAGCGTGGCGACGTCAGCCCGCAGGCGCAGACGCCCGGCAGCCAGCGCCCGGTGTCGCCAATCTCATAACGCTGCACGCGCTGGCCCCCTTCACGGGCGAGCGAGGTCACCAGCAGCCGACCCACTTGATCGTCGATCACCGGCACATCCTCATCAAATGCGACGATTTCCAAGTGCTGGATCGCGTTCATCAGATGGAAAACCCCATCCGCCGAAGCCTTGCAGGCATGGCCTAGCGGGCCGGCATCGACGCTGCCGTAGATCGCCGAGCGAATGCTCGAGACGCCACAACTGCGCAGCAACGCACGGTTCTGCTCGCTCAGGTGCTCGCCACCCAGAAAGACTTTTTCAACCCCGCCATAAGCGCGCAGCCGCTGCTGCTCATTCAAAAACAGGCGATGCAGTGTGGCGGGCATTCCCACCAGCACGTTGACCCGTTGGTCGATGATCAGTTGGGCAATCTCGCGGTAGTCGTCATCGGTAGGGGCGGCCATGGGCAGGTGCGTCACCTCGAGCAATTCCAGCGCTTTGCTGAAACTGAGAAAACCGCCGTACAGCCCGCCACAGAAGAACAGGTTCATGACCCGATCCCGCGCCGGATCAAGACCAGCGGCGAACAGACCGTCAGCGGTTGCGCGCATCTGCCGATCGAAATCGCGATAGCTGTAGCCGGCCAGAGCAGGAATGCCGCTGCTGCCTCCGGAGCGGAAATACAACTGCGCCTGATCGTTGATGGGCTGAGCGACGAACGCCTCTTTGTTCATGATTGCAGCGCACGACTTCGCCGCGAGTGGCGGTGAATCGAGACTGGCCTGATTCGGCAGCTGTGTGGCCGCCAGACTCACCGATACCCGTCGACTCAAGCGTTGCAGCGCATAGACGCCGTCATGGGGTTCGCCTGCGTAACCGTCGTGAATGCTGCCGATCGGTGCGATCCGCGTGACCCCGGCAGCGATCAACGCATGGGTAAGCTCGACAGTTTGCGGTTGTGCGCATACCAGCGCACAGCTTTGCAGGACGTTGCGCCACGGCAACAGGGTGGCGGTCAGCAGCGCTTGCGGCAGCGGGTGCAGCAGTACGCTGCGAAACAGCGGTGAAGGCGCGAGTTGCCGATCATGGCTCCAGATCACCCGCCAGCCCGGGCCGCTCCACACTTGCCCGGTATGACCGGCAAAACTCTGGCCGAGGCGGGCCATCTGCGTGTGCGTGGTAATTTGCGCAGCTTCCTGGCGTGTCGGCACCAGGGCCGGCCATTGCGTGGCGCGTCGTTGCAGGGCCTGCGCCAGGCGTTGACCGATATCGCACAAAACCTGCGGATCATCGCTGTCCACCAGCAGCCATTGCGGGCTGGAGCAGGCCTGTTGATCCAGTCGGCAGACTTCGTCGGCGACGGCATCAAGCGCCCCTGGCGTAGCCGATTCCGGGGTGAGATACACAAAGCTGATGCGGTGCCCCCAATCGATCCAGCGACAACCCGGCACCAACTGTTGCCGAATCGCTTGCAGGGCCGCTTCGCCACCCCACGCTGCAACCCCGTTGGCGGGTTTGCACAGCTTGCCCATCTGCTCGGTGCTCGCTGGAATCACCGCCACATGTCCGGCCAGTTGTCCGCTTGCATCGCAGTCCACCAACGCGCGCAACAGTTGCGCCGTCAGGCCTTGATCGCTGCGGCTGGGGCGCAACCAGTTGACGTTGCCGGCGAGCAGACTTTCCACCACCGCGCAGAACGCGAGCAGCGGCGCGTTGGCCGGAGTGATGTGCACCACCAGCCCGAGCGGACGCCAGGCTTCGAAGCGTGGCTGGCGATAATCGAAACGACGCAGGGAATCGGCCTCGGCGCCGAGTTCGCGCTGGTGTTTGTACATCAACGCTTCGGGTTGGCAGAAATCGATCAGGGCCTGCCGCTGCTCGTTGTCGAGGGGCAGATCCGAGTGCGCGTCATGCAGTCGCCGGGCAAATCCCGCGACTGCATCGATGACTGTGCGGCTGTCGAGTGCCCTCGCCAAGTGTTGCGGCAACGCCTGTTGCAGATCTTGCAATGCTTGGTCGAGGTTATAGATGTCGTGCAGTTGTCCATCGATCAAATACATATCAGTGACTTCCCAGTAATTCGGCGGCGGCCATAGCGCAGCTTCTACCCGCTGTGGTGCCGGCGCGGCCGTGCAGTTCGAACCAGTCGCTTGTCAATCCACAGCCGCAACTTGCGCCCGGGTGCAGCGTGGCAAGGTCGCTCATGACCACGGCGTGGGCCGGGCTGGAGGAGATGTAAGGCGAGACGAAGCCGAGCAGGCCTTGTTGGCCATAGGGCAGCAGGGAAAAATCCGCCGGATCGCGAATCAGCACTCGCGAATACACCGGCACATGAAAGCGGTGACGGGCGCATTCGATGTAAGGCACCGCGTGCTCGACAGCACCGTAACCATCGCGGCAGCGGGCCGGTTCGATGCCCAGTTGCCGATGGATATGGGCGTAAAACTGTTGTTTGGGAATTTCCTGCGCAGCCTGGGTTTTCCAGCCACCGCCAAAAAAGGCCAGCGAACCGGCGGGCAATTGCACATCCTGCACAGCGGTAGCCTGCATGCGTTGCAGGGTCTGCCAGAGAAACGCCGGGAAGCCGAAAATCCGTACCGGCAAGCCTTCTTCAGCGAATGACTGCAAGGCGGCGATCACGCCGAATACATCGAACTGATGGCCGCGACCAGTGTTACGCAAGGCGTAGACCACGCGATTGACCGGGGCGAACCGACAGAGAAACTGGTCGGTAAACGAGGTGCCCAAGGTGATGCGTCCTTCGGGTTCGTAGCTCAACAGCAGGTAGTTGCACGGACTATCGGGAGTGTCCCAGGCGTAATGGCGGAAGATCTGCGCAACCATGAACTGCGCCCGCGCCAGGCTGCGTTCGTCGTAACGCATCCGGCTTTTCTGCCCGCTGGTGCCCGACGAAGTCAGTTCAAGGGCGTTCGTTCCCGTGCTGCTGAGCAAAAGGTGTTGCTTGAAGAAACTGGCAAAGATCGGCGGCAGACGCGACCAGTCATCAAGGCTGTCGAGGTCCTGCGGCGTCAGTCCGTGGGCGGTGAGCCAATGGGCGTAACCCGGAGTGTGATCGCAGTGAAAGCGGCTGATTTCAGTCATCGCCCGATCAAACAGATCAGGCGCGGCTGAATCCGCGCAATAGGGTTGCGTCAACGCGCACAGCGCGTCGGCATAGGGTAGGTGAGTCATCAGTGTTCCTTACTGAGGCGAGGCCACATCAGCGGTGGTGGTTTGCAGGAGCCGGTAAACCATGGGCAGGCACATCAGCCCGCCGAATGCGGCCCAGAGAGCGAAGTATTCAAGACGGCTGCCGCCACCGATGGCAGCAATCAGCGAACCGCCAAGGCCCATGACGGCGATCGAGATCATGCCGGTCAGCGCCGACACCAGGCCTTTGCTGTCGTCACTGGAAAACAGCGCCAGGCGATACACCGCCGCGTTGCTCATGCCCAGCCCGACGGCGTATAGCGCCAGGCTGGCGACTACTGGCCCAAGCCCCGCACCGATCAGGGCGCATGCCGCCAATAGCAGCAGGCCCAGACAGAACGGCCAGAGCGCCAGTTGAATCAATTGCGTCAGCGAATGAGTCTGCAGCAAGCGGTCGAGAATCAGATTGCCGGCGATGACTGCCGAGAACACCGGTATCTGCCACAGGCCATACTCCAGCGGCGGCAGTTCCAGCACCCGCACCAGCAGCAATGGCGCCAGGCCTATCCAGGCGATCAGCGGCAGACTCATCAGGCCGAGCGCCAGGCTGGCACAGAGGAAACGCGGATTGCCCAACAGCGCACCGTAGCGCCGACAAGTGATGCGCCAGGAGAAGGGTATTCGGCGAGTTTGATGACCATCGCGGCGCTCGACGCCTACGGTTTCCGGCATCCACAGCAACAGGCCGAGCCAGACCAGCGCTGCTGTGCATCCCAGCAGCAGAAAAATTTCCCGCCAGCTCAGCCATTCCAGCAGCAGGATGCCAAGCAGCGGCCCGAGCAACGGCGATAACAACGCAACATTGCCTAGCAACGCCATCAGCCTGACGGCGTCGGCTTCGCAAAAAACCTCCTGCAATGCCGGGTAGCTCACGGCGACGACGAATCCCAGCCCCATGCCCTGCAACAGACGCAACAGGTTGAACGCTTCAATACTGCCAGCGAAAAAAACTGCCGCGCACGCCAACCCGAACAGTGCGCTACCCGACAATAACAATGGCCGTCGGCCGTATTGATCGGACAACGGGCCGAGCAACCATTGCAGGCAAACACCACCCAACAGATAAAGATTGAATGCATGGGGAACATGCCGCGCGTCCGCTTCGAGGTCGGTGGTGACGTCCAGCATCGCTGGCATGATCACGTCGCTGGCCATGTAAGTGAGCAGTTCGAAAGCGGTCAGCGCCAGACAGAAACCCGCAACCTGTCTGGGGCCGATATTTATAAGTGTTCTCTGCATGAACATCCCTGTTTTATGAGTGGTAGGAAGTTCGCAGAGCCTAGGCGCAGACGCACAGCCGACCTAGCCGTTTGCTGCGTCAGCAGATTTCAAAAACTTACGACATGTTTAAAGGATTGGCGCGGCGCGAAAGCTGTTTACTTGTTTGCGCCAGAGCAGGGAGGGCGGGCCATGCCTCAAGGTCGGCTGACCTTGCAGCCAAAAGTCTTCAGGGGCGGTAACATGAGCACCCGTTGCCCCGGCACGTCCCCTAATTCGGCAAGCGTATGGCTTGCAAACGCATACATTCCAACGTTTCAGGAAACCGCAATGACCCAGAAGCAACGCTTGATTTATTCGATTCTGATCGCTCTGTCGGTACTGGCGATCATGCTGGGCCTGTCCTGGCTGCAAAACGCCGGCATGATCACCGAGAAGACTTTCCAGTACGTGGCAATCGGCGTGGCGGTCGTGGTGGTCATCATCAACGGCGTGATGCGCCGCAAGGTCAAGCCGTAACGGCGAGCACCCGGTGCCTCATTCGTGGTTGAGGACCGCCGCAGCCTGTGGATGCAGGCTGTAACTCTTGTCGGCGTTGAAGGTAATCACGCCTTCGGCGCACAAGCGTTTCAGTACTTCGCGCACGCTGAGAAACGACAACGGCACGTCCAGATCGAGCAACTGGCTGTGCACGCCACGTACGCCCAGGCGGCGATTGCTTTGTGCCGCCACCAGCAGGGCGTCGATGACTTTCAGGCGAATCAGGCTGGTGCGCAGGCCGAAACTCTTCAATAGCAGGCGAATACGCTCATTGCCCGGACGCTCGCCGCGCTGGGTGAAATTGCCGGTGTGCGAACCCATGGAAACGCCCTGTGGCGTCTGGCTACCGTCCGTTGGTAGTTGCGAGTTGTACATGCGATTACTCCTTTTCAGAGCCAGATCGGGAAAGGTTTTGTTGCGCTCTCTAAACAAGACGTTTCAGCACGACAAATCATGAAAGAAAAGATGTAGAAATTTCGTCGCAAATTCGTCTCGGCCTTGTGATGCCGGCCTCGTCCCGAAGGATTGCCCGCTAAATTTTTTTCCTCAGCTTCGTTTCTTCGTCAGGCTCATTGCGCGTGGACGCAGGGGCAATCGACCTTTCGATCAGGAGCAAGCGTGATTATTTCCAGGCAACTCACCGGGCTGGCCCTCGCCAGCACCTTGTTCGGACTGAGCCTGTCGGCCCATGCACTGAGCCCGGCTGCACAAACCAGCGCCGATATTCGCCGCACCAGTTTCGGCGTGCCGCACATTCGTGCCGAGAACGAACGCGGGCTGGGCTTCGGCATCGGTTACGCCTATGCCCAGGACAACCTGTGTTTGCTGGCCAACGAGATTGTCACGGTCAACGGCGAGCGCTCACGCTACTTCGGCCCGGAACAGTTCACTGTCGAACAACGGGAAAACCGCGTCAGTGATGTGTTCTTCACCTGGCTCAATACTCCAGAAGCGGTCGAAACCTTCTGGCAGGCGCAACCGACGCAGGTCCGCGACCTGGTCGAGGGTTATGCCGCCGGTTACAACCGCTATCTGGCTGAACGCCGTCAGCAAGGACTGCCGCAGCAATGCCAGGGCGAGTGGGTACGTGATATCAGTGCCGAGGATCTGGTCAAACTGACGCGGCGCCTGTTGGTGGAAGGCGGGGTCGGGCAGTTCGCCGAGGCTCTGGCCGGCGCCACTCCGCCGCAAGCGACCGCGCAGGTCAAGCACGATACCGAGGCGTTCCAGTTGGCCGACGCCCGTCAGCAACGTTTCGCCCTGGATCGCGGCAGCAATGCCGTGGCCGTCGGCAGCGAGCGTTCATTCAACGGCCGTGGCATGTTGCTGGCCAACCCGCATTTCCCGTGGGTCGGGGGGATGCGCTTTTATCAGATGCACCTGACTATCCCCGGCAAGCTTGATGTCATGGGCGCCGCGTTGCCGGGATTGCCGATGATCAACATCGGTTTCAACCAGCATCTGGCCTGGACCCACACCGTCGATTCGTCGAAGCACTTCACGTTGTATCGCCTGCAACTCGATCCAAAGGATCCGACCCGGTATTTGCTCGACGGCAAGTCGCTGCCGCTGAACAAACAGACGGTTACCGTGCAGGTCAAGCAGGCTGACGGCCAGCTCGTACCGGTGAAGCGCGACATTTATAGCTCGCAGTTCGGCCCGATCGTGCAATGGCCGGGCAAGCTCGACTGGGACAAGCAATATGCCTACAGCTTGCGCGATGCCAACCTCGACAACGATCGCGTGCTCAAGCAGTGGTACGCGATGAACCAGGCCAGCAATCTCAAGGACCTGCAAGATGCCGTGCACAAGATCCAGGGCATCCCGTGGGTCAATACTCTGGCGGTGGATGACAAGGGCCAGACGCTGTACATGAACCTGTCGGTGGTGCCGAATGTCAGCGCGGAAAAACTGGCCAAGTGCAGCGACCCACGCCTCGGTCTGCGCATGATTGTCCTGGACGGTGCCAACAGCGGCTGTGCCTGGGATGTCGATCCGCAAGCGGCGCAGCAGGGCATTTTTGCGTCCAGCCAGTTGCCGCAATTGCTGCGCAAGGATTTCGTTCAGCACTCCAACGATTCAGCGTGGCTGGCCAACCCGGCGCAACCGCTCACCGGCTATTCACCGCTGATCAGTCAGGACGGACAACCGCTGGGCCTGCGCTCGCGATTTGCGCTTGATCGTTTGGCTGAGCTGAGCAAAAAAGGCCCGTTGGCAATCAAGGATCTACAGCACATGGTCATGGACGATCAGGTCTATCTGGCCGCGCAGGTCATGCCGGATCTGCTGAAGTTCTGCGGATCCGATCTGGGCAGCGATGCGGCCACGCTGAAGCCGGCCTGCTCCAGCCTCAAAGCCTGGGACGGCCGCGCCAATCTGGATTCCGGGCTCGGTCTGGTGCATTTTCAGAACATCATGCAGGCGCTGCTTGAATCAGCCGATATCTGGCGTGTTGCATTCGATCCGGCAGATGCGCAAAACACTCCTCGCGGGCTGGCAGTCGAGCAGCCTGCCGTCGCCAAAGCACTGCGTGAAGCGATGCTGGCGTCGGTCGAGCGGGTCGGCAAAATGGGCCTGAAACCCGACACGCGCTGGGGGGACATCCAGGTAGTCAGCAGTGGCGGGCAGCAAACGCCGATTCATGGCGGGCCGGGGACGCTGGGCATTTACAACGCGATGCAGAGCGTGCCCCGTGAGGATGGCAAACTTGAAGTGGTCAGCGGCACCAGCTATCTGCAAGTGGTGAGCTTTGACGAAAAAGGCCCGCACGCCCAAGGGCTTCTGGCGTTCTCGTTATCCAGTGATCCGATGTCGAAATACTCGCGGGATCAGACTGCTGCATTTTCGAAGAAGCAGTGGAGTGTCCTGCCGTTCACCGAACAGCAGATCCAGGCGGATCCGCAATATCAGGTGCAGACCATCAAGCAGGATCAGGCAGGGAAGGTGGCAGCGCAGTAAACAGTCACCGCCTGAAACAAACGAAGGCCGCTTCCCGCAAGGGACGCGGCCTTCAGCTTTTCGGCGGGCGTTGCGGCATCGAATTGATCACCGGGTTGCCTTCCTTGTTCCGGGTCAGGTAGACCGGCAGCACTTTGGGCAGGCTGTTGGCGAGGTTGTTCATCTCTTTGATATTGTAGACACCGCCCACGCGGATCGCGCCGGTACTGGTGTCGGCCAGCATCAACGGCTTGTCGAGGTAACGGTTGATCAGCGGCAGGGCGTCGTGCAGCGCAAGGTTGTCCAGTATCAATCTGCCGCTGCGCCACGCCAGCGAGGTGTCACCAGGGTAGGTCTGACTGATTTGCGGCGTATAATCGCCCTGCCGGTAGCGTGCCTGCATCGATGGACTCAGACGCAGGCCGTCGCCCGGCAGATCGCGATTGCTGCTGACCAGCACCGAACCTTCGACCAGATTGACCCGCACCTGGTCCTCGTACATCCACACATTGAACCGCGTACCGGTCACGCGGATTTTGCCGTCGCCGGCGCGAACCACAAACGGGTGAGACGCGTCATGGCTGACATTAAAAAACGCCTCGCCCTTGTTCAGGGTTACGCGACGTTCATGTTTGTAATTGCTGAAAGTCAGGTCGGTGTTCAGGTTGAGTTCCAGCTGACTGCCGTCACTCAACGTTATATGACGCACAGTGTCGGTGGCGGCGTAATGCTGATAACTGTTGGGCACCCAGCCCAGACTCCAGCCGCTGTAAGCCGCGAGCGGCAAGGCGAGGGCGCAGGCACCGGCAATGACTGCGAACTTGCGCCACGAACGCGAGGGCTTGCGCTGCGCCGCGAGTGCTTCGGGCTCGGTTCGAGGCAAATCTCCGGCGACCTCCCAGATCTCCTGCATGGCTTCGTATTCGAAAGCGTGCAAAGGATGCGCAGCGTGCCAGAATTCAAATGCGCGACGCTCCTCGTCCGTGCAGTCAGCGGCGTGCAAACGCATGCACCAGTGCGCGGCGGCATCGGTGATCGCATCGTATTCGGCTTCCGAGAGAGTGTCTTGGGTCATTGACTCGTCCTGATTTCGCTCATTCTAACCTCGCCGGCAGGCTGCCGAGAACATCCGTCATGGCATTTACCCATCAACGTGGAACTTATTTTTCCCTGTGGCGCCCAAAAAAACAGGAAGCAACTGCCTACTATCCATAAATGGAGTGAAAAAATGATCAAAAAGACATTCGCAGCCCTGATCGCCACTGCTGGTTTGCTCAGCGCCGGTGCCGCTCTGGCGGACAAGCCGGGCGCAGGCTGGATCACCATCGAAAAAGCCATCGAGGTCGCCAAGACCAAGGCCGGTTATGTCGAGGTCTATGAGATCGGTGCCGACAATGACGGTTATTGGGAAGGTGAGGGGCGCAAGGCTGACGGCAGTGTTTATGAATTCCGCATTGATGGCGCTTCCGGCAATGTGCTGCGCGACCAGAAGGACTAACCCACCTCAAGCACTCACTGATTCTTGTGTTGAGCAATGCGCTGGCGCGACGCCAGCGCATTTTTTGTCTTCACGGCAGCGCTTGCGAGGATCCTGCCTGACCCGAACCCGCACCCGAACCGTCATCCGATGATGAAAGGGCGGGAAGCAGGTCGAGCTGGCGGCCCATTTCGCTGATAAGCAACGCGATCGAGTCGGCGTTGGCGAGCATCACGTCAATCCGCGCATCCGCAGACTGAGAGCTGCGAAACGCCAGTCGTGCATCGGCAAGGTTTGTGGTTTTGGTAAGGCTGAGTATTTTGTTGTAATTCCCTGCATGCGTCGGCATTTGATCCAGGTCGGTCCAGACCTGAGGGCCGGTCTTCACTGCAAACAAGTGCTGGCCGTAGCGCGACAACAAGCTGCGATGACGCTCAAGGGATTTCTTGGCATGTTTGCCCGCGTCCGTCGTCGTATCGATGAGGTCCAGATAAGGCGCCATGGCTTGCACGACCTCAAGATCATCGCTGTCGCAAACCAGATGCGAGAGCTCATGGATAAGCGTTACAGCACGTGCGTGAGAATCGACATTGAACCGAGGAGGCAAATGGGCGGTGTATTTGTCCATTCCGGGATTGAAAAATACCTCAGTGAGATGAATTATTTTTTGTTTGTCCTGTTTGAAAACGAATGCAACGACATTCGCCCGACCTTTCGCGTTCAGACCCGCCAAAAAGCGTTCGGTGTAGAGCAAATCATCTTTAGGGTTCGTCAGTTCCTGGCAAACAGGAATTATCACTTTCTCGAGCTTGCTGAGCAGCGAGGGCGTTATGTCAGTCACCTCGAAGAAACTCTTTAATACCGTCTCTAATCGTTTGCCCTCGAAGTTGTCGCGCTGTGTAACGTAGTTATGCAGACAATTGACTGCGTATTCCCTGGCACGATTTACGGCCTGCTGTATCACAAACGCTCTGGCGGGATAGCGACGGTTGATCTGGGTCATGCCTCTCGCTTGAACGTACATCTCGATTGAACGGTTTTCCTCTACTTCGTGTTGAGCGGCGTCACGTTGTTTTGATCGGCAGCGATAAACCGGCTGGCTGGTGCTCGCAACGACCAGACGGGAATTCTTCTCTTCGAGTGACGGCCCCTGGCTGCCGTCTTTTTTGCGCAAATACCAGGCTTTTTCGATCTGGACCGCCGGATACACCTTGCCGGCAATGGCGGCGTATTTCTGCGTCGTCGAAGAATCTCCGTAGACCAGCTTATTGGCATCGAGCTTGAGGCTTTGCAGCGCAGTGCTGGTTTCAAAGGTTTGCAAATCGATACGAGCGGGGGTGACGGGTGGCACTTTTGCCCAGCGAGAGGCTACTTGCACCGTCGTGGCTGTAGAGGCTGGTGCGTGCGCCTCTGCGGCGAATTCGGAACTGGCCGTTTCTGCCTCGCTTTCCCAGGACAGACGTCCCAGGCTGAAGAGTGTAATTGCCCCTGCGATGAAGCTTTTCAGGGCGTTTGCCCAGTGGTGATCCTGAAGGCCTTCGGCGGACGCCTTGAAGTCCTGGTAGCTTCGCCAGAGGAAAAAAACGGATGCGAGTTTGCCCGGTAGCAAATGTGGCACCAGACGCACGCCGTGACTGAACAGAGACTTCACCGCTTCCCAATCCGCTTGGGCGTTGATCTGTGGCTGGCTACGCAGCAGTTGCGGCAGAAGGCTCAGAGTATCCTGGTGAAACCGTTCAAGCAGGTTGTCATTGATGGGCGTGTCATGAAGGGTGATCTCACTTTTTTTGCCAATCGTTGTTTTCAACAGACTCTTGAAGACCGCCTGCTGGGCCTCAGGCAGACGCCGGATGATCAAATCCTGAAAGTGCCCGGGGGTATTCAGTGCTTCGATCAACTGCGCTTCGTTTTCGAACTCGCGAAATACATACCTGGAGTAAGGCGCATAGATAACCCGGGGGCCTGTTCGCCCTGCGCCCGGACCGAGGACATACAATCCGAGCGCGTCAACGCAATCAGCGCCTGCAGTCTTGATCAACGATAGTGGACAAGCGATGGCATCAGCACCCTCGACCATAGCCCGCGCTATCCCGTCCGGCATGTCGAGGACCTGGCAAATGTAGTCATAACCGGTATCCGAGAGCTGCTGTTGCAATTTCATCGAGTGGGCGTGTTGCATCAATTGCCAGGGTAATTGGCGTAAAAAACGCTTTTTGCTGGCACGTGCGGACGCGCTGTCGGCGGACAGCGCTTCGGTCACTTTCTCCGTGTAGGTGGTGGTGACGTCAAGAGATTGCAGTAATTGCCGTACCGCGGACTGGGCAAAATCCTTTGGTAATGCTGTGGCTGTTGTCGATGCGACTTTGAAACCGGTGCCCTGCACGACGTTGTAGTGATGCAAGGCAAACTCCAGCAGGTTGCAGGCAGGGCCCGCCAGTGTCAGGTTGGGGGTGATCCGGATGTCCTGTGGCTTGAGCCCGTTGCCTGGAAATCGCGCGTCGAGCAGGGTTTTGAGTCTCTGCTCGATATGAGTGGCCAGCGCCGGGACGTCATCGAGGAAATCCTTGCCATCGATGAACGCGTGGCGCAGTTCATCCAGCAGAGCGAGTTGCGTGCGTTGCTCCGTCGCCGCGGCCATGCGTAGCCAGTCGGGATAGTCCAGATGACGCGAAAGGGCTCGTGCAAGATCAATCGCGCGTTGCAGATTGGTATCGATGACAGCATTTTTCATTTCACCAAGAAGCGTCGCCAATGTCTTCGGTTCCTTGATACACACTCGCAGCACTGCACATTCAGCGAGGAACTGCTCAATGGCCGATTGCATGCGGTCTCGGGAGACACTGCCATCAAGCAATTGAAACTCGCCCAAGGTGTATTGCTGGTCGAATCGATGTTGCGCCTTTGGCAGATTTTCCAGCAGCGCGTAACTCTGGTTATTGTCGTCCAGCCTTTGTTGCAGTTGCTTTTGCACATTGTCGATATCGTCGAACAGTTCCAGCCCCATGGCCGGTGTCCACAGGATGGCGCGCCCTGAATGTTTCACGTCCATGCCACCGCGCTCGGTCAGCAGCACGCAGTGAGCGAGCGGCAGCGCACCTTTGAACTTGGCACCATTGAGGGTGAGTGACCAGGCATCGGGGCGAAAACCATTGAGTGACTGGCGGTCCCTGCGTGTGGGATGCCTGGAATCGAACACGGTGTCGACGATCTTGCGTTCCGCCTCCAGCCATGAGCCGCTGAGACTGCGCATGTACGCCTCACCACGCAGACCATCTTCGAACGCCTGCGCCAGTTTCCACAGAATGCCTTCGAGAAAAGCGCGCTGTTCGGCGCCGTTCCCGGTCGGCTGATCTTTGAAGTGGCTGGTCAGATTATCCAGCGTTCGCCCCAGACGAGTCGCCTGCTGCGCAGCCTTGTCCGCCTGCACGAGTGACGATGGCGGCGTACTGGTAAATAGCGGCCGCGTGCTCCAGCGCTGATTGACGTCGAGCTTGAGCAACCGTTCATGAATCATCGAGCGGATATCCAACGCCTTGTCGAAGAGCGCATGGACGTCGGTGCTGCGCGCGCTCTGGCGAAAACGTTGCAGAACGAATTCAATGTTCTGACGTTGCTTGGTGAGGATCGCCTCGAACAGCGTCGTCATGATCTCACCGCCGATGTTTTCGCCAGATACCTGGGCATTAGCGAAGCCGAGGTAACGATTGCGCTCTTGCAGATTCATCAGCCCGTAGAGTTCATCTTCGTGCCCGGCAGCCCTCAGCTTGGCGGTCAGTGTCTGTTTGAGGTCGGCGTAGTTGGTGAGTACCTGCAGGCCCTGGCTGGGCGTATAGAGATAAGCCTTGTCATGATTGATCATCAGCGAGCCGGCCAGCTCGACACAGGCAGTCTCTTCGCTCAGGCACACGGTTTCGAACGTTGGCCGCCGTACCGCAACGGTTGGCTCACGTACCAGGCTGTGCAGGGCGTCGAACTCGCTGGCGGTGAGGATCTGCGTTTCGCGCTTGATCATCAGATCCGCTCGCGCTTGATCCTGTAGCGTCTGGCTGAAGAAAGTACGTCTGGGCGAGCCCTCGAATGACGCGCCGTTCCAAAACACCTCAAGCTGCCGAAACAACAGCATGGTCAGTTTTCCCGATGCGGACTCGATCGCATGGGTCCAGGCAGACTGATCGTCTTCGCGTACAGAACGGGCGGGATGGGTAAATTCCACGGACTGACCGTGGGGCCAGCCCTGACGGTGAAAGTACACCAGCAGCGCTTGAGTCAGCGACAGTGAGTCGACCCACTGTTTCACGTCCGAAGAAGTCGCCGAGTAGAAACCGACGCGAGTAAGTGACTGCTGCACCTGGCCGAAATGCGCTTCGAGCAGTTCATCGAGAATTTTTTCCAGCAACGTTGCAAGCGATGGCAGGCGTTTGAGCTCGTCCAGCAGGTCACGGGCGCACCTGTCCAGGGATTCGCCGATTGCCGCTTGCTGGTCCTCGAACACATCACCTTCGATGGTTTCGAAGGTCAGGGTGATACCGCGCTTTTCCACCAGTTCCTTGCGCAGCGAGACCGAGAGGAAAGCCAGCAGATCATCAGTTTCCCCGGCATTGTCGAGACGCGTCTGCAGGGCGTCCGTCAGTGCTTGCCGATCGGAGAATTTCTTCAGGCCATCGTAGGGCGTATAGAGAAACACGCCGTTGTCATCCGGCCCTGCGCTGAGTATGAAACTGCCTGCCAGCGGTACGGCCAGTTGCTTGTCGGCGTTGAGCAGGATGCGTTCGGCCAGCATTGGCGGGGTTTGCTTGTTGCGCAGTGATTGCGTCGCCAGTTGCGCATGGGCAAGCCAGTCGAGATCTTTGCTGTTGAAACCGTGTGCCGGACCTAGGGCAGCATGCAGGCCGGGTGAATCAAATATCACTGGAAACAACAGCGGGGCAGTCGGGGTGGACATTATTGCAACTCTGAACGGGGCGCCATTGGGCTGGAACTCAACTGTAGATGCGCAGGCTGGAGCACTTGCGGTAGACAGTTACCGCACGCACCGAGAGCGAAATGTGCATGAGGGTGCGCCAACCGATGCCCATCAATCGAAGGGTTGACAGCTGGCAGCTCGGGCGCGGTTAATCGGTGGGCAAAATCGACCCTACGCTGTTGTTCCCTCCAATAATCATTCTGGAGCTTCAGATGTCTGCGCCACACGATCATGCTTCGTCCACAGTGTCCCTCGAGGCACTGACGCAACTGCTTGAAACGATTTTTCTGCGCCACGGCACGTCCAGCGAAGTCGCCCGGGTGCTGGCCGCCAACTGCGCCAACGCCGAACGCGACGGCGCTCACAGTCATGGTGTGTTTCGCATACCCGGTTATGTCTCGACGCTGAAAAGCGGTTGGGTCAATGGCCATGCGGTGCCCCAGGTTGAAGACGTCGCGCCGGGGTTTGTCCGGGTTGATGCGGGCAACGGTTTTGCCCAGCCAGCGTTGGCAGCGGCCCGACCACTGCTGATCGAGAAGGCGCGTCATGCCGGGATCGCAGTGCTGGCGATTCGCAACTCGCATCATTTCGCTGCATTGTGGCCGGATGTCGAGCCATTCGCTGACGAAGGCCTGGTGGCGCTGAGCGTGGTCAACAGCATGACCTGCGTGGTGCCCCATGGCGCTGATCGGCCATTGTTCGGCACCAATCCGATTGCCTTCGCCGCACCAAGGGCCAACGCTGCGCCGATTGTGTTCGACCTTGCCACCAGCGCCATCGCCCATGGCGATGTGCAGATCGCCGCGCGCAAAGGTGAAAAACTCCCGGTCGGCATGGGGGTCGACAGCCTGGGACAGCTGACCCAGGACCCCAAGGCGATTCTTGAAGGCGGCGCCTTGTTGCCGTTCGGCGGGCACAAAGGCTCGGCGCTGTCGATGATGGTCGAGTTGCTGGCGGCAGCATTGACCGGCGGCAATTTCTCATTCGAGTTTGACTGGTCCAACCATCCCGGCGCGAAAACTCCGTGGACCGGCCAGCTGTTGATCGTCATCGATCCGAGCAAAGCGGCGGGGCAGAACTTCGCCCAGCGCAGCGAGGAACTGGTGCGGCAAATGCACGGAGTCGGGCTCAAGCGTTTGCCGGGGGATCGGCGGCATTTGCAGCGCAGTCGGTCGATGGCGCAAGGGATCGCGCTGGATGAACAGACGTTGGGTCAGTTGCGGGAGTTGGCGGGGGAGTGAGTCTTTTGTTGTTCTGACATTGCAGTGACAAGGTCAAAAGTCCCTCACCCTAGCCCTCTCCCGGGGGGAGAGGGGACTGACCGCGTGGTTTGGGCAAGGTACGCCGACTTGGGATACCGAGGTGAATTCAGTAATGGAAAAGCAAAGCGGTGGGCATAAAAAAAGCGAACCCTGAGGTTCGCCTTTTTCTGTGCGCCTGACTCAGCGGCGGCCGAGCAGCAGGCCCACTACCAGGCCGAAACCGGCGGAAATCGCCACGGTTTGCCAAGGATGGCCACCGATGTAGTTCTCCGTGGCTTCAACGGCGGGTTTGGTGCGGTCGCGCACGCTGGACACCGAATCCAGTGCCAGCTGCAGCTTCTGGGCGATTTGTGCGCGCAGCGTTTCTGCTTCTTCGCCTACCAGTGAAGCGCTGCTCTTGAGCAGTTTGTCCGATTCTTCGATCAGAGCCTGAAGCTCGCTGAAAGCTTGATCCTTGATTTGCTCTTCGGCAGCTTGCGAGGCGGTTTTACGGGCCATTGGGTGACTCCTTGCAGGTGAATGGACAGTGACCAATGGAGTGTAGCGGCAGGCGAAAAGTTGCATGTCATTCGCGGACAAGGGAAAAACCTGCACCGGAGATTTGTGTCGAGCGTGTAAGATGTCGCCATTTTACGCAGCAGGATAAATCCCCATGAGTTTCAATCTGGCCGACAAATCCCTCGCAGAGCGCGCAGCGCTGGAAGACGAGAAATCCCGTCTGTTCGAACTCTGGCAGAACAATCTGGGCAAAGCCAAAGGCGAAGCCGCGCGCTTGTTTGGGGAGCGTTCCAAGCGCAAGGGCAAATGGGCCGAGTGGGTTCGCGCCGAGCTGGACGGCATGTCGCCGCCGGAGTTCGCCAACATGGTGCGCAGTGAAGTCAATCGCCTGATGGCGGCGAACAAATAATCTGTTTCACACCTGGCTGAACGTGGCGGCAATCGCCTCGCGAACCTTGACCAGCACCGGATCGATCTGCGTGCTGGTGCGCCAGCCCAGTTCCACCGGATAGCGCGGCAAAGCCAGAGGGCAGGGCAGCAGCGCCAGCCCGCTCAGCGTCGCGATGCTTGCGGCGGCATGGGCCGGGATGGTCGCCACCGCCTGACTGCCCTTGAGCAGAAAGGGCAGCGCGGCGAAATGCGTAGTCGACGCGCAGACCCGGCGGCTCAAGCCCACTGCCGCCAATCCCTCATCGGTGATGCCGATAAAGCCCCCCGACGACACCAGAATGTGCTCGCGTTCAACGAACTCCTGCAACTCGATCTGCTGCTGGCCTGGCGCGAGACTGCTCGGGTCGACCAGGCACGCATATCCGCCTTCCCCCAATACCTGACGGCTGAGCAGGCGCTCGGAAAAGCCGCCAGCAGTGATCGCCAGGTCGATGCTGCGCTCCATCAGCGCGCGGGCGACGATCTGGCTATGGGTCTGGCGAAAGATCAGTCGCAGTTTCGGCGCGAGACGGGCGATTTGCTCGATCAAGCGGCGCCCGTAGGCAATTTCAAAATCATCTGACAGACCGATCGCCACCGAGCGGCCGTCGTATTGATTGGCCGCAGGATCAAGCATGGCCAGGCTTTGCCGGCATTTGTTCAGGGCATCGCTGATCACCGGTTTCAGCTGATTGGCTTGCAGCGTCGGCGCCAGACCGCGGCCGGTGCGCACGAACAACTGATCGCCATACACCTCACGCAAGCGGCGCAATGCCGCGCTGACTGCCGATTGCGTTACGCCCAGGCGCAAAGCGGCGCGGCTGGCGCTGGATTCATCGTGCAGTGCTTCGAAGACTTTCAGCAGGTTGAGGTCGATGTCGGCGATATTCATTTGACTCATATCATTCAGCAGTGGGTAGGGCTTTATTCATGATCGCGTGACGCTGGAGAATCAGCAACACCTGAACCTGATGGAGTAAACATGATGGCCAAATCCATAGTGGCGGCGTTGCAGATTGGTGCCTTGCCCGGGGGCAAAGGCGAAACCCTCGACCAGATTCTCAGCTGGGAAGACGCGATTCGCGAATCCGGCGCGGCGCTGGTGGTGATGCCGGAAGCCTTGCTCGGTGGTTACCCGAAAGGCGAGGGTTTCGGCACCCAGTTGGGTTATCGATTGCCCGAGGGGCGTGAGGCCTTTGCGCGGTACTTTGCCAACGCCATTGATGTGCCCGGCGCCGAAACCGACGCACTGGCCGGATTGTCAGCGCGCACCGGGGCCAATCTGGTGATCGGCGTGATCGAGCGCGCTGGCAGCACGTTGTATTGCACGGTGCTGTATTTCGATCCGCAGGCCGGGCTGCTCGGCAAACACCGCAAGCTCATGCCCACCGGTACCGAGCGGCTGATCTGGGGCAAGGGTGATGGCTCGACGCTGCCGGTGTTCGACACCCAGGTCGGCAAGCTTGGCGCGGTGGTGTGCTGGGAAAACATGATGCCGCTGCTGCGCACGGCGATGTATGCCAAGGGCGTTGAGGTCTGGTGCGCGCCGACCGTGGACGAGCGCGAGATGTGGCAGGTCAGCATGCGCCACATCGCCCATGAAGGCCGCTGCTTTGTGGTCAGCGCCTGTCAGGTGCAGGCCTCGCCGAATGCGTTGGGGGTGGAGATTGCCAATTGGCCGAGTGACAGGCCGCTGATTGCCGGTGGCAGCGTGATCGTCGGACCCATGGGCGATGTGCTGGCTGGACCGTTGCGTGGCGAGGCGGGATTGCTGACAGCGGAGATCGACACGGAGGAACTGGTACGCGCGCGGTATGACTACGATGTGGTCGGCCACTACGCGCGGCCGGATGTCTTCGAGTTGAGCGTTGATGAGCGTGCGAAGCCGGGGGTGCGGTTCAACTCCTGACCTTGAAACTTGTAGAGAACCTGTGAGAGCGAGCCTGCTCGCGAAGACGTAGGCACCATGAATATCGCAGTTGCCTGAACCACCGCCTTCGCGAGCAGGCTCGCTCCCACAGGGGTTGTGTGTTGTTCTGCCGATTGAGACCGCTGACTACCAGGTCGCCGCGCTCGCCTTGGGCAGGCTCAACTTGCCGCTGTCGGTAAAGCGCATAGTGCCGAACAACCCGCCCGCCAGTTTGCCGCGCAGTACGTAGGGGAGGTTGTCGAGGCTTTGCGTCTGGCTCAGGCCCAACGTCTGGCGCAGCACCGAGAACGCCGAGACGCTGACCGGCACTGTGACAATGGCTTCAGAGAAGCGCGGGATCGAGCCGCTCTGATCGCTCACACCCGAAGCCAGCGAATGACCATTGACCTCCAGATCCAGGGCGATGCCGTTGTAATCGATCGCCGTTTCATTGGGGTTCTGCACGCGCAGCTTGATCGCGAAACGTACTTCCAGTTCCTGACTGGGCAACGGTTCGAGGCCGACCACATTGATGTTCACCGGGTCGCGATTGGGAAACAATGCGCAGGCACTGAGCGACAACAGCAGAAGCGACAGGATGACGGCGTGGACGCGGCGCATAAGAATCTCTCGACAAAAAAGGGCTGAACCGTTGCCGGTGCAGCCCTTTTTTTCGAGGCGCGACGTCAGCGGTTCAACTGTGCGACAGCCGCCGCTTGGCCGGGTTCACCTTTGCCAGTGACGTCGGGGTTTTCCATGACTTGCAGAATCGAAGCTTCCGGGTCGAAATCGTCTTCTTCCAGCTCGATGAATTCCTCGGGCAGGAAGATGTTCAGCACGATAGCGCACAACGCGCCGACGGTGATCGGCGATTCGAAGATGTTGCGCAGCGCCTGCGGCAGTTCGCGCAAGACTTCCGGCACCGCCGCGATACCCAGGCCCATGCCCAGCGAAATCGCCACGATCAGCATGTTGCGTCGATGCAGGCCGGCCTCGGCGAGGATCTTGATCCCGGCCACGGCGACAGTGCCGAACATCACCAATTCTGCGCCACCAAGCACCGGTTTCGGCATCAATTGCAGCACCGCGCCGATCATCGGGAACAAACCGAGCAACACCAGCAGCCCGGCGATGAAAAACGCCACGTAGCGGCTGGCCACGCCAGTCAACTGGATCACGCCATTGTTTTGCGCAAAGGTCACCATCGGCATGCTGTTGAACACTGCCGCCATGGCCGAGTTCAGGCCATCGGCGAGCAGGCCGGATTTGATGCGACGGATGTACAGCGGGCCTTTCACCGGTTGCCGCGAGATCATCGAGTTGGCGGTCAGGTCACCGGCCGCTTCCAGTGGCGACACGAGGAAGATCACCGCCACCGGCACGAACGCCACCCAATCGAAGTTGAAACCGTACTTGAACGGCACCGGCACGCTGACCAACGGCACCTCGGGCATCGAAGCGAAATCCACCGTGCCCATCAGCCATGCCACTACGTAGCCGAGGGTCAGGCCGATGACAATCGCGCCCAGGCGCAGAAACGGCACGTCGACACGGTTCAGCACAACGATGGTGCCGATCACCAGTGCCGCGAGAAACACATGGCTGGCCGCGCCAAGATCTGGCGCACCGAAGCCGCCGGCGATGTCGGTCATCGCCACTTTGATCAGCGACAAGCCCATCAGCGTGATGATCGTGCCGGTCACCACCGGCGTGATCAGCATGCGCAGTTTGCCGATGAACTGGCTGAGCACCACTTCGATGAACGCAGCGAAGAAGCACACGCCGAAGATCGTCGAGAGGATTTCGTCAGTGCCACCGCCACGCGCCTTGACCATGAAGCCGGCGCTGAGAATCACGCTGATAAAGGAAAAACTGGTGCCTTGCAGACACAGCAGACCGGAACCCACCGGGCCGAATCGCTTGGCCTGGACAAAGGTGCCGAGGCCGGAGACGAACAGCGCCATGCTGATCAGGTAGGGGATTTCACTGTGCAGACCGAGGGCGCCGCCCATGATCAGGGTCGGGGTGATGATGCCGACGAAACTCGCCAGCACGTGTTGCAGCGCGGCGAACACCGTGGCGGTCAGGTGCGGACGGTCGTTGAGGCCGTAGATCAGGTCGTTGTTGCGCGGGGTTTTGTCAGAGGCGGTCATGGTGATGTGCGCGCCGCAAGGCGGGGCCGGGTCAGAAAATGGGTGCGCAGAATGCCGGAAGAGGGCGGCGAGGGCAACGAGCAATAACTGCCTGAAAGGTCAGGTTTTTGGGCTCTGTGGGAGCGAGCCTGCTCGCGAAAGCGGCGGCTCAGTCTGCATCTCGGTCACTGACGAGCCGCCTTCGCGAGCAGGCTCGCTCCCACAATGATCGTCCACGCGCGTTAATCAACAATGGCCAAGCGCCCGTGGCATACTCCCGCGCATGACTTTCGACTCCCCCCTCAGTGCCTGGCAATACGCGGTCGACCACAAGGGTTTCATCCAGGATGAAGCCCAGGAACACGCGGTCTGGGCCTTGCAAAAGTGCCATGAAGCCTTGCACGCTGGTGCCCGTTCGGTCGGCGGCGTGTACCTGTGGGGGCCGGTCGGGCGCGGCAAGACCTGGCTGATGGATCAGTTCTATCAGAGCCTGCGGGTGCCAGCGCGGCGTCAACACTTTCATCACTTCATGGGCTGGGTGCATCAGCGTTCGTTCCAACTCAGTGGCATCGCCGATCCGTTGCGCGCCTTGGCCAAAGAGCTGGCCGGCGAAGTGCGCGTGCTGTGCTTCGATGAACTGTTCGTCAATGACATCGGCGACGCGATCATTCTCGGCCGGCTGTTTCAGGTGATGTTCGATGAAGGCATGGTGATCGTCTGCACCTCCAATCTGCCGCCCGATGATCTATACGCCGACGGCTTCAACCGTGACCGTTTCACTCCGGCGATTGCGGCGATCAAGGCGCACATGACCGTGGTCGCGGTGAATGGCGCCGAAGACCATCGCTTGCATCCGGGGACGATCGAGCAGCGTTATTTTGTTCGCGCGGATGATTTACCGAGCGCACTGGAGGCCGTGTTCAAATCGCTGGCTGCAGATGAGACTGTCAGCGAGGAGCCAGTCGCCGTGGGCCACCGCACACTCAACGTGGTGCAAGCCAGCGAATCCGTGCTGTGGTGCCGCTACAGCGATCTGTGCGAACAACCTTTCGCCGCCATGGACTTCATTGCCCTGTGCGATCGCTACCGGGCTATTCTGTTGAGCGAAGTACCGAACCTCAGCGCACAGAAGCGCGAGGGACGCATTGCGCGCGGTACCGAAGACGGCGCTGAGCGCGTGGTCGCCGGCGACCGGGAACTGCCACAGTTGTCGGTGCATGATGACGGCGTGCGCCGTTTTATCGCGCTGGTCGACGAATGCTACGACCGTAAGGTGCCGCTGTACGTAGAGGCGGCTGTACCGATGGAGGCCTTGTACACCGAGGGCTATCTGGAATTCCCGTTCCGCCGCACCCTCAGCCGTTTGCAGGAGATGCAATTGCAGCGCTTCGCTGAAGCTTGAAAGAAGAGGGCGCCGACATGAGTCAACCGCTGTCCCATCATTTGCTGACCATGGCCTATCAGAATGCCTGGGCCAATCACCGCCTGGCCAAGGCCTGGACCCGGCTTGAGGCCGCTGAGCTGGCGGCGCCACGGGTGAGCTTCTTCCCCAACATCCGCCTGACGCTCAACCACATCCTCACTTGCGACTGGTTCTACGTCGACGCGCTGGAGCGAATTGCGCGGGGACGAGCCGCACCCGGATTGCTACGTATTCTTTAATCAGGACGAGCCGTTTACCGATGCCGCAACGCTGCGTGCAGAACAGGCCCGCGTTGATCGCCGGCTGATCGCTTATTGCGAGCAACTGCGCGATGCCGATCTGCCGAGAATCGTCACTATCGCCCGCGACACACCGCAGCATGAAAGTCGACTGCGCATGCTCTCGCACCTGTTCGAACACCAGATCCATCATCGCGGCCAAGTGCACGCCATGCTCAGCGGCACGACGGTCAAGCCACCGCAACTGGATGAATTTTTCTGTGTCGGCGAAAGCGCATTGCGTGCTGAAGACTTCGCCGAGCTGGGCTGGACCGAAGAGCTCATCTGGGGCCACTGACCGCGAAAGATCGCAGCCTCGTCGCACTCGTCAACTCCTACACATATCGGACCGTAGGAGCTGACGAGTGCAACGAGGCTGCGATCTTTTGATCTTCAGCTTTTCAAGTTGCCCTCTCCGGCACACTCAAGCTAATGTCCCCAGGCCTTCCAGCAAGCACCTTGCGTGCCGGGGCTTTTTGTTTATCGGGGATGGAAATGGATTCCGCAGAAATACTTGTACTTCAGGCCAGCTACACCAATCCGGTGCACGCCGAAGCCATCGGCATCGTGCTCAACCACTACGCCGAAGATCCCATGGGCGGTGGTCACCCGATCGCGCCCGAACTGCTGCAACGCTTGCCCGAAGAACTCGCCCGCCGCCCGCATGCCTTCAGCGTGCTGGCCTTCGTCGGCGGCGAACCGGCCGGGCTGGTCAACTGCTTTGAAGGCTTCTCGACCTTCGCTTGCAAACCGCTGGTCAACGTTCACGACGTCGCCGTGGTCGGCAAATTTCGCGGCCAGGGGCTCAGTCAGAAAATGCTGCAGAAAGTTGAAGAAATCGCTCGTCAGCGTGGCTGCTGCAAGATCACCCTGGAAGTGCTGGAAGGCAATGCGGTGGCGCAGGGTTCGTATCGCAAATTCGGCTTTGCACCGGGGATGTTCAATCCGGATCACGGGCGGATGCTGTTCTGGATAAAGGCTTTACAGGCCTGAAAGCCCCTCACCCTAACCCTCTCCCGGAGGGAGAGGGGACTGACCGCAGTGACTGATCCAGATACGCCGACCTGAAATATCGAGCCGAACTCAGGTTCTGAGAAGCCCACAAATCGGCTCCCTCTCCTCGGGGAGAGGGCTGGGGTGAGGGGGGAATTCACCGCAAATGAAAAGCCGGTCCTAATTAGCCCGGCCATAAAAAAAGGCGCCCCAATCAGGGCGCCTCAACTGTCATCTCCCGGGCCAGAGCGGAGCCACGGAAGGTTCATCGGTTGCTCGGTAGAACTCAGTCGCGATAAGACTCGGTCACCTGCGCCGTCTGGTCAGCAGGGACGCGGATTTCTTTCGCGCTGGCGTCGGCCTTTTGCTCGCTTTGCGCGTGCTGGATCGGGAAATTGTCGTAGTAATAACGCATGCGCTCGGCGCCGCCTTCAGCAAAGGCGCTGGTGGAGCCGAGGGCGAGCAGGGTGGTGAGGATGAGGGTGGTGGTTTTCATGTTGCCTCCTACTGAACAAGTGGGAGTCGGTTCGTCCGTGAAGCAGACCGCAGAAAAGAGTCTGTGTCGCCGCCATTAACAATGGGTTAACGCTGGTTCAGGGCAACTATTGCTGGGTATTTCAGGACGGATTACCGCAGCAGCACACCAATCAGCACGCACAAAAAAGGGCCCTCGCAGGCCCTTTGTCGTTTTACTTCTGCGCCACCTCTGCCGGGGCAGGCTGCTTGGGTTTCATCAAGCTGAAATCGATGAGTGAGCGTTTCGCCGTCTGATACGGATCACCAATCAGCAGTTTGCGCGGCACAAAGCTGTCGCTGACCAGACTCTTGCTGCGATCCAGTTCATCCGAGCTCAATCCGACCAGATCCGCCCAGGTGTGGATGAACTGCGAGCTACTGTACGGGCGGCTGAGGTCGCCAGCGAAGCTCCAGTCATGGTTTTGCTTCCACTTCGGCGAGGCCCAGGCCATGAACGGGATGGTGTACATCGGCGCGGTCGGTTTGTTTTCGTTGCGGCCGAGAGTGCTGTGGCCGGCCGAGTCGAAAACATCTTCGCCGTGGTCGGACAGATACAGCAAAAAGCCGTTCGGGTCGGATTTGGCGTAGTCCTTGATCAGGCTTGAAACCACGAAGTCGTTGTACAGCACCGCGTTGTCGTAGCTGTTGTAGGTCGGAACCTGATCGTCGCGCACCCCGGCCGGTATGCCCTGGCGATCCTGAAACTTGTCGAAGCTCGGCGGATAACGGTACTGGTAGCTCATGTGCGTGCCGAGCAGATGCACGACAATCAGTTTGCGTTCAGCCGGGTCAGTCAGAGCCTTGTTGAACGGCTCGATAACGTCACCGTCGTACTGCGCGGCGTTCTGGTTGCGGTTGTTGTTCAGGTACACCTGCTCGTCAGCCTGTTCGGAGAAGGTCGTGAGCATGGTGTTGCGCTTGGTCATGGTCTGCTGGTTGGTGATCCAGAAGGTCTTGTAACCGGCCTGTTTCATCACGCTGACCAGCGACGGCGTCGACAGGTAAAGATCCGGGTTCTGCTCATCGGCGAAGGTCAGCACTTGCTGCAACGCTTCGATGGTGTAGGGGCGCGGAGTGATGACGTTGTCGAAGATCGCCAGTTGATCCTTGAGCTTGTCCAGTTCCGGCGTGGTGTTGCGCGGGTAACCGTAGAGGCTCATGCGCTGACGGTTGGTCGATTCACCGATGACCAGCACCAGAGTCGCCGGTTGCCCGGCCGATGCGTCCTTGAGGTTTTTCAGCGGCGGGATTTTGCTCGCACTGTCGAGCATGCCCTGCATGTCGGCGAGGGTTTCCTGATAGCGGTGATAGGCCACAGCCATCTGCCAGGGCACGGCGGGCTCGATACGGGTTTCGAATTTCTCGAAGCCTTGGGCGAAGGTGCCCATGCGCATGGTTTGCTTGACCAGCGGATAGCCGACCACGGCGACGACAATTGCCGTCGCCGCTACCAGCGCGCGACCACGCGGCATGTACACCGGGCGCAGGCGTGTCCACAGGAAGTAGGCGAACGCGGTATGGGCGAGGAACGCCGGAATCATCCACCAGGCGAAATACTGCGTCATGTACTCGCCGGCTTCCGACACGTTCGATTCGAACATGATGAAGATGACGCTCTGCGAGAATTCCTGCTGATAAATGAAGAAGTAGCCAAGGCTGGCCATCGAGCAGGCCCACAGCACCACGCCGATGATGGCGGCGAGCAGGCGGGTCTGTTTGGGGAACAGCAGCATCGGCGCCAGCCATAGCGCGCTCATCACGAAGGCCTGGCGGAATCCGGTGAAGCCGGATGTGCCGGTCAGCTGGATCAGCAGTTGGGTGATACCCGAGAAATACCAGAAGAAGACGAACAGCCAGATAAATCCAGCCCAGTCGAAACCATTCGCAGTCGTTTTGCTGCGTTTGAACAATGCCATTCAGCGCTCCAGCTCAATCATCAAACCCACGCCGGAACGCTTCCATGACACCGACGAACAGAGGCCGTACGCACAGGTACGGCCAGAATGGGGCGGAGTATCCCCAAGGGCATGTGAAAGATTTGTTAAGCGCCGCTTTTATCTGGCATCAAGCGGTCAGAGGTACAACGTGTCGGGAACGACGAGGGCCGTTCCCGAAGCAGGCGGGATCAGGCGTGGGGCGCGCGCTGCACAACCGGACGCGGTTGCGGCTGCGAGCCTTGGGTCAATGCGCGCAATTGCGCCAATTCGTGCTTCAACTGGTCGCGCTCGTCTTTCAACTGGCGCAATTCATCGCGACGGATCGTAACGTAGAGGGTTTGTGGCGGCATTGCTGTGTGTACTGTGCCCATTGCTCACCTCGCAAATGGCGTGCATCAACTGTAAGTCACTCCTCGTTCCGAGGCGCTTGACTTACTATCGGCGCCAATTTTGATTTCTTTTGCCCTGGAAGGGAACTTTTTTATTTTTCATGGTCGGTGTGTCTTCGGCAGGATTCGGGGCGTTATCACTCTGGATCGGGCACAATGCCCGGAAACTTCATCGCAACGCTCTGGACTAACCTCCATCAGTCGCGTTGGGCTATAACCAATGACACACATTTATTTGTAGTAAGGAGCATCAGCACATGCAACTCGGGATTATTGGACTGGGCCGCATGGGCGGCAATATTGCGCGACGTCTGATGCTCAACGGGCACACCACCGTTGTTTACGACCGCAATACCGCTTTCATCGATAACCTGGTCGCCGAGGGCTCCACTGGCGTCGCCGACTTGCCGGCACTGGTCGCCGGCCTCGACAAGCCGCGCGCGGTCTGGGTCATGCTGCCGGCGGGCGCACCGACCGAAGACACCATCAACACCCTGAGCGAACTGCTTGAACCCGGCGATACGATCATCGACGGCGGCAACACCAACTACAAGGACGACATTCGTCGCGCCAAGACGCTGAACGAGAAGGGCCTGCACTACATCGACGTCGGCACCTCCGGCGGCGTCTGGGGCCTGGAACGCGGCTATTGCATGATGATCGGTGGCGACGCCGAAACCGTGCAGCGTCTCGACCCGCTGTTTGCCGCACTGGCGCCCGGCATGGGCGACATCCCGCGCACCAAGGATCGCAAGTCCGATGACCACCGTGCCGAGCACGGCTACATCCACGCCGGTCCCGCAGGCGCCGGGCACTTCGTGAAGATGATCCACAACGGCATCGAGTACGGCATGATGGCCGCGTTCGCCGAGGGCTTCGACATCCTCAAGACCAAATCCAGCGAACGTTTGCCGGAAGATCAGCGTTTTGATTTGAACGTGGCCGATATCGCTGAGGTCTGGCGTCGTGGCAGCGTGGTTTCGTCGTGGCTGCTGGACCTGACTGCCGATGCGCTGGCCAGCGACCCGAAGCTCGACGGTTTCTCCGGCTCGGTCGCCGACAGTGGCGAGGGTCAATGGACCATCGAAGCGGCCATGGAGCAAGCAGTGCCAGTACCGGTGCTGTCCAACTCGCTGTTCTCCCGTTACCGCTCGCGCGGGCAGGGCACCTTTGGTGACAAGATCCTGTCGGCACAACGCTTCGGCTTCGGCGGCCACGTGGAGACCGCGAAAAAATGACCCATACGATCCGCAGAAAATCCAAGGCAGAACCCGCACCACCGACCACGCTGTTCCTGTTCGGTGCCCACGGCGACCTGGTCAAGCGCCTGCTCATGCCGGCGCTGTACAACCTCAGTCGCGACGGCCTGCTCGACGAGAATCTGCGGATCGTCGGCGTTGATCACAACGCCATTACCGATGAGGCCTTTGCGCAGAAGCTCGAAGACTTCATCCGTACCGAAGTGGCGGCGAAGGTCGGCAAGGGCGATCAGATGCTTGATCCGGCCTTGTGGGCCAAGCTCGCCAAAGGCATCAGCTACGTCCAGGGCGATTTCCTCGACGACAGCACTTATTCAGCCCTGGCGGCGAAAATCGCCGACAGCGGCACCGGCAATGCGGTGTTCTACCTGGCCACCGCGCCACGCTTCTTCAGCGAAGTGGTGCGCCGTCTCGGCAGCGCCGGTTTGCTTGAAGAAACCCCGGAAGCGTTCAGAAGGGTGGTGATCGAGAAGCCGTTCGGCTCCGATCTGCACACCGCCGAAGCCTTGAACGCTTGCCTGCTCAAGGTCATGAGCGAGAAGCAGATCTACCGGATCGACCATTACCTGGGCAAGGAAACCGTGCAGAACATCCTGGTCAGCCGATTCTCCAACAGCCTGTTCGAAGCCTTCTGGAACAACCATTACATCGACCACGTGCAGATCACTGCGGCGGAAACCGTCGGTGTGGAAACCCGTGGCAGCTTTTACGAGCACACCGGCGCACTGCGCGACATGGTGCCCAATCACCTGTTCCAGTTGCTGGCCATGGTCGCCATGGAACCGCCGGCTGCTTTCGGGGCTGACGCGGTACGCGGCGAGAAAGCCAAAGTGGTCGGGGCGATTCGTCCCTGGTCGACGGAGGAAGCGCGGGCGAACTCGGTGCGCGGCCAGTACACGGCGGGCGAGCGCGACGGCAAACCGCTTAACGGTTATCGCGAAGAAGCCAATGTCTCGCCCGACAGCACCACCGAAACCTATGTGGCGCTGAAGGTGATGATCGACAACTGGCGCTGGGTCGGCGTGCCGTTCTACCTGCGCACGGGCAAACGCATGAGCGTACGCGACACGGAAATCGTCATCTGTTTCAAACCGGCGCCGTACGCACAGTTCCGCGACACCGAGGTCGACGAGTTGCAACCGACTTATCTGCGTATCCAGATCCAGCCAAATGAAGGCATGTGGTTCGACCTGCTGGCCAAGCGCCCGGGGCCGGCGCTGAACATGGCCAACATCGAACTGGGCTTTGCCTACAAGGATTTTTTCGAGATGCAGCCGTCGACTGGCTACGAAACATTGATCTACGACTGCCTGACCGGCGATCAGACGCTGTTCCAGCGTGCCGACAACATCGAAAACGGCTGGCGAGCCGTGCAGCCTTTCCTTGATGCCTGGCAGCAGGATGCCAGCGTCGAGACGTATGCGGCCGGCGAAGATGGCCCGCAAGCAGCCGAAGATCTCCTGACTCGCGATGGTCGCGTCTGGCACAGCCTGGGATGAGTGATTTGGCAAAGCAACCGATACGTTTTCTGCTCAGCGACATGGACGGCACGCTGTTATTGCCGGATCACACACTGAATCAACGCACCGTCGACGCCGTTCGCTCGTTGCGCGAGGCCGGCGTGCTGTTCAGCCTCGCCAGCGGCCGCCCGCCGAAGGCCATGTTGCAGCAGATCGAGGCGCTAGGCGTTGATCTGCCGACAGCGGCGTTCAATGGCGGCACCATCGTCAAACCGGACGGCACATTGTTAGCCGCGCATTATCTGCCGGCGGCCACGGCGTTGATTGCTCTGGCACTGTTTGCCGATCAACCGGAGGTGGAAATCTGGGTGTTCAGTGGCGGCGACTGGCTGCTCAAGGACCCGCACGGGCCGATGGTCCCGCGTGAACAGAGCGGCCTCGGCTATCCGCCGGTGGTGGTCGAGAGTTTTGAACCGTATCTGGAGCGCATCGACAAGATCGTCGCCACCAGCAACAACACAGATTTGTTGATTGAGCTGGAGGCGCAGCTGTTGCCCAAGGTCAACGGTATGGCGCAAGTGTCGCGCTCGCAGCCGGTGTATCTGGACGTCACTGCGCTTGAGGCCAACAAAGGCACCGCGTTGACAACGATTGCCGAATACCTCGGTGTGCCGCTTGAGCAAACCGCTGTCATCGGCGACGGCGGCAACGACCCGGCGATGTTCAAATGCGCAGGTTTGTCGATTGCCATGGGGCAGGCGGAAGAGGCGGTGAAGCGTCAGGCCGATGTCGTTACAGCGTCAAACACCGAAGACGGCGTGGTCCTGGCGATCGAGAAATACATCCTCCCGCACTGACCCAACACCAAAACCAATGTGGGAGCGAGCCTGCTCGGGAAGACGGCGGCACATTCAACACCTTCATTGCCTGACCCAACTCATTCGCGAGCAGGCTCGCTCCCACAGGTTTTCGCGGCGTGTGCAGAACCCCGGTAGCCCACGAAACCCAATGTGGGAGCGAGCCTGCTCGCGAAGGTGTCGACACATTCAACACCTTCATTGCCTGACCCAACGCATTCGCGAGCAGGCTCGCTCCCACAGGTTTTCGCGGCGTGTGCAAAACCCCGGTAGCCCACGAAACCCAATGTGGGAGCGAGCCTGCTCGCGAAGGTGTCGGCACATTCAACACCTTCATTGCCTGACCCAACGCATTCGCGAGCAGGCTCGCTCCCACAGGTTTATTCAGTGTTGCTTAGAGCCAATAGCTCACCGCATACCAGCCCAGCAGTCCCATCACCACGGTATACGGCACCGCCATCCACACCATGCGCCCGTACGACAACCGCACCAGCGGTGCAATCGCCGAGGTCAGCAGGAACAGAAACGCTGCCTGACCATTAGGGGTCGCCACGCTCGGCAGGTTGGTGCCGGTGTTGATCGCAATCGCCAACGTTTCGAAGTGCTCGCGAGTCATGTGCCCGGCCAGAAAAGCCTGTTTCACTTCGGTGATGTAAATGGTCGCAACGAACACGTTGTCACTGATCGCCGAGAGCAAGCCGTTGGCGATGAACAACATGCCCGGCTGTTGATCCATCGGCAACGCCAAGACCCACTCGATCAGTGGGACGAACAGATGCTGATCGTGAATGACTGCCACCACGGCAAAAAACACCACCAGAAGCGCGGTAAACGGCATGGCGTCCTTGAACGCGCTGCCCAGGCGATGCTCGTCGGTGATCCCGGTAAACGCAGTGATCAACACAATCACCATCAATCCGATCAGGCCGACTTCAGCCAGGTGAAACGCCAGGCAACCAATCAGAATCAGTGCCGCCGCGCCTTGCACCAGCAGCGCCGCCGTCTGACGAGGCGTGCGTTTGGCGTTGTCCTCGGCAGCGTAGTCAGCCAACACAGCGCGGACGTTGTCCGGCAGCAGCGTGCCGTATCCGAACCAGCGCAGCTTCTCCAGCAGCACGCAAGTAATCAGACCCGCCACCAGTACCGGCAGCGAAACCGGGGCAACCTTCTGGAAGAACTCGCCGAAATGCCAGCCCATCTCATGGCCGATCAACAGGTTCTGCGGCTCACCGACCAAAGTGCAGACGCCACCGAGCGCCGTGCCGACCGCTCCGTGCATCAACAGGCTGCGCAGAAAAGCGCGGAATTGATTCAAGTCCTCATGGTGTCGCGACGGCAAATGCTCATCGTCAGCGAATTCGCTGTCCTTACGTGGATCGTTGCCCGACGCGACCCGGTGATATACCGAGTAAAAGCCGACAGCCGCACTGATGATCACCGCCGTCACGGTCAACGCATCAAGAAACGCCGAAAGAAATGCCGACAAGAAGCAGAACATCAGCGCCAGAATGGCTTTTGAACGCACGCCCAACAGCAGCCGTGAAAACAGAAACAGCAGCAGATCTTTCATGAAGTAAATGCCAGCGACCATGAACATCAGCAGCAGGATCACCGGAAAGTTGTGCAGCAACTCATCGTAAAGCGCTTGCGGCGTGGTCATCTTCAACAGCAACGCTTCAATCAACAGCAGGCCGCCGGGCATCAACGGATAACACTTGAGCGCCATGGCCAGGGTGAAGATGAATTCGATCACCAGCAACCAGCCAGCGGCGACCGGGCCGATGGTGAACAGCACCACGGCATTGAGAATGAGAAAACCGACGATGGTCGCCTTGTACCAGCGTGGCGATTGCCCGAGGAAGTTGTGCGCGAACGCCTGGGCGATTGAACCGGACATCGGCTGCTCCTTTTATTTAGAAGCGCGAAAGTTGCCGGATGTTTCAAGGAAGATCAAGTCGCCGATAACCTCGATCCTGTTCAATGCTCTATGGATTCAGATAACGCGCAACCATTGCCCGATAGTTGCCGTCCAGTGAATAGCCCCCCACCACGATAGCCCCGTCAGTTTGTACGGCCAGAGAATTGGCTGTGTCCAGACTTCGCCCCAGTCGCGTGCGCAACCAACCGTGGCCCTGACCGAACGCTGGATCGAGGCTGCCGTCAGCTTGATAACGGGCGACCATGAAGTCGGCTTCAACCCCGCCAATGGTCGCGCCTACGGCAATGATGCGGCCGTCGCTCATCAACCGGGCGGCGTTCCATTGGCATCCGCTGGGACCGATGTCCACCACCTGTGGCTGGCCATGATGACAGTGCAGGTCCGGTCGACCGTTGGCGTGCAGGACAAACGTCAGGCAGCGGATTGGATCGCGGCTGCTGCCGAAGCAGTAGAGCCTGTCGGCGGACTCGATGATCTGGCTGATCTGAGCGCTGTTGCCGTGGGCCCTGAACGCCATGAAACCGTCCACGGCAAAACGCTCGTCCAGACGCCCATCGGACTGGTAAACCGCCAGTAACCCTTGCTGCGGAAAGTCGATGGAACCTGCGACGACAATTCGCCCATCCGCCTTCAGCAGCAGGGTGCTCAGCCAGGTGTTGAGCAGCAAGTGGCGAACCATGACAAATCCGCGCCCGTTGAACGATTCGTCGAGGCTTCCATCGGGGCAGAGGCGAATCAGCATCCCGGCGTGGTCGGCGAGGCTGAAATGATGGTTGGCGATCAGCAGAATGCGACCGTCTTCCTGCACCGCGAAGTCACAGGCTTCAACACCAGGCACACCCGGCGGCAGCCAGTTGTCGCGGGTGCCCAAGGACAGCTCGCCGGGCAGGCGCACGATCTGGAAGCCGTCATCACCGAAAGTCCGATCTGGCCGGCCGTCGGCATCGAACAGGGCGAGGGCGGGGAGGGTGCGATGGGTGTCTTCATAATGCAGGCCGGCCAGCAGAATCTTGCCGTCGGCTAGCACCTGAACCTTGCCGGCCTTGGCTTCGAATCCTTCGACGAAACTGCCGATCACGCTGCCCTGAATACCGAACGACAAATCCGCCGAACCATCGCCCAGCAGCCGCGCCAGGCCAAAACGACTTCCCTTGGATGTACCGACCTTGGCGGCGACCAGAATCCGACCCTGCGGATCGAGCGCGACATGTTGTGTCTGGCTGGACAGGCTACCGGCAAAGTACACCTGCGCAACACCGCCAATGGCGAAGGTCGAGTCCAGCGAACCGGGGTTGTTCCATACCGTGGGCAGCGCATAAGTGTTCAGGGTCGACATGCACGCGTCTCCTTGCGAGTAGCCGATATCCCAGTGATTGGGAGGCTGACTGCACGAGCGAAACATTCAATCCCTGAACCGCGAGAAGTACAACTGGACGAATCACCAGAACGACGGTCGCACTGTGCCAGAACAGTGTCTTGTTGAACCAGTCGCAAGCGAGCCAAGCAATTTGGATTAAACAGCGCAGTAAGTAACGTGCTTATTCGACTACGCATACAACAAGGGCGGATGACTTTAACGTCATCCGCCCTTGATCGGTTATCAGTGTGGCATCGACCAGGATTGCAACTTGTGGCCGTCTTCGCTCAGCTCGGCGCGGGCCTGCTGCAGCAGTTGTTCGAGTTGCGCCGGGTCAGAATAGGCGCTGCTCGGGATCTGTTTGCGACCGATGTGGGAGTTGGTACGGTCGACGACGGTCAGGCTCAATTCACCATTGCCGTCTTGTGGCGCCCAGGCCACGCACTGAAATGGCTTGAACGCGTGGTTGGCAATCAGAAGAGCTTCGTTGATACGGAGCGGGGCAGTCATGGGGTCTTCTCTCTATTGGCGCCCAATCAAGTGATGTGCCGTCGGTTGGGCTTACCGTGCGGCTGGTTACTTGTACTGATGCACGCAACCGGGGGGCGGGTCACAAGTGAAACAAAGAAATTTCAGGTTCTTTACATAATGTCCGTTCGCTTCGGTAGTTCTGCACATGTCAGGACACCGCGCTGAATTCACCCCTCACCCCAGCCCTCTCCCTGAGGAGAGGGAGCCGATTCGTGGATTTCTCAAACTAGAGTTCCACTCGCTAATTCAGGTCGGTGTAACTCGAACTAACACCACGGTCAGTCCCCTCTCCCTCGGGAGAGGGCTAGGGTGAGGGGCCGCTCTCTGACACAACCCAAATAGTCGATAGCTAACTAACAACCAGCTTTCTTATAACTCTTTTAACAACCACCCTATAAGCAATCGATACAAGCCCCCGTCAAAATCTTGCTAGTGTTACAACCGGGTCTGCCAAATGACTGTTTTTTCGATCATTTATCAAATTTGGCGCCAAGGAACAGTCATGAGCGAAGCGCCTGCGTCGAGACGTTTACTGGTGGTCGATCCCTGCGACGACTGTCATCGCCTGTTGCCGGGATTGCGCGCCGTCGGTTGGGATGTCGACAGCTGTAATCTGGAGAACGCCGCATCCCGCGCCTGTGACGTCGGCCTGCTGCGCTTGCAGCCTTACCACTTGGAACGTCCAGAAGCGGTCAAAGAACTGATCAGCCGCAGCGGCACCGAATGGATTGCCGTGCTCAATCAGGAAGTCCTGCGCTTACAGAACGTCGGTGATTTCGTATGTGAGTGGTTCTTCGACTTCCACACCTTGCCCTTCGATGTCTCCCGCGTACAGGTCACCCTCGGCCGCGCCTTCGGCATGGCGCGCCTGCGCGGGCAGGGCACGATTCATGTTGATCAGCCGGAGCACGAACTGCTCGGCGACAGCAAACCGATCCGCGAACTGCGCAAACTGCTGAGCAAACTGGCCCCGACCGAATCGCCCGTGCTGATTCGCGGCGAAAGCGGCACCGGCAAGGAACTGGTCGCGCGCACCCTGCACCGACAATCCCAGCGCCACAACAAACCATTTGTAGCGATCAACTGCGGGGCAATTCCAGAGCATTTGATTCAATCCGAACTGTTTGGTCACGAGAAAGGCGCGTTCACTGGCGCTCATCAGCGCAAGGTCGGACGCATCGAAGCGGCCAATGGCGGCACGTTGTTCCTCGACGAAATCGGCGACCTGCCGCTGGAATTGCAGGCCAATCTCCTGCGCTTCCTGCAGGAAAAACACATCGAGCGGGTAGGCGGCAGTCAGCCGATACCCGTAGATGTGCGAGTGCTCGCGGCAACCCACGTTGACCTGGAAGCAGCCATCGAGAAGAAGCGCTTCCGTGAAGACCTGTATTACCGGCTCAACGTTCTGCAAGTGGTCACCGCACCGCTACGCGAGCGCCATGGCGATCTGTCGATGCTGGCCAACCATTTTTCGCACTTCTACAGCCACGAAACCGGGCGTCGACCAAGAAGCTTCAGCGAGGATGCGTTGATTGCCATGGGCAAGCACGACTGGCCGGGCAATGTGCGCGAGCTGGCTAACCGGGTCAGGCGCGGGTTGGTGTTGGCGGAGGGGAGGCAGATTGAGGCTAGGGATTTGGGGTTGATCAGCCAGCATTCGATTGCCACGCCGATGGGCACGCTGGAGGATTACAAAACCCGGGCGGAACGGCAGGCGTTGTGTGATGTATTGAATCGGCATAGTGATAATTTGAGTGTGGCCGCGAAAGTTTTAGGGGTTTCGCGGCCTACTTTTTATCGGTTGTTGCATAAGCATCAAATTAGGTAATCGCACAGCCAATTTGATTAACGTCTTCACCATGAAATATTATTTCGTTCACATATGACTAATGAACGGCTTCTTCTTTCTTGAAAGAGAAAAAAGCCATTCGATTGAAAAGGCGAGAAATCATAAATGCAGCGCAATATTTAACATATAAGCGCATCGTTTTTATGTGATCCTTCTGATGCGGATGTTATCCAATTGCACAACCAAATTGTTATCACGTAGAGAGAATTTCAATTTGGCACCGCTAACTTTTGCTGTGTAGGGGAAACTATATGGTTGCCAACCAGCTGTGCTAGGGATGCGAGCCCTGTACCGCAAAGTGGTTCCCTCTACAAGCTCTAATAATTTCGGTTTTGCACAGCGATAATCAAAGCTAACGCTATAGTTTTCCCCCGATAGAATTCTTTCAAAATACTTATGAATGATGATGGCATGGACTCCCGAGGGAAGTAGGACGCTCTGAAGGAAGTAGTCGTTTTCATCGGTGACTAATCTAGGGGGGAATTCGAAAAGGAACGGAAGCCAGCCGTTCCAATTAGACCCCGTGAAAGTAGTTCGATCGTCAAGACCTAGACTAACTAGATAAACACGATCTCTGCATTGAATCGCTTCGCTTTTTGAAGCGTTCTCAAACAAACCAAGCCATAGAGCAATAGTCACGGTCGAATCCGCTTTACACCCCCGCAACCACTCCACCTCAGCCAAATAACTAAGCCCCACCCCCTGATCATGCGCAACCCCCACAAACTGTTCCTTGACCCGCTCCCCACCATCCGCAAGCGTCTCCACATACTCCAACCAAATCGGTAACCCTATCCGCTGAAACGGCCAAGCCCCACACAGCACCTTCGTCTCATCCTTGACCAACTCAACATCCAGCACCTCACCATCAAAACCCTCAAGATTCGGCATCGGCATGCTCGATTGCAGCAACTCGCCAATCACCAGCGTCACACTCTGCGCCGGCGTCGGCTGTCCATCGACAATCAGGCTGTATATCAGCTCCACACTGCGCTGCAGATTTGCCCCGGTGACGGAGAAATCAATGTCGAACTGCACTTTCGACTGTCCCGCCACCGGTTTTTGCTGGGGAGGTACTGAGCCGGCGCCCGGTCTGCCGGCGATTTCCAGTTTTACCTCGTGATTTGCGCCAAACGCGGCGGTGTCAAACACCACGGTAAATCCATTCTGATGCCGGTTCGGGTCAAGTTTGTAATCCGGCGCCTCGACAACCGTTGGCGGTTTCAACTGACTGACTTCGCCGGTGACCGTGATGACAGCGTTACTGGATGGGCGTGCGGGCACGTTGGCGCGTAGCAGCTGATAGCCGACCTTGGCCGAACCGTTGACGATCGCTGTGATCTTGGCGTTCGGGATCGGGAAATCGTGATGGCTGGGCACGCTGTCGACGGTTTTTTCCAGCGGGCCGACGATCACGGGCTGTCCTCCAGACGTCGTGCCGGCCCAGGTCAGGACAACCTTGTCACCGGCCTGGTAGTCCGCGCCTGCGAAGTAAACCCGGGCGGCGGCATCGCTCGTGCCCAGTACCTTCAGGTCGATGGTAGTGACGTTCTGGTTGTTGACCCAGATTGTTGGCGCCGGCAACCTCAGGTCCACCGAGACGTAAGTGATTTTCGACGAGGGGTCCGAAGGGTCAGTGGTATTCCCTACACGGTCAACTACCCGGAAGGACACCCGTTTGTCAGGGCCGTTACCTTGTCCTCTGATGACGTCCTCGGTAAACGTCACGAAAATCGGGTTGTTATCCGGGTCATCAATCTGTGCCTGCGTTATCGGGTAGAAAGACACATCTTTGTCCTCCCACTTACAAATGATGCGATCGTACGTGGCGATGTATCGGTAGTGATCGATGTACATTCGAATCCCTCCCTCGGCCATCTCGCTATCGACTCCCTTCGACGGATCCGGGACCAAGGTATAGCTGAGGCCGGAGTGCCCCGGTTCGCTGTCGGTGTCAACATCAGCGGGCCGGGTGAGCTTCACCCACATCAGTAGCTCAGTGGATTTGACCGGTTCCTGAGGAAAACGAGTGACTCGATAAAACACTTTGGCGGAGCCATTGGTGATGAATCCGACGGGGACGTAAAACTCAACTTTTTGAGTGTTGAGATCATCGATTACAGTAAACTCCACCGGGTTTTCATCGTCATCCCAATACAGCTCACATTTGTCATCAAGCGCCATGTTCAACCAGGCGTCCACGACGACTTTCAATGTTCCACCTTTGATGGAATTAATGGCGATACCCCCAGCATAGTGCTCCGTCGTTTCGAGCGTGGTGGCCGAGGGAATGGTGGGCGGATATAAATTGGCGGCGGTAAGAAGATCCATGGCGATGCTCCTGAATATGGGCTGGCCACGGGCGACCAGACGCTGGAGCTATCAGAAGTTATTTATGCGAAAAGCGCACCTGTCAGATCTGACAGGTGCGGGCGTGTTTCCGATGAGTGGTCACGAGCAAAAGCCTGAAGATCAAAAGATCGCAGCCTTCGGCGGCTCCTACATGGATTCACTCAATCCAGACTGTAGGAGCTGCCGAAGGCTGCGATCTTTTGCTTTTAGAAGTAATACGGGAATTTCAGGCTGAACGAAAAGTCCGGTGCATCATCGGTCATGCCGATCGACAGGTTCGGCACGATCGTCAGGTTGTCGGTGGCCGCAATGGTCATGCCGACGTTGAAGTAACCGGCGTTGGCATCACTGGATACCACCGACTCCCAATCACCACCGTCCTGTTTCAGCTTGCTCTTGCGCTGCACCAGGTCGGAGACCGAGAACGACATACTCATCTTCTCGTTGAGCGCGAAGGCGATGCCGGCGCCGATCTGGAAGCTGTCGCCGATGCGCACTTTGCCCGGGGTTTTCTGGTTGACCGTGGAGCTGATGTCGTCAAACGACTCCTCGAGGTTGTGGGTGTAGGAGAGGCTGCCGAACAGCACCGCCGGGTCAAACGTCTTGACCAGCGAGATACCCGGCGTGATCGACCAGACGCCGTTGCCGGTGGGCAGGGTGTCGGGGACGAACAGGTTGGAGTTGGCGTCGGTCTGGCGCAGTTTGATGCCGAACGGGTCTTTGCCGGTCGGCGCCTTGACGCGCAGGGTAACGACTGCGTCCGGGGTGTTGACCGATTCGTCGAGGAACTTGTAGGCGATACCGAAGTTGACGTCGCCTATGGTTGGATCCTTGGTCACGGTTTCTTCGGTTGTTACGCCAGCCGCGCCCTCGTTGCCGCCGCCGGATTGATACGTCGACTCGCGATAGATCACCGGCACGTTCAGGTCGAACTGCCAGCGATTGTCGAAGTTGTAGCGGCCGGTGAGGTCCAGGGTCCAGGTGTCGGCCTTGATCCGGTCGAGGTTGATGTTGCCCAGAAAGATCGAATCCAGCGCAAGGAACCCGTTCAGGATCAACTGACGGGTGTCGTAGCGCGAATAGGTCAGGCCGGTTTCCACGCTGAACTTGCCGCCGCCAAAGAAACCGCTGGCTTCGTCATACAGGTTGGAAACGCTCTGTGCCGGTTGTGAATCATCGGCCAGTGATTGACCGTAGGATGCGCCACTGCCCCCGGCGGCGCCTCCCGATGCAGCGGCCGCACCGGTGCCTGTGGCGGCTCCGGCGACGCGATTGCCTTTCATGTCGGACGGCGATTTGGCCAGCCGTTTTGGCGGTGGGGCGGCGGGTGTTTCTTCTACCTGGCGGACCCGTTGTTCAAGTACCGCCAGCGCTTGTTGTTGTTGTTCGTATCGTTGTCTCAGTTCCAGAAGTTCCCGTTTCAGGGCTTCTACATCGGCGTCGGGTGCTGCTTGCAGCATTGCCGCCGGGAGAAGGGTACTCAAACACACTGCAGCACGCAGTGATACTGATCGATACATGAATAAGCCGTCCCTTTAAGCCCAATGATCGAGACTCAGCGTAGTTCAATATCCGATATTGCGTAGGGCGCCGAGTTGGGTCAGGTTGCAATCCAGTGCACCGGCGCTTCTGCCGTTATTGTTAAGTACGACGTTGAGTTGCGTAAGGTTGTTGACCACGTTGGCGCTGCCCAGCAATCGGGTGTTCTGCAGCAGCCCGCCCTGGGCGACCTGTTGCAGCGCGGTGCCTTGATTGCCGCTGGCCTGAATGGCCATTTGCACGCCACCGCCATTGGCCGAAACCGCGACGCTGCCGGCGCCGTTGCTGCCGCTGATGGTCTGCCCGGCGATGAGCGCCTGGCCCTGCGACGGCACCAGTGCCGGGGCCTGGCTGGCTTCGCTGACGTTGATCGCGACGTTGTTGTTGGCGGTGTTGCCATCGCCGGCGGCGCGTACGCTTTGCGTTACACCCTGGCTGCTATTGAGGCCGGCGCCGCCGATGACAGTGCCGGTGCCGAGGGTAGGGGTGCTGCCGTTGCCCGACTCCTTGATGGTCGAGACATAGAATTCCGGTTTGACGGTTGCGGCCTGGATCTGCATCGAGGTCGCGGCCCCGATCAAGTCGCCACTGGCGTTGCGCCAGGTGCTGCTCATGACAATGCCGAAGCTGATGATCCGCCCCGGCATGACGTAACGACCGCGCAGCTCGGCGAGCTCCTGGTCCTTGATTTCGATGGGTTTGAATCCGGCATGGGCTAAACCTGACGCACTCGCTGCCAGGCAGGCGGCGGCCAGCCAGTATGAGCTTTTCATCTGCTGCTCCCGGGACATCCAGTCCCATTCTCTAACTCGGCGATTAAAAGAAGTCGCTCTGAATGAACCCGAAATCCATCAATTCCGCATCTTTGACCGGGTTGAAACTGTCCAGCGAGTTCTTCGCCGTCAGCGGCACGGGAGGGCTGCGCAAGGCGTTGGCCTTGTCGTAACCGGGGCCGACGATGGCGAAGACAATGCCGTTCCAACCTTTGACAAAGTCATCGTGTTTGTAGCGCTTGTGGCCGAGAACCGGGTCACCGATGTAGACCCAATCCTTGTCCGAACGCTGCAGGACGACGAAATGCTTGTAGCCACGAATGTCCATCAGGACCACCACCGGAATGGTCACCGCTTCGAGTTTCTCGGGCGGGATCCGGTAGCCACGGGCACGCATGCCGATGCTTTCTACGTAGCGCTTCATGTCGAGCATGGAGAAACCCTGGGTTCGTACCAGGTCCTGGTCAGCGTTGACCAGCATGCCTTTGATGATGTGCTCCTCATCGACGTCGAGCCAATAGGCCTGGCGCAGAACCGTTGCCAGTGCAGCAGCGCCGCAGCTGAAATCGGTTTTCTGTTCAACGATGTCGGCAAACTTGCGCTCACGAATGCTTTGCACGTCCTTGTAGACCAGCACGCCACCCGGCAGGGCAGCGACCGGCATCTGGGCTGCCTGAGTCAGGCCGCACAGACAAAGCAGAGCGAGGAGGGCAGGAGTCCGCATGATCGAATACGCCTTGTGGAACCTGGGAAAAAAGCCCCGTTGCCGGGGCTTTCGTTTTGATCGCGATTACATGCAGGCTTTGCAACCTGCGGCGATGGACAGCGAGTTGCTTTGTTGGTTGCCCACACCCGCCGAGACGTTGGCTCCGCCGTTGCCGGAGAAGTTGTTCATCGAGTTGGTCATGTTGGCGTTGTTGACGACTGGAGTTTTCCAGCCATCTTTGGTCAGCACTTGTTGGGTGGTGACGCCAGCGAGGCCAAAAGTACCCACGGCTTCGAACTTGGCTTTCTGATCATCGTTGCCGCCATGGCCGCCGCCACGGTTGCCCCAACCGCCGTGGTTGTCGTCTTCGATGGTCGCGGTGCCTTTGGCTTTGAACGCGCCAGCGGCTGCATAAGTACCGGTGAGGGTGTCGGTTTTGTAAGCCTGCACGCCTTTGTTTTCCACAACCAGGCCAGTCGAGGACTGGTTGGCAGAGGCAGCGGCCTGCGCTACACGACCACCGGAAACGGCGATGGCGAGGTTGTTTTTCTGTTGGTTGAAGTTGCCCGAGCTCACGTTGATGCCGATGTTGCCGGAACCATTGTTGCCTGCATTGTTGAGCGTGGCGTTGTTGAAGGTGGACGAGTTTTTCACGTAGTTGTTGTTGTTCACCTGAGTCGCGCTCGAGGCGGCAACAGCATTGCCGAAGATGAAGCTTTCGTCAGCGGTGGCCAGTGCAGCAGCGTTGTCCTGCTGGTTGCCGTCGCCGGCGGCGACGTTGGCGCCCATGTTGCCGTTGGAGCCGTTGAGCGAGTCGCTGGCATTGGCGTTGTTCAGGGTGCCCTGGTTTTTCACCACGTTGCCGTCGCTGTTTTGTGCGTCGAGTACAGCGGCGCCGGCGCCAGCGGTGATCTGCAGCAGTTGTTCAAGATTCGGACCTTGTGGCTGGCCGTGACCGTTGCCGTGTCCATTGCCATGCCCGTTACCACGACCGTCGGCCTGTGCTGCCATTGCCATCACTGCTGCGAGTGCGAAAACCAGTGGTTTGAGAGCCATTGTAGGTTTCATGGTTGTTTCTCCGTCGTGCTTATTAGTTGGTTAAGTGTTGGGACTTTTCTAATTGCACTGCTTTTTGTTTGGGTCAGTCTGCGACCCGGATGCTCAGGGTGTTAGCCATGCGGTTCCCCACCCCGGCACTCTGGTTCACCTGGATTACCCCGCGGCTGCCGGTGAAGGCCTGATCACTTGTCGTGACCTGGCGACTGCCGATCGAGGTACCAGTTGCTCCTGAGCTCGGTAAAAACGCCACGTTCTGTTGTGAAAGGGCGCTGTCGTCAACGCTCTGCGGGCCGGCACTGATGCTGACGCGCGTGACGTTGGCCATTTGATTGTTGGCACCGGCGCCCTGGTTCACACCGAGGATGCCGTTGCCATTGCTGAAAGAGTTGCCGCCGATATTGGCGCTCGCGTCGATGGCGCGGCTGGCGGGCGTGTCGATGGTTTGCCTGACGCTGGTGGTGGCATGGGCTTCGGTGCCGATGGCAATCGCCTTGGTGTTGGCTTGTTGCATCTGGTCACCGGCGGCCTGGTTGACGTTGAAGTTGCCGCGATACTGAGCGCCGGAATCCTGGATATTTGCTTTGTTGACTGAAGCCGAATCGGCCATGGCGCTGGTGCAGCCGAGCAGGGCGAGAAGCAGCAGGGTGCGATTCATGTCATTGGCCTCCGGCCATGCGAGTCAAAGGCGCCAGGCCGGTGCTCATCGCCCGGTTGACCGTGTTTGAGATCGAGGCACCGGAACCGCCGCCGCTACCCGTGCGCATACCGGGCAGGCCGTTCTGATTGGTCAGGGTGTTCATGCCGGGCAGGTTGGAACTGGGCGTGGTCATGTTGCCGCGAATCGATGAGCCGCTGGCGACACTGGCGAAATCACCGTCAGTGAGTTCGGTACTGCTGAGGGTCTGGTTGATCCGCGCCGAAGGATTGGCGTTGACCGTGGTCGGATAGGGGTCTTTGCCGCCGTTGCGCCCGATCGGGATTGGCTGAACGTCGCGGTTGAGGACGATCACTCCATTGCCTTCGGCCTGGGCGCTGGCACTGATCAATGCGCTGGCGGCTGATCCGATCAGCAGGAGGCAGGTCAGGCGTTTATTGAAATTCCCCACGGCTGCAATTCCTTCTTCAGTGGGCTGGGTTATTCAGCGTTGTGAAGGAGAGAGCGAAAGCTGTGCCGGTTTTGAATTGTCCCGTTATTTCAACGGGTTGGGTGTTTTCGAGGAATGCTTGAAGCGGGTACTGTTTCAGCGCTGAGACACATGCAGGGGGGCTTGAGCGGTGCTTGACGTTGGAAAGCTCTGGAACAAGGGTTTGCGCCGATGTGTTTCATCGGCGTAACAGGTGACGTGACGGAGTGATGAACAGCGTTTGGATGGGGGCTTTGCGCGGTTAGGAGTGTTTCAAAAACGGACAGTTTCGTCCCAGGGCGGCTCAGCTGGACAGCAGAAGCTCGACCGCCGCAAAGGCTTGCGCTTGGCGTTCGGCCCAATTGCCCACGATAACTTGCAATGGCTGTTGATGCTCAATCAACCAGGCGCGCGTGGCTTCGAAAAATGCCATGCGATCCGCAAGATCCGGTTGGCAGCGCTGGCCGTCTTCGGCCCAGTCGACCTGATGCGGTGACAGCAGAAGGTGCAGGTCGTAATGACGCGCAAGCAATTCCGCTTCCAGCCAGTCTGGGCAGTCGCCGAACAGGGTCTGACTCCAGAGGATGTTGCTCAGCAAATGCGTATCGAGGATCAACAGCGCGGGCTGCTTCGCCCGTGCCTGATCTTCCCAGCGCAACTGACCCCGGGCGATATCAGGAATATCCGCCCAACAGGTGTCGCGGGGATTTTCCTCAATGAACCGACGCACATATTCATCAACGCGCACGCCGCCGAAACGCTGCTCCAGGCCTGCCGCCAGCCAACTCTTGCCGGTGGATTCCGGGCCGGTGAGAACAACGACTTTCATGTGCGCAACGCCGGATCGGCACGCCATTCCCGCCAGCCTTGCACGGCGAGCAGGGTAAATAGCGCGTAAAGGGCGGCGGTCAGGTACAGGCCTTTATAGATGAACAGGCCGACAAAGATCACATCGAGGACGAACCACAACGCCCAGCATTGCAGGCGTTTTTGCGCCATCCACAGTTGCGCGACCAGACTGAAACCGGTGAGCGCGGCATCCAGCCACGGCTGTGCGGCGTCGGTCCAGTGCGCCATCGCCGCGCCCAGCGACAGGCTGCCGATCGCTCCAATGCCAAGGCCGAGCAGAATCGAGCGTGCATCGAGGCGGGTAACCTGGCGACCGTCATGCATCGTCCCGGCGCGGGTCCATTGCCACCAGCCATAGATTTGCAGCGCGGCGTAGATGACCTGCAGCAACATGTCCGAATACAGCTTCACCTCAAAGAAGATCCAGCTGTAGAGCAACACCATGACCAGCCCGATCGGCCAGCACCACGGATTCTGCTTGACCGTCAGCCACACGGCGATGACACCGAGGGCAGCGGCAAACAGTTCAAGCCCGGACATGAGTGATCCTTGGGGGAGTTGAGAAGGGGGCGGATTGTACTGCATTAGTCAGGTCAAAAGCCCCTCACCCTAACCCTCTCCCGGAGGGAGAGGGAACTGACCGCGTTGGTTGGTCGAGGTACGCCGACCTGGAATATCGCGTCGGACGCAGATCATGAAAAGCGCAGTGATCTGCGATCAAAAGCCCCTCACCCTAACCCTCTCCCGGAGGGAGAGGGAACTGACCGCGTTGTTTGGTCGAGGTACGCCGACCTGGAATAACGCGTCGAACGCAGATCATGAAATGCCCAGTGATCTGCGATCAAAAGCCCCTCACCCTAACCCTCTCCCGGAGGGAGAGGGAACTGACCGCGTTGGTTGGTCGAGGTACGCCGACCTGGAATATCGCGTCGGACGCAGATCATGAAACGCCCAGTGATCTGCGATCAAAAGCCCCTCACCCTAACCCTCTCTCGGAGCGAGAGGGAACTGACCGCGTTGGTTGGTCGAGGTACGCCGACCTGGAATATCGCGTCGGACGCAGATCATGAAAAGCGCAGTGATCTGCGATCAAAAGCCCCTCACCCTAACCCTCTCCCGGAGGGAGAGGGAACTGACCGCGTTGTTTGGTCGAGGTACGCCGACCTGGAATATCGCGTCGGACGCAGATCATGAAAAGCGCAGTGATCTGCGATCAAAAGCCCCTCACCCTAAGCCTCTCCCGGAGGGAGAGGGAACTGACCACGTTGTTTTGGTCGAGGTACGCCGACCTGGAATATCGCGTCGAACGCAGATCATGAAAAGCGCAGTGATCTGCGATCAAAAGCCCCTCACCCTAACCCTCTCTCGGAGCGAGAGGGAACTGATCGCGTTGTTTGGTCGAGGTACGCCGACCTGGAATATCGCGTCGGACGCAGATCATGAAAAGCGCAGTGATCTGCGATCAAAAGCCCCTCACCCTAAGCCTCTCCCGGAGGGAGAGGGAACTGACCACGTTGTTTTGGTCGAGGTACGCCGACCTGGAATATCGCGTCAAACGCAGATCATGAAAAGCAGAGTGATCTGCGATCAAAAGCCCCTCACCCTAAGCCTCTCCCGGAGGGAGAGGGATCTGATCGCGTTGTTTGGTCGAGGTACGCCGACCTGGAATAACGCGTCGGACGCAGATCATGAAATGCCCAGTGATCTGCGATCAAAAGCCCCTCACTCTGACCCTCTCCCGGAGGGAGAGGGAACTGACCACGTTGTTTTGGTCGAGGTACGCCGACCTGGAATTCGCGTCGAACGCAGATCATGAAAAGCGCAGTGATCTGCGATCAAAAGCCCCTCACCCTAACCCTCTCTCGGAGCGAGAGGGAACTGACCGCGTTGTTTGGTCGAGGTACGCCGACCTGGAATAACGCGTCGAACGCAAATCTTGAGAAGCCCAGTGATCTGCGATCAAAAGCCCCTCACCCTAACCCTCTCCCGGAAGGAGAGGGAACTGATCACGTTGTTTGGTCGAGGTACGCCGACCTGGAATATCGCGTCGAACGCAGATCATGAAAAGCCCAGTGATCTGCTCCCTCTCCTCGGGGAGAGGGCTGGGGTGAGGGGTGGGCTCACCTCGGTGATCGGTCAGACGCGGAACTGGCGCAGCAACCCGTTGAGCTGTTCGCTCAGTTGCCCAAGCCGCAGGCTGGCTGCACTGGATTGTTCAGCCGCCAACGCGGTGCTATGGGAAAGCCCGGCCGCCTGGGTAACGTTCTGGTTGATGTCCTCAACCACGTGCGCCTGTTGCAACGTGGCGCTGGCAATCGACGCATTCAGGCCGTTGAGATTACGCAACGCCTGGCCAATCGCATTAAGGCTCGCTCCGGCCAGTCCCGCCTGTTCAATGGTCAGTTGCGATGCCTTGCTGCTGTCACCAATGACCTTCACAGCCGCCTCCGAATGATTCTGCAGACGCTCGATCATTGACTGAATCTCCGCCGTCGATTTCTGCGTACGCTGGGCCAGCAAGCGCACCTCATCGGCGACTACGGCGAACCCGCGACCCTGTTCACCCGCACGCGCCGCTTCAATCGCCGCGTTCAAGGCCAGCAGATTGGTCTGTTCGGCAATCGAGCGAATCACTTCCAGCACGCTGCCAATCTGCGTGCTCTCCGCCGCCAGGGTGCGGATCACTTCCACCGCCTGATCAATCGTGCCCGAGAGCTTGTCGATCTGTTCCAAGCTGCCGTCAATATTGATCTGCCCCTGTTGCGCCTGCGCTTCGGCATCACGCATTTCGGCGGCGGCGTGTTCGGCGTTTTTCGCCACGTCCTGCACGCCGTAGGTGACTTCGTTGATCGCCGTGGCCACCAATTCCATCTGCTGCGATTGCTGCTGACTGCGCTGCTGCGCTTGCGAGGCATCGTTGCCCAGTTCGCTGGAAGACTGCCCCAGAGCGCTGGCCGACACCTGCAAGTCACCAATCACCCGACGCAACTTGGTGGTGAAGGCATTGAAGTGATGGGCGAGTTCAGTGACTTCATCCTTGCCATGGGTATCGAGGCTGCGGGTCAGGTCGCTTTCGCCGCTGGCGATGTTGGCCATCGCATTCACGGTCTCCTGCAACGGACGGACGATGCTGCGTGCGATCAGGATCACCAGCAGCGCCATGATCAGCGCAATCGCCAGGCCGATCGCCGACGCCTTGATCATTTGTCCCTGAAATTCCGCCTGAACATCGTCGACGTAAACACCGGAACCGATCACCCAGCCCCACGGCTCAAACAGCTTCACATACGAGGTCTTGGCGACAGGATCGGTCGCCCCCGGTTTCGGCCAGCGATAATTGACCATGCCCGCGCCTTTGGCCTTGGCAATGGCGACCATCTCGTTGAACACCGCAAAGCCGTCCGGGTCGCGGATCGCCGAAAGATTCTGGCCTTCGAGCTTGGGATTGGTCGGGTGCATGACCATCACGGGCGTGAGGTCGTTGATCCAGAAGTAGTCGCTCTGGTCATAGCGCAGGCCACGGATCGCGGTCAGCGCCTGCTTTTGCGCGGCATCTCTGGTCAGGGTGCCGGCGGTCTCCAGCCCTTGGTAATAGGTCAGCAGGCCACTGGCGGTCTGCACCACATGCTGGGTTTTCTGCGCTTTGGCGTGGTAGAGGTCGTCGTGGATCTGCTTGAGCATCAGCACGCCCAAGGTCAGCAACATGACCACCGCCACGATCAAGATGAGCCACAAGCGTCGGCTGATCGACACACTGCGCAAGCTGTTCATAACGCTGTCACTCCGGATTCTTGTTCTTGTAATAAACGATCGCCAGCATCCAGCCACCGCTGTGGGCTCGCGATTGCGCGACTTGAGCCGCCTAACGCGGGGAGCGCTATTAAGGCTTGTCTGTTAGGATTTCGGCCCCGCGCGCGAAAACCTGAATCCGGTTTTGATATTTCACGGAATTTTTACCGTTTCGTGTGGATCCTGTGCGCGCGCAATCGCTACAGCTTTTACCGGCTACGCTGGACGCAGTGAACGAAAAAATACTATCGGGGCATGCCCGCGCGCATCGCTCTCTGGGGGATTGATGGATCTTTGGACCGCCTTGCAGGCACTGATTCTAGGAGTTGTAGAAGGGCTGACGGAGTTTTTGCCCATTTCGAGTACCGGACACCAGATCATCGTCGCCGACTTGCTGAATTTCGGCGGCGAACGGGCCATGGCGTTCAACATCATCATCCAGCTCGGCGCGATCCTCGCGGTGGTCTGGGAATTTCGCCGCAAGATCCTCGACGTGGTGATCGGCCTGCCGATCCAGCCGAGCGCCCGGCGTTTCACCGCCAACCTGCTGATCGCTTTCCTGCCAGCGGTGGTGCTCGGCGTAATTTTTGCCGATCTGATCCACGAATACCTGTTCAACCCGATCACCGTGGCGGCGGCGCTGGTCATCGGCGGGATCATCATGCTGTGGGCCGAACAGCGCCAGCATGAAGTGCATGCCGAAACCGTCGATGAAATCCGCTGGACCGACGCGCTGAAAATCGGCTTCGCGCAGTGCCTGGCGATGATTCCCGGCACCTCGCGTTCCGGCTCGACGATCATTGGCGGCTTGCTGTTCGGCCTGTCACGCAAGACCGCCACCGAATTTTCGTTCTTCCTCGCCATGCCGACCATGGTCGGTGCGGCGGTGTATTCGGGCTACAAATACCGCGATCTGTTTGTGCCGGCGGATTTCCCGGTGTTCGCCATTGGTTTTGTCACGGCGTTCATCTTCGCCATGATCGCTGTACGCGGCCTGCTCAAGTTCATTGGCAGCCACAGTTATGCAGCATTTGCCTGGTACCGGATTGCGTTCGGCCTGTTCATTCTGGCCACCTGGCAGTTCGGCTGGGTGGACTGGTCGGCGGCCAAGGCATGAACGATTCCCGCACGCGCCGCCCTGAGGGGCGACCTTCAGGCGGGCGCGTTCAGCATCTGAAATTGAAGCTTGCGGTGTTGGTGATCATCTGCGCACTGCCGCTGTTCGGCTCGCTGTCGATGTGGCTCAGCGGCATCTCGCGGGTGCCGCTGGCGGCGTACGGGATTGTCAGTGTGCTGGCGTTCTTTCTGTACTGGGCCGACAAACGCAAGGCCCGCACCGATGCCTGGCGCACCCCGGAAAACATCCTGCATGCGGTAGAACTGGCGGGCGGCTGGCCGGGTGCTTTGATCGCGCAGCAAGTGTTTCGGCACAAGACGCGCAAGGTATCGTTTCAGATTCTGTTCTGGGCGATCGTGTTGTTGCATCAGGTGTTCTGGATTGACCAGATTTTCCTCGGATCGAACTTGCTGTCGCTGATTTAACGTCCACCGAAAATCCCCTGTGGGAGCGAGCCTGCTCGCGAAAGCAATCTCATCCTCGCTGATGAGTCGCCTGAGAAACCGCCTTCGCGAGCAGGCTCGCTCCCACAGGATTTGCGTGCTTACAAAAGCAGGCCGATTTGAGTCTTCTTAGGCAACTTGCTCACCACCAGTTGATGCGATCGCTGCAACAAACCCTGCAATTCCTCGGCACTCAGCGGGTAGGGCGGGTGCATGATGATCCACTGCGCCCGTGCCAGATACGGCGCTGGATGAATCCCCGGGCGGTCGCAATGGCCGAGAAACAGGTCCTTGTCGACCTTGAATGCTAGCGAATCACCACGTAATCCCTGCAAGGCAAACATCTTGTTGCCGGCAATCGAGAACACCCGCACGCCGCTCCATTTGTAATCTTCCCGCGCGCCGGGCAGGGCCAGACAAAACTCGGCGACCTCGGCTTCGCTCATTCTTCCTTGTTTCATAGAAATCTGTCCCCGCAGGCATTGAACGATTCGACCAAGTGATCGATCCATGCGCGCACCGCCGGCATTACCCCGCGCCGGTGCGGATACACCGCTTGCAACCAGCCGCCAGGCAATGACCATTCCGGTAGCACTTGCACCAGGGTGCCGTTACGCAATTCGGTTTCGCAGAACATCATCGGCAGCACAGTAAAGCCCTGACCGGCCAGGACGCAGGCCTTGCGCACCACGAAATCATCGATGCCCAGTCGCGCTTCCATGCTCAGATCGACGCTCTTGCCTTGCTGATCGAGCAGGCGCACATGCACCATGCGATCGGCTTCCAGCGCGCCCAGTACCGGCAGGGTTTTCAGATCCTGCGGATGATTGATGGTCTTGCCTTGCATGAACGCCGGGCTGGCGATCACCACCGCTTGCGCCTGACGCAAGCGGCGGGTGACCAGCAACGGATCTTCATCGCCGTGATCGCGCACACGCAAAGCAACATCGATGCCTTCGGTGACCAGATCGACCCGGCGATTGAGCAGCACGACCTCCAGCTGCACCTGCGGAAACTTGCCGAGAAAGTCGCTGATCACCGTCGGCAACATTTCATGGGCAAGTCCGGTAGGGCACGACACCCGCAAGCGCCCGCGCGGTTCGCTGGACATGCTGGCCACCGCTTCGTCAGCCATCTCCGCTTCCAGCAACATCGCCTGACAGTGGCGCAAATAGCGTTCACCGACGGCAGTGAGATTCAGTTGGCGGGTGGTGCGTTGCAGCAGACGCGCGCCGAGGCGCTCTTCCAGCTCGGCGATCCTTCTCGAAAGCCGTGACTTGGGAATGCCGAGCAACCGCCCGGCGGCGGCAAATCCGCCGGCTTCGACCACTTTGGCGAAATAGTAGAGATCGTTGAGGTCCTGCATGCGCGTTTCCAGTCGTTCTATCAATGGGACGAACTATCGCATTGTCGGCGACTAATCAGCTATTGGTTTGTTGCGTAGGATTGTCTCCTTTCCGTCGCCGCCGGCGATTCTTTCAGGAGAACCCACATGAAACTGTTGCACATCGATTCGAGCATTCTCGGCGACAACTCGGCTTCCCGTCAGTTGAGCCGTCAAGTCGTCGACGCCTGGCAAGCTGCCGAGCCGAGCGCCGTGGTCACCTACCGCGACCTGGCCGCCGACGCGATCAGCCACTTCTCGTCGACCACCCTGGTTGCCGCCGGCACCACCGCCGAACTGCGCGACGCTGCGCAACAGCACGAAGCCGAGCTGAGCGCTTCGACCCTGGCCGAGTTCATCGCTGCCGACGCCGTGGTGATTGCCGCGCCGATGTACAACTTCACCGTTCCAACCCAGCTTAAAGCGTGGATCGACCGCGTTGCCGTCGCCGGCCAGACGTTCCGCTACACCGAAGCCGGCCCTGAAGGCCTCTGCGGTGGCAAAAAAGTGGTGATCGTGTCGACTTCCGGTGGCATCCACGCCGGTCAGGCCAGCGGCATCGCTCACGAAGAATATCTGAAGCTGGTACTGGGCTTCCTCGGCATCACCGATATCGAAATCGTCCGCGCTGAAGGTCTGGCCTATGGCGAAGAAGTGCGCAACAACGCCATGAGCGCTGCGCAAGCGAAGATCAGCGAGCAACTGTTCGCCGCCGCATAAGGCTTGCGTAAAGAACAGCCGATGTTCAGGTAATCCCCCAAAAACTCTGTATTCTGGTTCCGCAAGGGCCGAATACGGAGTTTTTTGTTTCTGGCTGTTACATAATCTGGCCCGGGTTATGCAGTTTCAGCACATCCGACGATGTGGTCCGACAGGGTAGGGCATTCATGAGGCATCTTTGTGCACTGTTGCTGATTTGCCTGCTGGCCAGCCTGAATTCAGTGCAGGCCGCACCGGGGCGCCACCCTGTCTGGAGCGTCGGTTATCACGAGATGACCTTTCTCGACCCGCTCGATCTGCAACCGATGCGCGCCATCGCTTTTTACCCGTCCAGTGACCGCGAGCACATGAGTTTGCTTGAGGGTTACTCGGTCGAGGCTGGAGAAGACACCAAGGTCGCGATCGGCCGCTTTCCCATGTTGATGCTGTCCCACGGCAACACCGGTACGCCGCTGGCCCTGCATGATCTGGCCACTTCACTGGCGCGCAAAGGCTTTGTCGTGGTGGCGGTGATTCATCCCGGCGACAACTGGCGCGACCATAGCCGACTTGGCACTTTGAGCAATCTCTACGGGCGGCCAATCCAGATTTCCCAAGCGATCACCGCCACCCTCGCCGACAACATGCTGGCGCCGTTCGTCAATGCTGAACAGGTTGGTGTGATCGGTTATTCGGCCGGTGGCGAGACCGCGTTGATTCTTTCCGGGGCGCAACCGGATCTGGATCGTCTGCGCCGCTATTGCCTGGAACGTCCGGACGATCACGACGCCTGCAACACCCAGGGCAAGCTGATTGTTGATCGCGATGACTTGCAGCCAGTGGCCGATCCACGGGTTCACGCGTTATTGCTGATGGCACCGCTGAGCCTGAAATTCGGCCGCCATACCCTCGCCGATGTGCACGTACCGGTGTTGCTCTACAGCGGCGACGGCGACAAACTGGTGGCCTTCGATAAAAACGCTGCGGCTTTGGCGCGCAAACTGCCCACTGCACCGGACTTCAAACTGCTGGCCGGAGCGGGGCACTTCGTGTTCATGGCGCCGTGCACCGAAGAGCAGATCCGCGCCATGCCGGCGTTGTGCACCGATGCCGACGGGGTGGATCGCGAGGATATTCACCGCAACCTGATCTCAGAGGCCGGACGGTTTTTTGCTCATGCACTGGGCAGATCGACACGGGCCGGGATGCAGACGGCGGATCAATAACTTCATCACCGCCACCAATTCCTGTAGGAGCTGACGAGTGCAACGAGGCTGCGATCTCTTGATCTTCAAAGCAAAATCAAAAGATCGCAGCCTCGTTGCACTCGTCAGCTCCTACAAGGGGATCGGTGCTTCATGAGGTCGCGCGACGCTTGAGTAGCAGGGTCAGGCCCAACCCGGTCACCGACAACAACGCCGCGCTGAAGAAAATCCACGAATAGCCCAGATTCAACGCCACCGCGCCCATCAGCGGCCCGGCAATCGCCAGTGCCAGATCAAAGAACACCGCATAAGCCCCCAACCCCGAACCACGACTGGAACCCGGCACCTGTTTGATCGCTTCAACCCCCAGCGCCGGGTACACCAGTGACAGCCCGAACCCGGCCAGCCCTGCGCCAATCAACGCATACGCAGTGGAGGGCGCCAGCCACAACATCACCAGCCCGACAGTTTCAACCGACATGCAAACGATGGCCGAGGCAAACCCGCCAAACCGGGCGATGGCCGAGATGAACAATAGCCGCGAGAGAATGAAGCACACGCCAAACACGGTCAGGCAGTACGCCGCGCCGGTCCAGCCTCGGTTGAGGTAATAAAGGGTGATGAACGTGGTCAGCGTGCCGTAGCCGATCGAGGCCAGCGTCAGGCTGGTGCCGTACGGCGCAATCTTGCCGAACACCGCCCAGAACGACAGGCGCTCACCACGAATCACCGGCACCGAAGGCTTGTTGCGGATCAACCACAGCGCACCGGCCGCCAACGCCGACAGCGCGATGCCAAGGCTGACAAAACCATATTCGGCAACCATTACCACGCCCAACGGCGCGCCAATGGCAATCGCGCCGTAAGAGGCGATGCCGTTCCAGCCGATGGATTTCGCGGTGTGCTCGACACCGACCTGGCCCATGCACCAACTGATGGTGCCGACGCCGATCAGGCCTTGGGCAATACCAAGCAGCAAGCGCCCGGCAATCAAGATCAACAGGCTGGTCAGCGGGAAGCTTTGCAGCAAGGTCGACAGCAACGTCAGCGCGCCACTGAGCACGATCCCCCACAAGCCATAAATGATCGCCCGCTTGGTGCCGAGCGTGTCCGACATGCGCCCGGCCATTGGCCGGCTGAGCAGTGTGGCGAGGTACTGCGAACCGATCACCAGACCGGCAATGATCGCGCTGAAACCCAGTTGCTCATGGACGTAACCGGGCAATACCGCAATCGGCAAACCGATGCAGAGAAAGGCAATGAAGGTGTAGAAAACGATGGAGACGATCTGCAGGGTGATCGCCAGGGAGCTTTGCGGTGGCAGTGGCTGCGCAGACATGAGCACTCGTTCGCGGGCGGCGGTGGGAGAGTTGCCGACATCATGGCGCGGGGCTGGGATAAAAGAAAGCAGGCTAACTACTTTCCCTTGGGATTGATGGGGCTGCTGACGGCCCCTTCGCGAGCAGGCTCGCTCCCACAGGGGAATGCATTTCAAATGTGGGAGCGAGCCTGCTCGCGAATGTCTGTGCACCCACCATTCCCAAACGCCGAATGCAAAAAGCCCCGTCACATGGACAGGGCTTTCAACTTGCAACTTGCCGCTTGAAACCAAAAGCTGCTCTTAGAAAACGACACCCTGGCTACGCAGGTAGTCGTCATAAGTGCCGCTGAAGTCGGTCACGCCGTTCGGGCTCAGCTCGATGATGCGCGTGGCCAGGGACGATACGAACTCACGGTCGTGGCTGACGAAGATCAGCGTGCCCGGGTAGTTTTCCAGCGCCAGGTTCAGCGCCTCGATCGATTCCATGTCCAGGTGGTTGGTCGGTTCGTCCATGATCAGCACGTTCGGCTTTTGCAGGATCAGCTTGCCGAACAGCATGCGGCCTTGCTCACCACCGGAGATAACCTTGACCGACTTGAGGATCTCGTCGTTGGAGAACAGCATCCGGCCCAAAGTACCGCGAATCATCTGCTCGCCCTGGGTCCACTGACCCATCCAGTCGAACAGGGTGACGTCGTCTTCGAAGTCGTGAGCGTGGTCCTGAGCGTAGTAGCCCAACTCGGCGGCGTCGGTCCATTTCACGCTACCGGCATCCGGGGTCAGTTCGTTGACCAGGGTGCGCAGCAGGGTGGTCTTGCCGATACCGTTCGGGCCGATGATCGCAACGCGCTCGCCGGCTTCAACCTGGAAGCTGAAGTCCTTGAACAGTGGCTTGCCATCGAAACCCTTGGCCATTTTCTCGACCATGACCGCCTGACGGTGCAGCTTTTTGTTCTGTTCGAAACGAATGAACGGGCTGACGCGGCTGGAAGGCTTGACCTCGGCCAGCTGGATCTTGTCGATCGCCTTGGCGCGGGAGGTGGCCTGCTTGGCTTTCGAGGCGTTGGCCGAGAAGCGGCTGACGAACGACTGCAGCTCGGAGATCTGCGCTTTCTTCTTGGCGTTGTCCGACAGCAACTGCTCGCGGGACTGGGTCGCCACCGTCATGTATTCGTCGTAGTTGCCCGGGAACAGACGCAGCTCGCCGTAATCCAGGTCAGCCATGTGCGTGCACACGCTGTTCAGGAAGTGACGGTCGTGGGAGATGATGATCATCAGGCTGTTACGCTGGGTGAGGATGTTTTCCAGCCAGCGAATGGTGTTGATGTCCAAGTGGTTGGTCGGTTCGTCGAGCAACAGCACTTCCGGATCGGAGAACAGTGCCTGCGCCAGCAACACGCGCAGTTTCCAGCCTGGCGAAACTTCGCTCATCGGGCCGAAATGCTGTTCCAGCGGAATGCCCAGACCCAACAACAGTTCGCCGGCGCGGGATTCGGCGGTGTAGCCGTCCATCTCGGCGAATTCGGTTTCCAGCTCGGCGACGGCCATGCCGTCTTCTTCGGACATTTCCGCCAGCGAATAGATGCGATCGCGCTCGGCCTTGACCTTCCACAGCTCTTCGTGACCCATGATCACGGTGTCGATCACGGTGAATTCTTCGTAGGCGAACTGATCCTGGCGCAGCTTACCCAGACGCACGTTCGGCTCGAGCATGACCTGGCCACCGGACGGATCGAGATCGCCGCCGAGGATTTTCATGAAGGTCGACTTGCCGCAACCGTTGGCACCGATCAGGCCGTAGCGATTGCCTGCGCCGAATTTGACCGAAACGTTTTCGAACAGCGGCTTGGCGCCAAACTGCATCGTGATGTTAGCTGTGGAGATCAATTACCTTACCTATCAATGGGTTAGAGCTGGTCTGTGGTGCTTGGTACCGGACTTGAGTACCAATCTGGAGCTTTTCCAGCTCCCCCCAGTCTGTGCTTGAGTTGAGCCAACGCGCATAAGCCGTCCGCAACTGGGGCCGTTGAAGGCAAGCTGCTGAGCGACGAGTACGGGGTTCTTGTTGGACATTGGCGCGCATTGTCGCATAACTCAGACGGCAGTTATATGGCAGGCAAACGGGCGTACACATCGGCTCGTCCGAGAAGTCCCCGATATCCGCTGATCAAAATCTCGAAAACCCGAATGAACTCACTCGACCATTTTCACTTCGGAAAGTGGAGCAGCAGCCATTTTGTTCAAACGAGTGAGGACCAAGCCATGCGAGCAATGACCTATCACGGCGCCCATGACGTGCGCGTCGAAACCGTACCGGACCCGAAACTTGAAGCCGCCGACGACATCATCCTGCGCGTCACCGCTACCGCCATCTGCGGATCGGACCTGCACCTGTACCGAGGCAAAATACCCACCGTCGAGCACGGCGATATCTTTGGCCATGAGTTCATGGGCATCGTCGAAGAAACCGGGCCAGCCGTCACGGCCGTGCAGCGCGGCGACCGCGTGGTGATTCCGTTCGTGATCGCCTGCGGCGATTGCTTCTTCTGCCAGCAAGAGCTTTACGCCGCCTGCGAGACCACCAATGAAGGTCCCGGCGCGGCGCTCAACAAGAAAATGATTCCGCCGCCAGCAGCGCTGTTCGGCTACAGCCGACTGTATGGCGGAATTCCCGGTGGCCAGGCGGAGCTGGTGCGCGTGCCGAAAGCCAATACCGGGCCGTTCAAGGTGCCGGGCACGCTGTCGGACGAGAAAGTACTGTTTCTCTCTGACATCCTGCCGACTGCCTGGCAAGCGGTGATCAACGCCGGGGTAAAGCAGGGTTCGAGTCTGGCCATCTACGGCGCCGGGCCGGTCGGTTTGCTCACCGCAGCCTGCGCGAGAATGCTCGGTGCTGAGCTGATCTTCATGGTCGACCATCACCAGTACCGCCTCGATTACGCCCAGCGCACCTACGGCGTGATTCCGATCAACTTCGATGAAGACGATGACCCGGCCGACACTATTACCGGCCAGACTCCCGGCCATCGCGGCGTCGATGCCGTGGTCGATGCCGTGGGCCTTGAAGCCAAGGGCAGCACCACCGAAACGGTCATGGCTACACTCAAGCTTGAAGGCAGTAGCGGCAAGGCCTTGCGCCAGTGCATCGCCGCCGTCCGGCGCGGTGGTGTGGTCAGCGTTCCGGGCGTATATGCCGGGTTCATCCATGGTTTTATGTTCGGCGATGCTTTTGACAAGGGCCTGACCTTCAAAATGGGCCAGACTCATGTTCAGCGTTTTCTGCCGGAACTGCTTGGCCACATCGAAACCGGCAAGTTGCAGCCCGAAGCGATCATCACCCACAGGCTGTCGCTGGAGCAGGCCGCCGAGGGCTACAAGATCTTCAATAAAAAACAGGAAGAATGCCGCAAGGTGATTCTTACCCCGGGTGGCAGCGATGTTCCGCTGGCGCAGTTGGATGAAACCACGCCGTTCGCACCGGCCACCTGAAACCGAGGAGTTTTCATGGCGCTACCGTCATCTTCATTCGCAGCTCCCGTACGCGCATGGTTCGTGAATCTTTCGCGGACGGGCTGGGGAGGGCGCATTTTCTGGCTGATCTTGGTCGGTGTAACCGTGTTGCTGTTGATCAGTGGCTACACCGGTTTGGTCAGTACGGGCCGCGACACCTTGCGCCTCGCCACACTTGGCGGACTGTCGGGTTTTGCCGCCACGGCAATCGGTGCGTTGCTGGCCCTGGCGCTGCGGGCGATTACTTCGCGAACCCAGGACACCATGCTCGGTTTCGCGGCGGGGATGATGCTGGCTGCCAGTTCCTTTTCACTGATCCTGCCGGGCATTGCGGCGGCGAAGGAGGCGGTGAGCAGCCCCATGCTTGCCGCTGCCGTCGTTGTGGCCGGTATGGCGTTAGGCGTGGCGTTGATGGTCGGCCTCGACCGTTTCGTCCCCCACGAACATGAAAAGAGCGGCCGGCGCGGGCCTGAAGCCAAGCGCTTCAATCGGGTCTGGCTGTTCGTGCTGGCGATCACCCTGCACAACCTGCCGGAAGGCATGGCGATCGGCGTCAGCTTCGCCACCGGCGACATGAAAATCGGCTTGCCGCTGACCACTGCGATCGCCATTCAGGACATCCCCGAAGGTCTCGCTGTGGCGTTGGCGCTGCGCGTGACGGGCATTTCCGCAGGGCGCGCAGCGTTGATTGCCGCTGCGTCAGGATTGATGGAACCGTTGGGCGCGATCATCGGTTTGGGCATCACCAACAGCTTCGCGCTGGGCTTCCCGGTGGCGATGGGCCTGGCCGCCGGTGCGATGATCTTCGTGGTGTCCCACGAGGTCATTCCGGAAACTCACCGCAACGGCCACGAAACACCGGCCACGCTCGGGCTGATGCTTGGCTTCGGCGTGATGATGTTTCTCGACACGGCTTTGGGTTAGCCACCCGACGCACACCACTGAGCGCATCGCCCCGCACAAAAAAGGAATTTTTTTCAGCGCCAATCACTCTTTTGTTTATAGGCAATGCCAATAACGCAGGGGAATGAGTCATGTCGCTGATCGAAATCCCGACCAGGAAGTCTTCGGGTAAAACATCCATGCCGGCGGATACCGAGCGCCGGCTCTATGACCGATTGCTGGCGGAAGACTCCACGGTTGATCGCGCGGCACTGGACTTCCTGCGCCGGCAACTGAGCAAGGCGGCTGCGCTGTCTGATGATTTGCCGGCCAGCGCTGAAGAACTGCTGCAATGGTCGGAAACCCGCTGCGCCAGCGTGGCGGCCGAGTACGCCGATTACCTCGAGCAACGTCAGCAGGGCGCGCCGCGCCGCTATTTCCGCAACAAATCCCACGCGTTGTATTTCATTCTGCATGTGGCACCGACCAAAGAGGTCGATGGCGCCTGGCTGGCCGGGTTACTACCGCAGTGGCAGGACCCGCGTTTCGACGATTTACTCGATACCTATCTTGAAGAGCTGGGCGAGGGCGTGCCACGGCAGAATCATGTGGTGATCTATCGCAAGCTGCTCGCTGAGCATGACTGCTCTGATCTGAGCGGTCTTGCCGACGAGTATTTTCTGCAAGGCGCGGTGCAGTTGGCACTGGGACGTTTCGGCGGGCAGTTTCTGCCTGAAGTTATCGGTTTCAATCTTGGCTACGAACAACTGCCGCTGCATCTGCTGATCAGTGCTTATGAATTGGCAGAGCTGGGCATCGATCCGCACTATTTCCGTCTGCATGTGACCATCGACAACGCCAGTACCGGGCACGCGCGCAAGGCTGTGCAATCAATGCTCGAACTGATGCCGCTGGGCGAAGAGCGCGATGAGTTCTATCGGCGCATGGCCGTCGGTTATCGCCTCAATGATGTCGGCAAAGGCACAACCGCCGTGATTACAGAGTTCGATCTGGACCACGAAGTCATCGCCATGCTTGAGCGCAAGGCTGTGTTTGGCCGGCACATGCATTCCGATTATTGCCGCATCGAAAACCGCACCATCAATCAGTGGCTGGCCACGCCGGGGCAAATGGGCGAGTTTCTTTCGGCGCTGGAGCGCAAGAGCTGGATCAAGCGCGGCGAGGCGGTGGAAGAAAGTCGTTTCTGGCGTTTGATTGACGGCAGCGACGCGGCGATGTTCGGTGTGTTCAACGGCTACGAAAAACAGCTGCTGCGCGACTGGATCACTCAGGATTGCCCGGCATCCCGGCCTCGGCCTTATGTGCGCCGCGAAGCTGCGGTAGAGGAAACCTTTGACGATGATGCCGATCTGCTCAATCTGGAAGCGGCACTGGCTGACAAACCTGCCGCCGAGCAAATGGCGTTGTTGATGCCATGGCTGCAACCGCAGCGACACTGGCGCCCGGCCGGACTTTTCGCGACGCGTCGCTTCATCCAACTGCGCGCCCGCTTGCGCTGAAACAAGGAGGCTTCATGTCGGCACAAGAAACATCGGACAGAGCGCTGCTCGAGCTGGGCAAGCGTCTGCTCGACAACGGTTATCACTTCATCACCCCAACGCCGTTGACCCACGAACGATTTCTGCAGCGCTTTGCCACGCCGTTGGCCAAGGATCTGCGCGATGTGTTTGGTTGGTCGATGCCGTTTCCTTCAGAGCTATTTCGCGCAGAGGAACTGGCCACGCTGGAGCAGGCCGGCGTAGTCGAACGCGATGGCGCGGTATGGCGCAGCCATGTGCGCTGGTCGACGCTGAATGACCGGTTGTTCGCCCACTCGGCGTTCCCGACGACGGCGAGTGATGCGGTGTTTTTCGGCCCTGACACTTATCGCTTCGCCCAGGCCATCGAAGCGCAATTGCAGCAACGCTTTTCGCCGATCAGACGCGCGGTGGACATCGGCTGCGGAAGCGGCGCCGGTGCGGTGGTCATGGCCAAGGCACGTCCTGATGCCGACGTGCTGGCGGTCGACATCAATCCGCGGGCGCTGCGCATGAGCGCGGTTAACGCCGAGCTGGCGGGCGCAAACAATGTGTCGGTGTATCACAGCGATCTGCTCGCCAGTGTCGAAGGGCAGTTCGATTTGATCATCGCCAATCCGCCGTACATGAACGACGAACAACAGCGCGCCTATCGCCACGGCGGCGGGGCGCTGGGCGAGGGTTTGTCGGTGCGGATCGTGCGTGAGGCGTTACCGCGCCTGGAAGTCGGCGGCACGTTGCTGGTGTACACCGGCGTGGCGATCGTCGCCGCGCAGGATCCGTTCCGCGAGGCTGTGGCGCCTCTGCTCAAGGGCGAGCGTTTTGGCTGGACTTATCGTGAGCTTGATCCGGATGTGTTCAGCGAGGAACTGCTCAAGCCGGAATATGAGCGCGCCGAGCGAATCGCCGTGGTCGCACTGACGGTAACCCGCGAGCAGTGACCGATAGTTGGGCCACTGCTCGCGCGGTGGCCTTCAGCGATTTCTGATGCGCGAGATCGTCAGCAGGCAAACCCCTACCAACATCGCAGCACCGGCCACCAGAAGCGGTGAAGGGCGAATTGGTTGCCGCGAGATACGCTCGATGCGCCCGGTGACGGAAGCGCGCACTGGCGCAGCAGGTTCCGCCAGATAAGGCGCTTCTTCGATCTCCAGGCGTAAGCCGTCCGGCATTACCAGCGTCAGCCCTTCGATCGTGCCGGCAATTCTGCCCGGATAAACCGGCTCACCGGTCGGGTCGAGCTGGTCGTAGAAGAATATTTGCCCTTCAAGCCAGCCGATGGCCGTCTGCAACTCAGGTCCCAGGTAATACTTTCCATCGAGAAAAAAGCCAGAGAATTGCGGCGCGCGCTCGACGCTTTCAATTCGATAGCGCTGACCTGGTTTCATACCGGTTTCTGGGGCGATCATGGGGGTTCCTCCGTTATTGGTAAGCGATAGAGGAGCGCGTGCCAAGCGTGGTTCCATCGAAATGAGCAACGGGCGTTTGTATGGATTCAAGTGTGCTGGAGCTTTACACGCAAACGCGCAAGACAGTTTTTCACAGTTGAGGGTTCACTATCGGTTACGAACTGTGGCTAAAATGCCACCCTTTCACCGAGCGCCCGGAAACGGCGCGGGCCAAGGACGCGCCCTGTGCATCAAGACCGCTGCATAAGACGCTGGGCCTCAGGTCGCCACGCGCGCAGTTTGTTCACTTTTGACGTGTGACTCTTTTCCGTGAAACTCATCATTGCCGCTGTTTATGTCATCTCCATTGCTTACGTTCACTTGCGTGGACGCGTGCGCCACAAACTGGGGCGGCAATTGAGTGACCACTCGACGTTCCTCGCGCCGATCAACTGCTTCCTCTATCTGTTTTCCAGGATGCCGAACAAGCCGTATCTGAACCCGGCAGACTTTCCCGATCTGAGCCCGTTGCAGGCGCACTGGGAAGAGATTCGCGAGGAAGGCCAGAATCTGTTGCGTGCCGGCGAAATCAAGCGCTCGAATCAGTATGACGATGTCGGCTTCAACTCCTTCTTCAAGACCGGCTGGAAGCGCTTCTACCTCAAGTGGTACGGCGACAGCCATCCATCGGCGATGAAACTGTGCCCGCGCACCACCGAACTGGTGCAGAGCATCGGGTCGATCAAAGCGGCGATGTTTGCCGAGCTGCCACCGGGCTCGAAGCTGGTGCGCCATCGCGATCCGTACGCGGGTTCCTACCGTTATCACCTGGGCCTGGATACGCCGAATGATCCCGGTTGCTACATCAACGTCGACGGTGAGAACTATCACTGGCGCGACGGCGAAGCGGTGATGTTCGACGAGACGTTTATTCATTACGCCGAAAACACCACGGATCAGAATCGCATCATTCTGTTCTGTGATATCGAGCGGCCGTTGAAGTACCGCTGGGCGGCGGCGTTCAACCGCTGGTTCAGCCGCACAGTGATGTCAGCGGCAGGCGCGCCGAATGATGCGGGGGACAAGACCGGTGGTATCAACCGCTTGTTTACCAAGATCTACAAGATCCGTTTGCGCGGCAAAGAGCTGAAGAAGCGCAACCGGACGCGGTATTACCTGGAGAAGTGGGCGATTTTTGCGGCGTTGCTGGCGATCTTTATTCTGATCTGAAGATTTACGGTGTCAGTAACGGCCTCTTCGCGAGCAAGCTCGCTCCCACATTTGATTTGGGTGAATGCAAATATTGCGTCCGACTCCAAATCCTGTGGGAGCGAGCTTGCTCGCGAAAGCGTCCTGACATTAAACAAGTATCTTCCTGATTGACTTCCTATTCCCCAGACGCCTTCCTGGTCTTCTTCGCCGGCGCCGCCTTGCTGGTTGATTTGGCTTTGGACTTGGCCGGTGCCTTGCCGCCGAGGCTGCGTTTAAGCAGCTCGGTCAAGTCGATAACATCGGCAGTCTTGCGCTCTTCCTCGCCAGTGGCGGTCTCGACGTCCTCGATCTTGCCTTCATGGGCTTTCTTCTCGACCAGCGCCATGATCTTGTCTTCGAACTCGTCCTTGTAGTCCTCAGGCGTCCATTCCGAGGTCATGTCTTCGACCAGACGTTTGGCCATGTCCAGCTCGCCCTTGGCCAGTTGCGGTTTGGTCACTTCGCTGCCCAGCGCCAGCTCATCGAGGCTGCGCACTTCCTGTGGCCAGCGCAGTTTGACCAGAACCAGCGCCGACTCCAGCGGCATCAACGCGGCGAGGTATTGACGGGTATGCAGGACAACGCGGGCGAGGGCGACCTTGTTGGTTTTGCTCAGGGTTTCGCGCAGCAACGCGTAGACCTTGCCGCCGCGTTTGTCCGGTGCCAGGTAGTAGGGCGTATCGATGTTCTGCAGCGGAATCTGCTCGGCGTCGACAAACGAGAAAATATCGATGGTCTGCGTGGAAACCGGGTGCGCCGAGCGGATTTCTTCCTCGCTGAGCACCACATATCGGCCCTTTTCGTAGGCCACGCCTTTGACGATGTTTTCTTTGGTGACTTCCTTGCCGGTGACCTTGTTGATGCGTTTATAGCCCACCGGGTCCATGCTGCGGCTGTCGAGCCAATCGAAGTCCACGCCTTGGGACGATGTCGCTGAAACCAGCGCCACGGGGATGTGTACCAGTCCAAAACTGATTGCGCCTTTCCAGATTGCCCGAGCCATGACCTGTCCTCCGAGTGATGATCAGGTGACCCGTGGCGCGGCGAGAAAGTTTCCAGTGATTGCGCGGCCTCCAACGGTACGGTCAAGCCGTGTTACATGTTGTTTAAGGCACGAGGGTTAACAAATCCGAACCCACGGCGTAGCGTGGGCTCCAAGGCTCTAGTCCACGCACATCGAGAGGTATTTCCCATGAACCGGTTTCTGCTTGGCATCGCCGTCCTTGCCCTAAGTGGCGGTCTGGTTCATGCCGATGTCGTGCTGGCGCAAAGTCCCACGGGCAACAGCAACAATCCCTACAACAGCCCGATCCGCCGGGCCAATCCCAACAGCATGCAGGGCACCCAGCCCAGCGCTCCGCCCCTTCGCGGGCCGAACACCGTTCCCGTGCCACGTCAGCCAACCTTTGAAAATCGCGGTATCGGCAATGGCCAGCCAATTCGCTCGGTGCCGAGCAATCCGCCAACCTTCATTCCCAACCCGCCCCCACGGGGCACCGGCAGCAACCGTTGAACGGCAGGACTGATGTTCTGTCAGCCTTTCACACGAACAAAAGGAATCGTGCATGTTGCGTAAAACTCTCCTAGCCACCTGCTGCGCCGCCGCGCTGATCAGTGCCCCGGCCTTCGCCGCCGCGCCCAAGGAGCTGAAAAGCGAGCAGGGCATTCTTGAAGTCACCACCGTTGCCCAAGGTCTGGAACATCCGTGGGCGCTGGCGTTTCTGCCTGATCAGAAGGGCATGCTGGTGACCGAACGCCCGGGGCATCTGCGGGTCGTGAGCAAGGACGGCAAATTGTCAGAGCCGATCAGTGGTGTGCCACAAGTATGGGCCAAGGGCCAGGGCGGCTTGCTCGATGTGGTGCTGTCGCCGGACTTCAAGCAGGACCGCATGGTCTATCTGTCGTATGCCGAAGGCGGCGGTGAGGGCGGCAAGGCTGGCACGGCGGTAGGGCGCGGACGACTTTCCGAGGACCTGAAGACGCTGAAGGACTTCAATGTGATCTTCCGTCAGGAACCGAAATTATCGGTGAGCAACCACTTCGGCTCGCGGCTGGTGTTCGATCGCGACGGGTATCTGTTCATCACCCTCGGCGAAAACAATGATCGGCCGACTGCGCAGGACCTCGACAAGTTGCAAGGCAAGGTCGTGCGCATCTTCCCGGATGGCAAGGTGCCGGACGATAACCCTTTCGTCGGCCAATCCGGTGTCCGGCCTGAAATCTGGTCCTATGGTCTGCGCAACCCGCAGGGCGCGGCGCTCAATCCGTGGACTGGCACGCTGTGGGAGAACGAGCACGGGCCACGTGGTGGCGATGAAGTGAACATCATCGAGCGCGGCAAAAACTATGGCTGGCCGTTGGCGACCCATGGCATCAATTACTCGATGCAGCCGATTCCGGAGGCCAAGGGCAAAACTGCTGAAGGCACCGTGGCGCCACATCATGTCTGGGAAAAATCCCCCGGGGTTACCGGCATGGCGTTCTACGACGCCGATCGCTTCACCCCGTGGCAGCACAACGCGTTTATCGGCGCACTGGTGAGTCAGGAACTGATTCGCCTGCAGTTCGATGGCGACAAAGTCGTCCATGAGGAGCGTTTGCTGGGTGAGTTGAATCAGCGTATCCGTGACGTACGCCAAGGGCCGGACGGCTATCTGTATGTGCTGACGGATGAAGAGAATGGCTCGCTGTACAGGCTGGGGCTGAAATGATTGCGTGCGGTGAATGATCCGACGCCTTCGCGAGCAGGCTCGCTCCCACAGAAATGCAGTCTCCCTGTGGGAGCGAGCCTGCTCGCGAAGAGGCCCGCGCATCTTGCGCAGGCTCCGAGCAGTCCCGCATTTGGCCGAACCGCCGCCCCGTTGCCTTGTTATAGTTCGGGCCTTATTTCCCAGCCCGGTAAAGGATCACTGCCATGACTCAATACTCCGCCTTCAGCGTCGAACTGGCCGACAACATCGCGCATGTGCAGATCAATCGACCGGAAAAGATCAACGCAATGAACGCGGCGTTCTGGAGCGAGATTGTCGAGATCTTCCAATGGATCGACGATACCGACGAAGTCCGCGTGGTAGTCCTCAGCGGCAACGGCAAGCATTTTTCCTCCGGCATTGACCTGATGATGCTTGCCGGTGTCGCCAATGAACTGGGCAAGGACGTGGGCCGCAATGCGCGCCTGTTGCGGCGCAAGATCCTCAATCTGCAAGCCTCGTTCAACGCCGTCGACAACTGCCGCAAACCGGTGCTTGCTGCGATTCAGGGCTACTGCCTGGGCGGGGCGATCGATCTGATCTCGGCTTGTGATATGCGTTATGCCGCCGAGGACGCGCAATTTTCCATCAAGGAAATTGACATCGGCATGACCGCTGACGTCGGTACGCTGCAACGGTTGCCGCGAATCATCGGAGACGGCATGCTGCGTGAACTGGCTTACACCGGTCGCACCTTTGGCGCCGAGGAAGCACGCAGCATGGGCCTGGTCAATCGCGTCTACGGCGACAAGGACACACTGCTGGAAGGCGTGTTCGGCATTGCCCGTGACATCGCTGCGAAGTCGCCGATTGCCGTGACCGGCACCAAGGAAATGATCAGCTACATGCGCGACCATCGCATCGACGATGGTCTCGAATACGTTGCCACCTGGAACGCCGCCATGTTGCAATCCACCGATCTGCGCGTGGCCATGGCCGCCCACATGAGCAAACAGAAACCCGAATTTCTGGATTGAGTTAACCATGACCTCTCGCTGGACCACTGCAGTACTCGACACCGATCAACCCGGCGGCTGGGCCGTAGCGCGCAGCCCGGAAGGCTTTCTGTTCGATGACAACGGCGCACTGTTCCCGCGCGAGTGGCTCAAGCGCCAGGACCTGTCGGTCCTCGCTGAGCATGGGATTGGTCATCTCGATGGCGAACCGGTCTATCTGCTCGAGTTGCGCAGCGTCAGCGATGTGCCCGGTTGCGGCTGGAAAGGCCTGCGAGCGTTCATGCTCGAAGGCGATCACACGCTGTACAAAGTGCTCGGCTATGCCGCTCAGATTGGCACTTGGGCGCGTGAGCATCGCTTCTGCGGCAACTGCGGCCAGCCGATGACGCAAGTCCCGCGCGAACGGGCGATGTATTGCCAGCCGTGCGAGCTGCGCAGTTATCCGCGCATTTCACCGAGCATGATCGTGCTGATCACCCGTGGCGACGAAATCCTTCTGGCGCGCTCGCCGCGTTTCGTCACCGGGGTTTACAGCACGCTGGCCGGCTTCGCCGAGCCGGGGGAATCAGCCGAGGATTGCCTGATTCGCGAAGTTCGCGAGGAAGTGCAGATCGAAGTGAAGAACATCCAGTACATCGGCAGCCAGTGCTGGCCGTTCCCGCATTCGATGATGCTCGGCTTCCATGCCGAATATGCCGGTGGCGAGATTGTCTGTCAGGAAGACGAGATCGAAGACGCCCAGTGGTTCAACGTGCACGAGTTGCCGCCGTTGCCAGCGTCGCGTTCGATTGCCCGTTACCTGATCGACGTCTATGTGGCGCGGCGCTTAGGCCACGCTGAACCAGTGCTGCCAGGCTAAGCGCACAGTCAAGCCGAGCACGACGGTGATGAACACCGGACGAATGAATTTGGCGCCGCCGCTGATCGCGGTGCGCGCGCCAAAGAAAGCCCCGATCATCACCGACAGGCCCATGCATAAGCCAATGATCCAGTCGACTTGTCCGGAGAAGATGAACACCGATAGCGCCGCAATGTTGCTGACAAAGTTCATGCTCCGCGCCACGCCGCTGGCCTTGACCAGGTCGATCGGGTACAGCAGCAGACTGCTCACGGTCCAGAACGCGCCCGTGCCGGGGCCGGCCACGCCATCGTAGAAGCCGAGGCTGAAGCCCTGGGTCGATTGCCATTTCTTTTTGATCGGCGCGTCGCTGTCCAGCGGCGCTTTCGGCGTGCCGCCAAACAGCAAATACAGGCCACAGGCGAAAACGATCACCGGTAGCATTTTGTTCAGCCACTCGGCCGGCAGGTAATGCGCAACCACCGCGCCAGTCAGCGCGCCGACCAGGGTGCCGACAATCGCGTGGGTCCACTGACGTGGGTGGAACAGTTTGCGCTTGTAGAAGGTGAAGCTGGCGGTCGCCGAACCGAACGTCGAGCTCAGCTTGTTGGTGCCCAGCACCAGATGCGGCGGTAAACCAGCGGTCAGCAGCGCCGGCGTGGTCAACAGACCACCACCACCAGCAATGGCATCGATGAAACCGGCAAGGAAAGCAACAGCAGCCAGAATGGCCAGGGTGGTGAGGTCAACGCTGAGTTCGAAAGGCATGGAGTCGGCTTATTCGGCAAGGCGCAGAACGTGGGCTGCGGGGAGGGCGGTTATGTTACCTGTATCGAAGTGTTGCGGCGAGCCAGAGCATGCCGTCCTCAATTACAGTCTGGAATACGTTCCTGTGTAGGAGCTGCCGAAGGCTGCGATCTTCTGGGGCGCGTGGGAACGATCAAATCAAGATCAAAAGATCGCAGCCTTCGGCAGCTCCTACACAGGGGTGGGTTGGCTTTAGAGACCGAGTTCACTCAGTCCAGGATGATCATCCGGCCGGCGGCCCAGCGGCCAGTGGAATTTGCGCTCGCTTTCCTTGATCGGCATGTCGTTGATGCAGGCATAGCGCTGGAACATCAGGCCGTTGTCGTCGAACTCCCAGTTCTCGTTGCCGTACGAGCGGAACCAGTTGCCCGAATCGTCGTGCCATTCATAGGCATAACGCACGGCGATACGCGTATCGGAGTAGGCCCAGAGTTCTTTGATCAAGCGATAATCCAGTTCCTTCGCCCATTTGCGCGTCAGAAACGCCTTGGCCTCTTCGCGGTTGTTGGCGAACTCGGCGCGATTGCGCCACTTGGTATCGAGGGTGTAAGCGAGCGAAACCTTTTCCGGATCACGGCTGTTCCAGCCATCCTCGGCCAGACGCACCTTCTCGATGGCTGACGCATGGTTGAATGGCGGTAATGGCGGACGTACCTGGGCTGCAGTCGACATGTTCAATCTCCTGATTCATTTAATGTATGAACAACAAGTCCGGCTTATTAAGAGTTACAGGCCCAATAACTTTCGCGCCATGCATTGCGCATTATCGGCGGCACTGTGATCACCCATCACAAGCGCTACGGTAATGGCGCCTTCAATCAGGATCAGCAACTGTCTGGCCAATAGTTGCGGTTCCTCGGCACCATATTCGGTACACAGCTTGCTCACGTAGTCGAGCAGCTTCTGTTTATGTTCTTTGGCCACCAGCCGCACTGGATCCTGCGGATCACCGGTTTCGCCACTCGTGTTGATAAAGGCACAGCCGCGAAAGCCTTCCGAGTCGAACCAGCCCTTGAGCACGGTAAACAGGTTGAGCAGGCGATCGGTCGGGGTTTCGGCCTGATCGACAGCATGCGTGAACCAGTGCATCCAGCAAACATCGCGCCGCTGAAGGGCCGCGACCACCAGCTCGTCCTTGTCGGCAAAGTAACGGTAGATGCTTTTTCTGGAGACGCCGGCGGTCTTCACCAGAAGATCCATGCTGGTGGCAGCGATGCCACTTTTGTAGATCAACTTTTCGGTGACATCCAGAATTATGTCGCGTGTGTCATTGCTGATTGATTCGTTCATGTGGCGAACAGTAGAACGAGTGTTCTCCTTGGTCAAGCGAATTTCTTCAGCGTGTGTGAAAACGCTTTCGCGAGCACGCCCGCTCCCACAGGGGAATGCATTTCAACGGTGGGAGCGAGCCTGCTCGCGAAGGGGCCATTACGGACACTGACAAGACCCGGCGCAGACGATGGTGTAAGCTCGCAAACTCTTCGGAATCGAACCTTGCGAGCCTTATGCCGTTGCTTTTCAAACGTTCTCTGCTGCCTAAACTGCGCAGCTTCGCGCTGACCGCCGAGGCGGTGAGCATTCTGTCCAGTGCTGCCGAATTCCGACGCTGCCTGCTCGAGCAAATCGCCGCAGCGACCCAGCGCATCTACATCGTCGCGCTGTATTTGCAGCAGGACGAAGCCGGTCAGGAAATCCTCGATGCCCTGCACGCGGCCAAGCTCAAGCGGCCCGAGCTGGAAATCGCCGTGGTGGTCGACTGGTTGCGCGCCCAGCGCGGTTTGATTGGCGCCGGTAAGCAGCCGGGCAACGCCGCCTGGTATCAGGACATGACCCGCACGCACCAGAGCGAAGTGCCGATCTACGGCGTGCCGGTGCAGACCCGCGAGCTGTTCGGCGTGTTGCACCTTAAAGGCTTCGTGATCGACGACAAGGTGGTCTACAGCGGCGCGAGCCTGAACAACGTCTACCTGCACAAACTCGACAAGTACCGCTTCGACCGTTACCACGTGCTGCACAGTCGCGAGCTGGCGGATTCGATGCATCACCTGGTCAAGCACGGCCTGATCGAATCAAGAGCCGTGCACCGCCTCGACCTGCCCAACCTGCCGACTACCCGCAGCCTGCGCAACGACATCGGCGACCTGCGCAGCCGTCTCAAATACGCGACTTACGACACCGGCGCCGGCAGCACCAGCCGTGAAGGGCTGTCGGTCACGCCACTGCTCGGCGTCGGCAAGAACAACCCGCTGAACCGGGCGATTCTCGAACTGATTGCCAGCGCGCAAAAGCAGCTGACCATTTGCACGCCGTACTTCAACCTGCCACTGGGCGTGATTCGTGAGATCAACCGCGCGCTGGCCCGTGGCGTGAAGATCGATATCGTGGTCGGCGACAAGACAGCCAATGACTTCTACATTCCGCCGAGCGAGCCATTCAAGGTGATCGCCGCGCTGCCGTATCTGTACGAAATCAGCCTGCGCCGCTTCGCCAAACGCCATCAGCACAGCATCGACAGTGGCCAGTTGAACCTGCACCTGTGGCGCGACGGCGACAACACCTATCACCTCAAGGGCATGTGGATCGATCAGCGCTACACCTTGCTGACCGGCAACAACCTCAACCCACGGGCGTTCCGCCTGGATCTGGAAAACGCGCTGCTGATTGACGATCCGAAAGGCGAATGGCTGGAGCCACGGGCGAAAGAGCTGGAAAACATCTTCCGCCATACCACGCGGATCGACAGTTTCCAGACCCTGGAGACACTGCCGGATTACCCGGCAGGGGTGGCGAAGTTTCTCAAGCGGGTGAGTCGGGTGAGGATTGAGCGGTTGCTCTACCGGATTCTCTAGCGCGGCCTGAATTGCTTTCGCGAGCAGGCTCGCTCCCACAGGGAAATGCATTCCAACTGTGGGAGCGAGCCTGCTCGCGAAGGGGCCAGACCAGAGGCTAAAAATCAGTTCAGCCCCAACTGCCCGCGCATCATCGACAAATCCTCTGCCAAGGTATTCACCGGCCCGACCAGCGCTTTGCGGTCGTTGTCCTTGACCTTGTCATAGGTCTCAAACCCGCCATCCGCGGTCTTGTACTTGGCCAGTATCCTGTCGACCGTGGCGAAGTTCTTGTCGACTTTCGCTACGAACGCCTTGTCCTGCTGTTCGATCTGCGGACGGAACAGATCGACGATTTTCTTGGCGCCGTCGATATTGCCCTGGAAGTCATACAGGTCAGTGTGGCTGTAGCGGTCTTCCTCGCCGGAAATCTTCGTCGCCGCCACTTCTTCCAACAGCGCAGCAGCGCCGCCAACGACTTTCTCCGGCGGGAAGGTCAGGCCGGCCACACGGGTTTGCAGATCCTGCACGTCTTTGTTCAAACCGTCGGCCAATGCATCCAGGCCTTTGGTGGATTTCTCCGCGAACAACGAATATTCGATCCGGTGAAAGCCAGTGAAGTCTTCAGCCTTTACGCCTTTTTCGTGGTCGTCGACGCGCGAGTCGATGGACGCATCGAGATCGCTGAACAGCTCGGCGATCGGCTCGATCGACTCGTAATACACCCGCGTCGGCGCGTAGAGCTTCTGCGCGGTGGCGAGATCGCCTTTCTTCACCGCGTCGGTGAACTGCTGGGTGTGGCTGGCCAGTTCATCGAGCTTTTCGGTGACGTAAATCTTGTAATCCGACACCGGTCCCACCAGATCCAGCGGTGCGGTCGCGGCGAACGCCGCCAGCGGTGTGTTGAGCAAACCAAGGGTCAGCAATAACGCGAGTGGCGTCTTTTTCATGGGGCGGCTCCAGTGTCGGTTGGGTGTCATGCGGTTTTGTTCTGGGAGGTGGCAGCCAGTAACGAGCGACCGATGAAATCGTCATCGCCGGTAGCGCCGGGCAGGGTGAAGAAGTAACCGCCGCCGACCGGTTTGAGATATTCCTCAAGCGGCTCGCCATTGAGTCGGGTTTGCACGGTGATAAAGCCTTGTTCCAGGTCAGCCTGGTAACAGATGAACAGCAGGCCCATGTCGAGCTGGCCGTTTTTGTTGACGCCGTTGGAGTAGTTGAACGGCCGACGCAGGATCAGATTGGCCTGGGTCGCGGCCGTGCGCGGGTTGGCCAGACGAATGTGCGCATCGAGCCTGGTCAGTTTGCCGGCGGGGTCCTTGCTGTAATCCGGCACTTCGTTTTCCTTGTGGCCGCCGATGGGCGCGCCGCTGCTCTTGACCCGGCCGAGAATGCTTTCCTGCTCCTGCAACGGCGTGCGATCCCAGCGCTCGACGAAGTTGCGGATGATGCGCACCGCTTGATAACTACCGTGGGCAGCCCAGGCCGGTTCGTCACTGTCCGGTTGTACCCAGACAATCCGCTCCATGGCCTTGGCGTCGTTGGAATCGGGGTTGGCCGAGCCATCGCGAAAACCGAGAAAGTTGCGCGCCGACTGCGCCGGCACACCGGGTTTGGCCGGCGCTTGCGGCGGGACGCTGCCTTCCTGTTTCCAGCGCACCAGCAGCAGGTCGGGCAGGTTCTTGACGATGTCGCGCAGGGCGTGAATGTTGGTGTCGGCGGTGTTGGCGCAGAACTGCAGACTCAGATCGCCATGGCAGCAGTCGGCGTCCAGCGCATCGTTGGGAAAGCCGACCATGCGTTGCAGACGCTTGGGCTTTGCCGCCGCCAGACCGAAGCGCTCGTCGAACAGCGAATCGCCGACAGAGACGGTGATGGTCAGGTTGTCCGGGGTGACCACCGGGCCGAGGATGCCGGAGTCCAGCGGTGGCAGTTTCGGGTCAACCTGCGCGACCGGGCCGCCCTTCATCAAAAACGCGATGCGTTCGTTGAGGGTGCGGAACAGCCGCTCGAGATCTTCGCGATCAGAGGCCAACACATCAAACGCCACCAGCATCCCGGAGGCCGGGCGCGGTGTGACGATGCCGGTCTGGTGCACACCGTGGAAGTCGTGGCGGTCTTCGGTCTTGTCGCTGCTCGGCGCTTCGGTGACTTGCGCAGGCTGCGCGGCCATGGCCGGGCAGCTCAGCGCCGATCCGGCAAGGGCGACACCGGCGGCGCCCATGCCCATCAGCACGCGACGTCGTTGCAGGTTGAGAGGTTCTGAATCGTTCATCTGTCGTGGTCTTCTGCTTACAGGCCGGAAAGGCCCAGGGCGGGGTCGATGCCATCCATTGCCGCGGCCAGAGCCTTGGCTTTGGTGGCGATCTGCTGGCGTTGCGCAGCGGTCACGGCGTCGTAACTGACGTAGCCATCGGCGGATTTGAACGCGTTGAGCTGGTTGTCGAAGTCACTCATGGCCTGGTCGACATTCGCCAACACGTCAGCGGAGGATTTGCTCAGCATCGGGCGCAACAGGTCGACGACCTTGCGCGCGGTCTGCGCGTTGGCGGCGAAACCGTTGAGATCGCTGTGGCTGTAGCGTTCTTCCTCGCCGCTGCCGGCGCGCACCTCGGCGAGGCTGTTGAGGTTGCGCACGACGATGCCCACCAGTTGCTCCGGCGGCAGTGACTGCGCGAGCAACTGTTGCTTGAGGGTGGTGACATCTGCGAGCAAGCGCTGGGCAATAGGCATGACATCGTCGAGATTGCGCTGCTGGAACAGCGCGTATTCGAGGCGATGGAAACCGACAAAGGCCGGATCCTGCTCGCGCTTTTCGAAATAATCGGCGCGGGCATTGATCTGATTGTCCAGCTCGGCCAGGCGCTGCGCCGCCGGCGCCAGACGCTGATAAGCGGCACGCGCCGGCAGGTACAACGCTTGCGCCTGCGCCAGATCGCCACTGGCGATCGCCTGATTCAGCGCCGTCGCCGCTTTGATCAACGCGCTGCCCTGAACGGCCAGATACACGCGAAATTCCGACAGCGGCCCGACGAAAGCCACCATCGACGGCTTGGCCTTGGCGGCGGCATCGGAAGCGGCCGTCGGTGTGACGTGCAAAGTGCCGCGCGGGTTGCTGAGCAAGCCGCAAGTGATCGCATAGTCGCCCGGTTGCAGGTTGGCGTTGATCACCTGGCTCAGGCCCGGCGCGATGTTTTCCCGCTCTTCGACCACCAGCACACCGTCGAGAATTTCCCACTCGACCGCACGCTCGGAGCGGTTGACGATGCGGAAACTGGCGCGGCCGGCCGGCACCGTCAGGGCATTCGGCTCGCAACTGTGTGGATGGATGTTGACGACGATTTCGTCGTGGTTGTGCTGACGCTTGGCGGCGGCCATGTTCGAGGCGTACCAGAACAGCCCGCCGGCGGCGACCATCAGCAGCACCGAGCCGGCCAGCGCCCAACGCAGGGCCGGAGGGGTTTGGGTAGTAGACATGAAGGGCCTTATTGGCTGGAAACGGAAGTGGTTGGCGTCGCCTGGCGAGGCGCGGGCATGAAGAACATCACCAGTGCCAGCAGCAGATAAATCAGGTACGCGCCCAAGGTGCTGACGGTCGGCGCATCCTGATAACCGAACATGCCGGCCAGCACCGAGCCCAGCGGGCCGTCCATCGGCAGCGTCGCGCTGAAGTCGAACAGCACCGTTTGCAGGTGATTCCACAGCCCGGCTTCATGCAGCGCCTGCACCGAGTTGGCGAGAATCCCGGCGGCGACCACGAGGATGAACAATCCGGTCCACTTGAAGAACGCCGAAAGATTGAGGCGCATGCTGCCGCTGTAGATCAGGAAACCGACGATCACCGCCAGGATCAGGCCGAGCAGGGCACCGATCGGCGCGCCCGGGCCTTCGCTCTGCTGGAACACCGCGAGCAGGAAGAACACCGTCTCCAGGCCTTCGCGAGCGACGGCGAAGAAGACCATGGCGATCAATGCAATCACCTGATGCCTGGATTGCGTCAGCGCCTGATCCATCGAGGCTTGCAGCGAGTGCTTGATAGACCGCGCGACCTTGCGCATCCAGAACACCATCGAACTGAGAATGCCCACCGCGACCAGACCGACCACTCCTTCGAACAGCTCCTGCTGCTTTTGCGGGAATTCAGCACTGACCAGTTCCAGGCCACCGCCGACCAGCAGGGCAAGGGCGGCGGCGAGGAAGACGCCGATCCATACGGTCGGCATCCATTGGCCACGGCCGGTCTGCTGCAAATAACTGGCAATGATGCCGACGATAAGCGCGGCCTCGATGCCTTCGCGCAACATGATCAAAAAGGGAACGAGCATTGGCGAGCCACAGCGATTTAGATAGGAGGCTAAGTTGTAACATAATGACACTCATTCCCAAATGGCATTCATTGACATTTAGCTGAACCTTAGCTGAACAACTGTGATTCTTGTGGGAGTGAGCCTGCTCGCGAATGCGGTATGCCTGTGACATTTGTTTATCTGACACACCGCGTTCGCGAGCAGGCTCGCTCCCACATTGGTCCTGCGGTGTAATCAGGAGCTGGGTTAAGATGCCCACCACCCAAAAAACAACAAGGCTCACCTCGCTCCATGGCGGAAAAAGACACCATTGCCATTCAACTGGTGCGCGAAGCGCTGCTGCAAAGTTGCGCCCCGGGCGCGGCGACGGATGAGGCGTTGACCAAGGTCGGCATCGATCCGGCTTTGTTAGCGGCCGATGAGGGCAGGGTGCCGGCCTCGCAATACGCCAGACTCTGGCGCCTGCTGGCACGACGCGGTGATGACGAGTTCTTCGGCATGGACCCGCGCCCGCTCAAGTCCGGCAGCCTGGCATTTTTGTGTCGCAGCGCAATGGCGCAACCGACGCTGGCGGCGGCGCTGGATACCGGTCTGACGTTCCTGTCGCTGATGCTGGAAAAACTGCCGGCGCAACTGGTGCATCAGCAGAGCCTGGCGGAAATCGTCCTGCTCGAAGACGACGCCGAACCGCGCCGCGCCTTTACCTATTTCACTTACTGGATGATCGTGCACGGCGTGGCGTGCTGGCTGGCCGGGCGGCGGATTCCGATTCTGGCGATTGAACTGCGCTGCGCCGAACCGGATTTCACTGATGACTATCGGGTGATGTTTTCGGAAAACCTGCGTTTCGAACGTCCGCGAACACGAATGATCTTTTCCGCCGATTGTCTTGATCTGCCGATCAAGCGCAGCGCTGAAGAACTCAAGCGCTTCCTGGCCCAGGCGCCGGCGAACATTCTGGTCAAGTACCGCGACCCCGACAGCCTGGCCAGCCGGATCAAGCACGATCTGCGGCAAGTGCCCGCGGCGCATTGGCCGGAAACCGAGGCGCTGGCTCAGCAACTGTGCATGTCCGCGTCGACATTACGCCGCCGTCTGGCCGAGGAAGGGCAGACCTATCAGGGCCTCAAGGACAGCGTGCGCAAGGAGCTGGCAATCACCTGGCTGGCAGAGCCCTCGATCAGTTTCGTCGAGATCGCTGCACGGCTGGGTTTTGCGGATGCCAGTTCGTTCTACAAGGCGTTTCGCAAGTGGTCCGGGTCGAACCCGGGGCATTACCGCACACTGATCCTCAATGAGGTGGTCTGACCCAACACCTTCGCGAGCAAGCTCGCTCCCACCCAGGGCCGCGTGACCATTCCCCTTAAAAGGCTTGGCCAAACCAGTCAGCCACTTTGATTACTTTGACCATTGCCCCAGGCCCCGCGCGGCGCGACTATCCCTGTGTTGTTTACGGTTCCCAGCCTAATAAAAACACCGAGGGATTCTGGCAATGCGCGATTACTTGTCTGCCACCGAACAGTTCAACTATCAGCACACCGTCGATGCGTCGCTCAGCGGCACGCTGGCAGCAGTCAACGCCTGCGTCGAATGTTGCGACCGCCATGCCTTGCCCGGGCGTATTGCGTTGTTCTGGGAAGGTCGCGACGGCTCAAGTGCGACTTACACCTTCACTGATCTGCAAGACAAAGCCGCGCGTTTCGCCAATTTCCTCCTCGCCCAGGGCGTGCAAAAGGGCGACAAGGTCGCCGGCCTGCTGCCGCGCAACGTCGAATTACTCATCACCGTGCTCGCCACCTGGCGCATCGGCGCGGTGTATCAGCCGCTATTCACTGCATTCGGGCCGAAAGCCCTCGAACATCGCCTGAACAGTTCCGGGGCGAAAGTCGTGGTCACCGACGCGGTCAATCGCCCCAAGCTCAATGAAGTCAGCGCATGCCCGTCCATCGTCACCGTTGGTGGCGCCAAAGGTCAGGGCATCGTTCGTGGTGATTTCAGTTTCTGGGCTGAGCTGGCCAACCATTCCAATGTTTGCGAACCGGTGTTACTGACCGGCGAAGACCCGTTCCTGCTAATGTTCACCTCGGGCACCACGGGGCCGGCGAAAGCGCTGTCAGTACCGCTCAAAGCCATCGTCGCTTTCCAGAGCTACACCCGTGATGCGGTGGACCTGCGCCCCGAAGACGCGTTCTGGAACGTCGCCGATCCGGGCTGGGCCTATGGCATCTATTTCGGCGTGACCGGGCCGTTGGCGCTGGGCCACCCGATTACCTTCTACGATGGCCCGTTCACCCTCGAAAGCACCTGCCGGGTGATCAACAAATATGGCATCACCAATCTCACCGGTTCGCCCACTGCCTATCGCTTGCTGATAGCCGGGGGAGAGGAGTTCGCCAGATCGATCAAGGGCAAACTGCGCATCGTCAGCAGCGCCGGTGAGCCGCTGAACCCGGAAGTGATCCGCTGGTTCGCAGACAACCTCGAGGTGGTCATTCACGATCATTACGGCCAGACCGAACTGGGCATGGTGCTGTGCAACCACCACGGCCTCGAGCATCCGGTGCATGTCGGCGCCGCCGGTTTCGCTTCGCCGGGGCATCGCATCGTCGTGCTCGATGAGCAGTACAACGAACTCGGCGTCGGTCAGCCGGGCATTCTTGCCATCGACCGCCCGCAGTCGCCGATGTGCTGGTTCGGTGGCTACGAAGGCGCGCCGACCAAGGCCTTCGTCGGCAACTACTACCTGAGCGGCGACACCGTGGAGTGGAACCCGGACGGCAGCATCAGCTTCGTCGGCCGCAGTGATGACGTGATTACCACTTCGGGCTACCGCGTCGGCCCGTTCGACGTGGAAAGCGCGCTGATCGAACACCCGGCCGTGGTCGAGGCGGCGGTCGTCGGCAAACCCGACCCGGAACGCACCGAACTGGTCAAAGCCTTTGTCGTGCTGAGCGCGCAGTACCGCGCCGCGCCGGAGTTGGCCGAAGAACTGCGCCAACACGTGCGCAAGCGTCTGGCCGCGCATTCGTACCCGCGTGAAATCGAATTTGTCAGCGAGTTGCCCAAAACCCCGAGTGGCAAATTGCAGCGCTTTATCTTGCGCAACCAGGAAATCGCCAAGGCTCAAGAGGCCGCGGCGCACAACGTTTCAGCTTGAATCCAAGGAAACACCGTCATGCAGATCGAGAACAAGGTTTTTATCGTCACCGGCGGCGCCTCCGGCCTCGGTGCCGCCAGCGCTGAATTGCTGGTCAGTGCCGGCGCCAAAGTCATGCTGGTCGACATGAACGCCGACGCCGTCGCCGCGCAGGCCCAGCGCCTCGGTGCGCAAAGCGTGGTTGCCGACATCAGCAATGAGGCGGCTGCCGAAGCGGCGGTGCAAGCGACGATCGCTGCGTTTGGCAGCGTCAATGGCCTGGTCAATTGTGCCGGCATCGTCCGTGGCGAGAAGATCCTCGGCAAGAACGGCCCTCACGCGCTCAGCAGCTTTGCGCAAGTGATCAACGTTAACCTGATCGGCAGTTTCAACATGCTGCGTCTGGCCGCTGCGGCGATTGCCGAGAGCGAAGCTAATGCTGATGGCGAGCGTGGTGTGATCATCAACACAGCGTCGGTCGCAGCGTTCGACGGCCAGATTGGCCAGGCTGCGTACTCGGCATCCAAAGGCGCGATCGCCAGCCTGACCCTGCCTGCCGCCCGCGAACTGGCGCGCTTCGGCATCCGCGTGATGACCATCGCACCGGGCATTTTCGAAACGCCGATGATGGCCGGCATGACCCCGGAAGTGCGCGACTCACTGGCCGCCGGCGTGCCGTTCCCGCCACGGCTGGGCAAGCCCGCCGAATACGCCGCGCTGGTGCGCCACATCATCGAAAACAGCATGCTCAACGGCGAGGTGATCCGTCTCGACGGCGCCTTGCGCATGGCCGCCAAGTAAGGAGGATTAGTCATGACTATGTCCAATGATCCGATTGTTATCGTCAGCGCCGTCCGCACACCGATGGGCGGTTTTCAAGGTGAACTGAAAAGCCTCACCGCACCGCAACTCGGCGCGGCGGCGATCAAGGCTGCGGTCGAACGCGCCGGTGTCGCCAGCGACGCGGTTGATGAAGTGCTGTTCGGTTGCGTATTGCCCGCCGGCCTTGGCCAGGCGCCGGCACGTCAGGCTGCGCTGGGTGCCGGGCTGGATAAATCGACACGCTGCACCACGGTCAACAAGATGTGCGGCTCGGGCATGCAGACCACCATCATGGCCCACGACATGCTGCTTGCCGGCAGTGCCGATGTGGTGATTGCCGGCGGCATGGAAAGCATGTCCAACTCGCCGTACCTGCTCGATCGAGCCCGCGCCGGCTATCGCATGGGCCATGGCCGCGTGCTCGATTCGATGTTCCTCGACGGCCTCGAAGATGCTTACGACAAGGGCCGCCTGATGGGCACCTTCGCCGAGGATTGCGCCGAGGCCAACGGCTTCAGCCGCGAGGCGCAGGACGCTTTCGCCATTGCCTCGACCACCCGCGCGCAACAGGCGATCAAGGATGGCAGCTTCAAGGACGAAATCGTCCCGCTGACGGTGACCGTCGGCAAAGAGCAGGTGGTGATCAGCAACGATGAACAGCCGCCAAAAGCCAAACTCGACAAGGTTGCCTCGCTGAAACCGGCGTTCCGCGAGGGCGGCACGGTCACCGCGGCCAACTCCAGCTCGATTTCCGACGGCGCGGCGGCGTTGGTGCTGATGCGCCAGTCCCACGCGCAGCAACTGGGCCTCAAGCCGCTGGCGGTGATTCATGGCCACGCTGCGTTCGCTGATACCCCTGGGCTGTTTCCCACCGCACCGATTGGCGCGATCCACAAACTGGTGAAGAAGACCGGTTGGGCGCTGGATCAAGTGGATCTGTTTGAAGTGAACGAAGCGTTTGCCGTGGTCGGCATGGCGGCGATGACGCACCTGGAGATTCCCCACGACAAGCTCAACGTGCACGGCGGCGCCTGCGCGCTGGGCCATCCGATCGGTGCGTCGGGGGCGCGGATTCTGGTGACATTGCTCGCGGCGCTGCGGCAGAAACAACTCAAGCGCGGCATTGCAGCGATCTGCATTGGCGGCGGAGAGGCCACGGCGATGGCTGTGGAATGCGTTTACTGAAGGCATCCCCGATCAACTGTGGGAGCGAGCCTGCTCGCGAAGACGTCGTTTCGGCCGGCACATCCGTGACTGACACACCGCCTTCGCGAGCAGGCTCGCTCCCACAGGGTTCAATGTCGTACTCAGATTTCAAGGAATCACCATGATCCCCAACGAAGACCAAACCCAGATCCGCGACATGGCCCGGCAGTTTGCCGAGGAGCGGCTCAAGCCGTTCGCTGCCGCGTGGGATCGCGAGCACCGTTTCCCCAAGGAAGCCATCGCCGAGATGGCTGAGCTGGGCTTCTTCGGCATGCTCGTGCCGGAGCAGTGGGGCGGATGTGACACCGGCTACCTCGCGTACGCCATGGCCCTGGAAGAAATCGCCGCCGGCGACGGTGCCTGTTCGACGATCATGAGCGTGCACAACTCGGTCGGCTGCGTGCCGATTCTCAAGTTCGGCAATGACGATCAGCGTGAACGCTTCCTCAAACCGTTGGCCAGCGGCGCCATGCTCGGCGCCTTCGCGCTGACCGAACCGCAAGCCGGTTCCGATGCCAGCAGCCTGAAAACCCGCGCGCGGCTGGAAGGCGATCACTACGTGCTCAACGGCTGCAAACAGTTCATCACCTCCGGGCAGAACGCCGGCATCGTGATCGTGTTTGCCGTGACTGACCCGAGCGCCGGCAAGCGCGGGATCAGCGCCTTTATCGTGCCGACCGACTCGCCTGGCTACAAAGTCGCGCGGGTCGAAGACAAACTCGGCCAGCACGCCTCCGACACCTGCCAGATCCTCTTCGAAGATGTGAAAGTGCCGGTGGCCAATCGGCTGGGCGAGGAGGGCGAGGGCTACAAGATCGCCTTGGCCAACCTCGAAGGCGGCCGCGTCGGTATCGCCTCACAAGCCGTCGGCATGGCCCGCGCCGCGTTCGAGGCCGCGCGTGATTACGCCCGCGAGCGTGACACCTTCGGCAAGCCGATCATCGAGCATCAGGCCGTGGCGTTCCGCCTGGCGGACATGGCCACGCAAATTGCCGTCGCCCGGCAAATGGTGCATTACGCCGCAGCCTTGCGCGACAGCGGCCAACCGGCGCTGGTCGAGGCGTCGATGGCCAAGCTGTTCGCTTCGGAAATGGCCGAGAAGGTCTGTTCCATGGCCTTGCAAACCCTCGGTGGTTACGGTTACCTCAACGACTTCCCGCTGGAACGCATCTACCGCGACGTGCGCGTCTGCCAGATCTACGAAGGCACCAGCGACATTCAGCGCATGGTCATTTCGCGCAATCTCTGACAAGGAATTTTATTCATGACTTACGAAACGATTCTGCTGGAAACCCGCGACCGCGTTGGCCTGATCACCCTCAACCGGCCGCAGGCACTAAACGCGCTCAATGCGCAACTGGTCAGCGAAGTGAACCACGCCCTCGATACGCTGGAAGCCGATGCGCACATTGGCTGCGTCGTCCTCACCGGTTCGAAAAAAGCTTTCGCCGCCGGCGCCGACATCAAGGAAATGGCTGAGCTGACCTATCCGCAGATCTACATGGATGATCTGTTCAACGACAGCGATCGCGTCGCCAACCGGCGCAAGCCGATCATTGCGGCGGTCAATGGTTTCGCCCTCGGCGGCGGCTGTGAACTGGCGCTGATGTGCGACTTCATCCTGGCGGGCGACAACGCCAGATTCGGCCAGCCGGAAATCAACCTCGGCGTGCTGCCGGGCATGGGTGGCACCCAGCGCCTGACCCGCGCGGTGGGCAAAGCCAAGGCCATGGAAATGTGCCTGAGCGGGCGCATGATCGACGCGGTGGAAGCCGAGCGCTGCGGCATCGTCGCGCGCATCGTGCCAAGCGATGAATTGCTGGATGAGGCGCTGAAAGTTGCAGCGGTGATCGCTGGCAAGTCACTGCCGATTGCGATGATGATCAAGGAGAGTGTCAACCGCGCGTTCGAGGTCAACCTGACCGAAGGCGTGCGTTTCGAGCGTCGAGTGTTTCATGCGGCGTTTGCGACGCAGGATCAGAAGGAAGGGATGGCGGCGTTTATTGCCAAGCGTGAGGCTGAATTCCAAGGCAAATAGATGCGGTGCCTCAGCTGACGCTTTCGCGAGCAGGCTCGCTCCCACAGGGATCTCCACCGTCCACTGTGGGAGCGAGCCTGCTCGCGAAGCTTTTAAAGGCCCAGCCACTGGCGCTAGTCTGTTGACCTTTGCACATCAAGAGCGGAGGTCAACATGCGTATCGGATTTATCGGGCTGGGTTCCATGGGCAAGGGCATGGCTGCCAATCTGCTCAGGGCCGGCCATGAAGTGCGGGTGTGGAACCGCAGCCTGCCTGCCGTCGAACAACTGGTCAGGCAGGGCGCGACGGCGGCCGGCGATCCCGGCGAAGCCTTCGATGCCGAAGTGCTGATCAGCATGCTCGCCGACGACGCGGTGACCCGCGCCGTGCTGATCGACAGCGGCGCGTTGGCCTCAAGCAAACCGGGGCTGATTCACCTGAGCATGGCCACCCTGTCGGTCGAGTTCATCGAGGAACTGGCAGTGCTGCATGAAAGCGTCGGCGCCCAACTGATTGCCGCCCCGGTATTCGGACGCAACGATCTGGCCGAGGCCGGCAAGCTCAACATCGCCGTCGGCGGCCCGGCCACCGCGATTGCCCGGGTCCAGCCGCTGCTGGATGTGATGGGCCAGAAAACCTGGCCGATGGGTGAAGACCCAGTCAACGCCGCCATCCTCAAGATCGCCACCAACATGATGCTGATCAGCGCCATCGAAGCCACCGGCGAAGCGATGGCGTTGACTCAGAGTTATGGCGTGGGCAATAGCGATTTTGTCGAGTTCATCACCAACACCCTGTTCGCGGCGCCGGCCTATAAGGTTTACGGGCCGAAGATTGCCGCGCGGGAGACGGAGGGGGCGGGGTTTACCTTGCGCCTGGGGTTGAAGGATGTTGGCCTAGCGTTGAAGGCCGGCGAGCCGAATCATGTGTCGTTGCCGGTGGCCAGTGTGTTGCGCGACAACTTGCTGGATGCGGTGGCATTGGGTGAGGGCGAAAGTGATCTGGCGGCGTTGGGGGTGAGGGCGATCCGGCGTTCGGGGCAGGAATAGGGTGTGAAGCCGTCAAAAGCCCCTCACCCTAGCCCTCTCCCGGAGGGAGAGGGGACTGACCGCGTGATATGGGCGAATTACGCCGACCTGAAAGGTTGCCGCTGAATCCGTAACCGACTCTGATCTGGTCAAACGATACTGGACACGGTTTTAGGGTTTAGGTCATTTCTCATGCTGCCAAGGCTTCCATTGCTACCGGAGTCCGATATCCGTTGTGACTGTGCAGCCTGATCCGATTGTAATAATGGGTCAGGTAGCGCAACACATCGGTACTAGCCTCATCTTCGTTTCGGTAGCCAGCCTTGGGTATCCATTCAGATTTCAAACTGCCAAAGAAACGCTCCATCGGGGCGTTATCCCAGCAGTTTCCTCGTCGACTCATGCTTTGTTTTATGCGCATGTCCGCCAGCATTTGACGAAATACTTTACTGCTGTAATGACAGCCCTGATCCGAATGGAACATTAGGTTTTCAGGGCGTCCTCGCGACTCGAAAGCCATCTTTAACGCTCGACAGGTCAGAGCTGAATCCGGACTTCTGGACATCGCCCAGCCGACGATGCGCCGGGCATGCAGATCAAGTACAGCAGCCAGATAAACCCATTAAGTACCGGCCCAAATGTAAGTCACGTCGCCACACCACACTCGATTGGGGGCCTCGACATTGAATTTACGCTCCAAATGATTGGGGGCGTATTGCGCCTCCGCACCGCTGGGTTTGTAACGATGCCTGCGCCGTTGCTGGCTCTTCAACCCGAGCTCGCGCATCAGGCTACGAGCCATGTAACGACCCACCGACTCTTTTTCGTTACACAACGCCTTTGCCAAGCTGCGCGCGCCCATTGATCCACGACTTTGCTCATGTAATTCAGCAGCCTTGATCTTAAGGCGATCGCGCTCGACATCCACGTTTGTCCGCTGTTTCAGACGCTCGTAATAACTGCTGCGGTTGATTCCAAATACAACGCACAACTCGGATCTTGAATATTGCTCGCTTAACTCCTCGACCAGCCTTACCGATCGAGGGAATCCGACATCAAGAGAGCTGTAGCCTTTTTTAAAATTTCCTTCTCACGCTCAATCCGTCGAATTGTTGCTTCCAGTTCCTGGATGCGTTGTTGGTCAACGGTCATGGCTTTGGACTTCTCAGGCGTCTTGCCGCTGCGCTCCGCGCGCAACTGCTCAACCCAGCGGCGTAGAGCTGTAGGGCCCACACCCATTGCTTCGCAGGCTTCACTCACCGAATAGTCTTTATCCAAAACCAGGCAAGCCGCATCCCGTTTGAAATCTGTCGAAAAATATCGTCTGGTCATATCACACCTCGTAGCTGGGCGTAGATTACCGCCCTTTAGAGGTGTCCAGAATCATTAAGCCAGATCACTCGGTCGGCTCCCTCTCCCTGGGGAGAGGGCTGGGGTGAGGGGAAGGGCCAACGCCATTACAGTTGATAGTTCTTCAAATCCCGCGCAATCACCATCCGCTGTATCTCGCTCGACCCTTCATAGATCTGGGTAATCCGCGCGTCGCGGTAGTACTTCTCGACCGGGTAATCCTCCAGATAGCCATAGCCGCCATGGATCTGGATCGCCGACGAACAGACCTTCTCGGCCATTTCCGAAGCAAACAGCTTGGCCTGCGAAGCCTCGGACAAGCATGGTTTGCCCGCCGTGCGCAGCCGCGCTGCATGGAGGATCAGCAACCGTGCGGCGTTGATCTGCATGTGCATGTCAGCCAGCAGATTGGCAATGCTCTGGTGCTCGATGATCGGCTTGTCGAATTGCACGCGATCCTTCGAATAGGCCAGCGCCGCTTCAAACGCTGCCCGGGCGATACCCAATGCCTGCGCGGCGATGCCGATGCGTCCGCCTTCAAGGTTGGACAGGGCAATCGCCAGGCCTTTGCCACGCTCGCCGAGCAGATTGGCCTCGGGGATGCTGCAGTTGTTCAGCGTCACCGCGCAGGTGTCGGAAGCACGGATGCCCATCTTGTGTTCGGTGCGATCGACGATGAAACCCGGCGTGTCGGTCGGCACCAGAAACGCCGAAAGTCCTTTCTTGCCCAGCTCCGGGTCGGTCACCGCAAAGACGATCGCCAGTTTTGCCCGTTTGCCATTGCTGACAAATTGCTTGGCGCCGTTGATCACCCACTGGCCGTCGCGCAATTCGGCACGGGTGCGCAGGTTGTGCGCTTCTGAACCGGCCTGGGGTTCAGTCAGGCAGAAGCAACCGATGGTCTGCCCACTGGCCAGATCGGCCAGCCAGGTTTGCTTCTGTTCGGCGCTGCCGTAGTTGAGCACCGGGCCGCAGCCGACCGAGTTGTGGATGCTCATGAACGCGCCGGTCGCGCCATCGCCGGCGGAAATTTCCTCAACCGCCAGGGCATAGGCGACGTAATCGACGTAGGTGCCGCCCCATTCCTCGGGCACGACCATGCCGAGCAGGCCCAGCTCGCCCATCTTCGCCACCAGGGCGTCGTCGATCCAGCCAGCCTTTTCCCAGGCCTGGGCGTGGGGCGCGATTTCGCCACGGGCAAAATCCCGGGCCATGTCGCGGATCATCACTTGTTCTTCAGTCAGTTCGAGATCGTGCATGACTCAGCTCCCGCTCTCATCAAAACCATGGAAGAAGCTCGCAACCTGCGCAGCGTCCAGCTCAGCGACGGTCGGCGGGTTCCAGCGCGGTGACTTGTCCTTGTCGATCAACAGGGCGCGCACGCCTTCGATCAGGTCGCCACGGGCAAACCACTGGCGGTCCAGATGCAGCTCCAGCGCAAAGCAATTCTCCAGACTCAAATGTCTGCCGCGACGGAGCATTTCCAGGGTTACGGCCATGGCCAGCGGCGAGCGGGTTTCCAGCAGATCCGCCGTGGTGACCGCCCATTCGTGGCTGTCGGCGACAGTGACGGCGCGCAATTGCTCGATCATGCTCGGCACGTCGGGCAGGGCGAAGAAGTGGTCGATGGCCGGGCGCAACGCTTGGAGGGGCGCATCGGGCAGGGTTTGCACGGCGTGCTTGGCCAGCAGGTTCTGCAGCGACTTCAGCGGCGTGTCCTGCCACTCCATCTGATCGAGTTTTTCGTCGAGCAGGGCCAGTTTGCTGCTGTCCAGATACCAGTCGGCGAGGCCGCAGTACAGCGCATCGGCCGCGCGAATCTGCACGCCGCTGACCCCCAGATAAATCCCCAGTTCACCGGGAATGCGTGGCAGGAAGTAACTGCCGCCGACGTCCGGGAAATAACCGATGGCCACTTCCGGCATCGCCAGACGGCTCTTCTCGGTGACCACGCGCAGATCGGCGCCTTGCACCAGGCCCATGCCGCCGCCGAGGACAAAACCGTCCATCAGGGCCAGCACCGGTTTGCGGTAGTGATGAATCGTCAGGTCGAGGGCGTATTCCTCGACGAAGAAATCTTCGTGCAGCGTGTCGCCGCTCTTGTAGCTGTCGTACAGCGAACGAATATCACCGCCGGCGCAGAAAGCCTTTTCACCAGCGCCGCGCAATATCACTGCGTGCACATCGGCGTCAGACGCCCAGGCATCGAGCTGCTGTTGCAGCAGACGCACCATGTCCAGAGTGATTGCATTAAGGCCCGCAGGGCGGTTGAGGGTCAGGTGGCCGATATGATTGCGCACCTCGGCCAGCACGTCGTTTGGTATGGCATCCATGGACGGGGTCCGCCGGGATGAAGCCTGAGCTGTCATCTGTAACTCCCTGCTTTTATTGTCTTTATTCGAAAAGCCCGCGCGCGGGCGTTAGCGGATCGTAACAGTGCAAATTTGTCGTGTACAACGGGGATATGTGCAGGGGGAATCTGCGTTTTTATCTTAGCGCCGCTGTCCGTGTAGGAGCTGACGAGTGCAACGAGGCTGCGATCTGTTGATTTCAAAAAACAAGATCAAAAGATCGCAGCCTCGTTGCACTCGTCAGCTCCTACAAAGGGATCATCTGAACGTTTCGGTAATGCTGCGGCGCTTGGCGTGCAGTTCGCTGGCGTGGATCAGGCGTTCGAGGTCTTCGGGGGTGACGTCGATGAAGGCTTCCATGTCGGCCAGCGCCAGTTTCAAGTCTTCGGCGGTAATCGCCTGGCGGTCGACCGGGACCACTGGCGGTGCCGGGTCGGCAGCGCGTTTCGGATAGCGGATGCGGGTCAGGTTGTTATAGGCCAGCGCGCTGACGAGCATGCAGATAGCGCCGAGCATCACCGGCTCCATGGCTTTCCAGTCCATGGCGATGGTCGCAGGGTCGGCCAGTACCAGCGTCAGCGCCAGGGCGCCGGCCGGTGGGTGCAGGCAACGCAGCCAGCACATCAGAATCACCGCCATGCCGGCGGCAAGGCAGGCGCTGCCCAGTGTTCGGCCGAGCACGTGAGCGACCAGCAGGGCGACCACGCCAGCACACAGGTAGCCGCCGAGAATCGACCATGGCTGGGCGAGGGCGCCCGAGGACACGGCGAACAGCAGCACCGCCGAAGCGCCGAGCGGGCCGATCAGGTGAAACGCAACGTCATGGCCGAACACCTGCGCGCACATCCATACGCTGAACAGCGTGCCCAGGGCCATGCCGATCGCGGCACGGCTCCATTCAGTGGGGCGGGTGTTGATGGCAGCGGGCAACCAGCGAGCAAGCATGTAGAACTGATCCTTTACAAAATCCGGGGCAAAAAAAAGGACTTGTCCGGCATATCCGGAAAGCCCTCGAAGCGTTCCAACATTGGGGGAGGAACGCGCGTAGTTTGCCGATCAAACTCGATGCTGACAAATTCATATAAATGCAGTTTTAGTGCACTATTTTTGCATTGAACTGGTGCGCCGCGCGCTGACGAAGCATAGATAGCCACCCAGCGCCGCCAAGCCGCTCAGGGCGTAGAACATGCTCGGCGCCGGCGTGTGCATCAGCAGAAACCCGCACAGCACCGGGCTCGCCCCACCGCCGAGTGCCGCTAGGTTCTGCGCGCCGTAGTAACTGCCGCGCAGTGCCTCCGGGGCGAGGGTATCGACGAAGAGGAAGTCTGCCGGGTAAATGATCATTTCGCCCAAGGTGAAGATGAACATCGCCACGCACCAGCCGAGCAGGCTGTCCGCCACACTGAAGCCAATCAACCCGACGATGAACAGTGCAGTGCCGCCGGCAATCCAGTGACGCAGGTGTTCGCGGCTGAGCCAGCGACCGACCTGGTATTGCAGCAGGATCACTGTGATTGCGTTGCAGGCGAGCAGGGCGGCCATGGTGTCCAGGGTCTGTTGCTGGGTGTGGGTGACCAGCAGGTATTGCGACAGGTACAGGGTGAAGCGTCCGTGCACCAACGTGCTGAGCAGGCAGCCAAGGGTGAACAGCACCATGGTGCGGTCGTTTTTCAGGATCATCAGCGTGTTGAGGAAACTTTGCGGCGCACTGCCGGAAGTTATCGGACTGGTATCCCTGGTCGCGCCGAGCAGCAGAAAAATACTGCCAATGGCGATCGCGCCGGCAACGATGAACGGCGCGGACGGCTGCACCCCGGCAATCACCACGCCAATCATCGGGCCGACGGCGTAGCCGATATTGGTCAGCGTGTAATTCAGGGAAAACGCCTTGACCCGCTGGCCCACCGGCAGGTTTTCACTGAGGATCGCCTTGGAGCCGATGAGGAACAGCGCCGACGCGGTTTCGCTGATGATCAGCACCAGGGTGACCAGATACAGGTTCTGCGCGAAGGTCAGCAGGATCAGGCCGATACCGCTGGAGAGCATGGCCACAATCAGCAACTGGCGCTTGTCCAGCTTGTCGATGATGTAGCCGCCGTACAGCGACAGCAGCGTGGCGCTGAACACGGCGATGCCGAGCAGCAAGCCGACATCCTGCGGATTGAGTCCAAGCTTGTTGCTGAGGAACAGCGTCAGCAACGGACTGACCAGGGCGCGGCTGATGACCACGGTCAGCGAGCTGATCATCAATCGGCGAATGAACGGCGAGTACATGGCCACGGAAGGGGAATGTCCTTATTCGGGAAGCCTGGGCGAACGCCATCCTCTCTGGGCAGCCGCCACCGGTCAAGCTGATACACCAGCGTCCTTCGGCGCACATGACTTCCCTGTGGGAGCGAGCCTGCTCGCGAAGGCGGCGGATCAGTCACCTGCGATGTCGCTGACATACCGTATTCGCGAGCAGGCTCGCTCCCACAGGGTCTGTGTAGCTCACAATTTGCAATGACTCCCACAGGGCCAGTTCAAGCCACATCCGAAGCCGCCGGCCTCTGCCGCAAGGTGATCGGCAACTTGCACGATTCACCGCGCCCCATCGGGAAATACTGGAAACCATTGCGCGCCAGACGCTCGGCGTCGTACAAGTTGCGGCCGTCGAAGATTACCGGACTAGTGAGGCGCTGTTTGATCAGCTCGAAATCCGGGGCCTTGAACTGTTGCCATTCGGTGCAGATGATCAACGCATCGGCGCCGGCCAGTACCGCTTCCGGCGTGCCCATCAGCATCAATTTCGATTCGTTTGGATAGAGACTCTGGGTTTCCACCATGGCCTCTGGATCAAACGCGCGCACGCTGGCCCCGGCAGCCCATAAATCTTCGAGCAGAACCCGGCTCGGCGCGTCGCGCATGTCGTCGGTGTTGGGCTTGAACGCCAGGCCCCACAAGGCAAAGGCCTTGCCGCGCAAATCGCCCCGGTAGAACGCGTTGATGCGTTCAAACAGCTTGTGCTTCTGCCGCTGGTTGATCGCTTCTACCGCTTGTAGCAGATCACTGGAGCAATGCGCCTGTTCAGCACTGTGAATCAACGCGCGCATGTCTTTGGGAAAACACGAACCGCCGTAGCCGCAACCCGGATAGATAAAGTGATAGCCAATCCGCGTATCGGCACCGATGCCCTGGCGCACTGATTCGATATCTGCGCCGAGGTGCTCGGCGAGTTCGGCGATCTGGTTGATGAAACTGATCTTGGTCGCGAGCATGCAGTTGGCGGCGTATTTGGTCAGCTCGGCGCTGCGCAGGTCCATGAACATGATGCGGTCATGGTTGCGGTTGAACGGCGCGTACAGATCACGCATCACATCGCGTACTTCAGCGCCTTCGCAACCGATGACGATCCGATCCGGCCGCCGGCAATCGGCCACCGCTGAACCTTCCTTGAGAAATTCCGGATTGGAGACAATATCGAACTGCAGCAGGCGGCCAATCTTGATCAGGGCTTTTTCGATGTGGCTGCGCAAAGCGTCGCCCGTGCCCACCGGCACCGTGGATTTTTCCACCACGATCAAAGGCTGTTGGCGATGCCGGGCAATCGCGTCGCCGACTGACATCACGTAGCGCAGGTCCGCCGAACCGTCCTCGCGTGACGGCGTGCCCACCGCAATGAACGCCACCCGCCCATGCAACACCGCGAGTCGCTCATCTGTGGTGAATTGCAGGCGTTTCGATTCCAGGCCTTCACGCACCAAGCTGGCCAGCCCCGGCTCGAAAATACTGACGTGGCCCTGGCGTAACTGCTCGATTTTCTGCGCGTCGACATCCATGCACACAACGTCGTGACCGACCTCGGCCAGCACCGCCGCTTGCACCAGACCGACGTAACCACTGCCAAACACCGTGATCTTCATGCCGCACTCCTGTTCGCAGTCCCTGCATTGAACATAAGAGCGCGATGTTTCAGTTCGCCTACCGTGCAGATAAAGCCGCAAACAGACCGTTCGGGGAATGCCCGATTGACTTTTATGGCCTCGAACGGCAGGTTGTCGGCCTTTCGCGGCAACCCCTGTCATTGAGTCACGCCGTTTTTTTGCGTTTCATTTCATGCATTTATTGTTTTTGTTGAATCGTTTTTTATTTCAAGGCCGTTTCGTTTGAGTGATTTGTCGAGTACCCAACCTGCACCGTCCACCAGCAATCCGCTGACCGTTTACCTGGCGCGACTGGCACCTTCCAGCCAGTTGACCATGCGCTATGTGCTGCAAGATGCCGCTGACCGTCTCGGTTTCGAGGACGTCGATATCGAAGAAATCCCGTGGCACGGTCTGCAACCGGAAGACGTGGTGGCGCTGGTCGCCGCTTTGCGTGCCGACGGTTATGCACCGAACACCTCGTCGCTGTACGTCAATGCCGTGCGCGGGGTGATGAACGAGGCGTGGCGCATGAGCCTGATCAGCCAGGATCACCTGCTGAAGATGCGTTCGGTCAAGGGCATAGCCGGCACACGGCTGTCCCAGGGGCGCAACCTCAAGCGCACGCTGATTCATGAACTGATGGAAGTCTGCGCTGCCGACCCGCGCCCGCAGGGCTTGCGTGATGCGGCGGTGATTGCGTTGCTGTATGGCACCGGCATGCGCAAGTCGGAATCGGTGGATCTGGATCTGAGTCAGGTCGACTTCAAAGAGCGCAGCCTGACCGTCACCGGCAAGGGCAACAAACAGCTGATCAAGTACGCGCCGGCCTGGGCCTTCGCCAAGCTCGATGCCTGGCTGGAACTGCGTCGTTCACAGCTCAAGGAAGGCGAAAGCGACGATGCATTCCTGTTCAATCGCATACGCCGGGGCAGCCACATCACCCGCGAGCGCATCACCAAACACGCGATTTACTACATCGCCCGCCAGCGCGGTACGCAGGTCGGGGTGAAAATCATGCCCCACGATTTTCGGCGTTCATTCATCACCCGGGTGATCGAAGAGCACGACCTGTCGATCGCGCAGAAACTGGCGCATCACAGCAATATCCAGACGACCGCCAACTACGATGTGCGCGATGACAACGAGCGGCGGCGGGCGGTGGATCGCTTCGATTTATAAAGCGATTAGCCCGATGAAGGGCAATTGCGCGCGTGCATTGACGCCTGAGTGATTTGTGCAGCAAGACGTTTGACGTTGTTCTGTTGCGCAGTCACCAGCTCTTCGATGCTTGGCCCTGAAGGCGTCTGCAACACCGAGCGACAGGTCAGTAGCGCCGCGTCCGCCGCACCCAGCGGGCGCACTCGCCATTTCACGTCGATCAAGGCGTACTGGCCGGGAATCGAATCGAAGCGCTGCACGTCGACGCGCACGGAGGCGCGTTGCTGACCAACGCCACTGCTCAATTGATCGGTCAGCGCACCGCGCAGCTCATCAGCAAGGGTGGCGCTCCACCAATCGGTTTCCAGAATCGCCACGCCGCTGTTGCCTTGGCGAATCACAATCTGCGCGCGATCGACCTGTGGCGGCACGCTGATGCTTTCGATGGCGATGTCGGCGCCGTTGCGGCTGGCACCCGGTTGCGCCGGGGTCAGCGTATGGAAGCTGATCGGGTCGCTACGGCACGCAGTCAGCAGCACGAAGGCAGCGAGCACGGTGATCTTCAACGGTAAAGCCATGGATGCAGCTCCTGTGCTCAATTGCGTGGCGGTCCTTTGAGGTCCAGCGGCGCGGCGTTGTCGGGGCGTCCGCGAATCAGCGACTCAGGGTGGCGACCGAGGTAATCCGACAGTTCTCGCAACGAGCGCGACATGCGCCCGAGCTCGTCGAGGGTCTCGGTGAGTTGCTCGCGTTGCGGTGAATCCTCGGCGAGGGTCGCATTGGCGGACTGCAACGTCTTGCTGACATCGGCGAGGGTGCTCTGTACACCCGGCAGAGTCCTGGCGTTGAACTGCTTCAGGCCCTTGCGCAGCTCGACCAGATTGCCGTCGAGGTTGCTGGCGATGCGTTCCACCGGCAGCGCGTTGATCTTGTTCACCATCGCCTCGAGTTTTTCCTGCAATTGTTCGAGGCTGCCGGGAACGGTCGGAATGGTGACCGGCCGTGCCTTGGGGTCGAACGCGACTTTCGGCGCTTTGGGATAGAAATCCAGCGAGATATACAACTGACCGGTGAGCAGGTTGCCATTGCGGGCCTGGGCGCGCAGGCCATTTTCAATGAACGTGCCGATCAGACGCGCGCCGGTGGCCTCATCGTTTTCGTCGCCATGGTAGGTCTTGAGAATCTTCGCGTGGGCACGGCCGAGTCGCTGCGGATAAATGACAATGCCGACATTCACCGGAAAGGTGCGCTTGACCTCGTCGAAGTCGAGATTGACCGCCACCACCCGGCCGATTTCGATACCGAGAAACTCTACGGGCGCATCCACCTTGAGGCCGCGCAAGGCCTGATCAAACCGCAGCGCCAGATATTGCGCCTTGCCGTCGGGCGGGGCGAGGGCGGCGGTCTGATTGGCAAACAGCTCGAAACTCTTGTCGTCGCTGGCCGGTTTATCGTCGGGACTGTAATCCGGGGCGCGGAAAGCGATGCCGCCGACCAGCAGGGTCGACAGCGATTCGGTTTTCACCGCGAAGCCGTTGGCGCCGACGTTGATATCGATGCCACTGGCGTTCCAGAAGCGGGTGTTTTCGGTGACGTAGGCATCGTTGGGCGAATGCACGAAGACTTCGATGTTGACGCCTTTGCCGTCCGGGTCCAGCGCGTAGGACACAACCTGGCCAACCGGAATCTTGCGGTAATAAACGGGGGAGCCGATGTCCAGCGAGCCAAGGTCTGCGGTGTGCAGCGTAAAGCGTTTGCCCGGTTCGCCGTAGGTGATCGGCGGCGGGTTCTCCAGACCTTTGAAGTTTTTTGAGCGGGTATTGGCCTGACCAATGTCGGCGCCGATATAGTCGCCCGACAGCAGCGTATCGATGCCCGAGACCCCGCCGGCGCCGATGCGTGGACGCACCACCCAGAATTGCGAGTCCTCGCGGGTGAAGGCTTCGGCTTGCTTGGCGAGTTTGATCGTGGCGTTGACGTGTTTATGGTCGTTGGCCAGTTCGACGTCGGAGACATGGCCGATGACCACGTTGCGGTACCGGACTTCGGTCTTGTTCGCGGTCAGGCCATCGCCGGTCTTGAAGGTGACGGTGATGACCGGGCCTTCCTGAAGGATGTTGTGAATCACCAGCGAAATGCCGACCAGCACCGCGACAATCGGCACGATCCATACCAGTGAAATAGCGAAACGGCGGGTTTTGATCGGCGCTTGACCGGGTGCTAGCGGCTCATCGCTGGCTGACGACTTCATCCATGTCCTCCTCAATTTATCGGGCACTGAGCGTCAGGAACGCAAAAGCACTTCATCAATATAGAAGTGCCTTGCGATAGAGCAAATCAGAAGCCGTTTTAACTTCAGGAATGTGTAAGCGCCTGTTAACCGAGCATTTCGCGCAAGCGATACCAGAACATGCCCAGCGCCAGCAGCGGCGAACGCAAGGCCGGGCCGCCGGGGAAGGTCATGTGCGGCACGCCGCTGAACACGTCCATGCCCTGACTGTGCCCGGCATGAATGGCTTCGCCCAACAGCTTCGCGCACCAGTGCGTGACGTTGAGGCCATGACCGGAATAACCCTGCGCGTAAAACACGTTCGGGTGCTGTTTGAGTCGGCCAACCTGGGGGAAGCGATTGGCGGTAATGCCGATCTTGCCGCCCCATTGGTAGTCGATGTGCACGTCGGCCAGTTGCGGGAACACCTTGAGCATTTTCGGGCGCATATAGGCGGCAATGTCCGCCGGATCGCGCCCGGAATAATGACAAGCGCCGCCGAACAGCAGCCGTCGATCAGCCGAGAGTCGGTAATAATCGAGTCCGACCTTTTGATCGCACAGCGCCAGGTTCTGCGGAATCAACTGGGCGGCGCGGCTTTCGTCCAACGGCTCGGTGGCGATGATGTAACTGCCGGCGGGCAGCACTTTGCCGCTGAGTTTGGGTTCCAGTTCATCCAGATGCGCGTTGCAGCCGAGCACCAGGCTGCCGGCGCGCACGGAACCCGTGGCGCAGCGCACCTCGACGGTCGGGCCATGGAGAATTTCCAGCACCGGACTTTGCTCAAAGATACGCGCGCCCAGCGATGCCGCGAGATGCGCTTCGCCCTGGACCAGATCCAGCGGATGCAAATGGCCCGAACCCATGTCGATCAATCCGCCGGCGTACACTCCGGCGTCGACCACTTGCTGACGGATCTGCTCCGGCCCGACCAGCCTGGTTTCGTGGGCATAGTCGAGTTCGGCGAGACTGGCCTGTTCCTGCTTGAACGCGGCGAATTGCGCGGCGGTGTTGGCCAGTTCGCAAAAGCCCCAGCGCAGATCACAGTCGATGGCGTTTTCAGTGATGCGCTGGCGCACCAGATCCACCGAATCGATGCCGGCGCGCTGCAGATAGCGCACGCCGTCCTGGCCAACGTAACGGGCGAAACCCTCGACTTCATGGCCGATACCGCGAATCAGCTGACCACCGTTGCGCCCGCTGGCGCCCCAGCCGATACGTCGCGCCTCGAGCAACACCACCGACAGACCGCGCTGGGCCAGCTCAATCGCGGTGTTGACGCCAGTGAAGCCGCCACCGATTACGCAGACGTCGGCAAGCAAATCACCATCCAGCGCAGGGTAGGGCGTGCTCGTCCGTGCAGAAGCTGCGTACCAGGAGCGGGCGTGTTGTGCGCTGTGCTGATTCATTTGTTCGACTTCACTTTGCTCCACGACCGGGTCATCAGACGCATGATCGCCTGGGGCGGGGTCGAGGAAATGTAGAGTTTGTCGAGCACCGACTGCGGCGGGTAAACCTCAGGGTTGTTGACCAGTTCCTGATCCATGAACGGCTTGGCCGCCGGGTTCGGATTGGCGTAGCCGACGGTGGCGCTGACTTTGGCGATCACTTGCGGATCTAGCAGGTAGTTGATGAAGGCGTGCGCCTCTTTGGCGTTGCTCGCGTCGGCTGGGATCGCCAGCAGATCGAACCACAGGTTGGCGCCTTCCTTGGGGATGGCGTAAGCGATATTCACACCGTTCTTGGCTTCCTTGGCGCGGTTGGCCGCCTGGAACACATCGCCGGAGTAACCGAACGCGACGCAGATGTCGCCATTGGCCAGGTCCGACACGTATTTGGAAGAATGGAAATAGGTGATGTACGGACGGATGCTCAGCAGCTTGGCTTCGGCCTTTTTGTAGTCTTCAGGGTTTTCACTGCGCGGGTCCATGCCCATGTAGTTGAGGATGGCCGGGAAGACTTCGTCAGCGGAGTCCATCATCGACACACCGCACTGGCTCAGCTTCTTCAGATTCTCGGGTTCGAACAGCACGGCCCAGGAATCGATGTGGTCGATACCGAGCACTTGCTTGACCTTGTCGACGTTATAACCGATGCCGTTGGTGCCCCACAGGTAAGGCACCGAGTGCGCATTGCCGGGATCATTTTTCTCCAGCAATTCAAGCAGTTTTGGGTCCAAGTTCTTCCAGTTTGGTAACTGTGAACGATCGAGCTTCATGAACGCGCCGGCCTTTACCTGACGGGCGAGGAAGTGGTTGGACGGCACCACCACGTCGTATCCGGTGCGACCGGCGAGGAGTTTGCCTTCAAGGGTTTCGTTGGAGTCGAAGACGTCGTAGATCACCTTGATCCCGGTCTTGCTCTGGAAGTCGGCGAGGGTGGTTTCGCCGATGTAGTCGGTCCAGTTGTAGACGCTGACTTGGGGCTCGGCGTGGGCTACGGCACTGAACAGCACGCTCATTGCGATCGGGAGTACGGATTTCAATAGACGCATATCGACACCTCTTGGATTTATTGGAATTCTCAGGCGCTGCACATTCTTCTGTGGGGTTATCACTTCTTGGGTACATCACAGATTCAATGTGGGAGCGAGCCTGCTCGCGAAAGCGGTGTTTCAGTCGACATCTATGGTGAGTGTGCCGACGTCTTCGCGAGCAGGCTCGCTCCCACAGTAACGGGGCGGGGTCAGACGCTGAGCAGCAGGAACTCACGCTCCCACGAGCTGATCACGCGTTTGAAGTTTTCATGCTCGGCGCGTTTGACCGCGACGTAGCCGCGGACGAATTTGCTGCCCAGGTACTCCGCGACCTTCGGGCACTCTTCCATCTGCGTCAGGGCTTCTTCGATGGTGATGGGCAGGCGCAGATTGCGGCGCTCGTAGGCCCGGCCTTCGACCGCCGCGCTCGGCTCGATCTTCTCGACCATGCCGATGTAGCCGCACAGCAGGCTTGCGGCAATCGCCAGGTACGGGTTGGCGTCGGCGCCGGGCAAGCGGTTCTCCACGCGCATCGATTCCGGCCCCGAAGTCGGCACACGCAGGCCAACCGTGCGGTTCTCTTCGCCCCATTCGACGTTGACCGGCGCCGAAGTGTCCGGCAGGAAGCGGCGGAACGAATTGACGTTCGGCGCGAACATCGGCAGGACTTTCGGGATGTATTTCTGCAAGCCACCGATGTGATGACGGAACAGCTCGCTCATGTTGCCCTCGGCATCGGCGAAGATCGGCTGACTCGTAGCGATCTCGACCACGCTCTGGTGCAGGTGCATGGCGCTGCCCGGCTCGTCGCCGATCGGCTTGGCCATGAACGTCGCGGTGACGTTGTGCTTGAGCGCCGCCTCGCGCAGGGTGCGCTTGAACACGGTGATCTGGTCGGCCAGATCCAATGCATCGCCATGGCGGAAGTTGATTTCCATCTGCGCCGGGCCGTCTTCGTGGATCAGCGTGTCGAGATCCAGGCCTTGCAGTTCGCACCAGTCGTAGACGTCTTCGAACAACGGATCGAATTCGTTGGCGGCATCGATCGAGAATGACTGGCGCCCGCTTTCCGCACGGCCCGAACGACCCAGCGGTGCCTTGAGCGGCAGGTCGGGATCTTCACAGCGCTGGGTCAGGTAGAACTCCATTTCCGGCGCGACAATCGGCTTCCAGCCCTTGTCGGTGTAGAGCTGCAGAACTTTCTTCAGCACGTTGCGCGGCGACAGTTCGATCGGATTGCCAAACTTGTCGAAGGTGTCGTGGATGACGATGGCGGTCGGCTCGATGGCCCACGGAATAACGTACACGGCGTCGGAAACCGGTTTGCAAACCATGTCGATGTCGGCCGGGTCAAGCAGGTCGTAGTAGATGTCGTCGTCGACAAAATCCCCGGTTACCGTTTGCAGCAGCACGCTTTCCGGCAGGCGCATGCCGCGCTCATGCAGAAACTTGTTGGTCGGTGCAATCTTGCCGCGGGCGATGCCGGTCAGGTCGCTGACCACGCATTCGACTTCGGTAATCTTGTGATCTTTCAGCCAGGTGAACAGCTGATCGAAAGGGGCGTTCATAAAGACCTCGTTATTGGTTTTGTAGACGCCGGGGAGGGCGGGTTTCATCTTCCGCCCCTTCCCCTGTGGCGCGTTGGCGACTATCTTGGGCGCGGCTTGCGATTCCATCTATCCACTTTCAGCAGCACCAAAGCGCACCAAAAGAGTGCGCAAGGTCACCCCATGACAACGTGCAATCCGCTCCAGGTACAAGCGTTCAATACCGCCGACGTGGCCGAGCAAATCCGCGCCACACCGGGCTGGGTCCAGCACTACCAGCAGATGTCGCCGGGACATTTCGCCGGGCAGATTCGCTATCTCGATCTGCAGGGCGTCGAGGTTTACGAAGAACAGATGAACACTCGGGTCGAGCAGAATTTCAGTGCGCCATCCGGGGCTCTGGCTTTCTGCTTTGATCGCAGCGACAACGCGCTGTACCTGCTCAACGAAGAGAGCCGCAACATCTGGATCACCCCGGAGAACTACCGGGAAATCGCCGTGGTATTCGGTCCGGACTTTGTCCGCGAGCACGGTTTGCAAGTGGCGAAACTCGAAGGGTTGTTCATGGCGCCACTGAACTGCGGACAGAACGCTTTGTTCAGTGGCTGGTTAAGCTCGATTCTCACGAAGTTGTCGCAAGCTGCTGATCCACTTGATAAAGATCGCCTGACTCAACAGTTGCTCGAGGACTGCCTGTTCATCCTTGATAACGCTCACACCAGCCTCGATCGCAGCGGATTGCAGCGCCGCAACAACGAACGCCAAATCATCAAAAGAGTAGGGGAGTGGGCGGCTGATTCGCCGGAAGACACGGTCAATCTGCTCGAACTTTCTCACGTTGCCGGCGTACAGTTGCGCCAGTTGCAACAGGCTTTCAAGGCCTACACCGGAATGACCCCGAGTCACTGGTTACGCCTGCGGCGGCTGAACAGTGCGCACCGTGAATTGCTCAAGCGCAGGCCCACGGAAACCACCGTTGCGGAAGTGGCGATGCGCTGGTCGTTCTGGCATCTGGGGCGGTTTTCCAGCAGTTACCGCGCGCTGTTCAAGGAGCTGCCGAGCGAAACGCTCAAGCGCTGAGCAGAAAAAGGCTTTGTGTCCTTCGAGAAGTTAAATAGAATCAGTCTCATTTGAATCTACCTTCGCGCAGGGTCTCTTGAGATGATTGAAGCTACGTCACCGTCGGAGCAGAGCCTGCAGCAGTTGTATCGCGAGCACCGCGGCTGGCTGGAAACCTGGCTGCGCCGGCGCATGGGCAATGCGTGGGATGCGGCGGACCTCAGTCAGGACACCTTTCTGCGCGTCCTGTGCAACGCGCCGCCACTGGCCGAGTTGCGCGAGCCGCGCGCGTATTTGCTCACCGTCGGCAAACGGCTGCTGAGCAATTTCTACACGCGGCGCCATCTGGAAAAAGCCTACCTCGACGCCTTGGCGCAATTGCCGCAAGCGTGCGCACCGTCGCCGGAACAGCGCTGGTTGCTGCTGGAAACCTTGCAGGCGCTGGATGAATTGCTCGATGGCTTGCCGCGCCCGGTGCGCCGAGCATTGCTTTGGAGCCAACTCGAGGGCCTTGGCTACCGCGAGATTGCCGAACGCTTGCAGGTTTCCGAGCGCACGGTGAAACGTTACATGGCCCAAGCGTACGAGCATTGCTTGCTGGTGGATCTGTGATGCGCGTTGCCCCCAGCGAGGAAACGCGGGAAGTGGCGCGGGCAGCGGCGCAATGGCTGGCACTGCTCGAGTCCGGTGGTGCCAGTGATGAAGATCACGCACGGTTGCAGCATTGGCGCGCCAGTGACAGTCGCCACGAAAACGCTTGGAAGAAAATCCAACAGCTTCGCCAGCGTTTCGCAGGTTTGCCGCCGACACTGGCCATGGCCACGCTGGATCGGCCGGATCCGGCGCGGCGCGCGGCACTCAAGCGTGCCCTGGGCGCAGCGGCGCTGGTGCCGGCGGCGTGGTTGATCAGTCGGGAGCTGCCGCTGGAGGTCTGGCGTGCCGATTTGCACACCAGCACCGGCGAGCGGCGCAAAGTGCAATTAGCGCAGGATTCTTCATTGCAGCTCAACACCGACAGCGCGGTGAATGTCGATCTGCCTGCACGTCAGCTGACACTGATTCGTGGCGAGATGGCGCTCAACGTGGCGGGCGATTCAGCCTTTATCGTCAACGCGCCTTATGGGCGGATGATCGTCAATCACAGCGACATCTCGGTGCGCCTCAATGCACGCGATTGCCAGGTCTGCGTGCTGCACGGTTCGGTGCAATTGCAGCCACTGCACGGCCCGGCGCTGGTATTGCAGCAGGGCCAGCAAGTCAGCCTGCAAGCTTCGGGCGCGGGGGCGGTGACGGCATTCGATGCGTTGATGCCCGGTTGGCGCGACGGTGTGCTCATGGCGCAAAACCAGCCGCTGGGTGATTTCCTTCGCGAGCTGAGTCGCTACCGCTCGGGCGTGCTGCGTTGGGATCCGGCGCTGGAATCGCTGCGCATCACCGGCAGTTTCCGCCTCGACGATACCGATCAAGTGCTGGCACTGCTGGCAGCCAGTTTGCCCGTCGACGTGCATGCGCGAACGCGATTTTGGGTGTCACTGGTACCGCGTGCAGAAAAAACTGGCTGAAGTCTGTCCCTTTTTTTCGCCTCGCTGGTCATTCCAGGCAAGTGAACAAAATCGAGAGCTTCTTCCAATGCCCGCAGTATTCCCAGGTCGTTTGCGTCCGTTGTTGCAGTTGAGCCTTTTGCTGAGCCTGAGTGCCAGCCCCGTGTTGATCCAATCGAGCTGGGCAGACGATGGCAGCCGCCGCAGTTATCAGGTGCCGGCCGGTAGTCTGAGTACAGCGCTGACGCGCTTCGCCGGTCTCGCTGGAGTCAATCTTTCGATGGATCCGGCGCTGGTCAGCGGCCGCAACAGCAGTGGGTTGTCCGGCGAATTCGGTGTGGAGGAGGGGTTTAGTCGGTTGTTGCTGGGTTCCGGTTTGCAGCTGCAACCTGTCGGTGATCAGGCTTATACGCTGGTGCCCGCAGTGCAAGGCAGCACCTTGCAGCTGGCACCGACATCGATTCTCGGCGCGAGCGGTTCAGCGGATGCCGATGTATTCGCCGGCGGTCAGGTCGCGCGGCGGGGTTCGCAAGGGCTGTTGGGCTCCAGGGATTTCATGGAAACCCCGTTCAGCATGACCACCTACACCAGCGAAACGGTGAAAAACCAACAGGCGCGCACCCTCGGCGACCTGATCGGCAGCGACCCTTCGGTACGCGCAACCAACCCGGCTGGTGGGCGCTATGAGCAATTCACCATCCGTGGTTTCAGTCTGTTCAACAGTGATGTTGCCTACAACGGCCTCTACGGTGTGTTGCCGACTTACACCATCGACATGGAAATGGCCGATCGCGTCGACATCCTCAAAGGCCCGAGCCAATTGATCAACGGGATTTCGCCACGGGGCAGTGTAGGAGGGGGGATCAACGTCGTGCCGAAACGCGCGACCGACAAGCCGATCACCTCGCTGACAGCCAATTACGCCTCGAACAACCAAGCCGGCGGCGCGGTGGATGTCGGAAGGCGTTTTGGTGACGAAAACCAATTCGGTCTGCGCTTCAACGGGGTCAAACAGTCCGGTGATACCGAATGGGATCACCAGAGCGTCGATCGCGACATGGCGGTGCTCGGTCTGGACTTTCGTGGTGAACGCTTGCGACTTTCCACTGATATCGGCCACACCGAACGCGACACCGACGCACCGCAGGAACGCGTGCAAGTCGCCGCCAATGCCAAGGTGCCGAACGCCAATGATGTGCGCGATAACTATGCGCAACCCTGGAGCCGGGCGCGCACTAAAGACACTTTCGGCACGGTGAACGGCGAGTTCGATGTCAGCGATTCGGTCATGCTGTATGGCGGCGTCGGCGCACGCAAAAGCAATCATGACTTCTTGCGCCATGCAGTTTCGGTGAGCAACGACGCCGGCGATTTCAGCGTTCAGCCGCGCGACTTCACTCGCGACGAAAACGTGCGCACGGCCACCGCCGGGGTGCGAAACTGGTTCCAGACTGGGCCGGTCAGCCATGAAGTAAACCTGGCGGCCAACTACTTTTATATGGACTTCGAAAACGGCGGCGCCCGTTACGCGGCCGGGCGCAGCAATCTCTACGATCCGGTGGAAATCGCCAGACCCGGCACGCCGACTCGCAATGACGCCAAGGTCTACACTGAGAACCGCTTCAGCGGCGTGGCCTTGTCCGACACGCTCGGCTTCTTTGACGATCGCCTGTTGCTGACTTTGGGGGCGCGCTGGCAGCGAGTCAAAGTCGATGACTGGAGCGACGGCATCAAGGGCGACACGGCTTACGATGAGGAAAAAGTCTCGCCATCGGGCGGGATTCTGTTCAAGGCGACGGACAAACTTTCGCTGTACGCCAACTACATGGAAGGTCTGAGCCAAGGCAAGATCGCGCCATCGACATCTATCAACGAAGACGAAATCTTCCCGCCATTCATCAGCCGCCAGATTGAAGTCGGCGCCAAATACGACGCGGGCTCATACGCGCTGACAGCAGCGGTGTTCCGCATCAAACAGCCTGCCTACGAAACCAACGCCACCACACGAGTCTTCGGCCCGAACGGCAAGCGTGAGAACAACGGCGTAGAACTGAGCGTGTTCGGCGAACCGCTCAAAGGCTTCCGGTTGCTCGGCGGTGTGATGTTTATTGACAGCGAACTGACCCACACCACCAACGGCAAATTCGACGGCAATCGGGCACCGGCGACACCGAAATATAACGTCAACCTCGGCGCGGAGTGGGACGTGCCGACTGTGCAGGGTTTGACGTTAACCAGTCGCGGTATTTACTCAAGTTCGCAGTATCTGGACCAAGCGAATGATAAGGGAATCGACTCCTGGGAGCGGTTCGACGTCGGCACACGCTATGCTTTCAAGCTGGACGAGAAGACGATCACCTTGCGCGCCAATGTCGAAAACGTGCTGGATAAACGCTATTGGAGTTCGGCGGGTGCATCGGATGATAGTGAGCCGGGGTTGACGCTTTCTACGCCGCGAACGTATCTGCTGTCGGCGACGGTAGACTTCTAATGGAGCAGGGTAAATGCGTCGATTGTCTTCGTAAATACGTTAACTACACTAAATGACCGTTTAGTTGAGCTAACGAAAATTGGTCGCGATAGCGGCCGAGGTAATGTCTTAGCCCAACCAGTCGCATCTCAACATGGGTTTTCGTTATGAGCAATAACGCGAACAGGCCTAAAAAACTGTTATTTCTTACAGTTTTAAAATTGCTCTGAGGCGCAAAGGATAGTCGCTGCGTAATGAGCACATTCCTCCAAGGAGCAAACGCCATGACAACGTTCAGCGATGACCAGCTCTTGAACCTGACTCCAGAGCAATTGAAACAATTAACACCCGCGCAACTGGCACGCCGAAACAATTTAATCAACGAACCGGTGGATCAGCGTGCTGTTACGAAGATTATTAATGCGCAAACGACCGAGCCTATAAACCCGGTGAGTGACGAGTAAATTTTCCAGAAGTGTAGTCGAGACGTTTCAACCAGCTCAGAAATCCCGTTACGGTAAGTAGCGGGATTTTTTTCAGTTGAATGATCGGATGGGGAAATCTGCGGCAATACCGGAGGTAGAGATTTGGCAGTGTTTATCGTGGCAGTGGATTTCGATTACGCGTGACAACCACGACAACCACGACAACCATACGAAGTCCGTAACATCTTGTTACGTGTAATGTATATTATGTTAAATCATGGATGCGAATAGCCTCAGGCTTTAGATATCAGATCCACCACTCCTAATGCGGCAATCGCTACGACTGGACGCTGCGCAACACCGATGTCGGCGAAGTCTGGGGCATTGGCAAGCGCATGAAGGCTCATCTGGAAACAATGGGCATCAAGACCGCCATGGACTTGGCGAAAGCCGATCCATGGATGCTTCGCCAGAAATTCAGCGTGATGATCGAGAAGACTGCTCGTGAAGAAGCCGTCGCCACCTACACCCAGCGCGCAGCGGAGAAACTCCAAGCGCAAAACTCGCTATGCAAGAAAATCCGCGTCACCATTCGCACCGGCATGTTCAATCCCGAGGAAGCGAAATATGCGAATGGCGGCTTAGTGGAATTGCCGTACCCGACCAACGACGCCCGGCTGATGACGAAGGCTGCGACCGAAGTGGTCAATCGCCTCTTCCGATCGGGCTTAAGGTAATGCGATGAAGAGAAAAACAAGAATGACTGCCCCTCAGACCAGTAACGCAGGGACCCAGCCTGGGCGTGGCTGGACGTTTGACCCTTATCGCATGATCCGAATAGCCGATTGTCATTCGATCATCGAAGTACTTCGCCACATCCAACACAGTGGGCCGGAATGGGCGCATCGTAATGTCCGAATTTGCTTTCCCGGCCAATCAAATGCATGGGCTCTGGTGTACCCGCTTCAGAATGCCAGTGCCCCGTACTTTGACTTCATGTATATCCACAGAGAGCCTCCTCAGGAAGTGCTGTCCGCACTGCTAAGGACGTATCCACAGTGTTCCATCATCGACTGGTCGCCCGGACGCTTGGCCTGCATCGAAGCTCAGGGGGCAGATGTTGAGACGCTCGCCGAAATTATCCGGGATCTAGCTGAAGCTGCTTGGGATGAGCACATCATATTCGTCGATGCTTCGTACGAGGAAATGGGTAAAGCTTGACCCCAGAGCGGACGGTCGACCTTAGCTTCCCAAGCGCGTGCGCAAAGATCAGGTCTTTGGCAACAATCGACAAGACGGGAACGGAACGCAGGTCAACATAATCGAAGGGATGTTTGTTATGAGTCACCTTAACAACGACTTGAGGGCCGATTTCGTTGAGGCACTTGAGGAGATTTCGACGCTGATGTCCATTGCATACGAACAGCTCGGCCCTGTACCGGAAAACCATGCATTAGCTCAGGCAGGTTTAGAGAATGGTGGTGAAATAGTTCTGGATTATGTCGATCACAACGAGGCTGGAGTAGCGTTCGAACACTTACTTTACATGATTAACGAACCACCGCTCGTTGTTTCTGAAAAATGCATAAAAATTTTAGCTCGGATCGCAAAGTCCTTGAAGATGCCATTCACGAGATGAAAAAAATTTACCCATCTGAAGGTCAGCTTTGGGTCGAAAACAGTCACTCCCACCCGAAACATCCACGGAGAATTGGCCCATGAAAACCGCCGTGATATCCGATACTCACAATCTCCTACGCGCCGAAGCCATCAGCGCGCTCCAAGGCTGTGACCTGATCATCCACGCCGGCGACATCGGCAACCCGGACATCCTTGCCCAATTGTCCAAAATTGCTCCCGTCCACGCCGTGCGCGGCAACAATGATCTCAGCAGCCCATGGGCCAAAGACCTCCCCGACTTTCTGACCTGCACTCTCAACGGCTGGCACACTCTCCTTATCCACGACATCGCCGACGTCCCCGCCGATCTAGATCCAGACATAAAGCTCATCATCACCGGCCATTCCCACAAACCGCGCATAGAATGGCGCGGCGATCGTCTATACGTGAACCCTGGTAGCCCGGCCCTCGGCGTTTCAAATTGCCGGTCACGCTGGCAATTCTCGAGATACAACCCGACAGCATCGAGCCGCGCCTGATTTCCCTGCTGGATCCCCCCGCCTGAAATCGCTACGGATACTGCGATCCAGGACCAGGAAGCGCCACCTCCTACCAGGCCCGACCTATCTCGCGGCGAACCGATCCTCAACGCCGCCGAGCGCGCGATCAAGTGACAGGACAGCGGGTTTAGATCCGATCCGCGCCGCTCAGCATGGCGGACTGACACTTCCCACATGGAGGCGTCTAATCACCCGATTAATCTCCCCTACCACCCGCGCCGTCGCCTCCTCGATCGCCCCCTCATTCCGACACAAAAACCAACCCTGATCTGCAGCGGCCACCTCAAACGCCTCAGTACAAGCGACATGCTCCTCCAGACCGCGAAGCACAGTGCTGCTCAAGCCGCGCCGTCGTGCCCCTGCCCTCGCCCACGAAATCTCCGCCGTCGTCACCACCCCAACATGCAGGTCGGGCACCTGTACGTTGCGGTCAATGTTCAATTGCAGGATTTCAGCAAACGGGACTATCCGGCGAAACGCCGCATCGGACGGGTACCAGCGATCGATCAGGATGATGCTGTCGGCAGGCTGTTTGGTCAGCACGTGCCGGGAAATCCAACTGCGGCTGTCAGCCAGGCGTTGGCAAACTTCCAGTTCCAGATCCCGGTCAGGATGTCGGACGAGTCGGTTCACCAGATGCATTGTTTCGCCCCTGAACGGGTCGCTTTTTTTCTCGCACAGTCGGATGACTTTCTGGTTGTCTGCCCTCAGGACTTCAGTGATGGCCTCCAACAGCGAGGTTTTGCCGACGCCTTTGGGGCCATCCAGAGCGACAAACAGCGGACGAGTCATTTTTCTCACAGGCTTTAACGGGGAGTAGCGCGCACTCTAACGGATTTTCAGGTTGAACCTCTGTTGCTCAGACGGACTCCCAAACTCAAATCCAGGAGAAACCTATGACCCAGACAGCTCTAGTCGTGGGCGCCAGCGGCATTGTCGGCAGCGCCATCACCCAGTTACTCATCGACAACCAGTGGCAAGTCGCCGCGCTGTCGAGGCATCCATCACCAGCGCAAGGCGTGATCCCTGTCGCGGCAGATCTTCAGGATCCTACTTCACTGGAACAGGCGCTGAGGGATGTGAAACCCACTCATGTGTTCATTACCACATGGTCGCGGCAAGCCACGGAGGCCGAGAACATTCGCGTCAATGCGGCCATGGTACGCAACGTCCTCGCCGCCATTCGCCCAGCGAAAAGCGTCAAACACGTAGCGCTGGTTACTGGCCTGAAGCACTACCTCGGCCCGTTCGAAGCCTATGGTAAGGGCAGCTTGCCGCAGACGCCGTTTCGCGAAGAACAGGGTCGTCTCGATGTCGAGAATTTCTATTACGCTCAGGAAGACGAACTCTTCGCCGCTGCGGAAAAGGACGGTTTCACCTGGAGCGTGCATCGCCCGCATACCGTCACGGGGGTGGCCGTGGGCAATGCGATGAACATGGCGACCACCCTCGCCGTCTATGCCTCGATTTGCAAAAAAACCAATCGTCCGTTTGTGTTTCCCGGATCCAAGGTGCAGTGGGACAGCCTCACCGACATGACCGATGCGCGGCAATTGGCGAAACAGCAACTGTGGGCGGCCACCACGCCGGCTGCGGCAAATCAGGCATTCAATATCACCAATGGCGATGTATTCCGCTGGAAATGGATGTGGAGCCGAATTGCCGAATACTTCGACCTGCCTGCTGCTGACTATCCTGCGTCACCTTCGCCTCTAGAGAAGCAGATGGCGGACGATCAAGCCGTTTGGGCGCAAATAGTCGCCGAACACGATTTGAAAGAATCCGATATCAGTCGCCTGATTTCTCCATGGCATACCGATGCCGACCTTGGCCGGCCCATCGAAGTGGTCACGGACATGTCGAAAAGCCGCCTGATGGGCTTCACTGCCTACCAAGCGAGCGATCAGGCATTTTTTGACGTGTTCGACAGGCTGCGGGAGATGCGCTTGATACCTTAGGCGGTTCCAGACAGACAAGGTGGGCACCTGGCGTGCCCCCCCTCATTCAACAGTACTTTCCACGCCCTCGCCCCTCCCCTCATCTGCGACGTTCGTTTGTCCTGCGAAATCCTCCCGCCAGTCACCGGCAGAACGCAGCCGATCATATATCCCAACTCCAAAATAGCGCCTTCAACAGGTATCGCTCTGTATCCAAGTGTGTACGGACGCAAACACGTTACACAACATTGATCTTCCCACGCCCCCAGACACAAGCGAGATACACCAGCACGATGAACTGCGCTCACGGCCAGCGCAGGTGCTCCTGTGCCTGATACCTCTCACTGGGAGCACCTGAAAGGCTTCCACTTTCTTGACGACGAGTCGGAGGATTAAACCAATGCAAACAAACGCGTTATCGGTCTTGAATCGCCTGCAACTTAACCTCGATCGTGCTGGAGACTGGATCGCACCGTTAAGCCTGCGCGTGTTTCTGGCCTGGGAGTTTTTTGAAGCGGGATGGGAAAAGTGGAACGGTGAGAACTGGTTCCCAAGCATCCAGGGTGCCTTCCCTTTTCCCTTCAATCATCTGCCGGCTACGTTCAATTGGCAGTTATCCATGTGGGCAGAGCTGCTCTGTTCCATTGCTTTGCTTGTAGGCCTGGGAACACGTCTTTCGGCACTGATCCTCATAGTAGTCACCGTCGTGGCAACTGCCGCAGTTCACTGGCCAGCAGAGTGGTCGACGTTGAGCGAACTGGCTATGGGGTACTCCATCAGCAACAAAGGCTACGGCAATTTCAAGCTGCCGTTGATCTATCTCGTCGCACTTCTGCCACTGGTATTCACAGGCGCCGGCAAGCTGAGCCTGGATGCATTCATCGATCGGTATCTCAAGCGCTTGAATGCACGCTGAGTGTTATTGCGTCACCAAGGTTATCGCTCTCAACCCCCGCTAGTTAATCAGGAGTTTCACCATGACCCATATTGATAAAGTGCTGTACACCGGCAAAGTCCATACCTCCTCGGGTGGTCGTAATGGCACCGCCCTCAGTGACGACGGCCGACTGGATATAAAGCTGTCGTCGCCTGGCACTTCTGGCGCCGGTACCAACCCAGAGCAGTTGTTCGCCGCAGGTTGGTCGGCTTGTTTTATCGGTGCAATGGGACTAGCGGCGAGCAAGCTGAAAGTCACCCTCCCGGTTGACCTTGCGGTCGACGCCGAAGTCGATCTAGGCACAACCGATGGTGCGTATTTCCTCCAGGCTCGCCTCAACGTCTTCCTTCCCGGGCTGGATCGCAACGTCGCTCAAGAGCTGATCGACACCGCACACCAGACATGCCCGTACTCCAAAGCGACGCGGAACAACATCAACGTGGTAATCAACCTCGTTTGAGCAGAACCGTGGCGGGTTTCAATCACCCGATTCACAACCCCCGGCTGCCAGCGGTAGCCGTGGAGGTGCTGTGGGTCGGGGGTTCCAGACGTCGAATCGGAGTATTGAGCTCATGCAAACGAACATTTCGTCACCTGCACATCTAGATCCACAGCTTCCTGAGGCGACCGTCGGGCTGGGATTGCGCCGTGCGCTGCTCAACACGCTTCGTGACGCTCCAGTCGGTGATTTCGATTTTCTAGAGGTTGCTCCAGAGAACTGGATCGGCATCGGCGGCGCTCATGGTGAAGCCATGCGATTGCTGGCTGAACGCTACCCGCTGTCATGCCATGGCCTGTCACTATCGCTGGGTGGCAGTGCGCCGCTGGACGAATCTTTTCTTGAGCAAGTCCGCGGGTTTCTTGATCGCTTCAACGTGCCGTTTTATAGCGAACACCTGAGTTACTGCAGTGACGATGGCCATCTCTACGACCTGCTGCCGTTGCCATTCACTGAAGAGGCCGTTCATCACGTTGCGGCGCGCATCCGTCGTGCACAGGACATTCTCGGTCGTCGTCTTGCTGTAGAGAACGTCTCCTACTACGCCGCTGCTCATCAGGACATGGACGAACTCACTTTTACCAATGCAGTGCTCCGCGAGGCCGATTGCGACCTGTTGCTCGACGTTAACAATGTGTACGTCAACTCAGTGAACCACCGCTTCGATCCAGCGGTTTTCCTCGCCGGCCTGGAACCAGAACGCGTAGTCGCCATGCATGTGGCTGGCCATTACGACGAAGCTGATGACCTGATCATCGACACCCATGGTGCTTCGGTCAAACCGGTAGTCTGGTCATTGCTGGGCCAGGCTTATGACCTTTTCGGTGTGAAGCCAACCCTGCTGGAGCGCGATTTCAACTTTCCGTCCTACGACGAACTGGTCGCTGAGCTGAACACCATCAGGCGCTTGCAGCGCGACGCGGATGCTTTGGTGCGGGTGACTGTCGATGGCTGACTCCACTTCAAGTCTGCACAGTCAGCAGCTCGCGCTGACCCGGTACCTGCGTGACCCGGACAGTTATGCGCCGCCTGCGCAGATGAATCCCGAGAGAGCGCAGGTCTATCTCAACCTGGTGTTGAACAATCTGTTGGGGTTGCTGGGTGGAACGTTTCCGGTGCTGGTTGCCGTGCTGGGTGATGCCGGTTGGCGTGCGCTGGTACGACGTTTTTTGCGTGACTACCGCGCGCAGACACCACGCTTCGGAGAAATTGCTCGTGAGTTTGTAGACTTCGTAGCGAGCCTGGAAGACTCGCCCGATCACGAACACCCCTTGTACCCGTTCTTGCCTGAATTGGCTCATTACGAGTGGGTGGAAATGGCGCTGCAACAGTTGGACGCTGCGCCGTTAAAGGCCAGTGATGCGGCGCATTTACTCGACCGTCCCCTCAGGCTCTCCCCGCTCGTCTGGCCGCTGGCTTACATTTGGGCCGTACATCGTCTCGCGCCAGGCCACTTGCCTTCTGAACCGCCAGAACAACCGACGTTGCTGCTGATCAGCCGTGTGCCGAGTGGCCAAGTGCAATTCTCCCAGGTCAGCCCTCTCGCGTTCCGTTTGTTGCAGCGGATCGAGCAGTTCCCTGACATGGATGGTCGAGCGCAGTTGCACGCTTTGGCTGCGGAGGCTGGTGCATCAGATGTGACCGGCTTCGTCGCTGACGCACTGGTGCTGCTGCGCCAGCTGCATGCGCAAGCTGCCGTCGGCGTAGCCGCGACACCCGTTTTAAAGCTGTTGTCCTGACTGACGAGCAAAGGCTGAGGTCGGTTTTTGTATCTCTATGTACCCAAACGCTAACTCCTGGGATTGGCTTACAAATGCTCCGCTCGCCGATACATCGCCGATACATGACTCCCGCTAAATAGGCCTGCCCGAACAAGGCCGCTCTGTCGAAGTGGACGACGCTTGCGCCCTTCGCCTCGAGCTTCCTTGAGGGTCTATCCGCCCTGTGGCATGAACCGCGGCCTGGCCGCGCAAAGCATCTGGAGAAGCACTATGTACCGTAAACCAATGTCGAACAAAACCAGTCTTGGCCTGGCCGCAATTGCCTTAGCCGGTGGCATGAGCCTGGCATCGTCTGCGGCTTTTGCTGTTGAGCCACTGCCCCAAGGCTACCAACTGGCATCGGCCGATAAAACCGGCGAAGGCAAGTGTGGCGAAGGCAAATGCGGGGCCAGCGAAGCCAGCGACAAGTCCGCTACTGCCGAAGGCAAGTGCGGTGAAGGCAAATGCGGGGACGACTCTTTCGCTCGCACAGACACCGACCATGATGGCCTCGTCTCTCTTAAAGAACTGCTGGCTGTGGCACCTCAGGGCGGTGAAGAATTCAAAGCGATGGACACCAACCACGATGGTTTTCTTTCGGAAGGTGAGGTCTACAAGTTCAGAACCAACCAGTACATTTCCAACGGCAAGAAAGTACCCACCGAGCTATTTACCCGCATGAGCAAAGCGCAGGACTGATTCCTCCCGCCGTAGCATTCGCCCTCCCCGCGCCTGCAGCCAGGGAGGGCGATTTACCTTCTGCAAAGCCCCCAGTTGTATTGATTACACCGCGTTATAAGTGATGTTCTCCGCCCCTGATTTATCCCCTGAACGCAACACTCTAAAGTCCATCCCACCGCTCCCCTCATCATGTCGATGGGGCGCCTACTGGAGACTTATCCCATGCCTTTCATCAGCGTTCGTATCACTCGCGACGGCGTTACCAAAGAACAGAAATCTCAAGTCATCGCCGAGATCACCAAAACCATGCAAACCGTCCTCAACAAGGACCCGCACCTCACCCACATCGTTATTGAAGAGGTCGATACCGACAACTGGGGCTATGCGGGAATTACCACCACCGAGTACCGCCAACAACTGACGGAGTCGAAGAAATGACTTTCCCCGTCAGTATCGACTTTGTGTCGGATGTCGTGTGCCCCTGGTGCGCACTCGGCGCCACAGCGCTGGAACAAGCCATCGCCAATGTCGCCGGCGAGGTTGCCGTGGAACTGACCTTCAAGCCCTTCGAACTGAACCCGGACATGCCGGCCGAGGGCGAGCACGCCATCAAGCACATGATGCGCAAATACGGGCGCAGCGCCGAAGAAGTCGCCTCGCGCAATGAAATGATCGTCGCGCGTGGCAAAGCCATCGGTTTTCAGTTCGACCTGGACAAGCGCAGCCATTTCTACAACACCTTCGATGCCCATCGCCTTCTGCTCTGGGCCGTGCAGGAAGGTCGCCAGGTCGCGCTGAAGAAAATCCTGATCGAGGCTTATTTCACCAATGGCGAGAACCCCAGCGACCACGAAACATTGGTGCGCCTGGCCGGTGAAGCGGGACTTTCAACCACCCGCGCCCGAGAGATTTTGACTAGCGAGGCGTTCGCTCTCGAGGTCCGTGAACTTGAGAGTTTTTACCTTGAGCGCGGAATTAACTCGGTCCCGGCCATGGTGCTGAACGGTCGCCAGTTGGTGTCCGGATCGCTATCCGTCAAGGAGTACGAACAAATTCTCAGGCAAGTGGCACGAGAGTCCGCCGTAGCCTGACAACACGATTTACCAGCACGATGCCCGGGCGAGCCCACGGCATCGGTCACTCAACTTGCGTGGAGTACATCCTCATGTCGAAAGCCCCTTATCCGCTGAACCGCACCGCTTATCTGCTGGTCGATCCGTACAACGATTTTCTCTCGGAAAACGGCAAGGTCTTCCCCTTGATCAAGCCGATTGCCGAGCAGGTCGGGCTGCTCGACAACCTGCGAGCCCTCGATCGCGCCGTACGAGCCCAGACCATTCCGGTGGTCATCGTGCCGCATCACCGCTGGGAACATGGCGACTACGAGGGCTGGGATCATCCAACACCGACCCAGTGCAAAATCATGCACATGCACCACTTCGCACGTGGTGAATGGGGCGGCGAATGGCATCCCGATTTCGCGCCGAAGGACGGCGACATTATCGTGCAGGAACATTGGGGCTCCAGCGGCTTTGCCAATACCGACCTTGATTTTCGCCTGAAGCAGAAAGGCATCACCCACGTGATCATCGTCGGTCTGCTCGCCAACACCTGCATCGAAGCGACCGCCCGCTACGCCTCGGAATTGGGCTACCACGTCACGCTGGTGCGTGATGCGACCGCCGCTTTCCGCGCGGAAATGATGCACGCCGCCCACGAGTTGAACGGGCCGACTTTCGCTCATTCAATCGTCACCACCCAGGAACTGATTGAGGCGCTGGCAGTGCAGGAGTAGCGGCGATGAACACCGATTTCGCCAGTTTGCCGAGGTGGTGCGTCAAGGCCGCTTTCTGCAATGGGCGATCGGCCCCGTCAAAAATGCACCTTGAGCAAGAGACTCAACGCGTTCTGGTCGGTAGGGAATCCGCTCGTGTCTTCAATCCCGTATTTATTCGACCAGTAATCCCACTCAAGTCCCGCATAAAAACGTTTTTGCTGTTGCCCCAGCGCCTTGCCCACGTCGTATTTGACTTGTGGGTTGAAGTGAAAGCTCCTGGCCACACAGTTGGAGGTGCCTTTGTTGCCGACGTCGTTGACGTACCACTCCAGATAGCCGTCGAAAAGAATATCGGAGCGACCCACCGGGAGGGTCATGGACCAGGTCGGGTTGATCTGCCATTGACCTGAGGCCTTACCGGTGATGCCGTCGGGTTTGCGGTAGTAGGTATTCAGGGAAAAGCGATCGAAGCCTGGAAGCATGAGGTCGACAGCAGGACCCAGCAGGTATTTGCGATTGCGGTTTTCACCGCGCTCGTAGGTGGCGGCGATGAGGACGTCCTTGACGATGCCATAGCTCAGGGAGCGGTCACTGATTTTGCCCAGCGACAGCCGTGGGGAGAATTCACCGTAGTAGGAATGGCCGTCGGCACCCGAGAGTCCGCTGGACCATTTGTTGTCGACGAACATGAAGATATCGCCCCACGTCCAGCCGCTGGCGTGTTCGAAGCTCAGCGTGTGCTGAGTATCGTCGCCAGTGCCGTCGACTTTGAAATGCTGGCCGTAGAGGTAGCTCAAGCTGTTGTCGTTCCACAACAGAGGGCCAGCTTCGGCGCCGGCGCTGGCCAGAGCTAACAGCGGCGGCAGGCTGCGACGCAGCAGTGAAGGTGCAAGTAATGGAATACGCGATGCGTTCATGGGCTGCCCTTGTCAGGTGATTGGCGGATATCACCGGCAAGGCATGCCCGAGCTGCGGATCAAGCAGCTGCTCTGGCCCTCAAATTAACGAGGGGCGACCCTTGCCGGGTGCGCGGCGTAATGCCGCCAGAGCAATGCCCTGCACCTCGGGTTCTGTTGAGAGCCCTCTGTGCTGACCGCTTCTACTCGATTGAGGACTAAGCAGGGGTTGTGCCAACTGAGCGAATACAATCTTCAGCCCTCATTCAGCACAATCGATGCGTGAAACTGAATACTTTGCGGCCATCGGTTGCGCACCAGATTGAGGCGCGCCCACTTGAATTCGCACTGTTGCGATTCGCCTGCCCACCTCCTGGTGATTGCCTCGCCCGCCGGATCCCGTGAAGGCGGGCCTGCGACGGCTTGGCACACTTTTGGCTAAGACTGCTTTCGAGTAGAAGCGGTCAGTGCCAGCAATGGCACCGGGCATTGCTCTTGCGCCCTCCCCTGTGGGCGTACGTCCGATTGGATGCTTGAACGCGGCGCCAGCGCCCCGGGCAAGAGAGAAGTGTCAGCCGTGTAACTACGCATACGCGCCCTCTCTCCTCCCCTTGTTCTCTCCAATCGGACCCGCGCTGGCGTGCCGATTGGCGCGCGGCGGTTTTCGAATCGTTGTGGAGAACACATCATGAAAATTCGCTTTGCCTTGGGTCAACCGCTTCGCTCGCTACTGGCCATGGCGCTTGCGCCCGCCGCCCTGATCGCGTCTCCACTGGCTTTGGCCAATGACAAGGTGGTGCTGCTCACTTCCTGGTATGCCCAAGCTGAACAGGGCGGTTTCTACCAGGCCCTGGCGGATGGACTGTATGAAAAAGAAGGCCTGGACGTGACCATCCGCATGGGTGGGCCGCAGGTCAATGGCATGCAGCTGCTGCTCAACAAGCAGGCCGATTTCATCGTCAACTACGACTTGCAGATTCTCAAAAGTGTGGAGCAAGGCCTGCCGGTGGTGGCCGTGGCCGCGCCCTTTCAAGGTGATCCTCAGGGTCTGCTGACCCATGCCGATGTGAGCGGCCTGGATGCGTTGCAGAACAAACAGGTGCTGGTGTCCACCTCGGGCCAGCAAACGTGGTGGCCTTGGCTCAAGGAAAAATATCAGCTCAAGGACAGCCAGGCGCGCCCCTACACCTTCAACCTGCAACCCTTCCTCGCGAACGCCAACACCACGCAGCAGGCCTATGCCAGCTCCGAGTTGTTCCAGGCGTTGAAGGCCGGGGAGAAAGCCAACTTCTTCCTGTTTGCCGACGCCGGTTACCCGCCCTACGGCTCGACCCTGGCCACTCGCCAGGACGTGATCGATCAGCATCCTGAGCGAGTCCAGCGCTTTGTTCGCGCCTCGATGGAGGGCTGGAAGCGCTACCTCGACAACCCGAGCGCCAACCACCTGATCAAGGCCGACAACCCGAACATGAGCGATGAATTGCTCGCCTGGGGCTTGTCGACGCTCAAGCAATATCGCCTGGTCACCGGCGGTGATGCCGCCACCCAAGGCATCGGCGTGATGAGCGATGCGCGCTGGCAGGCCACGCGCAATTTCATGGTCGACGCCGGCCTGCTCGGTGCCGATGCGCCTTGGCAGAAGGCCTACACCACGCGCTTCGTGCAGGACTTGAAGGTACTGCCTGGCGCCGAACAGTCCGCCAGCCGCTGAGCCTGATTGCAAGACTGCTGAACCCAGAGCCCGAGCCCAAGAGCCGGCTGAACGATTACCGTGAGGACACTTGTTATGTTGGTCACCAAACAACCTGTATTGCGCCGCTTCTGGTATGCCCTGCTGCCCATGACCGCGCTGGATGCCGGCCCGCAGCCCTTCACTTTACTCGGTGAGGCGCTGGTGCTGTGGAAGCGCCCCGACGGCACCCCGGTGGCCATGCGCGACCGTTGCTGCCACCGCACCGCCAAGCTCTCGAAAGGTTTTGTCAGCGAGGACGGCAACATCGCCTGCGGCTATCACGGCTGGGAATACGACTGCACCGGCACCTGCGTGAAGATCCCGCAAAACCCCGCTGGCATGATTCCGCCGGGCGCCTCGGTCCAGGCCTTTCACTGCCAGGAAAAATACGGCTACGCCTGGGTTGCCCTCGACGATCCTCTGCAACCAATCCCTGAGTTTCCCGAGGATGGCGCCCCGGGCTACCGGCGCATCTTCCAGTTTTACGAAGAGTGGAAAACCAGCCCGCTGCGGGTCATGGAAAACTCCTTTGACAACTCGCATTTTTCCTTCGTCCACAAAGCCAATTTCGGCCTTTTCGACCAGCCCGCGCCGGCCGGCTACGAGTTTCGCGAAACCCACTACGGCTTCGAGGCGGAGACTCGGGTGCCGATCCGCAATCCTGAGGAAAGCTATCGCATCACCGGCACCCGCGAGCCGATTACCCAGCGCCACCTGATCAACCGCTATTACCTGCCGTTCTCCCGGCGCTTTGGCTGCATGTATCCGGACAGCGGCATCCACCACATCATCTACAACTGCGCGACGCCCATGGAAGACGGGCGCCTGATGCTGGTCCAGTGGTTGTATCGCAATGACGGTGAAGAGCAATGCTCGACCCAGGAACTGATCGACTGGGACGCAGCGATCACCGCCGAAGACCGCGACATCCTCGAAGCCACCGATTACGACGCCTGTGTCGATACTCGCCGGCGAGTGGAACTGCACATGCCGTCGGACAAGCCTGGCCTGGTGATTCGCCGGCAATTGCTGGGCCTGCTCGAAGCTCACGGTGAAAGTGAAGTGTTTCTCAGCCATTGAAGTCAGCGCCCCGGTGTGCCGGGGCTTTACCGGACGCTCATGACCCAAGGGGAGAGCGCTATGTTGATGCAAACCATAACTGGGGCCAACGCCCTGCCACAGGCGTTGCCACGGGGCGACAGTGTCGGCGTGCAAACACCGCTGTTCGCCAATCAGGTGGAAAAAACCTACAGCAACGGCACCCAGGCCTTGAGCCGGGTGAAGCTGGCCATTCAGCGCGGCGAGTTCGTTTCATTGCTCGGCCCTTCGGGCTGCGGCAAGAGCACCCTGCTGAAAATGTTCGCCGGCCTCGAAAAACCCTCCGCCGGCCACGTGCGCTGGTGGGGCAAAGACAGCCCGGCCAGCCCGACCCAAGGGCAAAGCCTGGCGATGGTGTTCCAGGAGGCGACCCTGATGCCTTGGGCCAAGGTCAGCGACAACGTGCGCCTGCCGCTGGATCTGGCCAATGTGCCCAAAACCCGGAGCCAGCCAAAGGTCGACGCCGCCCTTGCCCTTGTCGGCTTGGACCGCTTCAGCCAGGTGTACCCGCGGGAACTGTCCGGCGGCATGCAAATGCGCGCGTCCATCGCCCGGGCCTTGGCCACCGAGCCCAATCTGCTGCTGATGGACGAGCCCTTCGGCGCCCTGGATGAGTTCACCCGCAACAAGCTCGACAGCGACCTGCGTCAGCTGTGGGCTAGCCGCGACCTGACCGTGGTGTTCGTCACCCACAGCATTTTCGAGGCCGTCTACCTGTCATCGCGGGTGGTGGTGATGGGTGCGCGCCCGGGCCGAGTAATCGCCGACATCGAAATCGACGGCCCGTTGGAACGAGACGAGGCCTACCGCACCTCCCCGGCCTTTATCGCGCAGTGCGCACGCCTGTCCCAGCTCCTGGCCCAGGCCAATGGCGATCCTTGCTGACTTTATTGAGAGCCCGCTCATGAACCCGTCCTTTACTCCCTGGTTACGTCACCCCACGGTGTTGCGCATCGTCTCGCCGCTGCTGCTCGGCGCGGTATTGCTGGGTCTGTGGCAATTGGCATGTGTGGCCTGGAAGGTGCCGGTGTATCTGGTGCCCTCCCCGGTCGATATCGGCCGTACCCTGATCAGCGATGGCCCGATGCTGTTCGGTGCATTGTGGATGACCTTGAAGATCACCTTTTTCTCGTTTGCCCTGGCGGTGCTTATCGGCACCCTGGCGGCCTTTGTGTTTGTGCAGAGCCGCGTGCTGGAAGCCAGCCTGTTTCCCTACGCCATCCTGTTGCAGGTGACGCCGGTGGTGGCCGTGGCACCGCTGATCATCATCTGGTGCAGCAACACCACGCTGGCGTTGGTTATTTGCGCGACTCTTGTGGCGATTTTCCCGATCATCGCCAACACCGTACTCGGCTTGCGCAGCGTCAACCCCGGCCTGCTCAATCTGTTCCGCCTGAACCGCGCCAGCCGCTGGCAGGTGCTGCTGCGCCTGCGCATTCCCAGCGCCCTGCCGTGTTTTTTTGCCGGGCTGCGCATTGCCAGCGGGCTGGCGTTGATCGGCGCGGTGGTGGCGGAGTTCGTTGCCGGCACCGGGGGCACCGGTGCAGGGCTGGCGTATCAGATCCTCCAGGCCGGCTTTCAACTGAATATTCCAAGGCTGTTCGCTGCTCTGCTGCTGATCGCCTTGACCGGTGTCGCGTTATTCAGCCTGATGGCCGTGCTGGCCCGGTTTAGCCTGCGCAACTGGCACGAAAGCGAACTCGGCTGACCCTTTGAATTCGCCGCAGGCGCGGCGTATGGAGCCTCATATGAAGCTTGAAAACAGCTGGCTGGTACGTAACGCCAGCGCCATCCTCACTGGTTTGTCCGGCGCGGCGGCGCGCCATGCCGGGCCTGATATTCGCATCATCGACGGCCGCATCAGCGCCATCGGCGCCCTGCAACCCCAGCCCGGCGAGCGAGTGCTGGATGCCACCGATTGCGTGGTCTACCCGGCGTGGGTCAATACCCACCATCACCTGTTTCAGTCGCTGCTCAAAGGCATTCCCGCAGGTATCGACCAGAGCTTGGGAGCCTGGCTGGGTGCCGTGCCCTATCGCTATCGCGGCGCGTTTGACGAGCAAAGCTTTCGCCTCGCCGCGCGCATTGGCCTGGTCGAATTGGCACGATCCGGCTGCGCCACCGTCGCAGACCATCATTACCTGTACTTGCCGGGCATGGACTTTGACAGTGCCGAGGTGTTGTTCGAGGAAGCCGAACGGCTGGGGCTGCGGTTTGTCCTCTGCCGTGGCGGCGCCACGCAAGCACGGCAAGCCGAAGGCAAGTCAGTGGCTGGGCCAGAGACCCTGGAGCAATACCTGGACGACGTCGAGCGTCTGGTGCGGCGCTACCACGACCCGGCCGCCGATGCCTGGCGGCGGGTGGTGATGGCGCCCACCAGCCCGCCCTACTCCATGCCTGCCGAACACCTGCGCGAAACCGCCCGGGTCGCCCGGCGACTGGGCATTCGCCTGCACAGCCATCTGAGCGAAACCGTCGAATATCAAAATGAGGTGCAGCAACGCCACGGCATGTCGCCAGTGACGTTCTGTGCCGAACACGAGTGGCTCGGCCCGGACGTGTGGTTCGCGCATTTGGTGAAACTCGACGCCGAGGAAATCCGCATGCTCGGGACCAGCGGTACGGGCATTGCGCATTGCCCGCAAAGCAATGGCCGCCTGGGCAGTGGCTTTGCCGATGTGGTGGCCATGGAGGCTGCGGGAATGCCGGTGTCGATTGGCGTGGATGGCGCCGCCTCCAACGAGGCCTGCGACATGATCAGCGAAACCCACGCCGCCTGGCTGATGCAACGGGCCAGACTTGGCGAACGGGCCCGCCCGCGTTATGCCGGCGGTGACGAGGAAGGCGGTGCCAGCGCGGCCACGGTGGAAGACGTGGTGCGCTGGGGTACGTCTGGCGGGGCTCGGGTGCTGGGGCTGGACGCTGTGGGCAGCGTGCAAGTGGGCATGGCGGCCGACCTGGCGATCTACCGCCTGGACCAGCCGCGATACTTCGGCCTGCATGACCCGGCGATCGGGCCGGTGGTGGGCGGAGGACGCCCGACCTTGCGCGCCTTGCTGGTCGGTGGCCGGTTGACCGTACACGACGACCAGTTGCCTGACTTCGACCTGGCCGAACTCGGCGCCCAGGCCCGAGACGCGGTACGGCGGTTGCAGCAGGCCGCAGGCGTACGCTCATGAGCTGATCTCCCCGGCACGTGCTGCCGTGCCAATACTCGGCCGCATTAAATGTCTGGCAGATGGAAAAATACGCCAGTAATCGACTTGGGACTGTCATCAGATAGTTTCAGGGTCCCGGAGAAGAAAGCAGCGGACGGCGTATCACAAGGCGCTGCTACAACAATTGCTCGCGTAGAAAATCGACGAACGCCATCGTCCGCGCTGAACGTCGTCGCTCGCGGCTGAGTACGGCGCTGACAGGCAGCGCGCTGGTCTGATAGTTGTCGAGTACGGTACTCACCCTGCCCTGCTCGACGTCAGCTGTGAACAGCCATTGCGGTGAGAGGGAAATACCCAAGCCGGAGAGCACCATTTCGCGGATGGCCTCGCTGCTGTTGCTGGTGACGTTGCCCTGAATACCTACATCGAACGCCTGGCCGAGGTGCGTAAAGTGCCAACGGTCGTAATGCTCCAGCAACGTGAAGCCGATGCAGTTGTGTCCTGACAGTTCGCTGGGCTCACGTGGAACGCCGTGCAGAGCCAGGTAACCGGGCGCCGCATAGACACGCCGTCGGCTATTGCCCAGTGGTAGTGCCACCAATCCCTCGCTCTTCACTACGCCAATGCGGATCGCCAGATCGATGTTTTCCTTGAGCAGGTCTTCATTGTGGTCACTCAGCCGCAGGTCAATCCGCACATCAGGATGGCGTTGCAGGAAAATCCCTATGAGCGGTGCGATGCATAACCTTCCATAACTGACCGGGGCGGCGACTCGTAAAGGGCCGGCGATCTGCTCCTGGCCACTGGTGAAGCTTCGCGTGGCAGTTTCGACGTGGCCGAGGATTTCCTGGCAGTGGTCGTAGAAACGTTGACCTTGGTCGGTCAGGGCCAGGTGCCGAGTGCTGCGTGCGAACAATGGCCCACCCAGGTACTGCTCCAGCGCGCGCACTTGTTTACTCACCGCCGGCTGCCCCATGTTCAGTTCACGGGCGACCGCCGAGAAAGACCCGCGCTCCACGACGCGAACAAAGACATGCATGCTGTCGAACAGATCCATCGGCGATTGGTTCTCTTTGGGGAATAAGTCATATGCAAATTGGGTTTCTTATCGGAATGATTAAAGCGCGGCAATCTGTAAGCGTCCATCCCAACACAGGTTCCCGTCATGAAACATTCCATGCTTGCCGCCATCGCCGAGTCCGCTCAATCCCCTCTGGCCATCCGTCACATCGACCGCCCTGTTCCCGGTAAGGGGCAAGTACTGGTCAAGGTTCACGCCGCAGGGGTCAATCCGCTCGATACCAAAATTGCCGCCGGCGCAGGGGCTCACGCCCGCCAAACGCTGCCGGCGGTGCTCGGCCTTGATCTTGCCGGTACGGTGGTCGAAGTGGGCGAAGCGGTCGAGGGGTTCACCCCGGGCCAGGAAGTCTTCGGCATGCCCGGCGGGATCGGCGGTGCCCAAGGCACCATGGCCGAGTACATTGCCGTGGATTCCCGCCTGATCGCGGTCAAGCCACACACCCTCAGCATGCGTGAGGCGGCTGCATTGCCTTTGGTATTCATCACCGCGTGGGAAGGTCTGGTCGATCACGCCAATGTCCGCTCTGGTCAGCGTGTCCTGATTCATGGGGGCGCGGGTGGGGTCGGCCAAGTGGCTGTGCAACTGGCCAAGGCACGCGGTGCCGATGTCTATGCCACCGGTTCGGCGGGCAGTCTCGACTTCATACGCTCGCTGGGGGCCACGGCGATCGACTATCAGGCACAGAGCGTTGAGGATTATGTCGAGCACTACACCGCCGGCGAAGGGTTCGACATTGTCTACGACACCGTCGGCGGCAGCACGCTGGATGCATCATTCAAAGCCGTGAAAGCCTATACCGGGCACGTGCTGAGCTGCCTGGGCTGGGGCCAGCACAGCCTGGCACCGTTATCTTTCAAAAGTGCCACCTACTCGGGCGTCTTCACCCTGGCGCCACTGCTCACCGGCAAAGGACGCGAACACCACGGCGCTATCCTGCGCGAGGCCGCTGCGCTGGCCAACGCGGGTCAACTGACGATCCGCGTGGATCAACAGCACTTTGCACTGCAAGAGGTCAACGAGGCGTTTCGCCAAGTCGCCGAAGGCCGCGGCAAGGGCAAGACGGTGATCGAGATTGTGGCTGCATAGTTGCTTGTAATCTCTTTAGAGCGCACTCGGCCAAAAGCGTGCGCAATGGTCCGCAACGTCCTCGCCGCCATTCTCCCAGCCAAAAGCGTCAAACACGTAGCACCCCACGAGTTGAACGGGCCGACCTTCGCTCATTCAATCGTGACCACCCAAGAATTGATTGAGGCGCTGGCAGTGCAGGAGTAATGGCCGATGACCCTCATAGGATAGCTGATCGATCACCGGCCCATTTTTACACGGCCCAACAGGAGCAGCCCAAGGCACCAAAAAAACTTCGAGGGTCCGATACTGGAGCATTGGATCCCCATGCACCGGCATGATCGTGACCGTGCAGGCCGCAAAAGCTTGCGCAGCCGCACGAGGCCGCGACTTGGGCGCGCAGCGGAGCCAGCGAGTTTCTGCCTGCTCCGTCTGGGTCTCCCCAGGCGCCATAACCTTTAAAGGTACGCGTCGGCGACCAGTCAGGCATGGCGGGCGGTAGCGGGTTGTCGTCAAACCTGGCGAATTGGCCGGCCCCGTAAACCACGCGCCCGCCAACCACGGTCATATCGGCGGTAAGAAATGAAATCTCCTCTTCAGGCACAGAGAAGTAGTCCTTACTTGGCACAATCAGGTCAGCAAAGTGACCGGTCTGGATGCGACCACGTTTGCCCTCTTCGTTAGAAAACCAGGCGACATTCTCTGTCCACATCCGCAACGCCGCTTCGCGATCAAGCAGGTTTCGTTGAGGGTACAGATTCAGACCGCCCACCGTTTTACCGGTTACCATCCAGGATAGCGAAACCCAGGGGTTGTAGGAGGCAACCCGGGTGGCATCGGTGCCTGCAGACACTTTCACCCCTTTTTCCAGTATGCGCGCTACGGGCGGGGTCGCTTGCGCCGCACGGGCGCCGTAGCGCTCGACGAAGTACTCCCCCTGATAAGCCATACGATGTTGTACAGCGATGCCACCGCCGAGCGCGGCGATACGGTCGATTGATTTGTCCGAGATGGTTTCGGCATGATCAAAGAACCAATTGATGCCAGCGAGGGGGATGTCCTCGTTGACCTTCTCAAATACATCCAGCGCTCGGGTAATGGTTTCGTCGTAGGTGGCATGCAACCGCCACGGCCATCGGTTCTCTGCGAGGATGCGCACAACTTCCTCCAGTTCTCCCTCCATCTCGGGCTGCAGGTCCGGTCGCGGCTGGCGAAAATCTTCGAAGTCGGCAGCGGAAAACACCAACATTTCGCCCGCGCCGTTGTGACGGAAGTAGTCGTTTCCTTGCTTGTACTTAACGCTGGAGGTCCACTTGAGGAAATCCTCCTTCTCTTCCTTGGGTTTCTGAGTGAACAGGTTGTAAGCCAACCTGACCGTCATTTGCCCATCGTTGTCCAACTTCTGGATCACTGCGTAATCGTCGGGATAGTTTTGGAAACCGCCGCCCGCATCAATAACCCCTGTCACACCCAAGCGATTGAGCTCGCGCATGAAATGGCGAGTGGAGTTGACCTGATAGTCGAAGGGCAACTTCGGTCCCTTGGCCAACGTGGCGTAAAGGATCGTCGCGTTGGGCGTGGCCAACAGCAGGCCCGTAGGCGCACCATTGGCATCGCGGTAAATTTTCCCGCCTGGTGGCTCGGGGGTATCTCGGGTGTAGCCGACCGCGCGCAAGGCCGCACCATTGAGCAAGGCCCGGTCATAGAGATGCAGAAGAAATACAGGTGTATCGGGCGCGATCGCATTGATCTCGGCTATGGTTGGCAAACGCTTTTCAGCGAACTGGTGTTCAGTGAAGCCACCTACCACGCGAACCCACTGCGGTGCTGGTGTGTTAGCCACTTGGCGCTTGAGCATGTCCATGGCGTCAGCCAGTGAACGCACACCGTCCCAGCGCAATTCCAGATTGTAGTTAAGGCCGCCGCGGACCATGTGGGTATGGTTATCGACTAAGCCAGGGAGCACACAACGGCGCTTGAGGTCGACAACTTTTGTGGCTGAGCCAGCCAGCGCCATGACTTCCTGGTCTGACCCTACAGCCAGAAACTTGCCGTCTTTGATTGCAACGGCGTGGGCGACTGGGTTGGCGCGATCCAGTGTAGTGATCTCGCCATTGTGGAAAATGATGTCCGGAATTGAATCGGTCATATTGGGCCCTTCCCTACTTAGCGTTTCGGAAAAAGCGCTGCGTCCAAAGACACCCCCTAACGCTAAGGTGGAGGCGGCCTGGAGAAGTTTTCGGCGCGATGTCATAGGTAGAGGCCTCACAGATATAAAGCCCGTTTCCAGGGCCTTCAGGGAATAGCGAACCTTGCGAACCGGTTACTCACGTCTGACTGGACTTTTAAACTGCATACATCCTCATGCTCCACCTCGTGTTTTGGACAATAACGCCGATGGGTGGAGCTATCGCGTCAGCCCTGCGCGACAGCTCTTGCATAACGGATTCATTTAGCAGGGTTTGGACCGATGTGCTCGCCATGTTGCACCCGCTCAGGCGCCTTATGCACCATGGTGTAGGCATAATCCACACCCATCCCGTAGGCGCCGGAATGTTCCTGCACGATCCCCATCACGGCTTCATAGGTCTCCTTGCGCGCCCAATCCCGCTGCCATTCGAGCAGCACCTGTTGCCAGGTAACCGGTACGATACCGGCCTGAATCATGCGGTCCATGGCGTAGTTGTGCGCGTCGACCGAGGTGCCACCCGAGGCGTCGGCAACCATATAGATTTCATAGTCTGTATCGCGTAGGCAGGACAGTGCGAAGGTCGTGTTGCAGACCTCGGTCCACAGGCCGGATACGACGATCTTCTTACGGCCGGCAATGGCGGACTCTGCCAAGGCATCACGAACGTTTTGGTCATCCCAAGAGTTCATTGAAGTACGTTCGAGGATTTTGTTCTGCGGATATACCGCTAGCAACTCAGGGTATGTATTGCCAGAGAAACCCTCGGTTTCCACAGTCGTGATGGTGGTAGGTATGCCGAACGCTTTGGCAGCCTTGGCCAACCCCACGACATTATTTTTCAGCACCTGCCGATCTATCGACTGCACACCAAAGGCCATTTGGGGCTGGTGGTCGATGAAAATCACTTGGCTGTTTTGCGGGGTCAGTATTTCTAAGTACTTGTTGGACATGGCGCATTTCCTTTGGTAAGTAGAGCAATACGAAAGCGGCGTTATGCGTGGCTGCGCAAGCAGAACGCTACCCGTCCTGGTAGGGTTAAAAGCCACTTTCCGGACGAGTTCAGGGGTGCCGAAAAGCCCCGTGAATTTACGAATGCAGCATTGTTCAGCCGCGTTCGCGGGGTTCAGTTAAATGCCCGAAAAACGCTTGCCAAGCTGCTTTTGCAAGTGCACATCATCTGCGGCTAATTCGCTCCCACCTTGAAGGGAAGTGCATCTTTGGATGTCTTCACGATCCATGAACCGGACTGCCGGAACGAACTGGCAGACGCGTAGGTATCTTCCATGAACTGGAAATAGGTCATCTTTCCATCCTGAACTTTCGCATGGATGGAAAACGGTGATGTGAACAGATGTCCGACCGCCACGGAGCGGTAGGTGAACTTACCGAAAATCGCGACATCTTCGCCGGAAGCGATTTTGGTAGTAATCGTAAAGTCTTCGATTTTCCAGTAGTTTGAGACCTGCAAAAACAAAGAGCTAAAGGCTTTGGGACCTTTGTTTGTGCCGGTCCACGGCATGATTTTTCTGAGTTCTGGATTGTCAAAGTTTAGAGAAACATAGGTGGCGTCTGGAGCTGCCAACCTCATTGCCGCGGCTTCGACTTTATCGGGTGCGGTATTGGCCAGGAATTCCACGACAACCGCTAGTGAAGCAGCAGATTGCGCTTCAGTAGCTGACTGCGCCGACGCTGGAGTGATTGTTACTAACCATGAGGCGAGCGCCATTGCTGCAGTGATCAATTTGATGCTTCGAGTATTCATGAACTCTCCATTTATGAGTACGATTTTGCGATTCGCGGTCATCCAACCCATGTTGCAAATTGCTACGTGTCGAAAAGCGACAATTGGTACTGGAGCAAGGGCTATGCCAATTTTATAAAACTTATATAAATCGATATTTATCAATGACATATAACTTAATGTGATGTCGCGAGTATCGGGCTCGGAGTTTATCGAAGGGCTTGTTTGATCATTTGATGAAGTCTCGGCGAGGTTTTGTTGATTTGATCAATCCAGCTCGAGCGTGGTCCACGGTGAACCGCCAGGCGGCCACGCAAAGTCACTCAAGACTCTCGTCATGCAACAAGCCGCTTTTCTTCAGGCGATAGGCCAGTGCCGGCCGGGTCAAGCCGAGCATGCGAGCGGCTTGCGAGACGTTTTGGTGTGAAAGCTCCATGGCGCGGCGCATCAGCCGTTCTTCCACAGCATCCAGGCTGATGTTTTTATCAAAGATCTGCGTAACCCAATCGGGACAAGGTTCTTCACCGCCAGCCTGAACCAACGCGCCATCAGAGTTGAGACGATCACCGTGCGAATCGTCTGTTTTTGGGAAGACTGCAAAGAGTGCATCCTGGCCTATGGTCTCGTTGCTGTCGGTCAGGATGACGCCACGCTCAATCGTATTTTCCAATTCGCGAATATTCCCCGGCCAGGCGTAGCGGCGACACAATTCAAGAGCTTTGTCTGATAAACCCAGCGTTCGCTTGTGATATTGCAAGTGAAACTTGCTTATAAAGTGCTCGGCCAGCAGTGGCAGATCTTCAAGTCGCTCGCGCAGTGGGGGAATCTGCACCGGAAACACATTCAAGCGGTAATAAAGATCGGCGCGAAACCGGCCCGCTTCGACGGCGTCGGCGAGGCTTTCATTGGTAGCAGCGATGACTCGCACATTGATCTTGCGGGTTCGGGAATCGCCTACCCGTTCCAGTTCACCCTCTTGAAGTACCCGAAGTAATGTCGCCTGCGCTCTGGGCGTCAGCTCCACCACCTCGTCTAGAAAAATCGTCCCTCCGTTGGCCCGTTCAAAGCGTCCTGGGCGGGTTTGATTGGCGCCGGTAAAAGCGCCTTTCTCAACACCAAACAATTCGGCTTCAATCAGGTCCTGAGGAATGGCAGCGCAGTTCACTGCGACAAACGCTTGCTCGGCGCGATCACTGCGCAGATGCACGCTCCGTGCGATGACCTCCTTGCCGACGCCAGTTTCTCCGAGCAGCAGGACGGAAATTTTTCCTTTGGCAGCCTTGTCGATCATCCGGCATACCTTCAAATAGGCAGGCGAGCGCCCTACTCCATAGAATTGAGCTTCCTGCTTCTCCAGGCTTCTACGCAGAGAGCTGATCTGTGATTGCAGTTCATACAGCTCCTCGATGATTGGATCGGCTTGAAAGTACTGTCTGAATTCTCCGGCGTTCTCCCATTCCTCGGCAGGTTTACCAATAATGATGCAGCGCTCATCCCCGCATCCGCGACAGGTCGTTTCTTGGATGATGATTTCGCGTTTCATGAATGAAGAACTGTAAGCACAGGCGTAGCCCAACAAAGACCAACAAACTGGTTCCTCCATCAGGCCGACTTCAGTCAGGCAAGTCTCGACCTCAAAGGAGTCAATCCATTCGAGCTCGCAATAAAAATGGCCGCTCTCCTGATCCAGCTCTAACTGAATGGGTTTCGCATTGACCATACCTTTGAGGGAATGCAGTTGCGGGCCGACCAGAAACATCTGCAACTGCGGACTGTCTGGTCTGAGCTTGCGGGCCATTTCCGCATCCTTGAGTCCAGACTGGTAGCCAAGGCGCAAGAAGAACCCCTTGGCGCGGTCGACGCCGAGGCTATTGATGAGTTCACGGCGAAAATTAGCCATCGCCGATACCTGCATCAACAACATGCGCTGCTCGCCAAACCAGATCTTGCCTTCCGTGCTTTGAAAACGAACCTGGTCGCTCAGGTCGTGAAAGCCGGAATAGTGGAGCTCAGAGTTGTAACTGACAGCCATTGAGAGAGACCTCGATTATTGTTTTGAGCGGTCTTGATCAAGCTGTGGCGCCGAGTGAAAGCACCCAAACAATCGATCGCGATATGAAGGGATTTTAGTGCATTGCTACGCAGAGCCAGCGGGGCTCCCGATGCAAAGACATGACGGTGCACGGGCTTCGCGGGCAGATGAAGGCAGTTACCAAGCGCCAAAGTCACAGCCAGGCTTAATGTTGGTGATCTGGCCCGAGCCGGCCATGTGCTGTGTTGGACTAGGCATTGGTCATTCGCAATATCCCGGCAGATTGCGAATGCACGCCTTCAGTATCGGCCGTCGATGAACGCGGGAATGGGGCGCCTCCCCGGCAAAGCGGTACTTCACTGGCCCCTCACTCCCGTGCTGATCAACCTTCAGCGGGTACCGGCGTGTCGAGCAATTGCTGCTCCCACAGATAAGCAATGCCGCTACCTGCAGCATGCTGGAGAAGCACATCGGTTACAGCGCCTGCCGTATCGAGGCGCGCCCAGTCGCGTTGCCATTCAGCCATGACTGCCAACCAGGTCATGACATTTGCCCCGGCGCCGACCATGCGTTGGATGGCGACTTGATGGGCTTCGACCGAAACGCCACCGCACGCGTCGGTGACCACGGTAACGTCCCAGCCCTCGCCTAGTGCTTGAATCGCTGGCATGGCGACGCAGACCTCAGTCCACAGGCCAGCGAAGACCAATTGCTTGCGGCCTGTTGCCTTGACCGCGTCCACTACTTTCTTGTCTTCCCAAGTATTGATGAGCGTTCGGTCAATCACCTCCTGACCGGGGAAAACGTCGGTGATTTGCGGAAAGATCCAACCGCCACGCTCGGCAATCACACTGGTCAGAATGGTCGGGACGTTAAACGCCTTCGCAGCCTTCGCCAATGCTGTCGCACAGTTGACCGCTGCGTGCGGATCGTGGCTATTGAGATTGGTGAGTTGAAAAGGCTGGTGGTCGATCAACACAAGTACGGAGTCTTCTGGACGAAGAAGCGAAGCAAGACCGTTACGAAAAGCCATTAATCCATCCTCTTGTTGCCGTGGGTTGGCACGTTTATTTGCGGGATCAGTTTCCGTGCAGCGCGCCTTATGAGCGGCGATGCCTCATGCACTGTGCAGCGCCCTCAAACCTTCGGGTAGTAGCAGCGAATGACTAACTGTGTCGCGCAATGAGGAACGCCACGGTTTTTGCTGCCATTCTCTGGCGATGGCTTCACGGCTTCATGACGACGCGCCCCAGCGGTTTGCTTCGCTCCGCGAAGTCATGCGCAGCAGCCTGCGATAGGGTAAAGGCCCGTTCAATGACAACCCGTATACGCTCCCGCAATACATCCTGTAGCAGCTTGTCGACACTCGCACGCACTGCCGGCCGCTCGAAAAGCGGCCCCATGTACGCACAGATCAGGACGTCCCCGGGAACCGCTATTGGCGCCAAGGCGCGAACTCCGTAATGTGCAGTTCAGATGTACGTTCTGGTAGTCGCATTCCGTGCGTAGCTGCGTGGCAAAAAAAGGAACGTGGAAATGGATATAGAAGAGCTTGAAACCTTTGTAGAAGTGGCCGATGCCGGCGGCATTTCCCGTGCGGCAACGCGCCTGGGCACGTCGAAATCTATCGTCAGTCGCCGGCTTGCCCGCCTGGAAGCAGAGCTGGGCGTGCAACTGATGGCGCGTACCACCCGCGGTGCGGCCCTTACCGAAGCTGGGGCGACATTCCGCGACTACGCCGCCAGAATATGCGCTGAGGCCGAGTCGGCACGCGATGCGATCTTGCCTTCCGGCGAGCTTTGTGGCCGCCTGCGGATCGCCGCGCCCCTGACTTTGGGGCCAATACATTTCGCGCCGATCCTCGCGGAAATGGCCAGGCGTCACCCACAGCTTCATGTGCAAACGAACTACACCGATCGTTTCGTTGACCTCATCGCCGAGGGGTATGACTGCGCGATACGGGTGGGCTACCTGCCCGATTCCAACATGATCGCCCGGTGTATCGGACCGATCTTTGGCCAATTGGTGGCAAGCCCCGTCTATATCAAGGCGCATGGAGCGCCCGAAACACCCGACGAAGTCGTCAGCCACCAAGCACTGATGCAAGGCAATGAATCGTGGTCATTCATGGATGGTGACACGATGGTTACGGTGCGCCCGCAGGGAACGTTCAAAGCCGACAATGGCACCGCATTGCTGGCCGCAGCTTTGGCCGGCATCGGCATTGCCTGGTTACCTGACTGGGTCACGCATGAGCATTTGGCGAGCGGCGCACTTGTAGCGATCATGACGGATTATCCGCCGCCTCCAGCAGGCGCTTATGTAGTTCGACCGCCAGGCCAGCACCCTGCGCGAAAGATAAGAGTGCTCACCGAATTGCTGCTTGAATACTGCGACCAAGCGGCACATATTCCTGAGTCGCCACAGAGCTGAAAGACCCGATTGCAAGCTCCCTTAGAGTGAGTCCTGAAAGCAAAGTATGGATACCAAGCTTACTTATTGATCCATCAGAGCTATCGCGGCTAATACGTCGAGTCCTGATCAGCGCACCCGAATATTTCTCCAAAGTTTCATTCCTCACTCGCGAATAACGCCAACACCCGGTTGGATGTTCCGATTTGTGCGACACAGTAATACAACCCACGAGACTACAAACCAAGGAACTGGATCCCTAATATCCGCCCCCGTATCGGCACGCTTGCACCATCCCTGGTGAATGCGCGCGGCCAAATAACTGCATGCCAGACAGGTGAGTAATGATCGATTTGGAAGGAAAACGTGCGTTGGTGACGGGAGGAGCTCGCGGGATCGGCGCCGCTATCGCAGTGGCACTGGCAGAGAATGGCGCCGATGTTGCGTTCACCTACCAGCAGTCGACGGAAAAAGCTGAGGCAGTGGCCAAATTCATCGCTGATAAAGGGCGTCGTGCTATCGCAATTCAAGCCGACAGTGCCAACCCGCAAGCCATTGAATGCGCAGTCGCGCAGGCCATCTCGACGCTGGGCGGCCTCGATATTCTCGTCAATAGCGCGGCTATCGGCTTGAACGGAATGATCGCCGACATTGATGTAGACGACTATCAAGCACTGATGGATATCAACGTGCGAGGCCCCGTCCTGTTCGCAAAGGCGGTCATCCCACATCTGCCCGCTGGCGGAAGAATCATCTCAATTGGCTCGGGACTGGCAGAGCGGGTGCCCTTTGCGGGTGTAACAGCCTATGCAATGTCCAAGTCGGCGTTGCTCGCATTCACCCGGGGTTTGTCGCGTGAACTCGGCCCCACCGGCATAACCGTTAATCTTGTTCAGCCGGGATCGGTCGACACCGACGCAAATCCAGCCGACGGCCCCGCCGGCGACTTTCAGCGGAGCCTGTCGTCCTTGGGACGTTTTGGCGAGCCTCGCGAGGTTGCGAGTGCGGTGGTCTATCTGGCCAGTCCTGCCGCGAGCCTGATCACTGGCGCCATCCTGACCGTGGACGGCGGTGCGATCGCTTGACTAACGCTCAGGCAGCTGTCCGCAGTGGACGCCTGCCATGGACTGTTGGTCAGGGGTTGAAACGCACTAATGGCCATTTGCAGAGGCAGGAAGCATTGGATATTGATGATCTTCGAACCTTCGTCGAGGTAGCCGACGCGGGTGGTGTTTCGTCGGCGGCCCGGCGACTGGGTGTTGCGAAATCGATAATAAGCCGCAGGCTTCTGAAGCTGGAAACCCAACTGGGTGTGCAGCTATTGGCCAGGACAACCCGTGGTGCTGCTGTCACCGAAGCGGGAGCCGCCTTGCGAGAGTATGCGGCGCGGATCGTCGCTGAGTTTGACGCGGCCAGGGACGCCATTGTTCCAGATGGAGACCTTCGAGGCCGCTTCCGGATCGCAGCACCGATCTCGTACGGCCCGACACATATTGCCCCCGTGCTTGCTGAAATGGGGCGACGCCACCCTCTCCTGCACATTCATGCAAGTTACAGCGATCGTATCGTCGATCTGATTGGCGAGGGCTTCGATTGTGCTATTCGGGTCGGCCATTTACAGAGCTCCAATTTCATCGCAAAGCGTGTGGGCAGCATTCACGGCAAACTCGTGGCAAGCCCAGGCTATGTGAGTACACATGGAGCGCCAGAGGCTCCCCACGAGATTCTTGCGCATGAATCTCTTATGCAAGGTGCGGAAACCTGGCGGTTTATGGATGGCCAAAAGTCCATCATGGTTAATCCCCAAGGGCGCTTCAAGGCTGACAATCCTGTCGCGCTCGCCGCGGCAGCCGTTGCAGGTCTGGGCCTTGGGTACCTTTCTGACAGCGTCATCGACGAGCACATCAAATCTGGCGCATTGGTGTCCGTCATGCACAGATATCCCCCTGTTCCGGCGGGTATTTACATTGTTCGCCCCCAAAGCCAGCACCCTGCGCGAAAGATACGGGTGCTGACGGACATCCTGGTCGATTGGTTTGCAGATGTGAGCCCGGTCAACGTCCACTCCCTTTAGAAGGCAAGCCACTCGGGACGGCGAGCGTTCAATCGATCCAATTGCCGGACGCATCTTCCACTCGTAGTTCCTGCACAGCCATGCCATTCGCCTGCATGCAGGCGCTGAGCTGCGCATGTTTGCCTAAGATCAATCGCCTGAGTAGAATGCGATTCATTATCAATCATGTATGTCCCGGGATGCCGATGCGTAGCGACGAAACACTAGGTACTGCAGATCCAGGGCTGCTCTATCGCACCCACTTCTCGTGGTTACAGGGCTGGCTGGTCCGACGCATTGGCTGTCGCGACAACGCCGCAGATCTGGCGCAGGACACTTTCGTCCGTGTGCTCAAACACCGCCATCAGTCCGGCGCCCTGCGCGAGCCACGTGCTTATTTGAGCAGCATTGCCCGCGGTCTGATGATTGATCAGTATCGTCGTCGCGAACTCGAACGTGCCTACCTGGAAAGCATCACCTTGCTGCCGCAACACGAGGTTCCATCGGAAGAAAGCCGGCTGATGATTCTCGATGCGCTCGAGCGCATAGACCGTCTGCTCGACTCGCTTAAACCAAGAGTACGCCAGGCGTTTTTATTTGCCCGACTCGACGGTCTGACCTGCGCACAAATCGCCGAAAAGCTCGGTGTTTCCCGCGCGACGGTGGAGCGCGACCTGGCCACGGCCCTGCAACACTGCTATCGCTTGCGTTATGTCGAGGCCTGAGCCCGAGGCGCTGGATCCGGCCATTGTCGAGCAGGCGATCCAATGGCTGGTGCGCCTTCGCTTCAATCAAGCCGATGAACAGACACAGCGCACGTTTGAGCACTGGCTGCAGCAGCGCCCGGAGCATGCGTTGGCGTGGCAGCGTGTGGAAGCGCTTGGCGATGAATTCGAAGGCGTGCCAGCTCAACTGGCTCGACAAACCCTTAAGGGTGCCCAGCAGGGAATGCGCCGGCGGGAAAGCCTGAAGCTACTGGGCGTATTGGCGACGGTCGGCACGGCAGCCTGGCTCGGCCGCGACTACACCCCCCTGAACTCCATGCTTGCACAGCAGCGCAGCAGCACCGGCGAGCAACGACGTTTCCAACTCGATGATGGCAGCCTTATCCAGCTCAATAGCGATAGCGCCGTCGACAGCGATTTCGACACCCAGCGGCGCCTGATCATCCTGCGCCGTGGTGAAATCATCGTGAATGTCGGTGCGGATCAACACTCGCCGCAAGCGCGACCGTTGTGGGTGCAATCACGCGACGGGATCATGCGAGCCCATAGCTCGCGCTTTCTGGTCCGCGAGCGTGACGACGGCACTCTGGTCGCCGCTCAGGAAGGATCAGTCACGGTTTTCCCCGGTTCCGGTCAAGCGTCTGCGAGCCGCAACGTCCTGGCAGGAAATCAACTGCTGTTCACCTCACGTGACGCCCGAACGTTCAGGGACAACGGCCTTGATCTATGGGGTTGGGGTGACGGTGTGATCAGTGCGAACCATATGCGCCTTGGTGACTTCATCGCAGAGTTGTCGCGTTATCGCCCAGGAGTCCTGCGCTGCGCCGAAGAGGTCGCTGATCGACGCGTTTCCGGCACCTTCCAGCTCGCCGACAACGATCGGGTCCTGGCATTGATCGCGCAGTCACTGCGCCTGCACATTGATTACCGAACCCGTTACTGGGTCACCGTAACCGCTGCCACCTGACTCCACCCGAATATTTTTTCGCTACCTGAAAAATAATGAGGTGGTTTCTCATTCTCGTTCGACCTCTAAGGAAGGCCGGAATACAGGCCAGTCTGCCGATGTCCATTCTTGGAGCGAGAAAATGAGTTCGTCCCCGGTTTCACAGCGCCATCCATTAAGTCGTGCCATGCACGGTGCGATTTTGGGTTTGATCGTGAGCAGCTACGCATTGCCATCGCTGGCGCAAACCTCGGGCGCTGATCACAGCACTCAAGTCAAACAGTGGAATATCGCCCCCGGGCCACTGGCGCCAGCGCTTGACCGCTTTGCGCGCGAGGCTGGCATCAGTCTTTCCTTCGACGCCTCGAGTGTGGCGAACCGCACCACGGCTGGGGTGAATGGCTCGCTCGATACATCGGCAGCGCTGTCATCCCTGCTCCAGGGCAGCGAATTGCAGATCGAACAGCAAGGCCCAAATGCTTACCTGCTGACCCCTCAAGCAAAAACCGCCGGCCCGCTGGAGCTCGACGCAACGGCTGTTGAGGACTACCGCCTCGCCCCGCTCATCATCAATGCCAAGGTTCGGGTCAGTGCCGACGACGACGCCAACTCGGTGGTTGCCAAGGAGCTCTGGGTGGGCGGCAAGGTGGCCACCAGCATTCTCAATACACCGGCATCAGTGTCGGTGGTGACGAACAAGGAAATGCAGCAGCGCAGCGTCAGCACCACGGAAGAAGCGCTGCAATACACGCCGGGCGTGGTCAGTGACTTTTATGGTACTGATGATCGCAACGACTATTTCCAGATCCGCGGCTTCCAGGCCACCACCTACCGTGACGGCTTGACCCTCAGCTCGATGCGCGGCGTACGCGAAGACCCATTCGCCTATGAGCGCATCGAGATTCTGCGTGGCGCCAACTCCACCCTGTTTGGCCCTGCGGACCCGGGCGGTTCGGTAAATTTCGTGACCAAACAGCCGCGCTTCGAGCAGTTTGGCCAAGGCTATGTCACCTACGGTTCGTTTGACCATGTCGAGACAGGCATCGATGTCGGCGATGCGCTGAACGACGAGAAAACCCTGGCCGGCCGCTTTACTGCCAAAGGCCAGAACAGCGACCGCGAGTACGATCACTCGCAGGACGACAACCAGTTGTTTATGGGTGGCCTCACCTGGGCACCGACGGATTACACGTCGGCCACGATGATTCTGGACTACCTGAAAACCGAGAGTTCGCCCAACAGCGGCGGCTATCCACTGGATCGGGAATACGACCGCAGCAAGTTTTATGGCGAGCCCAGCTACAACTTCCACGATGTCGAGCGCACCAGCCTCAGCGGTAACGTCACCCATGATTTCGACAACGGTTTCGTGCTGCGCAGCAATCTGCGTTACAGCAAGTTGACCGATGATTTCGGCTACGTGTACCTCAGCGACAGCGCCGCACGTGTCGGTACCACCGTCGATCGATACCTGTTCGGAACCGACACTGAAGCCGATCAGTTCAACGGCAATCTGATGCTGCAATACGATGCCCGCTTCGAGAACATCGACAGCAGCAGCCTGGTGGGCGTGGAGTATCTCGATTCGACCACCAAGGAAAGCTCGGTCTACGCCCTGACGACCCCGATCGACATTGCCAACCCTGTGTTTACTGGCGTTCCACGCTCAATCGCGCCGTATGCCGTCAACAAGCGAGACGCGACCACCAAGGCCGTCTTCCTTCAGCAGAACCTGTCGTTCTACGAGCGTTTCATCGTCACCGGAGGTGTGCGCAACGACTCGATGGACCTGACCAGCAAAGGCTTGCAATCCACCGAGAAAGACAACTTCTCCGAAACCTCCTACCGAGGTGCGTTGACCTATATCGTCAACGATGAGGTGTCCACCTACGTGAGCATGGTCGAATCCGTCTCGCCGCCGCAGGTTGGCGTGACACCGCAGACAGGCAGGCAGTACGAAGTGGGCGTGAAGTATGCGCCGATGGGGATGGACGCACTGTTCTCCGCCGCCGTGTATGACCTGACCCAGGAAAACGTCACCATCGCCGTGGTGCTGCCGAGCGGCATCATCGAGCAGCAGACAGTGGGCGAATCGCGGGCGCGTGGCCTCGACCTGGAGGCCAAGGCGCAGGTGACGCAAAACCTGAGCCTGATCGGTGGTTATTCCTACATGGAGTCCGAGGTACTGCGCGGTTCGTTGTACGACGGCAGTTCCCTGAAAGGTAACGAGTTTGCCACGGCACCCAAACATTCAGCTTCGCTCTGGAGTTACTACGACGTACCCGCCACTGATGTCAGCGTGGGCCTGGGTGCGCGCTACGTCGGCGCTTATTACTTCGATGCAGCCAACTCCGGCAAAAGCGATGGCACTACCCTGTTCGACGCCGCGTTCAACTACAAAATTGCCAAGGGCACCGACCTGGCGGTGAATGTCAGCAACCTGCTGGACGAGCAGCACGTGGTCGGCTCCGGCACTGCGAACTTCTATAACCCGGGCCGCGAGATTACCGCCAAGCTGAGCTACAACTGGTAAGCAGACGGGTAAGCATTTTTCCCCATAAAGAAAACGGTGCCCGCGTTACCGCGAGCACCGTTAACTACGGGCAATACCCAGCTTGATCTACGCTTGAATGAAATCACGCGGAGAAACAGATCATGTCCCTCGCTCCCGTAAGTCTATTGGCCCTGGCTTTGGGTGTCTGCTTTTGCACATCCGTGCTCGGACAAGGGGCAGCAGACAGCGATTCTCCACCGGCGATACTGCCCTTGGCATCCGAGAGTGCGCCGAGACTCATTGCCTACCCGCCGCTTGCCGAGCCGCTCGCCCGTGGAGTGGTCATCATCCAGTTTCGAACAGAGCACGCCAGGATCATGCCGGTATTTGGCAAAGTGGCTGCTGAGGTATCACCACGCTTAGGTCACCTTCACGTGACCGTCGATGACTGGAAAGGTACGTGGGCGCACACCAGTGAAGACCCGATTATCCTGGTCGGGCTAACGCCCGGTCCTCACAAGGTTCTCTTGGAAGTGGCCGATCCGACGCACCAGATCATCACCAGTACGACAGTGAGTTTTACAGTACCGGAGAAGAAACCGATGGACGCTCCCCGTACTGACGATGATCACGCGGTAAAACCATGACTGCCGTGCTATTCACCGAAACAGGCAACGATCGGCGTCTCTGTCAGCGACTACCCGGTTCAATATCTCCAGAAAACCGGGGTCACGAGCACCAACACCGTCAGGATCTCTAACCTGCCCAGCAGCATGCCAACGGTGAGTAGCCATTTGGCCGCATCGGGCAGTGACGAGAAATTACCTGCCGGGCCGATGATTGTGCCCAGGCCGGGGCCGACGTTACACACCGCCGTAGCGGCGCCGCTCAGGGCGGTAATCCAATCAAGCCCGATCAGCGCCAGGCCCAAAGCGATGGCGGCAATCGTGATGGTGAAAAAAAACGAGAAGGTCAGCAGCGAACGGACGATTTCCTCGTCGATGGGATGGCCGTTGTATTTTTTCTGAATCACGGCTCGGGGATGGATCAACTGCTTCAAGCTACTGACCAGAAGCGCGGCAGCCACCTGAAAACGGAAAATTTTCAGCCCGCCTGCCGTTGAGCCGGAACAGCCACCGACGAAGGTCAGATAGAAAAACAGCAACACAGCGAAGCTGCCCCACAAGGTGTAGTCGCCAACTGCAATTCCGGTGGTCGTGACGACCGAGGTCACATTGACCGCCACGATACGAAACGCATCCCACCATCCGTAGTCGCTGTGAAAATACAGCCAGGTACCTACAGCCAGTGACGTGACGAGCAAAAATCCAATAAACCCGCGCACCTGGTGATCCCTGATCAGCGCACGCCGATTGCCTCGACATGTGGCGACGTACAAGGTGAATGGCAGGCTGCCCAGGATCATGATGACTACCGCCACCCAGTGAATTGCTGGCTGCTCCCAGTGCCCGAGGGAGGAGTCCGACGTCGAGAACCCGCCGGTAGAGATCAACGACATTGCGTGGTTGATCGCTTCGAATGGGGTCATTCCTGCGAGCCAGAGCGCCAATGTGCCGACACCCGTCAGGCCCAGATAGAGCAAAAGAATGTACTTGGCTGCGACATGAGAACGTGGTGTCACTTTCTCCGACCAGTCCGAGGACTCGGTCTGGAAAAGACGCATGCCGCCGACTCGCAAGAGCGGAAGAATCGCGACAGCCATGCCGATAAAACCGATGCCGCCTAGCCAGTGCAGCATGGAACGCCAGATCAACAAGCCGGGAGAGGCGCTATCCAGACCGGCGAGTACCGTCGAGCCAGTGGTTGTGATGCCCGACATCGTTTCAAAGAACGCATCGGTGTAGCTGATATCGCTGATGAAAACCATGGGTAACGCTGCGAAGGCGCACACAACAACCCAGCTCGCGGTAGTCAACAGGTACATGTCCCTGGGCCGAAGATTGCCAGTCTCCGGACGCCCTCGCATGATCAACAGCAGGCCACAGATGAAGGTAATCAGACTCGACCAGAGAAAGGCCGACAGTTCGTCGCTATGCTCATAGATCACCAGCGTCATCATGGGTATAGCCATGCTTACCGCCAGGGTGATCAAAAAAATACCCAAGATAAAGCCGATAAGCCGAATTGCTGCGAGGGACATCACGATAGCGTTCCAAATTAGCGCCGCGCAGTATCGGATGCCCTCAATAAAGACTGCGTAAATTCTCCGTAAAATTTTTACCTGCAATCAGTCAGGCTGCGGGAGTCAAAGCGTGGCTATGAGTCAATTACAAGCCTTCGCAACAGGCCGGAAACGGCAGAAGCCGCCAGTGCCGGCCCTCTTCGCATGAAACGAGTGCCGGCCTGACGCTGCATGCTGCGCGTAAAATCTGGCTGCAGCATGCAGCGCCGTGCAAACGGAAGTTGATCTGCGCTGATCGCTCATCAGGAGGAAACGAGTTTCTCGTAATCAGAGAAGGGCTTGAGCGCGCAGTACTGCACGTGCAGCAGATTCCCTTTGACGTAAGGCAGCGCCTCGATGTAATCACGCGCCTCTTCGAAGGTGGCGGATTCCAGTTCAAACGCGGCACCGGGACCATCGGCCAGCCCATGAACTGCGCGCACGATACCGCCAGCGAAGCCTTGCCAAACGTGCACTACCTCCGGTTTCGCCAGCCGCTTGAAGTCTTCTGCCGCTCCATCAGCACGGCGAGTCAGAATCACGAAGGTTTTCATGACACCTCCTCCGTTTTCAGCTGCTTGCGCTGGGTTGTTTCACCATACGCGACGTGCGCCATTATGCCGCTCTGGCCCACGGCCACATGCGGTTTAAGCTCATTGCGGGGAGTGTAGTCCCCACCGTTTTGGGGCCGGAAAGGTATTGGCGCATCTGTGAACAAATTCTCGAGCCGGGTGCGCCAAGCCTCTTTGGCTGCGACGGCATCTGCGGCGGTCAAGTTGCCAGTGCCGTATATGGCGAACGTCGGCAGCACATCGAACCCAGGAAAGTAGAGCGAGCCGTGCGTGATCGGAAACAGCAATTGCTCGAGTGGTCCGTTGATGCCGCGCAGCGAGTAGTCTTCTGCGGGGCCGCCGACAGCGACTGACAACATGGCCCGCTTGCCCTTGAAGGCGCCGTCACCATAGCGGTAGGCGTTGCCAGCGTCCTTGTAGCCGTGGGCGAGTCCGGCTGCCCAGACGCGATCTATCCATCCCTTCATGATGGCCGGCATGCCGTACCACCAAAGCGGAAACTGGAAGATGACAACGTCTGCCGCTAGAACCTTGTCTTGCTCCGCCGCCACGTCAGGACTTTGGCGGCGATGACGATAGGCGTGGGCGGACTCTGCTCCGAACGACAGTCGCTGAGGGTTGGCCCGCTGAGGAAAGTCGTTCTCGTCAAATATCGCTTTCCAGCCCATGGCGTATAGATCGGATTGCAGGACCTCGTGTCCTTGCGCAGTCAAGCATTCAACAGACACATCCACCAGTTGCCGCGTTAGCGACGAAGGCTCGGGATGGGCATAGATGATCAGTACTTTTTTCGACATGAAGGACGGCTCCGCTGTGATTTCGAAGGAGTGTCGCGGGGCTCGGGCCATCTGTGAAATCGCAAAATTTTGCTGCTAACATAAGATCGATGGATACCAGACGCCTTGATCTAAATCTGCTTGTGACGTTGGAGGCCCTTCTCATTGAGCAGAACGTGACCCGGGCTGCCGCCCGTCTGCATTTGAGCCAGCCAGCAGTCAGCGCTCAGTTGAGCCGTCTGCGCGACGTCTTCAACGACCCTCTTCTGATCCCCGCGCAGCGTGGAATGACGCCCACCGTCAAAGCCTTGGAGCTGCTCGTGCCGCTTCGCCAGGCACTTGACCAGGTAAGGGCGACCGTCACTACTCACCTGAATTTCGAGCCCGCGACGGCGAGCCTGACGGTATCAATCGCCTGCACGGATTACGTGCAGGCGGTTTTGATCAAACATCTCGTTGTCGCCATGCGACGCGAAGCGCCGGGTGTCCGCATCGCACTGCGCATACTGGATGTACCACAGCTGGAGCTGCAGATGACCCGCGGCGAGGTGGATCTGGCCGTGATAAACATGAACGGGGTTCCGCCCGCACTGCACTCGCAACACCTCTATGATGAGAGTTACGTGCTGATCGGGCGTCGTGGGCATCCAAGCCTGCGCGCGGACCTGACCGTGGATGAGTTCGCGCAGCTGGAACATGTCGTGGTGTCACTGCGCGGCGGAGGCTTCTCTACCTCGGTGGATCACGCCTTGGTAGCGCGCGGGCTGCGGCGTAACGTCGTTCATTCAGCGTCGTCATTCCTTCCAGTACCGGAGTTGGTTGCGCAGTCGGATTGTGTGGCCCTGGTTCCAAGTCGTCTTGTAGAAGGTCGCAGCGAGCAACTGCTGTGCGTAGCCCCTCCCTTGCCGGTGGAAGGTTTTGCGATTGGCTTGTTCTGGCATGAGCGGTCGGATGGGCATGCCGGCTTCAAATGGGCACGTGAGTTCATCACTCTCGTGGCCGATTCTCGTGCATCCGATTATGGCAACCCATGAACTCTGACAACCTCGAAACCCGTCCAGACAAGCTAGCGTGTCGAGTACTCGATAGGTCAAAGGCTCGCTGGTTGGCTCGCTCTCGCAAGCTCGTTGAGGCAATAAACCTACATCCATCTACGTATGGCCGATTATGGTTTTATCGGCATACCTGAATGACTGTTTTTGGCCGGAAGCTGCCTCCCACGCAGCGAACCGTGAATGGTCACTCGTCAAACAAGGTCCAGCCATGGCAAATGCCGGCAAAGTCTTTTGCCGTAAAAAATAATGTCAGTTCCTTTGGGTCAAATTCTTTGTAGAGCCAATGCCCAGGAATGGGGCCTCTCGTTATCACGTATTCCAAGCGGTATTTTTGAACAGGTCCAAAACCGAAGGAGCGTGAATTCAACTCAAACCGGTCACCTCTGTTGAGCGCCCATAGCTTTTCAACAAGGCAGTCATCAAACACCACCTCTCCCGCTACCTCAACGAGATACTTTGAATGAAGTTTCTGTTGAAGCCTAACGCTTCTGGCCATGCATCAACCTACCTCTGAACAGTCCGAGCATCGGCACAATAATACTTGAACATGATGATGACCGCTGTGGGTTGGAAAAAAGTGCGTTGGGCATCCGCTTTTGGTCGATAGCTGCCATCCGCCACCGGCAGCTATCAGCCGAGATGCCCGTACATCTGGCCCAAGCAAGCCACTCACCAAACCTGGCCCCAGGTTTGTCGTGTCTAAACTCCCAAACCCGCACAAAAAAACCACCGATGCGTTGTCAGTTGATCCTTTTCAGCCTATCTTCAATAAAACCTATACAGCCAACCTGTATGCGTACAACCTTTTCGCCCGACAGTATCCCTAACCCGCACCGCCACGAGTAACCCGAATGAGCCCACTACTAGCCAGCCATTACCGTGAAATCCTCGTTGGCGTCGGTGAGAACCCGGAACGCGAGGGTTTGCTGGACACGCCCCAGCGCGCCGCCAAGGCGATGCAATACCTGTGCAACGGTTACGCGATGAGCCTGGAAGACGTCACCAACGGTGCGCTGTTCGAGTCGCAGAGCGATGAGATGGTGATCGTCAGCGACATCGAGCTCTATTCGCTGTGTGAGCACCATATGCTGCCGTTTATCGGCAAGGCGCATGTGGCGTACATCCCCACTGGCCGGGTGCTGGGGCTGTCCAAGGTGGCACGGGTGGTCGACATGTTCGCGCGGCGTCTGCAGATCCAGGAAAACCTTACTCGGCAGATTGCTCAGGCGATCCAGCAGATCACCGATGCTGCCGGTGTCGCGGTGGTTATTGAAGCCAGGCACATGTGCATGATGATGCGCGGCGTCGAGAAGCAGAATTCGATCATGACCTCCTCGGTCATGCTCGGTGCCTTTCGCGACAGCTCGACTACGCGGCAGGAATTTCTCCAGCTGATCGGCCGGCGCTAGGCCTATACACAGCCTGTTAACTGTACAAGCTCAAGGAGTAGGAAGATGACCCGATTTCTGCTGCTGTTAGGACTGGCGCTCAGCATTGCAAGTTGCGGCAGTGTCGATGTCGCTCGTTATGCGGATCAGCAACCGGCTTTGAATCTGGAGCAGTTTTTCAGTCAGCCCGTCAAAGCCTGGGGGATGTTTCAGAAGCGCAACGGCGAAGTGGTCAAGCGTTTCGAGGTCGATATTGCCAGCCGTCGTGAAGGTGAAAACCTGATCCTCGACGAGCGCTTCCGTTACAGCGACGGCACCCGTGAGCGTCGGGTCTGGACCCTCACTCCCGGGGGCAATGGTCAGTGGAGCGGTCGCGCGCACGATGTGGTCGGGGTTGCGCAGGGCCAGATCGCAGGCAACACCTTCCACTGGCGTTATCGCCTGAATCTGCCGGTCGACGACTCGACCTACGAGATGAGCATGGACGACTGGATGTATCTGGTCGACGAAGACACGTTGATCAACCGCACCCGTATGTCCAAGTGGGGTTTCGAAGTCGGTCAGGTGACGGTGTTCTTCCGGCGCCAGAACGCTGGAGCGAACCCATGAGCAGTGGGTTGACCCTGGCCTCGTTCGGCGACGGTTATCGCGCTCTGGTGATCGGCGCCAGTGGCGCCCTCAGCACGGCGTTCTGCCAACATTTGAACCAGGATCCACGCTGCGCCAGCGTCCGTACGCTGGGACGCAAAACTGTGCCGAAGCTCGACCTCGAGCAGCCCGAAACGATCGCCAGCGCGGCCGCCGAACTGGCAGCCGAAGCGCCCTATCACCTGATCATTCACGCGGCCGGCCTGCTCCATCGCGACCAAATCAAGCCGGAAAAAAGTTACAGCGCGATCGAAGCCGAGTCGCTGCAGGCCGTGTTTCAAGTCAACACGCTGGGGCCGGCATTGCTGCTGCGCGACTTTCTGCCATTGCTTGCGCCTCAAGGCGCGATGGCGATGCTGTCGGCAAAAGTCGGCAGCATCGGCGACAACCGTTTGGGCGGCTGGTACGCCTATCGCGCCTCCAAGGCTGCGCTGAACATGCTGATCAAGACCGCCGCCATCGAGCTTTCGCGCACGCGACCGCAGAGCCGCTTGCTCAGTCTGCACCCAGGCACGGTGGTCTCGCCGTTGTCGCAACCTTTTCGCGGAGCCTCGAGCGCCCGCCCGGCAGACATTGCCGCTGCGCAATTACTGAGTCTGATTGACACGCTGACGCCGGCCGATAGCGGCCATTTCTTCGCCTACGATGGAGAACGCCTGCCCTGGTAGGCAAGGAGTGAAGCATGAATCTGCAAACCCTCACCGAACGTGCGGCCAACAGTGAAGTTCGCGAACTGGAGCTGCTGTCACTTGAAGGTGGATTTTATCTGGCGAGAATTCGCGTGGATCAAGGCCAGTTCACCTTGCTCGATGACGCGGCCAAGCCAATGCACCTGCGTTCGATCACCCACCTGCGCGACTTGCTGCAAACCGTGCCGGCGTTTCCCTGCGTGCTGGTGCAGCAATGCGTGCACGACGAAATGTGTGGCCGGGATTCAGGGCCGGTCGAAGAGCTGCGCATTCCATTTTCGCTGACCACGCCGTTATGACGCCGAAGCGAGGCAAGCGCTGCATGGCAGGCTGATAAGGCGCGCGTCGCCCACCGGCAACGCATTTATCGAACCCCTGCCCCGTCCACGGGTCTGCTTCACATCGATTCCCTGGAAGTAAACCCATGTCCACTCAACACACGCTTGTCCTGCTTGCCCGAGGCGGATACGCCGCGCGCGGCGTTCTGTATCTGATAATCGGCATCTTCGCGCTGTTGGCAGCGCACGACTCCACCAAACCGAAAGACAGCCACAAGAGCCTTGAAGCATTGCTCAGCCAGCCCTTCGGCTACGTGCTGATCGGTGTTGTGGTCGCCGGCCTGCTGGCCTTCGCCGCCTGGCGTGCGCTGCAAGCGATCCGCGATGTCGACCACCACGGCAGCGAGTTCAAAGGCCTGGTCATTCGCACAGGTCTGCTCGCCGGCGGTCTGGTCAACGCGGCGCTGGCCTTCTTCGCCTTGGGCCTGTTGGTGAGTGGCCTCAGGAGTTCAGGTGGTTCCGGCGATGGCAAGACCAAGGATCTGCTCGCGCAGCTGTTGTCATTCGAGCATTCGAACCTGTTGATCTACCTGATCGCGCTGATCCCGCTGGGTGTCGGTATCGCCCACATCATCAAAGGCTGGAAGGCCACGTTCGAGAAATACCTCGAAGCGGATGACGAAGTGATGCGCTACGTGCGCCCGGTGTCGCGCTTTGGCTTGATCGCCCGAGGCGTGGTGTTTATCGAGATTGCAGTGTTGATGGCGGTCAGCGGCTCGGTTTACCAAGCGACCAATCCACCCGGCATGAAGGAAGCGCTGGATGCTTTGCAGAATCTGCCGGCAGGCGGCGTGCTGTTGATGCTGATGGCGTTGGGGCTGATCGCATTTTCGGTGTACAGCTTTTCCGAAGCGGCCTGGCGCCGGATCGAAATGGATGTGCCGTTGTAAGCGGCGATTCGAGGGGGCGTGTGCCCCCTCGACTTTTCGTCATCAAGCGAACAGATCAACGCCCAACTGAAACGCTACCCAGAGCGCCAGCCCGGTAGCGAAAAGCAGCGCGATGTTTTCAAACAGGTTGTTGCGGTACTTCTTGTCCAGCAGCGATTTCTGGTTGGACATGATCAGCAAGCCCAGGGAAATCACCGGCAAACCAATGATGTTCAATGCGCTGACACCAATGGTCAGGGTGACGAAATCCGGCATGCCCGGCATCGACCAGATCAGCGGCGTGACCAGGATGAACAGCATGAACCACTTGTGCATCGGGTCGTGATGGAACTCTTTACCGTACTTCTCGCGACGCTCAGGACGAACATGCTGGAAGGCATCGGTGATCAGCATCGGAAACGCCGTGGTCTTGCCTGAAATACTGGCGAACAGCGTCGCGAACACACCGATGAAGAACACGTACCAGCCGATCGGGCCGAAGAAGATTTCCAGCGCCTTGCCCAGATCGCCCAAGGTTTTCACCTCGATACCGTTGGGCCGCAGGATTTCCGCGCCAACAATCCAGATCGCCAGGTTGATGATGATCCCGACGAACACCGCAAACAGCAGATCGTTACGTTGAATGCGCTTGTGCTGCGGCCCGGTCCAGCCTTTCTGGCGCATGACATACGGGTGCACGAAGTTGGCGATCGAGCCGGCGACCGCGCCGATCACCGAGACCGCCACCAGCAAGGCGCCATGCACGCCTTCGTCCGGCGGAATGCTGAAGCCGATGGTGCCTTTGATGATGCCGCTGACATCCGGGCCGGACATCACCGCCAGGGCGATGAACGCCAGGGTCATGATCGCCAGCAGCAGCTTCATCACGCCTTCGATCATCGTGTAGATGTTGCGCCCGACCAGCATCCACACCGCCAGCACCACCGCCACCGAGCAAAGCAATGGCTGATCGATCTTGAACAGCATCGCCAGCGACTCCCCTGCCCCCTTGATCATGTAGGCGTTCATCAAGTGCCCCATCAACAAGGCATAAACCAGCATGAACCAGGCAAACACCGGGTTGAGCTGGGCGTAGCCCTGCAGAATGGTCATGCCCTGGTTATTGCACAGCTGGAAACGGGCAATGATGTTGACGATCAGGTATCTCAACAGCAAAGAGACCGCCAGCACCCACATCATCGCGTAGCCGTAATTCGCACCGGCCACTGAAGACGTGATGAGATCGCCCGCACCGAGCCACGACAGCACGGCGATAATGCCGGGGCCGAGCAGTTTCAGCGTACGCAGGAAAAGGTTTTGCGATTTTGCGGCGGCCTGATGATCGAGTGGAGCCATGCTCGTCATAGGGGTATCTCCGTTATTGTTTTTGTGAGAGTTGTTGCACTGCGCACATTAGGTAGGATGTCGTACAACAACGCTAACGGGAGAGTATGTAAAAATGTGTCAAACCTCAATGACGACGGCCCTTCCCGATCATTTCTGCTGATCAAAATCATCTAGAACAGGTATGTGAAATAAGCGTAGCGACGTTACAGGCCCATGAAATAGCCATTGATGGCCCAGCCAATCACTCATAGGATGACTGATCACAACAAAAATAAGGCTGGAATGATGAAAGGAACCCTCTTGATCGCTGCGCTCGCTTCCACGTTGAGCGTGACGGCTAACGCCGCTACCTACGCCTACATCTCAAGCCCCGGCGACGGTCTGATCTCGCAATATCGCTTTGATCAGAACAACGGCGCACTCACCCTCGTTGAGCAGATCCAGGCCGGCGACCAGGTCAATCCCATGGCCCTCACCCCGGACGGCAAAGTGCTGTTTGCAGCGTTGCGGGTCAAGCCTTTCCAGGTTTTGGGCTATCAGATCGACTCCAAAAGCGGGCACCTGACAAAGTTTACCCAGGCGCCTCTGGCAGAGAGCATGGCTTACCTGTCGACCGATCGAAAAGGTCGCTACCTGCTCGCTGCGTCCTACGGCGCCGATACCCTCAGCGTTCAGAAGATCGGCGAGGATGATCAACCTTCCGCCAACATCCTGCGTTATCCGACCGGCCTGCATGCCCATTCGATTCGTACCGAGCCGAGCAATCGCTTTGCCTACGCCGGCAACCTGGGCACCGACAAGGTGCTGCAATATCGCCTGGACGCCAAGACTGGCGAGCTCAGCCCGATCGGCAGCGGCTCGGTCAGTGTTCCGGATAAAACCGGCCCCCGGCACCTGGCGTTCTCGCCGAACGGCAAATTCCTTTACGTCGTCGGCGAAATGAGCGGCACCGTGACTGCGTTTTCAATTGACGACGCCAGCGGCGCGTTGACCCGCATCGCTGAAGCCAATGGCATTCCCGAACGTTTGCAACTGGCTCACGGCGAAGTTCGGGATGCGCGCAACAACGACTTGAAAGACGATCCGACCCCGCGCATCTGGGCCGCTGACCTGCGCATGTCGCCGGATGGAAAACTGCTGCTGATGAGTGAGCGCACCAGCAGCAGCGTTTCGGCATTTACCGTGGATCCGGCAACCGGAGGACTGAAGTTCCTCGATAACTACTCAGTGCAGGAACAACAACCACGCAATATCGCCTTCTCCCCCGATGGCCGCTGGCTGCTGGTGACGGGCGAGAAAAGCGCCAAGGTCGGTACGTACGCGGTGAGCAAGGATGGCGCGCTGAAGCGTGTCGGTGAAGCGGCCTCCGGCAAAGGCGCGTTATGGATCGAAGTACTGCAAACGCCTGATGCATGAATATCTGCGGAGCAGCAACTGCTCCGCCGTCCTGCAACTAATCCCCCGCCGCTTCGGTCATTAGGTTTGCCGAGGTTGATACATTTACGCAGACCTCACTTTCAAGAGACTGCCCACCGTGATCAGCCATCTCGATCGCCGCAACAACCGCTCGCTGGACAGTCTGAATTTCTTTCTCGCCGATGTCCGCGACGGCCTCGGGCCGTACCTCGCCATCTACTTGCTCGCCGTGCACCACTGGGACCCGGCCAGCATCGGTGTGGTCATGACTCTCGCCGGTATCGCCGCGCTGGTCACGCAGACGCCCGCTGGTGCGCTGGTTGACAGCAGCCAGGCGAAACGTGCGCTGGTCATCATCGCCGCGCTGTTGGTGACGGTGAGTTGTCTGCTGCTGCCGTTCATTTCGTCATTCAGTCTGGTGGCGTTGACTCAAGCCTTGAGTGCGGCGGCAGCGTCAATTTTCGCCCCGGCCATTTCCGCGATCACCCTGGGCATCACCGGCCCGCGAGCATTCACCCGGCGTACCGGTCGCAACGAGACGTTCAACCATGCCGGCAACGCGTGCGCGGCGTTGTTGGCCGGTTTGTTTGCGTATCTGTTCGGTCCGGTGGCGGTGTTTTATCTGATGGCGGTCATGGCGCTGGCCAGCGTGATTGCCGTTCTGTTCGTCTCGGCCGAGGCGATTGATCATGACGTCGCGCGCGGCTTGCAGCCTGGCGATCAAAGCCATCAGCCGTCCGGGTTCAAGGTACTGCTGAGCAATCGCCCGTTGCTGATGTTTGCCCTGTGCTGCGCGCTATTTCACTTGGCCAACGCGGCGATGCTGCCGCTGGTGAGCCAGAAACTCGCCCAAGCCAACTTGCACATGGCCACGCCGCTGACGTCGGCGTGCATCGTCGCAGCCCAACTGGTGATGGTGCCGATGGCGCTGCTGGCCGGTGCGAAAGCCGATGTCTGGGGGCGCAAACCGTTATTGCTGGCGGGTTTTCTGATCCTGCCGCTGCGTGGCTTGCTCTACACCTTCTCGGATGATTCGTACTGGCTGGTCGCCGTGCAGTTGCTCGACGGCGTCGGCGCTGGGCTGTTCGGCGCGCTGTTCCCGGTGATGGTCAAGGATCTGACCCTCGGCTCCGGGCATTTCAATGTCAGCCTCGGCGCGCTGACCACAGCGTTTGGCCTGGGCGCGGCGCTGAGCAATGGACTGGCCGGATTCGTCGTCGAGGCCGCCGGTTACAGCGCGGCATTCCTGACTCTCGCCACCATCGCAGCGGCTGCATTCCTGCTGCTGTTGATCGCTGTTCCGGAAACGCTGCAGCGGACTGAGCAATTCGAGTCCGCTGCAGTTATGGGCCAAACCTGAGCTAATCGCCACCGCAGCCATCGCCTAAAACGCTGTAAGTGGCGACATGCCGCTGACCGTGACTGTCTTCATAGACGACCTCCACCGGAACAATTCCGCAGGCGGCGCTGGTGTCGGTGATGCTGATGGTTTTGGCGATATCCAGTGGCACGCCGGTTTGTGCAGGTTCGGTGGCGGCGAACACGTTGCCGGCGAAGATGGTCAGGGTCAAAGCAATAAACGTTTTCATCGTGCGATCTCTCTATAAAGGGGAAGGAATTCAGGCCTGACGTTCGGTCAGCAATTGGCGCGCGGAATCGGCCATGACCGGCAGCGCTCCGGCGAGCATCAGGACGTCTTTGAGCACCAGGCGTCCGGCACCGGACAGATAGGGAAAGCCATGCTGACCATCGCCCAGCGCAGCGACCCAGGCTTCAGGCGTGGTGACCAGAAAACTCAGGGTCACCAGCGGCGTAGCGAACGCCAGCGCGCCACCGAGCAGGCCGGTGCGGCGGGAAAGCGGGTTGGACAGGACCAGCAGACCGATGAGGATTTCCACCACGCCAAGCCCGGTGGAAAAGCCGTAGGTGTTGTTCGCGGTCTGCCAGGTGCGCTTGTCGGCGTTCAGCTCGCCCTCATGGGTCAGGTGCGCCTTGTAGTCCTGCGGGTGTTCGTAGAAGAACGACATCACCGGGCTGTTGGCGACGAAGGGCGTGATGCTGTCGGCTTCGTACGGGACGAATTTCAGCGCGCCGATCCACAGGAATACGATGGCGATGGCCACGCGCATCAGCGGGATACCGAGGCGATCGAGTTTGCCGAGCTGTTGTAGTCCGGCGTTGATTGAGGTGAACATGCGACTTCTCCAGATCAATGAAAGTGGAGTCAGTCTGCGCTGCTACCGAATCGCGCTTTTGTCGGTCATGCTCAACGTCTTGCTCAATCGTCTCAACTTTGCGGATTTCTTCGTGATGGGTGCCAATGAACTCGCTCGATAAGCTCATCAGCCTGGCCAACGTGCGCGGCAGCCTCGATCTGCGTTGCCAGTTTCAAGGCGACTGGGCGCGCGATCATCAACAGGAAGCCTTGGGCAAGGCGCCCTATCACATCGTGCTTAAAGGTGAATGCCGGGTGGAACTGGCCAGCGGGCAACGCCTGGCGATGCGCGCTGGCGATATTCTGCTGTTGCCACGGGGTACGCCGCATGTGCTGCACAGTGCCGGCAAAAATGTAGCGCCGATGTCGCCAACGCTGGTTCCCGGCGGGGTGTTGCCGATCTATCGGCTGGGTGGCGCGAGCGCCGATCTGGACATGCTCTGCGGTGGTTTTCATTACAATCGCGCGTCGATGCTGTTCGCCGCCCTCCCCGATTACCTGTTGATTGCCAACGATGGCTTGCCGATTGATGCGCCACTGACCGCCCTGATTGCGCTGTTGCGCAGCGAAGCCGACAGCGAACAGCCGGGCGCGCGCTTTCTCCTCGATTCACTGTCCCAAGCCTTGTTCACCTTGATTCTGCGTGCGCATCTGGCCCGTGCGGAGCAGGACAAGAGCACCCTGGCGCTGCTCGGCGACCAGCGCCTCGGCCGGACCTGTCAGGCGATACTGGCCGACCCGGCGCACGAATGGACCATCGAAGCCATGGCCGACACCGCGAACATGTCCCGCGCGACTTTCATGCGCACCTTCGCCCGGGTCGCTGGCGTATCGCCGTGGGTGCTGCTGACCCAGTTGCGCATGGAGCTGGCGTTCAGTCTGCTGAGCCATTCGCATCTGGGCCTGAACGACATTGCCGTACAGGTCGGCTATCAGTCGCAGGCTGCCTTCAGCAAGAAATTCAAGGAAATCTACGGCGAGGCCCCGGGCAAAGTCCGCCGCGCGATCTGATTGAATGGATCGCTTTGTATCAGCGTGTAGCTTTCGCCGACACAGATACATACGCATGCGAAGTTCGGCCGTGCGCACACACAACTGACACATTTAGCGCGCTAAATACCACTGCCGCTTCCATTCCTACCTTAATCAATCGACAGGACATCACCATGAACAAAGTCTTCGCTACCCTCGCCCTTACCGCCGCCATGTTTGGCGCCACCGCAGCGTTCGCCGCGCCGGTCAAACCTACCGTGGTGCTGGTGCACGGTGCCTTTGCCGATTCGAGCAGCTGGAACGGCGTGGTCAAGATTCTCGAGAAGGATGGCTATCCGGTGATCGCTGCGGCCAACCCGCTGCGCTCGGTCAAGGGTGATGCGCAATCGGTGGCGGATGTGCTGGCCAGCGTGAAAACCCCGGTGGTGCTGGTCGGCCACTCTTACGGTGGCCCGGTGATCAGCGAAGCCGCTTACGGCAATGCCAATGTCAAAGCGCTGGTGTACGTCGCCGCGTTCGCCCCGGAAAAGGGTGAAACCGCAGCCGAATTGTCCGGCCGCTTCCCTGGCAGCACCCTTGGCCCGACCCTGTCGGCCCCGGTTGAACTGGCCGATGGTGGCAAGGATTTGTACATCCAGCAGGACAAATTCCATGAGCAGTTCGCAGCCGATGTTTCCCCTGCTGATGCGAAGTTGATGGCCGCGACCCAGCGCCCGGTGACCGTCGCCGCGCTCAACGAAGCCGCCACCGAGCCTGCATGGAAAACCGTTCCGTCGTACTTCGTCTACGGTGACCAGGACAAGAACATCCCGGCGCAAGCCCTGGCGTTTATGGCCGAGCGCGCGCACTCCAAGCAGACCGTCGTGGTCAAAGGCGCGTCGCACGTGGTGATGGTGTCCAACCCGAAAGCCGTTGCCAGCCTGATCGAAACCGCTGCGGCCGCGAAGTGATTCATCGCTGAATTGAAACTTGAAGCCTTAGCCGTGAACCCTGTTCACGGCTTTCAGCGCTGGGTGGTGTTGCAGCCGCTCGCTGAGAAAGTCCACGAACGTGCGCACCTTCGCCGGTACGCGCGGATGTTTCAGATAGACCAGTTGCACCGGTAACGCCGGCGGCTCAAAGGCCTGCAACACCAATTCCAGTTCACCGGCCGCAACCTGGCTGGCCACTTGATAGGACAGCACCCGGGTAATGCCCCAACCGGAGCTGGCGATGTTGATCGCCGCCTGATTCGCGGTGACCACCAGACGCGGTTCGAAGCGAAAACTCAACGGGCCATCCGCATGGGCGAATTGCCAATCGCTGAGCAAATGACTGGCGGACGACATGACGATATTGGCGCGGCTCAACTCGTTCGGATGTTGCGGTCGGCCATAGCGGGCGAAGTAATCGGGGGTGCCGCAAATCACCTGACGGACCTCGCCGACCTTGATCGCATGCTGATTGTTCTCGTGCAGATGGCCGATGCGCACGGCGACATCGATACCCTCTTCCGCCATGTTCACCACACGATCGACCAGCAACGCCTTCAGATGCACTGAAGGAAACGCGTCGACGTATTGCGCCAGCATCGGCGCGATGAACAGCTCGCCAAACAACACCGACGCGGTCACGCTCAAGTGCCCGCAAGGCACCCGATAACTGCCGGCAGCGGCCTCTTCGGCTTCGTCGACGTCGCACAGAATTCTTCGGCAATCGTCCAGATAACGGTGCCCGGCTTCGGTCAGGTGCAGGCTGCGCGTGGTGCGCGACAACAGACGCGTGCCGATGCGTTGCTCCAGCGCGGCAATGGCGCGGGTGACGCTGGGGGGCGAGGTGTTCAAACGCCGGGCCGCCGCCGCAAAGCCACCCTCCTCGGCCACGGCCAGGAACATGCGCATTTCCTGAAAACGATCCATAGACGGGAACCTGTAAAAAACCTCGAAAACACAGTGAAATCATGTGGGAGCGAGCCTGCTCGCGAAGGCATTCTGTCAGTCAACATCACCGGTGAATGACACACCGCTTTCGCGAGCAGGCTCGCTCCCACAGGGGATGTGCATCGTTGTGAGTCAAGCTGTTTGCAGGCCCACCGCTGTGCGCTGCATGCCGACGAATTTCGGCAGCGCCTCGACCCGCGCTAGCCACGCCCGCACATTCGGATATTCATCCAGCGAGACATTGCCTTCCGGCGCGTGGGCGACGTAAGTGTAGGCGGCCACATCGGCAACGGTTGCCTTGTCGCCGGCAAGGAATGCGCTGTTGGCCAACTCGTCTTCCATCACTTGCAATAAAGCGTGGGAACGCTTGATCGCATCAGCCGCGTCGTAACCGGCGCCGAACACCGTGATCAAGCGCGCTGTGGCCGGGCCGGAGCTGATCTGCCCGGCGGCCACCGATAACCAGCGTTGCACCTTGGCTTGCTCGACCGGATCACTCGGCAGCCACTGGCCGTTGCCGTATTTGCTCGCCAGATAAACCAGAATGCCGTTGGAATCAGCGAGCACCGTACCGTTGTCATCAATCACCGGCACTTGGCCGAAACGGTTGAGGGCGAGGAATTCAGGGGTTTTGTGTGCGCCCTTCATCAGGTCGACGAACACCAGTTCGGTCGGCACATCCAGCAGGGACAACATCAACTCGACGCGGTGCGAGTGGCCGGACAACGGATGGCGGTACAGTTTGACGGCTGACTGGGACATGACGTGCTCCTGGATTATTTGAGGTCGACCCGCTGATCGTGTCGATGGGGCTCATCCTGCTCCCCTGCCGCAAATCGCGGAATCCTCAGCAAATACAATCGAGCATTTCAGCCAGTGAAATAATCACCCGCCTCCTTAGCCGCGCGCAGGGATCATTTCACCGAGTGAAACAGTGGATTGCAGTTTCTGGCCATTCCCTCGCAACCGGCCGAGGGCGAACATGAGCCCACTTGAGCTTCAGCCCCTGGCGGCTCACCGGCCCGTTTGCACCCGAGGAGAATCGAAATGGACACAGCGTCGAAACCGCAGCCCTCGCCCTGGCATGAAGGTGAGCTGACCCTGCAACGTGCCGTCGGCGCGGTGGAGATGATGGTCGGTGTCGGCCAGCGGCAACTGGCCCGCGACTGGATGCCGGACCAGCACCGCGAGTTCTATGCGCAACTGCCCTTCGTCGTGCTCGGCGCCGTCGACAGCCAGGGCGATCCGTGGGCGACACTTCGCACCGGTCAACCGGGCTTCATGGATTCGCCGTCGCCGCAGGTGCTGAAGATCAAACTCGATGCGCAGCCCAATGACCCGGCCAATCAAGGCCTGCAACCCGGCGATGCGATCGGCATGCTCGGCATCGAGCTGCACACCCGTCGGCGCAATCGCATGAACGGCAATATCAGCCGCCGCGATGACAACATTCTTGAGATCGGCGTCACCCAGGCTTACGGCAACTGCCCGCGCTACATCAATCTGCGCCACTACGCGTTCGTCGATGAGACCACCGACAACGCGCTCGACTTGTCGGTCAGCGAACCCTTGGTGCGCGACATGATCACCGCCGCTGACTCGTTCTACGTGGCCACTTACGTGGTGCGCGACGGTGAGCGCCAAGTCGATGTGTCCCATCGCGGCGGCAAATCCGGTTTCGTCCATATGGACGAAGACGGCACCCTGACCATCCCGGATTTCTCCGGCAATCTGTTCTTCAACACCTTGGGCAACATCCTGCTCAACCCGCGCGCCGGGCTGACCTTTATCGATTTCGAAAGCGGCGATCTGTTGCAGATGACCGGCAGCGCAGACGTGCTGCTCGACGATCCGCAAATCGCCGCGTTCCAGGGCGCCGAGCGCCTGTGGCGCTTCAAGCCGCAGCGCATCGTTTACCGTCAGGCCGCGCTGCCACTGCGCTGGGCCGAGCAGCCGGAAGGCGATTCGCCCAACTCGCAAATGACCGGCAGCTGGGAACAGACCCGCGAGCGTTTGCAGGCCGAGGCGCTGCGCAATCAATGGCGCGCGCTGCACGTCACGCGGGTGGTCGATGAGAGTCCGCAGATCCGCTCCTTTTACCTGCAAGCCAACGATGGCTTTGGCCTGCCGCGCTTCGAACCGGGCCAGCACTTGCCGATCAAGGTCTTGCTCGACGGTCAGGATGCCGCGTCGATCCGCACCTACAGCGTGTCCAGCGCGCCGTCGGACGAGTTCCTGCGCATCAGCGTCAAACGCGATGGCTCGGTGTCTTCGCATCTGCATGATCGGGTCCAGGCATTGGACTTGATCGAAGCCCGCGCCCCGCAAGGCGACTTCACCGTCGACGCCACCGAACGCCGGCCACTGGTGCTGTTGGCCGCTGGCGTTGGGGTGACGCCGTTGCTGTCGATGCTGCGCGAGGTGGTCTATCAGGGCAAACGCATCAGCCGCATGCGCCCGACCTGGGTGGTGCAAAGCAGTCGCACCGTCGAGGATCTGGCCTTTCGCGAAGAAATCGATGCCTTGGCTGCGCGCGCCGGTGACAAGGTCAAGGTGCTGCGCGTGGTCAGCCAGCCGCCGCTGGAAGCAACAGCGCAAGGTTACGATCATGCCGGGCGCATCGACATTGCCTTGCTGAAGAGCCTGCTGCCGCTGGATGACTACGATTTCTACCTGTGCGGCCCGGGCAGTTTTACCCAGGCGCTGTACGACGGCCTGCGCAAAATGCGTATTCCCGACGATCGCATCCACGCCGAAACCTTCGGCCCGTCGACGCTGATCCGCGATGTCGAAATCAGCACCCCGGCGCCGCCGCAAGTGCCGGTCGCGGAAGAGCCGGTCAAGGTATTGTTCGCCACGTCCGGCAAGGAAGCACGTTGGGAACCGGGCAGCGGCACCTTGCTGGAACTGGCCGAGGCACGAGGCTTGAATCCGGAGTTCAGCTGTCGCGGCGGTTCCTGCGGCACCTGCAAAACCCGCCTTACCAGCGGCCAGGTGCACTACCTCACCCCGCCGGCCATGCGCCTGGCGGACGACGAAGTGCTGATCTGCTGCGCCGCCCCGGCGCAGGGCAGCGAAACCCTGGTGCTGGACGTTTGAATCATGAGGAGGTGCGCCATGAAGCCGTTTGCCGAAACCAACGTGGTTTGGCCGCAAGAGAACACCGGACTGTCCGCCAGTGAATGCGAACGCAGCTTTTTGCTGCCGCAATTGATGGGTTCACTCGCCAGTGAAACCTGCGCGTTGACGGGCTCATTCAATCAACGTGAGCATCTGCCTTCGAGCCCGAACGGCTGGTTTTCCCGTGGGCTCAAGGCATTGTTTGCTTAGGCTTTGCTAACAGCCGCCACCCTGCCCGCCGGTCGGTGCTGGCGGCTGGTGACCAGGCCAATGAACGAGATCAGCAACGCCAGGCCAATGGTCGAAGTCACTTCCAGGCGATGTTCAGGGGTGATCATCATCACTGCCAACGCCGCGCAGATAAAGGCGATGACTAGCCAGGTGAGCCAGGGAAACAGCCACATGCGCAAGGTCATTTCGACCTTTTCCCGTTCCAGTCGGCGGCGCATGCGCAACTGCGAAATGGCGATCACCAGATACACCAGCAAGGCAATCGCGCCGGAGCTGGCGAGCAGGAACTGGAACAGCCCGGCCGGCATGAAATAGCTGAGTAACGTCACACCCGCGCCAATCACCGTGCTGGCGATCACCGCCGCGCGTGGCACGCCGGCCGCCGAAGTCACCTTCAATGCCGGCGGCGCGTCGCCGCGTCGGCCCAGCGAATAGAGCATGCGCGAGGAAATGTAGATCGACGAGTTCATGCAACTGGCCACCGCGATCAATACGACCACGTCGACGAGGAATTTAGCGTTGGGGATGTTCATCAGTTCCAGTGCGCGCTGGTAGGAACCGACCGAGGCAAGTTGCGGGTCGTTCCACGGCACCACGGAAATCACCACGAAGATCGACAGCAGATAGAAAATGCCGATACGCCAGATCACCGAGCGCGTGGCCTTGGCGATGTTCTGCGCCGGATTGTTCGATTCCGCAGCGGCGATGGTCACCGCTTCAGTGCCGATGAAACTGAACATGATGGTGATGAACGCGCCGACCACCGCCGACATGCCGTTGGGCGCAAAGCCGCCGTGCTCGGCCATCAGAGTGCTCAAGCCACTGGCTTCACGCTCGGGAATCCAACCCATCAGCACCGCAAAGCCCAAGCCGATGAAACCGATGATCGCGATGACCTTGGCCATGGCGAACCAGAATTCGAACTCGCCGTATTTCGACACGCTGAACAGGTTGGTAATCACCAGCAGCACGATCGACAGCAAGGCGAACAACCAGGCATCGACCTGGGGAAACCACTGATTGAGCACATGCCCGGCGGCCAGTGCTTCGATGGGAATCACCAGCACCCAGAACCACCAGTAGAGCCAGCCGATGGTGAAGCCGGCCCAGTGGCCAATGGCTTGATCGGCGTAGGTGGAAAACGAGCCGGTGTCGGGGTGCGCCACGGCCATTTCGCCGAGCATGCGCATCACCAGCACGACCAGCAGACCGGAGAACAGATAAGCGAGCAGCACCGCAGGTCCTGCGGCGGCGATGGCGTGGCCTGAGCCAACGAAAAGTCCTGCGCCGATGATGCCGGCAATCGAAAGCATGGTGACGTGACGCGGTTTGAAACCTTGCGCCAACTGACCGTTGGAGTCCTTGGGGTTCAGGCTAGTCATGGGTTCTTATTGTTCTCATGATCGACGTTTGGGCCACTGACTGAGCGTCAGGCGATCATCATTTCCGGTGTCGGCATCAGGCGAAAGCTGCGACGCAGACGCTTTGCCGACGAAATGATGCTTCACCTTACGTGGCCCGACCGCCGCGCAACTAGCCTGAGTGCGGCATGCCGATGTCTGATTTCGACATGCCACTCTCAGGCCAGCATGGGTCGGCGGCAACCGCTGCGGCAATTTACAGCGTGTAGGAAATCCCCACCTGTACGGTTCGCGGCGCGCCCGGGTAGGCGTAAACGTTGCCGAAGGCGCCTTCTTCGTAGTCGCGATCGAAGATGTTTTTCACATCGAGATTGAGGCGCACCTTGTCGTTGACCTTGTAGAAGCTCAGCAGGTCGACCACGGTGTAACTGCCCATGGAAAACGCGGTGTTGGACGTCTGCCCGGCGCGCTCGTCGACGTATTTCAGGCCAGTGCCAAGGCCAAGACCTTTGAGCGTGCCGTCCTGGAACTCGTACATGTTGAGCAGGCTGAAGCTGTTCTTCGGGATGTTCAGCAGGCGCGTGCCGGAGCGCAGCGTGTTGTCCTTGGTCACTTCGGCGTCGACGTAGGCGTATCCGCCGACCACTCGCCACTCTGGGGTGAGATTGCCGGTGACGTTGACGTCGAAACCACGGCTGCGTACTTCACCAGCGGCGACGCTGAAGGTCGAATCCACAGGGTCGGTGGTCAGCACGTTGCGTTTTTCGATCTGGTAGATCGCCGCGTCGACGCTCAACTGCTGATCCAGCGCTTCCCACTTCACGCCCATCTCGTAGGACTTGCCTTTCTCTGGAGCGAAGCCGCCGCCTTCGCGACTGGCGCCGGTGTTGGGCTTGAACGAGCGCGCGGTGTTGGCGTAGACCGCCAGGGTATCGGTCAAATCGTAGGTGACGCCGATACGCGGGGTGACGGCGTTGTCGCTGGCCTGCCAGCTCTTGCCGCCCGGCACGTAGGTTTCGTAATCGTGCTCGAAGCGCTCGAAACGCGCGCCGGCCAGGACCTTCAGTTTGTCGGTCAGGGCTACCTGATCCTGCACGAATGCCGCGTAGGTCTTGAGGTTTTCCTTGTCGTGAGTCGGTGTGCGGGTCAGCGCCGGGCGTGGCTGGCCGTAAACCGGATTGAAGATGTCGATCGGGTAGGCACTGACCGCGCCGCTGGAGCGCTGGATGATCGACTTGTAATCGTAATCTTCGTACTCGATGCCGGTGAGCAAGGTGTGCTGCAGACCGCCAGTGTCGAAATGCCCGGTGAGGTTGAGCTGGGTGTCCTTGTCGGTCCATTCCAGCTTGCGGTAGTTGAAGTTGCGCCCCAGCGTGCGGCCGTCAGCGGCAATGCCGTTGGCCTCGATCGCATCGCCCTTGAGCGAGCCGTCGAGCCACTGGAAACCACCGCCCAGGGTCCAGTCGTCGTTGAGCATGTGTTCGAAACGCAACTGCGCCGTGTTGTTGTCGTTGTGCAGCTTGCCGACGTCCTTCTCGCCAAAGAAGGTATCGCGCGAGGCAGTGCCGATCTGCGCCGGGTAGCGCGTCACGCCACGATCAAGCGGCGCGTTGTTGCGCATGAAATCGCCTTCGAAAATCAGCTTGGTCGCGTCGGTGGCCTGCCAGGTCAGCACCGGCGTGATGCCGTAGCGCTCGGTCTCGACATGATCGCGGAAGGTGTCACCGCCCTCGCCCACCACATTCAAGCGATAGGCCAGACGCCCTTCTTCATCGAGTGGGCCGGATGCGTCGAGGGTGCCGCGCTTCATGCCTTGGTCGTTCAACTGGCTGCCTAACGTTACGGTGCGCTCGGGCAACGGCTGTTTCGACACCACGTTGAAGGTACCGCCGGGATCGCCACGACCATAGAGCATGGTCGCCGGGCCGCGAAGCACTTCCAGACGTTCGATGGTATTGGCGTCGGGCATGTTCGGGTAGCCACGGTTGATCGGGAAACCGTTGCGGTAGAACTCACCGGTGGTAAAACCGCGCACGGTGAAGGTGGTCAGGCCCTGCCCCCCGAAGTTGTTCGCGCGACCGACGCCACCGGCGTAATCCAGCGCATCCTGCAAACGCGTGGCGCCGAGGTCTTCGACGACATCCTTGGTGACCACACTGATTGACTGCGGGGTTTCATGAATCGAAGTGTCGGTGCGCGTGGCGCTGGCCGAACGCGTCGCGCGATAGCCCTGCACCGGGCCGTCTGCCCGTTCGTAATCCGCTGTGCCGACCACGTCGGTGGCTTCCAGCTCAAGCGTTGAAGAAGTCGATTCGGCTGACTCAGCCCACGAGGAAGAAGACAACGCCTGCAGCACACAGATGGAAAGCAGAGTTCGACGCATGAGGTGAAAACCTTTACGAATAGGCCAGAACGAAGGGCAAAACCGCCATTGAAAACGTCGCGCATGGTATACGGTCGCATTAGTAATTGAAACGTATTCTTATTTGTCATGTTGATCAGGATTGGTGAGCGGGATTCATCATTCCATCCTGGAACCGCGCATTATCAGCAGCGCGTCGATGGCCTAGGCTCGTAGGGATCCGACGTCAATCGATGGCTGCGCCGCGCTACGTGGGCGCCGCCAGCCTGTCTGAAAGGAATTTGCAGATGAAATTCGACACCCCGGCCGGCTCCAATCCGATCGACCAGCTGAACGTCATCGGCCAACCTGCTGACCGCATCGACGGCAAGCTGAAAACCACCGGCACCGCTCCCTACGCCTACGAGCAAAACGCAGCGGTGCCGGACGCCGCCTATGGCTATATCGTCGGCGCCGGGATTGGCAAGGGGCGCATTGCCTCGATCGATTCGACGCAAGCGCGGGAAGCGTCCGGGGTGATTGCCATCGTCACTTACGAAAACGCCGGGCCATTGGCCAAAGGCGAGTTTTACGTAGCCAGGGCCTTGGCCGGGCCGCAGGTCGATCACTATCACCAGGCCGTGGCGATTGTCGTCGCGGACACTTTTGAACAGGCCCGCGCGGCCGCCGGCTTGCTCGACATCCGCTACCTGGCCGAACCAGGTTCATTCGATCTGGCGGCGGCGAAAGACTCCGCAACCCCACCGCCACCGGCCGGTTTCGGCCCGCCGCCGCAGACCAGCGTCGGTGACTTCGAAGGCGCCTTCAACGCTGCGCCCGTGCAAATCGATCAGCACTACAGCACGCCTGACCAGGCCCACGCGATGATGGAACCGCACGCAACCATTGCCCGCTGGAGTGGCACGCAGTTGACCTTGTGGACATCGATCCAACAGATCAACTGGGGCGTGCGCGATCTGGCGAAAACCCTCGGCATCGCCAAGGAAGATGTGCGCCTGATCTCGCCGTATATCGGCGGTGGTTTCGGCGGTAAGGGCACGATTCTTTGCGACGCAGTGTTGGCATCCCTGGCCGCTCGACATGCCGGGCGACCGGTGAAAGTCGCGCTGCCGCGGCCGCTGATGTTCAACAACCTGACCCATCGTCCGGCGACGCTTCAGCGCCTGCGCATCGGTGCCAACCGTGACGGCGTGATCACCGCGATCGGCCACGAGAGCTGGTCGGGCAATCTGCGCGGCGGACGCGCCGAAGCGGCTACCGCGTCAACCCGATTGCTTTACGCCGGGGCCAATCGCATGACCCGTTTGAACCTGGCCGTGCTCGATCTCGCCGAGGGTTCGGCGATGCGCGCGCCGGGCGAGGCACCGGGGATGATGGCGCTGGAAATCGCCATGGATGAACTGGCGGAAAAGCTGCAGATGGATCCGCTGCAGCTGCGCATCCTCAACGATTCGCAGGTCGATCCGGAGCAACCGGCGCGGCCGTTCTCCAAACGGCAGTTGGTGGAATGCCTGAACACTGGGGCCGAACGCTTTGGCTGGCGTCAGCGCAACCCTCAACCCGGTCAGCGCCGTGAGGGCGGTTGGCTGATCGGCATCGGGCTGGCCTCGGCGATTCGCGGCGCACCGACGACCGCTTCGGCGGCGCGGGTGCGTCTCGATCGTCAAGGCGTCATCACCGTGGAAACCGACATGACCGACATCGGCACCGGCAGTTACACCATCATCGCCCAGACCGCTGCCGAAATGATGGGCGTGCCGCTGGACCGTGTCGTGGTGCACTTGGGCGATTCGCGGTTTCCGGAATCGTCGGGCTCCGGCGGCCAGTGGGGCGCCGCCTCCTCCACTGCCGGGGTGTATGCCGCGTGCGTGAAACTGCGTGAGGCCGCCGCTCACGCCGTCGGGATTGACCCGCAGCAAGCGGAGTTTGTCGACGGGCAAATTCGCGCAGGCTCGCAGCAGGTTGGCTTGGCTCAGGCCGCAGCCAATGGCGAGCTGACGGGCGAGGACCGCATGGAATACGGCGACCTTGCCCAGCGCTTCGCCCAGCAGACCTTCGGCGCGCATTTCGCCGAGGTCGCGGTCAATGCGGCGACCGGCGAAATTCGCCTGCGTCGGCAACTGGCCGTGTGCGCCGCCGGGCGCATCCTCAACCCGAAAACCGCGCGCAGCCAGATCATCGGCGGCATGACCATGGGCGCCGGCGCGGCATTGATGGAAGAGCTGGCGGTGGATCATCGAATCGGCTTTTTCGTCAATCACGATCTGGCCGGATACGAGGTGCCGGTGCACGCCGACATTCCCCATCAGGAAGTCATCTTTCTCGATGAAGTCGACCCGTATGCCACCCCGTTGAAAGCCAAAGGCGTTGGCGAGTTGGGTATCAGCGGCGCGGCGGCGGCCATCGCCAACGCGATCTATAACGCCTGTGGCGTACGGGTGCGCGATTATCCGATTACGCTGGATAAACTCATCGGCGAGTTGTCCTACCCGGTCTGAGACTGGATCACGCAGGATATCGCCCATGTACCCCACCACCCCCGATGGCCGCTATTTTGTGGTCAAGCAACAGCTATGGCGTTGCAGCAATCCAGCGCTGCCAGCCGCCGAGCGTGAAGCGTTTGTAGCCGAACTCATGTCAGCGCGACGTGCGGTCAAAGAGGCGAAGCGTGCGGAGGATGCACAGGCGTTGAAGTCGGCGAGAGCTCGCGTCAACGACGCCAAAGTCGCGCTGGGTGAGCGCGGGCCGGTGTGGTGGGATGACGGCAGCCCGGATTACAACCGATTCAAAGTGAGCAATACACCGTATGCGCAGTGGTTTGCCCAACTGCCTGAGTGTTGACTGCCCTGCTGATCCCCAATCCCACAATCAACGCAGGTCCCCTGTGGGTTTTGTGGGTTGCCGAGGTTTTGCACACGCCGCGAAAACCTGTGGGAGCGAGCCTGCTCGCGAATGCATTGGGTCAGGCAATGAAGATGTTGAATGTGCCGCCGTCTTCGCGAGCAGGCTCGCTCCCACACTGGATTTTGCGTGTCGCCGGGATTTGGCACACGCCGCGAAAACCTGTGGGAGCGAGCCTGCTCGCGAATGCATTCGGTCAGGCTATGACGATGTTGAATGTGCCGCCGCCTTCGCGAGCAGGCTCGCTCCCACATGGGTTTTGTGGGTTGCCGGGGTTTTGCACTCGCCGCGAAAACCTGTGGGAGCGAGCCTGCTCGCGAATGCATTCGGTCAGGCTATGACGATGTTGAATGTGCCGCCGCCTTCGCGAGCAGGCTCGCTCCCACATGGATTTTTGTGGGTTGCTGGGGTTTTGCACTCGCCGCGAAAACCTGTGGGAGCGAGCCTGCTCGCGAATGCATTGGGTCAGTTAAAGAAGATGTTGGATGTGCCGCAGTCTTCGCGAGCAGGCTCGCTCCCACACTGGGTTTTGCGTGTTGCCGGGATTTGGCACATGCCGCAAAAACCTGTGGGAGCGAGCCTGCTCGCGAATGCGTTGGATCAGGCGATGAAAATGTTGGATGTGCCGCCGTCTTCGCGAGCAGGCTCGCTCCCACAGGGATCTGCGGCGAGGCTCAGACTTGCAACAACTGCCGGGTCATCGCCATCGAGGTTTCCAGCGACTGTCCGGTGCGCTGCAATTTGTTCAGCAGGCTGGCGCCGAGCCAGAGCTGATACAGCGTCTCTGCCAACTTGCGCGCATCGCCCTCGGGCAGGCTTTTGTCGGTCTGGCCTTGTTCGATGCATTCGGTGATCCGCGCGACGATGCGTTCGGCGCCGTCGCGCAGGGTCAGGCGCATTGATTCGGACAGGTCGGCGACTTCGGCGCTGAGTTTCACCACCAGGCATTCATCGCCGTGGCCTTCGAGGGAGCAGCGGTTCTGCCAGCCCTGCCAGTAATCCATCAAACGCTCGAAGGCCGTCAGCCCAGGCAATGTCAGGCGGCGCTCCATGTCGGCGAGGTAGTCGACGAAGTAATCCTCGAGCAGCGCCTGGCCGTACAACTCCTTGGATTTGAAGTAGTGATAGAACGAGCCCTTGGGCACGCCGGCGGTCTGCAGGATCTCGTTGAGGCCGACGCTGGTGAAGCCCTTCTCGGCCATCATCCGGTGGCCGGTGTCGAGCAAGTGTTGGCGGGTGTCGTCAAAGGTCGGCTTCATGGTGCGCAAAATTCCAGACAATAGACCAGTCGTATACTTTTCAGGACCGGGAGTTTGCCATAACCGACGGGCAAAAACATTTTCTGAAAAATTACTAGACGACTGGTCTAATTGGAAACTATGCTGCGCCCCGACACACAAATTCATGCGGCACCGACAACAAGCGAATCCCTCGCCTTCTGCCGATGCCAGACCAACCCAAGGGTGCTCTATGAAAATCTTGATGGTTCTGACTTCCCACGATCAACTCGGCAACACTGGCAAGAAAACCGGTTTCTGGCTGGAAGAGTTCGCCGCGCCCTACTTTGCCTTCAAGGACGCCGGCGCCGACGTCACCCTGGTATCGCCTGCCGGCGGCCAGCCTCCGCTCGATCCGAAAAGCGATGAGCCAAGCGCGCAGACTGCCGAAACCGATCGCTTCCGCGCCGATCCGGCCGCGCAACAAGCACTGGCCACTACTGGCCGTCTGGCTGATGTGAAGGCCGAAGATTTCGACGCAGTGTTCTACCCAGGTGGCCACGGCCCGCTGTGGGATCTGGCCGAAGACAAGGCCTCTATTGCACTGATCGAAGCCTTCGACCGCGCCAACAAACCTCACGGTTTTGTCTGCCACGCACCCGGCGTGTTGCGTCATGTGGTGCGTGCTGACGGCCAGCCAATCGTCAAGGGCCGTGATGTCACCGGCTTCACCAATGCCGAAGAGGCTGCAGTCGGCCTGACTGACGTGGTGCCGTTCCTCATCGAAGACGAGTTCCAGCGTCTGGGCGGGCGCTATTCGAAAGTTGCCGACTGGCAGGTGCATGTGGTCGCTGACGGGCAATTGGTCACCGGCCAGAACCCGGCCAGCTCTGCCGCCGTTGCCGAAAAGCTGTTGAAGATGCTCGGCTGAATTCCTCGCTCCAACCCGATCAACGCCGCGTGCGTACCGCCCGGCGTTGTTTTTTTGCCCAGTCACTAGTCGACTGGTCTAATCAGATTCAAGGCTTACCCCATGAATAACGCTTTCTTCACGCCTGCCAAATTCGGCGCCCACACCCTGAAAAACCGCATCGTTCTGCCGCCTCTCACCCGCCAGCGCAGCACACAACCGGGCAATGTCGCCAACGAGTTGATGGCCGAGTATTACCAGCAGCGCGCCGGTGCCGGTTTGCTGGTCACCGAAGGCACGCAGATCGAACCGCGTGGCCAAGGTTATGCGTGGACGCCGGGCATTCACACGCCGGAGCAGATCGCCGGTTGGCGCAAAGTCACCGAGGCGGTGCACGCCGTGGATGGGGTGATCTTCGCCCAGCTCTGGCATGTCGGTCGGGTCTCGCACACGGCGTTGCAGCCCAACGGCGATGCGCCGCTGTCAGCCTCTGCGGTCGCCACGGATCGCGTCAGCGTGTTCATCGAAACCGCGCCCGGTGTCGGTGAACTGGTGCCGCCGTCCGCACCGCGCGCGTTGAGCACCGATGAAGTGCAGGAACTGATTCAGCTGTACATCCAGGCCGCGCGCAACGCGATGGATGCGGGTTTCGACGGCATCGAACTGCATTGCGCCAACGGTTATCTGGTCAACCAATTCATCTCCGCCCACAGCAACCTGCGCACCGACCAGTACGGCGGCTCACTGGATAATCGCTTGCGCTTCTTGCGCGAAGTGGTGGCCGGTGTTGCCGAATGCATCGGCAGGGACAAGGTCGGTGTGCGTTTCGCGCCGTTGTTCACTACCACCGATGAAGCGCGGACATACCTGGGCCTGGTCGAGGAAGATCCGCACACAACTTACATTGCGGCGATCAAGATTCTCCAAGACGTGGGCATCGCCTACCTGTCGATCGCCGAAGCCGACTGGGACAACGCGCCAGCGATGCCGCAGACCTTTCGCCAGGCCGTGCGCGACACGTTCAGCGGCGCGATCATTTATGCCGGTCGCTACACCGCCAAAACCGGGGCGCAATTGCTTGAGTCGGGGCTGGCCGATCTCGTCGCGTTTGGCCGACCGTTCATGGCCAACCCGGACCTGCCGGCGCGGATTGCCAATGACTGGCCGTTGAATCAGTTGAATCCGGCGACGGTGTATGGCGGCGGTGCCGAGGGTTATATCGATTACCCGACCTACCCCGCTTAAGAACCCCACCCAAATCCCTGTGGGAGCGAGCCTGCTCGCGAAGGCGGTGGGTCAGTCAGCATTTGTATTGACTGACAGGACGCTTTCGCGAGCAGGCTCGCTCCCACTACCGGATGTCAGTGGCCGCTAAAACCTATACATAACAAACAATCTGTATAACTATTGGAGTTCGAATCTCTAACCGGACTTCGCTCCATGCCCCCTGCCCACCGCTTGCTCCTGATCCTCGGCGACCAGCTGTCTTTCGACCTGGCCTCCCTGCAGCCACTCGATCCCCAGCAAGACCTGCTGCTGATGGTCGAGGTCATGGAGGAAGCGACCCACGTCGCTCATCATCCGCAAAAAATCGCCCTGATCTTCAGCGCCATGCGCCACTTTGCCGAGGCGTTGCGCGATAAAGGCTTCCGCGTCCAGTACGTCAGCCTCGACGACCCGGACAACAGCGGCTCAATTCCCGGCGAACTACAGCGCTGGCGAACCCTCACCGGCGCCGAAGAGATTCATATCACCGAATGCGGCGACTGGCGTCTTGAGCAGTCAATCAAAGATTCGGGCTTGCCCGTGCACTGGCATTCAGACAGCCGCTTCCTCTGCTCCCGCGAAGAGTTCTCCAATTGGGCCAGCGGCAAGAAACAGCTGCGCATGGAGTTTTTCTACCGTGAGATGCGGCGCAAGAGTCGGCTGCTGCTCAATGGCGACGGCACGCCGGTCGGCGGTGCGTGGAATTTCGATGCGGAGAATCGCAAGGCCCTGCCCAAACACGCCAAACCGCCCTACCCGGCACGTTTCGCCAATGACGCAATCACCCAAGAGGTGCTGTTATTGGTCGCCGAGCGCTTCGCCAGCCATTACGGCACGCTGGATGACTTCAATTACCCGGTGACCCACGCCGATGCCCAGGCCCTGTGGCAATACTTTCTCGACTATGCGTTGGCCGGCTTCGGTGATTACCAGGACGCCATGGCCAGCGACGAGCCGTTCCTGTTTCACGCGCGGATCAGCGCGGCGCTGAACATCGGCCTGCTCGATCTGCGCCAGCTGTGCAGCGATGTCGAGGCGGCGTACTGGTCGGGGAGCATCGGCCTTAACGCGGCCGAAGGCTTCATCCGGCAGCTGATCGGCTGGCGCGAATACGTGCGCGGCGTGTACTGGCTGAAGATGCCGGACTACGCCGAGGGCAACGTGTTTGGCAACTCGCGTCCGCTGCCGGAGTTCTACTGGACCGGGCAGACACAGATGAACTGCATGCGCCAGGCCATCGGCCAAAGCCTGCAACATGCCTACGCCCACCACATTCAGCGCCTGATGGTCACCGGTAACTTTGCCTTGCTCGCCGGGATTGCGCCGAAAGAGATTTGCGAATGGTATCTGGCGATCTACATGGACGCCTTCGACTGGGTCGAACTGCCCAACACCCTTGGCATGGTCATGCACGCCGACGGCGGTTATCTCGGCTCCAAGCCTTACTGTGCCAGCGGCCAGTACATCAATCGGATGTCGGATTACTGCGGCGACTGCGCCTACAAGGTCAAGGAAAGCAGCGCGGACGATGCCTGCCCGTTCAATGCGCTGTACTGGCATTTCCTCATGCGCCACGGCGATATCCTGCGCGGCAATCAGCGCATGGGCATGATGTACAAGAACCTCGACCGCATGCCGCTGGCCAAGCAGGATGCACTGTGGCAACGCGGACAAATGCTGTTGGCGAAACTGGATGGCGGCGAAGCTATCTAGTGCGCCTCAGGCCGGCCCGGCCATCCCGTTACGCCCCGCCGCTTTCGCGCGGTACAGCGCCTGATCGGCGGTCTGGATCAACGCCGGCAGCGAATCCAGCTGAGCGCCCGTCCCCACCGCCATACCGATACTCACCGTAATCCGAGCAAACGGACTGCCCGGGTGGGCAATGTTCGCTTGCTGCAAACGCTCGAGCATCAGTTGCGCCACCACCGTCGCCCCGGCGCTATCAGTGGCCGGCATGATCACCGCCATTTCCTCGCCACCGTAGCGCGCGACCAGATCCGAGGGGCGGCGCACGCAGCCTTCAAGAATCTTGCTGACCGCTTGCAGGCAGACATCACCGGCGACGTGGCCCACGGCATCGTTGAACAATTTGAAGTGGTCGATATCGATCATCAGCAAGGCCAGCGACGTCCCGTCACGCTGCGCCCGTCGCGCTTCCACCGCCAGGGTTTCATCGAAGCAGCGGCGGTTGGCCAGGCCGGTCAGCGCATCTTTCATTGCCAGCAATTCCAGCTGTCGATTGGAGGCGAGCAACTGCTGCTGGGCATCGCGCAACGCCTCTTCAGCCTCGGTGCGTCGGCGAATATCCAGAATCAGGAACCAGCCGATCAACCCGGTCAGCCCCAACAGCCCGATCACTACCACCGCCGACAGCGCCGCTTCGATACGCCACGCCGCTAGCGCTTCATCCTTGCCCAGGGCCACGGTGGTAATCAGCGGCAGCGTTTCGCTTTTACGGAATGCGTACAGCCGCTCGACACCGTCGAGGCTGGAGGTGTAGGAGGCAGTGCCGACCGAGCGGTCGACGAGGTATTTGGCGTAGATCGGCGAACTGGAGAAGTTGCGCCCCATGTCCTGCTCGCGGAACGGGTAGCGCACCAGCAGCGTGCCATCGGTGTACGACAGACCGATCGCGCCGTCCTGGCCAACGTCGAGTTTGCCGAACACGCGCAGGAAGTTCTCCACCCCCAGCGTCACCGCTACCACGCCAGCGAACTGCCCGCCATCGTCGTTGAAGCGCCGACTGATAGTCACCACCCATTCGTGATTGGCACGGCTCTGGATCGGCGGGCCAATGAACGGCTCGCGGCTCGGGCTCTCACTGTGATGAATGAAATAGGCGCGGTCGCTGCTGTTGGCGCCCTCTGGAATCGGCCGGTTGGAGGACATCAGCCAATGTCCGTTCCGGTCATAGATGATGATGCCGCTGAGCTGTGGCATCAGCGCCTGCTGGCGGTCGATCAGGCTCTGGATGCGCTGAATCTGCGCCGGGCCGTTGCCCTCGGTTTCCAGACGTTCGACCAGCCCGAGCAAGAGCAGCGAGCTTTGCCGGACGATGCCTTCGGTGTAGGTGTTGAGCGCCTGGGTCAGGTTCAGGCCATGCACGTCGACTTCCGCCAGCGCACGCTCGCGCGAAGACCAGACTTTCCAGATCGTCAGCGAAGTCAGGGAACAACCGATCACCAGCAGCAGGAGCATTACAAGGCGAGTATCACGCTTCACGTCAGTACCTTAAGGAAGTCCGGTATCCATTCCAGCCATCATTCGAACGTCGGCACTCACGGCGGCCACGTGTTCCGGGGCGCAAGCATACAAGCAGTGTGCAGCGGCTGCAGCAACAGAGTGTGCAGTGCTAAGCAGCGGGTTTGAGGATTTCCACGAGAAAATCGATGAACACGTTGATCCGGCTCGAACCACGGTGGTTGGGCAGGTACAACGCGTTGATGCAACTGCTGGCGCTGCCGGGATTGACCTCGTAGTGCTCAAGCAAGCGCGTCAGGCGCCCGGCGGTGACGTCGTCACGCACCAGCCAGTCGGCGAGCAGCGCCACACCGCCACCGCCAATCGCCGCTTCGCGCAGGATGTCGGCGTTGTTGCTTTGCAGGCGACCCTGGACGTTGAGCTGAATCGGCTCTTCGTCGCCCTGAAAGGTCCAGTGGTGATGGCTGCCGCCGTAGTCGAAGCGCAGGCACTGGTGCTCGAGCAGATCCCGCGGATGCTCCAGCACGCCGCTGCGCGCCAGATAATCCGGGCTGGCGACAATCCAACGCTGAAAGTGGCCGACGCGTTTGCTGACGATGTCCTCACTGACGACCGTCGAGCCGAGCCGCACTGAAACGTCGATCTGCTCGCTGAGCAAATCGCTGACCTGATCGCTCAGCGACAGACTGATCTCCAGCCCGGGATGGCGTTCAAGCAAGCGGCTCAGGTGCGGCGCAATCAGTCGCCGGCCAAACTCCACCGGCACACTGATGCGCAAGCGGCCCTGGGCATCACTGCCACGATCGGCGACCACCGCATCGGCTTCGTCGATGGCATCGAGAATGGCCACGGCCTTCTCGAAATAGGTCTGGCCGGCGACGGTCACGCTGGTATTGCGCGTGGTGCGATTGAGCAGGCTGGCGCCCAACTCGTTTTCCAGGCCCGCCACTTGCCTTGTCACCGAAGACGTCGAAATCCCAAGCTTGCGCGCCGCCGAGGAATAGCCGCCGCAGCGCACGGTTTCAACAAACATCTTCAATGCCAGCAACTTGTCCATAAGCGGGGTCCGGTGGTGAGGGAACGCCGCTGATTGTGCATCAGCGCCCGCCACACGTCTTGTATCGTCGTGCTTGCCGGGCCTCATCGCGACCTCAGACATCAGCCTTGCGACTCAGGAACAATGCCAGCGCTAACGCCGGCAACACCGCCACGGCAACGGCCGAGAGGTTCCAGCCGAAGTGTTCGTACAGCGGGCTGGCGACCAGTGAGCCGAGGGCGCCGCCAACGAAGATGCTGGTCATGTACACCGCATTCAGGCGGGCGCGGCTGTGCGGGTCGAGGGCGTAGACCTCACGCTGGCCGAGGACCATGTTCAATTGCACGGCAAAGTCCAGCAGCACCGCACACACCACCAGCCATACGTAACCACTGCCCGGCAACGCGGCGATCAACAGTGACAGCGGCGCCAGCAGCAACGCCACCAAGGTACCGCGACGACCGTGCCCGGCATCGGCCAGACGCCCGGCAATCGGCGCGGCAATCGCACCTACCGCGCCGACCAGGGCAAAGATCGCCACTTGCGCCTGGCTGAAGCCGTGATGACGCATCAGCTCAATTGGCGCGAGGGTCCAGAACAGGCTGAAACTGGCGAACAGCAAACCCTGATACAGCGAACGCTGGCGCAACACAGGAAAGCGCCGGGCCAGGGCAAACACCGAACCGATCAACGCGACATAAGTGGCCTTGTGCGTCGGCACCCGGCGCGGCAATGCCACAGCGGTAATCAGCGCGATCACCGCCATCAGTGCCGCCGCGCTGTAAAACACCCCGCGCCAGCCGAACACTTCAACCAACAGACTCGACAGTGGCCGCGACAGCAGAATCCCCAAGAGCAGGCCGCTCATGATATTGCCGACCACGCGCCCCCGGCTGGCTTCCGGCGCCAGGTGCGCGGCCAGCGGCACGAGAATCTGCACCGCCACCGAGGTCAGGCCGATCAGCAAAGAGAGCAGCAGGAACAGCGACGGCGAATGAGTCAGGCCAGCACACAGCAGCGTGACACTCGCAGCGAGGGTGAAACCGACTACCAGACGACGGTTCTCCATCAGGTCGGCCAGCGGCACCAGCAGCAACAAGCCCAGCGCGTAACCGAACTGCGTCAGCGACACGATCAGGCTGGCATTGGCGCTGGACAGGCCGATCTGCGGCGCGATCAGTTCGACGATGGGCTGCGCGTAATACAGGTTGGCGACGACCGCGCCGCAGCAAAATGCCAGAAACGCGACCATCAGGCCGGAGAGTGAAGCAGGCTGTTCGGCCGGGGCCGCAACGGCAGGGTTGCCCGTAAGCATGGTGACACCTCGTTGAGTTCGGGAAAGTTGTGCCAAGGCTACGGTCAGCCGGCGGGGGCGAGAATCCGTGCCACTGGCAACGCACTGATGCGTGGCGCGCAACGTTGCTTGTGGCGCAACGCGCTGTTGCGCGGGCCGGTGATTCTCCGCTGCAAGGGTCTTCTCTACGCTTTGGCCCTGGCGCTGACGTCCGCATCGGCGCCCTTCCCCGGCTGCTACAAGGAGCGCTTCCATGACCCGCACTGCACTCGTCCTGCCACTGTCCGCCGCGTTTTTCTGCCGACCATGAACAGCCATTTGCTCAAATCCAGAACCCTGTGGATCAGCGTCGGCGTGCTCGCGGTGATCGGCCTGATCGTCGCCGTCGCGCTGATGTGGCGCCCGGCGATCGCACCAATCAAACGGCCGACGTCATTCAATACTGCGCAGTTGCAACGCGGCGCACGGGTGGTCGAGGCCGGCGACTGCGCGGTGTGTCACACCCGCCCCGGCGGCGAATACCTGGCTGGCGGGCTGCCGCTGGTGACGCCGTTCGGCACGCTGTACAGCACCAACATCACCCCGGATGCGCAGACCGGCATCGGCGAATGGTCACTGCCGGCCTTCGAGCGGGCGATGCGCGAAGGCATTGCCCGCGACGGCCACTTTCTCTACCCGGCCTTTCCCTACGTGCACTACCGGCGCATGAGCTCCGAAGACATCGCCGACGCCTATGCCTACTTGATGAGCGGCCCCGCCGTACACGCCCCGGCGCGGCAGAACCAGATGAACTTCCCGATGAACATCCGCCCGCTGGTGTCGTTCTGGAATCTGCTGTTTCTGCATGGCGAGCCGCTCACGCCGCTGGCCGAACACAGCGCGGCATGGAATCGCGGACGCTATCTGGTCGACGGCCCGGGCCACTGCGCCGGCTGCCATTCGCCGCTGAACCTGATTGGCGCGGAGAAATCCTCGCAATATCTGCAGGGCGGCAGCGTCGATGGCTGGGAAGCGCCGGCCCTGGTCGGCCTCGGGCAGCGCGCCAATCCGTGGAGTCGCGAGCAATTGGTCGGCTACCTGCGCGCCGATGTGGTCGATGGCCACGGCACGCCCGCCGGCCCGATGCGCCCGGTCAGCCTGAGTCTGGCGCGCTTGCCGGCCAGTGAAGCCGAGGCGATTGCCGACTACCTGCTGAGCCTGCAAAACCCGCACGCGGTGAGCGAAACCACGGCGAAAAAGCAGCCAGTTATTCCAGCGGATCACACAACCGGCGCCCTGCTCTTCAGCAGCGTCTGCGCCGGATGTCACGCACCCGCCGCGCCGATGCGTGAAATCGACGGCCGCCCAGGCCTGCAAAGCACTTCGGCGCTGCAAGCCGCCAGCTCGCGCAACTTTCTCAAGACCGTGCTCGAAGGCGTGCCCGCCATTCCCGGCGCCCCCGGCCCGGTGATGCCGCCGTTCGCCGCCAGTCTCGACAACGCCCAACTCGGCGCACTCGCCGCGTATCTGCGCGAACAAGCCAAACCCGATGAGCCATGGGCCGACCTCTCTTCCACTATTGAAGCGTTACGTCAGGAGACGAAATGAGCCAGATCACTCTCACCGTCAATGGAACCGCCCAAGCGCTGGAGCTGGAACCGGACATGCCGCTGCTGTATGCGCTGCGCAATCACTTGAACCTCAACGGCGCCAAGTACGGATGCGGCCTGGGCCAGTGCGGCGCGTGCACGGTAATCGTCGACGACCAGCCGGTGTTCGCCTGCCTCACGCCTTGCGCAGGCCTTGAGGGGAAAAAGATCCGCACCGTGGAAAGCCTCGGCAGCGCAGAGAAACCCGGCCCGTTGCAAGCGGCATTCATCGACAAGCAGGCCGCGCAATGCGGTTACTGCATCGCCGGCATGCTGATGCGCGCGCAAACGTTACTCGAACGTGACCCGCACCCGGACGAACAAACCATCCGCGAACACATGGCCGGCAATCTGTGCCGTTGCGGCACGCACTTGCGCATCATCGAGGCGATCAAGCAGGTGGCCGGGCACAACGGGAGCCGGACATGAGCGCAGCTAACGGCTTGGACCCCAGCCGCCGGGCCTTCCTGCGTGGCGGCGCGTTGCTCATGGCTTTTACGCTGATGCCGGTAGCGCGGCGTGCCTTGGCCGACACCGAAGTCGACACCCTTGGCACTGTGGTGCTGGCCCCCGATCTGCCCGGCAGCTTGCGCACCAACCCATACCTCGACGCGTGGATTCGCATCGGCGCCGACGGCATCACCGTGTACACCGGCAAGGTCGAACTGGGCACCGGGGTGAAAACCGCGTTGCTGCAAATCGCTGCCGAGCGTTTGCAGGTGCCGGCCAGCGCGATCAACTTGCTCACCGCCGACACCGCGCTGACGCCCAACGAAGGCTACACCGCCGGCAGCCATAGCATTTTCGACAGCGGCACCGCGCTGTACAACGCCGCCGCGCAAGTGCGGGAAATGCTCGTCGATGCCGCCGCGCGCAGTTGGCAAGTCGATGCTGCGCAACTGAGCACTCGCGATGGCATCATCGAAGGGCCGAATGGTCAGCGCATGGCATATGCCGACGCGGTCAAGCATGTCGATGTGCACCAGTACGCCAAGGCGCAATCACCGGCGATGGCGGCGGCCGATTTCAAACTGATCGGCCACAACCTGCCGCGCCTGGACATTCCGGCCAAGGTCAGCGGCGGCGCGGCATTTGTGCAGGACATGCGCCTGCCGGGCATGCTGCACGCGCGTGTCATCCGCCCGCCGCGTCCCGGCTGCACGCTTCAGGCGTTCGATGCCGCGTCCATCGAGGCGTTGAACGGCGTGGTCAAAGTGATTCGCGACGGCAACTATCTGGCGGTGGTCGCCCGTGATGAGTGGCAAGCGATCAAGGCCATGCGCAGCGGGATTGAGAGTGCCAAGTGGAGTGGTGGCGAGGCGATTCCCGAAGCCGCCGGGATTCATGATTTGCTCAAGCAACTGCCGTCTAAGCGCTATCCGATCAGTAATAACGGCAATCCCGGCGACGCAACCGAGACTCGATTCAAAGCGCGGGTGACCAAGCAGTATCTGATGCATGGTTCGATCGGCCCGTCCTGTGCGGTGGCCTGGTTCAACAATGGCGTGCTCACGGTGTGGACCCACACCCAGGGTGTCTATCCATTGCGCGCCGGTATCGCCGAGATGCTGGGTCTGCCGCCGGAGCGTGTGCGCTGCATTCATACCGAAGGCTCGGGCTGCTATGGCCACAACGGCGCCGATGATGCCGCCGCCGATGCCGCGCTGATCGCTATGCGCCTGCCGGGCACGCCGGTCAGGGTGCAATGGATGCGCGAGCAGGAAAATCTCTGGGAGCCGTACAGTTCGGCGATGGTCACCGAAATCGATGCCGGCCTCAGTCAGGGCCGTTTGCAGGACTGGAACTACGAGCTGTGGACCACGCCGCATAACGAACGCATCGTCAATGCCGGGCGCCTGCTGCCGGCACGCCTGTTGGCGAAACCCTTCGCCTCGGCGCCGTCGGTGCCGATCGCCCAACCCGAAGGTGATGGCGATCGCAACGCGGTGCCGCTGTACGAGCTGGGCGCGACGCGGATCAATATGAATTTCGTCACCACCATGCCGTTCCGCACTTCGGCCATGCGCTCGCTGGGTGCGCACATCAACATCTTCGCCATCGAGGCGGGTATCGATGAGTTGGCGATCAAGGCCGGGCTCGATCCGCTGGCGTTGCGCCTGGCGCATCTGCGCGACCCACGTGCCCAGGCTGTGATTAAGCGCGTGCGTGACGAAATCGGCTGGCCCCACAAGAGCAGCGAACCCGGCGCGGGAATCGGTTTTGCCTTCGCCCGCTACAAGAACATCATGGGTTACTGCGCCCTCGCGGTGAAACTGCGGGTGCATCCGCAGACCGGCGAAATCCGTGTCGATCATGTGGTGACAGCGGTCGATGTTGGCCAGATCGTCAGCCCAGATGGCCTGCGCAATCAGGTCGAGGGCGGCATCGTCCAGTCGGCCAGCTGGACGCTCTACGAAAAAGTCGCCTACGACGCTGGCGGCATTCGCAGCTACGACTGGAGTGGTTATCCGATTCTGCGCTTTACGCAATTGCCGAAAAAAGTCGATGTGCACCTGCTCGATCAACCGGGCGAACCTTTCCTCGGTGCTGCCGAAATTGTCCAAGGGCCAATGGCTGCTGCGCTCGGCAACGCGGTCAGCAATGCCACTGGCCGGCGCTGGCTGAATCTGCCGCTGACTCGCTCGAGCCAACCGGCCTGAACCACGCCCGCGCTCATCAGCGATGAGCGCGGGCGCCGTTGCGTTGCGCGCAAAACTGCGTAGCGCCGGCCACGGATTATCAGCCCCGCCACCCCCGGTTAAGTTACCTGCACAGCGCGCGGCACCTGACTGCCGCGCTGGAACCCTACTCATCGAAAATCCGGAGCTACCCATGACCCGTCGCCTGTTTCAACCCATCGCACTCGGCCCTTACACCCTTGCCCATCGCGTGGCGATGGCGCCCCTGACCCGCTCGCGCGCTGGCCAGCCGGGCGACGTGCCGACCGCAATGAACGCCGAGTACTACCGCCAACGCGCCAGTGCTGCGCTGATCATTACCGAGGCCACGCAGATTTCTCAGCAAGGCCAGGGCTATGCGTGGACGCCGGGGATCTACACCGATGCGCAAGTGCAGGCCTGGCGCGAAGTCAGCACCGCGGTGCAAGAGGCCGACGGTCTGATCTTCATGCAGCTGTGGCACGTCGGCCGGGTTTCCCACCCGAGTTTCCAGCCTGACGCCGGTTTGCCGGTGGCGCCAAGCGCCCTGCCAGTGCCGGGCAAGACCTTTATCGTCGATGAACAAGGCAATGGCGTGTGGGGTGATGTGCCAGTGCCGCGCGCCCTCGAAACGGCGGAGATCGCCGACATCGTCGAAGACTATCGCCGCGCTGCGCGCAACGCGTTGAACGCTGGCATGGACGGCGTGGAGATCCATGCCGGCAACGGTTATCTGCTCGATCAATTCCTCAATAGCAATAGCAACCAGCGTGATGACGCCTATGGCGGCAGTGTGGAAAACCGTGCGCGGTTTCTGCTCGAAGTGGTCGCCGCCGTCGCTGATGAAGTCGGTGCCGAGCGCGTTGGCGTGCGGCTGACGCCAATGGGCCGCTTCATGGGCATGGGCGATGACACGCCTGAAGCGACCTTCGGTTATCTGGTCGAGGCGCTCAACCAGTGGAATCTGGCCTACCTGCACCTGGTCGAGCCGGCCATGGTCGGCACGGTCAAGGACGAAAACTTCGACCCGCGCTGGGACGCGATCATCGCCCAGTTGCGCCAGACCTGGAACGGCGTGCTGATCCTCGCTGGCGGTTACGACGCCGAGTCCGCCGAACAGGCGCTGAACGCCGATCGCGCCGACATCATTGCCTTTGGCCGGCCATTTTTGGCCAACCCGGATCTGCCGCGTCGGCTGCACGACGGGCTTGAACTGAACGCGCCGGATCCGAGCAGTTTCTTCGGCGGCGATCAGCGTGGTTACGTCGATTATCCGTTTCACGCCTGAGGCTTGGGCTTCATAACTTTTAAGGTTTGTTTAAGGACTTTAAATAAAGCCTGCGGCCAGACTTTGCCCATCGATCAGGAGAGCCGCCATGAACCCGCAATCGGTGAAGTCAGACCCTTCCTGCCACCTGGCTCGCCCACTGGGCGCACTGTCCGGCTGGCAGGAACGCCGCGCCAAGGCCTACATGCTGCACGATCTGAGCCGCAGCCTGCGCGTCAGCGAGATCGCCGAACATTGCAATCTGTCACGCAGCCACTTTTCCCGGGCGTTCAAGATCGTCACCGGCTGCTCGCCTCAGGAATGGATGCTGAAGATGAAGATCGACAAGGCCAAAGGGCTGTTGCTGACCTCGATGGCGATTACCGAGATTGTTTATGAATGCGGATTTTCCGATCACTCGCACTTCACCCGCACGTTCGGGCGCATGGTGGGCATGCCGCCGAAGGTCTGGCGCCAACTGATGTGCGGAGCGCGGGTGGCGCTGGTGGATGCGGATGTCTGGCGGCTCAGCGATGGGTTGCTGAATTCGACGATGGGCCAGCGCTTGACGGAACTGCGGCCCTGAGTCGGATTTCAAAGGGTTTTGTTCACTCCTCCCTTTTGGCCGCGATTTTTCGCGGCTTTTTTTTGCGGTAGAGCGCTGGTGGTCGGCGTTGGTACGGCGGTGAACTCCCCCCTCACCCCAGCCCTCTCCCTAGGGAGAGGGAGCCGATTTGTGGGCTTTCCAAAACCGGAGTTCGGCTAGATATCCCAGGTCGGCATAGCTCGACCAAACACCTCGGTCAGTCCCCTCTCCCTCCGGGAGAGGGTTAGGGTGAGGGGCTTTTGATCCTGGCGTCCGGCGCAAGCGGCAGTCTGAAGCAGATCCGCGCGCCCTCTTCGCTGTCTTCCACGCGCAACGTCCCGCCATGGGCGCCTATCACCGTTCGGCAAATCGCCAGGCCCATGCCCATGCCGCTGCCCTTGGTGGTGAAGAACGCATCGAAAATTTCTTCACGCTGATGCTCGGCGATCCCCGGCCCGTTGTCTTGAAAAGCCACGCAGACCTGCCCATCGGACAGCGTCGACTCAATCACCAGGCGCCCGTCAGTCACGCCCTGCCCAGCCATTGCTTCCAGCGCGTTGACGATCAGGTTGTAGATCACCTGCTGGATCTGCACCCGATCCCCCAGTACCGGGTCAGCAGCGTTGAGTTGCGTGTGCAAGCTCACCCCGCGATTGTGCACATCGCTGGCCGTCAGCTGCACGACCTCACCGATCAACGCGTCAATCGACACCGGCAATCGTTGCAACGGCGCCTGCCTGGCCAATGCGCGCAGGGCCTGGACGATCTCGGTGGCACGGGCGCTGTCGGAGCGGATGTCTTCCAGTCCCTGAATAGCCTCGCCGAGATCAGGCGTGTCGCGCTTGAGCCAGCGCAGACTGGCCGAGGCGTTCGATGAAATGCCCAGCAGCGGCTGGCTGATTTCGTGGGCGATCGAGGCCGACAGTTCGCCCATCATTTTCAGGTGCGAGTTGCGCGCCAGTTCCGCCCGCGAGCTGCGCAAGTCGGCTTCCATCTGCGCGCGCAATCGGTTGTCTTCGACCAGTTGCGCATACAGCCGCGCGGTCTGCAGCGACACCGCTGCCTGCGAGGCGAGAATTTCCAGCATGGTCAGGCGTTCGGCGCTGAACAGCTTCGGTACCAGGCTGTTTTCCAGATACACCAGACCGATCAGCGCGCCCTGCTTGAGCAACGGCAGGCACATCAGCGAGCGCGTCTGCCGTTGCTGCAGATCAGCGCTGTAGGCTTGCGGGCAGTCGGCGCGGGCATCGTCAAGCACTAGCGGCGTGCGCGTGCGCATGGTCGAATTGAGCACTGAAACCGGCGCGATCTGCTCCAGCGAGCGATCGTTGTCCTGACTGACCCGCACGTTGCCCGCCTCGATATGCGCGGCAGCGGCCAATTGCAACTCACCCTCGGCGACCAACAGCAGCGCGCCGCGATCGGCACCGGCCTGAATCATCAAGTGATTCATCAAGGTCTCCACCAGCCGATCGAGCAACACCTCTTGCGAGACCGCGCGTGCCGCTTCAATGCCGACTTCCAGGTCAAGGCGCACCCGCGTCACCGGCGTTCCCGCTTCCAGGGAATGCTCGTGGGCGAGAAACGGATGCTGCGCTTCGAGCTGGCGCGCCTTGGCTTCAGCGCCCCACAGCACATAGCAGTCGCGCGCAACACGCAGGTGATGATGCGTGCCGGAGACCAGGCCGTTGGCCAGACAGACCTCGGCCAGTTGTTCATGTGCCAGTGCTTGCTCATGGATAAACCCGGCAGCGGCCGCCGCGATTTGCGCTTGGTCGAAGTAGCGAATGGCGGCCAGCCCTTCGCCGCGCACGCGGGCCATCGCGCCTTCGATCAGCAGCAGTTTGTTGCTGAAGGTCGAAGGATTGAGCTCGACCCATGGCAGAAAACGCTGCCGTTGCTGCTCCAGTTTCTGCAGTTTTTCGGCAACAGAGCCCGGCGCCTCGGGACTGGCCAGTGCCAAGCTGTAGAACAGGTAGTAATGCGCCAGATCAATGTGCGCCGGCAGCGACCAGGTCAACGCCTCGGCGTCTTCGAAACGGCGCAACGCGTAACGCACTTCACCGAAATAGAACGCCGACATGCCCGAATACAACCACATCCACAACAGCGTCGGCTGTGAAACGCGGTCGCGATGCAGCGGGCCGAAGCGGTCATGTTCCAAAGCCTCCAGCATTGCGATCGAACGAGGCTCAGGCCCATTGCGCAAATCGCTGGCAAACGCCTGTTGCGCCAGCAGAATGCGCTCGATGTCGATGTAGTGAAACTGCCGCACCCAACTCAGGCCGACGTCCAGCTCGTTCAACACGTTTGGCAGCGGCTCGCCCATGAACAGCAGATCGGAGCCGATGTGGTTGCAGGCGTAACACGACATGCCCAGATCGCCGCCGGCCTGACCGCACTCAAACGCGGCGAAAGCCTTCTGCCGCGCGTAAGCCATCGGCCGGGTCCACGCGCTGACCTGATCCAGCGCCACCAGCGTGCCGGTGCGCCCCGCCTCATAGCCGTGCAGATCAGTCAGTTCCAGCGCCAGTTCGGCGAAAGCAACACCGTCCAGATATTCGCCATAACGGTCGGCGATCATCACGCCGTACCAGGCAAAACCGTAGCCGCTGCTCGGCGTGGTGCCATGGAGCAAAGTCAGTTCGACCATCTTCGCCAGGTGCAAAAAAGCAATGTCGTCCTGCACGAAGAACGAGGCGATCAGCGTGCTCAGCAGTTCCATGGCCACTTCGATTCGCGGCTCGTTGGCTTTGGGCAACGCCGTCAACTCAGCGATCCGTCGCGCACCGACCAATTGCCGAACCCGTTCGAACGCTTCGCCCAGTTGCGCCTTCGATGGGTGTCGCTGCAGGTCGATGTCGAGCAAGGCAAGACCGGCCAGCGCTTCGCCGATTGCGCCGTGGTAATCGGAATGCAAGGTGCGCAGGCTGGCGCGCAGGCGGTAGGTTTTCGCCCGGTCCAGCACGGTGGCAGCGTGTTCCAGACAGTCGTCGAGACGCTGTTGCGCGCCGGGCAGATCCGCCAGCAACATCGCGCAGTCGGCTGCCAGCCAGCGCGCCGCGAAGGCTTGCGGGTAGAGCTGCGTCCAGCCGTTGTCGCCAAGTAATACCTCGGCGCTGCGCAGATAATCCACGGCCTGCTCGACAGCGGCGCTATCGCGGGCGCGCTCGGCAGCTTCGAGCAATAACTGGATGAATTCAGCGCGTCGAGGCGCTTGCAGCGCATTGCCGGCGCTGCGCTGAATCTGACTGGCGATGTCGAAGACCCGCGCCTGCCGCTGCTCGCCGCATTGATCGAGCATGGCGGCGGCGATGCGCGCATGCTCAGCCGAACGCCCGGCCGGCGCGGTCAGCGCAGCAGCGGCTTCCAACACTCGATCGTGGGGAAACACCAGTTGGCCAGGCTCGCGCAGGAGAAACCCGGCGCTGACCAGATAATCCACGTCACGCAGCAATTGCGCCGGATCGTCGCCCAGCAAATCGCCCAACAGCGTTTCGTCACAGCGGCCACCGACGTAACCCGCGGTGCGCAACACTTCACGGGCACTGGCCGGCAGACGCAGCAAGCGTTGCACCATCAATTCGGCCACGTTGTCGGCGTAGCGATAGCCGTTCACTTCGGCCAGATTCCACACCCAGCGCCGCGTCGTCGCGTCGAAACGCAGCAGACGCTCGTCCACCAGAGCACGCGCGACCTGGCTGACGAACAACGGATTGCCGGCGGTTTTGAAGTGCACGACGCGGGCCAGCGCATCGAGGTTGTCGACGTCAGCATCGAGTTCGACCGCCATCAGTTGCGCAACGGCCTGCACCGACAGCGGCCCTAGTCGAAGGTCACTGACTGGCAGCGCGGGTGCTCTGCGCATCTCATCGAGCCAGCCGCCCGGATGCTCCGTCAACTCGCCCTCGCGATACGCCAGAACCAGCAGCAGATGCCGCGTCGGTCGGGCGATAAAGGCTTTGAGAAACGCCTGCGTCGAGTCGTCAGCCCACTGCAAGTCGTCGATAAACAGCAGCAGCGGATGCCCCGGTTGCGCAAAGACTTCGAGCGCATCGAGCAGCGTCCGATTGACCCGGTCGAGGGCGTGGCGCGCCGGCATGTTCGGCAGTTCGGCGGTGGCGCCAATCAGCAGTTCGGCTTCCGGCGCCAGGTCCAGCAGCAAACGGCCACGGCCCTTGAGGGTTTCGCGCAGTTGCTCGGCCAAGGCCTGCAAGGCCAGCGTGGGCTTGGTCAACACTTGGCTGATCAGAGACTGAAAAATCTGCGCCAGCGGCGCAAAGGGCCGGTCATTGTTCAGCAGTTCGATCTTGCCGCTGGCCCAATAACCGGGTGCCTGGCTACGCAGGACTTGCTGGATCAGCGTCGACTTCCCCGCTCCCGGTGCGCCGACAACCAGCAGCACGCGAGCGATGCCGTCGCTGCGCACGCGCTGGATCTGTTCAAGCAGTTGCTGACGTTCGTTATCACGACCAAACAGCACATCGCCGCGCGTGGCCGTTGCGCGAGCATCGAATGCACCGAGGCGGAACGCTTCGATCTGGCCTTTTTTCTGCCATTGGCGCAGGCACCAGGTCAGATCAGCGGCCAGCGATTCGATGCTTTGATAGCGCGCGTCCGGCTCCTTGGCCAGGCCTTTGAGCAGCACATGGCAAATGCCTTGCGGCAGGTCGGGTTGGTATTGCCCTGGCGACACAGGCTGGACGGCGGCGTGCACATGCAACCATTGCGAGGCGTCGCGAGCGATCAGCGGCGGGCGCCCGGTCAGCGCCTCGTAGATGATTGCCGACAGCGCATAGACGTCGCTGCGCTCATCGGAATCGACACTGTCGCGCTGCAGCTGTTCCGGCGCCAGATAAGGCCAGTGTTCCAGGCTCGGCAGTTCGGTCGCCGGCGTTTCCTGCGCGTGGGTGTGGAAGCCCATCAGCCTGACGCTGTCGTCAGCATCGATCAGCAGATGCCAAGGCAATAAAGAACCCTGTGGGAGCGAGCCTGCTCGCGAAAGCGGTGGGTCAGTCAAGGGTGATGTCGGCTGGACTGACGCTTTCGCGAGCAGGCTCGCGCCCACAGGGTTTTGCGCTGTTTCCGGATGGCGAGAGTGGACCAGCGCATTGGCAGCGGCGACGGCGATATTCAGCACCCGTCCGAGTGGTAAGCCGGCGGCGTCGATCAGTCGAGCCAGCGGCGCGCCCCATTGCGGGTAGACCAACACCGGCCCGTCCGCCGAGCGAATCAGCGCGAGCGGGTTGAGCGCCCACTGCGAAGGCAACTGCAAATGGAAATCGCGCTCCAGCCGCTGGCACAGCGCCGGACGCTGGATCGGCGCACGCACGGCGAACCAGCTCTGGCCCGAGTGGCTGTCTTGAAGGCTGAACCAGGTCAGTTCATGGTCACGGCGCAGCAGACTGAACCGACAGTTCTCCAGCCATGCTTCATCGAGCATCGGCGCATCGGCCGCGCGGGAAATTGCAGATGAAGATGGCTGGCCGGGCATACGCATTCACCGCTGGAAATGGGATTCAGGCTGGTGGCGAAGTATACCCAGCGTTTTTTTGCCAGAGGGCCAGCCGCTGCGCTGATGTCCGTCTGCAGCCTCAAGATGGCCGTCCAGAGCCTTGCGCGGCTGTTTCTTGCGCTATACAAGCGCACGTCTTATCCCTCGGGATAATTGCTTTATGCCAAGCCGTCCCCTAGCGTACGAACCTGATAACCCGGCGCCCGCGCCCTGTCCTTCTCACCGCAACGCAGAGGCCCGCATGATCCGACTCGGCCAAGCCACGATTTCTTTGGAACGGCGCGAAGCCTTTCTCGATGGCCGGCCCTTGCGCATGGGCGGGCGGGCGTTCGAAATACTTTCGGTACTGATGCAGGCCGATGGGCGCATCGTCAGCAAGGACGAGCTGATCAATCAGGTGTGGCCGGACATCGTCGTCGAAGAGAACAATCTGCAAGTGCAGATTTCCTCGCTGCGCAAACTGCTCGGGGAAAAAGAAATCATCCAGACGGTTGCCCGTCGAGGTTACCGATTATTGAAAGACCGCGAACCCAAACTGCCCGTGTTCAACGCCCTGGCCTCGGCGCCGATGGTGGCGCAGCCGCCGTTGGTCGATACGCAATCGGTGCCGGTGTTCATCGTTGACGATGAGGCCTGCGTGCGCAGCGCATTGAGCCGCTTGTTGCGCGCCGAAGACATTGAACACCGGATTTTCCAGTCCGCCGAAGAACTGCTCGAGGCCGACATCGCCAATGGCCCGGCGTGCCTGCTGCTCGACGTCAGCCTGCCCGAAACCACAGGCCTGCAATTGCAGGCAGCGCTGAACGAGCGCGGATTGCCGTGGCCGGTGATCTTCATGACCGGCCACGGCACGATTCCGATGTCGGTGCAGGCGATGAAGGCCGGCGCGGTGGAGTTCCTGACCAAGCCATTCAATGACGATGAACTGCTCGGCATTCTGCGCAGCACCCGTCAACACGCCGCGACGGCGTTCAATCAATGGCAACGGGTTCAGCACGTGCGGCAGCTGGCGGCGCAACTGACACCGCGTGAGCGCGAGGTGCTGCCGCTGATTGTCGGTGGCCTGTCGAACAAGCAGATCGCCAACCAGTTGGGCACCAGCGAAGTGACCGCCAAGGTTCATCGCAAACACATCATGGCGAAGATGCAGACCCGCTCGCTGGTCAACCTCGTCGAACTCTACGGACTGATCAGCGCTGCGCCTTCGCCTGGCCCATCGAGCCTGTCGTGAGCGGCCCGGCGGGTCGCCCGACGGCGATCGAGAACACCCGACCGACGATTGTCTGCATCGTCGATGACGACGCGTCGGTGCGCAAAAGCCTGTCGAATCTGCTGCGTTCGGTCGGTTATCGCGCGCAGGTTTATGCCAGTGGCGAAGCGTTTCTCGCCGAAGCCGACTTCGCCGAAATCGCCTGCCTGCTGCTGGATCTGCGCATGCCCGGCCTGTCCGGCATCGACGTGATGCGCCAGCTGTCGCGACAGTTTCCGGTGATCTGCATGTCCGCCCATTGGGACGAGGCGGCGCTGGCTGAGTCCGGGCATTATCAGGCGTTTGAATGCCTGTGCAAACCCTTCGAAGAAGAGGTTTTGCTGGCGGCACTCGACAAGGCCCTGCACCGCCAGCACTGATCGCTTCAGCTGTCCTGCGTGTCTTGTTCCGCAGTTTCGATCGCGGGCAGCGACTCAGTCATCGAAGCGTGACACACCGCCAGAATCTCATCGGCCAGCGCCGAGTCATCCGGGCAGGCGCGCGACAGCATGATCGCCCCGACGGCGCGGGCCAGCAGGTCGATCATCCGGGTCCTGCCCTCACCTTGCGGTGCATCCGCTGCCGTCGGGTATCTCTCGCCGAGCGTCTGCAACGTGCGCTCGATGCCTTCAGCGAACGCCGCGTTCACGTCCCCGGACTGCCGCGCCGCATCGCCGCACAACGCTGCCATGGTGCAACCGGTGGAACGGCCGTCACGATGCTCGCGCGACACGTACACGTCGATGAAATCCTGCACGCTCATGCTTTCGGCGGCGGCCGTGGACTGCGCCAGGCTGTTGGCCGACGCTTCGGCCATCAGGTCGGCCTTGGAGCCGAAGTGTTTGTAGAAACCGCCGTGAGTAAAACCGGCGGCTGCCATCAGGTCAGCCACGCCGACCCCGTCATAACCGCGCTCGCGGAACATCACTGATGCCGTTTCGACAATGTGCTCGCGATTGGCCTGAGCCTGGGCTTTGGATACGCGCATATTGAATACCTCCGGCGCTGAAAAATCATGCGCAGATGATACATAGATGTTGGCCATAATCAAAACCGTTGACAGTTTAGATTTGGATCATCATCCTAAAGGCCCGCAATCAGTCTTCAACTGACAAAGAGCCAACACCATGACTACTCGCCCTACTGTTCTGATCACTGGCGCCTCCACCGGCATCGGCGCCGTCTACGCCGCACGTTTCGCCCAACGCGGACACGATCTGGTGCTGGTCGCCCGTGACCAGTCGCGCCTGGACACCCTTGCTGCCGGTTTGCGCGCTGAACACAACGTCAATGTCGAAGTGCTGCAAGCCGATCTGACCCGACTCAGCGATCTGCAAACCGTCGAGGCGCGTCTGCGTGACGACGCGCGCATCGGCATTCTCGTCAACAATGCCGGCGCGGCGCAGTCCGGTACCTTCATCGAGCAGAGCACCGACAGCGTGGCGCAACTGGTCGCGCTCAACACCACGGCGCTGGTGCGTTTGGCCAGTGCGATCGCCCCACGTCTGGCCAAGGCCGGCGACGGCGCGATCATCAACATCGGCTCGGTGGTGGGCCTGGCGCCGGAGTTCGGCATGTCGGTGTATGGCGCGACCAAGGCGTTCGTGCTGTTCCTCTCCCAGGGCCTGAGCCTGGAACTGTCGCCACAAGGCGTGTACGTGCAAGCCGTATTGCCTGCGGCCACTCGCACGGAAATCTGGGACCGCGCGGGTATCGACATCAACACCCTCACCGACATCATGGAAGTCGGCGATATGGTCGACGCCGCGCTGGTCGGTTTCGACCGTCGCGAAGCCGTGACCATCCCGCCGCTGCACGAAGGCGAGCGCTGGGATGCCTTGCAAGCGGCGCGTCAGGGGCTGTTGGGGCAGATTCGCCAGTCGGCGGTGGCGCAGCGTTATCTGACGCAAGCCTGACCTTACCCAAACCCGGCGCAAGTGCGTCGGGTTCCTACCGACAAGAGCATCCGCAATGAAGGCATTTTTCATCGAGCGCTACGGCAAGCAGAACGGCCGGATTGGCGACCTGCCCGAACCGCTGGTTGGCGCTCACGACGTGCTGATCGAAGTGCGCGCGAGTAGCGTCAACCCCCTGGATCTGAAGATTCGCAGCGGCGAATTCAAGATGATCCTGCCCTATCAAATGCCTTTGATATTGGGCAACGATGTCGCCGGCGTGGTGCTCAGCACCGGTGCGGCGGTCAAGCGTTTCAAGCCGGGCGATGAGGTTTATGCGCGTGCGCCTGATAACAGGATTGGCACGTTTGCCGAACGCATCGCTGTCGATGAAACAGCGATCGCGTTGAAACCCGCCAATCTCGCCATGACCGAGGCGGCTTGCATGCCGCTGGTGGCGTTGACGGCGTGGCAGGCACTGGTCGAAGTCGCCAACGTGCAAAAAGGCCAGAAGGTGCTGATTCACGCCGGCTCCGGTGGCGTTGGCACGGTCGCCATTCAACTGGCCAAACACCTCGGCGCTTTTGTTGCGACCACTACCAGCACGGCGAATGTCGCGTGGGTCAAGGCGCTGGGCGCTGATGTGGTGATCGATTACAAGCAGCAGGATTTCGCCATTGAGCTGCGCGACTACGACGTCGTGCTCAACAGCCTCGGCGGCGATGTCCTGGAGAAATCGTTGAAGGTGTTGAAACCGGGCGGGCAGCTGATTTCCCTGTCAGGGCCGCCGACTGCGCAGTTCGCTCGGGAGCAGGGTTTGTCCTGGCTGCTGGGGCTGGTCATGCGTCTGCTCAGCAGTGGCATTCGGCGCAAGGCGCGCAAGCGTGGGGTGGGTTATTCGTTTCTGTTCATGCGCGCCGATGGCGTTCAGTTGCAAAAAATCACTGCGTTGATTGAGGCCGGGGTGATCAAACCGGTGGTTGATCGTACTTTTCCGTTCGATCAGATAGCTGACGCCTTGCACTACGTCGAACAAGGTCGGGCCAAGGGCAAGGTTGCCATCGCGGCCAACCTCAAAAGCCCCTCACCCTAACCCTCTCCCAGAGGGAGAGGGAACTGACCGAGTTGAATGCGCGAATTACGCCGACCTGAGATACCGAGGCGAACACAAGCCCGAAATGCGCACGAATCAGCTCCCTCTCGCGGAGGGAGATGGAACTGACCGAGTTGAATGCGCGAGTTACACCGACCTGAAATACCGAGGCGAACACAGGTCTCAAAAAGCTCACAAATCGGCTCCCTCTCCCAGAGGGAGAGAGGACTGACCGAGCTGAATGCGCGAGTTACACCGACCTGAGATACCGAGGCGAACACAGGTCTCAAAAAGCTAACAAATCAGCTCCCTCTCCTAGGGGAGAGGGCTGGGGTGAGGGGTGAATTCACTGCGGTGTTCGGGCATGCGCGTTACAACTGCAAGCGCGACTCGCCATCCCCGCTGAAACGTCGAGAAACCCCTCTCGCCTTGCATTTTGCCCATCCTGCACCACGCTTGATTCACAGAAGTGCACGTTTTCATGGCAAAACTGCGGTTAACTGAATGGTTAGTTACCGCTATAATCCCGCGCTTCATTCAAACGGGACTTTCAATGTGAACCACAGTCAACGCGTCTCAGGCGTTTCAACGTTCATTCTGGTCGGCCTTGGCGTGATCATCGCCCTGCTGGGTCTGGCGCTCGCGGCCGGCGGTGTGAAGCTGGTCAGCCTGGGCGGTTCCTGGTACTTCCTGGTCGGCGGCCTGGCGATGACCGTTTCCGGGGTGCTGATCGCACTGAAGAAAACCGCAGGCGCCTGGCTGTTCGCCGCGTTTCTTGTAGCCACCGCGATCTGGGCCGTGGCTGACGCCGGGCTGGTGTTCTGGCCGGTGTTCTCGCGGCTGTTCATGTTCAGCGCAATCGGCGTGGTCGTCGCTCTGGTCTACCCGCTGCTGGCGCGCGCCAATGGCCGCGTGGCCGGTCGTGGCGCGTATGCCGTGGCCGCTGTGCTCGCGGTCGGTGTGGCCGTTGCGGCGGGCAACATGTTCGTCGCCCACCCGACGGTTGCCGCGACTGGCGCTGGCCCGGGCCTGACTCCGGTCGAGCCGGCCAAGGCGCAGAAAGACTGGGCGCACTACGGCAACACCGAAGGTGGCAGCCGCTTCGCCGCGCTCGATCAGATCAACCGCAACAACGTCGACCAGTTGAAAGTTGCGTGGACCTACCACACCGGTGACGTCGCCGAGAGCGATGGCAACGGCGCCGAAGACCAGCTCACCCCGCTGCAGGTCGGCAACAAAGTCTTCATCTGCACCCCGCACAACAACCTGATCGCCCTCGATGCCGACACCGGCAAAGAGCTGTGGAAGAACGCGATCAACGCGCAATCGAAAGTCTGGCAGCGCTGCCGTGGCATGGCCTATTTCGATGCCACCGTCACCATCGCTCAGCCGAGCAACTCTTCGATCATCGAAGCCAAACCGGCGCCGGCTGCCAACTGCCAGCGTCGTCTGCTGACCAACACCATCGATGCCCGCCTGATCGCGGTCGATGCTGACACTGGCGAGTTCTGCCAGGGTTTCGGCAACAACGGCCAGGTCGATCTGAAGGCCGGTCTGGGTGATGTTCCGGACAGTTACTATCAGTTGTCGTCCGCGCCGTTGATGGCCGGCACCACCGTGGTGGTTGGCGGTCGTGTTGCCGACAACGTGCAAAGCGACATGCCGGGCGGTGTGATCCGTGGTTTTGACGTGATCACCGGCGCCATGCGCTGGGCGTTCGATCCAGGCAACCCGCAGGATCGCAACGCGCCGGCCGACGGCAAAACCTACGTGCGCAGCACGCCGAACAGCTGGGCGCCGATGTCCTACGACGCGGCGACCAACACCGTATTCCTGCCGATGGGCAGCTCGTCCACCGACATCTATGGTGTCGAGCGCAGCGAACTGGACCACAAGTACGGCGCCTCGATCCTCGCGCTGGACGCCAGCACCGGTGAAGAACGCTGGGTGTTCCAGACCGTGCACAACGATCTGTGGGACTTCGACCTGCCGATGCAGCCGAGCCTGATCGACTTCGACAAGGACGGCCAAAGCGTTCCGGCGCTGGTCATCGGTACCAAGGCCGGGCAGATCTATGTGCTCGACCGCGCCACCGGCAAGCCGCTGACCGAGGTCAAGGAAGTACCGGTGAAAGCCGCGAACATCCCCAACGAGCCGTACTCGCCAACTCAGCCGAAATCCGTGGGCATGCCCCAGATCGGCGCGCAGCACCTGACCGAATCGGACATGTGGGGCGCCACGCCGTACGACCAGTTGCTCTGCCGCATCGACTTCAAGAGCATGCGCTACGACGGCCTGTACACCGCACCGGGTACTGACAAATCGCTGAGCTTCCCGGGTTCGCTGGGCGGCATGAACTGGGGCAGCATCTCCACTGACCCGGTGCACGGTTTCATCTTCGTCAACGACATGCGCCTGGGTCTGTGGATCCAGATGATCCCGTCGCAGAACAAAGGCCAGGCCGCTGGCGGTGGCGAAGCGCTGAACACCGGCATGGGCGCTGTGCCGCTCAAAGGCACGCCGTACGCGGTGAACAAGAACCGCTTCCTGTCGGTGGCCGGCATTCCGTGCCAGGCGCCGCCGTTCGGCACTTTGACCGCGATCGACATGAAGACCCAGAAAGTCGCATGGCAGGTTCCGGTCGGCACCGTTGAAGACACCGGTCCCCTGGGCATCCGCATGCACCTGCCGATCAAGATCGGTCTGCCAACCCTCGGCGGCACCCTGTCGACCCAGGGCGGCCTGATCTTCATTGCCGGCACCCAGGACTTCTACCTGCGCGCCTTCAACAGCGGCAACGGCGAAGAAGTCTGGAAAGCCCGTCTGCCGGTCGGCAGCCAGGGCGGCCCGATGACGTACGTTTCGCCGAAGACCGGCAAGCAGTACATCGTCGTCACCGCTGGCGGCGCACGCCAGTCGACCGATCGTGGCGATTACGTGATGGCTTACGCCCTGCCGTAACTCTCTGCCGCACAACCAACCTCCCCCCAGCGCGCGGTGCCCCAAAGCACCGCGTCGCCGTTTTATTGCGTTAAAGATTTCAGCAGGAAGGATTCACATGTCATCGGCTGTTCGCTTTTCTCGTACCAAGCTTTCCACTGGCCTGTTGCTGGGCCTGAGCTGCGCCACTGCCCTCCCCGCGCTGGCCGCCAGCGATTCCGATCTGCTGACCCGCAGCACCTTGACCGGTGACTGGGGCGGCTTGCGTCATCAACTCGATGAAGACGGCATCAAGTTCACTGGCGATTACAGCGGCGAAACCGCTTACAACGCCGACGGCGGCCTGCACCGTTCGGCGCGCTACTCGCAGAACATCAAGCTCGGCGTGCAGTTTGATCTGAGCAAACTCTACGGCGTCGACAACGCCGGCAAAGTGCAACTGACCATCAACGACCGGCGCGGCAACAGCGCTTCGGAAGATCTGGTCGGCAACCGCCTGCCGATTCAGGAAAACTACGGCGGCCTGTACACGCGCCTGACTGAACTGAGTTATGAGCGCAGCCTGTTCACCCCGGCGCTGAACGTGAAGCTCGGCTACATGGCCATGGGCAACGACCTCGGCGGCCTCGACAGCGGCATTCTGTGCAACTTCATGAACGCCGGTTTCTGCGGTCACCCGCTGAACATGTCCGGCGGCAGCGGCTGGACCAACTACCCCAACGCTCGTCTGGGCGTGCGGGTCAAATACAACCTGTCGCCGTCCTGGCAGCTGCGTGTGGCAGCGTTCAACGTCGACCCCGAGAGCAACGGCAATTCCAGCCGCGCCTGGCATCTGGGGCCGAAGCACACCACCGGCACCGTCGTGCCGATCGAGTTGGTGTACAAGCACGCCGGCGAGCTGCCGGGTGAGTACAAGCTCGGCTATTACTACGACAGCTCCGACGTCAAACGCATTGGCAGCGACGACGAGGTGTCCGGGCGTGGCGGGCATTATTTGCTGATCGATCAGGCCGTATGGCGTTCGCCGACCTCCGAGGGCCGCAGCCTGCATGCTTTCGGTCAGTATTCGGCGGCCAGTGAAGCCGCCTCGCCGTTCAGCAAGTGGTACGGCACCGGCGTGGTTTTGTACAAACCGTTCGAAGGCCGCCCGCGTGACACCGTGGCGCTGGGCTATGGCCGCGCCGTGCCGAACCCGCGCAGCCGCGATGTGCAGCAGGATGCCGCGCTGGCCGATGGTGCTGCGTTCCCGAATCTCGACAGTGCCGAACAGTTGATTGAGTTGGGCTATGGCTATCAGGCCACCCCATGGCTGACCCTGCGCCCGAACCTGCAATACATCATCGAACCGGGGGCGTTTTCCGGGCAGGACATCGATAATGCGCTGGTGGTGGGTTTGCAGGTGAAGGCTGCGCTTTAAGCCTTGTGGTGAAAGGGCTGCCGTCATCGCGAGCAGGCTCACTCCTACAGGATTGGCGGCGTGCGCAAAATCCCTGCAAAACACAAAACCACTGTGGGAGCGAGCCTGCTCGCGAAAGCGCCGGGTCAGGCGACTGCGATGTTGAATGTAGCGCCGCCTTCGCGAGCAGGCTCGCTCCCACAGGGGGTTTGGGTCAGGTCGGAGAGTTGGATTCGCCGCTGCCGTAGCGGGATACAGAGGATTTGCGGCGGGCAGGAAATTAATTCCAGCCCACCGGTGAATTATTTCGTGTCCGCATGTATCTGAGCCAGAAGAGCCGGCGCCATCATGGAGATGGCATCGCAGCGGTAATCTGGATCAGCGAGCGGGAACAGCGCAATGAAATCACGCAAGAACACCGTCAAACCGATCGGTTTGAAAGACATCACCATTGTCGACGACGCCAAGATGCGCAAGGCGATCACCGCCGCCGCACTGGGCAACGCCATGGAATGGTTCGACTTCGGCGTCTACGGCTTTGTCGCCTATGTGCTCGGCAAGGTCTTCTTCCCCGGCGCCGATCCCGGCGTGCAAATGATCGCCGCGCTGGCGACCTTCTCCGTGCCCTTCCTCATCCGTCCGCTTGGCGGTTTGTTTTTCGGTGCGCTGGGCGACAAATACGGACGGCAGAAAGTCCTCGCCGCGACCATCGTCATCATGTCCCTGAGCACCTTCGCCATCGGCCTGATTCCGTCCTATGCCTCGATCGGCATCTGGGCGCCGATCCTGCTGTTGCTGGCGAAAATGGCCCAAGGTTTCTCGGTCGGTGGCGAATACACCGGCGCCTCGATCTTCGTCGCTGAATACGCGCCCGACCGTAAGCGCGGCTTCCTCGGTAGTTGGCTGGATTTCGGCTCGATCGCCGGTTTCGTCTTCGGCGCCGGCGTCGTGGTGCTGATTTCAACCATTCTTGGTGAACAGCGCTTCGAAGAATGGGGCTGGCGGATTCCGTTCTTCCTCGCCCTGCCGCTGGGCATGATCGGCCTGTATCTGCGCCACGCCCTGGAAGAAACCCCGGCGTTCCAGCAGCACGTGGAAAAACTCGAACAAGGCGACCGCGAAGGCCTCGCCGGCGGCCCGAAAGTGTCGTTCAAGGAAGTCGCAACCAAACACTGGCGCAGCCTGATGACCTGCATCGGCGTGGTAGCGGCGACCAACGTCACCTATTACATGCTGCTCACCTACATGCCGAGTTACCTGACGCACAACCTGCACTACAGCGAAAACCACGGTGTGCTGATCATCATCGCGATCATGGTCGGCATGCTCTTCGTGCAGCCGCTGATCGGTTTCATCAGCGACAAGATCGGCCGCAAACCCTTCATCGTCGTCGGCAGCATTGGCCTGTTCATCTTCGCCATTCCGGCGTTCATGCTGATCAACAGCGGCAGCATCGGCCTGATCTTCTCCGGCCTGCTGATCCTCGCGGTGCTGCTCAACTTCTTCATCGGCGTGATGGCCTCGACCCTGCCGGCGATGTTCCCCACGCACATCCGCTACAGCGCGCTGGCCAGCGCCTTCAACGTTTCGGTGCTGATCGCCGGTCTGACCCCGACTGCCGTGGCCTGGCTGGTGGAAAGCACCAACGATCTGTACATGCCTGCGTATTACCTGATGGTCATCGCCGTGGTCGGTCTGGTCACTGGCGTGACCATGAAGGAAACCGCCAACAAGCCCTTGCGCGGCGCGGCCCCGGCGGCTTCCGACCTCGAAGAGGCCAAGGAGCTGTTGCAAGAACACCACGACAACATCGAGCAGAAAATCGAAGACATCGATGCCGAAATCGCCGCGCTGGAAGCCAAGCGCAAGGAACTGGCGCTCCAGCATCCGCGCATCGATTGATCAGTGCGGCGTCGGCAATCGGTCCGACGCCGCGCTGAGCTTGAGCTAGCCTTGAAACCGGATTGCATGCCATTCAAGGAGTTCACATGTTCAAGCTGATGAAAAGTTCGGTCGCTGGCGGATTGCTCTTCGCCAGCCTCCAGGCCGAAGCCGGCGGCATCATGATTTACGAGGCCGGCCACGAAGGCACCGGGCTGGCCAACGCCGGCTCTGCGGTCATGGCCAGCGACCCGAGCATTCTGATGACCAACCCGGCGGGCATCAGCCAACTGGCCGGCACGCAGATCAACTTCAACGCGCAGTTGATCCTCGGCGACGTCAGCTTCTCCCGCGACAACGCCAATACCTTCGGCGGCAACGAAGGTGGCAACGCCTTGAAGTACCTGCCCGGCTCCAGCTTCTTCATCAGCCATCAACTCGATGAGCGCTCCTCGATCGGCTTCGGCATGTACGGCAATTTCGGTCTGGCGCTGGACTACGACGATGACTGGGCCGGGCGCTATTTCGCTCAGGAGTCGGCCATTATCGGTGTGTCGTTCCAGCCCACCTATGCCTACAAGATCACTGACGACCTGTCCGTCGGCCTCGGCCCGCGCTTCATGCTTGGCTACTTCCGCACCGAAGTGGCGGTCAACAATAACGTGCTCGGTCTGGGCAACGCCGAGGATGGTCAGTTGCGTTACAAGGACACCGACTGGGGCACGGGCGCCAACGTCGGCGTGCTCTACAACCTCAACGAGCGCACAAAGCTCGGGCTGGCCTGGACCAGCAAGATCAAGCTCAAATTCGAAGACAAACCCGAGCTGAAGAAAATCACCAATCCGCTGCTGCGTCTGGCGCTCAACCGTCTCGACGCCGATCATCTGAACGTCGACATGAACGTGCCGCAGACCGTCACCACCAGCGTGTCCTACCAGCTCGATCCGCAGTGGACGCTGCTCGGCAGCCTCGGCTGGCAGGACTGGAGCGATTTCGGCAAGGTCGGCGTGGAAGTCGATACCGGCCTGGGCTCGACTGCCAGAACGGCGCAGCGGCAATACAAGGACACTTGGCATGCCTCGATCGGCGCGCAGCACCAGATCGACCCGAAACTGCGCTGGAACGTCGGCCTCGGTTACGACTCCTCGGCAGTGGATGACAAGGATCGCACCGTCGACAACCCGATGAACGAAGCGTGGCGCCTGGCGACCGGGGTCAGCTATGCATTGCAGGACGATGTCGACGTGCACATGAGCTACACGCTGATCTACCTCGGTGACATGGACGTGCAACAGACCAAAGCACGCTCCGGCGGCTCGGTCTCCGGCGAATACAAAAACGCCGCCCTGCATGTGCTGGGCGGCGGCGTGGTCTGGCGTTTCTAGGGATCACTCATCCTTCGGTGCCTGCGCCGGTGCGGTGAACCACTGCTCCGGCGGCACGCGTTTTTCCTGCTGCGGATCGCCCAGGTAATGCGGCGACATGATCTGCACGCCATATTCGTTGAACACGTCCTGAATATTGGCGTGGAGCATGCTCAGCAACACCGCGCGCGGACGTGGCTGGCTGGGGATGGCCTGGGCCACCAGGCGATACTCGGGATAGAAGTCCGACAGCGCGGTCTGGAACACCTGCGCCGGCGGGTCTTCGAGCACGCCCGGCGTGCGTTTGGCCGCCTCCAGCAGCATCGCTTCGACCTGGCGCCATGGCGTGTCGTAGCCGATGGTCACCACCGTGTCGACCACGTAGCCCGGGCCTTGCACGGTACGCGAGTAGTTCTTGGTCACGGTGCCGGTGATCATCGAGTTGGGCAGCGTCAGCACTTCACCGAGGCCGGTGCGAATCCGCGTGGTGAACATGCCCAGCTCGGTGACGGTGCCTTCGTACTCGCCGATCCTGACAAACTCGCCGGGGCGCAAAGTCCGCGTGTAGGTCAGGATCAATCCGGCCGCCGCTTGCCCGACGACGCTGGTGGCGCCAAGGGAAATCATCAGGCCGATCAGCACCGACAAGCCTTTGAACGCATCGGTCCCGGCGCCGGGCAGATAGGGATAAGCCATCGCCAGCGCAAACAGCCAGACTGCCAGTGCCGTCAGGCGTTGCGTCGGTTGCAGGGTTTCATGGTTGAGCCAGCTGAACGTCCCCGGCGCGGCCATCCGGCGCAGGATGCGTCGGGTAAATGCGGTCACGCCCCGGGCGATAAAGAAAATCGCCAGCGCCACGCCCAGCCCCGGTATCGCATCGACGATGCCCTGTAACAGATAACCGGCCAGTTCCACCAAATAGTTGTTGAGGCTTTCGCCCCACGGCCGCGTATACGGGAAGCGTGACAGGACAAAGCCCAGCCATTCGTAGGACAGCAGCAGGATCAGCAACCAGCGCAGGAACAACAGACAGCGGCTGACCAACGGGTAGAGAAAATTCGAATCGATCAGTTGCACCCGCCCGACCTTCAGCGCCTTGGTGTGGCGATCCATCAGCGCCGGCAGTTTCGCCAACAGCTTGTGGCGCAGCCATGACAGGCACCAGAGCAGCGCCAGATAGATCAGCGTGGCCACCGCCGCCAGCGCCAGCGAACGCACAATCATCTGCACGTTACGCGCCTCACGGGTCTCGTTGACCACCTGGCGCAGTTTTTCCGCTGCGCCTTCGGCGGCTTCCTGCACCGAGGAATAGGCCAGGCTGTCGACGTCTTTCGGTGCAACGATAAACGCACGGGTATTGCCGATCAGCACCATGTAACTGTTCTGGATCGAATCAGTGCTGATTTTCAGCTCAGGGTCTTCCTCCAGCGCTTCACTGATCACCCGCTTCGCCCGCTTCACCCGTGAGGCCGGCGCCTCGCCGAGGATGGTCGCGCGAAACAGCATGATGCTGCGGTTGGCCACTTTCAGTTCTACCGCTTCGTCCGTTGCTGTCGTGGTGTCTTCCAGTGCCTGGCCGAGCCCGGACCACAGTGTTGCAGCCAGCAGCATCGCCAGCACCATCAGCCTGTTACGCATGCGCCGTTCCTTATGGCTGATTGTCGTGAGAGGTTTCGTCCAGCACTTCGCTGACGTCGGCCGGTTGATAAACCCAGCCGATGAACAATTCATAACCGACCGCCAGGATCACCGGCCCGGTGAACAGGCCGATGATGCCGCTGGTGACCATGCCGCCCAGCGCGCCGATCAGCACCACCGGCATCGGCACGGCAACGCCACGGCCGAGCAACATCGGTTTGAGCACGTTGTCGGAAAGCCCGGCGATCACCATCCACACGGCGAAAATGATCGTGCCGGCACCGACGCCGTCATGGGCAAAAACGAACACCACCACCGGCACGGTAACCAACAGCACCGGCAGTTGCATGATGCCCAGCAGCAACACCATCAACGCCAGCACGCCGGCAGCGGGCACGCCCATGATCACCAGTGCCACACCGATCAGGATCATCTGGATAAAGGCGATACCGACCACGCCCTGCGCCACCGCGCGAATGGTCGAGGTGCACAACTGCGCGATCTGCGGGCCACGCACCGGGCCGGAAATCCGCGTGGTGATCGCCACCGCTGTGCGATGGCCGCGTTCGCCGTGGGTCATGATCAGTCCAGCGACAATCAGTGCAACGACAAACACCACGATGCCTGCGCCGACGCCGGCGGCCTGATGCAACAGCACCCGCCCCCAACTGGTCAGGTGCGGCGCCAGTTCCTTGAACACCCAGCTCAGGTCCTGCGAAGCGTGCATCCAGATGCCATACAACGGCGCGCCGATCAGCGGCCAGTCGGCGACATTGGCGGGCGGCGGCGGAATCTCGAACTGCCCCGCTTCCACGGTTTGCATGCCCACCTTCACCGAATCGGCCACGGATGCGCCGAGCAGGCTCAGCGGCACCATCAGGATCACCAGCCCCAGCAACACCAGCACAATCGCCGCCCAACCGTAGCGGTTGCCGAGTTTTGCGCCGAGTTTCTGGTTCAGCGGGTACAGCGTGACCGCGAGGATCAGCGCCCACAGCATCACATTGAGAAACGGATGGAAAATGTCGTAGCAGAACAGCACCAGGGTCGCGATCAACCCGGCGCGGATCAGTACGTCTAGCAAGGCTTTGGAACTGTTGAAGGCAATCAGCGGCTTTTCTTCCATGGCAACATTCCTGAGCGGTGCAGCATTCGGGATGCGCTGAGCCTAGAACATGTTCGGCCGGTCTTCCTGCGGGGCGCGGCATTATCGCTTTACGCAACACGGTGTGGGAGCGAGCCTGCTCGCGAAAGCGCAAGGTCAGGCAGCACGGATGCTCAGGCCATCTACCAACAAAACCATCACCCCACCGATTACTCCGCCCGCCGCATGGTGTTAAATAGGCGCCAGTCCCGACCTTGTCGCTTCAAGCCGTGCCACGAGAACCGCTATGAAAACCCCTGCCCAGAACATCCACGCTCAACAGGTGACCCCATGATCGAAGTCACCGAAGTCTCCATCGCCCAACTGCGCGCCGCCCTCGAATCCGGCCAGACCACTGCCGTGGAGCTGGTGCAGGCCTATCTGGCACGCATTGATGCCTACGATGGCGCCGACACCCCGACGGCACTCAACGCCGTCGTCGTGCGCAACCCCGAAGCACTGAACGAAGCCCGCGCCTCCGATGCCCGCCGTGCCAAAGGTGAGACCCTCGGCCCGCTCGATGGCATCCCCTACACCGCCAAAGACAGCTATCTGGTCAAGGGCCTGACCGCCGCTTCCGGCAGTCCGGCGTTCGCCGATCTGGTCGCCCATCGCGACGCCTTCACCATCGAGCGCCTGCGCGCTGCCGGGGCGATCTGCCTGGGCAAGACCAACATGCCGCCGATGGCCAATGGTGGCATGCAACGCGGCGTCTATGGCCGCGCTGAAAGCCCGTACAATGCCGCTTACCTCACCGCCCCGTTCGCCTCCGGCTCGTCCAACGGCGCCGGCACCGCGACCGCTGCGAGTTTCGCTGCGTTCGGTCTGGCCGAGGAAACGTGGTCGAGCGGTCGCGGCCCTGCGTCGAACAACGGCCTGTGCGCCTACACCCCGTCGCGCGGCGTAATCTCGGTGCGCGGCAACTGGCCGTTGACCCCGACTATGGACGTCGTCGTGCCGTTCGCGCGAACCATGGCCGACCTGCTCGAAGTGCTCGACGTGGTCGTCGCCGAAGACCCGGACACCCGTGGCGACCTCTGGCGCTTGCAGCCGTGGGTGCCGATCCCGCGCGTCAGCGAAGTGCGCCCGGCTGCCTACAGCGAACTGGCCGCCGATGCCAAAGCCCTGGCCGGCAAACGCTTCGCCATCCCGCGCATGTACATCAACGCCGACCCGGACGCCGGCACCAGCGAAGCCCCCGGCATTGGCGGCCCGACCGGTCAGCGCATCAACACCCGCGCGTCCGTGATCGATTTGTGGAAACAGGCGCGTCAGGCCTTGGAAGCCGCTGGCGCTGAAGTCGTCGAAACCGACTTTCCGCTAGTCTCCAACTGCGAAGGCGACCGCCCTGGCGCGCCAACCGTGTTCACCCGTGGGCTGGTGTCGAAAGAATTCCTCCACCATGAACTGTGGGATCTGACTGCCTGGGCATTCGACGACTTCCTGCAAGCCAATGGCGACCCGAAACTCAATCGTCTGGTTGACGTCGACGGGCCGAAGATCTTCCCGCACGACCCGGGCACCCTGCCCAACCGCGAAGGCGATCTGGCCGCCGGCATGGACGAATACGTGCGCATGGCCGAGCGCGGCATCACGCCGTGGAATGAAATCCCAACCGTGCCTGATGGCTTGCGTGGTCTGGAGCAGACCCGACGCATCGACCTCGAAGACTGGATGGACAGCCTCGGCCTCGACGCAGTGCTGTTCCCCACCGTCGCCGACGTCGGCCCGGCGGATGCGGATGTGAACCCGACCTCGGCGGATATCGCCTGGAGCAACGGCGTCTGGGTGGCCAACGGCAACCTCGCGATCCGCCACCTCGGTGTGCCAACCGTCACCGTGCCCATGGGCGTGATGGCCGACATCGGCATGCCCGTCGGCCTGACCTTCGCCGGCCGCGCGTACGACGACTCGAACCTGCTGCGCTTGGCCGCCGCCTTCGAATCCACCGGCAGCAAACGCCAGATCCCACCGCGTACACCGCCGCTGGCTTAATGCACTGTGTCAGCTCCCACACACCCTGTGGGAGCTTGCTTGCCAGCGATGGCGGCCTGACAGCCGCCACATTTCCACCTGACTACCCCGACTCAAGCTGTGGGAGCGAGCCTGCTCGCGAAAGCGCTGTGTCAGTCAGCATTTTTGTTAACTGACACTCCGCATTCGCGAGCAGGCTCGCTCCCACAGGGTTTGGTGTGAAGGCTACGAACTCAGCACACCGGCCCAATCCTTTCCAGGCCAATCCGCCGATCATCAGCGCCATCCTGATGACCACCGGCCCTGACCATGATCAACCGCGCCCCCTCCCGCCTCACCCTGCTCGCCATGCTCTGCGGTCTGACCGGCACCGCCCATGCCAGCGGCTTTTTCGACGACGCCAAAAGCGATGTCCTGCTGCGCAACTTCTACCTCAGCAACGACTACCGCTCGCCCACGCCCTCCGGAAAAAACTACAAACAGGAATGGGCACAGGGCTTTATCGGCAACTTCTCATCCGGTTTCACCGAGGGCACAGTCGGTTTCGGTATCGATGCCCACGCCTTCGCCGGCCTGAAACTCGACGGCGGCAAGGGCCATTCCGGCACCGGCCTGTTACCGGTCGACAGCGATGGTCGCAGCGAAAACAACTATTCCAGCGCCGGCGGTGCGTTCAAGCTGAAGGTCTCGCGAACCACCGTCGCCTTCGGCGAAATGACCGTAGAAACCCCGGTCTTCGACACCTCCGACAAACGCCTGCAACCGGAATACGCCACAGGCTTTTTGCTCAACAGCGCCGAGTTCGACAACGTCAATCTGGTCGCCGGGCATTTCACCGCGTTCAAGAACCAGGACAGCTCTTCCGACCAGGGCAACTTCAACGGTTACGGCGCCAACACCGAAGCGGGTGGCATCAGCTTCGTCGGTGCCGATCTGTTCAGCTCCAGCCCGGTCGGCGGCGCACTCTACGCCTCAGAACTGAGCGACACCTGGCACCAGTACTACGGCAACCTGCACTTCAAACAGTCCGGCGTGCTGCTCGACGCCAACCTCTACCACACCCGCGACACCGGCCGCGCCCTGGCCGGCGAGATCGACAACACCGCCTTCAGCCTCTCCGGCAAATACAGCGTCGGCGCGCACGCGGTGATGCTCGGCTGGCAGCGGATCAATGGCGACACGCCGTTCGATTTCGTCGGTGGCGACTCGATCTACCTCGCCAACTCGATCAAATACGCCGACTTCAACGGCGCCAACGAACGCTCCTGGCAAGCCCGCTACGACCTCGACCTCGGCGCCTTCGGCATCCCCGGCCTGAACTTCATGACCCGCTACGTCAGCGGCAGCCACATCGACGGAACGCACGCGCCGAGGGGCGGCGCCTACAACCCGTTCGACACCGACAGCGGCGACTATCAACCGCAACAAGGCAGCGGCGGCAAACACTGGGAACGCGATATCGACCTGAAGTATGTAGTGCAGTCCGGCGCCGCGAAGGATCTGTCGGTGCAACTGTCGCACGTAACCCACCGCGCCAACGAAGCGCAGGCCGGGGATGACATTGACCGGATTTACGTGGTCATTCAGTACCCGCTGGGTTTTTGAGGTAACACGATCAACCCGCCCACAGGTTCCTGCGTCGGCCACAAACCCTGAGTTTGCTCCTTGAGATCAAAATCAAATGATTTCAGCGTACCGCAGCGCCCCCAGAAGCTAGCCAAGTGCCATCACCTCGTTTATTCTGCGACCCCGCATAAAAAGCCAAGCCAGGAAGGCATTGATTGACCTTCCTGTTTGTAGTCAATCAACGCAAGCAGATTCAGGGATGTACATGTTTCAGCTATTCAAACTCGGAGCGGCCGTCGTGCTCGCCGCGACGCTCAGCGGCTGCATTACCGAAAGCGCTTCCTGGGTCAGCGAACCCTTGCAACCCAAGGCAAGCGAGCCAGTCAGTTATCTCGTTGGCTCAATCGGGCCGCAATCACTCAAGCAATCAGCCGCTGACAACCAGCGAATCTTTTTCCGCAAACGCGGTTCCGAATACGGTGCGGCCGGCGTCTGGAAAATGGCCGGCGCTTACTCCACGCCGCAGGATGTTCAGGACGGTGTCGGCGCAGCGAGCGTATTCGTGCTTCCCCTGAAGCCGGGCGATTACGAGTTCTATGATTTCCAGTTCTTTTCCGCACGTTATCAACCTGGGCTAGGCACTGTTTTCACCTCGAGAGAGGCGCGGGAGAAATTCAACCTGCCGATGCGCCTGGAACCCGGCAAGGCCTATTACATCGGCGAGTTCCGCTCGTTCTGCCTGACAGCCGGTTTCTGCGCGTTCCGCTGGAGTGATCAGAACGCCCGCGATGCGCTGATTGCGCAACGTCTGGCGCCAGGATTGCCAACGCTGCAACCGCTGAAACTCGACCTGAACAGTGCTCAGCCCTACATCTTCACCGGCCCCATCCCGGGTATTGCCGTGGACGCCAAACCATGAAAAAAATCATCGCCCTCACCGCCGCCGCTCTGTTGACCGGTTGCGCGGCGACCAACACCTTGCCCGAGCGTACGCTTACGGACGCTCAGGATTATCTGCAGCCGATTCACGTTATGGTCGATGACCCGGAAAACGGCTCCAGCCTGCGCAACCACCTGCGTCAGACCGGTGTGTTCCGCACCATCGAAACCGGCAGCGGTAAAGCTGACGAGTACAACGTGCAGGTCAAACTCAATGTGGAACGTCACCTGCCGCCGTTTCCGGTGATTCTGCTGAGCACCGCGACGTTGTTCTTGCTGCCGCTGTCGAACGAATTCGATACGCAAACCGAATTCACCGTGTACCAGGGTGACAAGCGACTGAAGCAATACACCTATCGCAACATCACTCAAAAATACGTCTGGCTATTGGATCAGGGCGGCGAGATGCGCGAACAGAACCTCGGCCGCATCGCCCGCGCCTTCGCGCAGGATGTGCAGCAGGACCGGCTGATCCCGGCAGTCGCGCAATGAACAGCGCGATGATAAAAGTCGCCGGCCTGCTCTGTGCCTCACTGATGCTGGGCGGCTGCGCCAACACCTTGCAACCGCTCGATTACCATGCCGATCAGGCCTACGTGCCGGTCACGCTCGGCATGGGGCCGGCGTATACGCGCATCGACGAGCAGCATCAGCGCGAAACCGTCAGCGTCCTGAAAAAGACCGGCGCGTTCTCGATGCTCGACGGCGGTTACACTCGCAACGGCTACAGCCTGTTGATCACCGAACCCAGCGACGGCAAGGTCAACTGGCTGGCGCTGGTCAACGTTTTCACCCTGTTCACCTTCCCGATGCCCTACCACTACCAGGACAACCTGCGCGGCTCGGTCTTCAAGGATGGCCAACTGCTCAAAACCTACAACTACTCCCGCGAAGGCTGGAGCGTGATGACGTGGTATGTGCCGATTCCCGGGGTCGAGAACAAACGGCAGATGCTCGACCAGTTGTTGGTGGAAATGGACCGGGACAAGGTGATTCCGTATCAACCATAAGGTTGGGTGATGGGGGCTGGTGCGGTGGACTGCGGCGCAATGAATTGCAATGTGTGAGCGAGCCTGCTCGCGAAGAGGCCATCAGGTACGGCGCAATTCTTTGATTTAAACGAAGCTGTTTAAAAGACACCTGCGGATACGGTCTCAAGGCTACAAATCCTTGCGCCGTTGCCTACAGCTACGCCAGAATCCGCCGGCTTGTGCACCTTGAGGGCGGGTTCTATTGTGGTGCGGTCGCTGACGAATCAGCGATCGGGTTTAGCGATCCGACTCATTACAGACGCACCAATGCCCAGTCTCAATTGCATTTTTCGATCTGCACTTGATGTCATGGTGGCTGTGCGTGGGAGACCTTCGGGTCTACCCGGGGTTTCTGTGACCCGGATCGCTAACCTGCGTACAGCCGCCACCTTTACTTGTTTAGCGATGAGCCGTGGCGGCTAAATCAACCACGGAGTCTCACCATGATCAAACCAACACCCAACCCACCCGAAACCGATCCCACCTCCCCCTACGAATCCCTCGACTCCAAAAAACTCCACCAAGCCGCCGACCGCGCCCTCGACCACTACCTCTGCCCTCCCGGCTCAACCCCACCGCCGTTTAGCCCCCGCGCCATGTACGCCGTCACCGCCGACACCAAAAATGAAGACCTGCTGGCCAACGCCTGCGAAACCCTCGCCTCGGCCAAAACCATCGCCCAGGAATTCGCCGGGCTGGTGAAACCGTCGCAGCGCCGAACGCTGATGGGGATCGCGCAGCTGATCATGCTCGGAGAGTTGGCGGTGAATCGGGTGCTGGATAATCTGGAATTGCCGGGGTAATGCGGGCCGGCTGAGTTATGCGATGCCCGTGCCGGCCTCTTCGCGAGCAGGCTCGCTCCCACATTGATCCTGGTCGGATGCAAACTTTGCGACCACTGAAGGAACTTGGGGTAGCGAGCCTGCTCGCGATCACAAAGGGACGGATTATTTAACCCGATGGATGTGCTCGGGCAGCATATTCGGTTGCGGGTCTGAAAATGCAGCCTGCGGCAGTTCGAGCGATATATGCATGAGGTGCCGAAGGCTGTGATTCGTTCTTATAACGGCTAGGCTCGTACTCGTTAGCGCACCATTAGTATGATAATTTGCGCAAAATTCCCCACCCGCAAAAGGCCCGACCATGGCTACCGTACGAAAAACCATAACCGTGACTGACCAGCAAGACCATTGGATCAAAGCTCAAATAGAAGCGGGACATTACACCAACGACAGCGAATATATCCGCGATTTGATCCGTCGAGAGCAAGAGCGAAACGCTGAACTGGAAACCGTCCGCGCAGCCCTTCGAGAAGGAGAATCCAGTGGTGCCCCCCGGCCTTTCGATGCTGATGCTTTCAAAAAGAGAATGTTGAGGGCGCATGGCTGAATACCGACTTACCCCCGCCGCCGAAGCGGATCTTGAGGCTATCTGGACGTATACAGCTCAACAATGGGGTTTGGATCAGGCCAATCGCTACATCGACATCCTGACTGCGTCTTTCGAGCAGTTGGCTGATCGTCCCAAAACAGCACCCGCATGCGACGCTATCCGCCCCGGTTACCGACGCTGCAGCGTGGAGAGTCACATGATTTATTTTCGAATCACCGCCTATGGGATCGCGATAATCAGAATCTTGCATGACCGGATGGAAGCGCAGCGTAATCTCTGACCTTCTCGTATCACCGAAAATCAAAAGATCGCAGCCTTCGTCAGCTCCTACAAATCGATGTAGGAGCTGACGAAGGCTGCGATCTTTGCTTTTAGGAGACTGGCGGAAGACAGCCGGAGTCGAACCTGCCCGGGAACGGATGCCGTCCCCAACCGGGTTTGAAGCCCGGCCGCGCCACCGGGCGCGATTGTCTTCCTGAACTCAGGGTGCTCAGGCGTTGGCCAGCGCGTTGTCGGGGCGGATCTGGCGGGATTCGCCGAGGCGGCGGGTCAGGCCGAGTCGGTCGAAATACTCCAGATACTGAATACAGCGTTTGCGTCCCAAGCCTAGCGCATCACGGAAGGTTGTCACTTGAATCGACGGATTTTCTTCGGCGAGTTTCAGCAGCAGCGCCGCCATTTGCCGCAGGACGATGTCGCTGATAAACAGGTCGCGCACCACCTGGTGCATCAGGCCCAGCCGGGCGAGTTTGCGCAGCAGCAGGCGGACGCTGGCGTCGTCTTCGCCGAGCATTTTCGCGGCGTCGCGCACCCAGGGCGGGTCGAAACCGGCCTGTTCGAACAACGGCTGTAATTGCTGCCAGAGGATTTCGTCGTCGGCATTCAGGCGCACCTGATGATCGGGCAGGTGCAGCCAGGGGCCGCTGGCGAGGATGGAGCCGGCGTTGAGCAGTTCGTCGAGCAGGCTGATGAAGGTCGAGCGTTCCAGCGCCAGCGCGCTGAAGCGGCGCAGACGATCGCGGTCCGGGCCCATCTGGTCGGGTTCTTGTTCGTGGAATCGCGCCAGTTGTTCGAGCAAGGTGAATTTCAACTGACCCCAGCGCTGCACGTTGAACAGCAGTGGACCTTGGCGGGTATCGATCAGGCGGATGTTTTCTGCCAGCGACCACTGCGGGCGCGGGCGGTTGAACTGGCGTTCGAGGCGTTGCGGGTCGAGGCCGCCGGGGCTGTGGTTGAGCAGTGCCGGCAGGGCCTGTTCGAGGCTGACGCTGAGCGCGAGGGTTTGCAGTTGCGCGAGGCGTTCCGGGCTGCGGCGTTGGCGCGCCGGGGCGAACGGGTCGAGGACCGTGCCGCCGCCGAGGGTGCGCTGGGCGCTGGAGTCGCGCAGGATCAATCGATCGCCTTTCACTGCGTGCACCGGCGCGTTGATCAGCAGTTGCGCGAACATGCGCTCGCCGGGACTCAGGCGCGGGCCTTGCAGCAAGGCGACGCGGGCGATGACATCTTGCGTGCCAAGGTGCAGATGCACCGGGTGAAAGTGTTCAAAGGTGCGCTCGCCGGGCAACAGCTGAAAGTCGATGTCGATGCGCTGGGTCGGGGCGTGCAGCCAATCCGCCAGCAGCCATTGGCCTCGGTGGATCTGCGCCAGTTCCAGACGATCGCCGCTGAGGTTCAATGCCACGCGTTGGCCAGCGAACGCCTGTTCGGCGGCCTGGTTTTGCGCGTGCAGGCCACGGATACGCACCGATTTGCCCGCAGGCCCCAAGACAAGCTTGTCGCCCACCGCAACCGTGCCCGACAACGCCGTGCCCGTGACCACAATCCCAGCACCCGCGACGCTGAACGCCCGATCGATCGCCAGACGAAAGCCGCCCTCACAACCGCGCGCCTGCACCTCGTTGTGCGCCTGCAATAATGCCGCGCGCAACTCATCGACGCCCTGCCCGTTCAAGCTCGACACGGTAAAAATCGGCGCATCGGCGAATGGCCCGGGCGCGAGCAGATCCAGCACTTGGCGCTGCACCTCTTCCACCCTGCCCGCTCCCGCCCGGTCGCATTTGCTGATCGCCACCAGCGCGCGGGGGATGCCGAGCAGTTCGACGATTGCCAGATGCTCGCGGGTCTGCAGCATCACGCCATCGTCGGCCGCGACCACCAGCAACACCAGATCGATGCCCTGCGCACCAGCGAGCATGTTGTGGGTAAATTTTTCGTGCCCCGGGACGTCGATGAAGCCTGTCAGCCCGGCCCCCGCTGCGAGTTCGGCGTAGAGATAACCGAGGTCGATGGTCATGCCGCGTTCGCGCTCCTGCGGGCGGCGGTCGCCGGTTTGCCCGGTCAGCGCTTGCAACAGCGAAGTCTTGCCGTGGTCGATGTGCCCCGCTGTGCCGACGATCACCGGTCGACCTGCAATCGCGGCAACTGCGCCAGCCACGCTGGCTCATCGTCGAGCTGGCGTAGATCCAGCCACAGCGCATCGTCGCCGATTCGCCCGAGCACCGGGATCGGCAAACCGCGCAACGCCGCTTCGAGATTGAGCAGATAACGCCCGCGCCAGCGCTTGGACACTTGCGGGCGACAACACAGCGCCGCGCTCGGCAGACGCGCCACCGGTTGGCTGCCGCTGCCGATCATGCCCAACGCCTCGACTGCACTGACCTGCCAGAGCTCGCCCAGCACATCGGCGAGCAACGGTTGCAAACGCACAGCCTGAGCATGAATTTCGGCTTGCGGACGGGTCAGCAGACGCAGACTCGGCAGACGCTCGGCGAGGCGATCAGGGTCGCGATACAGACTGAGCACCGCTTCCAGCGCGGCCAGGGTCAACTTGTCGACCCGCAGCGCGCGTTTCAGCGGATTCTTCTTGATTTTCGCAATCAGCTCTTTGCGCCCGACGATCAACCCGGCCTGCGGCCCGCCGAGCAATTTGTCGCCGCTGAAGGTGACGATGTCAGCGCCATCGAGCAAGGCCTGCCGCACCGTCGGTTCCGCCGGCAGGCCCCAGCGCGTCAGGTCCAGCAGACTGCCGCTGCCCAGATCTTCCAGCAACGGCAAGCCATGAGCGTGTGCCAACTCGGCAAGCTCCGCAGTCGGCACCCGCGCGGTGAAGCCTTCGATGCTGTAGTTGCTGGCATGCACGCGCATGATCAACCCGCTGCGCGGACTGATCGCCGCTTGGTAATCGCGGGCATGGGTGCGGTTGGTGGTGCCGACTTCGTGCAGACGCACGCCGGCCCGGGCCATGATGTCGGGGATGCGGAAAGCGCCGCCGATTTCGATCAGCTCACCACGGGAAATGATGCCTTCCTTGCGCGCGCCGAGGCTGTTGAGGGTCAGCAACACGGCAGCGGCATTGTTGTTGACCACGGTCACCGCTTCAGCGCCGGTCAGTTCGCGGATCAGGCCTTCGATCAGATCGTCGCGATCGCCGCGCTTGCCGCTGGCCAGATCGAACTCGAGATTGAGCGGATAACGTGCAGCCATTTGCACCGCTTCGATGGCTTCCTCGGGCAGCAAGGCGCGACCGAGATTGGTATGCAGCACCGTGCCGGTCAGATTGAATACCCGGCGCACCTGGCTGCGCTGCTGTTGCGCCAAGCGTTCGCCGACGCGGCCGGCGAGCACTTCGGGGCCGATTTCCACAGCTGCCAATTGCCCGCTCAACACGCCGGGCCTTAGCTCATCGAGCAACTGACGCAGGCCCGTCAGCAACGAATCCCGGCCGTAACGCTCGGCCAACGGCGCGCACGCCGGGTGACGCAACAAGCCATCAATGGACGGCAACCGCAGGGCAACGCTGGAAGACATCAGCCACTCCTGATTTCACTGAAACAATCCCTTTTGGGAGCAAGCTTGCTCCCAAAAGGGTTTCAGAAGTGTAGACGCACTGCCGGAGCTAGCTTGCTCGCGAAAGCGGTGTATCAGTTAGTGTGGTTGTCGCTGACCCGCCGCCTTCGCGAGCAGGCTCGCTCCCACAGGAATTCGGGTGGAATGAACATGGTTGGTCACCACAAAAACCTGTGGGAGCACACCCCCTCCCACAATTTTGCTCTGGTCAGTCGTCTCCCGGCGCCAGCAGCAGATTGGGCGCAAGGCGCTGATAGCCGTCCTGGGCCAGGCGCATGTCCAGCAGCAAACTGCCGAGATCTGCCGACAACGCTTCGGCTTCGGCGTCGTTCTCCAGATAGAGCAATTTCAGGTAACTGTTGCAGCTCGGGCAGACTTCGGCGCGCAGCGGTGCCTGCTCGGCGCTGTGGCGGTCGTCTTCCTGGCTCAGATATTCAAGGCCCTTGCTCTGCTCGCAATACACGCACTTCACCCGCACCACATGCCATTCGCAGGCGCACAGCGAACACACCAGATAGCGCAAACCGTTGTGCTTGCCGCGATGGCGAATCACCCCGGCCATGGCCGGTGAACCACAGGCCGGGCATTGGCTGAGGCTGTCGCCGGGTTTGAGTTGCAGTTGCGGCACGCTGAGCAGCCAGTGGCTCCACGCGGTTTGCAACGCCGCACCGAGAAACGGCACCAGCTGCGCAGGCACCAGCGAATACTGGCCGCTGACCAGCGCCACCGCCCACGCGCGCAACTGGCCGGGACCTGCGGCGCGCAGAGTATCCAGCGCGTCGATCACTGCAGGTTGATCCGCTGGCGCATAGCGCTGCAGCAAAGCATCCAGCCACGGCTGCCAGGCATCCTCACGCACCAAAGTGTCTGCGGCGAACGGCGGCAGACCGTGCTGTTGACAGGCTTCGAAACGCTGCGCATCAAACGGCGCGGTGAGCGGCGGATCGTCGAACACCTGCTGCTGCGCCCGGCACAATCCGGCCATCAGCCGCAGATAATCCGCCAACCCGTTGCCCTCGGCCAGACGCTCAAGGCGCTCAGCGCGCAGGGCAAACAGGTTAGGCGGTGGCAGGTACAAAAACGGCGGCGAACTGGCCGCCGCCTCGATTTCCCCAGGTTCAAGAATGCTTGGCAAAAGTCAGCCCTTTTTCGTCAGCGGTCGCTCGGGCACGTCCCGAGGCTGTTCGTCGCGGGTCACCTCGCGGTACCACAGTTCATGGTGTTTCTTCGCCCACGGCCGGCTGACCCAGCCATGCAACATGGCGTCGACCGAACCCTTGATCCACAAACCGGCGTAGATGTGCACGATGATGCTCAGCACCAGCACGAACCCGGCCAGCGCATGCAACAGCATGGCCCAGCGGATCGTGGTGATGCCGAAATACGCGCTGAACCACGCGCGCCAGATCACCAGCCCGGTGAACAGCAACGCGAGCATGCACAGCAGTAAAGTCCAGAACAGCAACTTTTGCCCGGCGTTGTACTTGCCCACCGGCGGCACGCTTTCTTCGTCGTTGACCATCACCCGATTGATCCGCCGCAGCCATTGGCGGTCATTGGCGATGAAGAAATTGGTGCGCCAGAAGCTGAACACCAGGCCGAGAAACAGCACGAACATGGCAATGCCCATGTACGGGTGCAGAATCCGCGTCCAGGTGCCGCCGCCGAACAGATTACTGAGCCAGAACAGCGACGGATGAAACAACGCCAGCCCGGACAAACCGGCCATGAAAAACAGGATCGCCACCAGCCAGTGATTGGTGCGCTGGTTGGCGCTGTAACGCAGGATCGTCTTGTTGCTCATGGCCGCTCCTCCCCGCGTGGATCGAAGGTGTGCACCGCCGGATCGACCACGTGCACCGAGTTGTCGGGCGCTGGCGGAAGTTCATCCTCCTCGACACGATTCGGCCCGATGCGCACATAGTGGAAGAACCCGGCCAGCACCGCCGCGCCCATCGCCAGCAGGCCGAGGGGTTTGCTGATGCCTTTCCACAAACCCACCAGCGGACTGATCGCCGGATGGTCCGGCAAACCGGCGTAGATTTTCGGCGTGTCGGCATGGTGCAGCACGTACATCACGTGGGTGCCGCCGACCCCGGCCGGATCGTACAAACCGGCGTTTTCAAAGCCACGGCTTTTCAGGTCGACGATGCGTTCAGCGGCGTGTTCTTTCATGTCTTCCTTGGTGCCGAAGACGATCGCGCCGGTCGGGCAGGTTTTCACGCAGGCCGGCTCCAGCCCGACCGCCACCCGGTCGGAACACAGCGTGCATTTGTAGGCCTTGTGATCCTTCTGCGAAATGCGCGGGATGTTGAACGGGCAACCGGTGATGCAATAGCCGCAACCGATGCAGTGGTCCTGATCGAAATCAACGATGCCGTTGGCATGCTGAATGATCGCCCCGGGGCTCGGGCACGCGGCCAGACAACCGGGCTCGGCGCAGTGCATGCAGCCGTCCTTGCGAATCAGCCATTCGAGGTTACCGGTGTCGGTTTCGTGCTCGGTGAAGCGCATCAGCGTCCACGAATCCGCCGTCAGATCCTGCGGATTGTCATAGGTACCGTGGTTGTGGCCGACCTCATCGCGCAGCTCGTTCCATTCCGAGCAGGCGACCTGGCAGGCCTTGCAGCCGATGCATTTGGTGGTGTCGATCAGCTTGGCAACGCCCTGCTGAGTCCTCACCGACGGCGGCACGGTGGTGGTGGCCGAGCGGGCAATGATGTCTTGGCTGGCCATTTACAGTTTCTCCACGTTGACCAGGAATGACTTGGATTCCGGGGTCTGAGTGTTGCCATCGCCGAGGAACGGCACCAAGGTGTTGGTCAGGTAACCGTGACGCGTCAGGCCGGTAAAACCCCAGTGCAGCGGGATGCCGATCTGATGGACGACCTGGCCGTTGACCTGCAGCGGCCGGATCCGTTTCGTCACCACCGCCACCGCTTCGATAAACCCGCGTTTGCAGCTGACCCGCACACGATCACCGGCAGCAATGCCCTTCTCGTTCGCCAGCACCTCGCCGATTTCGACGAACTGCTCAGGCTGGGCAATCGCGTTCAACTTGCAGTGCTTGCTCCAGAAGTGGAAATGCTCGGTGAGCCGGTAACTGGTGCCGGCGTACGGGAAGTCCTTGGCCTCGCCGAGGGTTTCCCAGACCGAATCGAAGATCCGCGCCGCCGGGTTGCTGGTGGCCTTCTTGTTCTGCGGGTGCAGCGGGTTGATGCCGATCGGCGTTTCGAACGGCTCGTAGTGCTCAGGGAATGGGCCTTCGTTCATCTTGTCGACGGCGAAGAACCGCGCGACGCCTTCGGGGTTCATGATGAACGGGTTCATCCCGGCTTCCGGCGGCACGTCGGCCTTGTAGTCCGGCACGTCGGTGCCGGTCCAGGCCTTGCCGTTCCACCACACCAGCCGCTTTTTCGGATCCCACGGTTTGCCCGCCGGGTCCGCCGAAGCACGGTTGTAGAGGATTCGCCGATTCGCCGGCCACGCCCACGCCCAGCCTTGATGCTGGTGCATGCCGAACGGGTCGGCATTGTCGCGACGGGCCATCTGATTGCCGGCCTCGGTCCAGCTGCCGGCGAAAATCCAGCAGCCCGACGCGGTGCTGCCGTCATCCTTGAGCAAGCCGAAGCCGGCCAGTTGCGTACCGGCCTTGACCGTGACGCCGCTGGCATCGGTGAAATCGCTGACAGCGGTGCCGTTGATTTCCCGCGCCAGTTCTTCCGGCGACGGCTCGTCGGGGATCTTGTACGGCCACGACAGCTTCAACAGCGGATCAGGAAACTTGCCGCCCTCGCTCTGATAACGCTGGCGCAGGCGCAGGAACAATTCGCTCATGATGCGAATGTCGGTCTGCGCTTCGCCGGGGCCGTCGGCGCCTTTCCAGTGCCATTGCAGCCAGCGGCTGCTGTTGACCAGCGAGCCGTCCTCTTCGGCAAAACAGGTGGTCGGCAGGCGAATGACTTCGGTCTGGATTTCAGCGGTTTTCACATCGTTGTAAGGCCCGACGTTCTGCCAGAACTCCGAGGTTTCGGTGGCCAGCGGGTCCATCACCACCAGCCACTTGAGCTTGGCCAATGCGCCCATCACGCGGTTCTTGTCCGGCAACGCGGCGATCGGATTAAAGCCCTGACAGAAGTAGCCGTTGACCTTGCCCTGGCTCATCAGGTCGAACATTTTCAGCACGTCGTAATTGGGGATGTCGAGCTTCGGCAAATGGTCGAACAGCCAGTTGTTCTCGGCGGTGGCGTTGGCGCCGTACCAGGATTTCATCAGGCTGACGTGGAATTTGCTGTAGTTCTGCCAATACGAAAGCTGCCCCGGTCTTAGCGGCACCTGCGTGCGTTTGAAGATGAACTGACCGTAATCCTGCTCGCTGTCGCTGGGCAGCGTGAGGTAGCCGGGCAAGGCGTTGGACAGCAGACCAAGGTCGGTCAGACCCTGGATGTTCGAGTGCCCGCGCAAAGCGTTGACGCCACCGCCGGGCATGCCGACGTTGCCCAACAGCAGTTGCACCATCGCCGCGCTGCGAATGATCTGCGCGCCGATCGAGTGCTGCGTCCAGCCGAGGGCATAGAGAATCGTCATGGTCTTGCCCGGCGTCGAGCAGGTGGCGATCTCTTCCCAGATTTTCTGCATGGCGTCGACCGGCATGCCGCAGATCTGGCTGGCCAAGTCGATGTTGTAGCGGCTGTAATGCTGCTTCATCAGTTGATAGACGCAGCGCGGGTCTTGCAGGGTCGGGTCGACGCGGACGAAACCGTCCTCGGCGAACTCGTAGCCCCAGCCGGACTTGTCGGTATAGCTGCGTTTTTCCGCGTCATAGCCGCTGAACAGGCCGTCTTCGAAGCCATAACCGGCTTTGACGATGAACGACACGTCGGTGTAATTGCGCACGTATTCGTGCTGGATCTTGTCCTCGGTCAGCAGGTAATTGATCAGCCCGCCCATGAAGGCGATGTCGGTGCCGGTGCGGATCGGCGCGTAATAGTCGGCCACCGAAGCGGTCCGGGTAAAACGCGGATCGACCACGATCAGCCGCGCGGCGTTGTGCGCCTTGGCCTCGGTCACCCATTTGAAGCCGCACGGATGCGCTTCTGCTGCGTTGCCGCCCATTACCAGGATCAGATTCGCGTTGGCGATATCGGTCCAGGTGTTGGTCATGGCACCTCGGCCGTACGTCGGGGCAAGACTTGCCACCGTCGGGCCGTGTCAGACACGCGCCTGGTTATCGAACCCCAGCAGGCCGAGGCTGCGTATCACCTTCTGAGTGATGTAGCCGGCTTCGTTGGATGCCGCCGATGCCGCGAGGAAACCGGTGGTCAGCCAGCGATTCACCGTCTGCCCGTTGGCATTTTTCTCGATGAAGTTGGCGTCGCGGTCGGCCTTCATCAGGTCGGCGATGCGATCGAGGGCTTCGTCCCAGCCGATGCGCGTCCATTCATTGCTGCCGGGCTTGCGCACCTGCGGGTACTGCAAGCGGCCGGGGCTGTGAATGAAGTCGAGCAGGCCCGCGCCTTTCGGGCACAGCGTGCCGCGATTGACCGGGTGGTCGGCGTCGCCTTCGATGTGAATGATGTTTTGCGCCACGTTCTTGCCGGCATCGCCCTGGCTGTACATGATCAAACCGCAACCGACCGAGCAATACGGGCAGGTGTTGCGGGTTTCACGGGTGTGGGCGAGCTTGAAGTGACGCACCTGCTCGGCGAAGGCCGCCGTCGGGGCCATGCCCAACGCGCCCAGGCTTGAGCCTGCAAGGCCGATACCGGCGACCTTGAAGAACTGACGACGGCTGAGATCCATCGTGCACTCCTGATCAGGTGGAACCCGGTACTTGCGCCGGGCTTTATCTGGACAATCACGGTTGCGACGCCTTGGCGCCGACTTTTTCACTGTAGACAAAGACCTTGCCGATTGTGTGAAAACCGACCGTCGGGTGTCTGGCCCGGATTTCCAGCCAGTGCACACCCCCCTGTGGGAGCGAGCCTGCTCGCGAAAGCGCTGGGTCATCCAACTCGATGCTGCCTGACCCGACGTATTCGCGAGCAGGCTCGCTCCCACACAGATGGCGTTGCGCATAGAATGTCCGGCAGAACCAACTCCGCCTTGACGAGACCGCGCATGACTTTCGATTTTGATCAGTTGTTCGACCGCCACCACACTGGCAGCACCAAGTGGAGCCGCTACCCGGCCGATGTGTTGCCGATGTGGGTCGCTGACATGGATTTTGCCGCGCCGCCGGTCATCGTCGAAACCTTGCAACAGCGCCTGCTGCACCCGCTGCTCGGTTACAGCGTGGCCCAGGACAACCTGCGTGAAGCGATCGTCGCCGACCTGTGGAACAAGTATTCATGGCAGGTCAAACCGCAGGAACTGATCTTCCTGCCGGGTGTGGAATCGGGCTTCAACATGGCGCTGAAGGCGTTGGTCCAGGCGCAGCAGAATGTCGTCGTGCAAGTGCCGAACTACCCGCCACTGCGTCATGCGCCGGGGCATTGGGGCCTGAACAAGGTCGAGCTGGAATTCAACGCCCAGGCCGATGGCACCTACGCCACGCCGCTGGACGCACTGCGCGAGTCGCTGAAAGGCGGCGGCGCCCTGCTGTTGAGCAACCCGCACAACCCGATCGGCAAGGTCTTCGCCCGCGAAGAATTGCAGGCAGTGGCGGATATCTGCGCAGCGCAGGACGCGTGGATCATCTCCGACGAGATTCACGCCGAACTGTGCTTCGACGGCCGCGTGCACATTCCCACCGCATCGCTGAGCCCCGAGATTTCCAAACGCACGATCACCCTGATGTCGGCGAGCAAGGCCTACAACATCGCCGGCCTCAAGACCTCGTTCATGATCATCCAGGACGCCGCCCTGCGTGAGCGCGTCAACCACGCCCGCTGCGGCATGGTCGACAGCGTCAACCCGCTGGGCATGGAAGCCACCCGCGTCGCCTACAGCGAAGCCGCGCCGTGGCTCGCCGAACTGAAAACCTACCTGCAGGCCAACCGCGACTGGCTGGTAGACGCGGTGCGCACGCGCCTGCCGGGGGTGACCATCAATGTGCCGCAGGGCACGTATCTGGCGTGGCTCGATTGCACCGCGCTCGACCTGCCGGATCCGCAGCGGTTCTTCCTCGAACAAGGCAAGGTCGGGCTGAGTGCCGGACTGGATTTTGGCGACCGGCATCAGCAGTTTGTGCGCTTGAACTTCGGTTGCCCGAGGGCGTTGCTGGAAGAAGGGATTGCGCGGATGGAGCGGGCTTTGGCTAACCGCAATCTCTGATCCTGCCCCGAGATTCCCCTGTGTAAGTGATCCCCTGTGGGAGCGAGCCTGCTCGCGAAAGCGGTCTGTCAGTCGACATATTTACCGTCTGACAGACGCTTTCGCGAGCAGGCTCGCTCCCACATTGGTTTTGCATAGCCAACCAAAATCCAACGCAAATCCGATCGAACTCAAGGCAAACCCACCGGGTCAACCCGGAACACTGGCCTTGAAATCAGGAGACCCTGCGATGACTGACTATCCAAAACCACCCTTCCCGAAACAAGCCCAACCGGTGCCCGGCTCGCAACGCAAGATGGAACCGTATCCAGACTGCGGCGAGCAAAGTTACGTCGGTTCTGGCCGTCTGGCCGGCAAGATTGCGCTGATCACCGGCGCTGACAGCGGCATCGGTCGCGCGGTGGCGATTGCCTTCGCCCGTGAAGGTGCCGACGTCGCCGTGGCGTACTTGAACGAACACGAAGACGCGAAGGAAACCGCACGCTGGGTCGAGCAGGCCGGGCGTCAGTGCATCCTGCTGCCGGGCGATATCGCCGAGAAAGCGCAGTGCCAAGCGCTGGTCGACAAAACTGTCGAGCGCTTTGGCCGCATCGACATTCTGGTCAACAACGCCGCGTTCCAGATGACCCACGAAAACTTTGAAGAAATCCCCGATGACGAATGGGTGATGACCTTCGACGTGAATATCACTGCCATGTTCAGGATCTGCCAGGCGGCGATCAAACACATGCGCCCCGGCTCGTCGATCATCAACACCAGTTCTGTCAACTCGGACATGCCCAAGCCGACCCTGCTGGCCTACGCCACCACCAAAGGCGCAATCGCCAACTTCACCGGTGGCCTGGCGCAGATGCTCGGGCCGAAGGAAATTCGCGTCAACAGCGTCGCACCTGGCCCGATCTGGACGCCGCTGATCGTCTCTACCATGCCCGATGAAGAAGTGCAGAACTTCGGCGGCAGCACCCCGCTCGGCCGTCCGGGCCAACCGGTGGAAGTCGCGCCGATTTACGTGCTGCTGGCCTCCGACGAAGCCAGCTATATCACGGGCCAGCGCTACGGCGTGACCGGCGGCAAACCGATGCTGTAACCGTGCAGCAGAAAAACTGAACCCGAGCGGCATGGCATCTCTCCATACCTGTAAGCGCCTACGGGCCAACAGGAACAGGAGGTTGTCATGTCCGCCCCCCTCGTCAGACTCTTCACCCAACCCAACTTCGCCTGGACCGATATCCGCCGCGAAGAAGAAACCCATCCCCGCCACTATCTCGCGCATCTGCTGCTGCTCGCGTTGATTCCCGCCGTGTGCCTGTTCATCGGCACCACCCAGGTCGGCTGGAGCCTGGCCGTGGGTGAAAACGTGCGCCTGAGCACCGCCAGCGCCTTGCAACTGAGCGTGTTGCTGTACGTGACGATCGTCGCGGGTGTCGCGGTCATGGGCGGGTTCATTCGCTGGATGTCGCGATCGTTCGATGCGCGGCCGACGCTCAATCAATGCATCGGTTTTGCCGCCTACACGGTGACGCCGTTTTTCCTCGCGGGGATTGCCGGCCTGTACCCGAGTCGCTGGCTGGCGATTCTGGTGCTCGGCGCGGCGTCGATCTATTCGACGTTTCTGCTGTTCGTCGGCTTGCCGACCTTCATGCATGAGCGCAAGGAGCAGGGCCTGCTGTATTCGGCGTGCGTGTGGGGCGTTGGCCTGCTGGTGCTAGTGACCATGCTGGTGTCGATGATTCTGCTGTGGTTCAACGTGCTCATCCCCGAGTACCTGCGCACGACCGTGAGCTGACCCGGTGCGCCTGCCCTTGGAAATTCACCGCAGTGAGCCGTCATGAGTTTTGGCGTATGGGTCGCGGTGCTCGGCGCCGTGCTGCTGACGCTGGCCCTGACGTCGTCATGGTTGCGCTGGATGCCGGTCACCACCTCGGCGGTGTGCCTGCTGCTGGGCATCGGCATCGGCCCCAGCGGCCTCGACCTGCTGCAATTGCCGCTGGAAGAATCGTCGTTGTGGATGGAGCACCTGACGGAAGTCGCGGTGCTGTTTTCCTTGTTCGTCTGCGGTTTGAAATTGCGCCTGCCACTACGCAACAAGACCTGGCGCATCGCTTTTGGTCTCGCCGGACCAGTGATGATTCTGAGCATCATCGGCGTGTGTCTGCTGCTGCACTGGGGCCTGCAATTGCCGTGGGGGCCTTCCTTGCTGATCGGCGCGATTCTGGCGCCGACCGATCCGGTGCTCGCCGCGCTGGTGCAGGTCAATGATGCGCAGGACATCGACAGCGTGCGGTTCGGCCTCTCCGGTGAAGCCGGGCTCAACGATGGCGTGGCCTTCCCTTTCGTGATTCTCGGTTTGCTGTTGCTGCACGGTGACGGTAGCGCCGGCGAGTGGCAGCACTGGGTGGTTCGCAGCCTTTTGTGGGCGGTGCCGGCGGGTTTGCTCACCGGTTACTGGATGGGCCGTAGCATCGGCCGGCTCGCCCTGCTGCTGCGCATTCACAACGAGGACAGCACCCTCGGCCCCAACGATTACCTGACCCTCGCGCTGATCGCGCTGTCCTACGTGGTCGCCGACGCCATTGGCGGCTACGGCTTTCTCGCGGTCTTCGCTGCTGGCCTTGGGCTGCGTCAGGAGGAAGTCAAATCCACGGGCATCACCCAGGCACCTGCCGAGCATCTGGTGCAGCCGGTGGTCGGTCATCAGAACGTCGAACCACAGAACGCCGTGCATGGCGATACCGAGAAGCTGGAAGACAGCCAGGTCGCGGCCGGGATCATGATGGGCGACATGCTCGCATTCGGCAGTCTGGTCGAGCGGGCGATGGAAGTGTTTCTGGTGACCCTGCTCGGCGTCGTGCTTATAGCTCATTGGGACTGGCGGGCCTTGTGGATCGGCGCGGTGCTGTTTTGCCTGATCCGCCCGCTGAGCGTGGCGCTAATGCCGTGGGGAAATCTGCTCAGCGGGCCGCAGCGTTTGTTGATCGGCTGGTTTGGCATTCGCGGCATCGGCAGCCTGTTCTATCTGTTCTTCGCCTTGAACCATGGCCTGGATTCAGACGTGGCCAAGGTCTGTACCGACATCACTTTGTCAGTAGTGGCCCTGAGCATTCTGCTGCATGGCGTCAGCACACAGCCGATGCTGGCGCGCTATGAAAGCTTGAAGCAACGAAAAAGCTGATTCTTCAGCCGCTGCGCTTGGCTGGAAATCATCGAAGATTTTTCTGCAAAAAAATGGATCGCCGGGCGCGACCCAACGGTCACAACTTTAACCGCGCCAATCATCCCGCGCGGCCCGGCAGGTTCGGTTCCCCTGCGGTGAACAGCCTATTAAACGGAACCCCGACACAAACAAGGTCACGGTCATGAACGAATGCTCGACTCCTGCGCAAATCAAGGCTTGCAGAGCACTGGCTCTGGAACGCAATCGTCAACTGTTCGAAGAAGCCCACGAACTGAACCGAGCGGCCAACGCGCTGCTGGAACAGACGCCGACCGACTTCGAACGCTTTGAGCAATACCGGGCACTGCGCAAGAAAGCCGATACGAAATTTGAAGATGCGATTGATCATCTGTGTGTGCTGAATGAGGATTTCCCGCCGATTCCGGCGGCGGTGCAGAATGCTGTAACTGCGCGGCGTGAGCTGGAAACTGCGTAATAAAAGTCAAGAGCCCCTCACCCTAGCCCTCTCCCCGAGGGAGAGGGGACTGACCGGGTTTGTCTCTCGTATTACACCGACCTGAAATACCGCGTCGAACTCAGGCCTTGAATACGACCGAGATCTGCTCCCTTTCCCCCTCGCCCCCTTGGGGGAGAGGGCTGGGGTGAGGGGGTAAGATCTCACAGACACACAAAATCCAGCACCTGCCCCCGACCAACCCACCTCAAGGATTGGTCACCTGTATAAACACCGCATAAACCCCCAACATCACCCAGAACGTGGCAAAAATCCAAGGCGTGCGCACCGAGAACAGCAGCGACTTGCGATAGCCCTTGTGACTTGATTCCATTTCGCTGAACAGCGGCGATTCGTCATACGCCGCGCCCATTACCGGCTCGCTGTGCAGCAACTGGCTCTGTTTGAAGTGCCAGTGGTCGATGATGTCGTATGCCGCACGAATCCCCGGCCAGGCATTCAATGAACTGAGCACCCCGAGCAGCGCGAGAAACGGCGGCACGACGAGGGTGAACATCTTGCCCCACTCCGGATTGAGGTTGGCCATGCACGAGGCGAAAGCGATGACCAGAAACGACTGCGCCGCCAGGTAGGCGTCGGTGCGGTTGGCGAGGATGCTGGTTTCGTACTGGATTTCCCGGCGATAGAAATCCAGGCGTTCCTTGGGTGAGCCAAACATCTTGGCGTCGTGTTCGGCCAAGGCTTCTTCAACAGCGCTTGGCTGGGTCAATATGCGAGACAAGAGACGTGCCCTCCAAAAGTGAACAAGACTTTTGGAAAGGCACGCGTCAGCACTAGTTCAGCCGGATCGACCAGCGCGTCATTTCATCGATTGGGCGATGATCTGTACCAGGTTCAGCTGGGTGAACGGTTTCGGCAGGCGCGGCAGTTCGGCGGCGAAGCCTTCGAGGCGCTCGGCATATCCGGTGGCGAGAATGATCGGCAGATCCGGCTTGAGCATGCGCAAGGCATGGGCCAGTTGCGCGCCGCTCATTTTTGGCATGGCCATGTCGGTGATTACCAGATCGATGACTTCGCCCTCATCGAACAGCGCCAGCGCCTGAGCACCGGAGGTCGCGCCGATGACGCGGTGGCCGAGGTCTTCCAGCAACAGACTGGTGCTGGTCAGCACCAGTGAATCATCATCGACCACCAGCACGCTGAGTCTCGGTACTGCGATCGGCGCTGCGTTGCTGTACGCCGGGCGACTGGCCGTACGCTCAAGCGCTACCGGAATCCACAGCTCGGCCGCCGTGCCGTGGCCCTTCTCGCTTTTCAGAATAAAGCGCCCGCCCAACTGCTCGATGAAGCCGTGCACCATCGACAAGCCCAGCCCGGTGCCTTTGCCCAGGCCCTTGGTGGTGAAGAACGGATCACGGGCACAGGCCAGCGTGGCTTCGTCCATGCCTTCGCCGCTGTCGATCAGGCTCAGGCACACGTAACGCCCCGCCGCGAGGGTCGAATGAGTTTGTTCCAGCACCACTTCGGCTTGCGCCTGAATGATCACCGTGCCGCCGTCGGGCATGGCATCGCGGGCATTGGTGGCGAGATTGAGGATCGCCAGTTCCAGCTGATTGCTGTCGGCCAGTACTGGCTGCAGGTCGTCGGGAAAGCGCGTTTCGATGCGAATCCCCGGTCCGAGCGAACTGCGCAACAGCCCGGTGATGCCTTGCACCAATTGCGGGATATCCACCGATTCGGTCTTCAGTTCCTGACGCCGGGCGAAGGCCAGCATGCGCTGGGTCAACGAGACACCGCGCAAGGCACCCTGGGTGGCGTTCTCCAGCAGTCGAGCGATTTTCGGCGCGTCGCCGATGCGTTTCTGCACGATCTCGAGGTTGCCGAGAATCACCGTCAGCAGGTTGTTGAAGTCATGGGCGATACCGCCGCTGAGTTGGCCGATCGCCTGCATCTTCTGCGCCTGGAACAACGCCTCGCGGGTCTTTTCCAGGGCCTGCTGTGCTTCGTGGGCCTCGGTGACATCGCGGGTGATCTTGGCGAAGCCGAGCAACGCGCCGGTGTCGCCGCGAATCGCATCGACCACTACGTGGGCCAGAAAGCGCGTGCCGTCCTTGCGCATCCGCCAACTGCGGTTCTCGAAGCGGCCTTCGCGGGTGGCAATCTCCAGCGAACGCTGCGGCTCGCCGAGTTCGCGGTCTTCGGGGGTGTAGAAAATCGAAAAATGCTGGCCGATGATCTCTTCCGGCAAATAGCCCTTGATGCGCTGCGCGCCCTGGTTCCAGTTGCTGACGCAGCCTTCGGGGCTGAGCATGTAGATCGCGTAGTCGGTGACGCCCTGCACCAGCAGGCGGAACTGCTGTTCGCTTTGCTTGAGTGTTTCCTCGGCCATTTTGCGGTCGGTGAGGTCGCGGGTGATCTTGGCGAACCCGAGCAGCTTGCCGTTGGGGTCGATAATCGGGTCGATCACCACGTGCGACCAGAAGTGCGTGCCGTCCTTGCGCACGCGCCAGCCCTCGCCTTCGAAGCGACCTTCACGGATCGCCGTGTCGAGCGCCCGTTGCGGCATGCCGTTGGCGCGGTCTTCCGGGGTATAGAAGCGCGAGAAGTGCTCGCCGATGATTTCCGCTTCTTCATAACCTTTGAAGCGTTTGGCGCCGGAGTTCCAACTGGTGATGATACCGTCGGGGTCGATCATGTAGATCGCATAGTCGACAACCGCGTCGATCAGCAGCCGGAAACGACTGTCTTCGATCGCTGCGGTCCTGTTGTTTTCACTCATCACACTCACCAGCCACTGTCATGGGCTGAAGTATGCGTGAATCCGTCGATTTGAAAAGCGCCGGTTCGCTTTTGATCGCCCACCAGCGTGGCAGCAGTTGCTGGATGCGGCTTTCGGCAAAGCGGTCATCAATGAGCATGACCGTGCCGCGATCCTCACGGGTGCGGATCACCCGCCCGGCGGCTTGTACGACTTTTTGCATGCCCGGGTACAGATAGGTGTAGTCGTAGCCGGCGCCAAAAATGGCGGCCATGCGCCGTTTCATCTGCTCATTGACCGGGTTGAGCTGTGCCAGTCCCAGCGTGGCGATGAACGCACCGATCAGCCGCGCGCCGGGCAAATCGATGCCCTCGCCAAACGCGCCGCCCAACACCGCAAACCCCACACCCTGGCTGTCGGCGCTGAACTGGTCGAGAAACGCCTGCCGCGCGCCCTCGGCCATGCCCCGCGATTGCAGCCACTGAGTGATGTGCGGATGGCGCTCGGCCAATAAGGTCGCGACCTGTTGCAGGTAATCGAAACTGCTGAAGAACGCCAGATAGTTGCCCGGGCGCTCGCTGAACTGGCGCGCGATCAGCTCGACGATAGGCTCCAGCGAGGCCTGGCGATGGTTAAAACGCGTGGAGATCTGACTGACGATGTGCACCTGCAACTGCTCGGCGCTGAACGGCGATTCGACGTCGATGCACACCGTGTCGGCGGGCGTGCCGAGAAGGTCGGCGTAATAGTTGCGCGGGCTCAGCGTGGCCGAGAACAGCACACTGCTGCGCGCCGCGCTCAGGCGCGGACCGATGAACGCCGCCGGCACCACGTTGCGCAGGCACAGTTGCGACAACGGACGCTTGCGGTCGAGGTCGCGTTTGCTGATATCGAACAGGTAATGCTCGTCGTACAGCTCGGCGACCCGGGCGAATTGCAGCAGGTCGAAATAGAAGTTCTGCAGGCCGCTGTCGAGACCTTGCGGATGTTCGTTGAGGTAATCGCCAATGGCCGCGCAACACAGCGAGATGGCTTGCAGGAGCTTGTCCGGCGCCTTGTCGTAGGCCTGATACGCCGCCAGTTGCGGCGCATGCAGCGCGTTCCATTCACGGTTGACCCGTTGCAGGGCATTCTTCAGCGCTGCCGGCGCGGTTTTGCGCACGCTGGCGAGGGTGAACTGGTCGAGGCTGGCGCTGTACATCTGCCGGCCGCGCTCGACCAGGTTGTGCGCCTCGTCGGCGAGCACCGCGACTTTCCACTGATTGAGCTGGGCCAGACCGAACAGCAGCGCGCTGAAGTCGAAGTAATAGTTGTAGTCGGCAACCACCACATCCGCCCAGCGAGCCATTTCCTGACTGAGGTAGTACGGGCACACGCTGTGCTGCGCGGCGACTCCACGCATCGCCGCCTGATCGAGCAGGTTGATGCGGCTGGCGGCTTCGCGGGCAGCCGGCAGGCGATCATAAAAACCCTGGGCCAGCGGGCAGGATTCGCCATGACAGGCCTTGTCCGGGTGTTCGCAGGCCTTGTCGCGAGCAACCATTTCCATCACCCGCAGCGGCAAGTCCGGCGTTTGCCTGAACAACACCTGGCTGGCATCCAGCGCCAGCTTGCGTCCGGGAGTCTTGGCGGTGAGAAAGAACACCTTGTCCAGTTGCTGCGGCGCCAAGGCCTTGAGCATCGGAAACAGCGTGCCAAGGGTTTTGCCGATGCCGGTCGGCGCCTGGGCCATGAGGCAGCGGCCGGTGCTGACGGCTTTGAACACTGATTCGGCCAGATGCCGTTGGCCGGGACGAAAATCCGCGTGCGGGAACGCCAGTTGCTGCGCGGCCAGATTGCGCGCTTCGCGATGGGCCATTTCCTGCTCGGCCCATTGCAGGAACAAAGCGCACTGCTGCGCGAAAAACCCCTGAAGCGACTCGGCGCTGTGGGATTCAACCAGGCAGGTTTCCTTTTCGCTGACGACGTCGAAATACACCAGCGCCAGATTGATCTGCTGCAATTGCAGTTTCTGGCACATCAACCAGCCGTAGATTTTCGCCTGCGCCCAGTGCAACTGGCGGTGATTGGCCGGTTGCTTGCTCAGGTCGCCGCGATAGGTTTTGACTTCTTCCAGGCAGTTTTGCGCCGGATCGTAGCCATCCGCCCTGCCCTTGACCTTCAACTCGCCGAACTCACCTTGTAGCGCCACTTCGCTCTGGTACTGCTCGCTGCGCCGCGAGGCCACGGTGCGATGGCCGACGATGCCTTCCAGCGCGGTCGGTGACGGGGTGAAGCGCAGGTCGAGGTCGCCGGTCTTGGCGGTGAACTCGCACAGTGCACGCACGGCAACGCTGTAACTCAAGCGCTCTGCTCCGCCCATTGCACGTAACACACGGCCACCGGCATCTGGTGCTCGTGGCAGAACTCCAGCCAGCGCAGCTGATTGTCCTGCAAGCGGTCGCCGGGGCCTTTGACTTCGATCATCCGGTAGGTTTTGTGCTGCGGCCAGAACTGGATCAGGTCCGGCATGCCGGCACGGTTGGCCTTGATGTCGAGCAGCAGGCGATTGAACCAGTGTTTCAGGTGTTCGGCGGGCAGACAGGCCAGCGCCTGCTCCAGCAAGTCTTCGTTGAGCGCGCCCCAGAACACGAATGGCGACTGGATGCCCCACTTGTCGACGAAGCGCTGGCGGATGGTCTCGGCGTAGCGGCCGTCATCGAGTTCGCCCAGGCAGGCCTGGAACAGCTCGGCGCGGCGCTCGAGGAAGTCTTCGCTGAGCAGATCCACCGGGCCGCGCTGGAACGGGTGAAAGAACGCACCCGGCAACGGCGCGAAGATCGCCGGCCAGCACAACAGGCCGAACAGTGAATTGATCAGGCTGTTCTCGACGTAATGCACCGGGCCGTCATCGGCGTGCAAGTGCGCTTGTACGTGAAATTCCACCGACCGCGCCGGATCGATGCGCGGCAAGTGCAAGTCGAGGCGCTCGACCGCTCTGGCCTTGGCACGCTTGAGCGGCGGGCCACCAAGTTTGCGCCGCAGGCGCGGGACGATGCGCTGCAAGCCTTGCTGCTCGGCCGCGCTTTGCGGTGCCTGTTCGGCCAGCGTGCCGAGTTCCAGCGCCAATGCATATTCGCCGCAGCGTTCGAGCACACGGATCATCCGCAGCCGTGCGCCCGGATAAGCGCAGTCGCGGTAAACACTCAGGGCCAGGGCAAAGTCGCCGATGCGCTCGGCATACTGGCCGATCTGGAACAACGCCTTGGCTTGCCGGCGGCGCAGCCACGGGTTGTCGAATTGCACGGCGTTGATCTGTTCGACGATCTCTTCCAGCGGTTCACCGGCCTCGAAGCGCAACTGGCATTGATGCAGGAACAGGCAGGCGTCGACGTCTTCGCGACTGCGCAGACCTCGGGAATCGGCACAGAACTCGACTTTTTCATAAGTGAAGATGCCCAGGTCGGCCAGCACGAACTCCGACCAGTCCTGATACAGATTGCCGAAGAACATCAACCGCAGGCGATCGCACAGGTCCATCAGGGTCAGGCTGAACAGCCGCTCAGCCAGTTGCGGCGCCCAGACACGCAGGGTCTGCGCCTCGCTGAACTGTTCGGCCAGCACGGGCAGCCACTCGTCCTTGCGCCCTTTCGGTTGATCGATAATGGTGCCGAACGCTTGCAGCAGCTCGGCCTTGAGCAAGACATCGAACAGTTCTGCCAGTGTCAAATCCGCGTGTTCATCAAGCCAGCCGTGTTCGAGCAACGGCCGCGCCGCCTCGGCAATGTCGCCGATTTCCAGATAATTGAGTTTGCTCGCGCGAAAGTGAATGCCCTTGCGCATGACCATGCGTACCAGCAATCCCTGCGAGGCTTGCGGCAGCGTATTGAAGTCGCGGATGAAGCCATGCTCGCTCGCGCTCATCACATCGGCATAGCGAAGCCCAAGCCAATCAAGCACTTGCCGGAAGTTGTTGAGGTAGTAGAACGGATCGTCGAGAGGGTTGGAGGTCACGGGAATTCAAAGCCACGGCAAGCGAACACTGGTTATGCGTACAGATACCAGCTCAGCCCTGCCCGGCGCAAACGGAAAAAGATCAATGGCATTTTTTCGCGCCGCCATCGAACTTTTCCGCCGCTGCTGGCACCAACCGCGTTACAGGGCCGACAATGCCCGCAATCACATTCAAGCAAGGAGTCAGAGGTGGGTATGAAAATCAAGATGCTGGGCATTCCTGTAGCGGTCGCCGCCCTGTTGGCGCTGGGGGGCTGTTCGACCCAGACCGTGGTGACGTTGCAGAACGGCACCCAGTACCTGACCGAGGACATGCCGAAGACCGAGACCGAGGACGGTTTCTATGAGTTCGAGGATATTTCCGGCGCCAAGGTCAAGGTTCGCGCGGATGAAGTCGCGACCGTGCGCAAGGAAGACTGACTTGGCCTGAATGATCGTTCCCATGCTCCGCGTGGGAACGATCACATCGCAGCCTTCGGCAGCTCCTGGTAGGGATTTGTGAACGACACAGATCCAGTGTGGGAGCGAGCCTGCTCGCGAAGGGGCCGGCACAGGCCCCGCATCAACCTCAGGCGATAACAATCCCGTCGGCACTCAAGCTCCCCAGCGCCACCCCCACCAACGTCACCGAATCCCCACCAAACGTCAGCACGGTATCCTGCCCGACCGCCGACGCATGGGCACGGAAATCATCCCCCGGCAACACGCCCTGCACGCCAAGAAACACCAGTTTGTCATCGGCCGTATAGCCAACCACACGATCCTGGCCGAACGCGCCGTGGAACAGAAACGTATCCGCCCCGCCGCCCGATTCCAGCAGGTCATTGCCAGCACCACCGACAAACACGTCATTGCCCGCACCGCCGAGCAAATGATCATTGCCCTCCAGCCCGAACAGCCAGTCACCGCCGGCATGCGCCTTCAGTGTGTCAGCGGCGGCCGTTCCTCTAACGCTCGATTCATAAGCGGTGAGGTTACTGCCGACTTTCAACCCGGTGGCCGTGACGCTGTGCAGCACGTCGTCCTTGAACACGCCCCAGAGAAAACCCGGCTCTTTGCTGACAATGCTGCCAATGTCACGGGTGATGCTGATCCCGCCGTTGGCATCGCGGATGTACAGGTTGCCAGCGCCGTCGTTGGCGAAATCGAAGTGCTTCACCGTCTGCTGCAAGTCGAGGGTGTTGCTGCCCTGCCCGCCCAGAATGATGTTGTAGCCGCCGCTGTCGCGGAAGCTGTCATTGCCGGCGCGGCCTTCCAGATAGTCGTTACCGCTGCCGCCCTGGATCAGGTCGTCGCCGTCACTGCCGATGATGAACGTGCTGCCCTTGTGGGTTTCGGCGTTGCGGTTGAGGTCCTGCACCCAAGTGTTGGCCCGCGCCGGGTCCGACAGGTTGGCGACGATGATCGTCGAGTCGCGGCTGGTCAGGTCGTAGAACTTCGATTCCAGCACGCGGGTCATGCCGTCGCCGTAGCCAGTGGGCAGGTGCGAAATCCACGTCGGGATATTCAGGATCGAATACGGCAGCACGTTCCAGGCGTTCGAGGCGTAGTGATCGTTGAAGCTGACGATGTTGTCGGTGGTCGGGGCATGCGGCGCGTCGTGCACGCCCACCGAAGCGCTGCTGAAGGTCGAACCGTCGAGGGCACGAAACACCGGGTCGTTTTCGTAGCCAATATTAAGCACCTTGTCGGTGCTGCTCTGAGTCGGCGAGGCGTAGGCAATGTAGTTGGAGTCGGCGAAGAAACCGCCCCACTTGCCAGCGCTCAAGTCAGCCATGCTGTTCACCGCCAGGCCGCCCAGGCTATGACCGCTGACCAGCACGTCCTTGCCGCTGAGGCCGTTGGCCCGGGCGAATGCGACGACATCGTTGAGCAGATTGCCGAAGGCTTCGCCGACGTAGTTTTTTGCGTAATCGGCCGGGCCGAACGCGGCGAGCAGATCGTTGATCACGTCGCCAATCGAATCACCGATGAGGATTTCGCGCGGGCCACTGGTGCCGCGAAAGGCGATCCCCAGTTCGACGAGGTGACCCTGGGCGTCGTACTTGCCGAGGATTTCCACTTGCGCGCTGGTGTAGCCGGCCTTCTCGCCGAAGAACGTCCCGCGTGCGTCGGTCTTGCCTTCATAGCCCAATTGCGCGGCGCTGATCGGCGTCCAGCCGGACTTTTGCACGGCCTCGAGGGCGAGTTTTTCCGAATCGGGATTCCACGGGATACCGGGGATCACCCCTTGCGAATCGGTGCCGCCAATCAGCGCGGTAACCAGCGTCGCCGGCAGACCGAGGCCGAAGCCGTTGTGCTGGTAACCGGCGGCGAAGCCGTTATCGAGGTTGTGATAGGAATACAGCGTGATCGCCATGGCATCGCTGAACAGCGCCGCGGAATCGGCTGTGCCGAAGTTCTTGTAGTCGTATACACCCATTGCCATTGCCTCTCTTGTTGTTGGAATTGTCAGAGATAGCTCACAGCCAGAGCGCGGGGCTCTGGAGCATTTCATTTGTCGTTTAACGGTCCCTCAAATGTCATGTGTACGCCGTACCTGTGGGAGCGAGCCTGCTCGCGAAGGCGTTAGCACAATCAACATCACAATCGCCTGAACCAGCGCTTTCGCGAGCAGGCTCGCTCCCACAATGAGATCTCCTGCAACTTCGGAATCAGGCAAAGACGAAACTCGAATCCGTCAGGTTAGCCACGCCGACACCAATCAGCGTCACGGCATAATCGCCAATCTTCAGCACGGTATCGGCACCTGACTGCGCGGCATGCTGTTTGTAGTCATACCCCTGCCCTGCGCCCTCTACGCCCATGAACAGCAGTTTGTCGCTGCCCTGATAACCGTTGATCGCATCGAAACCGAACGCGCCGCTGAACAGGAAGGTGTTGCCGCCACCCACCGCCGTCATTACGTCGTTGCCGGCGCCACCGACGAAAGTCACCTGCGCCTTGTCACTGATCAGTTGATCATCGCCACCAAAGCCGAACAGCCAGTCGCCGTCGGCCGTGGCATGCAAGGCATTGCCATAACCATCACCGCTGAGCGAATGGTTGTACGGGGTCAGTTCGCTGCCGTTGCTCAAACCCTTGGCGGTGACGCCCCAAGTGATCTCCTTGCTGCCCCACCACGAACCGGCTTCTTTGCTGACCAGCGCGCCGATGTCACGGGTCAGGCTGATGCCGCCGTAGGCGTCGAGCACGTACAGCGTGCCGTCGCCGTCGTTGGCGAAGCTGAAGTTCTGCAACGGTTTCTGCAGTTCGAAGGTGTTATGGCCCTGCCCGCCGAAAATGACGTTGTAGCCGCCGTCATCACGAAAACGGTCGTCGCCGCCCAGTCCTTCAAGAAAGTCGTTACCCGCCCCGCCCTTGAGCCAGTCACTGCTCTGCGTGCCAATGATGAAGGTGCTGCCGCTGTGCAGCTCGCCGCTGCGGCCCAGGTCCTCGACCCAGGTCTTGCTCCGCGATGCCTCGTCGAGATTGGCGACGATGATTGTCGAGTCGCGCTCGGTCAGGTTGTAGAACGCCGAATCGATCACCCGATTCAAGCCATCGGCGTAGCCCAGGGAACTGTGCGCCGACCAGTTCAGCGGGTTGGCGATGCTGAACGGCACCAGGTTCTGCGCCGTGGAGGCGTAGTTGTCGGTGAAGTTGACCAGGTTGTCAGTGGTCGATTCGTGGGGCTTGTCGTGCTTGCCCATCGACGCCGTGCTGAACGTGGTGCCATCTAGCACACGGAACACCGGATCGTTTTCGAAACCGATATTGAGCACCTGGCTGCCGGAACTCTGGGTCGGCGAGGCGAAGGCGATGTAACTGGCATCCTTGTAAAAGCCACCCCAGTTGTCCGCGCTCAATTCAGCAACACTATTAACCCCAAGCCCGCCGAGGCTATGGCCGCTGATCAACACATCCTTGGCGGCAATACCGTTGGTGATCGCGAAAGCGGCGACGGCCTTGAGGAGATTGTCGAAGGCGTTTTTCGCATAGCTGCTGGCGTAATCCGATGGCCCGACCGCTGCCAGCAGATTGTTTTTCAGATCGCCGAAAGTGTCGCTGTAACCCAGTCCGCCGGTGCCGCGAAAGGCAATGCCAAGGCCGATCAGTTTGCCCGCAGCGTCATACTTGCCGAGCACTTCGGCCTCGGCGCTGGTGAAACCGTCCTGTTCACCGAAGAATGTGCCTTGCGCGCCGACGTTGCCCTGATAGCCCAGCGCCGTCGCTGTGACCGGTGCCCACGCGGTGGCCGGCAATGGTTTGCCGGTGGGCGTGTAGGCATACAGCGTCAGCGCGATGGCATCGCTGTAAAGCCCCTTGCCGTCGGCATTTTTGTAATCGAACAATCCCATGTGCAGCGCTCCTTTTCCTTGAAAAACCGGCAGCCCGCGAAGCGCTGCCGGTTACGCCTCAGAACTGCCAGTCAAGGGTCAGCCCGACGCCGTGATCCTTCTCGTTCGAGCCGATCAGGCCGTTGTAGTCGAGGTTGACCCGCACGTCGCGATTGAGTGCCAGCCCGGCGCGCACGCCGACCACGGCAGCGTCACGATCCATCGACACGCTCTGCACGGTGAACGCGCTGTTGCCATTGGCGAAGGCCAGATGGCTGTCGGCATCGACGCTGCTCAGGTTGTGCTGCCAGCCGAGGCTGGCGCCCAGTTCCAGCTGATGCTTATCCGACAAGGCGAAGCTGCGCTTGGCGCGCACGCCGAGGGTCGACAGCACCACGTCGCGGTTGTCCTCACCACCCTTCAGTGCGGCAGCGTCACCCTTCTCGGTGAAGCTGTCGGTGTTGAGGTGCACGTAGGACAGATTGGCGAACGGCTCCAGATTCATCGGTTGCAGGCCCAGATCGTACGCGGCCTCGGTGAACAGTTGCGCGGTGGTCGCGTCACGTTTGGTTTTCTGTTTGCCGCTGACGTCGCCGAACTGCAGATCACGTTTCACATCGATGCGATGCCAGCTGTAGGCGCCGCCGACCGTCAGGCGCAACGCGTCGATTTCATGGCCCAGATACGCACCCAAGTGGTAGCTGTCGACCGAGGCCGACGAATGCGTGCCGCTGCCCATGCTCAACGAGCTGTCGCTGTAACCAGTGACGAAACCGAGACGGGTATCTTCAGCAATCAGACCGTCGACGCCAGCCAGCAGCCCGCCGATGGAGCTGTTGGAATCGGCATTGTCATGGCCGCCATCGCTTTCACCCCACGATCCCAGCACCTTGACCCAGACGTTGCTGCGCTCATCAGTCGGCGCATCGGCGTTGAACAGATCACGCTCACGCAGGCGTTCGCCGACGGCTTCGCGCAGGTAGCGGCTGTCGTTGATCAGCAGCGTGCCTATGGCCGGGTGAATCTCGCCGGACAACTGTTGAAAGGCCTGCTGCGCCGACGCCGCGTTGGGCGACAGCAACAGGGTTTCGAACAGCGAATTGCCCGCACCCAAACGTTCGGCAGCCGCACCGACGGCGCGCTGGTTCGGCGTCAGACCGACGCTGGCGAACGATGCCTCATTGCGCCCGACCGCCAGTTGAATGCCGCCCGCCGAATAATCCAGAGTGCCGCCAAGGAAGGCGTAATTCGGCAAGACCTGACCGAAACGCCCTTCAATGCCACCCGCCGCTTGCAGAATGTTGTAGCGAGTGCCGAGCAGGCTTTGCACTTCGCCGGTGCTGAGCAGGGTCGGGCTGTTTTCCAGTGACAGGCTCACCGTGGCGCCGTCGATGACGGCTTTGCCGCCCGCGACGATCTGATCGCTGCTGGTTGGCGACAGCTCTACAGCGTAGGTCGAACCCGGCGCGAAGGTCACGTCCCCCGCCACATTCAGGGTGCCAATGGAATTGCCCGGTGCCACCGTACCGCCGCTGTTCACCGCCAGCGCGCCGATGCGGCCATTGCCGCCGAAGATGCCGCCGTTGTTGACGGTGACCGCCGATTGCAGCGAACCGTTGATGGCCAGACGGCCCTGATTGACCAGGGTCGGGCCGCTGTAAGTGTTGTTGCCGGTCAGCACCAGGGTGCCGATGCCTTGCTTGGTCAGACCGCCGTGGCCGCCGATGTCGTTGCGCCAAGTGTCGAGGCCGCACGTGATGTCGCTGCACACCCGCTCGGTCGGTTTGCCCTGATCGATGATCGCGCCGATGCCCGGCAAGTCAGCCACGAACTGGCCGGAGCCGTAAGCGCCCTGCACGCGGAATTCCTCGGGAATGTCCTGCTCGGTGACGAACATCGCCGGGCCATCGATGGCCTTGCGCAGGTTGATCATGCCCCACCCGTACAAGGCGTCGATGCCCGGTGCGCCGAGGTCGGTCGCAGTGGTGCGCAACACGCTGGCGACCTGATCACCGGACATATACGGGAAGCGTTCCATCAGCACCGCGATGGAACCGGCCACGTGCGGCGCGGCCATCGAGGTGCCGTTGTAGTTTTTGTAGCCGGTGGTCAAGTTGTCGGCGTTAGTGCCTTCGATGATCGAGCTGTAGATCTTGGTGCCCGGCGCCGAGACGCAATAACTCGCCGTATAGCCGCAGCGCGAGGAGAAGGTGCTGATCACGTACGGATTGGCGCTGGCGGTGTCCGGGTTCTGCTGCAATGCGGCGACGGTGATCCAGTTCGGCGCGATGTCCGGGACGAAATAGCCGAGGCCGGCGATGGCATCCGGGTTGTTCAGGTTGTAGTCGTTGCCGGCGGCAAAAATAGTGACGATGCCGCTGCGTGCGGCGGCAATCGCGCCGTCGTAGGCGCCGCCGGGTTTGGTGCCGAGCAGCGTGCGGATTTCGTTGAACTGCAACTGCGCGTCGTTGACGGTGAAGTGCGGATACGCCGGATCGCGGCCGCCGAGGTCGAAGCGATCGGTGATGCCGATGCCCCAGCTATTGTTGATGATCCGCGCACCGCTGGCGATCAGCGCATCCCAACCGGCCTTGTACACCGCGCCGTCGTTGCCACGCACGATGCCATCTTCGGGACCTGGGTCGCCGTTGTCGGCGCTGATGATCTGCGCTCCGAACGCAACGCCGTGCATCACCCCGCCGTCGCGACTGCCCGCCGCGATACCGCCGACGTGGGTGCCATGGGCGCCAAGCTTGCCATCGGAGCCGACCGAGGGCGAACCGTCATAGCGAAACGCGTCGCCGGCTTTCACCGGGATATACGGGTCGGTGTATTCGCGGATGCCGCTGGTGACCAGAGTGACGACTTTGTTACTGCCAGAGAACTCCGGATGCGCGGCGTAGACCGGCTGATCGAAGATGCCCAGTTTCACGCCTTTGCCGGTGTAGCCGGCGGCGTAGGCGTAATCCGCGCCGATCGCGCCCAGGCCCCAGTCGGCCTTGAATTCATTGCTGCGCCAGCTCGACGGATCGCCGTTGCGGCCGTTCTCAACGTAAGGCGCTGCCTGTGCCATCGCACTGGCACAGAGCATGGCGACTGTCAGGGTTTTCAGGGCAAAGCGGCCACCCGTTTGCGCGGGGGTATTGTTGTTATCCATCCACGACCTTCCTTAGTGATGTTGCGAAAAATCCGGTTGCTTCAATAGCTGTGGCGAGAGGCACCTTTGTCCGCTGTAGCCAATGACAAACCGCACCTGTGGCGAGGGGATTCATCCCCGTTGGGTTGCGAAGCGACCCCCCAGCAATTTTTCCAACCTACGTAAACACAGGTTTTGCGACTGCTGCGCAGTCGAGCGGGGATAAATCCCCTCGCCACGGTGGCTCAAACACATGCAATCAGAACTGCCAGTTCAGGCTCAGCCCTACGCCATGCAGCTTCTCGCGGCTGGCCAGTTGGCCGTTGTAATCGAGGTTGACCCGCACGTCTTCGCTCAACGCCAGACTGGCCTGCACCCCGACCAGTGCGACATCACGCACCAGCGCCGAACTCTCCACTGAGTACGGCGTGCCGCCGCTGGCAAAACGCAGATGCTGCTCCGATTCGATATCGCTGAGGCTGTGCTGCCAGCCGAGACGGGCGCTGACGTCCAGCGCTTGCTGGCTGGAAAGGTTGAAGGTTTTGCTCGCCCGCATGCCCAAGGTGCTGAGCACCGCATCGCGCTGATCGCCGGAGCTTTTCAACGCCGCGGCATCGCCCTTCTCGGTAAAGCCTTCGGTGTCGAGATGCAGGTAGGTCAGGTTGGCGAACGGTTCCAGCGCCAGCGCTTGCAGCTGCAAGCGATACGCCGCCTCGGCGAAGATTTGGGTGGTGGTCGCATCAAGCTTGGCTTTCTGCTTGGCGCTGACGCCGTCGTATTGCAGATCGCGCTTTACGTCGCCGCGATGCCAGCTGTAGGCCGCGCCAGTGCTCAAGCGCCACGCGCCGAGGTCGTGCCCGGCGTAAGCACCGAGGTGGTAGCTGTCGACTTTCGCCGAGGAATGCGTGCCCGAGCCCATGCTCAAGGAGCTGTCGCTATAACCGGTGACCAGACCGATGCGGGTCTGCTCGTCCAGCGCGCCGTCGACACCGGCCAGCAGACCGCCGATCGAAGTGTTGTAGCCGGCCGTGTCGTGACTGGAATCGGTGCTGCCCCAAGCCCCGAGGGCTTTGATCCAGCCGTTGCTGCGGGTCGCCGATTCATCGTGCAGCCGCTCGCCGAGCGCATCACGCAACTGGCGGCTGTCGTTGATCAGCATTGTCCCCAGCGCTGGATAAATCTCGCCGCTCAGTTGCTGGAAGGCTTGCTGCGCCGAGGCTTGAGTGGGTGCACGAAGCACGCTTTCGTAAACTGAATTGCCGGCGCCCAGACCTTCGACTGCCGCCGCCACCGAACGCTGGTTCGGCGTTTGCCCGACGCTGGCGAAGCTGGTCGCGTTGCGTTGGATATTCAGCTGGATGCCGCTTGCGGCGTAGTCGAGGGCGCCGCCGATGAACAGGTAGTTCGGCACCACCGCAGCGAACTGCCCCTGCACGCCGCCGGACGCTTGCAGGATGTTGTACTGGCGACCGAGCAGGCTTTGCGCTTCGGCGCTGCTGAGCAAGGTCGGGCTGTTTTCCAGCGCCAGGCTGACGCTGGCGCCGCTGACGGTTGCCGTGCCGCCGGCGACGATGCGGTCGCTGCTGGTGGGCGATAGCTCGACGGCGTAAGTCGAGCCGGGGGCGAGTGTCACATCACCAGCGACGTTCAAGGTGCCGATGGAGTTGCCCGGTGCGACCCGGCCGCCGCTGTTGGCGGTCAACGCGCCGATGCGTCCGGAGCCGCCGAGGGTGCCGCTGTTGTTGACGGTGACCGCTGACGCCAGCGAACCGTTGACCGTCAGCAGACCGCCGTTGACGGTGGTCGGGCCGCGATAGGTGTTGGCGCCGCTGAGCAGCAATTGCCCGGCGCCGGACTTGATCAGGCTGCCCTCGTACACCCGGTTCGCCGCTGCCGCATCACGGAGCATGCCGACGGCGTAATCGGTCTGGTCCTGCTGACTGGCGCCGGCCGGAACTCCGTTCTGCCAGCCTTTGTCCTGCAGGGTTTGCTGCCAGACGCTGTGCTCGGCGAGGTCTTCGCGCTGGCGCTGGAGCAGCGCCTTGTCGGAGATGTCATTGCTCCAGACATCGCGCTGCCCTGCCCCCAGATTGGCATCGAACGCACCGAGCAATTGCCCCGGCCCGCGCATCGCTCGGTTGAGGTTGGCGACGCCCCAGCCGACGCGCTCGGTCGGCGCGTCAGTGACCGAGCCATCGAGTTGCGTGGCGGTGGTCAGCAGCACCTCGAGCGCCTGCTGGTTGTTCATGTATGGATAGCGTTCCATCACCAGCGCCAGGGCGCCGGTCGCGTGCGGCGCCGCCATCGAGGTGCCGGACTTGATCGCATAAGCGCCGCCGGGAATGGTGCTGTCGATCTTCGCCCCCGGCGTGGTGATGCACCAGTACTTGGCGATCCCGCACTGGTTGTACTTCTGCTGGTTGCTCTGATCGAGCCCGGACACCGCCAGCCAGTGGCCTTCCAGATCCGGCTGAAAGTACGGCAGCGCTGAGCGCACGCTGGCGTTCGGGTAGCCGCTGTTGCCAGCGCTGAACACATTGATCACACCGCGTCGGGAAACGTCGGCAGCGGCGTCGAGCCAGGTGCCCTTGTTCCAGTGCTGCGCGTAGGCGGCGTGCAGATCCGCCAGGGTGCGATAGCTGACATCCGGCGGCTGACTGCCCCAGCTGTTATTGATCGCTCGCACGCCGACGTCGGCGAGGCTTTCGTAGACCGCTTTGAAATAGCGCGGATCAGGGCCGGGGCCGAAGAGGAAACTGTCGTTCTTGTTGGTGTTGCCGACGTAGATTTGCGCGTTGTACGCCACCCCATGCATGCCGCTGCCGTCCCGGGTTGCGCCCATGGTGCCGACCACGTGGGTGCCGTGGGAATCGTTGTTCGGGTTGAGCGTGCCGTCGACGTTGAACGCTGAGCCGTCGACGTAGCTGCCGCTGGCGGTTACCGGGTGATAGCGATCGGCGGAGAATTCGGGATGGGCGGCATCGAAACCGGAATCGAGCGCGCCGATTTTTATGCCCTTGCCGGTGATGCCGGCTGCGTAGGCCTGATCGGCCTGCATGCGTTGCAGACCCCAGTCACGCAGGAACTCGGCGCTGCGCCAACTGGCCGGATTGCCGGGCTGGCCGGGTTCGAGGTATTGGGCCTGAGCCTGGTTTGCAGAAATCACAAGCAACAGGGTACCGACCGAGATCGGCTTGATGCGTACGTCCATGTTCATCACTCTCGTTTTTGTTGTTTTGTTCAGGGCTGAATTGCGGTGTCGCCCGTTCCCCTCACCCCAGCCCTCTCCCCGAGGAGAGGGAGCCGATTTGTGTTGATGTCAAAACCTGCGTCCGGCTCGGTCGTTCACGTCGATGCAGCTATCGCGGTCCCCTCTCCTTCTGGGAGAGGGTCAGGGTGAGGGCTGTTGCGCGACCACAAATGCTTCGTCCACCCGCGCCAGAACCTGCTCATTAACGTCTCGGTGCAAACCCTCAGATCCTGCGGTGTCGCCCGTTCCCCTCACCCCAGCCCTCTCCCCAGGGAGAGGGAGCCGACCGTGTTGTCTTCAGTCATTCAGCGACCTGAGAAAACCAGTCGATTACGGATTCAGCACAGCTCGTTCAAGTCGGTGCATCTCGCCAATCTCCCCGGATCGGTCCCCTCTCCCCCTGGGAGAGGGTTAGGGTGAGGGCTGTTGCGCGACCACAAATGCTTCGTCCACCCGCGCCAGAACCTGCTCATTAACGTCTCGGTGCAAACCCTCAGATCCTGCGGTGTCGCCCGTTCCCCTCACCCCAGCCCTCTCCCAGAGGAAGAGGGAGCCGACCGTATTGTCTTCAGTCATTCAGCGACCTGAGAAAACCAGTCGATTACGGATTCAGCACAGCTCGTTCAAGTCGGTGCATCTCGCCAATCTCCCCGGATCGGTCCCCTCTCCCTCTGGGAGAGGGTTAGGGTGAGGGCTGTTGCGCGACCACAAATGCTTCGTCCACCCGCGCCAGATCCTGCTCATTCAGCGTCCCGGCGTAGTAATGCAATTTGGTCCAGGCCATCAGGTAGTCGTAGCGCGCCTGGGCAAGGTCGCGGCGGGTGGTGAACAGTTGCTGCTCGGCGTTCAATGCGTCGAGATTAGTCCGTTCGCCACCCAGAATGCTTTGTCGGGTCGAGACCACCAGCGCCTCGGCCGACTTCAAGGCCTTCTGATAAGCGCGCAACTTGCTCACTCCGGACAGGCAGGCGCTGAACTGGCGGCGCAGTTCGATCAAGGTTTCGCGGGTTTTGCCATCCAGCTCGTATTCGGCCTGCTCCATGGTGCGGCTGGCCTGCCGTGTGGAGGCCGACACCCCGCCGCCGGCGTACAGCGGCACGCTGACTTCCAGGCCGATGGTGTTGGTTTCGTAGCGCTGGTTATAGGTGTTGCCGCTTTCGGACTCGTTGTCGCGCATCGAGGCATAAGCACTGACTTTCGGCAGATGCCCGGCGCGGTTGCGCTCGACTTCATAGCGCGCCACTTCCACGGCCTGACGCTGCGAAGCGAGGTTCGGGTTGTTGCTGATCGCCAATTCATGCCAGGTGTCGAAGTTGGCCGGTTGCAGGGTGAAGGTCTGAAATTGCTGACCAAGCGGCGCCAGATCGCCGATGTCCACCGCCGGCACGCCCACCAGCGCGCCCAGCTCGCGCAAGGCGGCATCCTGCTCGTTGCGCGCTTCGATCTCCTCGGCAGTCGCCAGCTCATAGCGCGACTCGGCTTCGAGAATATCGGTGCGCGTGCCCTCGCCCTGCTTGAACATGTGTTCGTTCTGCTGGAACTGTTGCTCGTAGGCCTTCTTCTTCGCCTGGGCGATGTCGATCTGGTCCTGGGCGAACAAGGCTTTGGTGTAGTTATCCAGCACGCGCACCAACAGTTCCTGACTCTTGCCGCGAAACGCTTCGTCGGCGAACAACGACTGGGCCACGCCTTTGCGATACGCCGCATAAGCCTCGTAATCGAGCAGTGGTTGCTGCACCGTGAGCGCCGAGCCGTAACTGTTGTAGTTGCGCTCATCTGTGCGATTACGCGCACGATCATCCAGAGACGTCGCCTTGGACGAGTTGCGGCCCTTGTTGTAGGTGTAGCCGATCCGTGGCAGCAGCCCAGCGCGGCCGATCACGCGGTTTTCCAGGCCGGCATCGCGTTCCTTGATTGCACCGAGGAACACCGGATCGTTGCGCAACGCCTGTTCGTAAATCTCGAATGGCCCCATGGCCGCGACTGCCGAGTGACTCGCGAGCAGCGTCATTGCGGCCCCCAGCATGCAAAGCTTTTTCATACAGCCGAACATCCTTATTCCTCGGTCAACGCAGAACCGGCGCGATCAAGCAGCGGTTTGAACAAGTAGTTGAGGAGTGAACGCTCACCGGTGCGCACGAACATTTCCGCCGGCATGCCGGGCTTGATCACCAGGCCGTTGAGCTTTTCCATCGCCTGATCGCTGACGCTGCTGCGTAACACGTAATACGGCACGCCAGTTTTCTCATCAACCATCTGGTCAGCGGAGATCAGGCTGACTTCGCCGGGCACGCGCGGGGTTTTGCTCTGGTTGAACGCGGTAAACAGAATGTCCACCGGCAAATGCGTGCCGACCTTGTCGATCAGGTTGATCGGCAAGTGCCCTTCGACTTCCAGGGTGGTGCCTTGCGGAACGATCTCCAGCAGGGTTTCGCCCTGACGCACCACGGCGCCTTCGGTGTGCACACCGAGGTTGACCGCCACGCCATCGGCGGTGGCGAGGATCTCGCTGTGTTGCAGGTCGAAACCGGCGGAGGTCAGCTGTTCGGACAGCGTCACGCTTTTCAGCTGCGCATCGGCCAGTTGCGTGCGCACTTCCTTCTGGTATTCCTCGCCGTGCTGCTGCAACTTCAGGCGCGATTCAAGGATGCCCTGCTCCACACGGCCGCTTTCGCCGGTGTTTTCTGCCAGTTGTTGCTGCACTTGCGACAGTTGCCGCTGGTAATCCATCAAGCGGTTGCGCGGGATGTAGCCGTTGTCGGCCAGCGGTTGCAGGTTGCTCAACTGTTGCTGCAAGGAACTGGCCTGGGCATTGAGGTCGCTGCGGGCGCGGCGCATTCCGGCCAGTTGTGCGGTGGCGCCTTCGATGTTGGCGCGCAGTGCCGCTTGTTCCCGGGAGAACGCTTCGCGGCGGCTGCTAAACAGTTGCCGCTGGCCTTCCAGCACCAGCGCCAGGCGCGGGTCCGGGTCGTTGCTCAATTCAGGCGGAAAGGTCACTTGTTTGAGGTTGTCGCGCTCGGCCTGCCAGCGCGCGAGGCTGGCCCAGGCCATGCGGTACTGCGCCTGCAGCGATTGCACATCGGCGGCGACCTGCGTCTGATCGAGGCGGAACAGTGGCTGGCCCTGCTTCACGATCTGGCCTTCGCGCACCAGAATCCGGCTGACCACGCCGCTGCTCATCGACTGCACAGCCTTGCGTTTGCCCGACACCACCACGGTGCCCTGCACCGGAATGCCCTGATCCAGCGGCGCCAGTGCCGCCCAGGTGAAGAAACTGCCAGCGCCGACGATGGCCAGGATCCAGCCCATGCGCGCGAAGAATTTTGCATCGCGTTCCGGGCGCTCGGTGAGGTAGGCGTGTTCCATGTTCGCTTCGTTTTCAGTGTTCATGCTGGCGCTGCTCATACACCCGAATTCCTTGTCGTGGGCTGATACTGCCGGCTCATGCTGAGCCCGCCCGGTGCTTGTGCGGCTTTTTCGCGTTGCTGTTCCTGCTGACCGGAAAGTGCCTTGAGCACATCCTGACTCGGGCCGAACGCCTGCAAACGACCATCGTTGAGCACGAGCAATTTGTCAGCCTGAGCCAATACCGATGAACGATGGGTGACCAGAATCACCGTCGTGCCTTGCGCCTTGAGTTGTGCGATGGCGCTGGCCAGTGCCGCTTCGCCGACGGTGTCGAGGTTGGAATTGGGCTCATCGAGCACCACCAGACTCGGCGTGCCGTACAGGGCGCGAGCCAGGGCCACGCGTTGCTTCTGGCCGCCGGACAAGCCGCTGCCGTCCTCGCCCAGTTTGGTGTCGTAGCCCTGCGGCAAGCGCAGGATCATTTCGTGGACGCCGGCCTGTTGCGCGGCGGCTACGACTTTTTGCGGATCGGCTTCACTGAAACGCGCAATGTTCTCGGCGATGGAACCGCTGAACAGCTCGATGTCTTGCGGCAGATAACCGATGTAAGGACCAAGCTGATCGCGGTTCCAGCGATGAATATCGGCGCCGTCGAGGCGCACGGTGCCGCCCAGAACCGGCCACACGCCGACCAGCACTCGAGCCAGCGTCGATTTGCCGGAACCGGAAGCGCCGAGCACACCCAGCACTTCACCAGCACTCAGATTGAAATTGACCATGTGCAAAGTGGCTGCACGCTGCCCGGGCGGGCCGGCGCTGACTTGTTCGAAGGTGATCTGGCCTTTCGGTGCCGGCAGTGCCATCGCCTCGTCGCTGGGCGGAAACGCCTGCAACAGCGCATCGAGACGGCGGTAAGCCAGCTTCGCCCCGCTCCACTGCTTCCAAACGGCGATCAGTTGATCGATCGGGCTCAGCACGCGGCCCATCAGGATCGAACCGGCGATCATCATCCCCGCAGTCATGTCGCCCTTGATCACCAGCAACGCGCCCAGGCCCAGCACCAGGGATTGCAGGCACAGGCGCAGGGTCTTGCTCAGCGAACTGATCACCGCGCCGGTGTCGCTGGCCTGGTTCTGCAAGCCGAGAAAGCGCGAATGCACCCCGAACCAGCGCTTGCGCAGCGAGCCGAGCATGCCCATCGCCTGAATGGTTTCGGCGTTGTGCAAGTGGCTGGTGGCCAACTGGCTGGACTGCTGGGAAAAACCGGCGGCCTCGCCGAGGGGCTTTTTGGTCATGTATTCGTTGAGGCAGGCCAGAGCGATCAACAACAGCGCGCCCGCCGTAGCCAGCACGCCGAGCCAGACATTGAACAAATAGATGACAAACAGATAGACCGGAAACCACGGCGCATCGAAGAAGGCGAACAGCGCCGGGCCGGTAACGAACTGGCGAATGTGGGTCAGGTCGCCCAGCGACTGCCCGGCGTTGCCTTCGCCCTTGAACAGATTGCGCTCGAATGCGGCCTGGTAGACGCGCAGATTGAAGCGGCGCTCCAACTGGCTGCCGATGCGGATGACGATAAAGCTGCGGATCACTTCCAGCAGGCCGATAAAGGCGAAGAAGCCGACCACCATCAGCGACAGCATTGCCAGAGTAGTTTCGTTCTGCGATGACAGCACCCGGTCGTAAACTTGCAGCATGTAGATGGACGGCACCAGCATCAACACGTTGATCAGCGCGGTAAAACACCCGACGCTGATCAAGATGCTCTTGTAGTCACCCAGTGCCTTGATTAACGGAGCGGTGGCTGGGGCCTTCGCCATCTTCATTGATTCTTCCTGAACAGTATTCATCGCCCTGGAGAGGCGCGACTTCAATTAATTAAGCGACCATCCCGGAATACACTTCCGTGGTGCCCATTTACACTTTCATAACAACTAGCGCGGATTAATGCGGCGCAGTTGATTTTATTTACCTTGCTTATAACCATGCGACGAATCGCTATAGCTATATTGGTTTGTAAAAGGCAGATCAGTTATTGGGCGCCGTACGTTCCAGCGTGACGATCAGCCCGGACTTCAAAGTCGCCAGATATAACCCGTCACGTTGTCGGCTGAAAAACTGGATTCTTGAGCCTTCGTTACCGGTGATCGACAAGCCGTCAGGATCAGGAAACCAGCCGATCGGGGCTTGCTCGAGCCACGCACCCAGACAGTCTGCGCCCTGGCCAACGGTCTTGTTGGCGAGCAGTTCGACGGTACAAGTATTCGATGCCTTGTCCTGGAGCTTTTGCGCTCGCAGGTCATCGAGTGTGCTGGACAGTGTTGCCTGCCACTTCCCGGCAAACACGGAGGATTCTTCAAGTCTGAGGCTGCTTGCCATCACTGTTGCTCCTGAAATCGTAACGAGCGCCGCTGAAAGCCACGCCGATGCCGTGTAGGTAAAAGCTCTGTAGGTCATGGGAAATTTCGCTCCAGCCTTTAGCGTTGCGTACGATGCCTACCGATGCAAGTGAAGAAAGCGACGCCAGGGCGCCGCTTTCCCTTCACATCACGCGACGATGTCGCTGGTCGCTGCCTGGCCAACGGTGCTGACGATAAAGTCAGCCACGCCATGCCCGGAGAAATCCACCGACAACAGGCTATTGCCGCCCGACGAGGTCAACACGGCATCACCGGCAGAACCGGTGAAGCTGTTGACGAAGTGCAGGCCCGCGCCGTTGGTGATCCCGGTCAGGTCGATTTTGTCCAGACCGCTGACGAAATCGAGGATCTGGTCGATCGCACCCGGCTTGGAGTCCGAGCTGGCGGCGAACACGAAAGTGTCCGAACCAGAACCGCCCCACAGTTTGTCAGCACCACCAGCGCCGTACAGGATGTCGTTGCCGGCACCGCCCTTCAGTTCGTTGGCCACACCGTTGCCGATCAACAGATCGCTGCCCGAACCACCAATCGCGTTCTCGATGATCGCGCCCTTGGCAATCGACACGTTGCCGACCAGGCCGCCAACGTCGGAGAACGAAGCATCATTGAGGTTGATCTTCTGGTTTTGGGTGAAACCGGAGAAGTCCAGGGTGTCCTTGCCGCCGGCATCCCAGACCGAGAACACCACTTTGTCGCTCGACGACGAAGCGCTGAGGAAATCGCGGCCAGCATTGGAATTGAAGCCGTAGGTGGTATCACCAGTACGGGTGCTGGTGTTGGCGCCGTAGAGCTTCTGAATCGCGGCGATGTCATCCATCAGCGGGCCGGACGAATAGGCTTCGACGCCGCCCTTGCTGAAGTTCTGGTTGGTGTTGCTCTCGCTCCAGTAACTCATGACGCTGTAGCCACGGGTGTCCTGGCCATAAGTCGCATCGTTGTAGGTCGGGTTGCCATTGCCGGCGTTGTAGTCGCCAGGGTGAGCAAGGCCCAGGGTATGGCCGATTTCGTGGGTCAGGGTCTGACGACCGTAGTTGTTCAGATCCGGGTTCTTGTTCTGCGTGTAACCGCTGTTGATCAAGTACCACGAGGTGCCGTCATAACCGGCGCCGGTCCCCGGCAGATAGGCAAACGCCGCAGCGCCATCCTGGCCACCGCTGTAGTTACCGAAGGTCATGTGCCCGTCGCCGCCCGAGGCTCTCTCAGTGAAGGTGACATTGGCCACGTCGGCCCAGGACTGCATGGCGAGCTTGGCCTGCGCCTGCTGCTGCGCGCTGAACTGACTGAACCCGCTGATGCCGTGCTTGTTCATCGTGCTGTTCGAGGCCGAGGTCAGGAACGTGTAGGTCAGTTCGATCTTGCCGCTGCCGTCCTTGTCCTGGTAGGCAGCGCCGTCACGCAGCAATTGCGTAGCCGCCTGGTCGACGGTGTACGAGGGTTTGCCATTGACCGTGAGGTTGCCGCCGCGGTCGTACTGATGGCTGAAGCTATTGATCTGGTTGTACGCCGAGCTGAATGCAGCCAGCTGGAAAGCCTGTTCGGCGGAATCAACAGCATTGGTTTTAACTTTCGACATAAACACACTTCCTTGTTTAGCAATGGAACAGTTTTTGTCCGACAGGACGATCTTTGGCGAGATCGTCCTATCACTCGCCCAATGAAGGCGTAACGAACCTGACACAATTGGAAATCCGTCGTAAAGAGTTTTTTTGCGATCCAATTTGGTGGTATCAGGAAACTGCCGTAAACAAAGCGTGCGGGGAGAAAAGATTGTTTTTAGTTGCGATGAGGGTGGAAATTGTCTGACGATTTTCTATTTAAATATTAAATATCGGTAAGTTTGGATTTGTTGGGCGAGTCACACTTTCAGTCAGCGGTGCCAGTGCTTTGATATCAACTATTCTGATCCATCGAATAACGAATGTGGGAGCGAGCCTGCTCGCGAAGACGCCAAGCCACTCAACATAAGTGTCGAATGACAAACCGCTTCGCGAGCAGGCTCGCTCCCACAGGAGTCTTGTATACTGGCCTGAAACTCAGCTACCGGTACGAATCTTGTTCCACACCCGCGTACGAATCCGGTCGATATTCAGCGGCATCGCTTCCAGCGCAAACAGCTTGCCCATCATTTCCGGGCTCGGGTAAACCTTGGTGTCGTTCTTGATCGCCGGGTCGATCAGTTTGTCGGCTTGTTCGTTGCCATTGGCGTAATGCACGTAATTGGTGATGCCGGCCATGACATCGGGGCGCAGCAGGTAATTCATGAAGGCGTAGCCGGCCTTTTCGTCCGGTGCGTCGGCGGGCATGGCGACCATATCGAACCAGATCGCCGCGCCTTCCTTGGGAATCGCATAACCGATCTCGACGCCGTTCTTCGCTTCCTTGGCGCGGTTCTCCGCTTGCAGGATGTCGCCGGAAAAGCCTACTGCTACGCAGATGTCGCCGTTGGCCAAATCACTGGTGTACTTGGAGGAATGGAAGTAGCTGACGTAGGGCCGCACTTTCATCAGCAGCGCTTCGGCCTTCTTGTAGTCTTCGGGATTCTTGCTGTGGTGCGGCAGGCCCAGGTAGTTGAGCGCCGCCGGGAGCAGTTCCGGGCCGTTGTCGAGGATCGCCACGCCGCACTTCTGCAATTTTTCCATGTACTCGGGCTTGAAGATCAGATCCCAGGAATCCACCGGCGCATCGTCGCCCAATACCGCTTTGACCTTGGCGATGTTGTAGCCGATGCCGGTGCTGCCCCACAGGTACGGAAAGCCGTGCTCGTTGTTCGGGTCATTGGTCTGTAAGGCCTTGAGCAGCGCCGGGTTGAGGTTCTTCCAGTTCGGCAACTGACTCTTGTCGAGTGTCTTCAGCGCCCCACCCTGAATCTGCCGCGCCATGAAGTGGTTCGACGGAAAAACCACGTCGTAACCGGACTTGCCGGTCATCAACTTGCCGTCGAGGGTTTCGTTGCTGTCGTAGACGTCATAGGTGACGCCAATGCCCGTGTCTTTCTGGAAATTCTTCGTGGTGTCCGGGGCGATGTAGTCGGACCAGTTGTAGACCTTGACCGTCTCGGCCGCGTGACTGACGGAAGCGGCCAGCAGCAGCGGCGCCAATGCGAGGGTTTTCTGGATCATGGGGCGATTCCTGTATGGGCTTTTTTTGTTGGCAGGCAATCAAAGGATCGAACAATCAGAAAATCAGCACGTAGCTCTTGCGCACGGTTTCCTGGACATCCCAGATCCCGAGCGTGTTGGCTGGCAACATCAGTGCGTCGCCGCCTTGTATGTGCAGGGTTTCGCCGCCACCGTCGGGGGTGAAGGTGCAGCGCCCGGAAATGAAATGGCAGAACTCCTGCGCGGTGATCTGCCGCCGCCAGCGCCCCGGCGTGCACTCCCAGACGCCGGTTTCGACACCGTCGTCGCGCTCGACACTGGTGGTCGAGGCAATGGCGACGGGCTCGCCGAGGGGCACGGCGACCGGGTTGGATTCTTCGAGCTCAAGCGTGGCGGTGTTCTTGAATTGGGTGATGCTCATGGCGTGACCTGTTTATTGAGGGAAACGGCGTTCAGTGCATGAAACCTTCCATGAACCCGGCGACCCGGCTGGCGAGCTTGCGCCGCCAGGGCGCGGTCGCGGGATTGGCCAGGGTCTGGTCTTCGTGCACGAAACTTTTGATGATCGCGTTGTAGCCGAGCCAGCGGCATGGCTCTGGCTCCCAGGCACGCAGCGCATGAATGCCACCGTCAGGCAGGACCCACGGTTGCTGGGTCAGCTCGCTGTCGCGCTCAAGAATCAGATCGGCCAGGGTCCGGCCGCCGAGATTGCTGGCACCGACGCCCTCGCCGCCATAACCGCCAGACAATGCGATGCCGTTGGCGCGGTCGCAGAGCATGTGCGGTTTGAAATGCCGCGACATGCCAAGGTTGCCGCCCCAGGCGTGGGTGATCTGTACGCTTTTCAGTTGCGGGAACAGTTCACCGAACAGATAGCGGCGCAATTCGACCTCATCGCGTGTGAGGTTGAAGTCTTGGCGCAGCTTGCCGGCGAACTGATATCCGCCACGGGCGCCGAAAATCAGGCGGTTGTCGGCACTGCGCTGGCCATAGGTGACCTGGCGGCTGAATTCACTGAACGCCTGGCCGCGATTGAGGCCGATTTCGTCCCAGGTCGCAGCGGACAGCGGCTCGGTGGCGACAATCAGACTTTGCACCGGCAACTGATAACGGCCCAGCGGCGGCAACGTCACCGAATAGCCTTCCACGGCCGGGACGATCCAACGGCTGCGCACGCTGGCCTTGGCGGTGCGCAAACTGCCGGATTGCCAGTGGGTGACCGGGCTGTTCTCGTAAATCTTCACGCCCATGTTCTGCACGGTCCGCGCCAGGCCACGGACCAGTTTCGCCGGGTGAATGGTCGCGACATGGGGAGCGAAGATGCCGCCGTAGGGCTTGGCCACACGGATCTGTTGGGCCAGTTGCTCGGGGCTGAGCCAGCGGTAATCGTTGTCGGTCAGGCCTTGGGCGTGCAGCTTGCTCAGGTATTCGCGCAGGACGGTCTCCTGTTCCGGATAGCGCGCAGCACAGTAAAGCACCCCGCCCTTGCGGTAATCGCAGTCGATGTCTTCGCGTTCGAGGACGATCTCTACCTCATCGGGAATGCTGTGCAGCAGGTCGAATGAGGCGCGGCGCTGCTCTGGCGACATCCCGGCCAACAGGCGATCCTCGCCGAGCAGGTTGCCCATCAGCCAGCCGCCATTACGCCCGGACGCACCGAATCCGGCGGTTTGCGCCTCGATGATGGCGATATCCAGGCCGGGCGCCTGTTTTTTCAGGTAGTACGCCGTCCACAGACCGGTGTAACCGGCGCCGATGATCGCCACGTCGACGTCCAGGTCCCGCTCCAACGCAGGTCGCGCCAGCAGCGGCTCATCGAGCTGATCCATCCACAAACTGATCGTGCGCCACGCCGACATGCCAGACTCCGCCACTGAAAACCTTCGATGGCGTCGATCCTAGTGGCTGCCTTCAGTGGATGTCTTGCGCGCGTGCCCGCAGAGAAATTTGTTTGGCATAGGCCTTGGGCGACTGGCCGGTGTGCTCGCGAAAGCATTTATAGAATGCCGATAGCGAGTTGAAGCCTGCGGCAAAGGCCAGCTCGTCGACGCGCAACGGTGGCGTGGCGCGGTCCAGCGTGCGCAGCAAATGTTGCAGGCGCGCCTGATTGACGTAGCGATAGAAGCTCTGCCCCAGCACTTGGTTTAGCAGATAGGAAATCTGATTGCGGCTGTAGCCGCACTCCTTCGCCACCCGTTGCAGGTCAAGCTCAGGATCCAGATAAGGTTGCTGCTTTTCGAAATACTGCTGCAGGTCTTCAGCCATGAAACTCAGTTGCCGCGGTGACAGACCGAGACGACTGACCGCCGGGCGCTGGCTCGGCGTCGCGCTACCGTCGGCCTGGGTACGCACCAGCGAGGCATATTCATTGACACGCCAGATCAAGCCGTCCTTGACCGTGATCGCTTCGCTGGAGCGGAACGACACCAGGCCATCGCCGCCGCGCAGGGTCACCTCGTACTGAATGAACGCGGTGTTGCCGTCCACCCGAATGCGGTCGCAATGTTCGAGCAGTTCGTCGGATTCTCGCGGCATGCTCACCCGCACGTATTCGCGTAACTCATCCAGACCAAGCACGCGGTTCTGAAAGAAATCGTTGTACTGGATATCGGCGTGATAAAGCGCCATCACGCTGTCCAGATCCCGGTGCTTCCAGCTCAGGTGATAGCGCATGACCGTGGCAGCCGTGGCCTGGGTCTGTTCTGGGCCGTCGTCATCAGCGTGCATAAGCGGCTCGGCGAAAAAGAACCGAGCTTGCCCAACTTCCTCTGCCGCTTCAATGAAAAATCCATGGTGGCGTTTTGGCGATAATCGACGAGCCAGTGACTTACATCAAAAAATGCGAATCAATCGCTAAACGGACTGAAAAAACTCACAGTTTTTTCACACACGGATGCTACTTTTAAAGCTCAAGCACTGGTTGAGCCAATGAAGGCTCTTCCCACCTAACATGAGCAAAAGGAAGCGCTCGATGAAGCAGGCGGGCAACACCATGAATAAAGGGTTCAGCAAAGTCACTTTTCCCAACGCCTGCCAGCTGATGCGCTGGCATTTTCATCCAATGGGCTTCGAGGCGACGATGGATGCGCCGGGCAGCATGATCGCCCGTCTGTTCGACCGTGCCAGCGGCGAAACCATGATTGCCATCGCCGGTATTCCCTGTGCGACGGTGATGAATGCGGCGGATGTCGAGCGAATCATCGAAGCCATCGAGGATGAGCTGGAGGCTTTTACTCCTCCGGAATCTCTGAAGAACTACGCATAACCAACTGATTTAAAAGAAAAAGCCCGCAGCGATGCGGGCTTTTTGTTGCTCAGGCGCTGGCCTTTTCGTTTCGATGATCGACAAAGAATGGCTTGCCCTTGGCAACCCGATCCGAAGCTCGCGGCATGTTCACCGCTTGGGTTTCCTGCGGTTCGACGTACCAGTAGCAATGGCTGACGGCTCGGGTGATGCCAACGTAGGCGAGGCGAAGGATTTCATCCTTTTGCGCACTGTCATATGGCTCGCTGTCGCCGGTTTTGCCGAGTCCAGCCATGCGATAGACCTGATTCTTGTACGGCGAGCTGGTCAGATGCTGGCAGTCGCCCAGCAGAAACACCGCATCGGCCTGCAAGCCTTTGGCGCTGTGATAGGTCAGTTGTTTCAGCCGCCGCGCATCGTAAGGCAAGCTCGAATCGACATTAAGTACAGGCTGAATATGCTGTTCAATCAATAACTTATCGCTGCTTTTTCGATAGAGCATCAAGATTGAATCGCCCCGTCGATAATGTTCGGCGAGGCGCTGACCGAGCCCTTCATCATCACGCTCAAGCACATTCACCGGGTGCAGCGGCTTGGACTCACCACTGGCCTTGGCCTTCTTGCCCGCGATCGCTGGCGCTGCACGAACAATGTGTTCGGCGGCATCAATGATGTGCTGATGGCTGCGGTAGTTGTCGCTGAGCATGACCCGCGTTGTGCTCGGCGAGGGGAATTCCTTGTTGAACTCCATGAAGTAGCTCGGCGAACTGCCGCGCCAGCCGTAAATCGATTGCCAGTCATCGCCGACACACAACAGCGACGAACGCTGTGCCCCGCGCCCGACGTGCATGGCCGGGCCGCGGCTGCGAATTTCATTGAGGCTGGCACGAATCCACGAAACGATTTGCGGCGAAACGTCCTGGAATTCATCGATCATCAGATGCGCCATGGGTCGCAGCAGTTCATCGCTGAGCAGCTTGAGGTTTTCCGGCGAGTGCTCGCTGAACAGCGCAAACATGCGGTTGTAGGTCATCACTGGCGGTTTCTGATCCAGCAAGTGATCTTCAAATGCCCGCCAGAACAGGCTTAGGGCCTCAAAGAAAAAGCGATCAGGATCGTCCTTGGCGAAGCTCATCCGACTGACCGCGTCCGGTACATCCAGGCCGAGGTTTTCGATAAAGCCCGCTGCGCCGACGAAACAATCGAGCAATGGCGCGGATGCCAGCTCGCCCTTGACCTTGTAATCAAATCCGGGACCGGCGCTGGCATCTCCGGCCAACGTCGCAAGAACGCGCCTGGATGACTCGTAACTATCCAGCCATATCAATGGCTTACGACAGAAAGCTTGAAACAGGGTGCGCTTGACCGCCCACTCTGCACGGACACTCAGCTTGGCGTTGGGTCGGGTCAGCTGGGCGTTTTCCCTGGGATCAAAGCCGAGCACCACCCAGGCATCGAGACTGGGAATATAGCCATGAACGTGGAACTTCGAACCATTGATTTCGAAGGCCTGCCGATTCGGTTCGATGCCTTTGATCGGCCACGCCCCTGCGCGAAACCACAGATCCTCAATCACATCGCAGAGCTCTTCATCGCGCTTGGCCGCCAGTTCGGTGACCGCCATGCGTTTCTGCACATCGGGGTGATCGCGTTCCAGTTCCTTCAACTGTAATCCGGCACGGGACAGCGGCTGGATCAACTGGCGGAAACGCTCATCGTCGTTGAACAGGCGGTGATAACAAGCATTAAGTTGCTGGCGCTGCGCGTCATTGATACGCAGGTCAAACGGATTGCTGTCGACCTCCTCTGCGCCGCTTTGCGGGCGATCGCTGAGGTTCTCGAAGGCCTGCAAACGCTCGAAACCCGGCAGGCTGCGGACCATCGGCAAGATGCGTGAGTGGAAGGTTCTGACCAGCTCGCGGGCCTGCTTGAGGTTCAGCGGCTGCCCCCACAGCGTGAAGATTTCGATCAGTTTGTTGATGAAGTCCTTTCGCGATTCGCGGGTGAAGGTCACCACGGTCATCGAATCCAGCTCAAAACCCAGATAATGGCTGAGCAACAGAATGCGCAGCACCAACGTAGTCGACTTACCTGCGCCGGCACCGGCCACCACCGAGGTGGACGGCGTATCGCTGAAGATCATTTTCCACTGTGCAGCGCTGGGCTGGGCGTGGCGCGGGAGCAAACGGGCAACGTCAGCCTTGATGCGTTTCTTCAGTTCCGCCGTCAGCGGCAGGCGCCAGTCATCGAACAGGTGGTTATCGACGCTGGGCGGCCGATGCTCGGTGTTGCGGCTGTCGCGAATCAGCAGCACCTGCCGGCCTTCCTCGAAACCCTCAAGCTTGCCCTCCTTGAAACCGTATTCGACACCAGCGGTGTGGCCACTGCGAAATCCGTCGGCTTGCCCGTGCAGCCACGACGCCCGGTGCTGGGCGCGCAGCTTGGTCAACCCGTGACCAAAGAATCGCGCGGCCAGACGTTTGAACCAGGGCATCTCGGCCAGTGGACGAAGTTCAGGGGGAAGATCGGGGGTGTGTTGCGTCACGCTGACGGACTCCAGGGTGTGAGGCTGTGGCGGCTATGGTGTCTGCATTTGCTTCTCAGTTCTAGCGAAATGCTTACAGGTCATCGGTTTAGGCGACGAATTGAAAGTCGGATGCGATGATTTCGTAGCGCCTTCCCATCTAATAACTTGATCATGATGCAGCAGTTTTTGCGCTTTTTATCGATGATTGCCTGATAGATGATCGTCGTCATCAACCACGGGGCCCACCCCCTGACGACCCTTATCAGGAGACGATCATGCTTGAACTCAGACCCTTCAGCTCGCTGGGCGGCGCCCATCATGGCTGGCTGGACGCGCATCACCACTTTTCCTTTGCCGAATACTACGATCCGCAGCGGATGAGCTGGGGCAACTTGCGCGTGTGGAACGACGACATCATCGCCGCAGGCACCGGTTTCCCGCAGCATCCGCACCGCGACATGGAAATCATCACTTACGTGCGGGAAGGTGCCATCACGCACCAGGACAACCTCGGCAACAAGGGCCGCACCGAAGCTGGCGACGTACAAGTGATGAGCGCCGGCACCGGCATCGCTCACAGCGAGTACAACCTGGAAGACAAGGAAACCAAGATCTTCCAGATCTGGATTCTGCCGACCGAAACCGGTGCGCCGCCCTCGTGGGGAGCCAAGCCGTTTCCCAAAGGCGAGCGCGAGGGTTTTGTGACATTGGCCAGCGGCAAGGACGGCGACGATGAGAGCCTGCACATTCGCGCCAATGCACGTCTGGTGGCGGCGAACATCAAGGCCGGTGAAACCGCTGAATACCGACTGGATGAAGGGCGTCGCGCCTATCTGGTGCCGGCCACCGGCGTGATCGAGGTCAATGGCTTGCGTGCCCAAGCGCGTGACGGCGTGGCGGTGGCCCACGAGCAAGTGCTGACGGTCACGGCGATCGAGGACAGCGAGATCGTACTGGTCGACCTGGCTTGATCTGCAGGCAATAAAAAAGGGCAACCATTACGGTTGCCCTTTTTTATGTGCGCATCACTTAGTGGAAATAGCGCCATCCACCAACGTTTGCGCTTCGGCCACCAGTTGCTTGAGGTGGTCATCGCCGAGGAAGCTTTCGGCGTAGATCTTGTAGATGTCCTCAGTGCCCGACGGACGCGCGGCGAACCAACCGTTCTCGGTCATGACTTTCAGACCGCCAATGGCTTGATCGTTGCCCGGTGCATGGCTGAGGATGCTCTGGATCTTCTCGCCTGCCAGCTCGGTCGAGGTGACCTGTTCCGGCGCCAGCTTGCTCAGCAGTGCCTTCTGCTCAGGGTTGGCCTTGGCGTCGACACGTACCGAGAACGGCTCGCCAAGTTCGTCGGTCAGCGCGCGGTAGGCCTGGCTTGGATCGCGCCCGGTGCGCGCGGTCATTTCGGCGGCGAGCAAGGCAGGAATCAGACCGTCCTTGTCAGTGCTCCAAACGCCGCCGTCCTTGCGCAGGAACGACGCGCCAGCGCTCTCTTCACCGCCAAAACCCAGCGAGCCATCGAACAGACCGTCGGCGAACCACTTGAAACCGACCGGCACTTCGTAAAGGCGACGGCCCAGGCGCTTGGCCACGCGGTCGATCAGACCGCTGCTGACCACGGTTTTGCCCACGGCGGCATCGGCGCGCCATTGCGGACGGTTCTGGAACAGGTAGTCGATGGATACCGCCAGATAGTTGTTCGGCGCGAGCAAACCACCGGACGGCGTGACGATGCCGTGGCGGTCGTGATCCGGGTCGCAGGCAAACGCCACGTCGAAGCGCTCTTTCAGGCCGATCAGGCCCTGCATCGCGTGGCTGGACGACGGGTCCATACGGATCTGGCCGTCCCAGTCGACGGTCATGAAACGGAACGTTGAATCGACCTGTTTATTCACCACTTCCAGGTCGAGACGGTAGTGTTCGGCGATGGCCGACCAGTAGCGCACCCCTGCTCCGCCCAACGGATCGACACCCAGACGCAGCTTGGCGTCGCGGATGGCATCGAAGTCGATGACGTTGATCAGGTCGGCGACATAAGTGTTCAAGTAATCGTGGCGATGGGTCGTGCTGGCCTTGAGCGCTTGTTCGTAGCTGATGCGTTTGACCCCGGCCAGTTTGTTCGCCAGCAGCTCGTTGGCTTTAGCTTCGATCCACTTGGTGATGTGGGTATCGGCCGGGCCACCGTTGGTTGGGTTGTATTTGTAGCCACCGCTTTGTGGCGGGTTGTGCGACGGCGTGATGACGATACCGTCCGCCAGGCCAGAGGTACGGCCGCGGTTGTAGCAGAGAATGGCGTGGGAAACTGCCGGGGTCGGCGTGTACTCATCGCCTTCGGCGATCATCACGGTGACGCCGTTGGCGGCGAGGACTTCCAGCGCGCTGGCGCCGGCCGGGGTCGACAATGCATGGGTGTCGATGCCGACGAACAGCGGGCCGGTAATGCCCTGGGCTTCGCGATACAGGCAGATCGCCTGGCTGATGGCCAGAACGTGCCATTCGTTGAAACTCAAATCGAACGAACTGCCGCGGTGGCCGGACGTGCCGAACGCCACTCGCTGGGTAGAAATCGATGCATCAGGCTGGCCGGTGTAATAGGCCGTAACCAGTCGCGGGATATCGACCAACAGTTCTGCCGGTGCCGGTTTGCCCGCAAAAGGACTGAGTGTCATGCAAAAACCTCTGAAATCGGAGTGGTTCAGGAAATGCAGCGCAGTTTACTGGCAGTTTGACCACCGTGCGACGGGATGTATCCGAAACTCGCCCGATGTTTTTTAACGTTATGCACCGGGTGACAGGCGCAAGGCATCACCGAGCAAGCCGATGACACTCGGCAGATCCCGCTCGCCGTGGTGCAACGCGCTTAACCGCAGATGATCCGCATGCAGACCTTGCAGGCTGAACAGCTCGCCGGGGGCCACGATGACCTGTTGCTTGAGCAGACGACGGAACACATTCGCCATGTCGACCGGCCGTAACGAACGCACCCACACCGTCGCCCCGCCCTGCGGCTCGACTATCTGCAGCGTATCGCCCAAACGTTCGTGCAGCACCTGGATCAACACGGCTCGCCGCTCACCCAGCATTCGCCGCAGCACAGATAAATGCTGATCAAGCCGCCCGCCATTCAACAACCGGGCAATCGCCTTCTGGCGAATGGGCGACAAGCGAAACGCGCGCAGCAGAAAATGGCGCTGCAATTCCTCGCGCCAGTGACGCGACAAGACAAAACCGAATGGTGCTTCCGCGCCGATTAATTTCTCGAAAGTGGAAAACACCAGCAGACGCTCAGGATCAAGCCAACTGCGCAAACGCTGCGAATCATTGCGCTCGTCAAGCTCGCTGTAGCAGTCGTTTTCCAGTACCCAGACGCCATGATGATTGAGCAACTGCGCCGTGGCCCGCTGACATTCGCGAGTGAAACCGTTGCCTTGGGGCATGCTCAACACGGAAGACAGCAGGATCAAACGTACCGGCTCGTTCTTCAGCAGTGATTCGAGTGCCGACAGATCAAGCGCGCCTCGGGCAAGCAATGGCCACTCGATCACGCGCACCCCGCACGACTCGAGCAGGCGCAATATCACCCAGTCGCAAGGTGATTCGACGATCACGGTAGCCTGACGCAACCCAAGCACCGAAATCAGAATTTCCAGGACTCCGCGCAGATCAGCACCGATATAAATATCATCGGCATGCCAGAAATGCTCTGTCGAACTCGTGTACCGCGCTGCCAGGGCAACCCGCAATTCCAGCTCTCCGCAAGGTTGCACGAACGTCTGTAGCTGACGCGGATATTGGCGCAGAAGCTCACGTTCCAACGTCAACAATGGACTGTCCAGCGGTTGCAGCGAGGCCGGTTCGTCGGCGCTCAACACACACATTCCGGGACGTCTGGCGTTGACGTACAGGGTCTCCAGCAGATCATTGCCGTTGCCGGGTGCGTCCATGCTGAACTGCGCTTGCGCGTAATACCCTGACTTGGCTATCGAATAGACCCGGCCTTCCTTTTCCAGAAGCGAATAGGCGTATTGCACCGTTGAAATGGAGACATTCAGCCGGTCCGCCAGTTGTCGCAAGGAAGGCATGCGTACCGCCGCACCACCTCCGGCAGCATCAATCAGCGTGGTCAGATATCGATAAACTGCCTGATAAACAAAGTCGTTGTCCCGCGCGCTTTTCACACCCTCATTTCCGTAGATATCGGTTCACAATCCAGGCTCCGGCTCACCGTCAGCGTTCCGTCGACCGCTCGAATGACGAGGCCGAACCCGCTTGATCAGTATCCGTATTCTCCGAGGCTGATTGCGCGGGCGGATGAATCTGCACAGGGCCCGTTGCATAGAGACGGATCACCAACCTGACTGGCAACCCGCTCACTTCCGTTATCCATTTCAAAACCTGCTCCGGCGCGTGCAAGCCTTGCATGGCGCGGTGCAGGTCAGGCATGGCGACCAGCATGCCGGGATGACAATTGCGCAAGAACCGTTCGAGACCTTTGCCGTTGTCGATGAACGGTGCAAACAGCAGGCACACCAGCTGCGTTTCGCTCAATCCGAAACCATTGACGAGGTAGTCCTCGGCAAGCACCCGCAGCTGCTCTGGCCCGCCGGCATTGTCATAGCTGGCCAGCAAGTGCTCGCAGACAGATTCAGCGACCTGTTTTCGCCGCATGTCGACCAGCGTGTGACGAACATAATCGTCGATACCCGCCTCATAGGCGCGCCCCTCGATGAAGCGTGCGTACAAACCTCGCACGTGCGCCGAGATCAAAGGATCAGCAAAGACCGCTTCGCCCTGGTACAGCGCCAGATCATCAGGTTCATAACCGAGAAATTCGCCCAGCAGCGGCCAGCGATCCTCGATTTTGCCGACCATCATATCGTTGATGTCGATGAAACTGGTGCGCCGGCAAGCTTCGAACTCACCTTCCGGGCGCCACGCTATCCGGTCATCATCTGCGCGCAGCTCGCGGTAAAAATCATCACCGAGCCCATCGAGCAGCGGAAAAAGCGCTTCGAATCCGGCATTGACCAGTTCTGGACCGGCTATTGCCACTCGCTGCAGTGCACGGTTCAGACCTTCGAGGAAATGCTGCTGACTGCCTTTGGTTTCGGTGCTGATCATGGCGTCGACGCCATTGTTCCAGCGCGCGATCTGGCTGTAGTACTCGGCCGTCGCCAGATAGGCGTCATCCCATAACTCAGGGGTTTCCAGCCAGGTGCGACAGTGCCCGACCAGCAGCAGGTTGACGCGGCTGGCCTCGCGTCCTTCGTTGCTCACAGGTGTGCGATGGTCGAACGGCAACACTTCGCGGTTATCGACCATCAGCACCTCGACCCGCGGATCGTCATAAAGAAACAGTGCGCTGTAGCTGCGATGCAGGTTTTGCAGGGCGAGCGGGCTGTCGCCACTCCAGCGCAGGGACGCCACGCGCAACTGGAAGGTCGCCGGGGCACGACCGGCAATGGTCAACTGCGCAGCCCGAAGCAAGGCCAGCGTGTAGCAGCCGTCACGCAGGCCGGACTGAGGCACCAGCACCTTGAATTGCCCAATGTTTTCCATGCCGCCAGCGGCCACCACCAGGCGCTGTATCAGCAACTGCAATGCCGTGCGTTCGGCTCGGGAAAAGAAACTCAGCAGACGCTGCAATACTTGCTGATAGACATAGTTCATTGCCTGATCATGGATCGTGCTCATCGGTATTTACCCGGTATCAAAAGTTTCATGCCGCGCAGACATGACAATGGGCGCGCGGCAATTGGATCAATAAGTAATAGACGCTGAAATGCTAACACTTACAAAGTTGTAGTTATTTGAAACACTTCACCTGAATAAAGCCATCCAGATGCCAAGCGTCACGCTCAACTACCTGTATTCATTGGGCTTTCGCCATACGCAAATGATCTGAGGAAACTTCCCACAACGTCCCACGACAAATCATTACAAGAAAAGGAGAAGCAACTTCCGAATCGCCCTACAGCAATTAAACAGAAATTGACGAAGCCAGCCGAGCCAGCGATTTGATATTGCCTCGGACAAATTGAATGCACAGCCATAGCTCATTCCTTGAGATGAAAGTAATCATTCAATTATCAGTGCTTATAGTGTGATTAGAAGATACAGATGAACGGCAAAAACCAGTTCAGTTACTGAAAGGGCCAATGCGTCGATATCAGGGAGGGTTTACTGACAGCGGAGGATCTAAACAGAAAAGAGTCCGTGGCGGCCACGGACTCTGATGAGCGGATTTACGCGGTTTCCACTTGCAGGGCCACTCGCTCGCGGCATGGGCATTCGTCCATGTAGCGATGCGCCTCGACGAACTCGTTGAACGGGAATACACGCGTCTTGAGCGGCAGGAGCACGCGGTCAGCGGTCAACTGGTTGATGTCACGCAGCGCACGCTGCAGAGCGACGTGGTCCTGGACAATGCCCAGCTCCGGCTTGCCGGTGAAGTTGCCGATGCAGTGCACGAAGAACTGGATGTTCTTCTGAAACGCTGCACACGCCGGGAACGGAGTCTGATTACCACCCTGCAGGCCGTACAGAACCAGACTGCCGCGTGGCGCCAGCACATCGCCAAGCAACGACATCTGCGGACCGCCAAGACCATCGAACACCACATCGACGCCGCGGTTGTCGGTGATCTTGTTGATGCGCATCAACAGATCTTCCTCTTCGGTGACGATGACCTTCTCCGCACCGAGGGACAGCAGGTACTCCCGCTCCTCCGCCGATTTGGTCGCGGCGATCACTCGCACACCCAGCGCTTTGCCCAATTGCACAAACGACGGGCCGGCGCAGTGGCTGGCGTCAGTCACCAGCGCAAATTGACCCGGTTTGACCCGCGCAAGATCGGCATAAGCGAAGTAGGCGATCAGCAGCGGCGTGTAATGCACGCTCGCTTCGATCGGGCTGAGCACATCGGGATAACGGGTCAGCGCGGTGCGCGGCAAGACGATCGACTCGCCGTACACCGGATAGTCGTTCGGGCTTTCCGCTGGAAAACTGGCCACTTTGTCGCCGACGGACAGGTCGTCGACATCGGCGCCCACCGCAGTGACCACCCCAGCCATTTCATGACCGAGGCCCGAAGGCAGACGTGCCTGGGACGACGCCAGGTTCTGGCGCCACAGGGTGTCGTACCAACTGATGCCGATTGCCTCGACACGCACCTGCACTTCGCCAGGACCTGGCTGAGCAGCCGCATGCTCTTCGCATTTGAGCACCTCGGCCGGACCAAACTTGTGAAAACGGATCGTGCGGGACATCGCAAACCTCGTCAAAGTAACCTCTAATGCCATGAACTCTATCTGGGCTTTCGACCCAAGACCATCAGCGGCTATTAATAGTCGACATGCCTGTCATTGATTCCGCATCAAGGGCGGCATTGGCAAATTCCATGGAAAAAGGCCTGCCACCGTCGCAGTAAAGCTGAATTTTCCGGTGCAGAGTACCAGCCTTTCCCCGTAAGATTCATGCCGGCCATTGTTCTCATATGGTCGCCCTCGTCAAGTTTGATGACTCTGCCAGGACTCCAGATGAATCGTAATGACCTGCGTCGTGTCGACCTGAACCTGCTGATCGTGTTCGAAACATTGATGCACGAACGCAGTGTGACTCGGGCCGCGGAAAAATTGTTCCTCGGCCAACCGGCTATCAGTGCGGCTCTGTCGCGCCTGCGCAGCCTGTTTGACGATCCCTTGTTTGTCCGCACCGGCCGCAGCATGGAACCATCCGCGCGCGCGGTGGAAATCTTCGCCCTGCTCTCGCCCGCCCTTGATTCGATCTCGACCGCCGTCAGTCGTGCCGCCGATTTTGATCCAGCGACCAGCACGTCGGTGTTCCGCATTGGGTTATCCGACGACGTCGAATTCGCCCTGCTGCCCATGCTGCTCAAGCGCCTGCGCGCCGAAGCACCAGGCATCGTCCTCGTCGTGCGCCGGGTCAACTACATCTTGATGCCGGGCCTGCTGGCCTCCGGCGAGATTTCGATCGGCGTCAGCTACACCACCGACCTGCCGGCCAATGCCAAGCGCAAGGTCCTGCGCCGCAGCGCACCGAAGCTGCTGCGCGCCGACACCGTGCCGGGGCCGCTGAGCCTCGACGACTACTGCGCCCGACCGCACGCACTGGTGTCGTTCGCTGGCGACCTCAGTGGTTTCGTCGATGAAGAACTGGAAAAACTCGGACGCAAACGGCACGTGGTGCTGGCAGTGCCACAGTTCAACGGACTGGGCACCCTGCTGGCGGGCACCGATATCGTCGCGACCGTGCCGGATTACACGGCGGACGCACTGACGGCAGCTGGAGGGCTTCGTGCTGAAGATCCGCCACTGCCGACGCGGACCTTTGAATTGCACATGGCATGGCGTGGGTCGCAGGATAACGACCCGGGAGAGCGGTGGTTACGGTCGCGAATTCAGATGTTTTTCGGCGATCCGGATAGCCTCTAGCAATTACTTGCCACCCGTCACATCCAGAAATGTCCCGGTGACAAATGAAGCCTCCGCGCTGGCCAGCCACAAGATGGCCCGCGCTACCTCTTCCGGCTGACCGCCCCGGCCCATCGGGATCGAGTCCTTCACGCGATCCACCCGCCCCGGCTCGCCGCCGCTGGCGTGCATGTCGGTATAGATGTGCCCCGGGCGAATGCAGTTGACGCGGATTCCCTCGCGCGCGACTTCCTTGGCAAAGCCGATGGTGAAGGTTTCCAGCGCGCCTTTCGATGCTGCGTAGTCGACGTATTCATTCGGGCTGCCCAAGCGCGCCGAGGCAGAAGAAACGTTGATCACTGCCCCACCTGTGCCGCCGTGCTGATACGCCATGCGCTTCACCGCTTGCTGCGCGCACAGGATCGGTCCCAGAGCATTGACCGCGAAGATGCGCTGCATGCGTTCGAAGCTCAGGTCCTCCATGCGTGACTGTTTCGCCAGCACGCCAGCGTTATTGACCAGAACGTCGATCCGCCCGAATGAACGATCAATGGCCGAGAACAAATCAGCGACCTGCTCAGGGTTGGCACTGTCGGCACGCACGGCCAACGCTTTGCGCCCAAGCGCTTCGACATCGGCCACCACCTCAAGAGCGGCGGACTCGTTAGCGACGTAGCTGATGGCAACGTCGTAGCCTTGTGCTGCGGCGAGTCGGGCGGTGGCGGCGCCGACTCCGCGACTGCCGCCGGTGATCAGAATCAGCGGGGCCTGCGAAACGTTACCCATGCGACGTTCTCCTCAGCAGTTGGGCTGTGTCAGCCGATGATGATGGCGCCGCTGGCGATGACCACGCACGCCAGCATCCTGCGGACGGTGAGCTTTTCACCGAGAAACAAATAGCCGAGCAATGCCGCGAACAACACGCTGGTTTCGCGCAGCGCCGACACCGCGCCCAGTGGCGCTTCGTTCATGGCGTAGATAACGATTGCGTAGGCCAGCAACGAGACCAGTCCGCCGACCACAGCGGTCAGCATTCCGGGCCGTACGGAAAACAGACTGCGAGCATCGCGCAGGCCGATATACACCAGCGGCATCAGCACGCCCCACAGGGCGCTCATCCAAACTGTGTAAGCCAGCGGCGCCCCCGACAGTCTGGCGCCAATGCCATCGACCACACTGTAGGCAGCGATGAAACAACCGGTGCCCAGCGCATACGGCAAGCTCGGCACCGACAGGCTGCGCCCGCGAAAAGCCAGGGACATGATCCCGCCCGACACAAGACCAATGCCGAGCAATTCGGCGGGGGTAATGGTTTCGCCGGCAAACAGCGCGGCGCCGAGGGTGATCAGCGCTGGCGACGACCCACGGGAAATCGGATAGATTTGCCCAAGGTCGCCGACCCGATAGCTGCGCACCAGAAACAGGTTATAACCAACGTGCAGCAGTGCCGAGAGTAGCGCATAACCCCAGCTCTCAGGTGCAGGCGCGGCCATGAAAAAGGTGGCGATGAGGCAGACGATGGCGATGGCCACACACATTATTGTCATCGACCAGAGCCGATCGGCGCCGCCGCGCAGCAACGCGTTCCAGCTGGCGTGCAGGAGCGCGGCGAACAGAACGAGGAGTACGAGATGGATTGGCATGCCGCATTCTAGGCATCTCGGGCATTGGCATTACAGCGAAGTTTCCTCATTGCAGCATGAGCAAAAGCTCATGCTTCAGCGTTGGGGGTTCTGCACCTTCAATGCTTCACTGAGCAACCAGTCACGAAAACTGAGAATGTGTGCCTGGGCTTCGATGCCTTTGGGGCAGACGAAATAGTAGGCCAAAGGCGAAGTGAACGGCACATCGAACAGCCTCACCAGACGGCCATCGGCGATTTCGTTTTCGACATGGCCGCTGCGCACCAGCGCCACACCCTGGCCGAGCAACGCAGCTTCCACCGTCATATTGGTATCACCAAACCTGACGCCTTCGCGCAGCGGTAAAAACTCCAGCCCGACGGACTGAAACCACACCTCCCATTTCGGCGCCAACTCGGCGCCGTCGCGGATAAGTAACGGCATCTGCAGCAACTCCGCGGGACTGCCCGGCGTGCCGACGCGCTGCAGCATCTCGGGGCTGGCCACGGGAAACACTTGCTCCCCAAACAGAAACTCCGAATACAGACCGGGATAATTGCCTTTGCCCAAGCGAATGGCGACATCAGCTTCGCCGCTGGCGAAATGGATGATCGTGTCCGTGGTATCCAGCGACACCAACAGCTCCGGGTGCAGGCGCGACAGATTCGGCAAGCGTGGCAGCAGCCACTTCAAGGCAAACGAATAAGTGGTGCTGACGGTCAGGCGAACCCGGTCCTTTTGCTCGCGCAGATCCTCCAGCGTTGCTTCAAGGCTCATGAAAAACTCGCGCACGATCGGCGCCAGCGTCGCCCCCGCTGTTGTAAGGCGTAACGCCTTGCCGCGCTCGAACAATTGCAATCCCCAAAGTTCTTCCAGATGCCGGAGCTGATGACTGACGGCGCTTTGGGTCACGTGCAGTTCTTGAGCGGCAGCGGTGAACGTCGGGTGCCGAGTGGCCACTTCGAAAGCCCGCAGGGTCGCGGTCGGGGGCAGGTCGCGCATATAGGAAAGTTCCGGGGGTGGCAGAAGCTGACGGCATGAATATCAGCTCATGTTAGAGCGAAATGCGTTCGCATGCCTCACGCCCCAAGTGGATTTGGTGACGATCGGGTTTGGGTTTAGCCGCAGACCCACAAATCGACAGCGGAGAGCCGATGACAAACCTTATGGTAACGATTAGATTACCGCCGCCCCGCCAATGGAGAGCCGGGCATTCAGTCTCTGCTCTCGTTGGCGACGACATCTGCACCAACGAAAACACCGGGATGTATCTGTCCCGTCTTTCGACTGACCATTTTTTAGGGAAAAAAACATGAGCCTGGTTTTCTGCCGTGGTTGCGCCAAGGAAATAAGTACTCTGGCATCGGCATGCCCCCAATGCGGCGCACCTCAAGCGCCACTGCATTCCATTGCTAGTGGCCCCGTCATGGCGAGCGGCAACCCATACGTGGAAGCACTGAAGAAATATGCCGTGTTCACCGGACGCGCCACGCGCCGTGAATACTGGATGTTTTTTCTGATCAACATGGGCATCGCTATTGTCATGAGCGTTTTTGACGCCATGCTCAAGACCGGTGGCGCCTTGCAGAGCCTGTACAACCTGGCAATGCTGTTGCCGAGCCTCGCTGTTGGCGTACGGCGCATGCACGACACTGACCGCAGCGGCTGGTGGATTCTGCTGCCCATCGTCAACATCGTGTTTCTGGCGCAAGACAGCCAGCCTGGCCCGAATCGCTTCGGTGCCAATCGCAAAGGCTTCAACTGATCAATAGCGGCAATCGCGGATCGAAACGGCCTCATGGCCGTTTCTTTATTTATGACGCCCATCTCGACAGGGCCTTGCTCGATCATTGCTCGTCACGCAAGAAAGAATTGCAAGAAAACACATTGTTAGCCCCCTAACGAAAGGTGCATGCTAGAGGGCTGCCTCGGCGCTTATATCATTCCGAATGATAGTTACCTTTGCTTCATTCGATTCGTGCCATCACACCCGCGCCGAGCATCATCCGCCCATCTTCAATACTTCGGCGGATTGCATCCATGGAACAATCACTCAAACATTTGCGCTTCCCGTTGGCCATGCTGGCCGTACTGGTGATGAGCGCCTGCGGCAAAACTCCGGAGACTGCCGGCGCCCCGCCCGCTGCCAAGGTCAGCGTGGCCAAGGTGCTGGAACAACCGGTCAACGAGTGGGACGAATTTACCGGGCGCCTCGAAGCCCCGGAAACCGTAGAAATCCGGCCACGGGTTTCGGGCCAGATCGATCAGGTCGCGTTCACCGAAGGCGCGCTGGTCAAGAAAGGTGACCTGCTGTTCCAGATCGACCCGCGTCCGTTCCAGGCCGAGGTACGCCGCCTCGAAGCTCTGGTTGCTCAAGCCCGCGCCACCGCCACCCGCAGCGAAAACGAAGCGGCGCGCGGTGAACGTCTGCGTGCCAGCAACGCCATTTCCGCTGAACTGGCCGACTCGCGCACCAGCGCCGCCCAAGAAGCCCGCGCCGCCGTTGGTGCTCTGCAGGCACAACTGGACCTGGCCAAACTGAACCTGAGCTTCACCCGCGTGACCGCACCGATCAGCGGCCGCGTCAGCCGCGCCGAAATCACTGCCGGCAACCTGGTGACCGCCGACACCACCGCGCTGACCAGCGTCGTCTCCACCGACAAGGTCTACGCCTACTTCGACGCCGACGAACGCGTGTTCCTCAAATACACCGAACTGGCCCGCAACGGCCAGCGTGGCGCCACTACGCCGGTGTACATGGGCCTGTCCAACGAGGACGGCAACCCGCACCTGGGCCAGATGAACTTCGTCGACAACCAGGTCAATCCGAAAACCGGCACCATCCGTGGTCGCGCAGTCTTCGACAACGCTGACGGCACCTACACCCCTGGCCTCTACGCTCGCTTGAAACTGGTCGGCAGCGGCACCTACAACGCCATGCTGATCAATGACGAAGCCGTGGGCACTGACCTGGGCAAGAAGTTTGTGCTGGTGATGGATGGCGACAACAAGACCGCCTACCGCGCCGTTGAACTCGGTCCGAAAATCGAAGGCCTGCGCATCGTCCGCAACGGCCTGAACAAGGACGACACGATCATCGTCAAGGGTCTGCAACGGGTTCGTCCTGGCTCACCGGTCACCCCTGAGGTGATTCCGATGGCCAGCGAGCAGACCCTCGCCGCCCTCGCTCAACAACGTCAAGCGCTGGAAGCCAGCAACCTGCCCAAAGTTGCCCCTGCCAAGGGCGCATCGGGTTCGGCTGCGAAGCTGGCTGCTACGACCCCACGCGGTTAAGGGACGACAACTCCGATGAATTTTTCCCAATTCTTCATTTCCCGGCCGATCTTCGCAGCGGTGCTGTCGCTGTTGATCCTGATCGCCGGTGCGATCTCGCTGTTCCAGTTGCCGATCAGCGAATACCCGGAAGTCGTGCCGCCGACCGTGGTCGTGCGCGCCAACTTCCCCGGCGCCAACCCCAAAGTCATCGGTGAAACCGTGGCCGCTCCGCTGGAGCAGGCCATCACCGGCGTCGAGAACATGCTGTACATGTCCTCGCAGTCGACCGCCGACGGCAAGATCACCCTGACCATCACCTTCGCCCTGGGCACTGACCTGGACAACGCGCAGGTGCAGGTGCAGAACCGGGTGACCCGAACCGAGCCGAAGCTTCCCGAGGAAGTGACGCGCATCGGTATCACCGTCGACAAGGCTTCGCCCGACCTGACCATGGTTGTGCACTTGACCTCACCGGACAAGCGCTACGACATGCTCTACCTGTCCAACTACGCGATCCTCAACATCAAGGATGAGCTGGCTCGCCTGGGTGGTGTTGGTGATGTGCAGTTGTTCGGTATGGGCGACTACTCGCTGCGCGTCTGGCTTGATCCGAACAAGACCGCTTCGCGCAATCTGACCGCCACCGATGTGGTGACCGCGATTCGCGAGCAGAACCGTCAGGTCGCCGCCGGTCAACTGGGCGCGCCCCCTGCCCCGACCGCGCAAAGCTTCCAGCTGTCGGTCAACACTCAAGGCCGTCTGGTTTCCGAGGAAGAGTTCGAGAACATCGTCATTCGCGCAGGCGACGACGGTGAGATCACGCGCCTGAAGGATATTGCACGCATTGAACTGGGTTCCAGCCAATACGCCTTGCGCTCGCTGCTGAACAATCAGCCAGCGGTGGCGATCCCGATCTTCCAGCGTCCCGGTTCCAACGCCATCGACATTTCCAACGAAGTGCGCGGCAAGATGGAAGAGCTGAAGAAAGGCTTCCCGCAGGGCATGGATTACAGCATCGTGTATGACCCGACGATCTTCGTTCGTGGCTCGATCGAGGCGGTGGTGCACACCCTGTTCGAAGCGCTGATCCTCGTGGTGCTGGTGGTGATTCTGTTCCTGCAGACCTGGCGCGCCTCGATCATTCCGTTGGTGGCGGTGCCGGTATCGTTGATCGGTACGTTTGCGGTCATGCACCTGTTCGGCTTCTCGCTCAACGCCCTATCGCTGTTCGGCTTGGTACTGGCCATCGGTATCGTGGTGGACGACGCCATCGTCGTGGTGGAAAACGTCGAACGGAACATAGAACTCGGACTGACGCCAGTCGAAGCGACCAAGCGCGCCATGCGTGAAGTGACCGGGCCGATCGTGGCCACGGCACTGGTGCTGTGTGCGGTGTTCATTCCGGCGGCATTCATTTCCGGCCTCACCGGGCAGTTCTACAAACAGTTCGCACTGACCATCGCGATCTCGACAGTGATCTCGGCATTCAACTCGCTGACCTTGTCGCCAGCACTGGCTGCTGTGTTGCTGAAAAGTCACGACGCGCCGAAAGACCGCTTCTCGAAAGTGCTCGACAGAATCTTCGGTGGCTGGCTGTTCCGTCCGTTCAACCGTTTCTTCGACCGTGCCAGTCATGGCTACGTCGGCACCGTGCGCCGGGTCATCCGCAGCAGCGGCATCGCCCTGCTCGTGTATGCAGGCCTGATGGTGCTGACCTTCTTCGGTTTCTCCAGCACGCCGACCGGTTTCGTACCCGGCCAGGACAAGCAATACCTGGTGGCCTTCGCGCAATTGCCGGATGCCGCGAGCCTGGATCGTACCGAAGACGTGATCAAGCGCATGTCCGACCTCGCGCTGAAACAGCCGGGCGTGGAAAGCGCCGTAGCGTTCCCGGGCCTGTCGATCAACGGCTTCACCAACAGCCCGAACGCTGGCATCGTCTTCGTGACGCTGAAACCGTTCGACGAGCGTAAAGACCCGAGCATGTCCGCCGGCGCGATTGCCGGAGCCTTGAACGGCCAGTACGCGAACATTCAGGAAGCGTACATGGCGATCTTCCCGCCACCACCGGTACAAGGCCTGGGCACCATTGGCGGTTTCCGCCTGCAGATCGAAGACCGGGGCAACCTCGGCTACGACGAGCTGTACAAAGAAACCATGAACATCATCAACAAGAGCCACAACGTGCCGGAACTGGCCGGCCTGTTCACCAGCTACACGGTGAACGTGCCGCAGGTCGATGCTGCCATCGACCGTGAAAAAGCCAAGACCCACGGCGTGGCCGTCAGCGACATCTTCGACACCCTGCAGATCTACCTGGGCTCGCTGTATGCCAACGACTTCAACCGCTTCGGGCGCACCTATCAGGTCAACGTTCAGGCCGAACAGCAGTTCCGTCTTGAATCCGATCAGATCGGTCAGTTGAAAGTACGCAACAACAAAGGCGAGATGATCCCGCTGGCGACCTTCATCAAGGTCAGCGACACCTCGGGACCGGATCGCGTGATGCACTACAACGGCTTCATCACCGCTGAAATCAACGGTGCCGCAGCCCCGGGCTACAGCTCTGGCCAGGCGGAAAAAGCCATCGAGAAACTGCTCAAGGAAGAACTTCCGAACGGCATGACCTACGAGTGGACCGACCTGACCTACCAGCAGATTCTGTCCGGCAACACCGCGCTGTTCGTGTTCCCGCTTTGCGTACTGCTGGCGTTCCTGGTGCTCGCCGCACAATACGAAAGCTGGAGCCTGCCACTGGCGGTGATCCTGATCGTACCGATGACCCTGCTGTCGGCCATTACCGGTGTGATCATCTCCGGCGGTGACAACAACATCTTCACCCAGATCGGCTTGATCGTACTGGTGGGACTTGCCTGTAAGAACGCGATTCTGATCGTCGAGTTCGCCAAGGATAAACAGGAAGAAGGCCTCGACCCGCTCGCTGCGGTGCTGGAAGCCTGCCGCCTGCGTCTGCGGCCGATCCTGATGACCTCCTTCGCGTTCATCATGGGTGTGGTGCCACTCGTGTTCTCCAGCGGTGCCGGTGCCGAGATGCGTCACGCCATGGGTGTGGCAGTGTTCTCCGGGATGCTCGGGGTGACCTTCTTCGGTCTGCTGCTGACGCCCGTGTTCTACGTACTGATCCGTAACTTTGTCGAACGCGGCGAGCAGCGCAAAGCAGCCAAGGCGCACACTCTTCAAAAGCCACTGGAGGCGCAACAATGAGTCTGAAAGTCTTTCTGCCGAGTCTGCTGGTGCTGGCCCTCAGCGCCTGCGCCGTCGGCCCCGACTACAAGACCCCAACCACGGAGGCGGCCAACATCACGACCGCCACCGACGGCGCCGCCGGACAAAAGAACTTCGACCGCTCGAAATTCGAAGGCATCTGGTGGCAGCAATTCGACGATCCGACCCTCAACCAGTTGGTGAGCCAGTCGCTGCAAGGCAACCGTGAACTGCGCGTGGCGTTCGCCCGCTGGAAAGCCGCCCGGGCGATCCGCGACGACGCCAGCAATGACGCGATGCCGACCATCACCAGCCGCGCCAGCAGTGACCTGGGCAAGGGCCAGATTCCCGGCCAGACTACCGACCGGGTCAATAGCGAGCGCTATGACCTCGGTCTGGACATGGCCTGGGAGCTCGACCTGTTCGGCCGCATCCAGCGCAATCTGGAAGCCAGCGATGCCGACCAGCAGGCCGCCGAAGCCGATCTGTATCAGCTGCAAGTCACCATGATTGCCGAACTGGTCGACGCCTACGGTCAACTGCGCGGCGCCCAGCTGCGGGAAAAAATCGCCGTGGCCAACCTGAACAACCAGCAGGAGTCGCGCAAGATCACCATCAGCCTGCGTGACGCCGGTGTCGGTGATCAGCTTGATGTCGAGCGCGCCGATGCGCGTCTGGCCAACGTCGAAGCCACCGTGCCGCAGTTGCAGGCGGAACAGGTTCGGCAGAAAAACCGTATCGCCACCCTGCTCGGTGAGCGCCCGGACAAGCTTACCGTCGACCTGAGCCCGAAAGATCTGCCGGCCATCGCCAAGGCGCTGCCGATCGGTGATCCAGGTGAGCTGCTGCAACGTCGTCCGGACATCCTCAGCGCCGAGCGGCAATTGGCTTCGGCCACTGCGCGCATCGGCGTGGCCAAGGCCGATCTGTTCCCACGGGTCAGCCTCAGCGGCTTCCTCGGCTGGACGGCCGGACGTGGCTCGCAGATCGGTTCCTCGGCAGCCAACGCCTGGGCACTCGGCCCGAGCATCACCTGGGCTGCGTTTGACCTCGGCAGCGTCCGCGCTCGTTTGCGCGGCGCCGACGCTGACGCCGAAGGCGCACTGGCCAACTACGAGCAACAGGTGCTGCTGGCGCTGGAAGAATCGGAAAACGCCTTCAGCGATTACGGCAAGCGTCAGCAACGTCTGATCTCGCTGATCCGTCAGAGCGAATCGAGTCGCAAGGCTGCTGACCTGGCGGAAATCCGCTACCGCGAAGGCACCACCGATTTCCTCGTCCTGCTCGACGCCCAGCGTGAGCGACTGAACGCCGAAGACACTCAGGCCCAGGCCGAAGTCGAGCTGTATCGCGGCATCGTCGCGATCTACAAGGCCCTCGGCGGTGGCTGGCAACCGGAGACAGTTGCCAGCAAGTAAAGATTGTTAAAGAGCTCCTTTGGTTGGCCGCAACCAACCAATTTCTTTGCCCCGCGTATCATTCGGTCGCGGGGTTTTTTTATGCCTATTTTCAGCATTGGGTTTCTTGTGGGAGCGAGCCTGCTCGCGAAAGCGCCAGGTCAGACATATCAGCGGTGGCTGATACTCCGCCTTCGCGAGCAGGCTCGCTCCCACAGGGGATCAGCGGTGATCCTCCAGGACGGTGACGGTGGCGGTGGTACCGGCGCGCAGGCGATGCTTGCCGGCAAAGTCACCATCAATGCCAATGCGCACCGGCACCCGTTGCGCCAGTTTCACCCAGGTGTAACTCGGGTTGATGTTTGCCAGCAGACGACTGCCCGGCGCGTTTTCGCGATCAGCGATGGCAAAGGCGATGCTTTCTACCGTGCCGCCGAAACGCTCACCGCTCATCAATTGAATGCGTACCCGATCACCCTCCTCGATTCGCGGCAACTTGGTTTCCTCGAAGTAACCGCTGACATAAAAAGAATCGCTGTCGACCAGCGCCAGCAGTGCCCCGCCCGCCTGTGCGTAATCACCTTGGCGGGTCAGCAGGTTGGTGACATAGCCGCTCACTGGCGATTCAACGCGGGTGCGCTGCAAGTCCAGTTCGGCCTGGGTCAGTGCGGCAATTGCCAGTTGCACATTGGCTTCGGCCAGCCCGAGGTTGGCCTGATTGCGCAACAGATCCGCCTGGGCAACCGCTACGTCGGTACTGGCCTTCTCCCATTCTTCACCAGAAATCGCGAAGCCCTGCTTCAGCGTACGGCGGCGGCGCTCCTCGCTCTGACGTTGTTTAAGCAACGCTTCACTGGCGACGATTGCCGCTTGCGATTGCCCCAGCGACGCCTTGGATACTTCCACCGAACGCCGGGCATGCTCGACCGCCAGTTGATAGCGCGCCGGATCGATCTCCAGCAACAATTGGCCCTTGTCGACATGCTGGTTGTCCTGCACTGCCAGTTTGACGATTCGCCCCGAAACATCCGCCGACAGCGTCACCACATCCGCCCTCACCCGAGCATCCCGTGTCCACGGCGCGCGGGTGTAATACTCCCAGGCGAACCAGCCGAGGACGATCGCCAGGATCACCACTGCCACGGTCATCATTCGTGCAACTAGTGCTTTCAAGTCATCAGGCTCCCATCAACAGAATCAGCGTGGCGCAGACACAGGCATACAGCGCGCCTTCGAACAGTGCTTCATGCCACACCAGGCGCAGTACGCCGAGGCGCCGCAGACACCAGTCCAGCAACATGAAAATCGGAATCGCCAGTAACAGTGCCTGGGCAATCGGCGGCAGATAAACCCCGCCAATCTCAAAATCAATGGGCAAGTTGCGGTTCTCCTTCCAGTGCTTGAGGTTGCAAATGTTCACCGTGCCGCTCGAGGAACGACACCACAATCAGCAGCGCCACACGCATGCGAAACACCGACCATAGATGTTCATGACTGGCGGCGTGCAGCTCGTCCAGCTCATCTCCGAGTTGGTGCAACGTGGCCAGCAGCGCCGCAAGCTGGACATCGTCGCGACCGGCAACCAAACGACCGGTCTTGCGCAACGCCGACGCCAGGCGTTGGCCGAACGCATCGGTGAGCAACCCATTGTTCTGCGCCTGCTGCCGCAGCTGATGCATCGCCACCCCCAAGGCTACGCAAGCCAGGCTGATTTCGTACAAGCGCTGCATGGCACGATCGTTCGCCGCTGGCAGCAGGCCGAGCATGCTGGTCAGGCGATCGGTCATCCGACTCTCGAAGGCGAATTGTTGTTCATCGGTCGCCGGCATTTTGCTCAGTTGATACACCTGCTCCCGCGCTTCGCCGTACAGGCGGCGGATGCGCAAGCCCGGGCGGAACGGGAAGATCAGCGCATAAACGATCAGGGCCAGCATCGCTGCGCTGACGTAGGCGCCGGCGAATTCGAACCATTGGATTGCCGTATTCTGCCCAATGCCGGTGTTTTGCGGCCCGAGCATGAGGAAACTGGAGAGGCCAAGGCCCATGCCGATACCGGCGGTGGCCGGACTGGAAATTCCCACGGCAATGGCATATAGCAGCGGCGCCAGCAGCAAGGCCAGCAGCTCGAAATCACTGATCGCCGGCACCAGCATGAATTGATAGAACGCCGACACCACCAGTGCCAGACCCAAGCCTCGCGCATAGCTTTGCGCAGCCATCAGCGGACGCGGAAAAGTCGCCATCAGCGAGCAGAGAATCCCCACCAGAATCATCCCGCCGCGCGCGCCATCCCACGCCGTTTCGATCCAGATCAACCCGCTGACCAACAGCGCGGTAAAGGCACGGATCGCATTCATCGAAGCCAAGGTGAAATCCAGATGCAACGGACTGCTCTGGCCGCGATAGAGACAACTCGCCGGGCGCCCTTCCTGAATCGCGTCGCTCAGTTCGAGGATCTGCTCAAGTTGCTGCAACAGGCGCGCCTGCTCCCAACGCAGCGCCCAAGCCAATGAACGCAGGGTCGCGCTCATGTTCTCGGTCTGCTGCTCGGCCTTGTACGCCAATGCTTCGAACTGTTGCTGCAAGGTGACGAAACGCTGCCGATCGGCGCCAGACAGCCCGCGGCCCTGCTGCGCCAGTTGCTCAAGTAACGCCAGTTCCTCGGCACGCAACTGCTGGACCTCCAGCGGCAGATCGCCCTCCCAGCGTTCGATGAGCAATTCGCGCTGATGACGCAGCGCGGTCAGTCGCGACGTCAGCAGCATCAGTTGATTGCCGAGCAGCAACACCAGGTTGTCGGCACTGCGCAAACGTGGGGCATCGAAATACAAATGACGGCGCAAACCTTCCAGTGCACTGATCTCACCGAGCAGCTGCATCTGCCGACGCTGGAAATCGGCTTCGCTTTCTTCCGTACGAAGCACCTCGGCAGCGTGGCTGGCCGCCAGTTTGATGACCTGATCGATTTTGGCGAAATAGCCCTTGGCGACGGCTTCAGGGCGTGCCGTGAGCAAACTGACCACACAGACACAGGCAACCGCCAACAGGGTTTCGGTGACGCGGGTGACCGCCAGCAGAAAGGTGCCGTCCTGATCCGGAATCGCCAGTAAAGCTACGACCACAGCGGTGTAACCACTGAGCACGAACGCCTGGGAGCTGGTGTAGCGCAACAAGGTGCCGCCCGCCGTGCACAGCGCCAGCCACAACGCCAATGTCGTGATGAACGGCAGCGGCGCCTGAGGAAAAATCGCCATGATCAGCACCGCCACCGCCGCCCCCACCGTGGTGCCTATCACCTGGCCGAAACTGCGCGCCAGTGCCATCCCTGCCAGTGGCTGGCTGACGATCACCACGGCCATGATTGACCACTTCGGCTGTTCGAGATCGAAGATAAACGCCAGATAAAGGGTCAACAGCCCGGCGGCGATGGTCCGCAGGGCAAACAGCAGAACAGCCTGACCGGGATGGATCAGAGCCTTGAAATAAGCGAACAACGCTGGCATGGGAACACTCTTTAAAACGACTTCTGCAAGCGTAGACATTGCAGCAAAAGCCTGACGGATTTCACAGTCGACACGTGTTGTAGGACGATTCGCCGGCAACGGTTTGACTCACGCGCCAAGCTGAACGAAGCTTGCCGCTCTGCTCAAGTTCGAAGCTTTCGGAAACCCGCATGACTCAGTCCCGCCGCAACCTGCTGATCGGCCTAGGCCTCGTACTGATCCTCGGCGTCGTCTGGCTGTCCTGGCGCAGCAACACTCCGACCATCCCCGATGCTATCAAACATGGCTACAGCGAAGCGCTGAACGCCGCGCGCACAGGTGAACCCGGAGCGGCGCGCCAGTTGTACCAGCAATTGGGCCGCCCGGACATCTCGGTCAAGCGCCGGGTCTGGCTGCATGGCGAACTGCCCAATTACCCCAGTCCGCAGGCGTTGAAGCTGGCGGACATCGACTTGCATCACGAAGCGCCGCAAGTGCGCGTCGCAGCGATCAAAAGCATCGTCGGTCTGGTGCCCGGCGGGCAGCGCAGTCTGCTGCTAGGACCGTTGCTTGATGATGAAGAACAAACTGTCCGTTTCGCCGCGATCAATGCCCTGCTCGGCCTGGCCCCGGACGAGCTCGGCCTGTATTTCGCACCGCTACAGCAGGCCATCGACGGCTGGCAACAGACCTTGGAAAGCCAGCCGGAAAGCGCCGCCAACTATGCGCAACTGGCCCGTCTCTATATTCACAACGCCGAATACAAACAGGCCCAACAGGCTTTGGACAATACCTTGCGCCTGGAACCGGGCAACCTGGCGGCGCTGGTCATGCAGATAGATGTGCTCGACCGCCAGGGCCAGAGCGATGCCGCTCGCCAGTTGCTCGCCCGCCAGCTCAAGGCGCAGCCGGATTCGGCCTATCTGCAACATGCCCTCGGCCTGTGGCTGCTGCACCACGGCCAGCGCGAATATGCCCTGCTCGGCCTGTCCAAAGCGGTCGAGCTGGAACCGGACAATAAGGATTATCGCTACGACCTCGCCACCACCCTGCACAGCGCGGAAGAACTGGAAGCGGCGCAGAAACAATTGCAGGAAATCGTCCAGCGCCACCCCGCCAACCGCAAGGCGCGAGTGCTGTTGATCAACTATTGGAAGGAAAGCGGCCAATTGCAGAATGTGCAGATCCTGCTGGCGCAACTGGAGCAGTTGAATCCGGACGACCCGGCCCTGCAACAGGGTCTTTGATCAAGGTACAGCGGGTGCAATCAACCACCTGTCGAAAGAAAAAGCGGAACCGTGAACATGCCCTGAGGTCAAGTAATTCAGGCGGCTCACTTAAGCCAGCCGCCGGATTACCCTAGTCATAAGAGGGCGTTTTTTGACTACATCAAACGAGTTGATCAGTGCAAAGGCCGCCGTCGGCATTGTAGGTCTGGATGACATCCTTGCCGGTGGCCTGTCTCGCGGCCATGTGTTTTTGCTCGAGGGGGAACCCGGAACCGGCAAAACCACCGTGGCTTTGCATTTCCTCCGCGCCGGTGCGCTGGCCGGGGAACGCTGCTTGTACATCACTCTCTCGGAAACCGAGAAAGAACTGCGTCAAGGTGCGCTCTCCCACGGCTGGGAGCTGAACGAAAACATCAAGATCTTCGAGCTGACACCGCCGGAAAGCCTGCTCAATGCCGAACACCAGCAAAGTCTGCTGTATTCCTCGGACCTTGAACTGGGCGAGGCGACCAGGCAGATTTTCGAAGTGGTCGAACGCTTCAAACCGACCCGCGTAGTGCTCGACAGCCTTTCGGAGATCCGTCTACTGGCGCAGAGCTCGTTGCGCTATCGTCGGCAGATTCTGGCGATCAAGCACTACTTTGTGCGCTACGACGCCACCGTCCTGCTGCTCGATGACCTGACCACCGAATCCCTCGACAAGACTGTGCACAGTGTCGCCCACGGCGTGATTCGCCTTGAAGAGCTGACGCCAAGCTACGGCGCCGAGCGTCGTCGCGTACGAGTGGTCAAATATCGCGGGCAGAAATACCGTGGCGGTTTCCATGATTTCACCATCATGGGCGACGGCGTCCATGTTTTCCCACGCCTGGTAGCGGCGGAACATCGCGGCGACTACCCACGTCTGCAGCTGTCCAGCGGCATCCCGCAAATGGACGCCCTGCTCGGCGGCGGCATCGAGACCGGATCCAGCACGCTGATTCTCGGCCCGGCCGGTACCGGCAAATCGATGATTTCGATGATCTTCGCCGCCGCAGCGGTGGCCCGAGGCGAAAAAGCCGCGCTGTTCATTTTCGATGAAGAACTGGGCCTGCTGTTCGAACGCATGCGTCATCTGGGCATCGACCTCAAAGCCTTGCAGGCCACCGGTAATCTGCTGATCGAACAAGTAGACGCCGCCGAATTGTCTCCCGGTGAGTTGTCCCATCGCGTGCGGCGTTGCGTCGATGAGCTGGGTATCAAAACCGTGGTGATCGACAGCATTAACGGCTATCAAGCGGCGATGCCGGAAGAAAACGCGCTGGTGCTGCACATGCACGAGCTGCTGCTGTACCTTAACCGCAAAGGCGCGGCCACCTTCATGACGGTCGCCCAGCACGGTCTGGTGGGCGATATGCAGGCGCCGGTCGATATCACTTACCTGGCCGACACGGTGATTCTGTTGCGCTACTTCGAAGCCCTCGGCAAAGTCCGCCGGGCGATCTCGATTATCAAGAAACGTACCGGCAACCACGAGTCGACCATCCGTGAATACCGGATCTCCTCGCGTGGCATGACCATCGGCCAACCGCTGGAATCCTTCCAGGGCGTGCTGCGTGGCGTGCCGACCTACATGGGAGCGAGCAATCCATTGCTTGAGGATGAAAGCTTGTGACGGTCAACACGCCGTTGGCCGAGCGGGTGCTGGTGCTGGCGCCCATGGGTCGCGACAGCCAGATCGCGTTGATGATTCTCAACGAAGCCGGTTACGGCGGCATGGTGGCGCCGAATCTCGGCGCTCTGTGCACCGAACTGGAGGTCGGCGCCGGATTGCTGCTGATTGCTGCTGAGGCGTTGCGCGGACCGGAACTGGAAGGGCTTATCGCCTACCTTGACCAGCAGCCCGCGTGGTCGGACATGCCCATCGTGCTGCTGACTCATCATGGCGGCGATGAACAAGGGCCGCCGTCGCGTCTCAGCACCCTGCTCGGCAACGTGACTTTTCTCGAGCGCCCCTTCCATCCCGCGACACTGGTCAGTCTGGTCTCCGCCGCCCTGCGTGGGCGGCGACGACAATATGAAGCGCGCGATCGGCTGATCGACCTGAGTGAAAGCGAACGACGCCTGCAATCGACTCTGGAAACCCTCGAGCAACAGGTTGAAGAGCGCACCGCACAACTTCGCCACAACGAAGAAGCGCTGCGCCAATCGCAGAAAATGGAAGCGGTCGGCCAACTTACTGGCGGCATTGCTCACGACTTCAACAATATGCTCACCGGCATCATCGGTAGCCTGGAACTGCTGCGCCGGCGTCTGGCCCGGGGCCGCACCGAAGACCTCGACAGTCTGATCGATCTAGGCGTGACCTCCGCCAACCGCGCCGCCGGCCTGACTCACCGCTTGTTGGCGTTCTCCCGCCGGCAATCCCTCGACCCAAAAGCCGTGCAAATGAACACGCTGGTGCTGTCGATGGGCGAGCTGCTGCAACGCAGCCTCAATGAGAGCATTCATCTGGAGATGCGCCTGGACGACAACCTCTGGGTTGCCGAGGCCGATCCCAATCAACTCGAAAGCGCCCTGCTCAACTTGGTAATCAACGCCCGCGATGCGATGCCCGAGGGCGGCAAACTGGTGGTGGAAACCAGCAACCAGGTGCTGCATCGAGATTTCACCGCGGCTTACAGCAATCTGGAGCCGGGCGATTACGTGATGCTGAGCGTCACCGACAACGGCAGCGGCATGCCGCAGAGCGTGGTCAGCCGTGCGTTCGATCCGTTTTTCACCACCAAGCCGATCGGCCAGGGCACCGGCCTCGGACTGTCGATGATCTATGGCTTCAGCAAGCAGTCGCGCGGGCATGTGTCGATCGACAGTGAAGTCGATCAAGGCACCACGGTAAAACTCTACCTGCCGCGTTTCCGTGGTGAAGAAGTGGAAATTCCCGTCTCGGATTCGCAGCAGGCTCCGTATGCGATGGATGGCGAAACCGTACTCATCGTCGAAGACGATCCGGCAGTGCGTGTGTTGGTCAGTGCCGTGCTCAGTGAGTTGGGTTACGCGTTCGTGGAGGCCGGTGATGCCGACGGCGCCATGCCGATTCTCAACTCGACGCAACGCATCGACCTGCTGATCAGCGACGTTGGCCTGCCGGGGATGAACGGTCGTCAACTGGCGGAGGTTGGTCGGCAATATCGGCCAGGTCTGAAAGTGTTGTTCATCACCGGTTATGCCGAGCACGCGGCGGTGCGCGGTGGCTTCCTCGACTCGGGAATGCAGATGATCACCAAGCCCTTCACCTTTGATCTGCTCACCGCCAAGGTGCGCGAGATGATCAATAGCTGAATCTACAGGAGCTGCCGAAGGCTCGGCAGCTCCTGCATGAGAATCAGGCCAGCAATTCCTGAATCTTTTCCTGCAGCACATCCAGATCGAACGGTTTTTCCAGGATCGGTGCCTTGCTGGTGATCAGGCTGCCGGTTTCACGGATTTCCTGCGGGTAGCCGCTGATGAAAATCACTTTGAGGTCCGGTCGCAATTTCACCGCTGGCTCGGCAATCTGCACGCCGGAGATCCCGCCCGGCAGGCGGAAATCGGTAATCAGCATGTCCAGGTGAGGTTTGCTGGCGAGTATCTCGAAAGCCTGCTCGCCATTTTCCGCTTGCAGCACGCGATAGCCCTGCCCTGACAGGTAATCCGTCAGGACCATCAAGATAACCGGTTCGTCTTCGACGACGAGTACTACATCTTGCGCATCTACGCTCATGGGAAGCCTTTGTTCGGTCAATAGCTGCTGATACGACCGTGTGGTCACTCAGAGGTTGCGTCGGATATGCCGTTTTCCTGGATCGGCAGACAAACGCGAAACAGGGCGCCTTCGTTGATTTCACTCTCGACGACGATGGAGCCGCCATGGGCGGCGACGATCTGCTCGGAAATGAACAGACCCAGCCCGAGCCCGGCCACCACCGTCTTGGCGGACACCCGTTCGAACTGCTGAAAAATACGCTTCTGGTTCTCGGCGCTGATGCCGATGCCGTGGTCCTGAACTTCGACCCGCGCCTCCTCGCCTTCGCGATAGACGCGCACCTGAATCGGGCTGCGCCCCCCGTAGCGCAAGGCGTTGGTCAGCAGATTGGACACCACCTGCTCGATGCGGAACTCGTCCCAGCAACCTTCGACCGGCTCGGACGCCTCAAAGGAAACACTGGTTTCTGCCGCTTCCATTTGCGGGGCAAAATTCTGCAGCAGATTGCTGACCAGTTGCACCAGATTGAAACGACTCGGGCGGATCGACAGTTTGCCGGTGCGGATCCGCGAGACATCGAGCATGTCTTCGATCAGGCGAATCAGGCTTTTGATCTGCCGCTCATCGCGGTCGACCATTGCCTGCATCTTGTCGAGGGTGAATGCCGAGGCATTGTCCCGGGCCAGGTGCATCTTGCGCAGCTGGGTTTCGAGGATCAGGCCATTGAGCGGTGTACGCACCTCGTGGGCAACGATGGACATGAAGTCATCGCGCATGCGCACCGCTTGTTCCAGCTCAAGCTGCGTGCTTTGCAGCTGTTGCAGCAGCGCTTCCTGCTCACGGCGGGCCTGCTCCAGCGCCTCGACCTGCTGTTTCATGGCCTTGCTCTGGCGATACAGATCGACGAAAACGTTGACCTTGCTCTTCACCGCATGAATGTCCAGCGGCTTGTGCAGGAAGTCCACCGCACCGCTTTCGTAGCCTTTGAACGCGTAGTTGAGTTCACGGCCAGCGGCGCTGACGAAAATGATCGGAATGTTCTTGGTCTTCTCGGTGCCGCGCATCAACTCAGCCAGTTCGAAGCCATTCATGCCCGGCATCTGCACGTCGAGAATGGCCATGGCGAATTCGTGTTGCAGCAACAGCGACAGTGCTTCGTCCGCCGACAGAGCCTTGTAGACCGTGCGATCCTCGCGCTTGATCAGCGCTTCCAGCGCCAGCAGGTTTTCTGGCAGATCGTCAACGATCAACAGTTTGGCTTGGATATTACTCAGCATGCGATTCGTTCCAGCTCGACTAGCAGACGGCCGATGCCGTGAATGGGTAGGACATGATCCGGCTGCAGAACGTTCAGTGCAGCCTGAGGCATGGTGGCGACTTGTGCATCATCGGGGTCTTGAACAATGGTCAGGCCGCCGCAGCGCTTGACGCAGGCCAGCCCGCGCGCGCCGTCCTGATTGGCGCCGGTCAGCAGCACGGCGGCGAGTGTCTCGCCGTAAACGTCAGCGGCCGATTCAAACAGGTAATCGATCGAAGGCCGCGAATGGTGCACGCGGTCCTCCAGGCTCAGCGACAGGCTGCGATCCGCTTCGACCGACAAGTGGTAACCGGGCGTGGCGAAATACACCGTGCCGGCTTCAATGTCCTGCTTGTCTTCGGCTTCCTTGACCGGCATCGCCACACGGCGGGAGAACACTTCGGCCAGATGACTGCGGCGTTCTTCCGGCAGATGCAGAACGATGATGATCGGCAGTACATAGCCTTTGCGCAATGGCCCGAGCAGTGTCAGCAACGCCTCGACACCGCCTGCGGAGGCGCCGATCACGACGGCCTCGATGCGAGGCAGGCTCGGGGTGTCGTTCATGATTTGCGGTAGATCCGTTCTTGTTTGACCAACGCCTCGAACTGGTTCGAATAGTTGGAAAAATCCAGGGTTTCCTTGCTGCCCAGCACCAGAAAGCCGCGATGCGACAACGATTCATGGAACAGCCCGAACGCCCGGTCCTGCAACTTCTTGTTGAAATAGATCAGCACGTTGCGGCAGGAAATCAACTGGGTTTCGGAGAACACGCTGTCGGTGGCCAGGCTGTGGTCGGCGAATGTCACGTTCTCGCACAGGCTCTTGTCGAAAATCGCGTAGCCGTAGGCTGCCGTGTAGTAATCGGCAAACGAACGCTGACCGCCGGCCTGCTGATAGTTGGCAGTGTAGGCGCGGACATTTTCCATGGAGAAAATCCCTTGCTTGGCTTTCTCCAGCGAGCGCGGGTTGATGTCGGTGGCGTAGATGATCGTGCGGTCGAGCAGGCCTTCTTCGCGCAACAGGATCGCCATCGAGTAGACCTCCTCGCCCGTGCTGCAGCCGGCAATCCAGATCTTCAGCGACGGATAGGTACGCAGCAGCGGCACCACTTCGTTGCGGATGGCCAGGAAGTGCGACGGATCGCGGAACATCTCGCTGACCGGGATCGTCAGCAGTTGCAGCAGCTGCATGAACGCGGTCGGGTCGTGCAGGACTTTTTCTTGCAGGGCCGAGATGGTCGCGCACTCGAACTGACTCAGCGCGTGCTGCACCCGGCGCTTGATCGAAGCGCCGGAGTAGTCGCGAAAGTCATAGCTGTATTTCAGGTAAATCGCCTCGATCAACAAGCGTAATTCGATTTCGCTGTTGCGCTCGGCTGAACTGCTGCGTTCCACTAGATGCGTTCCATTTTCGGTAACCACACACGTATCAGCGAGAACAGACGATCAAGGTCGATGGGCTTGGCCAGGTAATCGTTGGCGCCCGCTTGCAGGCAGCGCTCCTGATCGTCCTTCATGGCCTTGGCCGTCACCGCGATGATCGGCAGCTTGCGCCAGCGCGGATCCTTGCGGATTTCCATGGTGGCTTCGAAGCCATCCATTTCCGGCATCATCACGTCCATCAGCACCAGGTCGATGTCCTCGACTTCATGAAGTTTCTCAATCGCTTCGCGGCCATTACGGCCGATCACCACGACTGCGCCTTTGTGTTCCAGCGCGCTGGTCAGGGCGAAGATGTTGCGCACATCGTCGTCCACCAGCAGCACTTTGCGACCTTCAAAGACCTTGTCGCGGCTGCGCGCGGTCTTGAGCATCTTCTGCCGTTCATGGGACAGCTGCGATTCGACTTTGTGCAGAAAGAGTGTGACCTCGTCGAGCAAACGCTCTGGCGAGCGTGCACCCTTGATGATGATCGAGCGCGAATACTTGCGCAGTTCAGCCTCTTCATCGCGGGTCAGGTTGCGTCCGGTGTAAACGATGACCGGCGGGAACGAGCAGATGTCCTCGGTGGACATGCGCTTGAGCAGATCGTTGCCGAGCATGTCCGGCAGCTTGAGGTCGATGACCATGCAGTCGTAGATGGTCGTGCGCAGCAATTCCAGCGCGTCCTGGGCCAGGCCGACGGCAGTGATTTCAATGTCTTCGTCGCCGATCAGCCGCGCGATGCTTTCGCGTTGCAGATCGTCGTCTTCGACCAGCAGCACGCGTTTGACCTTCTGCGTCAGCTTGGCCTCGAGGCGGGCGAAGACGTCCTTGAGCTCTTCGCGGGTGGTCGGCTTCACTGCGTAGCCGATCGCGCCCATGTGCATGGCGGCTTCGACGCGGTCTTCCACGGAAATCACGTGCACCGGAATGTGCCGGGTTTCGGCGCGTTCTTTCAGGCGTTGCAGCACGGTCAGACCGGAATGATCCGGCAGGCGCATGTCGAGCAGGATCGCATCCGGGACGAATTCGCGGGCCAGGTCGTAGCCTTCGTCGGCGCCGTGGGCGACCAGACACATGTAACCCAACTCATGGGCAAGGTCATAGAGGATGCGAGCGAAGTTGGGCTCGTCCTCCACCACCAGAATGCAGCGGGTGGCGAATGGCGCCTTGTCGCGATCGTCGGCAAAGCGCGGGATGACTGCAGGAATCGCCGATGCCAGCGGAGCCGCAACAGCAACTGGCGCAGGCATCGCAGGTGCCGGGTGGAAGGTCAGCGGCGCGGCCGGTGTTTCGCCGAACTCGTGGTACTGACGTGGCAACACCAGGGTGAACGTGCTGCCCTGCCCCGGTACGCTGTCGACGCTGATCGAACCGCCCAGCAACGTCGCCAGATCCCGCGAGATCGACAGGCCAAGGCCAGTGCCGCCGTATTTGCGATTGGTGGTGCCATCCGCCTGACGGAACGCCTCGAAGATACTTTCTTGCTGATCGGCAGCGATACCGATCCCGGAATCCTTGACGCTGAAGGCGATGTGATCATTCGGCTGCGCGGTGATGGTCAGGCTCACGGCGCCGTGCTCGGTGAACTTGATCGCGTTGGACAGCAGGTTCTTGATGACCTGCTCCAGACGCTGACGGTCGGTGAACAGCAAGCCCGGTGCGTCCGGCTGAACCTCGACGCTGAAGGCCAGTTTCTTGTCCGCCGCCAACGGTTCGAACATCGAGCGCAAGCCATCGACCAGACGATCGACGCGGGTGTTTTCGGCAATCACTTCAAGCTTGCCGGCCTCGACCTTGGAAATGTCGAGGATGTCGTTGATCAGGTTGAGCAGATCGTTGCCGGCCGAATAGATCGATTCGGCAAACTTGACCTGTTCGGCCGACAGATTCTGCTGCGGGTTTTCCGCCAGCAACTTGGCCAGAATCAGCGAACTGTTGAGCGGCGTGCGCAGTTCGTGGGACATGTTGGCGAGGAATTCGGACTTGTACTTGCTCGAACGTTGCAGTTCTTCGGCGCGCTCTTCGAGTTGGATCTGCGCCTGATTCAGCTCGGTGTTTTTCTTGTCCATCGCATCGCGTTGTTCGGCGAGCTGCTCGTTGGTCTGCTCCAGCTCCACCTGCTGGGTTTCCAGATGCGCCTGGGATTCCTTGAGAATCCGCGACTGTTCTTCCAGCTCTTCGTTGGCAGTCTTCAGCTCTTCCTGCTGCACTTGCAGTTCTTCGTTGAGCTGCTGGGTTTCGGCGAGCACTTCCTGCAAGCGCTGGCGGTAACGCGCCGCCTCGATCGAGGTACCGATATTGCCGGCAATCAGCTCCAGCAGTTCGATGTCGCGCTCGGACAGCGGACGCAGGAAGCCCAGCTCGATTACCCCGTTGACCCGGTCGTCATCGCTGGTCGGCACCACCAGCACACTGTGCGGCAGACCTGCACCGAGACCGGAGCTGACTTTGAAATAGTCGCCCGGGACCGCGTCGAGACGGATCAGCCGTGCCTGTTCTGCCACTTGGCCGACGATGCCTTCGCCGCTGTAGATCGTTTGATTGAGCTCTTCCTGCTCGCGGGAGAAACCATAAGTCGCCACGCGCTTGAGGCCGCCATGTTCTTCGCGCACATAAAGCGCGGCGACGGCAGTACCAAGGTATTGCGCACAGAATTGCAGAATGTTGCGCCCCAGCAGGTTCAGCGTCAGTTGCCCCAATACCTGCTCGGCCAATTGTGTCTGGCCGTTGCGCAGCCACGCCTGCTTCTCGAGGCGTTCAGCGCTGGCCAGCTGCGCGGCGAGGTTGGCGCTGTAGTTGGTCGACAGGTTGAGCAGATCACGGCGGCCGATGTAGGCCAGCAAACCGCTGATCCCGACGATGAAGATCAGATAAAGAGTGATGCTCCAGATGGTGGTGCGGCGCACATCCTCGTTGCGCGTGGCGCGCAGCACCTGCTCGGTCTCGATGACGTCCTCGAATTGCTTGCGGATTTCATCGGTCAGGCGCTTGCCCCGCCCGGCCTTGACCGCGCCGCGATAATCACCGCTGCTGCGCTGCAGATCGATCATCGATTGCGCGTAGTTGGCCCATTCCACCTGCAAGGCTTGCAAACGGCGCAAGCGATCGGTCTGCACCGGATTATCAGCGGTCAGCTCCAGCAACGTATTGAGAGCGACCTCGATACGCGGCTTGGCAACTTCGTACGGGTCGAGAAAGTGCTCGTCACCGCTGAGCAGATAGCCGCGCATGCCGGTTTCCAGATCAACGGTGAGCTTCACCGCTTCATTGGCGTTATTGATCACCCGGTCGGTGTGCTCGACCCATTGGATGACCGACAGCAAATAAGTGATCAGTGAGACGAAGAACACGGCGCTGAGCACGCCGACGCCCAGCGGCAGGCTGACGTTGCGACTCAGAAGTTTGCGGAACCGTTGTTCATCAACCGAGGACGGAGAGGACATGGGGCAGCCTTGTCGAACTGTTGAAAACCCGAGAGTTTGCCCCAAAACCCCGCCATGGATCCATTTTTCTCACACAAATGATGGCATTTTCCTACGCACACCTGCGCATTGGACGACGCCAACGGGTATCCTTGCCGCACCGCACTGACCTGTTCTTTTTTGTATCAGCTCGGGAACTTGTGGCTATGCGCCACTTACTCATGCAAGAGTCCGGCAAAATTCGCTTGCCCGGTATCCCCCGATTTCAATTTTTGAGAGTCCTGCCATGTCTGCCAATGCCTCCACTATCCTTGTCGTAGAAGATGACGACATCGTGCGCATGCTCATCGTGGATGTGCTGGAGGAGCTGGAATACACGGTATTGGAGGCTGATGACGGCAACGCGGCACTCGAGATTCTTGCGAATACTGGCAAAGCCATCGATTTGATGATGACCGACCACGGCCTGCCTGGCATGGATGGCCGCGAACTCTCTGAAAAGGCGCGGGAGCTGCGCCCTGCTCTGCCCGTCCTGTTCGCCAGCGGTTATGCCGAGACTATTGATGTGCCCAGTGACATGCATGTCATCGGCAAGCCCTTCTCAATTGACCAATTGCGCGACAAAGTTAAAAGCATTCTGAAATAAACCTGATAACTATCCGTCGCGGATGCAACTTGTCACATCCAAAAATAATCAGCAACTAACTAACGCTGCCATTGCTTAACCTGCCAGCTCTATCCTGAATAATCTTTGGTCGCGTTAATAAATAACGAAAATACAGCCAGGGAACTTTCGATACTCATTCAGGATAGAGCCCATGCAGTTCATTTCTTCAGACGTGCCTGCCGCCGTCGATTGCTCCGCTTCCGACAAACAGGAACGCGCGCTTATTGTTCAGTTACTTGCCGAAGCCCTTAAGGCGAGTGAGTTTGAAGTCTCGGCCGGCAGTTACTCGGCAAGCGCCTCGCTGCCAGTCGCCACTGTATTCAATGTCCAAAATCGCTTCATCCCCCGGGTCATCGGCAGCAGCTTTGACGAACGCTGTGAACCACCACGCAATGTCCTGAAAAATTTAATTGCAACCCCGGAGTTTGCGCAGCTCTTACGCAACCATTCTTTTTCAGCTGATATTCAACTGGCAGTGGATACCAACGCCGGAGTTCTCGTTATTTATGACTCAGAGTTCGAATCCCATCGCCTCAGCATTGCACTGGATAATGCTGAAGTTTCGGGGTTTTCCGAAGAACTCGACATGCTCGCCGATTTGGCAAAGACCCTCGGCGGCGTCGTTTACTCAGGCCAAGTGGTTGGCGTGGTGCAATGGTTAAAGTTCAACGGGTATGACCTGCCGACGAACATTGGCGAAACCCGAGCACTGATTGAATGGCTGGCCTTCGAACTGCCCGAGCCACCCGCCTTGGGCGACTACCACGAATTGCTCCACGCCGATGAGTCGTCACCGTTTCATCTATCGATAGCGGACCGCAAAGCCATAACCCAGATAGTGCATGAGCTGACCCAAGGTGCGACAAGCCTGTTGCAGGTACTGGCGTTCGCCAACTTCAACCTGATTCCCGCACAGGACATACGCGACAACGCGGACAAGTTCCTGCACAACTTCCTGAAGCGAAAAACCGCTCGCGCCCTGGGAGAAACTCTGCATGCACGGCTTGGCTGGCATCTGGAAGCCAATAACCCGGAAGTGCGCGATCGCCAGCTCAACGAGTTGGTCATTGCTGCGCTGATCATCGACATGCAATTGCGCTCCGATCAGCCCCTTGTCGCCGGCTATGACTTCTATCAACCGGCGAATGCCGCACTCGGCGCGGCCGATGTACGCATCCTGTTCGAACAGCATCTGGTTGACCTGGGCCTGAGCGAAGCGCACAACGCGCCACTGGCAGCGCATCTGTTGATGGCAGGTGCAGCCCCGGAGTTGCTCATCGACCAGATCCCGCCCGGGCTCACGCTGGACAAGCCAGGCTGGGTAACCGCCCGCCAGAGCGCTGCCGTGGTCGAGCACGCCGCACCTGGCAGCTCGCGTGTAATGACGTTTGCACAACTCAAGGCGTTTTCCGAGCTGACCCCGGTTTCCGCTGAACTCGACAAGTTGTACGAAGCGGCGGCGATGCCGGCGGTGGTGGACTGGGCGGGACTCAACGGAGTCATCCCTTACCGCAGCGACAAAGACTACGACAAGGCCGCGATGATCAAGGCCAGCGCGTATTTCTCGCGTTACATGGAGGCTCTGGCTCAGTCTGAAACCGGCTTGTCCACCGCGCCACCAGACCGGCGCAAAATCGCTTTGCGTGCGCTGGAGCAAGTGATGCCCGCCGGCGCCTATCTCGAACAACAGGCCTTCGAAATAAAGTACCTGGACAGCTTCGGCGAACGTAGCTGGCTGGAAGGGTTGAAGGCTGCGCATCCGGCGGGGATTCTCACCGAGTTCTGGAATTTCCTTGCCAGCGCCACTGACAACAATCAATACGCGATCAACGGCCTGTTGCGCCTACGCCTGTCGATCCTCGATCTGTATCTTTCCGGCGATCTGGTTGAAGACGGACAACTTTCGGACAAATTCAAGACCCGCGACAACTTCCATCCCCCGGCCGATGCCTTCACCCGCCTGGCCGAACTGCAATCGCCGGCGCAACTGTTTGATCAGGCGTTTGATCGTTACTACCGGAACGTGCGCGAGGGTCTATCGTCCCTGATCAAAATGGCGATCACGCAGATGCCAGAGCATGATCGTCAGGCTTTGACCAGCGGCAAAATGACCTTCTACACCGTCAGGAAAGAAGTCAATCCACTGAATCCGCAGCAAGAAACGCAAATCCAGCGAGATGAGGCCAACGGGCGTTACGGGATCATTCTTTGCTGCGACAACGGCGATCAGCTGCGTGCTTACGAACTGTTCACGCTGCGCGGCGTCTGCTACGAGCGTCCGGATCTGGCGCTCAAGCTGCAAGACACCGGCCTCATTCATCAACGGCCGACCCTTTCATACACCGGCAGCAAGTACGATTTTCAGGACAAGAACAAAGCCAGCGAGTGGCCCCTCGATTACGCCGCCTATCGCGAGGGCAGCGAACCACGCCAGGGCATGACTTCCAAAGTGGTGGTGGAGAAACTCTGGCAGTTGCAACTGGGAGAGACTGATGTGCGCGCGGTTCCGCTGTTCTTTTCTGCGCAACTGGATGAGATCGCCCAATGCGTGCTGGACAATCATCCTGTCGCCCGCCGCGAAGAGTTGTATGCCGCACTGGATGTGCGCAACGGCCTGGAAGAATGGCGCGACACCAGGGAAATCGTCGAGAACCTGGCAATCAACGTCATCGTGCCGTTCAAGCAGTGTATTGAAGACATTCGTTCCGGACGCACTGACCGTGTCGCCGAAGGCATTGGTGGCTGCATTCTGGACGGCCTGTCGGTCATCGGCCTGCTGGTCGGTCTTGGCGCGTCGGCAGCGAGCATCATCGCCAAGACCGGGTCGACCACCCTCAAACTACTGAAAGTCGCCAAAGCCGTGGCCCGAGCGGCCGTGTCGCTGATCAACCCGCTAGACGGTTTGCCCACCCTCGCCCGCAAAGGTTTTCGTCTGGTCAAACGCGGCGTGGTATTTGCCGGTGAAACCGCCCTCGACGCCGCGCACACCGCCAGCGTGCAATTGAAAAGGTTGATGCATGGCGTCGAGAGTCGGGACTGGCTCAGGCTCTCCCACACCGGCGATGTGCGTCAGGCGACCTGGCGAGGCGCCGACGCGCTTGGCGAGGCGATCGACATCGCAGTGCTCGAACGCAACCAGGATTGGCACGCGCTGAGCATCCGCACCGGCGGTGCCTGGGGCCCGCGCCTGAAACTGCTCGACCTGGGTAACTTCGCCCCGTTGAAGCGGCTGTTCGGCCGCTTCAAGCCATTCAGTTACACCCGCGGTTATCTGAAAAAAGCCATTCCCCACGCCCGGACCAAGCTGGACAACTCCATCAACGCGCTGTCGCAACCGTCTTCCAACGACGACATTCGCGCGGTGCTCAAGCATGTGTTCGGTAACGATTCCGACGAAGTGGCACAGCACGTGTCAAAACATCTCAGCGCGATGCGCAGGGATCTTGAAGCGATCAGCTTCAGCAATGTGACGTTCCGCCCGCATCAACCCGGCGTAATCGCCTCGCTTTCGCCGCCGGCCTATAAGCGTTGGCAGACAGCGCTGCGCACTGGCGAAAAGATCGATGAATCCGCAGGCCGGTTTCTGTCGATCTATCCGGACAATCTCGATGAATTTTACAAGTTGTCGCGCTACGACGAGGGCAGCGTCGCCGACGTGCTGATTCACGAAATGTCCCACGGAGGCCCGGATACCCTCGACCTGTACTACGGCAAGGTCTACCCGGAGTTGCATCACGCGGAATTCGACGCGGTCGGACTGTTGGAGCTGGCGCGGGACGCGCGCAAGGCGCATCCGGACAACCTGATCAATCCACACCACGCTTTGGCACACCGACCGGGATTCATCGAGTTCAATCAGGTAAAAGCCAGTCTGCCGAAACTGGTCCAGGACCATCCGGCGCTGGCCAACGCTGAGTCGTACATGCTTGCGGTGTCCCTGCTCGATCAAGCGCAAACACGTCCGGCCATATTGAGCTTCAATGTGAAGACTATCGACGATGCCGTGCGCAAAACCGCTGCCGGCAAGTTTCTGCAAGGGCCGCTGCTGCTCAATCTCGCCAAGCCGGTCACTTAAGCGCTGAAGCGGTCTGCCGGTGAACAGGGTGCATTTCAATCACTTCGCTGTGGTTTAATTGCGCCCTTTTTTCGTCCATGGGTCAGAGGATCAGTCGTGAGCCATTCGCGTACCACCAAAGTTCTGGTCATCGGCTACGTCTGGCCAGAACCGCGCTCATCGGCGGCCAGCGGGCATGTCATGCAGATCCTCGAGACATTTCTCGATCAGGGATGGGACATCACTTTCAGCAGCCCGGCCGGCCCGGGTGAACACAAGGCTGATCTGACGGCGCTGGGCATTCGCGAAGTATCGATCGAGCTCAACAACAGCAGTTTCGACACGTTCATCAACGAGCTGGCGCCGGATATCGTGCTGTTCGATCAGTTCATGATGGAGGAACAGTTTGGCTGGCGGGTGGAGAAACACTGTCCGGACGCCCTGCGCATCCTGGAAACCTCCGACCTGCAAAGCCTGCGGCATGCGCGTCATCAGCGCCTGAAAGACCGGCTGAAAAGCGACGACGAGCAAACTGATTTCACCGAACTGTTCGCACCGGCATTGCACGAAGAATTCCAACTGATGGCCGGCACCGATCTGGCCAAACGGGAAATCGCTGCGCTGTACCGGTGTGATTTGAACCTGATGATTTCCGAAGTCGAGATCGACCTGCTGGTGGAGGAATTCGGCCTGCCTCGGCAAATCCTGCATTGGTGTCCGTTGATGATTGATCTTCCGGACACCGCCCCGCCAGGTTTCGAAGAGCGCGCGCATTTCCTCAGCATTGGCAACTTCCGCCATGCGCCAAACTGGGATGCCGTGCTCTGGATGAAGACCACCCTCTGGCCGCTGATCCGCGCGCGCATGCCGCGCGCGCAACTGCATATCTATGGCGCCTATACGCCGCCCAAAGCCACCGCACTGCACAACCCGGGTCAAGGCTTTCACATCATGGACTGGGCCGAAGATGCGCTTGAGGTGATGTCTGCAGCGCGAGTTTGCCTCGCGCCATTGCGCTTTGGCGCGGGAATCAAGGGCAAACTGGTCGATGCCATGCTCTGCGGCACGCCAAGCGTGACGACACCGATCGGCGCCGAAGCCATGCACGGCGATGCTCCTTGGCCGGGAGCCGTTGCCCTGGACGCGAATACCTTCGCCGAACAGGCCGTGCAACTCTACGAAGATCCGGCGCGCTGGCAGCAGGCGCAGATTCAGGCTTCTGCACTTTTGCAGCAACGTTATCAGCGCAGCGTACATGGCCCGCGTCTGATCAACCGGATCACTGATTGCCGACAACACTTGGCACAACTTAGAAATGACAACTTTACCGGCGCCATGTTGCGACATCACACACTCAAAAGCACTCAATACATGGCTCAATGGATAGAAGCGAAAAACCAGTTGAACCCAACATAGCGTTGATTACATCAATTACATGACTTGCATTAAAAGCGAACTTTCACAACAGCACGAACTTGCCTATAAACATCCTGCACGCAACTTATTAACCACTTCGCAGGATATGCAACATGGAAAATTTCGACGATATACCAAGCCATCAATGGATGGCAGATTCACCACAAATCGATACTCTTACGTTATTCGAAATGACCCTGCCCGGCGCGCATAACGCCGGTTGTGACTGGGAAGCGTCTTACGCCCTGTTTCCCGGTAAAAACTGGCTGGCCTGTCAGGACGTTTCGTTTTATTCGCAGTTGAATCGCGGCGCACGCGCACTTGACGTACGCCTTGTTTACAACAGCAATGCGAAACAACTGGCGAAATTTCGTTTCCACCACAATGGATTCAACTCTTCGCGAACGCTTGAGGACCTGATCAGGGATGTTAAGGGGTTTTATGAAAGAAGCCCGAACGAGTTTATCGTTCTGGACTTCCATGAACTTTCCAACGCTACAGATCCATTCAACCATGAGGAATTCAAAACAGCTTTGCTGGAGCACCTTGGGGAACGGATCATTCCCGCCGACAATCTTCATCTGACGATTGGCCAACTCAAAGCCATCAATCCATTGCAGCGCATTATGGTGGCTGCGCCGATGACCTGGGAAAGCGAAGACTTCCGTTTCTACAGACAAATCAATCACAAGTGGATCGGCAAAACGCAGGTCAGTACCTCGGATCTTCATGGCTATATCAGCAATGTACTGAGCACGGCGGTTAATACGCTCCGCCCGTGGTCGCTGTCGGCAACCAGTTACACACTGGGCGGGCCACAGCGAATCCTCGACAGTCTTGACGAGTGGTTCGACCCGGAAAAATCCGACTGGGCGCGCAAGTGCAACATCATCAATTTCGACTTCATCAAGAATTCGAACATCGTGCGTTTCTGCCAAATGGCCAACCTGCAAAAGGCGCGCGACAAGCTCAGCTGAGCGGTAACCACGGACGGCCGGTCGGAAGTGGCACAAATGGCCAAAAACGAGGCATGATCGCGCAGCGATAATAAAAAAGTGCCCCGTCATGACCCGAACCGCTCGCGTGACCGACCCTTCCTACGAGTTGATGGACGACCATAACGGTTTGTCCATCATCTACCGCCAGCACGGCTTCCCCTGCCCGCTGGTGCGCTGGCATTTTCACAAGGAATACGAACTGCACCTGATCGTCGCCAGCTCGGGCAAGGTGTTCATCGGCGATTACATCGGCAACTTCTATCCGGAAACCCTGTTTCTGACCGGTCCCAACCTGCCGCACAACTGGATCAGCCAGGTCGCTGAAGATGAAGTGGTGGAGAAGCGCGACATGCTGGTTAACTTCACCGACGAATTGTTCGAGAGCGGGCATCAGGTTTTCGCTGAACTGAAATCCCTGGCGCCACTGCTTGATCGCGCGCAGTACGGCATCGAATTTCGCTGCAAGCGCACGATTCGTCAGGCCATGACGCTTATGCAGCGGATCTCCGACAGCACCGGCATCACCCGCCTCGGGCATTTTTTCATCCTGATGGAATTGCTCGCTGCGAGTGAGGATTACCAGTTGTTGTCCGGTGCTACCACCCCGCAACTGGCCGACGAACACAACATCGACCGCACCAACCGCGCGGTCGATTACATCTTCAGCCATTACGCCCGGGACATTTCACTGGAGGAAGTCGCCGAGCATCTGGGCATGACGCCGACTTACTTCAGCCGAGTGTTCAAACAGGCCACCGGACGCAACTTCATCGAATTCGTCAATCGCCTGCGCATCAGCAAATCCTGTGAGTTGCTGGCCGACGGCGACAAACCGGTGACCGAGGTGTGCTTCGAGTCTGGCTTCAACAATATTTCCAACTTCAATCGGCGCTTTCAGCAACTCAAGGGCATGACGCCGTCGCACTATCGGCGGCTGGCGGTGCAGCGCCTGACTGAACAGAACCATCTCTGAAGACACGCCACCTGTGGGAGCGAGCCTGCTCGCGAAAGCGGTCTGTCGGTGAAAAATCCTGTGGCTGACACACCATCTTCGCGAGCAGGCTCGCTCCCACAAAAAACCGTGCCCCGGCTGGCGAAATCTGTACGCATTCGTTAACGGCACCTCGCGCAAAACCCCTTCCCTGCGTTCACCCAACCAAACCCCAGTGCAAAAAAGTATCAACAAAAGTGCTAGGGATGATTTGTCAGCCCCGCCGTGGAAGGCTGTAATCAGCGCAGATTCTTCCTGCATTCGGAAGACACAAAAACAATAACTGTCCTTCTGCCCCGTCGGGTGTCAGAAAAGGAGTGCACGATGCAACCCACTGCAAAAGCTCTGCTCGCTCTCACCTGCATGACCCTCAGCAGCGTCAGCCTTGGCGCCCAGACCCTGACCATCGCCACCGTCAACAACAGCGACATGATCCGCATGCAGAAACTCTCGAAAACCTTCGAGAGCGAGCATCCGGACATCAAGCTCAATTGGGTGGTGCTGGAAGAAAACGTCCTGCGTCAGCGCCTGACCACCGACATTGCCACACAGGGCGGCCAGTTCGACGTATTGACCATCGGCATGTACGAAGCCGCACTCTGGGGCGGCAAGGGTTGGCTGGAGCCGATGAAGGATCTGCCGGCCAATTATGCCCTCGACGATGTGTTCCCTTCGGTGCGTGAAGGCCTGTCGGTCAAGGGTTCGTTGTATGCGCTGCCGTTCTACGCAGAGAGTTCGATCACCTATTACCGCACCGACCTGTTCAAGGCAGCCGGGCTGACCATGCCGGAGCGGCCGACCTGGGAAGAGATCGCCGGGTTTGCGGAAAAGCTCACCCAGAAAGACAAAGAGCAATACGGCATCTGCCTGCGCGGCAAGGCCGGCTGGGGCGAGAACATGGCGCTGGTGACCACGGTCGCCAATGCTTACGGCGCGCGCTGGTTCGATGAGCAATGGAAACCGGAATTCAGCGGACCGGAATGGAAAAACGCGCTGAATTTCTACGTCAACACCATGAAGAAATCCGGCCCGCCGGGGGCGTCGAGCAACGGCTTTAACGAAAACCTCGCCCTGTTCAACAGCGGCAAATGCGCGATCTGGGTCGATGCCAGCGTCGCCGGCTCGTTCGTCACCGACAAGACCCAGAGCAAGGTCGCCGATCACGTCGGTTTTACCTTCGCCCCGCATCAGGTCACCGACAAAGGTTCGGCGTGGCTGTATTCGTGGGCGCTGGCGATTCCGACCAGCTCCAAGGCCAAGGACGCAGCAAAAACCTTCAGCGCCTGGGCCACGTCCAAAGAGTACGGCGAACTGGTTGCCAAGACCGATGGCATCGCCAACGTGCCGCCGGGCACCCGCGCTTCGACCTACAGCGATGCGTACATGAGCGCCGCGCCGTTTGCCAAGGTGACGCTGGAATCACTCAAGGCCGCTGACCCGAGCAAGCCGACGCTGAAACCGGTGCCGTACATCGGCATTCAACTGGTGACCATTCCTGAATTCCAGGCAGTCGGCACCCAGGTCGGCAAGCTGTTCTCGGCAGCACTGATCGGCCAGACCACGGTGGATCAGGCGCTGGCGGCGGCGCAGCAGACCACGGAACGCGAGATGAAGCGCGCGGGTTATCCCAAGTAAGCGCTGAACGACTTGCTCCTGTCTCTTGTGGGAGCGAGCCTGCTCGCGAAGGCGTCGTGTCAGCCAACACACATGACACTGATCCGGCGCTTTCGCGAGCAGGCTCGCTCCCACATGGGGATCTCCATAGGTCTGTATGACTCGGTTGTGAATGCCATGAATACTTCAACTGCCAAAGCCCACATCGACCTGTCGCCACCGCAGCGCAAGCTGCGGGTGCGCAATCCCGGCTGGTTTCTGGTCAGCCCCTCGGTGGCGCTGTTGCTGCTGTGGATGATCGTGCCGCTGGGCATGACCCTGTACTTCTCGATGATCCGCTACAACCTGCTCTACCCCGGCGAAAACGAATTCGTCGGGCTTGAGAACTTCACTTACTTCCTCACCGATTCGGGCTTCATGCCCGGCGCGACCAATACGTTGTTGCTGGTCGGCAGCGTGCTGCTGATCAGTGTGGTCTTCGGTGTGTTGATCAGCGCGTTGCTGGAGGCCAGCGAATTCCTTGGTCGCGGCCTGGTGCGGGTGATGCTGATCTCGCCGTTCTTCATCATGCCCACCGTCGGCGCGTTGATCTGGAAAAACCTGATTTTCCACCCGGTCTCGGGGATCCTCGCCTACATCTGGAAGCTGTTCGGTGCGCAACCGGTGGACTGGCTGGCGCACTACCCGCTGCTGTCGATCATCATCATTGTTTCGTGGCAATGGCTGCCCTTCGCGATCCTGATTCTGATGACCGCCATGCAGTCGCTGGATCAGGAACAGAAAGAGGCTGCACGCCTGGACGGTGCCGGCCCGATCGCGATTTTCTGGCACCTGACCCTGCCGCATCTGGCGCGGCCGATCGCCGTGGTGGTGATGATTGAAACGATCTTCCTGCTCTCGGTGTTCGCCGAAATCTTCACCACCACCAACGGTGGCCCCGGCTACGCCTCGACCAACCTCGCCTACCTGATCTACAACCAGGCGCTGGTCCAGTTCGATGTCGGCATGGCCTCGGCGGGCGGCTTGATTGCCGTGGTCATCGCCAACATCGCCGCGATCATTCTGGTGCGGATGATCGGCAAAAACCTGACTGACAAAGCGTGAGGCCTGCCATGACCCTCCAACAATCCCGCCGCCTGCAAAGCCTGCTGCTCGGCGCCTTGGCCTGGGCCATCGCGATCGTGATTTTCTTCCCGATCTTCTGGATGGTGATGACCAGTTTCAAGAGCGAAATCGACGCCTTCGCCACGCCGCCGCAGTTCATCTTCACGCCAACGCTGGAGAACTACCTGCACATCAACGACCGCAGCGATTACTTCAGCTTCGCCTGGAACTCGGTGGTGATCTCGTTCAGCGCCACTGCCCTGTGCCTGTTGATCGCGGTGCCGGCGGCGTACTCGATGGCGTTCTACGAAACCCAGCGCACCAAAGGCACGCTGCTGTGGATGCTCTCGACCAAGATGCTGCCGCCGGTGGGCGTCCTGATGCCGATCTACCTGCTGGCCAAGAGTTTCGGCCTGCTCGATACGCGCATTGCGCTGATCGTGATCTACACGCTGATCAACCTGCCGATCGTGGTCTGGATGGTTTACACCTACTTCAAGGACATCCCCAAAGACATCCTCGAAGCCGCCCGCCTCGACGGTGCGACGTTGTGGCAGGAAATGGTTCGCGTGCTGCTGCCGATCGCCAAGGGCGGCCTCGCCTCGACCGTGCTGCTGTCGCTGATCCTGTGCTGGAACGAGGCGTTCTGGTCGCTGAACCTGACCTCTTCGAATGCCGCACCACTGACCGCGTTGATCGCCTCGTATTCAAGTCCCGAAGGATTGTTCTGGGCCAAGTTGTCGGCGGTCTCGACCCTGGCGTGTGCGCCGATTCTGATCTTTGGCTGGATCAGCCAGAAGCAACTGGTGCGCGGCCTGTCGTTTGGTGCCGTGAAATGAACTGAAAAGCAAAAGATCGCAGCCTACGGCAGCTCCTACATGGAATGTCGAATCGGTATAAATCTCCTGTAGGAGCTGCCGCAGGCTGCGATCTTTTGATCTTAAAAATAACAATGCGGAGGCCCATCTCATGGCCAACCTGAAAATCAAGAATCTGCAAAAAGGCTTCGAAGGCTTTTCCATCATCAAGGGCATTGACCTGGAAGTGAACGACAAGGAATTCGTGGTCTTCGTCGGCCCGTCGGGCTGCGGCAAGTCCACCCTGCTGCGCCTGATCGCCGGGCTGGAAGAGGTCAGCGGCGGCACCATCGAACTCGATGGCCGCGACATCACTGAAGTCAGCCCGGCCAAGCGTGATCTGGCGATGGTGTTCCAGACCTACGCGCTGTACCCGCACATGACCGTAAAAAAGAACATGTCGTTCGCCCTCGATCTGGCCGGCGTGCCGAAAACCGAGGTCGAGCGCAAGGTTGGCGAAGCGGCGCGGATTCTCGAGCTCGGGCCGATGCTCGAGCGCAAGCCGAAACAGCTCTCCGGCGGCCAGCGCCAGCGCGTGGCGATCGGCCGTGCCATCGTGCGCAACCCGAAGATTTTCCTCTTCGATGAGCCGCTGTCGAACCTCGACGCGGCGTTGCGCGTGCAGATGCGTCTGGAACTGCTGCGCCTGCATAAAGACCTGCAAGCGACGATGATTTATGTGACCCACGATCAGGTCGAAGCGATGACCATGGCCGACAAAGTCGTGGTGCTCAATGGCGGCAGGATTGAGCAGGTCGGCTCGCCGCTGGACCTCTATCACAACCCGGCCAACCTGTTTGTCGCGGGCTTTCTCGGCACGCCGAAAATGGGTTTCCTCAAAGGCAAGATTGCCCGCATCGACGGCGCCAGTTGCGAAGTTTCGCTGGACGCCGGCACACGCATCACCCTGCCGTTCAACGCCGCCAACCTCAGTGTCGGCAGCGCAGTCACGTTGGGCATTCGCCCCGAACACCTGGAGCTGGCGCAACCTGGCGACTGCACGTTGCAGGTGACTGCCGATGTCAGCGAACGCCTTGGCAGCGACACCTTCTGCCACGTCACCACCAGCGCCGGTGAAGCCCTGACCATGCGGGTGCGCGGCGATCTGGCCAGCCGTTATGGCGAGCAATTGAGCCTGCGTCTGGACCCGACTCACTGCCACCTGTTCGACGCTGAAGGTGTGGCGCTGACCCGCCCACTGCGCGCTGCCGCCTGATTTCGAGACTATCCGATGAAACTCAACCAACAGAACCTCAACCGCCTCGCCGCCGAAGTGCAACTGCCGGGTTACAACCTGAGCGACACACGCCAGGGCATCGCCCACATTGGCGTCGGCGGTTTCCACCGCGCACATCAGGCGTATTACACCGATGCCTTGATGAACACTGGCGAAGCGCTGGACTGGGCAATCTGCGGCGTCGGCCTGCGCCCGGAAGATCGCCGTGCCCGCGATGATCTGCGCGAGCAAGATTACCTGTTCACCCTGTTCGAACTGGGTGACAGCGACGACACCGAAGTGCGCGTCATCGGCGCGATCCGCGACATGCTGCTGGCCGAAGATGGCGCGCAAACGCTGATCGACAAACTCGCCGAACCGCAGATCCGTATCGTCTCGCTGACCATCACCGAGGGCGGTTACTGCATCGACGACAGCAGCGGCGAATTCATGGCGCATCTGCCGCAGATTCAACACGACCTCGCCCATCCCGAAACGCCGGGCACCGTGTTCGGCTTCCTTTGCGCCGCATTGGCCAAACGCCGTACGGCGGGCGTTCCGGCATTCACTGTGATGTCCTGCGATAACCTGCCGCACAACGGCGCCGTCGCGCGCAAAGCGCTGCTGGCCTTCGCCGCGCTGCGTGATCCACAATTGCGCGACTGGATCGACCAGAACGTCAGTTTCCCCAACGCCATGGTCGACCGCATCACGCCGATGACCAGCACCGCACATCGCCTGCAACTGGCCGACAAACACGGCGTCGACGATGCCTGGCCGGTGGTCTGCGAACCGTTTGTACAGTGGGTGCTGGAGGACAAATTCGTCAACGGCCGCCCGGCGTGGGAAAAGGTCGGCGTGCAGTTCACCGACGATGTGTCGCCGTACGAAGAGATGAAAATCAAACTGCTCAACGGCAGTCACCTGGCGCTCACCTATCTGGGCTTTCTCAAGGGTTATCGCTTCGTCCACGAGACCATGAACGATCCGCTGTTCGTGCGTTACATGCGCGCTTATATGGACCTGGATGTCACGCCGCAACTGGCGCCGGTACCGGGCATTGATCTGAGCGAATACAAGGACACGCTGGTGGCGCGGTTTTCCAATCAGGCGATTGCCGATCAACTGGAGCGTGTGTGTTCGGATGGCTCGTCGAAGTTTCCCAAGTTCACCGTGCCGACGATCAATCGGCTGATCGCCGATTGCCGCGAGACCAAGCGTGCAGCGCTGGTCGTGGCGGCGTGGGCGCTGTATTTGAAGGGCGTGGATGAGAATGGCGATACGTATTCGATTCCGGACCCGCGAGCGGCGTTCTGTCAGGGATTGGTGGCGGACGATGGGTTGATCACCGAGCGCCTGTTGGGCGTGGAAGAGATTTTCGGCACGGCGATACCGAAGTCGGCGGAGTTTGTTGCAGCGTTCGAGTGGTGCTGCCAGAGTTTGCGCGAGGTTGGGGTTTCGCGGACTCTGGAACGGGTGCTCGGCTGAAAAGCCCCTCACCCTAGCCCTCTCCCAGAGGGAGAGGGGACCGACCGCGGCGTTCTTCCGTCATTCATCGACCTGAAACTCCGAGTCGAATACAGAGTTTGAAAAGCATGAAAAACTGCTCCCTTTCCCCCTCTCCCCCCTGGGGGAGAGGGCTGGGGTGAGGGGGTAGCTCTTGATCTTCAGCGCAATCTGACGGGCCCATACATGACAACAACAAAGCTCTTCCTGGGTATCGACTGCGGCACCCAAGGCACCAAAGCGATCATCCTCGATGCCGACAGCGGGCAGGTGCTCGGTCTGGGCGCAGCGCCGCACACGATGATCAGCGGCGCCAATGGCCGTCGCGAACAAGACGTTCAACAGTGGCTCGACGCATTCGTCAGCGCCACCCGCCAGGCCTTGCAAGAGGCCAACGTCGACGGCCAGGCGATCCTCGGTGTCGGCGTCTCCGGCCAGCAACACGGCCTGGTCCTGCTCGATGAGCAAGGCGCAGTGCTGCGCCCGGCCAAGCTCTGGTGCGACACCGAAACCACGCCGGAAAACGAGCGCTTGCTCGCGCAACTGGGCGGCGAGGAAGGCTCGCTGGAACGCCTCGGCGTGGTCATTGCGCCGGGCTACACGGTGTCGAAACTGCTCTGGACCAAAGAGCAGCATCCCGACGTGTTCTCACGCATCGCACGCATTCTGTTGCCCCACGACTACCTCAATTACTGGCTCACCGGCCGCGCCTGCAGCGAATACGGCGATGCCTCCGGCACCGGCTATTTCAACGTGCGCACGCGGCAGTGGGATGTGCAGATCCTGCGCGACATCGATGCCAGCGGCCGTTTGCAAACCGCGCTGCCGGAGCTGATCGACGCGCACGCCGCAGTCGGCACTCTCCTGCCGGCAATCGCCGAGCAACTCGGCATCAACCCCAACGCCGTGGTCTCGAGCGGCGGCGGCGACAACATGATGGGCGCGATCGGTACCGGCAATATCCAGCCCGGCGCGATCACCATGAGCCTCGGTTCGTCCGGCACGGTCTACGCCTATTCGGAGGAGCCGAGTGTCAGCGCCGATGCCTCGGTTGCCACGTTCTGTTCCTCCAGCGGCGGCTGGCTGCCGTTGATCTGCACCATGAATTTGACCAACGCCACCGGTGCAATTCGCGAACTGTTCAAGCTCGATCTGCCGACGTTCAACCAACTGGTCGCGCAATCGCCGATCGGTGCCGAAGGCGTGAGCATGTTGCCGTTCCTCAACGGTGAGCGCGTCCCCGCCCTGCCCCACGCCACCGGCAGCCTGCATGGCCTGACCATGGACAACCTGACCCAGGCCAATCTGTGCCGCGCCGCTGTCGAAGGCACCACCTTCGGTTTGCGCTACGGGCTGGATTTGCTCCGCCAGAATGGTTTACAAAGCCTGCGCATTTGCCTGATCGGCGGCGGCTCGAAGAGCGCGGTGTGGCGGCAGATCGTCGCCGACATCATGAACGCTCCGGTCATCTGCACTGAACAAAGCGAAGCCGCCGCACTGGGTGCGGCGATTCAAGCGGCGTGGTGCGCGTCGCGCTCTAACGGCGATGATGTTTCCCTGGCCGATCTGTGCGAGCGCTGCGTGAAACTCGACGCAGGCAGCGAAACCCTGCCGATCGCCGCCAATGTCGCGGCGTTCCAGCAGGCGTACGAACGCTATCAACAGCATGTCGCAACCCTATAACGAGCAAACAACTATGTATCTGGTGTGTGGCGAAGCCCTGTTTGATTTCTTCAGCGAAAACGATGCCAGTGGTCTGGCCTCGAAAGTCAATTTCAAGGCGATTGCCGGCGGCTCGCCGTTCAACGTCGCCGTCGGTTTGCGCCGCTTGGGCGTGGACTCGGCGTTGTTCGGCGGCCTGTCCACCGACTACCTCGGCCGGCGTTTGCAGCAAGTCCTGCAGGAGGAAGGCGTGCGTCCGGACTATCTGGTGGATTTCGCCGCGCCGACCACTCTGGCGATGGTCGCCGTGGGCACCAACGGTTCGCCGCATTACAGCTTCCGTGGCGAAGGCTGCGCCGACCGGCAATTGAGCGAGGCGCATTTGCCGACACTTGGCGACGAGGTGCGCGGCCTGCACATCGGCTCGTTTTCGCTGGTGGTGCAGCCGATTGGCGACACCTTGCTTAAGCTGGTTCAGCGTGAAAGCGGCAAACGCCTGATCAGCCTCGATCCCAACGTGCGCCTCAATCCCGAGCCGAACATCAATCTATGGCGCGAGCGCATCGCCATGCTGGTGCGCCTGGCCGATCTGATCAAAGTCAGCGACGAGGATCTGAGCCTGCTCTATCCCGAGCAGGATCCGCAAAACGTGATTGAAGGCTGGCTCGAACATCGCTGCCAGATCGTCTTCCTGACGCGCGGAGGCGACGGCGCAACGGTGTTCAGTCGCGCCCATGGCTCGTGGTCGGTACCGGCGAATCCGGTGAAGATTGCCGATACGGTAGGCGCTGGCGACACCTTCCAGGCCGCGCTGATCACTTGGCTGACCGAGCACTCGCTGGACTCGGTCGCAGGCGTGCAGCAGCTCAGTCGCGAGCAAATCGACGGCATGCTCAGGTTCGCCGTACAAGCCGCCGCGCTGACCTGCAGCAAAACCGGTCCGGATCTGCCCTATCGTCATCAATTGAGCTGAGCGCGTAGACTGTCGGCCTTTTTGCGCACGACGGAAACAAGCTTTTGAATCACAGGCACACCCTCGCTCTTCTGACCCTGGCCACCCTGCTGAGCGGTTGCGGCACCTCGCCGCCCCGCTCGCCGGAGGACATCTGCGCAATCTTCCGCGAGAAAAGCGACTGGTACGACGCTGCGCAAGTCACCCAGAAACGCTGGGGCGTGCCGATCCAGGTGCCTTTCGCGATCATGTATCAGGAATCCGGCTACCGCTACGACGCCAAGACACCACGCAAATACCTGCTCTGGGTAATTCCGTGGGGCCGCATCTCCACCGCTTCCGGCTATGCGCAAGCCAAGGATGAAGTCTGGGCCGACTACCAGAAAAGCACCGGCCGCAACTGGGCCGATCGCGAAGACTTCGACGACGCCATCGACTTCGTCGGCTGGTACATGGACAAGACCACCTCGATCAACGGCGTGTACAAATACGACGCCTATAACCAGTACCTGAACTACCACGAAGGTTGGGGCGGCTTTCGCAACAAGACCTACGCGAGCAAAACCTGGCTACCGCCGACCGCGCGCAAGGTGCAGAACCGTTCGGATCTGTATGCGCAGCAATATGCCGGCTGCAAGGAAGACCTCAATCGCGGGTTCTGGAGCCGGTTCTGGCATTGGTTGTAGAAGCCCTTCGCGAGCAGGCTCGCTCCCACAGGACCTTAGTGAACGCCGATTTTGTCTACACCCGAGAAACCTGTGGGAGCGGGCTTGCCCGCGATGGCAATCTCTCAAACACCATCAAAGTCTATGAAAGGCCCGATTTCACTGACCCAAACCGCCCTCCTAAGGGTTTTCCCTATGGCATCAAGGCCCCACACCTACGCCATTTGCGCCTTGAATGAGGCCGTCTAATCCTGCAACATCCATCACCTGCTTATTCAACGGACGGAATTCAAGGCATGCTGGACGCCAATGCAACCCACATCACCCTCTCGATCGAAGACGCCAACGCCGACCTGCAAGTCCTCAGCTTCACCGGTCGCGAAGCCCTCAATGAACCGTTCCGTTTCGACCTCGAACTGGTCAGCGCCCGCCCCGACCTGAAGCTCGAAGAGCTGCTGCACAAGCGCGCCTGCCTGACGTTCGGCGCCACCGGCGAAGGCAAGATTCACGGCCAGGTCTATCGCATCGAGCAGGGCGACTCCGGCAAGACCCTGACCCGCTACAGCATCAGCCTGATGCCGCAACTGGCCTATCTGCAGCACAACCATGATCAGCAGATCTTCCAGCAACTGACGGTGCCGAAAATCATCGCCCAGGTGCTGGAAGATCGCGGCATTCTCTCCGACGCCTACAGCTTCCAGCTCGGCGCCGAGTACCCGGAACGCGAGTATTGCGTGCAATACGACGAGTCCGACCTGCATTTCATCCAGCGCCTGTGCGAAGAGGAAGGCATCCACTTCCACTTCCAGCACAGCAGCAGCGGCCACAAACTGGTGTTCGGCGACGACCAGACCGTGTTCCGCAAACTGAAGCCGGTCAGCTACCAGCAGGACTCCGGCATGGCTGCGGAGAAACCGGTGATCAAGCGCTTCAACCTGCGGTTGGAAACTCGCACCACCCGCGTCAGCCGTCGCGACTACGATTTCGAAAAACCCAAGCTGCTGCCCGAAGGCGCGGTCAAATCCGAATTCGCCCCGGACCTGGAAGACTACGACTACCCCGGCCGCTTCACGACTCGCGAGCGCGGCAAGTTCCTCTCGACCCGCGCCCTCGAACGCCATCGCAGCGACTACAAACTCGCCGAAGGCAAAGGTGATGATCCTACCCTCACCAGCGGCCATTTCCTCACGCTCGCCGAACACCCGCGCGCCGAGTGGAACGATCTGTGGCTGCTGCTGGAAGTCTTCCACGAAGGCAAACAACCGCAAGTGCTCGGCGAAAACGTCACCAGCGACGTCACCGACAACAAGAGCGATTTCCACCAGGGCTACCGCAACAGCTTCCTCGCCACCCCGTGGGACGCGCACTACCGCCCTGCCCTCGAACACCCGAAACCGAAAGTCCTCGGCAGCCAGACCGCCGTCGTCACGGGTCCTGCCGGTGAAGAAATCCACTGCGACCAGTACGGCCGCATCAAAGTGCAATTCCACTGGGACCGCGACGGCCAGTCCGACGACAAAACCACCTGCTGGATGCGCGTCGCCAGCGGCTGGGCAGGCAGCGCCTACGGCGGCATCGCCATCCCGCGCATCGGCATGGAAGTCCTCGTCACCTTCCTCGAAGGCGACCCCGACCAGCCCCTCGTCACCGGCTGCCTGTACCACAAGGAAAACGTCGTCCCCTACGACCTGCCGGCCAACAAGACCCGCAGCACCTTCAAAACCCTCAGCTCCCCGGGCGGCAAGGGCTACAACGAATTCCGCATCGAAGACAAGAAAGGCGCCGAACAGATCTACATCCACGCCCAGCGCGACTGGGACGAAAACATCGAACACGACCAGAGAATCCGCGTCGGCAACGAACGCCACGACACCGTTGAAGCCAATGTGCTGAGCGAGTTCAAGGTCGAAGAACACCGGATCACCCATCTGGACCGCATCAGTGAGATGCGCGCAGATGATCACCTGACGGTGGGTGTGACGCAGCATGTGAAGGTGGGGACTGGGCAGTTTGTTGAGGCCGGGACGGAGATTCACTATCACGCGGGTGACAAGGTGGTGGTTGAGGGTGGCATGGAGCTGACCGCCAAGGCTGGTGGGAGTTTTGTGAAGGTTGATGCGGGTGGTGTGACCATCAGCGGGGCTGAGGTGAAGATTAATACCGGTGGTGCGTCGGGTGTAGGAACTGGGATTGGAATCCTGCCACCTAACTTGCCTTTTGGCGTTCCTATATCGCCCGTACCAAAAATACCATTGACGGCGTTAATTAACTTCAAACAAGCAAGCGTAGCAGGAGCGCAGGTTATTCCTGTATGCGGCAAGCAGTCCAATGGGATCTGCACACGGGAGGACTGTACATGCATTTAGTGTTGAAGCCGTCTGAGGAACTAGCGCCTACAGATCATCCCAGAGTACAGTCCGGCACGACTCTATGGTTGTTAGCTGATCGGGTACGATCTCCAGAAATTCTACAAGAGATATACAAGCAAAGTGATGTAGAAGTAAGCTCACTTCTCGCCGGCTCACCACACGGCCATTTAGGAAATGCAAGCCCAATTCTCGTGAAGTTGAAGGAAGGCCTATTGCCCGACAATGTAAGACTAAAACTTCAGTCAGACCGCTGCGGCATTTTGTTGGCTGCCGACTTACCCATTCGTGAACACCTGCAGTATCTTTTTACAAAAACTTGCCGCCCCCATGGCTTAGTATATTCTAGATATTACGACCCTATAAATTGGTCATGCCTACACCGCTCTTTAAACGATACTTTCAAATCAAAGTTATACGGACCAATCAAACATGTTTGGACTCTTTTACCAAGCAGCACCACCAATGAATTTAAATGGGGGCGCTGGGACAACCCCAAGATCCAAGCAAGCCCTCTAGTGCCGGATTCACCCTTAGATATTCCAGATATATTTTTTGAGATGAGCGAAACGCTACACTGGCATTATTGGATTTACGAGCAGGCTTTTAATCAAAATCTGGACGCAACTGACCAGGACCTTTCAAAAGCTATCAAACAGTTTGACGAATTAGTTAAATCGGGAATCAACCAAGGCGCTCACCTACAGTCGTTGCTTCCACAGATTTTTAATAATCCTGAATTCACTCTCATGCCTGAAGTAAAAGAGATCTTGGATAGAAAAATAAAGGCGCACGAGAAGATTTCATTACTCGAATCACTGGCTAAGGGATGACAGCCATGACGGTTTCAACCGAACAACCTAAGCAGCCACCGGTGGCATTAGAGCCGGAAACAGATGTAAAAGCAAAAAGTGCTGAAAAATTTGGAGAAAGGATTGGTACCGGATGCTCTAAAGAATATGAAGACATTATTTATGTTACAGCACAAAGGAAGTTCTGGCTTATCACCAAAGAGGTAACAGAACAACTGGATGAAAGCGCTGCACTAATGTCAAAGCGCGTAGCTGTTACGGATCGCCTTGAGAGAATGCAGCAACTTGACAAAGCAGGCTTAATGGCATGTTTCGCTTCACCAGCACTTTCTTCCTTCCTGAGAGATGAAGACAAGTTACGTTTCGATGAACTTGACGACCGAATTACTAAGATTGAAACCTCCAACAAAAAAACATTAGAATCGGCTAGCGCGCAAAGCGATGCAACTCGTCGCCGCATTGATATTTATGAAGCAGAAAACTCTGCAAACGAATCTCTTCGCAGCGATATTCTTTCTCTTGCAGAGGAACGAAAGCAACTTGAAGAGAAAGGACGAAAAGAAGCATTAGCGAAAGGATACATCGAGGAAAATGGTCGCTTATACAGCCCGCGCGAAATAAAAATCAGTGGACTTATAGGTATCTACTGCAAATACCGGGAAGCCTCAAAAAAGAAAGCATTCACAGAAAATGACTTTTTCCTAAAGCGTGAAGCGCCCATCTGGGAATTGCTTACTCATTATGAAAAACTTCTCGAACGTACAGAAAAAGAGAAAAAAGTCGATGGCTTATTAAAGGAAGATATCACTAAGCGAATTGAACACTTAGAAAGCGTTCTCGCAGAATATACAAAAGTCATTCTCGACTTAGCGGATCTAGGGATCGCCACTCCAGAATTCGCGCTCAACCCTGAAAGCCAACGCGCAGGAACATTGTGCTTTCATGACTACATGCAACTGGACAAAGAGTTAGACTCTACAGCCAAGAGTATTATTACTGAGTTCGACAAGTGGTGCGCCGCTACCGGAGATAGGGCAACACCTCCTTCGTCGGTATTTATTAAGAACCAAAATAAGTATCTAGAAACCCAAGAAAAGTCTCGATTGATGCGGCAGCAGGCAGAAAAAAACTTAATTACTGTAAAGCCTTACAGATTGCTGCTCTGGGATCCGAAAGCATACACACCTAAGCCAGTTGACTCACTAGTCAAAGCTAGTATTCCGCTTCGGGAGGTCAGTATGGCCTCTTCTAATAAACCACTTTCTCACTTCAGCCTGATGGATTTACGCTCATATGCGAATAAGGGAATGTATGAATTATTAAAAAACACCAAAATTAAAGGTATTGCGAAAGCAGATGAAGATGCAGCTTTCACCAGCTATCTGGTAGAAAAGGGATGTAAATCATTAGAAATCAACACTGAATGGTTTGAAAAAGGCTTATTTCAGCCTGAAAAACTTTTCAAATTCCTTGACCAGGAACACTTCAAAGTCAAAAGCATCCAATCCCCCTCGAGCCAAAAACCGTGGGGAGAAAATTTGCAAGCGATGATTTTCGAAGATGATACATTGCGCCAACTGGCCCTGTTCGATAATAGCTATCCTGCAATGTTTGTAAGAATGCTGGGCGTGGGAATAGTACCCGCGATACATGGTAGAGCAGAAGTCAGCGGCCCGAAGCTTAAGGACAAGAAGCTAGCCGGCATAGAACTCGGAATGGAAGTTTCTCTAGCTCGTGGTGAAGTAGATATACTCGACCTAAAACTCCCTGACCCCGCAAATATAAAGCCAATAACCCTTGACTATATCTCTTACAAGGGCGAACCAAAGGTTTTAGAACTTGGCGAATATTATCTAGAAATAAACGCCAAAGCATGGGGCTTTGTTGGCGCCAGTTTGATTCTTGCTCGAGACCTGAAGGTCAGTTCCGAGCATGGCAAACTGGGAATTAGCGGATCCGATGACGCCATCGAAAAAACTACAGAAACAGTGAAAGACGCAAGTGTAGACCCCGCGAAGCCTAAAGAAACCGAGCCAGATGTAAAACTTTTTTTTGGAGCTCAAGTCGGCTGCCAAATAACCGGACAATTAAAATGGAAGCCCCCTACTAATATCCGCCCGGCGCCTCCAGTTCCAGGTTACGCACGTACAAATGCCTGGAATACACTCGCAAAACTCGAAGTTAGCGTAGCTGGCGGCGCTGGAGCCTCGTTGCATGGTGCTTTCTCAATAAGTATGAAAGATGGTCGTTTGAGATTGAACGCTAAGGCCTCGTTATTTTTTGGATTAGGTGCATCAGGTTCTGTTAGTTTTGAAATTGACGCTAAAAGTGTAAGCGATTGGTTGAGAATGATCAGAACCGCGCTTATTGAAAATGACATGCACCGACTAGAATGGATTGATGAAAGTGCATTTAGCTACTTAAGCAAGTTATCGTTTCTGGGCATCGTCACGATGGGGGATATCGCTTTCTATGCCGCGCAGACTGAAGCAAGAGTCAATCAGCTTTACGACTCTATGACAAATGGAAATCGGGCAAGCCTGATCGGCTATAGCATTGCCAGTTTTCCAGACAAAATGGGCTATAAAGAGTGGTTTGCGGGCCTCCAGCCTGAAGCAATTGGCCCACTTCTTCACACACTTTGTAGCTCGCCGCGGCCATTTAAGGCAGCAGACTCCTCTGAAACTGCAACCGCTAAGAGCTTCGATTCAACTCAGGCAATTGTGTATCAACAACAGGCTATCGGATTTTGCATCGAGTGGATCGCTCAGTCCCCAGTCAAACAAGCCTTCAATAAAACCCAGCCAAATGAAGCTCAACGGCAGTTTGAGGAGGCGGTTTCACGTATGAACCCGCACGGAGTAACGTCCGAGGAACCAAAACTTGATTTTTGCAAAAATCTTTATCGCCTGAATAAGTTTATGGAAGAGCAAACAGGAAAATTAGGCGCTGAAAGAACAGCTATTGAATTCCGGCGCTCAGAGTATAGAAACAACATTTCCATCTTGGGCCAACACATAAATCATCTGTGCAGCACTCAAGTTGAGACCAGTCCGCTCGGCTTTATCTCAGACGCTTACAATAAAACCACTACAGTTTACTCAGGACAAAAATGAAGCCCTTAACCGCAGCTTTGCTTTTTTTTACATTAATACCTGGGCTTTCGTTCGGCGCACTCACACAAGAGCAGTCGCAAGCCAAACGCAAAGGCATCGAACTTTACAATCAAAATCAATGGTTTAAATTAGAACCATATCTGAAGATTTCAGCCGAAGCGGGTGATACTGAATCGCAGTATTTTTTGGCAGAAACCCTACGCCACCAAAAAATGTTTATGACGAAGGAAGCGCAGCATTGGTACGAGGAGGCTGCGGCCAAAGGTCACGTATATGCAATGTTAAGGCTCAGTGAGAACAGAGAGCTTTGCACCCTCACTGAGGAATGCAAGCAAGATGAAACGTATTGGATAAATACTGCGCGTAAAATAACAAAGGAATGCGCGGACTCCGGTCAAAAAAAGTGCCTACTCATGATGTACAACGCCACAGCAGAAATTGAGTGGCTTAAAAAATCTGCAGAAGCCGGCGATCCTCTCGCGCAAAATCTTCTTGCGCATCGTTTTGAGGAGGGTGAGGGATGGTTTTTACTTCCTTCTCAACGCCAACAAGCTGTTATGAAATGGGCGAAGGCTTCGTCTGATGCAGGATATCCGCCAGCCATGCTCGAATGGGCCTTAGAGTTAGCGAAAGAAGGGAGCGCGGAAGCAGCTAAAAATGCGCTGATAAGTTCCGCAGAAACTGGATATGTAGACGCTGTATTTGAGTACGCGGCAGCTCTATCTTCTGAGGATCACAGCAAAAAATATGAAATAGTGCTGGACAAGGCAAAATCTTACGCCCTATTCAGTCTGCTTTCTGAACTGGGAGACAGCAGCCCTGGTGACTTAGCACAAAAGCAGACTTCGATCCTAGCTAGCAGCATGTCGAGCGACGAAATCAAAAAAGCAAAAAAAATTGCTCAGGACTGGAAATCTTCCCACCCCCCTCTTTCCTATTTTGCACCTGAATTTGGCTTCTAAGTTTTGAAAAAAACAGTACAAACCATGATCAGCAGATCTTCCAGCAACTGACGGTGCCGAAAATCATCGCCCAGGTGCTGGAAGATCGCGGCATTCTCTCTGACGCCTACAGCTTCCAGCTCAACGCCGAGTACCCGGAACGCGAATATTGCGTGCAATACGACGAGTCCGACCTGCATTTCATCCAGCGCCTGTGCGAAGAGGAAGGCATCCACTTCCACTTCCAGCACAGCAGCAGCGGCCACAAACTGGTGTTCGGCGACGATCAGACGGTGTTCCGCAAACTGAAGCCGGTCAGCTACCAGCAGGACTCCGGCATGGCTGCGGAGAAACCGGTGATCAAGCGCTTCAACCTGCGGTTGGAAACTCGCACCACCCGCGTCAGCCGCCGCGACTACGATTTCGAAAAACCCAAGCTGCTGCCCGAAGGCGCGGTCAAATCCGAATTCGCCCCGGACCTGGAAGACTACGACTACCCCGGCCGCTTCACGACTCGCGAGCGCGGCAAGTTCCTCTCAACCCGCGCCCTCGAACGCCATCGCAGTGACTACAAACTCGCCGAAGGCAAAGGTGATGAACCGACGCTGACCAGCGGCCATTTCCTCACGCTCGCCGAACACCCGCGCGCCGAGTGGAACGACCTCTGGCTGCTGCTGGAAGTCTTCCACGAAGGCAAACAGCCGCAAGTGCTCGGCGAAAACGTCACCAGCGACGTCACCGACAACAAAAGCGATTTCCACCAGGGCTACCGCAACAGCTTCCTCGCCACCCCATGGCACGCGCACTACCGCCCTGCCCTCGAACACCCGAAACCGAAAGTCCTCGGCAGCCAGACCGCCGTCGTTACGGGTCCTGCCGGTGAAGAGATCCACTGCGACCAGTACGGCCGCATCAAGGTGCAATTCCACTGGGACCGCGACGGCCAGTCCGACGACAAAACCACCTGCTGGATGCGCGTCGCCAGCGGCTGGGCAGGCAGCGCCTACGGCGGCATCGCCATCCCGCGCATCGGCATGGAAGTCCTCGTCACCTTCCTCGAAGGCGACCCCGACCAGCCCCTCGTCACCGGCTGCCTGTACCACAAGGAAAACGTCGTCCCCTACGACCTGCCCGCCAACAAGACCCGCAGCACCTTCAAAACCCTCAGCTCCCCGGGCGGCAAGGGCTACAACGAATTCCGCATCGAAGACAAAAAAGGCGCCGAACAGATCTACATCCACGCCCAGCGCGACTGGGACGAAAACATCGAACACGACCAGAAAATCCGCGTCGGCAACGAACGCCACGACACCGTTGAAGCGAATGTGTTGAGCGAGTTCAAGGTCGAAGAGCACCGGATCACCCATCTGGACCGCATCAGCGAAATGCGCGCGGATGATCACCTGACGGTGGGTGTGACGCAGCATGTGAAGGTCGGCACGGCGCAGTTTGTCGAGGCTGGAACCGAGATTCACTATCACGCTGGTGAGAAAGTGGTGATTGAGGGTGGCATGGAGCTCACGGCCAAGGCTGGCGGGAGTTTTGTGAAGGTTGATGCGGGTGGTGTCACGATTAGCGGCACGGAAGTGAAGGTGAATTCGGGTGGTGGTCCGGGAGCCGGTACCGGCATTCAGATCCTCGCCCCATTCATTCCGGGACTCGCAGCCTTTGATAACGCCGGACGCCTGATGCAAACCCGCGCTAACCAGATGATGCAGGCGGAGTCCCTCGCCGTGACGCCGAAACTCAAAGCACCTACCGGCATCTGCGTCGAATGCCTGAAAAAAGCCATGCGTGAAAAACTCGCCCTGCAATCGGGGGCCAATTGATGACAAAGAGTGACGCAGCGAAAGCATGGGGCGAAGCGCAAAAGAACGCTCAGTCGATATTCGCGATCGTTGAGATCGGCCTGTTGCCAGAACCCTCTCGATTGCAGTTCGTCAGAGCTGACCCGTCACGACGGCCGTTGATGGTGCAACCGGAATTCGCCGAACTGCGCAACTACGGCCCGTGGCTGGTCGACGTTAGCCACATGGATTTCGAAGCCTTTCTCGCTCACGAACACTTCACCGGCTGCACCGCAATGGCCAGTTGGATTCGTACCAACTGCTCAACCGACAAGCTCGCCGCTCACCTTAGTGATGCGTTGCTGGCAAAGAATGAAGCAGGCGAAGTCTTGATGATCCGTAGCTACGCGCCAGAAGTCGTGCCAATGCTGCACGCACGCGATGATCTGTCTTGGCATGCGTGGCTGTTTGGACCGCTGCAGGAGTGGTGGGTGCCAGCAGAAGAAGATCAATGGCACTGTCTGAAGGGACTCAACCTTGAAAAGCCCGGAAGATACGAGCCTATCTTTCTTGACGGAAAGCTGTGGACGGACATGGAGATCGATCCTCTACCCTACAGCCTCACCACTGAACTGGAAAAAGAAGCGCCTGAAGTGTTTGCCAGCACCTGTCACGGCGCCCGTTTGAAACAAGTGAAAGAAGCGCTGGACGCTGGCCGCAGTGAAGGTTTAACGGACGCGGAAGACGTCACTCTATTTGCCACCCTGCGGTTGATGAACCCTAAGTTTCCAGAGAACTGGCCGATGTGGACTCAAGCTAAGGAGCGAACATTTAGAGAAAAACTGCCGCTTGGAATCGTTATACAGCAGCTGTCTGACTGAACCTTCAATTTCTATATAACATCGCTTTGTAAAATGACACGGGAAACATTGATGTCGCTGACCATGAATAGCTCGAATGAACGACGATGGAAACGCCGATCTTCAGCGATCGTAATTCTGATTCTCGCGGTATTTTTCGTGGGATTTTATATTTACACCAAAACCCGAATATCCGGCGCTGCTCTCACCTCCCACAATTATATGAACAGACCAATAGGTAGCTTTTGGGTAAATGACAACTGGGGAGGAAATGGTGGCGTGACCTGTTGCTGGAAGATGTCCGGCGACACTGCGAAGGTAGTTTGGATCCTGAGCATGTCGAAAGCTCAGGAGGATCAAGGAATGAAAATAGAAAGACATGAAGAACTAATGCCTATGCCAAAGCGCAAGGCTGGGGACGACACGCTGCATGTTTACTTTCTTCCCGGTAATAAAATAGAGCTCACGTGGTCTGCAACTACGCTTGATAAAAACTCATTCCGCGAAAATAAGACTAAAGAAACCAATGGACAAGGGAGTCATCCATGAGCGAACCAAAAAACTTATGCGATGCACAAGCCATTAGCTCGCGCTTAAGTTCGTCCACAGGATTAAAAAAGAGTTCAACGCTACCATGTGAAGCAACATTACATGTTGGATTTTTTTTCGATGGAGTTAGTAGAAACCTAGAAGACGACTTAAAGGAAGAAAGAGTTACCAATATTGGCAGCCTTTTTCTCGCGTATCCACACGAGGAGAACTCTGCACCATCCGATCCGGCCAGTCAGCATCATAAATTCTATATATCTGGGCTTGCCACATCGTTTGACGCTACCTTAGGCACGAACTCGACTACTAGCGCAGCCAACCTCAACGGCGCAATCAGCAAAATCAAAGACGACGTTTCCAAACTACCGAAAGATAATTCCACGGAAGCTGTTGTTGACGTAGGCAAAGACGTATTAGCCGGGAAAAACTGGTGGGACAACTTTACAAACAACCTAAAACCCAGGAATCTTATTTCCGCTATTGCTACTACAGCAGCCAAGGCTTCGGTCGAAGGTATTTCTCCCGTCCGTGACCAAGAAATAGTTTTCAGTTTACTTAAAACTGGTGTAGACACTCGCCTAGAGGCCGCAAGTAATCGTTTTGAAAAGCTTGTAGAGGACGTCAAAAAATCGAACTCGATCTCGATCAAAAAAATTTCAGTATCGGTGTTCGGTTTCGATTATGGCGCTACGCTTGCGCGAGCCTTCGCTCATAAATTATTTGAGGCGTGCGACCCTGGTACTACCGTCTACAAAGGTGCAAAGCTGGAAGTGGTTTTCGCTGGGCTGTTCGATGCGGTAGATCGAAGCATGGAAGCATCGGTGGTTCGAGATTTTTTACTGCCAATTTCCAATTCAGTGGATGATGGAGAGTGCTTGCCAGGTCCAGTCAAGTCGGCACTTCACCTAGTTGCTGCTCATGAGTGTAGAGGTGACAGGCGTGCACGTCTAATCGGCACCGGATCGCTTACCCCCGATGGGAAGAACGGTTGGTTCCGGGCACGAGCTCTGACGTAGGGGGCGGATTGGCGAAAAAAAGTGCCTCGCACAGCCGAGAGCTGCACATGGTGGCTTTGCACGAAATGTATCGTGCCGCCTATAGTGCTGGAGTCCCCTTCCCCTCTATGGCGAAACTTCAAGAAAAAGATAGATACGTGGCTAGCTTCTTCGAATTTCATGATCACATCAATGGCACCGGCGCTATTGAGGCGAGCAAACGATACACGAGCCTAGCTGGCAATAAAAAAGTGTCTGCCGACGCTTTTCTAGCTCATCGCCGCTTATACATCCAAAGACTTCGTGGACTTTGGGAATTGTATAGTGGACAACACCGTGCTTATAGCGAACAAGAAGATCGCTTGAAACGCCCATTATTGGGTGACTCCGGAACATTAAAACGCTTGCTGGGAATGGGCAGTGAAACAGAAGTTCAAGCTAGTAAGCGCGACGCGGCTCTGGAACAAACTCGCAAAAGTAAAGATGTACTTCGCAGCGAGCTTGGCTGGTTAGAGGACGTTGATAGGGAAGCCAAACGCCTGAGCATCGGACTCGCAACTAAAGCAGAAAAAGCATTGCTGGACGAATGGTTTGTGAAGGAGTCGAAGAGTCTCAGCTTCGATATTGAGGACCTGCTGGAATTCTATGTAAATGACAAATTCATGGTAAGCCAAATGTCACAATCACCAAGCTCGACCAAGTATTTTTTAGTCAGAGAATTTGACATTCCTGACCTAAATAAAACAAAAGGGATGGCCCCCGACTTTATGGAACAGATGATGCGAAAAACGCCCGCAGACTCTTCAGGTGCATCGACCTAAAAGCATGAGACTCAAGGTCTGAGAATGAATCTTTTGATTTGGATTCCATTCTATTGACGGATATTGCGGAGGACGAATGCCAAAAAAACAGAATTCGCGACGGAAATAAATAGCTCTCGCGGTAAACGGCCTGGCGGCTTAGTTATGCGATCCACGCCCAGCGCGACGGGGAGGAAAACATCGAACACAACCAGAAAATCCGCGTCGGCAACGAACGCCACGACACCGTTGAAGCCAATTTATTGAGTGAGTCCAAGGTTGAAGAACAACGGATTCCCAATCTGGAACCCATCAGTGAAATACGCACGGATGATCACCTGATTGTGGGCGTCACGCAGTATGTGAAGGTGGGTCCAGTGTCGTCTGCTTCAGCAGCAGGCTGTTGAGCGCATACTAGGATTGATTGTCCGCCAAGCGGAAAAGCAAGGAACAATAACCCTTGCCCAAGCACAATTTGAAGAAGCATGCATGAGCATGAATCGGTTCGGAACCAAAGCCGCAGACGAAGCAGAACAGCTATATTGCGAGAATCGACTGCATATGGACAATTTCATGTCAGAAGCAATTCTGCGACTGCACGACGATGCGAACGACGAAATGCGTGCCCGGTATAAAGCGCACGTGAACCTTTTAGGCGCGAACCTAGATGGCTTTTGTCACAGAACCCGATACTACGGACAAACTTTTGTTCCTGGCGGAAAAGCAAAATATGTCCCTCCAGCTAAATACATCAAGGGATAAAAAAATGTTGCGCACACTTATATATATAGCAACCGCAATTGCAACCCTCTTATCAAACAATGTACTTGCCGAGCTTACACCAACTCAGCAGGCCGCAAAAACTCGTGGGATAATGCTTTTCAATCAATACAAACCAGCAGAACTGGAACTTCGCATAGCAGCCGAAGCGGGCGATGCGGAAGCACAATTCTATTTAGCTGACGAGCTTCGTCAAAAAAAACAAGGAATGACTGTCGAAGCGCAAAAATGGTACGAGGCATCAGCATCACAGGGTGATTATTATGCGATGTTTAAACTCGCCACCGTATCGGAAGACCTGTGCTCGGTTGTCAACCAATGTCCTGCTAGTAGTAAAAAACCAAGTGACTGGCTAGATTTATTGATAAAAACTGCTACGCCTCGCGCTTTGGGTGGCGACGGCGAAGCGATGGCTGTGCTTTACAACGCGACTGCAGAGTTGGATTGGTTGCAGAAATCAGCAGCGGCTGGATATGCGCCGTCACAGTGGTTGCTCGCTAATCGTTACGCCGAGGGGGAAGGCACATTTTTGCTACCTTGGAAAAGAAAGAGTGCCGAGGAGGAGTTGCTAAAGGCTGCTTCGGAAGGAGGTTACCCTCCTGCAATGATCGAATATATTTCGATTCTTTCCCAGCGAAATGATCTGGCAGGTGTTCGGCATTGGTGGGAAGAAGCGGCGAAAACCGGTTATCAAAATGCCGTCGCAACCTATGGTGCATATCTTTCCCACACGCCCGACAAAGTTGGCTACCCCGTCGATTTGATCAAGGGCTACGCACTGGTCTCTTTGCTTAAAGAATTGGATGGCGGTGGAAACGTTCAAGTCTATGTGGAAGGGAAGCTTCCTAAAATTGCTGCAAAAATGACATCGAACCAGATTGAGGAAGCGGAAAAATATGCAATTGAGTGGAAGGCCACCCACCCGCCCCTTTCTTTCTTTCCAAGGAAATTAGGTTTTTAATTAGTAATGAAGCAGAATGCAAGAAATAACCGGTACGAGGCTAATCTTCCCGAATTAGAACAATCGACAGCCTTGTCGATCGCGCTCCGCCGTATCGTTTTCAAAAGTTTTGCAAAGACCGATATACCAGCGAAACAACTGCAATCGAGAAACAACTCAGCACTTACACTGATGAAGGTGATCCCCACTACGCTTATTTTATTAACGCTAGCGTCGACCCAGTCATTCGCGCTTACGAACGAACAATCTCGGGCAAAAATCAAGGGCATTGAGCTATACAATCAATACAGAGCGACTTCTGCAATCCCGTTTTTAACAACAGCGGCAGAAGCGGGAGACCACGAAGCTCAATATTATTTAGGAGAAGTTCTTCGTAAGAAAAATCATTACATGAACGAGGAGGCCAAGAAATGGTATGAAGCGTCAGCAGACCAGAGCGATCTCTATGCCATGATCCAATTGGGCCGCATTGAGCATGATATATGTAAAATATCCAACGACTGCCCTCCTTCTCACAAGCAACCAATAGAATGGTTAAATCAGGCAAAAAAAATAGCTCAAGAAAAAGCCGAGGCTGGTGATGCGGAGGCAATGTGCATAATGTATGAAATCACGCTAGATGATGCGTGGTTGGAAAAATCCGCCTCTGCGGGAAATGCATTTGCGCAATACTGGATGGCGGTATCCCTCAAACAAGGTGATGGTTTTCTCATGCCTTGGAAACGAAGCGAAGCAGTTGAAAAGTGGTTTAAGCTATCTGCTGAAGGCGGCTACCCAAAGTCAATGATGGAATACGCTGCGATATTGTATGAGCGCGGCGATATAGAGGGATTTCGCCACTGGAATGAGCAAGCAGCAATAGCAGGTTATGCGGAATCAGTGTATGGATATGGCTCATATCTTGCTCATGAGCCCGACACATATGGATTTCCATATGACCCCGTTAAAGGCTATTCACTAGTTTCATCCTTAAGTATTCTGAACGGCGGGGGTGGAATGCAAGAAAATGTTGAATACAAACTCCCTCTCATTGCAGCCAAGTTGACACCCGCACAAATTTCCGAAGCGCGCGAGCAAACAAAGAAATGGGCCGCTACACATCCTCCGCTGTCTTTTTTTCCTGAAAAACTGAGTCGTTAATTCACTTTAATCAATAATGAGTTAGGACGCGTACTACTTGAGAGCCATGATCAGGATCATCGCTCCTGGTTATGGCTGATCGGCAATCGCTTCAATGCAAATATCTTTGGTTAAATGTGCTTGCCGTATGATCCCCGATCTATTCAGCCTAATTAGTCCAATTAACCCTCCCTTAATTCTCAAATCAAAGACTCTACAGTACTGTTCTGCTCAGGCATCTCGCTGAAATCGACTGCAGCAGGGTCGTCAGGCTTCGTGCCGGGCGCCTATCCGTTACGCTGGAGTCTTCTCATGAACATCCGTCCCTTCCTGCTCTCCGCCACCCTCGCCTGCGCCGCTTTCGCCGGGTTGGCCCAAGCCACTGATACCTCCGCCACTTCCGATGCCTTGCCCTACCAATACGGCATGCCACTACACGTGGCGAAGGTGCTTTCGCTAACCGAGCCGCCGACCCTGGAATGCAAAGTCATCACCGCCGACATGAAATATATCGACAACACCGGCAAGCCCGCACAAATCAGTTACAGGAAATTATCAGACGCATGCCGTCAGCAGAACTGACAGACGCTTCTGATTTTCCGGTTCGCCATAGGCGTGGGGTGGTTTCGGCGGGTATGCTCGGGGCCTTCCCTACTGCCGCAAGGACTGGCCATGCAGTTGTCGTTCCGCACGTTGTCGAGCTTCACTTCCATCCTGTGTTTTTTACTGGCGCTGGTCTGGGGATTTTTTCCGGAGGTGTTGCTGGCGATCTGGAGTATTGGCTATTCGGAAGGCACCGGCGTAGTCGCAAGGCGCAGCGCGGTGCTGTTTGCGGCGTTGGGGGTGATGTTTTATTTGCTGCGCAATGCTCCGCCGTCAGCGGCACGCAGTGCACTGAGCAATGGTTTTATCGTCGGCTGTTTCGGTTTGGCGGGGTTGGGTTTTGGCGAATGGCTCAATGGTCATGCCGGCCCCGGGATTTTGCTCGCGGTGCTGGTCGAGTTCGCGCTGGGCCTGGGTTTCGTGCAGGCCCGGCGCGTGACGGTCGAACTGGGTGAAACGGTGGGTTAAACGGCTCGAGAACGAGCGCTGGTTTGATGTGTCGTGGTTTGTTGCGCGAGGTCGGAACGCAGGCCAGCGACCAGGTTGTTGATTTCACGGCAGCTGTTCAGGCGGCTGGCGTCGATTCCACTGACGTAGAGATCGGCCTGGTCGGTCCGATGGTCGCCAAATACTTTGACGGACATCGACAAGTCGGGTGACAGCGTGCACTGGCAGCGTTTCGGCAGGAAGCTGCTTTCAATGATATTGCGTAATTCCAAGGCAGATAAAAACATGGCGAACCCTCTCCTTTCTGTGCGATTGCCAATCAAGTATTCACGCTGACCCTTTGCTGCGCCTTCACGGGTGTGCCCCCGCTGTTTCCTTGGTGCGGCAAATGGTGGTACTGCGAAATGCCCATTGGAGTGTAGGCGCCCAAATCCGGTGCGCCTCACCGGAAGAACGCATAAAACGTGCCTTTGATCGGTTCGTTTGGCGCCCTTCAAAATCAAGCACTTGGAAAGATGGCCAGTATCCTGCTATTTGCAAAATGCATGAACCGACCGCCGGTCCACTGCAATCTGCAATCTCCGGCTTGAATTTGCTTTCGAAGACCATGACGGCAAGAATGTCTCCCATTGCAATTCAACCCGCACGGAGGCTTCCATGAATTCCTTACGCATTGGCGCGATCACCGGCCTGTTAATCGCCAATCTTTCCACCCTCGCCCACGCCGCCAAGCTCGAAGACGTGGCGCCGTATCCCAAAGCCGAAGCCGGGTTTACCCGTCAGGTCATCCATCTGCCCAAGCAAGAGCAGGAAGAGAATTTCCAGGTTGAAATTCTCGCTGGCAAAACCCTGGAAGTGGACTGCAACCGCCAGCGCTTGGGCGGCGTCCTCGATGAAAAAAATCTGCAAGGCTGGGGCTATCCCTTCTATCGCCTGGAAAAGGTCATCGGCCCGATGAGCACGATGATGGCCTGCCCGCCCGGCAGCCAGAAAAAGCGCGCTTTCGTTCCGGTCGTCGGTGATGGCTTCATGTTGCGCTACAACAGCAAGTTGCCAGTCGTGGTGTACGCGCCGTCGGACGTCGAAGTGCGCTATCGCATCTGGTCGGCGTCGGAAAAAGTCGGCACCGCCCTGCAGGAATAACCCGAGCGCTTGTTACGCCGGCACGCCGCAAGCAGCGGCGCGCTCGGCGACATGGCGCAGGCTGTCGAAGTTGATGTTGGCCCCGGAGTCGATGGCGACGAATGTCTGAGCGCGAACGCCGCTGCGCGCCACGTACTGCTTGATCCCCGCCACGGCCAACGCGCCTGAAGGCTCTGTGATCGAACGGGTATCGTCGTAGATATTCTTGATCGCGGCGCAGAGCTCGTCATTGCTGACCGTGATCACTTCATCTACGCAGCAGCGGCAAACCTCGAAGCCATACGCGCCGATCTGCGCCACCGCCACGCCATCGGCGAAGGTGCCGACGCTGGGCAGAACTACCCGCTCGTCCGCACCTAAAGCCGCTTGCAGGCACGCCGAATGTTCGGACTCGACGCCAACGATCCTTACTTCCGGACGCAGGTATTTGACGTAGGCCGCGATGCCAGCGATCAACCCTCCGCCGCCGACCGGGATAAAGATCGCATCCAGCGCGCCTTGATGCTGGCGCAGGATCTCCATGGCCACGGTGCCTTGGCCGGCGATTACGTCTGGGTCGTCGAAGGGCGAAACGAACGTGCTTCCGCTCTGCTCGGCCAATTGCAGCGCATGAGCGAGAGCAAACGGGAAACTCTCGCCATGCAGCAGTGCTTCAGCACCGCGACTGCGCACGCCCAGCACTTTGAGCTCAGGGGTGGTAGACGGCATCACGATGGTTGCTGCGATGCCCAGTTCCCTTGCCGCCAGCGCTACACCTTGCGCGTGATTGCCCGCCGATGCAGTGATCACACCTCGCGCTTTCTGCTCATCGCTCAGTTGCACGAGTTTGTTGTAGGCGCCACGGATCTTGAAAGAGAACGTCGGTTGCAGATCTTCGCGCTTGAGCAGGACCCGATTGCCCAATGCTTCCGACAACGCTGGCGCCGACTGCAACGGCGTGCGCACCGCAATGTCGTACACCGGCGCGGCCAGGATCTTTTTCACGTACTGCTCGAGCAGGGCTTGCTGGTCGGTGCTGTGTGGCATGGTCGTCTCCTGACATTTTGCAGAACCCCGGAGACAGAAAGTAAAAACCCGCCTCTAGGGCGGGTTGGGTGCTGCAGTCGTGAGCTAGCCCGCCAAATGAGGAATGGCGGTAATAATGCTTGGCTGGCAGCGCGATACGGTGAAAGTCATGGGCTGGAAATTAGCCTGCCGGCAGATGACAAGTCAATGGTCAATTGTGCGTCGCGCCGGTAGGCTGGCGATTCTGCTCATCACACCAAGGAAGGAAAGCATGATGCCCATCGCCCTGCCTCTCACCGCTTTGCTCGCGTTCAGTGGGTACACAGTTTCGCTAATGCTCCAGGCTGAACAGTCACTGATCGACTTCGGCATCAGCCTCATGTCACGACCAGACACCGCGCAGGTAGTCATCGATCTGTACCTGCTGGCGACACTGGCCGGGGTATGGATGGTCAAGGACGCCCGGGCTCGCGGCCGCTCGGTCTTATCGGTAGCGCCTTATTTGCTGCTGACGGCAGTGTTCGTTTCAATAGGGCCGTTGTTGTATCTGGTGGTTCGCGGGATCCGGGAGCGGCGCAATTCGGGCGCGACGGCGCCGGTCCAGCCGCACAAATTTGAATCTTCCTGAGAACTGAACAGTCACTGCAAAGGAGAACAACAACTTCCGCTCCGAGCCGATGAAAGTGTAGATTGACCATGAATATCCGCCAAGCACTGTTCGCCGTCCCGCTGCTGGTCGCCGCCCTGTCCAGCCCTGCTGTTTTCGCCGTCGATGAAAGCGACGCCGTCAAGAAACCCGAGTGCCCGAAAGGCCAGGTCTGGGACAGTAAAACCCAGCAATGTGTGCTGCAGACCAGCGGCACGCAGCCCTGATATCCGTCATACGGTTCAGGCCGTGGCCGGCAACCACAGCCTGAATCGCGCGCCACCCAGCGGCGAACTTTCAACCGTCAAAGTGCCGCCCTGCGCTTCGAGCGCTCGGCGGCTGATCGCCAAACCGAGGCCGAATCCGCCGGTCGCGCGATCACGGCTGCGGTCGAGCCGATAGAACGGTTCAAAGATCCGCTCGCGCTCGTCGTCGGGAATGCCAATGCCATCGTCGTCAACCCAGATCTCACATCCGCCCCCAATGACCTGCACGCCAATCTGAATGCGCTTTTCGCAATAGCGCATGGCATTGCGCAACAGGTTCTGGATGGCCCGAGCGGTAAGGCGCGGGTCCAGCGCAAAGCGTTCGAGCTGTCCGTGCAGCAGGACGTCGATCACAATTTCCGGCGATTCCAGTTCCTCGTCGACGCTGCCCAGAATGCTGTCGATGAACTCGTCCAGCGACACCTCGATGCGCTCGGGCAATTGCGCCGGATTCTGTAAGCGGCTGTAGGAGAGCAATTCCAGTACCAGTTCATCCAGTTCACGGATGTGTGCGACCAGGCTCTGCAAGCGCTCGCGGCTGGCGGCCGGCAAGTCTTCCGACAAGGCCAATGCCAGGCCGAAATCCAGACGCGTCAACGGCGTACGCAGTTCATGGGAAACGGCGTTAAGCAGATCACGTTGCTGGTTGAGCAGGTTCTCGATATCGCCGGCCATGGTGTCGAACACGTTGGCGAGGCTGCCGATGTTCGAACTCGGGGCGATCTTGGTTCGCTCGCTCAGATGGCCTTTGCCGAAGCGTTCAGCAGTGCCTTTCAGCCGTTCAAGATCTCGCCAGTGTGGACGCAGCCAAAGCAACAGACAGCCGAGCAACATCGCGCCGATCAGCACGTTGATGCTCCAGTACAGCAGGTCGACGTCGACCGGATCCGGCGGCACGACCATGCGCACCGCCATGTCCGCATTCAGCGGAGTCACCGCCAACGTTCGCCAGCCCCAGTCGCCGATGCGCACCACGTTTTCACCACGATGCAGACGTTCCTGCTCGATGGGGGTGAACACCGGGTCGTCGATTGGCGTCAGGACGATGTGCAGCGGCTGGAATTCCTTGTCCATCTCCGCCGCAATCGCCGGCCACTGCTCTTGCGGCGCAGCATGAAACTGCTTGGTGATCAGCGATTGCAGACCTCGGGAAAAGTCCAGGTTGTAGGTGACGAAGCGATCCCGGAAGGCCATGACCACCAGATCCGGCACCAGATAGATCGCCGCACTATAGGAGACGATCGTCACCAGATACAGGCGAAACAGAATGCGAAACATCAGCTCAGCATTCCCACTCGGAGCGGCTGAACAGATAGCCCTTGCCCCACACGGTCTTGATCTTGCGCGCCTCGCCGGCGTGATCATCGAATTTGCGTCGCAGCTTGGAAATCGCCACGTCCACCGAGCGGTCAGTGCCATTGAATTCAATACCGCGCAGCCGCTGAAGAATCTGATCGCGACTCAGCACTTCGCCGGCGTGCCGGGCCAGCACCACCAGCAAATTGTATTCGCCGCTGGACAGCTCAACCGCTTGATCACGCCAGGTCACGGTGCGTTCGGACAGGTCAATGCACAGATTGCCCATGACGATCCGGTCATTGACGGCCAACGGCTCGCCCAGGCTGCTGCGGCGCAACAAGGTACGCACCCGAGCCAACAGCACCCGTGGCTCGCAGGGTTTGGTGACGTAATCGTCTGCGCCCATTTCCAGGCCCAGCACTTGATCATGGCTGTCATCGCGGGCTGTGAGCATGAGGATCGGCAAGGTCGCTGAATCGGCGCGCAGCAAGCGGCACACTTGTAAACCGTCGAGACCTGGCAGCATCAGATCGAGGATCACCAGATCCGGCGGACTGATCCGCGCCCGTTCGCGCACATGGTCGCCACGGCCGATGACGCTGACGGAATAACCGTTGCGCTCCAGGTAGCTGGAAATCAGTTCGGCGAGGGCGGTGTCGTCTTCGACCAGGAGGATGTTGGGCATGGGGTGTTCCAGAAAATGCTGGGGCGACAGTCGGGGCTCATTCGCTCGCACATTGAAATGCGATCTCCTGTGGGAGCGAGCCTGCTCGCGAAAGCGATCGAACTGTCGCAATAAATTTCAAGGCCTGCAGGATATACGCCCTCACCCGCTACTGAGCAAAACCCTTACACAATTTCACACAGCAGCTACAAAGCTTCACCGCTAACCTCCCCGTCTGGCCGTAGGATGCGGCCTTCAATATTGGGGGTTGTACATGTCTGGAAAACTGCTGGCCGGGCTCGGCCTGATCGCATTGGCGCTGACGCTGAGCGCTTGTGATTCATCCTCGAACGCCGAAGAGCAGACGCCGCCGGCCACGGTGCGCGTCGAGACCATTAAAACCGAGCCCCTGTCGATCAGCAGCGAACTGAGCGGCCGCATCGCCGCGCCACGGATTGCCGAAGTGCGTGCGCGAGTGGCCGGCGTAGTTTTGCAACGCACCTACCGCGAAGGCAGTGACGTGAAAAAAGGCGATGTGCTGTTCCGCATTGACCCGGCGCCGTTCAAGGCCGATCTGGACAGTGCCGAAGCCGCGCTGCGCAAAGCCGAGGCCAACGCCTTTCAGGCGAAACTGCAAGAACAACGCTATGCGCAATTGATCGAGGACCAGGCCATCAGCGGTCAGGACTACGACAACGCCCGCGCCGCTGCCCGGCAAACTGCCGCCGATGTCGCCGCCAGCAAGGCAGCGCTGGAACGGGCGAAACTCAACCTCGGTTATGCCACCGTCACCGCGCCGATCTCCGGCCGTATCGGCCGCGCGCTGGTCACCGAAGGTGCGCTGGTCGGGCAGAACGAAACCACGCCGCTGGCGCTGATTCAGCAGCTCAACCCGATCCATGCCGACCTCACCCAGTCGACTCGCGAACTTAATGAACTGCGCCGGGCATTCCGTTCCGGGCAGTTGCAGGAAGTCGGTCAGGATCAGGTCAAGGCCACACTGATTCAGGATGACGGCAGCCTGTATCCATTGCCTGGCAAGCTGCTGTTCAGCGACATTACCGTCGATCCGGGTACTGGTCAGATCATCCTGCGCAGCGAATTTCCCAACCCGGATCTCGACCTGCTGCCGGGCAGTTTCATCCGCGTACGCCTTGAGCAGGCAACCATTCAGAACGGCATTACCGTGCCGCAACGCGCGGTGCAGCGTGACAGTGCCGGCATTGCCCAGGTGCTGACCGTTGATGAGCAGATGCGCGTGGCGCAGCAACCGGTGCAACTGGGTGCGGTGCAGAACAATCGCTGGATCGTCACCGGCGGCCTGAAGCCCGGCGACCGCATTGTCATCGAAGGCCTGCAACACGCCCGTCCCGGGGAAACAGTGCAGATCGACGAAACCCCTCTTCCACTTGCCCAGACCACTGGTCAGTAAGCAGGACGCTCTTATATGCCGCAGTTCTTTATCGATCGCCCGGTGTTCGCCTGGGTGGTCGCCCTGTTCATCCTGTTGGCTGGTGCGCTGGCCATTCCGCAGTTGCCGGTCGCGCAATACCCGGACGTCGCACCGCCGCAGATCGAAATTTATGCCGTCTACCCAGGCGCCTCGGCGCAGACCGTCGATGAGAGCGTGGTCAGCCTGATCGAGGAAGAACTCAACGGTGCCGATCACCTGCTCTACTTCGAATCGCAAAGCAGCCTGGGCAGCGCGACGATCAAGGCGACGTTCCAGCCGGGCACCAACCCGGAGCTGGCGCAGGTCGATGTACAAAACCGCCTGAAGGTGGTCGAGTCGCGCCTGCCGCAAGCGGTCAATCAGCAGGGTTTGCAGGTGGAGAAGGTCTCTTCCGGTTTCCTCTTGCTTATCACTTTGACTTCCAGCGACGGCAAGCTCGATGACGTGGCGCTCAGCGATTATCTGGCGCGCAATGTGATGAACGAGATCAAGCGCCTGGACGGCGTCGGCAAGGCGCAGTTGTACGGCGCCGAGCGGGCCATGCGCATCTGGATCGATCCGCAGAAGCTCATCGCCTTCAACCTGACGCCGGCTGATGTCAACGAGGCCATCGTTGCGCAGAACGCCCAGGTTTCCGCCGGTAGCATCGGTGATCTACCGTCGCCTTCAACTCAGGAAATCACTGCGACGATTCTCGTCAAGGGCCAGTTGTCGACGCCGCAGGAATTCGCCGACATCGTGCTCAAGGCCAATCGCGATGGCTCCACGGTACGCATCGGTGATGTCGCGCGAGTGGAGATCGGCAGTCAGGAATATCAGTTCGGCACTCGCCTGAACGGCAAGCCGTCCACCGCCGTCGGCGTGCAGCTCTCTCCCGGCGCGAACGCACTGAACACCGCGACGCTGGTGCGGGCGAAGATGGATGAACTGGCGCGCTACTTCCCGGCCGGCGTGGAGTACAAGATTCCGTACGACACCTCGCCCTTCGTCAAAGTCTCGATCACCAAAGTGATCTACACACTCGGCGAAGCGATGCTGCTGGTGTTTGCGGTGATGTTCCTGTTCCTGCAGAACGTGCGCTACACGCTGATCCCGACGCTGGTGGTGCCGGTGGCGCTGATGGGCACGTTCGCGACCATGCTGGCGCTGGGCTTCTCGATCAACGTGCTGACCATGTTCGGCATGGTGCTGGCCATCGGCATTCTGGTGGATGACGCGATCGTGGTGGTGGAAAACGTCGAACGGATCATGGCCACCGAGGGCCTGTCGCCCAAGGAAGCCACGCGCAAGGCGATGACGCAGATTACCGGCGCGATTATCGGCATCACTCTGGTGCTGGTCGCGGTGTTTATTCCGATGGCGTTCATGCAGGGCTCGGTCGGCGTGATCTACCAACAGTTCTCGCTGTCCATGGCGACGTCGATTCTGTTCTCGGCGTTTCTCGCCCTGACGTTGACGCCGGCGTTGTGCGCGACCTTGCTCAAGCCTGTTGCCAAGGGCGAGCATCACGAGAAGTCTGGCTTCTTTGGCTGGTTCAATCGTCGTTTCGAGCAACTGACCGATCGCTATCAGGGTTGGGTCGGCTATGCGCTGAAGCGCACCGGTCGCTACCTGATGATCTACGTCGTCCTGTTGATTGGACTTGGGTTCTGTTTTGCGCGCCTGCCCTCCTCGTTTCTGCCGACCGAGGATCAGGGTTACACCATCACCGATATTCAATTGCCGCCCGGCGCGACGAAGAACCGTACTGTACAAGTGGCCGAACAGCTCGAAGCGCACAACGCCGGTGAGCCGGGGATCAGTGACAGCGTAGTGATCCTGGGTTTCAGCTTCTCCGGTAGCGGCCAGAATGCGGCGCTGGCGTTTTCGACGCTCAAGGATTGGTCTGAACGTGGCGGAGACGATTCCGCCAGTTCCATCGCCGACCGCGCCAACGTTGCCCTGAGCCAGATAAAGGATGCCATGGCGTTCTCGGTGCTGCCGCCGCCGGTGGATGGCCTCGGTACTTCCAGCGGTTTCGAGTTCCGATTGCAGGATCGCGCAGGCCTCGGTCACGCGACGCTGATGCAGGCGCGCACCGAACTTCTGGCCGCCGCCGAGAAAAGTCCGGTGCTTATGAACGTGCGCGAAAGTGCTCTGGCCGAAGCGCCGCAAGTGCAGTTGGTTGTAGACCGCAAGAAGGCCAATGCCCTGGGTGTATCGTTTGCCGAAATCGGCAGCGTGCTGTCCACTGCGGTGGGTTCCAGCTACATCAACGATTTCCCGAATCAGGGCCGCATGCAGCGCGTCGTCGTGCAAGCCGAAGGCGACCAGCGCAGCCAAGTGGACGACTTGCTGAAAATGCACGTGCGCAACAACGCCGGGAACATGGTGCCGCTGTCGGCATTCGTCCAGGCGAACTGGATTCAAGGTCCTGCGCAGTTGACACGGTACAACGGTTATCCAGCGATCGCGATTTCAGGCGAACCGTCACCGGGTCATAGCACCGGCGAAGCCATGGCGGAAGTCGAGCGTCTGGTCGCGCAGGGGCCGAAGGGTCTGGGCCAGGAATGGACTGGTCTCTCGTTGCAGGAACGTTTGTCAGGCAATCAGGCGCCGATCCTGCTCGGCTTGTCGCTGCTGGTGGTGTTCCTGTGCCTGGCGGCGCTGTACGAGAGCTGGTCGATCCCGACTTCGGTGTTGCTGGTGGTACCGCTGGGTGTGCTCGGCGCGGTGCTGGCGGTGACGTTGCGCGGGATGCCCAATGATGTGTTCTTCAAGGTTGGACTGATCACCATCATTGGTCTGTCGGCGAAGAACGCGATCCTGATCATCGAGTTCGCCAAGAGCTTGTATGACGAAGGTCACGATCTGATCGATGCGACGTTGCAGGCCGCGCGTTTGCGTCTGCGGCCGATCGTGATGACATCGCTGGCGTTCATTCTCGGTGTGGTGCCGTTGGCCATCGCCACTGGTGCCAGTTCGGCAAGTCAGCAGGCGATCGGCACTGGCGTGATCGGCGGGATGATCACCGCTACGCTGGCAGTCATCTTCGTCCCCGTGTTCTTCGTCGTCGTCATGAAGCTAGTACAACGATTCACCAAATGACACTGATCTAATTGTAGGAGCTGCCGAAGGCTGCGATCTTTTGACTTTGCTTTTAGAAGATCAAAAGATCGCAGCCTTCGGCAGCTCTTACAAAAGCCGGATCGCCTGCGCTATGGTGCGCTGACAGTTCACCAACGTGAGTCACCATGCGCTTCCTCGCCCGTACGCACCCTCGCCTTTCCGGCGCCGCCCTGTTCGGCCTCGCAACGGGTCTGCTGGTCCCGGCCGATTCCATCGTCAGCAAAATCCTCATTGGCTGGAACGTCGGTGTCTGGACTTACCTGGTTCTGATGTTCTGGCTGACCATACGCGCCAAGGCCCCGGATGTGCGTCGCATCGCCGAGATCGAGGATGAAAACGCCGGACTGGTGCTTTTCGTCGTGTGCATCGCCGCGCTGGCAAGCCTGGCCACCATCACATTTGAACTGGCGGGCAGCAAAGATCTGGATAACACACACAAATTGATGCACTACGGCTTCACAGCGCTGACGGTGATCGGCTCATGGCTGCTGATTGGGGTGATCTTTTGCGTGCACTACGCGAGGTTGTTTTACACTTGGAACGGCAAGGAGCCGGCACTGCATTTTGCTGAAGGACTGACCACCCCCAATTATTGGGATTTTCTGTACTTCTCGTTCACCATCGGCGTGGCTGTGCAGACTTCGGATGTGGGTGTTGCAACGCGGGATATTCGAAAGATTGTGCTGGCGCAGTCGCTGATCGGTTTTGTGTTCAATACGGCGATCCTCGGGTTCTCGATCAACATTGCAGCAGGGTTGTTCGGCTGAAAAACACGGCTTGTTCTTGCAGTTCAAAGCTCACAAAAACGTACGCCTGTAAACTGTCAACACTGACAGTTTACAGGCGTACTGTATTCACGCTTCCATACAACATCCAGAAGTAGGACGGGTAAGTCTTTGGATGTCCCCAACCATATTGTATGGAAATAAAACTCATGAGCTATGCAGCCCGAGCCTACACGACGATCTTTCCGGTTTTAGCGCCGACCTATCTGTCAGCCACGATCAACGGCGATGCCAACCCACTCTACAGGTTTGTCAAAATCCCTCAATTCATGGAGTTTCGATCTACCTCTGTGCCTTCCTTCGGGCCGAAGCCCTACCCGGAAGGCCTGCGTTACGTCCTGACAGCTGGACACACTAAGGATGGTGTGACGCGTACGCTTGAGTTTGTGTTCCCTTTTAAACCCCAATCGTTGACCTATGACCTGTCCAAAGATAGCGATGATGTCAGAAGTACCTACTATTCCAATCCTGCGACGGGTGATCTGCACGTCTCTGTGAGCGGGAGCCTGACATTGAAATATGACGACATTGAAAAAACCCTGAGTGGCACTTGGTCCGGCACATATGACCATGGTGGAGAGAACGGCAACGAAGAGTTTCCGATCACTGGGGAGTTTGTCGCTAACGCAGACTTGAGCAAGAGAAAAAACGCTTACTGACTACGACAAAAAGGAAGCTGCGAGGCTTCCTTTTTTTAATGCTGATGCAATCAGAAACTGAAGCTCAGCCCGACACTCCCTCCTAGCTCCTGGTCAGCTTTGCTGCCCCTGCTGGTCCCTATCTCGCCATACAGCTGCCATTTGTTATTGGCCGGCACCCAATTGAGGCCCCCGGTCAGCTCGAGGCTGGTGCTGGACAAATCGTTGTTGAATCCAGTGTCATTCACGCTGACACGATTATTGTTGACGAATTCATGACTTAACGCCGCGTGCAGCCTGGGTTGCAATTTTCCGCCATTGTTCAGCACCACCTCGCGGCCAACTGTCATTCCGACCTTGCCGAGCAATGAGCGGGTCTCGTTGCTGTCTACCTGCAGTCCGTTGTCCAACTTGTAGTCCTTGCCTTTTACCGTCGCAACACCAACCTGAGCAGAGGGCTCGATGAAGTAACCTCGGTTAAAGACTATATGCTTACCCACTTCGACGGTTCCACTGATGCCGAGATTATCGAAGTCACCCTTTGTTCGAGTGTCATCGCTCAAGGTGACTTTGACGTCATTACTGAAACGGTTGATTTTGCCAACGGTATCCACGTAATACCCGGTCGTTTCGTCATACCAGGACAGATACATCCCGCCATAGGTGCTATTGATCGTGCCGGCGCTGCTGCGGGCCAGGTCAAGGCGAGTGGTGCTGTAGCCACCAAAAACCCCGATCAACCATTGGCCATCACCTATCGGTAGTGGCGTGTCCACCCCCAATGAGACGCCAGTCTGATTCTGTTTATAACCATCACCGTAGGCATTCTTGACGTTGTACTGATTGGCATGAGTGCGTATCCACAGGCCGGTGGTCGCGTTCTGATTATCTGAGTCCAGTGCCGCAATCGATCGCGATCGCGGCTGAGTGCCGGCCATGCGACGGTCGCCGAGGCGAGTATTGAGAGTGGTCATTTCCGAATAGATAACCGTAGGAGCGGTACCGGCAATAGCCAATGCTGTTTGTGAACCTGTGCTCGGCGTTGTCCCATCAGTCCGCAGGAATATACCTTCGCCCTCTCGCACCAGTTTGTACGCCAAAGCACCACGATCAACCTGACCGTTTCTCAGATCGAACTGAGCATCCCCGCCAGCGATGTTAGCCACTTGAACCGGTGCACCGGTGACAGGTTCGCTGGCGCTTGCACCGACTACCAGCTCGTGCCGGCCACTGGCTGATTCCGTGACATTGAGAAAGTCCGTTTCACCGGTGGACACGTCAGCATCCAAAAAAAACCGGCCGTTGCCTGACAAGTTGGCAACGTCCAGGCGGACGAACTCGGCGGGCGTGCCGAATCTCACATTCCCGCCCTGCATTTCGAGATTCGATATCGAATTGCTGCCAACCAGGTTCCATTCAGCGCCACGCCCGATGGACATAGCGCTGACGCCAGTAACCGAACCGTGCAGGATCGAGTCATTGTCCAGCATCACGACGCCAGACCCGGAGCCCTGAATGTTACCGGTGAGTATGCTTCGGGTATCGAGCGAAACAGAATCGACGTTGGTCAAATCGCCTTCAAGGCTGGCATTGTTTTGCAAGAAAACTGCGGCGCTCCCGCCTTCAGCAACCTCTACATTGCCGGTCAACTGGCTGTCGTCGATTTGAAAGCGCGCCGCTGCTCCATCGATGACTTCGAGGATATTACCGTTGCCGCCGACCAGATTCGAACGGTTAGCTATCTCGATCAATACCGGTTGATCGTCTGGAGTCGCAAAATCGACTTTGATCGCTGCACCGGTGCGGCCCTGCACGGTTGCCCCATCAATCTTCAGTACACTCTGTGCGGTGACATCGCTCGGGTTCAGGACAGTATCCTCGCCAAAGATGATCCCATCCAGTTCTCCGATGACCTCGCTGGCTGCACTGATGTTGGCGTTGCCGCCGTAAAGTTCGAGGCCAACACCGTCTGCGTCGGTCCCTTCAACCCGGCTGTCCACCAGATTCAAGGTACTGAGGGATGTTACCGCTGCGCCCGAGAAACCTCCTGTCAGCGTACTGCCACTGACGGTCGCGGTTGAGCCAACAGGTACGTTCAGGTCGCGCGTAAGCGACATTGCTCTGCCATCGCTGGACAGCGTACTTCCGGATACCACTGCCGAGCTGTCGGTCAAGCTCAGCGCAGTGTCGAAATTGCTACCGGTCACACTCGCCCCGTCCAGAGTTACGAGGGCATTTGAGGCTTCAATCTGTGCCGTGTTGGCGGAAATCGCGTTCAACGTTCCACCGCCGACCACAATGTTAAGCGCGTCACCACCATTGAGGTTAAGCGTGGCAGTGGCAGGGATAAACCAGGCTTCTGGCGTAGCACCGACGGATACGGTTTCGACTTCACCAGAATTGAGATTTCGGGAAAAGGCCGTCTCGGATATTGCGATCAGTAATGCTGCACAAGAGAGCGTGCCAGTGAGTTTCAAAACTGTCGGTCCCAAGCTATTTTCAAACGTCATATACACTTCTCGTTGAGGTTTATCGGGACGGAAGAAGGACGGTTCAGGCGTACATATTCCATCAGACGACCTTTGTAGGCGACGCCGGAGAATACCTGCTAGTCCGGACTTTCTCTGTAGGACTAATCCTCTTAGTAGGTGGGCTTAATCGCCCACTCGCGACATTTCGAGATGTTTCTTGCTTCCCCAATTAAATTGCATTGCCTGAAGAGGCTGGCTCTCCGGCAATGCAATGATCGCGAATGCAGTTTATGAACCAGGCGCAGGATCCCAGCCCGGTTCCGTCTCGCAGTACAAGAAGTCAGCATTGAGCAAGTAGACAACCATTTCCTGAACTTCTGACGACGTTACAATTGGCGTCGAGTACCAGATTTTTACATAACCCGCGTAAAAGTCAGTCGGATCAGGCGTGGTAGCAGGTGGACGAGGAAGATTACGAATAAAAGGTGCGTATGGCACTTCCCAAAGCATCCCCTCCGTTAGCTCAAGCAAAGTGATCGCACGAGTACGGGAAAAAACCGTATCCGACGGTGCGTCTATGGTGTATTTGTCGTCATGCCAGCCTTGCCAATTGAATGTGATGTCCATTCCATCGGTGAAATGATCATTAGGTTTGATCTTGAACGTCGCAACGTGATCATCCCCCGTCAAGCTCTCGCAAATAATGTATGGGTCTTCGGTGCCATCGGTCGGTGGACGCTGGAATTCCGGCTTATCGAGAACAATGACTACAGTATTGACAGTAACCGTCTCTTTTGCCGAATCCTGAGTATTATTCCGAGCGGGGTTTTCATATGTCCACCAAGCCTCTTTAAGTCCGATACCACCCGGCCCGACAACGGTATATGGCAAATCTATCTGAATGATTGTATTGATATTCGACGTAGTCATTTGAATGGAATTAACGATAATTTCGCCTTGGTCCCCGAGATACTTCAGAGTAACCAGATCGCCCGGTTCGGGATCGGGAAACGTCGGCCCGGCGGTGACAGGCGAGACATCGATGTGAGCCTTGGCTGTCTGGTCGACATCATGAGGGCCCAGTACGTTATCCGTGACAGGTGCCTGTCCGCGGACGATCAGTTTCCGGAATTCGGGATTAACCTCAGGGGGCGGGGTCGTCGGGTCGACGGTATAAGGCGGATGCGTCGAGAAATCTGTTTTTACAGTTGTTGTTCCATCGTCGATGGATAAGCCGCCACGCATCAAGTCAGCTTTGACGACCACGTCCAATTCGAAATTCGTACCCGTCTGGTTATCAAAGTATTGTTTGCTCAGACTCGACCAAGGAATGGTGAACTCCAGCTCCGTGAGTGCGTTGAATGGCAGATCCTGGGCTGGTTGAGCGCCGTATGTCAGGCTCACTACGTCGGTGCCGATTGTATCTACCAACCGGCTGACTTTTACCTTCACACCTGCACGCGCATCTTTTAAATCGATCAGACCATCTTCGTTTGCCGGGACGGTAATGACGCCCAGTTTGGGAAGCGGCAGAAAACGCACGTTTTTGAAATACACGCCCCATGCGCTCTGGTTGCCAGCAGCGTCAGTAATGATGAACCAGATGAAGGCCCGGCCGCTCGTTACCTTGCGTAGCTCTGCGGTCGGGATGGACAGCTTGCCATCGGTGGGCATCGGTCCGTTGAAAAAAGGGGGCACCTGCGGAGGATTGGTACGTGTATCTGCCACGTACAGGGTCAACGTGTCATCCGGCTGAACGTTGGCGTAGCCTGTATCAATTTGTACCTGCAATCCCCCTTCGTTGCCTGGCTGACCCGCCCATGTGTCATCCAGATCCCCGGGGGCATTTGGAAACGTGGCTGGCGGCATTGTTCTGGCGCCTGGGACCTGTCCTGGATTTGTACCTGTTTGTGCAGGTTTCGCTTGCCAGGCACCAGTACGGTCGATAAAAAACTTCATGACAGGACCGGTCAGCGGGTTGAGCCCCCCCTGATACAGCACGCTACGCACCCAGATCGGCGTCGGCCCCACCGGAGTTGCATCCTCGCCCAGATATTCCGTAGGCACAGTGATCGGGAAATCTACAGGACGGCTGGCCAAGTCGCCGAGGTTTACCCTGTTTAACCGCGTGAAGTCTGTCGGCAGCGGATTGGCAGGAGGCTCGGTTCGCGTAACTTCAAGGGCGATCTGATCTCTGTTGTTAGGATTCGACCACACATTGGTCTTGACCATAAGTGTCAGCGGGCCGCCCACAGGTATCGCAGCTATCGGAATAATGTCCTTGTTTGTACCGCGCCCGTCTGGCAATTCGGGGGTAGGTGCGACCAGAACGCCCAAGGGTGTGCCTGACTCCGCAGTTTGAATACTTGTCATGTGCCTTCTCCATTGCGTAGAAAATGTTTTTTGATCCATGCATCTTCGACAATGGCGAATGTCGCCAACTGCAGTCGTAATATCGCTGCTACTGTTGCGGCCTGATCACTTCATCCAACTTGCATCCGAGCAATACTTGCTTTCTCCCGGAATTTTCCTGTCTACCTTCACCAGCCCGGTAAACGAGCGAAAGATAGGTACACCGTCGCGCAATAGTTGGTAATTAACTAAGGCCGAATCGTTTTCCTCCATGGGTTCTATATGTGAAGCAAATGGTCTGATTACGATCTTGACTGGCTCCTTGGTCACAACATCTGTCACAACCTCAGTAAAGTTAAACACCTGCGTCAAAGGGTTTCCCGACCCGTTTAAAGAATCCCATGCCTGCCAATCCAGGCTGAGGACATCCGTAATCTGAAACAAGTCATCGAAAGGAATTTCGATACGTACCCCTTCCCAGATAAACAAGGCTTCCGGATCGTCGGGATGGTTCTTGTAACATCCGATATATCCCCAGGCATCCGCATCGGGAAAAGTAACCTCCTTCAAAAGTTGCGGCGGCTTAACTATCGCAAAAGTCAGGCGTCGTGAAGGTGACGTAGTAGGGTTGATCGAACGTACTGTGTACAAAAGCTCAAACGTAGCCACATCCGGAAGTTTCTCGGGAACTACTGAAATACGAAACTCCGGTGCATCGTCCGCGGCCCCATACTCGCCAAAGGCGACGAAATCGGGATTACCAACGATGAAAATTTCAACACGATCTTTATTCACGCCTGAAACAGGAAAGTTCGGCCAGCGGTCAATAATACAAACGATGCCTACCTGTTTTGCGTCCGGCGGCAATGTTCCGGCGGGGTCAAGCGGATCGACGCCTTCCACTCTAGGCAAGCTCAGAAGCACACCGGGATTCAAGGGATTGCTGGAAGTTATTGGCGTTTCGATAGGCATGGAATTTCTCACTGGCGGGTCATCTTGGCCTGAAAGAAATTAAGCGCTGGTATTGGAAAGATTCCTACTGTCAGATCTGACAGGTAATCCGACCGTTTGTCGGAAACCAATTTTTGCCGTGACGACTTCTGCTGCATTTGGAGGTTGACGGCTTGAGGTCAGATGGTGTCTTCTGAAACCGGTTTCAGCGGTATTGGTGCCGTCAGACCGCTATATTCAAAAACAAGGTCTAACCCATTGAATGACTTCTCCGCCGCACAGCGCAGCCGCGTGACCATGCTCGATGTCGCCGAGCGCGCCGGCGTGTCCAAGGCCAGCGTCTCACGTTTCATCGGCGATGACCGCGCCCTGCTCTCCGATGCCATAGCCCGGCGCATCGAGCAGGCGATTGATGAACTCGGCTACCGCCCCAACCAAATGGCCCGTGGCCTGAAACGCGGGCGTACGCGCCTGATCGGCATGCTTGTCGCCGATATCCGTAACCCCTATTCGATTGCCGTGATGCACGGGGTGGAAACCGCCTGCCGGGCGCACGGCTACAGCCTGGTGGTTTGCAACACCGACCGCGATGACGAGCAGGAGCGCCAGCATCTGGCGCTCCTGCGCTCGTACAACATCGAAGGGCTGATCGTGAACACGCTGGGCCATCACCGGGACGAACTGCACGAACTGCGCCGCGAGATGCCGCTGGTGCTGGTGGATCGCAAGGTCGACGGGCTCGACAGCGACATGGTCGGGTTGAACAACTCGCAAGCAGTAGAGATGGCGCTCGCGCATCTCGAGCAACGCGGATATCGGGATCTTTTGCTGGTGACTGAACCGTATGACGGCACCAGCTCGCGGATTGAGCGGGTCAGCAGTTTTGAGGCGCAGATTGCTCAGCGCTCAACCCTGACTGGGGCGGTGCTGGAAACCGTTGATGATCTGAACGCGCGACTTCAAAGCTTTTTAAACACACCCGGTGATGGCCCGAAAGCGCTGTTTTGCGCCAATGGCGTCGCGGCGCTGGCGGCGACTCATGCGTTGCGCATGCTGGGTGTGCGTTTGTTTAAAGACGTCGGATTGATTGCTCTGGATGATCTGGACTGGTATCCGCTGGTGGGCAGCGGGATCACCGCGCTGGCACAGCCAACGCAAGAGATAGGCGCGCGGGCGTTTGAGTGTTTGCTCAAGCGCTTGCGCGGAGATGATGCGATGGCGCGGGTGGTGGATTTTGCGCCGGCGCTGATTGAACGGGGTTCGACCCGAGGGATTGGCGGCGTCTGATCTGACGCTTTCGCGAGCAGGCTCGCTCCCACAGGTGACCGCGTTCCAGGTGTGGGAGCGAGCCTGCTCGCGAAGGCGCCCGGAAGGACACCACAGAACCATCTGATATTTTTTTGAACAAAAATGAAACCGGTTTCAGAGGTCAATAACAATGAATAAACCAGCCGTTTCCATCAGTCTGTCCAGCTACGGTGCCGAGCTTGTGCGCCAGCGTGGGCAGGATTCCTTTATTGAGATCCTCGCGGCCTCCGGCGCCAATCGCATCGAGTGGCGTGAAGAGTTGCTGACCCGGGAAGACCCGGCGCAAATCGCTCAGGCTACCCAGGCGCAGGGCCTGCAAAGTATTTATTCCTCACCCACCGAACTCTGGCTCGCAGGGCAAGCGCAGCCGAATCCCGAACTGATTACCGCGCTGCAACAGGCCCAGGCATTCGGCTCGAAATGGCTGAAAGTGTCCCTCGGTTATTTCACCGACAACTCTGATTTGCAGGCACTGGCCGAGCGACTCAAGCAAAGCCCGGTGCAACTGCTGGTGGAGAACGACCAGACCTTGCACGGCGGACGTATCGAGCCGTTTCAGCGTTTCTTTACCGCCGTCGAGCAACACAACCTGCCGATCAAGATGACCTTCGACATTGGCAATTGGCATTGGCAGGACCAGTCCGCCGCCAGCGCCGCACGCGCGCTCGGCCGTCACGTCGGTTACGTGCATTGCAAAGCCGTTGCGCGGCGCGCCGACGGCAAACTGGTTGCCGTACCACCCGCCATCAGCGACCTGCATCTGTGGGAACAACTGCTGCGGCACATGGACCAAGGCGTTATGCGCGCCGCCGAATACCCGCTGCAAGGCGATGACCTGGTGCAACTGACCCGCGAACACGTCGCCGCCCTCGCCCGCCTCGGTCAATCGCGCCTGGAGCCTGCTCATGTCTGAGATCGATATCCTTTCTTTCGGAGAAACCATGGCAATGCTGGTCGCCGAGCAGACCGGCGATCTGGCCAAGGTCGAGCAGTTTCACAAACGGATTGCCGGGGCCGACAGCAACGTCGCGATTGGCTTGTCGCGCTTGGGTTTCAACGTCGCGTGGCTGAGCCGGGTCGGTAACGATTCGCTCGGACGCTTTGTGGTGGAAACGCTGATCAAGGAAGGTCTGGATTGCAGCCACGTCGAAGTCGATAAAAACCATCCGACCGGATTCCAGTTCAAATCGCGTAACGACGACGGCAGCGACCCGCAGGTGGAGTATTTCCGCCGTGGTTCGGCGGCCAGTCATCTGTCGCCGCACTCCATCAACGACAACCTGCTCAGCGCCCGCCATTTGCACGCCACCGGTATCCCACCGGCGCTCTCCGCCTCGGCGCGGGAAATGTCCCTCGAGCTGATGACCCGCATGCGCGCCGCCGGACGCAGCGTTTCATTCGACCCGAATCTGCGCCCAAGCCTGTGGGCCAGCGAGGCCGAGATGATCCGCCAGATCAACCGCCTCGCCGCCCTCGCCCACTGGGTGCTGCCGGGGTTAAGCGAGGGCCGCTTGCTCAGCGGTTTCGACGACCCGGCGGACATTGCTGCGTTTTATCTGGATCAAGGTGCGGAGGCGGTGGCGATCAAGCTCGGGCCTGAAGGCGCTTATTACCGCACGCAGCTGGATCAGGGTTTTGTCGCTGGCGTGCCGGTGACCAAGGTGGTCGATACCGTAGGCGCCGGAGATGGCTTTGCGGTGGGGATGATCAGCGCCCTGCTCGAACATCAGAGTTTTGCCGAGGCTGTGCAGCGAGCGAACTGGATTGGCAGTCGCGCGGTGCAGAGTCGTGGCGACATGGAGGGGTTGCCGACCCGCCAAGAGTTATCGGTTGAATTTGAATCCGCCTTCGCGAGCAGGCTCGCTCCCACATTTGGAATGCAATCGCCTGTGGGAGTGAGCCTGCTCGCGAAGAGGCCCGCCTGATCCCGCAAATCAATGAACCTGCTGCGACAAAAACAACAAGCTCAGGAGTCACACCGATGAAAACCGCTACCCTCGCCACCCGCCGCTGGTGGTACATCATGCCGATCGTGTTCATCACTTACAGCCTGGCCTATCTCGATCGCGCCAACTACGGCTTCGCCGCCGCGTCGGGCATGGCCGAAGACCTGATGATCACACCGGGCCTGTCCTCGCTGCTCGGCGCGCTGTTCTTTCTCGGCTACTTTTTCTTCCAGGTACCCGGCGCGATCTACGCGCAAAAGCACAGCGTGAAGAAGCTGATTTTCGTCAGCCTGATTCTCTGGGGCGGGCTCGCCACGCTGACGGGCGTGGTCTCCAATGCCTATTGGCTGATCGTCATTCGCTTCATGCTCGGCGTGGTCGAAGCGGCGGTGATGCCGGCGATGCTGGTCTATCTCTGCCACTGGTTCACCCGCGCCGAACGCTCGCGGGCCAACACTTTTCTGATCCTCGGCAACCCGGTGACCATGCTGTGGATGTCGGTGGTGTCGGGCTATCTGGTGCAGCATTTCAGCTGGCGCTGGATGTTCATCATCGAAGGTCTGCCGGCGGTGTTGTGGGCGTTTATCTGGTGGCGTCTGGCCGATGATCGTCCGGCCCAGGCCAAGTGGCTCAACGACCAGGAAAAGCAGGATCTGGAAAGCGCCCTCGCCGCAGAGCAGGTCGGAATCAAAGCTGTGAAGAACTACGCCGAGGCGTTCCGTTCGCCGAAGGTGATCATCCTGGCGCTGCAGTTTTTCTGCTGGAGCATCGGCGTCTACGGATTCGTTTTGTGGCTGCCATCGATCCTCAAGGCAGGCGCGCAAATGGACATGATCGAGGCTGGCTGGCTCTCGTCGCTGCCCTATCTGGCGGCGGTGCTGGGCATGCTCGCGGTGTCGTGGGGTTCGGACAAATTGCAGAAGCGCAAACGCTTCGTCTGGCCGCCGCTGCTGATCGCTTCGATTGCGTTTTATGGCTCGTATGCCTTGGGCGCCGAACATTTCTGGTGGTCGTACACGCTGCTGGTGATTGCCGGCGCCTGCATGTACGCGCCGTATGGGCCGTTTTTCGCCATCGTTCCGGAGATCCTGCCGGCCAACGTTGCCGGTGGTGCCATGGCGCTGATCAACAGCATGGGCGCGCTCGGCTCCTTCGGCGGCTCGTACTTGGTCGGTTATCTGAACAGCTCCACCGGCTCGCCCGGCGCGTCGTATCTGTTGATGAGCGGCGCGTTGCTGCTGTCGGTGGTGCTGACAATTTTCCTCAAGCCCGGCGCCAGTGATCGCGTCGTCGCCAAAGCCGCCGCCACACCGCGTGTGCCGGCGCATTCCTGAAGGAACTTTTGCCATGAAAAAACAGGTCGTGCTGTACAAGAAACTTTCGCCCGCGCTGATGGCGCGCCTGCAAGAGCAGTTTGACGTGACGCTGATCGAAAGCCTCGACGCCGATGGCCTCATGCAGTTGCGCGATGCCCTGCCCCGCGCCCACGGTTTGCTCGGTGCCAGCCTGAAACTCGATGCCGCGCTGCTCGATCTGGCGCCGCAACTGGAGGCGATTGCCAGCGTCTCGGTGGGTGTCGACAACTACGACATCGAGTATCTGAATCGGCGCAAGATTCTGCTGACCAACACCCCCGACGTGCTCACCGAAACCACCGCCGACACCGGTTTCGCCCTGATCCTCGCTGCCGCGCGGCGTGTGGTCGAACTGGCGAACATGGTCCGTGGCGGGCAGTGGAGCCGCAATATCGGCCCGGCGCATTTCGGCACCGATGTGCATGGCAAGACGCTGGGCATCATCGGCATGGGCCGCATCGGCGAGGCCTTGGCCCAGCGCGGACATTTCGGTTTCGGCATGCCGGTGATCTACCACAGCCAGTCGCGCAAACCGGCGGTCGAGGAGCGGTTCGCTGCGCAATATCGCAGCCTCGAAGAGTTGCTCCAGCAGGCCGACTTCATTTGCCTGACCTTGCCTCTGACGGCGCAGACCGAACGTTTGATCGGCGCGGAACAATTTGCGCTGATGCGGCCGGAGAGCATCTTCATCAATATCTCGCGCGGCAAGGTGGTCGATGAGGCGTCGATGATCGAGGCGTTGCGCAACAAGCGTATTCGCGCGGCGGGGCTGGATGTGTTCGAGCGCGAGCCGTTGAATCATGATTCGCCGTTGTTGCAGTTGAGCAATGTTGTGGCCACGCCGCACATGGGCTCGGCGACCCATGAAACCCGGGAAGCAATGGCGCGGTGTGCGGTGGAGAATCTGCTGGCGGCGCTGAATGGGCAGCGGCCGGCGAATCTGGTGAATCCTCTAAACTGATCGTTCCCACGCTCTGCGTACTGATCGTTCCCACGCTCAGCGTGGGAATGCAGCCCGGGACGCTCCGCGTCCCTTCCGAAAGCTGGAACGCGGAGCGTCCCTAGAGGCATTCCCACGCGGAGCGTGGGAACGATCAGCAAGGCGCCGGGGCAGGCAATGCAAGACCCTCAGGCACTGCGCGCCTGCAACAGCTGCACCGCACACAACGCAATCCGCGCGCAGGCATCCGCCAGTTTGACCCGATCCACCACCAGCCCGATGCGAATATGCCCCGCCGCGCTCGGCCCGAACGCTTCGCCGGCCAGCACCGACACGCCGTAACCTTCCAGCAATCGCTCGGCAAACGCCTGAGCGCCGAGGCCGGTCTGGCGCACATCGACCATCACGAACATGCCGCCATCCGGGCAAATCGGCTGCAACCCAGGGCAACCGTACAAACGTTCGCAGACCAGATCGCGGCGCAAGCGATATTCTTCGCGCATCTGCGTGACTTCCGGCAGATCACTTTGCAGCGCCACTTGCGCGGCCTTCTGTACGAAATCCGGCAGACCGAACAGCATGCTCAGCGACAGATTCACCAGATGCTCGGCCAAAGGTATCGGGCCGATCATCCAGCCGATGCGCCAACCGGTCATCGCATGGGATTTCGACAGGCTGTTGATCGTCGCGGTGCGCTCGGCCATGCCCGGCAGGCTCGCCGGGCTGATGTGCTCGCCTTCATATAACAGCTCGCTGTACACCTCATCGCTGATCAGCCACAGGTCATGGCGAATGCACAGCGCCGCCAATTCCTGCCAGATCAGCAGGGACAAACTGGCGCCACTGGGATTGTTCGGGCTGTTGAGCAGCATGGCGCGAGTTCGCGGGGTGATGCGCGCGGCGACATCGGCCGGGTCGACACGAAAACCGTTTTCCGGGCGCACCGGCACCGCAATCACCTTGGCACCGCAGGCGCCAAACACACCTTCGTAGGTGACGTACATCGGCTCGGCGACGATCACCTCATCACCCGGATCAAGCAGACATTGCGCCACCGAGTACACCGCGCATTGCGCGCCGGGCAGGACAATCACCTGGTCTGGATCAACCCGTTGGCCACTGCGCTGGCGATGACGCTCGGCAATCAGCCTGCGCAGCTCGAACCGACCACGCACGTCGGCGTAATGGGTATCGCCGGCCAACAGGCTATCGATCGCGCCATGGACGATCGGCAACGGCGTATCGAAATCCGGATCGCCGACGCTCAACAACAAAACATCGACGCCCTCGGCGCGCAGTTCCAGCGCTCGGTCGTGAATCTGCCAGGCAGCGGCACCCTCCCCGGCGATTCGTTGGGTCAAGGCTGAATAGCGCATGTACGTCTCCTGTTAGCGCGGTTTCCAGCCTTCACCGTATCTCAAATCACGAAACGCGCCACCATGGCGTTCAAATCCACTGCCAGTCGCGACAATTCGTGAGTCGCGGCGCTGGTCTGGTTGGCACCGGCGGCCGATTGCGTGGCGAGGTCGCGAATGTTGACCAGGTTGCGATCGACTTCGCGGGAGACTTGCGCCTGCTCTTCCGAAGCGCTGGCGATAACCAGGTTGCGTTCGTTGATCTGGTGAATCGATTGCGTGATCTGCTCCAGCGCCACACCGGCCGCGCGGGCCATTTCCAGCGTGGACTGAGTGCGCTGATTGCTTTGCTGCATCGACGAAACCGCTTCACCGGTGCCGTTCTGGATGCCGGCGACCATTTTTTCGATTTCCTGAGTCGATTGTGCGGTGCGATGGGCCAAGGCGCGCACTTCGTCAGCCACCACGGCAAAACCACGGCCAGCCTCGCCGGCACGCGCCGCTTCAATTGCAGCGTTGAGCGCCAAGAGGTTGGTCTGCTCGGCGATCGCCCGAATCACGTCCAGCACCTTGCCAATGTCACGACCTTGCGCGGCGAGGCCTTCGATCATCTGCGCGGTGTTCTGCACGTCGTGAGTCATGGTCTGGATCGCGTCGACGGTTTTCACCACCTGATCGCGACCTTCGCGGGCGGCGTGGGTCGACTGATTGGAAGCTTCGGAAGTCGAAACGGCGTTGCGCGCCACCTCTTCCACCGCAGCGGTCATCTCGTTGACGGCAGTGGCGGCCTGTTCGATTTCGTTGTTCTGCTGTTGTAGTCCGCGCGACGCTTCTTCGGTAACGGCGCTGAGTTCTTCGGCCGCGGCGCCCAGTTGCGTGGCGGAGCCGGCGATCTGCTCGATGGTTTTGCGCAGGTTGGTCTGCATCGCGGCCAGGGCTTCGAGCAGGCGCGCCGGTTCATCCTTGCCGTCGTCTTCAATGGCTTTGCTGAGGTCGCCGTTGGCAATGGTTTGCGCAGCAAGCACCGCGCGGTTGAGCGGCGTGACGATGCTACGGGTCAGCAACCAGGCCAGCAACACGGTGGCCAGCGCTGCGATCACCGCGACGACGATGATCCCGGTGATGGCGCTGTCATAGTTTTCACCGGCCTTGGTGGCCGCCGCCCTGGCCCCGGCGGTATTCATGCCGATCAGCTTGTTGAGCTGCTCGCCCATCTGATCGGTGCCTTCCTTGATGCGCGTGTTGATCAACGCGCGCATCGCTTCCAGATCGCCCTTGCGCGATAGCTCAATCATCTGATTCTGCGCTTGCAGGTAATTATCGAGCGTCGTCGAAAACGTCTGGAAGACCGCGCGCTCTTCAGGGCCTGCCGGCAACGCAGCGTAGCTGGCCTGGGCTTTGCGCACCTTGTCGACCAGCACCGCGATGCGGGTTTCTGCCTCTTGCAGGCTGGCCGGTTCGCGATTGACCAGCACGCGGAACGAGAGGATGCGCATACGCAGGACGTTTTCCGTAACCACGCTGAGGTGGGTCACGCTGGGCAACTGGTTGGTGTCCATGTCGACCGACGCCTGACGAATGACCGTCATGCGGCTTACGGCGAACACGCCGAGGACAATCACCAGCAAGGCGATGAAGGCAAAACCGAGGAAAGCACGGGGCGCGATATTCAGATTACGCAGGGACATGGTCGGACTCTCGAAAGAAAGAAACTACGAGCATCCATGCCGTGAGCACTGGCCCATAGCGGGCGACAGTCCGGCGTCACTGGGTTTTGGTTTTGTGTGCGCCTGACCGTTGTATCGGCCAGGCTTGAGGAAGGTTTCGGGTCCGCAGTAAATATTTTTTCGGACGTTACAACAATGAAACACTGCTCCGCTGCCTTTGCACTCGACAGCTCCTACCAAAGGCAAGCGGTTCAGCGTTGGGTGGCGAGTTGCCAGACCCGGGCGATGTCGGTGGCGCGTTCACGCAGCAGGCGCGGGGCTTCGGCGCAGGCCTGTTCCAGAGTCATCGGTCCGCTGGTCACGGCGAACGCGGCGTCGATGCCGTGTTGATAGAGTTCCTGATAGCCCTCGCCCAAGGTCCCGGCAATCACGATCACCGGCACAGCGTATTGCTTGGCAACTCGCGCGACACCGAACGGCGTTTTGCCGCGCAGGGTTTGCGCATCGAAGCGGCCCTCTCCGGTGAAGACCAGATCCGCACCTTTGACCGCGTCAGCGAGCCCGACCAGTTCCGCCACCACCTCGACGCCCGCCTGAAACTGCGCGCCGAGAAAAGCCTTGGCGGCAAACCCCAGACCACCCGCCGCGCCGCTGCCCGGTTCATCACGCACGTCCTTGCCCAATACTTGCGCGCAAAGCTCGGCGAAGTGCCCCAGCGCCTGATCGAGCTGCTCAACCTGCGCAGGCGATGCGCCCTTCTGCGGGCCGAAAATGGCCGAGGCGCCGTGGGGGCCGCAGAGCGGATTATTGACGTCGGCGGCGATGTCGAAACGCACATCGGCCAGACGTCGATCAAGCCCACTCAGATCGAGTCGCGCCAGTTGCGCCAAGGCCAGGCCGCCGGGCACCAGCGACTGATTCTGCGCATCCAGCAACTTCACACCCAATGCCTGCATCGCCCCGGCACCGCCGTCATTGGTCGCGCTGCCGCCAATCGCCAGAATCACCCGTTGCGCGCCGGCATCCAGCGCTGCACGAATCAGTTCACCCGTGCCAAACGTGCTGCTGATGCAGGCATCGCGCTGTCCCGGCGGGACCAGTTGCAGACCGCTCGCCTCGGCCATTTCGATGATCGCGGTGTGGTTGTGCGGTAGCCAGCCCCAAGCAGCGTCGACCGGCGCGCCCAGTGGACCGCGCACGCGGGTGCGGCGTAACTCACCTTCGCAGGCTGCAAGAATCGACTCGACCGTACCTTCGCCGCCATCGGCCATCGGGCATTTGATCAGCGTCGCCTGCGGCCAGACCTGCGCCAATCCGAGGGCAATGGCTTCGGCAACGCCTTGGGCACTCAGGCTGTCCTTGAACGAGTCGGGGGCGATGACGATCTTCATGGGAATTCTCCGGTTGCAGTGGCATTCATGCTGCCAGTCGGCCTGCGCCTTGACGCCGGTCGGGTGCACAAGTGGCGTCGGCGTTTATTGTTCATTTCCACAAAAGACTTGCGTTGGATGTTCCGGCCTCTTCGCGAGCAGGCTCGCTCCCACATTTGAAATGCATGCCACTATGGGAGCGAGCCTGCTCGCGAAGGGGCCCCGAAATACACCGATCAATTCGGATCAGTCTGCGGCAACAGCTGCACCCCCAGGTACAACGCCAGCATCCCGTCCAGCTTCAACGGATCAACCCCGCTCAACTCGGCAATCCGTTCCATGCGATAGCGCAGGCTGTTGCGATGAATGCCCAACGCCTCGGCGCAGGCCTGGCTCTGCCCGTCGTGCTCGCACCAACTGCGCAGGGTCGCCAGCAACTGGCCGTTGCTGTCCTTGGCGATGACCTGGCGCAGCGGCTTGAGCAGTTCGTCCAGCGCATCGTCGTTGCGATGACGCCACAGCATGACCGGCAAGCGATAACGATTGAGCGTCAGCAGCCGCGAGTTCGGCAGCACGTCACGACCATACGCCAGCAGGTCGCCGACCCGTCGATAACAGCGGCGCAACCCGGCCAGGCCATCCGCCTGCCCGCCGACGGCGATGCGCAGAATCTTCCAGCCGAGGCCATCGAGTTTTTCCAGCAGTCGATCGTGCTCGACGTTCTGGCTGGCCGGGCGACACCACAACAGCGAAGACTTGGCTGAACTAACACACCAACTGTCGGGATAACGCGAGGTCAGCCATGCACTCAATGCCTCGACGGTTTGCCCCGGCCCGTGTTCCAGACCCAATTCGAACAGGTACGGCACCCGCGTCAGTTGCGGTTTGAGCCCGAGCTGCTGCGCCTCATCGACCAGACGTGGCGAATCCCCCGCCTCGCTCAACAGCAGCGCCAGCAGATCATCGCAACGCTGCCGTCGCCATTGCTGCTCGGCCTGCTGATTGCGCTGGCCGACGAGCATTTCAGCGGTCATGCGCACCAGTTCGGCGTAAGTGCGCAATTGCTCAGGCTCGCCGGTAATGCCGAGCACGCCGATCAAGCGCTGATCGAGCAACAGCGGCAGGTTGATCCCCGGTTGCACGCCTTTGAGGTGCACCGCCGTCTGCGCATCGATTTCCACCACGCGCCCGTTGGCCAGCACCAGTTGCGCACCTTCATGCCGGGTGTTGATGCGCTCCGGTTCACCGCTGCCGAGGATCAGGCCCTGACTGTCCATGACATTGACGTTGTACGGCAAAATGGCCATGGCCCGGTCGACGATGTCCTGGGCAAGGTCGTGATCGAGTTCGAACATAGCGGCGGCAATCCTTCATTTCAGGCACGGACGGTTGTTCAGCCGCACAGGGTCTGGCGGCAAACCCTGTGCTCAGGCACAAAGACAATCCGGCCAAAGGTGGCCGAGACTCTCAGGGCGATCAACGTTACCCTTTGCATCGCAAAAAATCATAATAAAGAGAGAGCCGCTATGTCGCAGAGCGCCGCAGCTACCCAGACCATCGACGACGGTAAAAACGCCGTCTACAAACGCATCACCCTGCGTTTGATTCCCTTCATTTTCATCTGCTACCTGTTCAACTACCTCGACCGGGTCAACGTCGGCTTCGCCAAATTGCAGATGCTCGACGCACTGAAATTCAGCGAAACCGTATATGGCCTCGGCGCCGGCATCTTCTTCATCGGTTACGTGCTGTGCGGCGTGCCGAGCAACCTGGCACTGACCCACTTCGGTCCTCGGCGCTGGATTGCCTTGATGATGATCACCTGGGGCACGCTGTCGACCTGCCTGTTGTTCGTCACCACCCCGACCGAGTTCTACACCCTGCGCTTTTTCACCGGTGCGGCTGAGGCGGGTTTCTTCCCGGGCGTCGTGCTGTATCTCTCGCAGTGGTTCCCGACGTTCCGCCGGGGCCGAATCATGGCGCTGTTCATGTCGGCAATCCCCGTCTCCGGTCTGCTCGGCAGCCCGTTTTCCGGCTGGATCCTTAACCACTTCGCCGCCGGCCAAGGTGGCCTGGCCGGTTGGCAGTGGATGTTCCTGCTGCAAGGCATTCCGACCGTGTTCCTCGGCGCACTGGCGTATTTCCTGTTGAGCGACAGCTTTGCCAACGCCAAATGGCTGACCGCCCACGAACGTTCGGTGCTCGAAGCCGACCACGCCGACGACCTCGCCAACAAACCGAAAACCGCCACCGACTCATTGCTTGCGGTGTTCAAGAATCCTGCGATCTGGGCCTTCGGCCTGATCTATTTCTGCATCCAGAGCGGCGTGTACGCGATCAACTTCTGGCTGCCGTCGATCATCAAGAACCTCGGCTTCAGCGACAACCTGGTGATCGGCTGGCTGAGTGCGATTCCGTATCTGCTCGCGGCGGTGTTCATGCTGGTCGTCGGCCGCTCGGCGGACTTGCGCAAGGAGCGCCGCTGGCACTTGGTGGTGCCGATGCTGATGGGCGCGATCGGGCTGGTGATCGCAGTGAACTTTGCGGCCAATCCGGCGATTGCGATTCTCGGCCTGACCATCGCGACCATGGGCGCACTGACTGGTCTGCCGATGTTCTGGCCGGTGCCGACGGCGATGCTGAGCGCAGGCGCGGCGGCTGGTGGGCTGGCGTTGATCAACTCGATGGGGCAGATGGCCGGGTTCCTCAGCCCGTACCTGGTGGGTTGGGTCAAGGACAGCACTGGCTCGACGGATGCGGCGTTGTATCTGCTGGCGGCGGTGATCGTTGGCGGGAGTCTGCTGGCGTTGCGGATGACGCGGACGTTGCGGGCTTGAGCTCTCGGGCATGACCAAAACGGCCCTTTCGGGCCGTTTTTCATTCGGGTTCACCTTTCGGACTTTGAGGCTTCTGGTATTTGATTGACTCCCCACCCACCGGCAAAAAGGATTTTAGACCGCCGGCCGAGATCGAGCAGATCACCCCGCGCAAAAGTACGGTCTTGGCGTGATGCCGTGGAGTACCTTGGCTCTCAACGGCAAGTACGCACCCGATGTGACGCCGTACGCCAACAGGCCTACACACCGGCGCAGGCGGTGAAGATCACGGCAGCAGACGAGACAACGATGTGAGCCATTTGTGTAAGGACGCAAACACATTCGATCCTGACATTAACCTGCGCCCTCTTCCGAAAAAGACGGCCGCTCGAAACCCATCAAGGCTTTTGTAACAAAACCTATATACTTGGCCACTTTATGGAACCGAGCTTCATGCAGCCAAACCTACGGTTGCCCGCTCGAAAAGTCTGCCAGGATAGTCAATGCTCAATCGGCCCCTCGAGTTTGCCCGCAAGCCATTGCGCGCGATGTTCAATGTTTTCGATAACAAAGAGGCATTCGATACATCCCCGCCCGTAGCGGCTACCGGTAAATCGCACAGCGCTGGCCTTGAATACCGCGCAGACATTGATGGGCTGCGGGCTATCGCTGTCCTGCTCGTGCTGATATTTCACGCAGGGCTGACGTTATTTCCCTCCGGCTTTATCGGCGTGGATATCTTCTTCGTGATTTCCGGGTATCTGACCACCTCAATCATCATGAAGTCGCTGGACAACGGCACGTTCAGCTTCACGGGTTTCTACAGCAGTCGCATCTGGCGCTTGCAACCGGCCGTTGTCGCGCTGTTGGCTGTGACCTTGCTGATCACCACGCTGCTGTATTTGCCCGATGACTACATCGACTTCCTGAAAAGCGAGAAGTACACCTCATTACTGATCTCCAACCAGTATTTCTCCAAGGTGACTTCCGGCTACGCCACGCCCGATGCCGCCAGCCTTCCGCTGTTGCACACTTGGTCATTGGCGATCGAATGGCAGTGGTACCTGCTGCTACCGTTGGGTATCTGGCTACTGCATCGCTATGTGGCGAAACGGGCCTTGAGCGGCGTGGTAATGGGCTTGACCCTTGCCGCCACCGCGCTGGCGCTGTATCTGTCGCGAGTCGCTCCCGATCTGAACTATTACTTTTTTACCGCGCGCATCTTCGAGTTGATGATTGGTTCGTGCGCCGTCATTTTCAGCGCGGACAGATTTCGCCTGAGTCGTGTCAGCGCTTCGCTCATTTGCGCGGTTGCGCTGGTCACGATCGCCTATTGTGCGATCCAGGACGATATCCTCAGCGGATTCCCCAACTATCACGCGGTCGCGGTATGCGTCGCCACGGCCCTGCTGCTGGTTCGCGGCATAGGTAATGTGAGCATCACCTCGGATGTCCTTGCATTCAAACCGCTGGTGTTCATTGGCACCCTTTCCTACTCGTTGTATCTGTGGCATTGGCCGATTCTGGCGGTGCTGGCCTACCTGGGTGTCGACCTGACGCCCGCAGTGACAACTGGTTTTTTCGCCGTCACGTTCGTAATGGGCTACCTGTCCTTCGGGCTCATCGAAAACAGGTTTCGCAAAGTACGGGCCGGTTTCGGCAAGACCCTACTGCTGTTGATGCTGCTGCCCGCCATCGGCCTGTCACTGCTTCACTCCGCCGGCAAAAATCATGACGGATGGCCGAACCGTTTTGGTGAAGACTCCATCGCCATGTTCAGCACCTTGAAGGCGTACGTACCGACCAATCGTGAGGATTGCCTGGGGAACAGCGACAGGGTTGAGCCTGATTGCGTCATGGGCGCGCCGTTAGCCAAGCCGCAAGCTTTGCTGATCGGAGACTCCTATTCGAATCACTATTGGGGATTTATCGAGACGTTGGCCAAGGATGCCGGCCTGTCGGTTCTTGCCCAGGGTTATCCAGCCTGCCTGGCGTTACCCGGAATCTATCTGTACGACTGGTACAAGGCCAGAAATGCGCTCTATGAAAAATGCCATAACGCCGCTGAGCGTTATTACGACCTCATCGCAAGCAGCCATTTTCAATATGTGATCATCGGGCAGTTCTGGGAGGCCTACCTCACCGACGCGATCGTCACCAAACTCGATGACCCACGCAGTCTCGCACTGTCGCAGGAACGCCTCGGGGTGGCGGTTCGGCAGGCACTCGACATCGTCGTCGAATCAGGCGCCACGCCGATCTTGCTGATGAACACTCTACCCATGCCCGCCAGAATCAACGAGTGTCTGCTCAGACAGATCAAGTTACGCGGCATGCTCGGCAGTGCTGAACAAAGCCGTCTGTGTGCGGCGGTGCCGTGGTCGGGGCTTGAAGATCCCTTCATGGCCACACTGTTCGCGCAATTGCAGGCGGAATATCCGCAACTGATCGTCCTTGATCCAAAAAAAGTGCAATGCAAGGACGGTACCTGCATGACCAGCGTCGATGACGTGCCGGTGTACCGCGACATTGGTCATGTGTCCGATTATGCCTCGTACAAATTTGGTGAGCTGTACCTCAAGCACTTCGGCAATCCATTCAAGAGCAGTCCAGACGGCGCCCCTTAACGCTGGTCCATTTGCCATCTATGCTCCATCTGCCAGCCTCTTTTGACGAGGCTGGCATGAGCGGATGGACGCGATATGTTTCGAATAATGAGCATCCGCTCAATATTCAGCACAGAAACCACGTATCCTGCGCGGCCCGTTCAACCATCACGTCGCGAGGACAGTTTGTCTAAAGGTATCGCTTTATCGGTCTCAGCCTCGGTGCTGTTTGCCGTCATGTATTACTACACGTCGCTGCTGACACCTCTGAGCGGCGTGGAAATCTTCGGCTGGCGCATGCTCCTGACCGTGCCGTGCATGACCGTGTTCATGCTGGTTTCCGGGGAATGGCGGCGGGTGCTGGAGCTGCTCCGATTGATCGCGGCCAGGCCGAAGCTGATTGCCGGACTGGTGATTTCTTCCGCCCTGCTCGGGGTTCAGCTGTGGCTGTTCATGTGGGCACCGCTCAATGACTACAGCCTGGATGTATCGCTGGGTTATTTCCTGTTGCCACTGGCGATGGTGCTGACCGGGCGGATTGCCTATGGCGAGAGCCTGTCTTACCTGCAGAAAATCGCGGTGTTTTTCGCCAGCCTTGGCGTGTTGAACGAGCTGTACCAGGTTGGCGGATTTTCCTGGGCGACGCTGGTGGTTGTGGTCGGTTATCCGCTGTACTTCGTACTGCGCAAATACCTGAAAACCGACAACCTCGGTGGCCTTTGGGTCGACATGACCCTGATGCTGCCGGTCGCCTACTGGTTTGTGCAGGGCGGCGAACAGGGCCTGGCCGTTTTCGATCAGTATCCGGGGCTGATGTGGCTGATTCCGCTGCTCGGTCTGATCAGTGCGTCCGCACTGGTGGTGTACATCATCGCCAGTCGCCTGCTGCCGTTCAGTCTGTTTGGTTTGTTGAGTTATGTGGAACCGGTGTTGTTGCTCGCGGTGGCGTTGTTGCTGGGGGAAAGCATCAAGTCGGGCGAGTGGCTGACTTACATCCCGATCTGGCTGGCGGTTGTGGTGCTGGTGTTCGAAGGCTTCAAACATTTGACGCGCCAACGCCGCTCTTAAAAGCAAAAGATCGCAGCCTTCGGCAGCTCCTACAGGAAAAATGCATTCCAAATGTAGGAGCTGCCGAAGGCTGCGATCTTTTGATCTTAAAATATCCCGGCGCTGCATCTCTGCAGGCCGGGATTTTTTCATTTCGGATTACTCAGTGGTCAGCACACCACGACGCACCTGGTCACGCTCGATCGATTCGAACAGGGCCTTGAAGTTGCCCTCGCCAAAACCGTCGTCACCCTTGCGCTGGATGAATTCGAAGAACACCGGCCCCATCAGGGTTTCCGAGAAGATCTGCAGCAGCAGGCGCTTGTCGCCCTGCTCAGAGGCACCGTCGAGCAGGATGCCGCGTGATTGCAGCTCATCGACCGGCTCGCCATGATTCGGCAGGCGACCTTCAAGCATTTCGTAGTAGGTGTCCGGCGGCGCGGTCATGAAGCGCATGCCGATTTTCTTCAACTGATCCCAGGTCTTGATCAGATCGTCGGTGAGGAATGCAACGTGCTGGATGCCCTCGCCGTTGAACTGCATCAGGAACTCTTCGATCTGCCCGGCGCCCTTGGATGACTCTTCGTTGAGCGGGATGCGGATCATGCCATCCGGTGCGGTCATGGCTTTCGAAGTCAGACCGGTGTACTCGCCCTTGATGTCGAAGTAACGGATTTCACGGAAGTTGAACAGCTTCTCGTAGAAGTTCGCCCAGTAGGCCATGCGACCGCGATAAACGTTGTGGGTCAGGTGATCGATGATCTTCAGGCCAGCGCCAACCGGGTTGCGATCAACACCTTCGATAAACACGAAGTCGATGTCGTAGATCGAGCTGCCTTCGCCGAAACGGTCGATCAGATACAGCGGCGCGCCGCCGATGCCTTTGATCGCCGGCAGGTTAAGCTCCATCGGACCGGTTTCAATGTGGATCGGCTGAGCGCCGAGTTCGAGTGCGCGGGAATAGGCTTTCTGCGAATCCTTGACGCGAAACGCCATGCCGCAAACGGACGGGCCGTGTTCGGCGGCGAAGTACGAGGCGACGCTGTTGGGTTCGTTATTGAGGATCAGATTGATCGCGCCCTGACGGTAGAGGTGCACGTTCTTGGAACGGTGGGTCGCGACTTTGGTGAAGCCCATGATCTCGAAGATCGGCTCCAGCGTGCCGGGAGTCGGCGCTGCGAACTCGATGAACTCAAAGCCCATCAGGCCCATTGGGTTTTCGTATAAATCTGCCATGGTGACGCCTCATCATTTCTTATCAATTAACCAGGGTTATTTGTCAGGAAAGTGATGTAGAGGGAGGCGCACAGGAGATGCCACGCACGCTGCGCGCGAGGAAGTCTCCGTAGATCAGTTGGAACCCGAATATCTTCATTGTCGACCCAAGGCTCCTGCGGGCGAGGCTTCTGCTGCCAGAAGACGATTATTATTGTATGCGTAAATCGATTCTACACAGCGTAACGGGACCTGTCTGCCCTCTGTATAAAATCCGCTTTTTTTCGTACGGCGCAAGAGCCATCTGCGATCTATTCTCCCCTCTGGCTCAATTGTCTATCGGGCCGGACTTCGACTCCACAGGATGTGTCCATGCCGCTGACCCGCAGACCCCGCCGCAAACGCAGCACCCGCAACGTTGTGACTTTGCTCAGCAGCCTGCTGCCAATCGTGCTGGGCAGTGTGATTCTCTATATGCAGGCAGAACGCACTCTGCAGCAAAGTGCCAGAGAAACGGCCGAACAAGCGTTGCGACAGTTCGACTTGATGCTCGATAACACCGCAGAAGCTGCCCGGGTCCTGCTGCCGCTTGCCGGGAAAAATTGCGAAGAGGTGAAACTGGCCCTGCGCGAACAGGTGACCCGCCGCCCTTTCGTGCGCTCGACCAATCTGGTCTGGGACAACAATCTCTACTGCAGCTCACTCTTCGGGGCGTTCCATGAAGCCGTTAATGCCGGGGACTATCATCAAGGCAAACTGTGGTTGATGAACGGCAATCCGGTGACGCCTGATACGGCATTATTGATCTACCGTCTCAGCGACGGTCGTGGTGGCGCGCTGACCACACTGGATGGCTATCACTTGAGCAACATCCTGCGCCTGATCGGCCGCCAGACATTACTGATGTTGCAAGTGGGCGATAACTGGCTGTCCGCCGACGGCAAAGTCCATCAGGGATCACTGCCTGCCCCGCCGGTCGCGAACAGCCTGCTGGAATCCGAGCGTTACGGTTTCAAAGTGTCGGCGGGTTTCCCCCAGGGCGAAGTCCGGCGTTACATGGCGGCTGAATATCCTCCGCTGTTCAGTCTGTTGATTTTCTTCGGTGCAATCTCCGGTGCCATTGGCCACTTCGTTCAGAAGCGATCGACCTCGCCCAGCCACGAAATGATGCGCGCACTCGAGGCCGGGGAATTCATTCCGTACTTCCAGCCCGTGGTTCACGGCGACAGCAAGCGATGGTCGGGTGCCGAAGTGCTGATGCGCTGGAATCACCCGAAAGAGGGGCTGGTACGCCCGGATCTGTTCATTCCATTTGCCGAGCACTCAGGCCTGATCGTGCCGATGACCCGCGCGCTGATGCAACAGACTGCGGCCCTGCTGGGACCGCAGTCTGCGGCTTTCGCCAAGCCTTTCCATATTGGCATCAACATCAGCGCCAGCCATTGCCAGGATCTGGAGCTGGTCGAAGATTGTCGTGACCTCGTGGCGGCATTTGCGCCCGGCAGCGTCGAACTGGTACTGGAATTGACGGAGCGCGAACTGATCGAGCCGAGCGACGTCACGCTTCAGCTGTTTGAGCAATTGCATGCACTGGGAGTAAAAATCGCGATCGACGACTTTGGTACCGGACACTCAAGCCTTGGTTATCTGCGCACCTTCAACGTCGACTTTCTAAAAATCGATCAGAGCTTCGTGGCCATGATCGGCGTAGACGCGTTATCGAGGCATATTCTCGACTCCATCATAGAACTGTCGGCCAAACTGGACTTGGGCATTGTTGCCGAAGGTGTCGAAACTCAGGCCCAGGCTGATTACCTGACCGAGCATAACGTTAACTTTTTGCAGGGCTATTTGTACGGTAGACCGATGCCTGGCGCTGATTTCCTCGAAGCATTAACTCATCATTAAATCGCCGACACTGCTCGCCGAACAACCGCACCAAATTGATACAAAAGGTCATTGTTGTTACATGGCGACAACATCAGGATTTACTCTTGTCGCATTAACTACTACAATTTTTTCAACCTGAGCCAGACTGGCAGGTGAGCCAATTATCACCGAGTCGCTTCCAGGCTCTTGGCTTATAGCTTTGTTTGCGGTTGGTATCAGCCAAACACACTATTGGAGTAAAGATATTGTCCAGACTCGCTGAATTTCGCGCAGCTGAAAAGGCCCTTCAGGAACAGCTCAAACAGCTGGAATCGCTGAAGAACGATGCCGGACTGAAGAAAGAAATCGAATTCGAAGAAAAGCTCCAGGGACTGATGAAAACCTATGGCAAAGGCCTGAAAGACATCATCGCAATCCTCCATCCTAACCCGGCAAAGTCCGGCCTGCAGACCTCCGCAGCGCCAAAGACCCGCCGCGCCCGCGTGGTCAAGGTTTACCAGAACCCGCACACTGGCGAGCTGATCGAAACCAAGGGCGGCAACCATCGCGGCCTGAAGGCCTGGAAAGAACAGTACGGTGCAGCCACCGTTGATTCATGGTTGCGTGGTTAATCTGACGCCAACAAAAAGCCCTGCCTGTTGCAGGGCTTTTTTATTGACAATATCTAACAAATGAAATGATTTTCATCGAACAAGTTGGAAATTTGTGTAACGCTTCTGAATCAACATGCTAAACATTTTGCTGCGCGATGTTACATCGAGCGCTTGATCAAACAATGTGCTTAATCCTTTCCGGCAAGCGAACTGCTGCGAGTTAGTACGAACGTTTATAATTTCAGGCTGTTGCGCGCCGCGTCTATATCGTCGGCGCTCGCCTTATAAACGTCGGCCTGACCGGCATATGAAAGTACGTAAGCCTTGTCTGTTTCCACAGCTGCCACCAACGTTTGTGATAATACGTGTCGACCGTTCTCGGTGACCGTGCAGGTCGTCTCCAGCCCGCTCAACGAACCGAGTGCTGCCGGATGAATCCGGTTGCAGACACTCTGATAGCCACTACGGAAGAAATCCTTCTGAATCGATTTGCGCATCTCCAGCAGCACGCCTTGCAGATTGACCTGATGCCCCGCCTCGACTTGCGTCATGGTCAACTCCATCACCATCACCTGATTGCCGTCGGCGTCGAGCTTCACCGCCCGTTGCCGCGAGACTGGCGGCGCGGTTTCCGGCAATGCTTCAACCTCCCAGCCCATCGGCCAAGTGATACCTGGTTCGGCCATCGCGGGTAAAACCACAGCCGACGACAAAGCAAAAAAAACAAACACGGATTTCAACAGTCGGATCATTGCCGGACGCACTCATGGATAGAAAGCAAAGTCTGAGCCCCGCCTTCGCGCAGGGCAAGCCCGCCTTGCATTTGGCGATGCCGGCCGGCATGCGTATCATTGCGCCCATTCACTCGCCCATTGTTATTGGAGGGCCCATGAGCCTCAACGAACTGAACACTTTTCCCGGCGTGACTGCCACGCCAGACAGCGCAACCCGTAACTTCGTGTTCAACCACACCATGCTGCGCGTGAAGGACATCACCAAGTCGCTGGATTTCTACACCCGCGTACTGGGTTTCTCGCTGGTCGAGAAGCGTGATTTCCCGGAAGCCGAGTTCAGCCTGTACTTCCTCGCGCTGGTCGACAAAGCGCAGATCCCGACCGACGCCGCCGCGCGTACCGAATGGATGAAGTCGATCCCGGGCATTCTCGAACTGACCCACAATCACGGCACCGAAAACGATGCCGATTTCGCCTATCACGACGGCAACACCGATCCGCGTGGCTTTGGCCACATCTGCATTTCGGTGCCGGACATCGTCGCAGCGTGTGCACGCTTTGAAGAGCTGGGTTGCGATTTCCAGAAGCGTCTGACCGATGGCCGGATGAAGAGCCTGGCATTTATCAAGGATCCGGATGGTTACTGGGTTGAAATCATTCAGCCTGCGCCGCTGTAAAAGCTGAAAGCCCCTCACCCTAGCCCTCTCCCAGAGGGAGAGGGGACTGATTGCGGGATGTTGGAGAATTACGCCGACTTGAACGATCGGCGGTGAATCCATAATCGACCGGCTCTCTCAGGTCGATGGATGACTTCAGACACCTCGGTCGGCTCCCTCTCCCTCGGGAGAGGGCTGGGGTGAGGGGTGGCTTTCCACGCGCAATAAAAAACCCATGATCGCTCATGGGTTTTTTCTTTTTCGACCTGGCAGTTACGCCGGGGCCGAAGTCCGGATCAAGTGATCGAATGCACTCAGCGAAGCCTTGGCGCCCTCGCCCACTGCGATCACGATCTGCTTGTACGGCACAGTCGTCACGTCGCCCGCAGCAAAGATCCCCGGAATCGAAGTCTCGCCACGATTATCGACAATGATTTCGCCACGCGGCGACAGCTCGATGGTGCCCTTCAGCCAATCGGTGTTCGGTAGCAGACCGATCTGCACGAAGATGCCTTCCAGCTCAACCGTGCGCAGCTCATCTGTGGTGCGATCCTTGTAACGCAGACCGTTGACCTTCTCACCATTGCCGGTGACTTCAGTGGTTTGCGCACTGGTGATCACGGTGACGTTCGGCAGGCTGTGCAGCTTGCGTTGCAGCACGGCATCGGCCCGCAGTTGTACGTCGAATTCCAGCAACGTTACGTGCGACACGATACCGGCCAGATCGATGGCTGCTTCAACGCCGGAGTTACCGCCGCCGATCACCGCCACGCGCTTGCCTTTGAACAACGGGCCGTCGCAGTGCGGACAGTAAGCCACGCCCTTGTTGCGGTATTCCTGCTCGCCGGGGACGTTCATTTCGCGCCAGCGCGCGCCGGTCGCCAGGATTACGCTTTTGGCTTTCAGAGTTGCGCCACTGGCGAAGCGGACTTCGTGCAACTCGCCATTCTTGCCCGGGATCAACTTGTCGGCACGTTGCAGGTTCATGATGTCGACGTCGTACTGCTTGACGTGTTCTTCCAGCGCCGTGGCCAGTTTCGGCCCTTCGGTTTCCTGCACGGAAATGAAGTTCTCGATGGCCATGGTGTCGAGCACCTGACCGCCGAAACGCTCAGCCGCGACACCGGTGCGGATACCTTTACGTGCGGCATAAATAGCCGCCGAAGCACCAGCGGGGCCACCACCAACAACCAGCACATCAAAGGCCTCTTTGGCGCTGATCTTCTCGGCCTGACGCTCAATCGCACCGGTGTCGAGCTTGGCGAGGATTTCCTCAAGGCCCATACGGCCCTGGCCGAAGTTCTCGCCGTTGAGGTAGATGCTCGGCACGGCCATGATCTTGCGATCATTGACTTCGTCCTGGAACAGCGCGCCGTCGATGGCGACGTGGCGGATGTTCGGGTTGAGCACGGCCATCAGGTTCAGCGCCTGGACCACGTCCGGACAGTTCTGGCAAGACAGCGAGAAGTAAGTCTCGAAGCTGAACTCGCCTTTGAGCGAGCGGATCTGCTCGATGACTTCAACGCTGGCCTTCGACGGGTGGCCACCGACTTGCAGCAGGGCCAGCACCAGCGAGGTGAATTCGTGCCCCATCGGAATACCGGCGAAACGCAGGCTGATGTCGGCTCCGGGGCGATTGATCGAGAACGATGGCTTGCGGGCATCGTCACCGCTGTCGATCAGAGTAATTTGGCTCGAAAGACTGGCAACGTCTTTCAGCAGGTCCAGCATTTCACGGGATTTCGCACCGTCGTCAAGAGATGCAACGATCTCGATCGGTTGGGTGACCCGTTCCAGGTACGATTTCAACTGGGCTTTAAGATTGGCGTCCAACATACGGGCGATTTCCTTTATTTGAGGCGAAAAAAAGCCCGAGCGAATCTCGCCCGGGCATTTTTATTGGGCGGTGCAGCTAACTTAAGAAGGTGCGGCGTGCCGCCCTGCGTTGCATGTCACAGACTTAGATCTTGCCGACCAGGTCCAGCGACGGAGCCAGAGTGGCCTCGCCTTCTTTCCACTTGGCCGGGCAAACTTCGCCTGGGTGTGCAGCGACGTACTGAGCAGCCTTGATTTTGCGCAGCAGCTCGGAAGCGTCACGGCCAACGCCGCCATCGTTCAGTTCAACGATTTTGATCTGGCCTTCAGGGTTGATCACGAAGGTGCCACGGTCAGCCAGACCAGCTTCTTCGATCAGCACGTCGAAGTTGCGCGAGATAACGTGGGTCGGGTCGCCGATCATGGTGTATTCGATTTTGCCGATGGCTGGCGAAGTGTTGTGCCAGGCAGCGTGAGCAAAGTGGGTGTCGGTCGAAACGCTGTAGATTTCCACGCCCAGCTTCTTGAACTCAGCGTAGTTGTCGGCCAGGTCTTCCAGCTCGGTTGGGCAAACGAAGGTGAAGTCGGCTGGGTAGAAGAACACTACGGACCACTTGCCTTTCAAGTCAGCATCCGAGACTTGAACGAAGTCGCCGTTTTTGAACGCGGTAGCTTTGAACGGTTTTACTTGGCTGTTGATGATAGGCATCGATGACTCTCCGTCAGGGGTTATGAAGTTGATGGGTGAATCCTACCCACTCACTCGACGGAAGGCTCATTGGCAAACCTGATACTGCTGATTTGTTTTCGCTATTAGCTGACTGTATTAATAGAAGAAAACGATCTCTACGGTTGATCCGGCTTATCCATAATCCGAGCCATTCCCTGGAATGGGCTGACCTCAACATAGCGCATGGCGGATTTCATGTCCTTCCAGCCGACGTAACTCATCAGCGATTTAAGGTCCCAGCCGCTTTGATGCGCCCATGTGGCAAAGCCACGCCGCAGTGAATGGCTGGTGTAGTTGGCGGCGGCAATCCCGGCGCGCTGCAACGCCTGGCGCAGCAGCGGAATGATGCTGTTGGCGTGCAAGCCCTCCTCGCTCAGATTGCCCCAGCGATCAATGCTGCGGAACACCGCGCCGCGTACCAGCGCAGCCTCTGTAATCCAATCGATATAGGCCTGCACTGGGCATAGCTTGAGCAGCGCCGGGGCCTGATAAGTCTGCCCGAGGTTTTCCCGGTCGCCCTTGCTGCGCGGCAGATACAAAGTGATGCCCTTGCCAGCGCTCGCCTGCACATGCTCGATCTGCAGGCGGCACAACTCGTCGCTGCGAAAGCCACGCCAGAAGCCCAACAGAATCAGCGCGCGATCCCGATAAGCCTTGAGCAAGGTCGGGCGGTCCTGATCCTGGCGGGCGGTTTGCGCCTCCTGCTCCAAGCAATCGATCACTCGTTGCAAATCCTGCAGTTGCAACGGCTCAGCCTGTTTTTCCTGCGCCGGATGCAAGGCGCGAATGCCCTTGAACACCTTGCGCACCACTGGCGCCTTGGTCGGATCGGCAAAGCCCTGACTGTTGTGCCACTGCGCCAGCGCGGACAGACGCAATTTCAGCGTGTTGATCGACAGAACTCCGGCGTGCTCCACCAGATAGCGCGCAACGCTGTCGGCGGTGGCCGGCAGAAATCCGCCCCACGTCACCTCGAAATGCTCAATGGCCATGCGATAGCTACGGCGGGTGTTGTCCCGGGTGGCGGCTTGCAGGTATCGATCAATGTCGCTCATGGGCAGTTTTCTCGCTGGCGTACGGGTTCAGACATACAGAGGCGCATTTTGCCGCCTGACATTGGGTAATACCAGTATATCCCGCCTGTTTTATTTCAAGGATTTACCCATATCCTCAGCATGGTACACTGCGTTATTCAGTGGCATGTACCACAGTACGTAACCGTAGGAGTTCACATGGCCCGTGGCGGCATAACCAAAGCGCTGGTGCAAATCGCGCGCACCGCGATTCTGGCTCGCGGCGAACACCCGAGCATCGATGCAGTACGCATCGAAATGGGCAACACCGGCTCGAAAACCACGATCCATCGCTACCTGAAAGAGTTGGATGACGGCGCGCAGCCGACCGAAGCGTCAGCGGAACCGATCGATGACGAGCTGACCGCCCTCGTCTCTCGCCTCGCCCAGCGCCTGAAAGAACAAGCACAGGAACCCATCGAGCAAGCCCGCGAACAGTTCGAGGAGCAACGCCAAGCACTGGAAGCCGAGCTGAATCAGACGCGCCAGGCGCTGGAAAAACTCGAGCACGACCACGACATTCAAGGCGCCGCGCTGCAACGCGAATCCGAAGCGCTGAGTAACACCCGCTCGATGCTGCAAACCGAACAGACGCGCAACGCCGGCCTCAACCAGGCTTTGGCCGATTTTGAATTGCGCTTGCAGGACAAGGACGAGCAGATCCGCTCACTGGAAGAAAAGCACCTGCACGCACGCGATGCGCTGGAGCATTACCGTAACGCCACCAAGGAACAGCGCGAGCAGGAGCAGGCCCGTCACGAAGGGCAAATCCAGCAGATCCAGGCCGAGCTACGCCAAGCCCAGCAGAGCGCGCTGGTGCGTCAGGATGAGATCACGCAGTTGCACCGCGACAACGAACGCCTGCTTACCGAAAACCGTGGCACCCAGCGCGAGCTGAACTTGTTGCAGGATCAGCTCAAGCAGAGCAATCAGCGGCAGGATCAATTGCTCGAGCAGGCGACGCGCATGGACAGCGAGCGCACCCTCCTCCAGGAACGCTTGCGCGTGGCGACGCTGGAAAGCCAGGCGTTCAAGCAGAGCGTCGACGAACAGACGCAACTCAATCAGTCATTGGAAAAGGAATTGCTCAAGGCCCAGGCGAGCCTTGAGGACAGCCAGCGTCTGGCGGCTACCGTTGCGGCAGCGCCAGACTCGACTAAAGCGAAGGATGCTTAAGCGCTGACCGGCGTGCGCATGGTGACGAACTCTTCGGCGGCCGTCGGGTGCACCCCGATGGTGTCGTCGAAGTCGCGCTTGGTCGCGCCGGCCTTCAAGGCGATCGCCAGACCTTGCACGATCTCGCCAGCGTCCGGGCCGACCATGTGGCAGCCAAGCACCTTGTCGGTCTTGGCGTCGACCACCAGCTTCATCAGGGTTTTCTCCTGACAGTCAGTCAGGGTCAGCTTCATCGGGCGGAAGCGACTCTCGAAAATCACCACCTCATGGCCGCATTCGCGTGCTTCTTCTTCGCTCAAACCGACTGTGCCGATGTTCGGCAGGCTGAACACGGCGGTCGGGATCATCTTGTAGTCCACCGGGCGGTATTGCTCCGGCTTGAACAGACGCCGCGCCACAGCCATACCTTCGGCCAGAGCGACCGGGGTCAGTTGCACGCGACCAATGACGTCGCCCAGCGCCAGAATCGACGGCTCGGTGGTTTGATACTCGTCGTCGACTTTGATGAAGCCCTTGTCGTCCAGTTGCACATCGGTGTTTTCCAGACCCAGATTGTCAAGCATCGGACGCCGGCCGGTGGCGTAGAACACGCAGTCGGCTTCGAGTACGCGACCATCCTTGAGTGTCGCCTTCAAGCTACCGTCGGCCTGTTTGTCGATGCGTGCGATGTCGGCATTGAATTGCAGGTCGAGGCCGCGCTTGGTCAATTCTTCTTGCAAGTGCTTGCGCACCGACCCATCGAAACCACGCAGGAACAAATCGCCGCGATACAACAGCGTGGTGTTGGCACCGAGGCCATGGAAAATCCCGGCGAACTCGACGGCGATATAACCGCCGCCAACCACCAGCACACGCTTGGGCAGCTCTTTGAGGAAGAACGCCTCGTTCGAACCGATCGCGTGCTCGTGCCCCGGAATTTCGGGAATCTGCGGCCAGCCGCCAGTCGCGATCAGGATATTCTTGGCGGTGTAGCGTTCGCCGTTGACCTCAACCTCGTGCGGCCCGACGATTTTCGCGTGCGCCTCGTGCAGGATCACACCGCTGTTGACCAGCAGATTGCGATAAATGCCGTTGAGGCGATTGATCTCGCGATCCTTGTTAGCGATCAGCGTGGCCCAGTCGAAGTTGGCTTCGCCCAGGTTCCAGCCGAAACCGGACGCCTGCTCGAAGTCCTCGGCAAAGTGCGCGCCGTAGACCAGCAGCTTTTTCGGCACGCAGCCGACGTTGACGCACGTGCCGCCCAGGTAACGGCTTTCGGCCACCGCCACTTTCGCCCCGAAGCCTGCGGCAAACCGCGCAGCCCGCACACCGCCGGAACCGGCACCAATCACATAAAGGTCAAAATCGTAGGCCATTTCTATCTCCTCGGCAGGCCATCAGCATACCCGCAGACATCCATTGGGCAAGCACTGCCATCCATATAAGGGCGGAAAATGAAAAAGCCACCCGAAGGTGGCTTTCTTTTGCAGACGAGGCAGATGCTATTAGTAAGCCTTGCCAGTCTTGTAGAAGTTTTCGAAGCAGAAGTTGGTCGCGTCGATGTAGCCTTCAGCACCACCGCAGTCGAAACGCTTGCCCTTGAACTTGTAGGCCATGACGCAGCCGTTCTGGGCCTGCTTCATCAGGGCGTCGGTGATCTGGATTTCACCGCCCTTGCCTGGCTCGGTCTGTTCGATCAGGTCGAAGATATCCGGGGTCAGGATGTAGCGACCGATGATCGCCAGGTTCGACGGCGCGTCTTCCGGCTTTGGCTTCTCGACCATGCTGTGTACGCGGTAGATGTCGTCGCGGATCATTTCGCCAGCGATTACGCCGTACTTGTTGGTTTCCTGCGGATCGACTTCCTGAATGGCGACGATCGAGCAACGGAACTGCTTGTACAGCTTGACCATCTGGGTCAGCACGCCGTCGCCATCGATGTTGACGCACAGGTCGTCCGCCAGGACCACGGCGAACGGTTCGTCACCGATCAGTGGGCGGCCAGTCAGGATCGCGTGGCCCAGACCTTTCATTTCGGTCTGACGGGTGTAGGAGAACGAGCACTCGTCCAACAGCTTGCGGATGCCGACCAAGTACTTTTCCTTGTCGGTGCCCTTGATCTGGTTTTCCAGCTCGTAACTGATGTCGAAGTGGTCTTCCAGAGCACGCTTGCCACGGCCGGTGACGATGGAAATCTCAGTCAGGCCCGCGTCCAGTGCTTCTTCAACGCCGTACTGGATCAGTGGCTTGTTTACCACCGGCAGCATTTCTTTAGGCATGGCTTTGGTCGCTGGGAGGAAGCGAGTGCCGTAACCGGCTGCTGGAAACAAGCATTTCTTGATCATATAAGTCCTTGAAAAGGCTGTGTGTACGAGTTTCGGGGCAGTCTAATCAGGCGGCGTGCGCCTTACAATGCCCCGCGCTGGCTAACCGATGCCAACATAGAGAAATATTCGCGCGGATAGTTCCTTGCGGTTTTTTCAGCGGCGAACTCAGCGTAGCTCAAGATCCGGGTAAACTGGATCACCATACGCTTATCAGCCCCCAATGCGAGCATTTGCCGCTATCATGGCGCCTTTGAACCAGCGAACGAGAAAGACCAGATGGCTGCGGTAAAAATCATCAACGGGTATGTGATCGACAAGAAAGACGGCAAGTGGACGCTGACCACCACCAACGGCGAACATATCGCCGGGCCTTTTGACAGCGAGCAGATGGCGACGGATGTGGCCTCGGTGTTCACCGATACGCCTGCTTCTTCCAAGCGCCGTGGTAAAGATCAGGACTGATCCTGCCCGCACTTGCGCCAAGCCCTGCCAGCATGCAGGGCTTTTTTGTGCCTTGTTGGCAAACAAGTGGCCAATCGCTATAACCTTTTCATCGCGGCGCTGTCAGAGCATCCAGTCCCCCACCTGAAGATCACGTAACCATGAACCTGAACAAACTGCAGCCGCTTCTCGCGGTATTGGTATTGAGCGGCTGTGCCACTTCGCAGCCAACCTATCTGAATAATGGCGAACAGGGCCTGAGCATCGATTGTTCCGGCGAAGCCAACTCCTGGGCCATGTGCTACGAAAAGGCCGATGCATCCTGCGCCGGCACCGGTTATCGCATCGTCGGCACTGATGGCACACCGGCGCCCAAGGAAGATGACAAAACCCTGGGCGTTGACGTTGGCAACTACAAGACGCGCAACGTCGTGGTCGTCTGCAAATAAGCCTTACATGTGGATTTCGGCGAATTTGATCCCGAGGCCACGGACGACCTCGATGAGATCGTCGAGCCGATTGAAGGACTCGACTTCATCATTGTCATCCACCAAAAAGTAGCTGCGCCCTGCACTCTTCTTGAAAAACACGATCCATTCACCGGGATTTGCCGGGTTCTGGATGACATGGGTGGCAGAGATAAGGCCCTCTGCGTGGCGCTCCCGCACGTGCTCTCGCTTCATTGCGACTCCATATATGAAAATGCCGCCACAGCAGGACTGTGACGGCATCGGGTGCTGATGTTCGGTAGTCTATCAGCCGGAAATACAGGCGTTCGCGGCTTTCTGTACATCGCGAGGGCGAACCGGCACGTTGGACATGCGCTCATGCAGCTTGATGCTGCTGCCGCCAGCGCGATCTTCGATATCAAACACGGCTGCCGGGCCTGACGAAAGTTTGCCGGGAACGATGACTCGTACACCGTCCTTCTGCGGCTGGACTTGCAACGCACCACGACTGTCAGCGAGCTTGTCGGTCAGACACTGCGCATACTCCTGGGGCTTTTTGCCGGAGATCACGCTCATGGTTGGCAGCGTTTCATTGATTTCGGAAACATTTGCACAACCGGCCATCGCCAGAATCAACGGCACACACACCACACCCCACTTCATATCAATCCTCCGTTAAAGACCGTCCGACAGCACAAATGCCGCTTTTCTCCGGGGCCTTGTGCATTTAACCCGCCTGCCCTGGCGAAGTTCTGTTCAAAATTTGTCAAAGCAACGCCCGACGGCCAGATAATAACCCGTGCGGGCTGATAAACTGCGCCCATCGACAAGCTATCGTTTTGATTTAGTAGAAAAAGCCCTTCTGGAGGCGCCCATGAAATTCATTCACCAGCGCGAGCACCTCAACGAAGACGACATCGTCGTCATTCAATGCTCGCAGATGTGCAACATCCGTTTGATGAACGACGCCAACTTCCGCAGCTTCAAAAACGGCGGCCGTCACACCTACCACGGCGGCGCGTTCGACACTTTCCCGGCGCGTATCACCGCACCGAGCACCGGCTTCTGGAACATCACCATCGACACCGTCAACCGCCGCGCAATCAGCGTCACGCGCAAGCCGACGCTGACCCATTCGATCAAGATCATCCGTCGCTCCAGCACTAAACTGAGCTGAGACGCACAGCCTATTCTGAAAGGGAAACATGACCGTGGCGCAAAAAACCAAATACGTGATCAAGTACAAACTGGACGGTGAACAGCGTTTCGAATTCGCTGAACTGGAAACCGGCACTGACGAAGAAGCGAAAGCGGCGCTGAAGAAAATGCACGCTGACGAAGAACTCAGTGACATCAAGGTCAGCAAAGCGCTGTAACCGAATCATGCAACCGACCACGTTTGACCTGTTCGCCGACAACGAACCCGTACAGCAAGCCCGCGCCGAGCAGATCGGCGAACAATCGTGGGTGCTGCGCGGATTCGCCTTGCCGCAGGTCGAGCAACTGCTGACCGAACTTGAAGCGATTCTTGTCGCCGCCCCGCTACGCCACATGGTCACGCCCGGCGGTTTCAGCATGTCGGTCGGCACCAGCAGTTGCGGGCAGCTGGGCTGGATCACTGATCGCAGCGGTTACCGCTATTCCAGCGTCGATCCACTCAGCGGCTTGCCGTGGCCATCAATGCCGGCGGTGTTTGCCGATTTGGCCCACGAGGCGGCGGAACGCGCAGGCTTCCCGGGTTTTCAGGCCGACTCCTGCCTGATCAACCAATACGTCCCCGGCGCCAAGATGTCGCTGCATCAGGACAAGGACGAAAAGGGCTATGCCGCGCCCATCGTTTCGTTGTCGCTGGGGTTGCCGGCGATGTTTCTGTTTGGCGGCTTCGAACGCAGCGATAAAACCCGGCGCATCCCGCTGCTGCATGGCGACATGGTGGTCTGGGGCGGCGTGGACCGTCTGCGCTATCACGGCGTGCTGCCAATCAAACCCGGCCATCACCCGCTCTTGGGCGAACGGCGCATCAACATCACCTTCCGCGTTGCTGGCGATCAGTAAAAGTTTGACCGCAAGGCGCGGAGTGTCGCGGGTTACGATGCTGGTTAACCTGACTCAAACAGGTCAACGGATTCCCTCTCATGGACACGCTTTCGAAGACGATCAGAACTGAAGACGATCCACGCTGGGCCGCCGTGGTAGCGCGCGATCCGCGTGCGGACGGGCAGTTTGTCTACGCAGTAAAAACCACCGGCGTTTATTGCCGACCGAGCAGCCTTGCGCGTTTGCCGAAACCGCAGAACGTCGAATTTTTCGACACTGCCGAACTGGCCGAAGCTGCCGGATATCGGCCGAGCAAACGCGCCAGCAAGGACCAGAATGACGCGCAGCACGCGGCGATCATCGCAGCGGCCTGCCGGCAAATCGAAGCGTCCGAGACGTTGCCCTCGCTCGACAGCCTCGCCGCCGGCGCAGGCCTTAGCCCTTTCCATTTTCATCGAGTATTCAAAGCCGCGACCGGCCTGACGCCCAAGGCTTACGCCACGGCGCATCGCTCACGCAAACTGCGTGCGCGCCTGGCGGACGGCGGCTCGGTGACCGACGCGCTGTATGACGCCGGTTTCAATTCCAACAGCCGTTTCTACGAATCAGCCGATCAATTGCTGGGCATGAAGCCCACCGATTACCGCGCCGCCGGGCAGAACAACGACATTCGCTTTGCCGTTGGCCAATGCTCGCTGGGGGCGATTCTGGTGGCGCAAAGCGAACGTGGGATCTGCGCGATTCTGCTCGGCGACGATCCGCATCAACTGGTCTGCAACCTGCAGGATCAGTTTCGCAACGCCAACCTGATCGGCGCCGACCACGAATTTGAACAGGTGATCGCCAGCGTCGTCGGCTTTGTCGAAGCACCGGCGAAAAGCCTGAACTTGCCGCTGGATATACGCGGCACAGCGTTTCAGGAGCGCGTCTGGCAGGCGCTGCGGGAGATTCCCGCAGGCCGCACCGCCAGTTATGCCGAAATCGCGCAACGCATTGGCGCGCCGACTTCGATGCGTGCCGTGGCCCAGGCCTGCGGGGCCAACCGCCTGGCGGTGGCGATTCCCTGCCACCGCGTGGTGCGCAGCGATGGCAACCTTTCCGGCTACCGCTGGGGCGTCGAGCGCAAACGCCAACTGCTTGAGCGCGAACTCAACGATTGACGTCGACCACCACCCTGCCCCGCAGTTGCCCGGCGAGCAGTTTGGGCGCAGCCTCAAGGGCTTCACTCAAACTGATTTCCTGACTGATCAATTGCAGTAATGAGATATCCAGATCCTTGGCCAGCCGGCCCCAGGCCTCGATACGGCGCGCCTTGGGCTGGGTCACGCTGTTGATTCCAGCCAGCGTCACGCCGCGCAGAATGAACGGCGCTACCGAGGCGGGAAAGTCCATGCCTTGCGCCAACCCGCATGCCGCGACCACGCCTTCCGAGCGAGTGCTGGCGCAAGCGTTGGCCAATGTATGGCTGCCGACCGAATCGACCACCGCCGCCCAACGCTCCTTCGCCAACGGCTTGCCCGGTTCGGACAAGGTGGCTCGATCGATAATTTCGGCAGCGCCCAATTGCTCCAGGTATTCATGCTCGGACACGCGGCCGGTGGATGCCACCACGCGGTATCCCAACTTGCTGAGCAAGGCGATGGCAAAGCTGCCGACCCCGCCGTTGGCGCCAGTGACCAGCACTTCGCCGTGATCCGGCGTTACGCCATGGCGCTCCAGCGCCAAAATGCACAGCATCGCCGTGTAGCCGGCGGTGCCGATGGCCATGGCTTGCGCCGGGGTGAAAGCTTCGGGCAGTGGAATCAGCCAGTCACCGTTGAGCCGAGCCTTTTGCGCCAGCCCGCCCCAGTGGTTTTCACCGACGCCCCAACCGTTGAGCAGCACCCGATCGCCCGCCTTGAAATCCGCATGCGAACTGGACTCGACAGTCCCCGCCAGATCGATCCCCGCCACCATGGGAAACTTGCGTACTACCGGGCTGCTGCCGGTGATTGCCAGGCCGTCTTTGAAATTCAGGGTGCTGTACGCGACGTTCACGCTGACATTGCCTTCGGGCAGTTGCTGCTCATCGATTTGCTGAAGATTGGCGCGATAACCGCTGTCGTCTTTGTCGATCAGAATAGCGTTGAACATGACGGCCTCTCGAAAATGATTTGAAACAAGCATGCCTTGAAATAGCACATCGCAACACATTGCCACACTCGACTTTGCGCTAACGGCTCGATCAGCCGGGTAAATCCACGGCAGGCGGCTATGCTTTTTCGACGGTTGTGTTTTCCCGGTTGCGCCTTGCAAACCGGTGTGTCGATGGAGCTGACGATGCCTTTCCTGAGCGCTTTACCCTCGCTGCTGATGTTATGCCTGCTGACACTTGGCACTGCCTGGGCAGCCGCCCCAGCGGCAAAGCCGAACGCGGCGCCAAGCGAGCCGACATGGCCGCAGGTGATCAGCAGCGGCAAGAGCAAGCTGACGGTGTATCAACCGCAGCTCGACAGTTGGGACGGCTATACGCTCAATGCCCGCGCGGCGGTCGAAGCCACGGCTGCCGATGGCAAGTCCACCTACGGCATCGTCCAGTTCAGCGCTCACACCCTCGTCGACAAGACCACCCGCTGGGTCGCGCTTGATCAGTACAAAATCATCAAAGCCGATTTCCCCGCCGATGCGAAACAGGCCGACACGTGGCTCGCCATCCTGAAAAAAGATGCCGAGAGCCGCAAGAAAACCATCTCCCTCGATCAACTGGAAGCGGCGGTTGGTGTGCTCAACGCCGAACAGAAAGCCGACAGTGCGCCCTTGGAAAACACGCCGCCGACCATCATCAGCTCCGACAGCCCGGCAATTCTCGTATACATCGACGGCGAGGCGGCTTATCGGCCGGTGGAAGGAACGGAGCTGCAACGGGTGATCAACACGCGCCCACTTCTGCTCAAGGACGCCGAAGGCAAACACTACCTGCATGTATTTGACGGCTGGATGGTTGCCGATCAATTGGCCGGTGATTACACGCGCCTCGCTGCACCACCGGCCAGTCTGGAAAAAGCCAAACAGGCGGCGATCAAGAGTCGCCAGGTGGACCTGCTCACCGGGCAAAGTGACCCGAAGGACAAGATTCCCAGCCTGGCCAAGCCGCCGCAGCCGAAAATCTTCATAGCCACCACGCCAACGGAACTGTTGGTGACCGACGGCGCCGCGCAATGGCAACCGATTCAGGGCACCAGCCTGTTGTACGTGAGCAACACCACCGGGCACATCTTCAAGGAAATCGGCGACCAGAACAGTTACGTACTGATCTCCGGACGCTGGTTCCGCGCCAGCGACATGAGCGGGCCATGGACCTTTGTCCCGGCAGACAAACTGCCGGCCGACTTTGCCAATATTCCTGACGACAGCGCCAAAGAGAACGTCAAGGCCTCGGTAGCCGGCACGCCACAGGCACAGGAGGCGGCCATTGCGGCGGCCATCCCGCAGACGTCGGCGATCAACAAGAGCGCGGTGAGGATGACGACACCGCAATTTGACGGTGAGCCGCAGCTCAAAGCGATCAGCAATACGCCGCTGCAATACGTGGTCAACAGCGCCACTCCGATTATTCGCGTCGACAACGACACTTGGTGGGCGGTGGAGAACGGCATCTGGTTCAGCGCCACCTCGCTGAACGGGCCGTGGATCGTGGCCACTTCAGTGCCAGCGGTGATTTATTCGATTCCGCCCAGCTCGCCGATGCACTACCTCACGTACGTGAAGGTTTACCAATCCAGCGGCGATACCGTGGTGGTCGGCTATACGCCAGGCTATCAAGGCTCGACGCTGGACCCGGCGACTGGCGTTGTGGTGTACGGCACCGGTTATCCGTATACGCCGTGGGTCGGCAGTGTCTGGTACGGGCCGCCGGTGACCTATGGTTTCGGCGTCGCGATTCGTTACACGCCGTGGACTGGCTGGACCTTCGGCTTTGGATTCGGCTGGAGCTGGGGCGGCAACACCGTCGCCATGGGCTGGGGTTGGGGCGCCTATCCGTGGTGGGGAAATTACGGCTGGGGCTACGCGTGGGGTCCGCGTCTGTACCCGGCGCCGCTGGCCTGGGGTGGCGCAGCCTACGGTTATCGCGGCGGCGCGGTGGCCTGGGGTCCGGGTGGCTGGGCTGGAACCACCGGCAATCTTTATCATCAGTGGGGTGATCGCGCGACGGTCAGCCGTTATGGCGCCGGCTACAACGCCTGGACCGGCAATCGCTGGGCCGGTCAGGTTGGCGCCTCGTACAACTCGCGTACCGGCATTGCCGCCGCCGGGCAACGTGGCGCGGTGCACAACGCCTACACCGGCAACTACGCTGCCGGGCGCAGCGGCGTGGCAGTCGGCCCGAACGGCGGCGCCATCGCCGGCGAACGAGTTACTGCCGGCAACGTTCGCAGCGGCACTCACGTCAGTGCCAATCGCGGCGCCGTTTACAACGCCAATACCGGCAACACCACGCAATACGGCGGTATCCATGGCCGCAACGGCGGCGCCGCGCGGGTCGGTGATCACGTTTATGCCGGGCGTGACGGCAACGTCTACAAGAAAACCGACAACGGCTGGCAGTCCGTGGCCGGCAGCGGTGCCAACCGCACCAGACCCGCGAACAACAATTCGCAATTGCAGAATCTCAACCGCGAATCCGCCGCACGCAGTCTCGGCAATCAGCGCACGCACAACTTCAACCATTCTTCACAAATGATGAACCGTTCGTTTGGCGGTGGCGGCGGATTGCACCGACGCTGAAAAACTGCACGTAATGTTCAGAATTTCAGACTGGCCCCGCATCCGGGTTTGCTGTTAAAAACCGCTTGCCGTCCCTGCCCGTTTCATCGTTCGGAGAATTGCTTTATGAGCCAGTGGCCAGACACCCGCATCCTTGATCTTCTCGGTATCGAACTGCCGATCATCCAGGGCCCGATGGCCGGTGCGACCAACTCTTCGATGGTGATTGCCGTGTGTAATGCCGGCGGCCTCGGTTCAATGCCGGCAGCGATGCTGAGCAGCGAGCAACTGCGCGATGAGTTGAAGACGATTCGCCAGCACACCACCAAGCCGTTCAACGTCAATTTCTTCTGCCACCAGCCACCGGCGCCTGATGAACAGCGGGCACGTGACTGGAAAAACCTGCTCGAACCTTACTACCGCGAATTGGGTGCCGATTTCGACGCGCCAACGCCGGTTTCCAACCGCGCTCCGTTCGACGAAGCAGCGTGTGCCGTGCTCGAAGAGTTCCGACCCGAGGTGGTGAGTTTCCATTTCGGGCTACCGGATAAAACCCTGCTTAATCGGGTCAAGGCGACCGGGGCGAAAATCCTTTCGTCTGCGACTACGGTCGAAGAAGCGATCTGGCTGGAGCAACACGGCTGCGATGCGATCATCGCCATGGGTTATGAGGCCGGTGGCCATCGCGGGATGTTTCTCAGCGATGATCTGAGCACCCAGGTCGGCACCTTCGCGCTGGTGCCGCAGGTGGTCGACGCGGTGAAAGTGCCGGTGATCGCGGCGGGCGCGATCAGCGATGCGCGGGGTGTTACAGCGGCGTTAATGCTCGGCGCCTCGGCGGTGCAAGTCGGCACGGCGTACCTGTTCACGCCGGAAGCCAAAGTCAGCGCCTCACACCACAAGGCCCTGCGCACCGCCAAGGAAAGCCAGACCGCCATCACCAACATTTTTACCGGACGCCCGGCACGGGGCATTGTCAATCGGGCGATGCGTGAACTCGGCCCGATGTCAGCGCAGGCGCCGGCCTTCCCCTTGGCTGGCGGTGCGCTGATGCCGCTGCGGGCCAAGGATGACGCCGACTTTGCCAACCTCTGGGCCGGTCAGGCGTTGACGCTGGGCAAGGACATCGGCAGCGCTGAACTCACCCGGCAACTGGCCGAGGGCGCGCTGGCGAAACTCAACCGCCATTGAATTTACGCGGCGAGCTGATTTAATCCCTCGCCACTTGGCGGCGTATCGCTATATATTTCTGTATACAGCGATTGCGCCCGTGTATCGGCGTTATCCCAAACAAAGCAATTACCGCCGATCACGGAGCCTTTACATGACGCTTGCTGCCACACGCTTCGCCCCCGCCTGCTTCGCTTCACTCCTTGCAATATTCAGCATGGGCACCGCGCAGGCTGATGAAGTGCAAGTGGCGGTCGCCGCCAACTTCACCGCGCCAATCCAGGCCATCGCTGCCGACTTCGAAAAAGACACCGGCCACAAACTGGTCGCCGCTTACGGCGCCACCGGCCAGTTCTACACCCAGATCAAAAACGGCGCGCCGTTCCAAGTGTTCCTCGCAGCTGACGACAGCACCCCGGCAAAACTCGAACAGGAAGGCGAAACCGTCAAAGGGTCGCGCTTCACCTACGCCATCGGCACCCTGGCGCTGTGGTCGGCAAAAGAAGGTTATGTCGATGCACAGGGTGAAGTGCTGAAAACCAACCAATACCAGCACTTGTCCATCGCCAACCCGAAAGCCGCGCCGTACGGCCTGGCCGCTACCCAGGTGCTGGAAAAACTCCAGTTGAGCGAAGCCACGAAAAGCAAAATCGTCGAAGGCCAGAACATCACGCAGGCCTACCAGTTCGTCTCCACCGGCAACGCCGAACTGGGCTTTGTAGCGCTGTCGCAAATCTACAAGAACGGCAAGGTGAGCAGCGGCTCGGCATGGATTGTTCCGGCCACCCTGCATGATCCGATCAAACAGGACGCGGTGATTTTGAACAAAGGCAAGGACAGCGCTGCTGCCAAGGCCCTGATCGATTACCTCAAGGGGCCAAAAGCCGCTGCGGTGATCAAATCCTTCGGATATGAACTGTAAATGTCGCTGACCAGTGCCGACTTCGCCGCGATCTGGCTGACCCTGAAACTGGCGTCACTGACCACCGTGATCCTGCTGGTGATCGGCACACCGATCGCGTTATGGCTGTCGCGCACCTCGTCGTGGTTGCGCGGGCCGATCGGCGCCATCGTCGCCCTGCCGCTGGTGCTGCCGCCGACGGTGATCGGCTTTTACCTGCTACTGGCGCTGGGGCCGCACGGTTTTCTCGGCCAGTTCACTCAATGGCTGGGGCTGGGCACGTTGACGTTCAGCTTCACCGGGCTGGTCATCGGCTCGGTGATCTACTCCATGCCGTTTGTGGTGCAACCACTGCAAAACGCTTTCTCGGCGATTGGCACCCGCCCGCTCGAAGTCGCCGCGACCTTGCGCGCCAATCCGTGGGACACGTTCTTCAGCGTGATCCTGCCGCTGGCGCGCCCCGGATTCATCACTGCAGCGATCCTCGGCTTCGCCCACACCGTGGGTGAATTCGGCGTGGTGCTGATGATCGGCGGCAACATTCCCGACAAGACCCGCGTGGTCTCGGTGCAGATTTACGACCATGTCGAAGCGCTGGAATATGCCCAGGCGCACTGGCTGTCCGCGGCGATGCTGGTGTTTTCGTTTCTGGTGTTGCTGGCGCTGTATTCCAGCCGCAAGACCCGCGCAGGCTGGAGCTGATCAATGATTGATTTACGCCTGAAACGCACTTATCCGGGGTTCGAACTGGATGTTGATCTGCAAGTGCCGGGCCGCGGCGTCACCGCGCTGTTTGGTGATTCCGGCTCGGGCAAAACCACTTGCCTGCGCTGCATCGCCGGGCTGGAGCGCGCCGAGCAGGGTTTTGTGCAGATCAACGACGAGGTCTGGCAGGACAGTGCCAAGGGCATCTTCGTCCCGCCGCATAAACGTGCGCTTGGCTATGTGTTTCAGGAAGCCAGCCTGTTCCCGCATCTGTCGGTGCTGGCCAATCTGGAGTTTGGTCTCAAACGCATCGCCAAGTCGCAACGCCGGGTCGATATGAACCAAGCGACCGAACTGCTCGGCATCGGCCATTTGCTCGAGCGCCATCCGCAGCATCTGTCCGGCGGCGAGCGGCAGCGCGTCGGCATCGCCCGCGCTCTGCTGACCAGCCCGAAACTGTTGCTGATGGACGAACCACTGGCGGCTCTCGACAGCCGGCGCAAAAGCGAAATCTTGCCGTACCTGCAACGCCTGCACGACGAACTGGATATTCCGCTGCTGTACGTTAGCCATGCCCAGGACGAAGTCGCGCGTCTGGCCGATCATTTGGTATTGCTCCGTGATGGCAAAGCCCTCGCCAGCGGCCCGATCGGCGAGACCCTCGCACGCCTGGATCTGCCCTTGGCAATGGGTGATGACGCCGGGGTCATCATCGAAGGCCAGGTCAGCGCCTACGACGCCACCTATCAATTGCTCAGCCTGCAACTGCCCGCCACTGAAATGAACATTCGCGTCACTCATGCGCCGATGGCCGTGGGCCAGGCCCTGCGCTGCAAGGTGCACGCGCGCGACATCAGCCTGGCGCTGAACAATGACGCAGCCAGCAGCATTCTCAATCGTCTGCCCGTTACGGTGATCAGCGAACAGGCTGCTGACAACAGTGCCCATGTAATGATCCGCCTCGATGCCGGCGGCACGCCGCTGCTGGCGCGGATCACCCGCTTCTCGCGTGATCAACTGAGCGTGCATCCGGGCCAGCGGCTGTGGGCACATATCAAGGCAGTGGCGGTGCTCGCGTAAAACATTCGGCACGACGGCCAGCGCCTGCGGTCAATTAGTTACAGACTGCCGTATGACCGAAGGAAACCGCCATGCCCGATACCGTGCTGACAGATGCTCTGCCCGCCGATCTGCATTACGTCGATGACACTCAGCCTGGTATCACCCGGAAAAAACTGCGCGGCAAGTTCGTCTATTTCGAACCGTCGGGCGAGCGCATCACCGACCCAGACGAAATCAAACGCATCAATGCTCTCGCGGTACCACCGGCCTACACCGATGTATGGATCTGCGCCGACCCGTGCGGCCATTTGCAGGCCACCGGCCGCGATGCGCGCGGGCGTAAACAGTACCGTTATCACGCACGCTGGCGCGAAGTGCGCGACGCCGACAAATATTCACGTCTACGCGAGTTCGGCCTGGCCCTGCCCAAACTGCGGCGCAAGCTCGAGGCACTGCTCGATGAGCCGGGCTTCAGCCGCGACAAAGTCATGGCCACGGTGATTACCTTGCTCGACGCCACGCTGATCCGCGTCGGCAATACCCAATACGCACGGGACAATCGCTCTTACGGTTTGACCACGTTGCGCAGTCGGCATGTCGAGGTCAACGGCAGCGCGATCCTGTTCCAGTTCCGTGGCAAGAGCGGCATCGAGCATCAGATCACCGTCAAGGATCGCCGCCTGGCGCGAATCATCAAGCGCTGCCTGGAAATTCCCGGGCAGAATCTGTTTCAGTATCTTGATGAAAATGGCGAACGGCACACCGTCACTTCTTCCGATGTAAATGCTTATCTGCAAAAGCTCACCGGCGCGGCCTTCACCGCCAAGGATTACCGCACCTGGGCGGGCAGCGCCCTGGCATTATCGGTGCTGCGCGAGTTGCAGCATGAGTCGGAAACCGAAGCCAAGCGCCATGTGGTCGAAGCCGTGAAGAACGTCGCCAAACAGCTGGGCAACACGCCGGCGGTTTGCCGCAAGTGCTACATCCACCCCGCCGTGGTCGAACATTTCATGCTCGGCGCCCTCGCCGAACTGCCCCGCCCGCGAGTGCGCAAAGGCCTGCGCGCCGAGGAAGTGGCTTTGGCCATGTTTCTCGAACGCATGTGTGAGGTAAGCGAGGCGTCTTGATCTCCAGCGTAACGCACTCCTACACGGGTTTCGCCGACGAGTTGAACTGGGTATTTTTTGCACGATCACACAGGTCTTCTATAGTTGATCTGAAGGTTCGCGCCACGCGGACTTTTTGTTGCAACTCAGCCGTTTCAGCGAACGGAGGTGTTCCATGTCCGAAAAAGAGTCCATCACCACCCTCCTCACCCTGCTCGACGCCCGCCAGGCGCGCCTCGCAGCCGCCTGCAAAGAGATTGCCGACTGGGTCGATCATCAGGGCGGGCATCCGACGGCTTTGCGCATTCGCGACCGGCTGCACGACATCGAAAAAGATGCGCCGCTGATTCGCGATACGCTCTCGACGCTCAAACCGATCGACCGGCCGTTGCCACGGTTCAGATAGGCCTCAGCGTAGAGGTCCTCTCTGCATCGGCGCAGAGAGGACGCCGATTGGTACTTTTCCGACCGACTCAGTCGCCCTTGCCCGTACGGCCGCCTCCATGGCTGTGCTGCCCGCCGACGCGTGCCTTCTCGGCCCGATCAACTTTCACGTTGACTGGACTCTCGCCTTTCTTGCCGGCTTCCTTGATTTTCTGTGGGTCTTCAGCGAACGGTTGATCCTTGTGATGATTGGTCATCTCAATGTCCTCAGAATAATTATATACATACACTTAACAGACTCTAGTTTCAGCCGATTACAGTTCAACTTCGCACCGACAAATGGTCAGAAATCCGAAGCGAAGCGGTAACAAGCTTCAACCTCTCTTGCACATCAACCAGCAACTTGAAAAGTTATACGAAGCGGCGCAGAAACCAACAGCCTGTATAAGTTTCATCACAAACTTACCGTTCATCGGCCTGACGAAAAATTTTCAAAACATTTTTCGCCGGCTCGTAATCGGAGTAGATGTCCGGTGCGACAACGGACATAACTAGCGAAACGTTAATTGATATCGGAGAGCTATCATGACCACAGGAAATAAAAATCCAGGTAACTTCGCAAACGATCGTGAAAAGGCATCTGAAGCCGGCAAGAAAGGCGGTCAGTCGTCCGGCGGCAACTTCGCCAACGACCGTGAAAAAGCATCCGAGGCTGGCCGCAAAGGCGGGCAGAACAGCCACGGCGGCGGTCGCAAGTCCTGAGTAAGCGGTACAAGGGCAGCCTCGCTGCCCTTTGAAATCAGCTGATGGAGCGTAATCATGAGAACGGTACCGGCTTTTGCACGAGGCGAAGTGCAACGAAACAAGGGAGCGGAAGTGTATCCCGAAGCAGCGCGCAGTTCGCACGTGACCAGGTCGGACAGTCCGTCGGTGTCACCTTGTGTCGAACGACAGCAAATCAGTCCAAGGCACCGGGAAAGTGTTCAGCAGGAATGTTATGAACGCCGGGAACTTGCAGTAAATTCTGAAAACTCCCGGACACCGGATACAACGCCGACTTATGAGCGCTCCTCTTAGCGCAAAGGTCCAACTTGTAGTTACAAGACTAGCCAGACCAACTAAAGCAAACGACATCAGTAAACTTTATGAGCATTCGCGAACAACGACGGCACGTAGTGTGTGCATCCTTGATTCGCCGAGTACCTGTATAGAGAAAATGAGGAAGTTTGAAATGGCACAAGATAAACAACAAGGCAGCATGTCGGCTAACGAAGCAGGCAAGAAAGGTGGTGATGCCACTTCGGCTTCGCACGATAAAGAGTTCTATCAGGAAATCGGCAGTAAAGGCGGCCAGAACAGTGGCGGCAACTTCAAGAATGATCCTGAGCGCGCCTCCGAAGCCGGGAGCAAAGGTGGCCAGAACAGCGGTGGCAATTTTGCCAACGATCGGGACAGAGCGTCCGAAGCTGGCAGCAAGGGCGGCCAGAGCAGCGGCGGCAACTTTGCCAACGATCGGGAAAAAGCCTCTGAAGCTGGACACAAAGGTGGTCAAAACAGCCATGGTGGCGGGCGCAACAGTTGATGCGTCGAGTGCAGGGGAGCACAGCTCCCCTGCCCACTTTCATTCAAGAGAAATTACAGCTATTGCTTAGGAGTCCTGACCAGCCGAGGGAATCGCCATGCCTGTTCATGTCATCAACTTCACCGGCCCGATCAATGCCTCGACGTGCGGCCAATTGATCGATAAAGCCTCGCTCGCCGTAAAGGAAGATGCACCGCGACTGATCGTCAACATCGCCACCATGGGCGGCGAATGCAGTTACGGTTTCACGATGTACAACTTCCTGTTGGCCCTGCCTATTCCGGTACACACCCACAATTTGGGAACAGTCGAATCGATGGGCAACATTGTCTTTCTGGCCGGCCAGCGCCGCACCGCCTGTACCCACAGCAAGTTTCTGTTTCACCCATTTCATTGGCACCTGCAAGGTTCGGTCGATCACTCGCGCATGTCGGAATACGCCATGAGCCTGGATTACGACTTGCATCTCTACGCCCAGATTGTCGCCGAGCGTACGAGCAACGGAAGAAATGCGCTCGAGACAGAGAAATATCTGACAGCAGCGCCGCGCATCATCAATCCTGAAGAAGCCATGCATTCAGGCCTTATTACGGCGATTGAAGACACCGAGGTTCACGCGGACTTTGTCTGCTCGTGCATCTACTCCTGACTCGTCCCACTTGATAACGCGTCGTAGCGGGCGCGTTCCTGTCTTATCAGCCGGCAAGTTCAGCCAAAAATTCCAGACGAATTTGTACAGAATCGATCTGCCGTACAGATTTACAAATCGCCCAATCAGCCGGTCATCACGCCCGTTTCAATTTCTCTGAATTATTCATTTCGCCAGATATCCCTCTTTTTAACAGCCGGAGGAAATGTATGAGCGGAGAGGATTTGTACGTGATTGATTACCTGCTTCACGGGAAGCCCAGGTCATTCGTCATTCGCACAAAAACCATGAACAATGCTGAAGCGTGGCAATGGGCAAGTTGTGACGCGGGTATCGCGCCCATCCCCCGCCCCGGCCGACCTCCGTTGAAACGTTTTTCCAAACCAATGGCGGAACGCTTTGGCGTGACCGAGGTGCAATGGCGAGAATCAGTACCTTTGGTCTGGGAGGAGGATCACGTGAAATGACAGAACGCACATTGAAATACGGTTTCGGCCGCTCGTGGGACGACGAGATGGCGGAGAATGCCGCGATGTTCCGCGAGGCCGATCTGCTCGAAGAAGCGGCTTACAGGATCATCGAGAACGACACGGACAATCCTGAAGCCTGGGCCCGTTTCAGCGAAGCCAAGGCTATGGCCGACGCCAAACGAACGGCGGCCTATCAGGACTGGATGCGCATCAAGCGCGCGATGAGCAAGCCGCGCTCGAAATAGCGGACTGGCGCCTCATGGCTTGAGGATAAGCAGGGGCTCGCCTTTCGGGACAACGTAAGTGGCCAGTTCGACGCCTTTCTCGTTGCCGACGTTTTTGGCCACATGCGCGACGCCTGCCGGAATGAACAACGAATCCCCGGCCTTGAGTATCACCGGCGCCCGCCCTTCGAGCTGATACTCGAACGTGCCGCTGATGACATAGGCGACTTCCACGCCGGGATGCGCATGCCGAGGCGAGGTGACGCCAGCGTCGAAATCGATACGCGCCTGAATCACTTCGCGATTGTCAGCGCCGAGATCCTGACGAACCAGATCGGTGCGGCTCAGACCTTTCTGCCAGCTCGTTGCCGGCGCATCCGCCGCATGGGCGAAGCCGGTCAGGGAGGCGAAGACAACGGCAGAAGCCAGAAACAGTGGACGGTACATGGTGATGCCCTCTTGAGCGTAGTGTTGGTGTGAGGGCTACTTTGGGCTCGGCATGTAGGGCGGATGTGTCTCGAAGGCGCAGTTTGGTGTTGCCGTGTGTATCGGCTGGGGGTTGATACATGCTTATACAAACGTGTTGCTGGCCACCGCCACAAGCCACTCTCTGAAAGCGCTGATCTTTGGCGATTCAGCGGTTTCATGGGGTGTAACCAAATAGAAACCGAGATCATCCTGCAGGCGCAGGTCGAACGGTGCAACCAATCGGCCCGCACGCAAATCGTCGTTTACGTAAGTCGAACGACCGATGCAAACGCCCTGCCCGTCAATTGCCGCCTGCACCGCCATCATCGCCAGATCGAAGGTCAGCTTCGCGCCGTCGGCCAACTGCGCAGGCTGGCCGGCGGCGCTGAGCCAGGCCTGCCAGTCGCTGGCGGTGAGGCCGCTAACTTGTACAAGCGTGTGACTAGCCAGATTTTCCGGAGTGTGCAATGTCGTCGCCACTTCCGGACTGCACACGGGAAATACCTCATCGGCCATGAGAAAGTCCGCGCGCAAACCTTTCCAGTCGCCCCGTCCGTAGCGAATCGCCGCGTCGATGCCTCCTCGGCGAAAATCCACCAGATCGGTAGTGGCGCTGATGCGCACATCGATGTCCGGGAACGCCTGCTGAAATGCCGGAAGGCGCGGCAAAAGCCATTTCGACGCAACCGAGACCAGCGTGCTGATGGTCAATACGCTGGACCCGCGCGACTCGAGTAATTGTTGCGTCGAATGGCGCAACGCTTGAAATGCAGAACGCACTCCCGGCAGGTAGGCCTGCCCGTCTTCGCTAAGCGCCAGGCCATCCTTGAGGCGCAGGAACAATGCCACGCCCAACTCGGCTTCGAGGCGCCTGATTTGGTGACTGATTGCTGTCTGCGTGACGTTCAACTCGGTCGCAGCGGTGGTAAAGCTCATATGCCGAGCCGCCGCTTCAAACGCGCGCAGGCCGTTGAGGGAAGGAAGTCTGGTAGTCATAAGGCTAAGGAGCGCATGAGAGTTTGTCATACGCTAGCACTGCAAATGACCTTTGCGGAAGTTTTGCCCGCAGGGGATCGTGGCGCCTCCACTTTCAAGGGACATGCCATGAAACTGTACTTTGCACCGATGACCTGTTCGCTCTCCCCGCATATCGTCCTGCGCGAACTCGGCTTGCCGTTCCAAATGATCCGCGTCAACAACCAGACCAAGCGCACCGCTGACGGCCGTGACTTCCGCGAGATCAATCCGAAAGGCTACGTGGCCGCGCTGCAACTGGATAACGGCGAAGTGCTCACTGAAGGCCCGGCGATCCTGCAGTTTCTTGCAGATCAAGTCCCCGGGAACGACTTGGCACCTGCCGCAGGAACGTGGCAGCGCGCACATTTGCAGGAACACCTGAACTTCATCAGCTCAGAGATTCATGCCGCCAGCGCGCCATTGTTCAGCGTAGAAATCCCCGAACCGGTCAAAGCGATTTTTCGGCAAAAACTGTTCAAACGGCTGGATTACCTTGAGGGCACCCTGACGGATCGGGACTATCTGACGGGCGGCTTCGGCGTTGCCGATGCCTACCTGTTCACGGTCCTGAACTGGCTACCGACGTTCAGCATCGACATCAGCGAATGGCCAGCTCTGGCCACCTATATGCAACGCATCGGCGCGCGACCCAGTGTGCTTGCGGCAATTGCCGCAGAAGAAGCGACTTTGCCAGTCTGAACCCGTGCGGGCCATGGCCGAAGGGAATCTGTAAACTGCCGCAATCTTCATTCACTCAAACAAGAGATGCCCATGGCCAATCAAGACATCATTTTCACGCCGGATCCCGACACTGATTCGATTTCTTCCGACGTTGCCACCTTCGGCGGCATCATGGTTTCCACACAGATTCCAACCCGCGCCGATGGCAGCCTGGAACTCGGCGGCATCACTGAGCAAAGCGAGTGCACCCTGCAAGCGCTGAAAGTCGCACTGGAACGTGCCGGCAGTTCAATGGACCGGGTGCTGCACCTGACCATTTACCTGACCGACATGGGGGATCGCGGGGCTTTCAATGAAGTGTACAAACGCTATTTCGCCAAGCCTTGGCCGGTGCGGGCGGCGGTAGGCGTGGCCTCGCTGGCGGTTGAAGGGATGCGTGTGGAAGTGACGGCGATGGCCGCCAAGGGCTGATCGAATTTGCGGATGTCACTCAATGATTTTCGGATGACACACCGCTTTCGCGAGCAGGCTCGCTGCCACAGTGGATGTATTCCGGCCCGGAGCTAACCCTGTGGGAGCGAGCCTGCTCGCGAAGAGGCCGGCACATTCAACACAATAGCTTGCCGACCTTTGCCAATCGCCAGCCACCATCGGGCAGCACACGCGTGCCCGCCGCGCGTTTCACGGGTAGAATGCGCCCCTTGCCCGTGACCGCCTGACTAAAAAAACTATGTCCTTGCCCAAGCATCACCTGGAATTGCTCAGCCCTGCCCGCGATGTCGCCATTGCCCGCGAGGCCATCCTGCATGGCGCTGACGCCGTGTACATCGGCGGCCCGAGCTTCGGCGCACGCCACAACGCCTGCAACGAAGTCAGCGAAATCGCCGAACTGGTCGAATTCGCCCGCCGTTACCACGCGCGCATCTTCACCACCATCAATACCATCCTGCACGACAACGAGCTGGAGCCGGCGCGCAAGCTGATCCATCAGTTGTACGACGCTGGCGTCGATGCGCTGATCGTCCAGGATCTGGGCGTGATGGAGCTGGACATTCCGCCGATCGAGCTGCACGCCTCGACCCAGACCGATATCCGCACCTTGGAGCGGGCGAAATTTCTCGATCAGGCCGGTTTCTCCCAGTTGGTACTGGCCCGAGAGCTGAACCTGAAAGAAATCCGCGCCATCGCCGATGAAACCGATGCGGCGATCGAGTTCTTCATCCACGGCGCGTTGTGCGTGGCCTTCTCCGGCCAGTGCAACATCTCTCACGCGCAAACCGGCCGCAGCGCCAACCGTGGCGACTGCTCCCAGGCGTGCCGCTTGCCCTACACCCTCAAGGATGAAAAGGGTGGCGTGATCGCCTACGAAAAACACCTGCTGTCGATGAAAGACAACAACCAGAGCGCCAACATCCGCGCACTGGTCGAGGCCGGCGTGCGTTCGTTCAAGATCGAAGGTCGCTACAAGGACATGGGCTATGTGAAAAACATCACTGCCTATTACCGCCAGCGCCTCGACGACGTGCTTGAAGACCGCCCGGACCTGGCCCGCGCTTCCAGCGGCCGCACCGTGCATTTCTTCCTGCCCGACCCGGAAAAGACTTTCCACCGTGGCAGCACCGATTATTTCGTCACTGATCGCAAGATCGACATCGGCGCCTTCGACTCGCCAACCTTCACCGGCCTACCGGTCGGTACGGTAGAAAAAGTCGGCAAGCGTGACATGCAGGTTGTCACTCACGAGCCGCTGTCCAACGGCGACGGCCTGAACGTGCTGGTCAAACGCGAAGTGGTCGGTTTCCGCGCCAACATCGCCGAGGCCAAAGGCGAGTTCGAAGAAGACGGCGAGAAGCGCTACCGCTACCGCGTCGAGCCGAACGAAATGCCTGAAGGCCTGTTCAAGCTGCGTCCGAGCCACCCGCTGAATCGCAACCTCGATCACAACTGGCAACAGGCGTTGCAGAAGACCTCTTCGGAACGTCGCGTGGCCCTGAGCTGGTTCGCTCGTCTGCGTGAAGAACAGTTGGAAGTGACCGCGACCAGCGAAGAAGGCATCAGCGCCAGCGTCACCCTCAACGGGCCGTTTGGTGTCGCCAACAAGCCTGAGCAAGCGCTGGAGCAATTGCGCGACCTGCTCGGCCAGCTCGGCACCACGCAGTATCACGCCACCGACATCAAGCTGGATGCGCCGCAAGCGTTCTTCATTCCCAACTCGCAGCTCAAGTCCTTGCGCCGCGAAGTCATCGAAGCGCTGACCGCCGCCCGTGTCGCCGCGCATCCGCGTGGCGGCCGCAAAGCCGAGACCACGCCGCCGCCGGTGTATCCGGATTCGCACCTGACCTTCCTCGCCAACGTCTACAACCAGAAGGCCCGCGACTTCTACCACCGTCACGGCGTCAAGCTGATCGACGCGGCGTACGAAGCTCACGAAGAGCCGGGCGAAGTGCCAGTGATGATCACCAAGCACTGCCTGCGTTTCTCCTTCAACCTGTGCCCGAAGCAGGCCAAAGGCGTCACCGGTGTGCGTACCAAGGTTGCGCCAATGCAGTTGATCCACGGCGATGAGGTGCTGACGCTTAAGTTCGATTGCAAGCCATGCGAGATGCACATCATCGGCAAGATGAAAGGCCACATCCTCAACCTGCCGCAGCCGGGCAGCGTGGTCGGCCACATCAGCCCTGAAGACCTGATGAAAACCATCCCGCGCGCACCGCACTGAGTGACCGGCGTGCGCGGTGCTTCGGCATCGCGCCGCCCCGGTTGGCTCAAGCGCGGTAGATCGCAGGCATAAAAAAACGCCAACTTCTTGCGAAGTTGGCGTTTTTTTTCGTAGATGGCAGGGGCGGCTGGATTCGAACCAACGCATGGCAGGATCAAAACCTGCTGCCTTACCGCTTGGCGACGCCCCTGTAGCTCTGGTCAGCGGCTCCGTTAGGATCGCTGCGAGAACGGGGCGCAATTTAACAACATTTATTTCGTTTGGGAAGCCCGAGATGAAATATTTTTTGTTTTAAAACAGCGACTTATTATTTTCGCGCGGAAACAATGGGTTTCGCCTCTGTGTATCACACTGTGTACGCGCCCCGCCGCTATACACGCCCTTGCAAAACTGCCGTCCGGGGACACAGATGGGATACCTCGCTACGCTTCAATGCAACCAGGGTTTCAAGGGCTCATCCAGACCCTTGGCCGCAGGCTCGCAAAGGAGACGTCAGCATGAAACAGGCTCTGCACACCTCTAAAATCACCGCCGCGCTCGGCTTGTCAGTCCTGGCGCTGTCACTGCTCGGCGCCGTCGGCAGCGCTCAGGCGCAAACCGCTGAACCGGCCGCCATCAGCTATTCCGCGCCCTCTCCTTTCGGCCCGCTGAAGCACATCAAGGCTGGCTTGCTCGACGTGGCCTACGCCGAAACCGGACCTGCCGATGGTCCGGTGGTGATTCTGCTACACGGCTGGCCCTACGACATTCACAGCTACGACGAAGTCGCGCCACTGCTCGCGGCCAAGGGTTACCGCGTGCTGATGCCGTATGCACGGGGTTATGGCGACACGCAGTTCCTGTCCAAAGCCACTCTGCGCAACGGCCAGCCGGCGGCATTGGCCAGCGACGTCATCGACTTCATGGACGCGCTGAAGATCAAGCAAGCAGTGCTTGGCGGCTACGACTGGGGCGCGCGTTCAGCGGGCATCGTCGCAGCGCTGTGGCCTGAGCGCGTCAAGGCGCTGGTGGCGGTCAGCGGCTATCTGATCGGCAATCAGGCCGCCGGGCAAAACCCACTGCCGCCGAAAGCCGAATTGCAGTGGTGGTACCAGTTCTACTTCGCCACCGAACGCGGCCGCGCCGGCTATGAAAAGAACACCCACGACTTCGCCAAACTGATCTGGCAACTGGCGTCGCCGCAGTGGAAGTTTGATGACGCCACCTTTGACCGTAGCGCCAAGGCGTTGCAGAACCCAGATCACGTCGAGATCACCGTGTTCAACTACCGCTGGCGGCTGGGCCTGGTGCAGGGCGAGGCGAAATATGCCGCGCTGGAAGAGAAGCTTGCGACTGCACCGTCGATCAGCGTGCCGACGATTACGCTGGAAGGTGATGCCAATGGAGCGCCGCACCCGGCACCGGAGGACTACGCGAAGCGCTTTACCGGGAAGTATCAGTTCAGGCTGATCGAGGGTGGGATTGGGCATAATTTGCCGCAGGAGGATCCGAAGGCGTTTGCGCAAGCGGTGATTGATGCGGATGGCTTATAGGCGCAGCCCGGCTGCCGTTCCGTCTGTCGCAGGACTTGAACTACATAGGGCCGATCGCGTCTGAACAGATGCGATATTAACCCCCTACGGAAGCTATCATGCTTTTAAAAAACAAGAGTCTCGTTGCTGTCATGTCCTGCGCCATGATGCTCGCAGCCGCCCCACTCCTCCCTGCTGATCTGTCCATCATGAATTCTGCCTATGCAAAGGATGGCGGTGGCGGTGGCGGTGGTAATGGTGGTGGCGGCGGCGGTGGCGGTAATGGCGGCGGCGGTGGTAATGGCGGGGGCGGCGGGAACGGCGGTGGCCACGGTGGCGGCACAGGCGGTGGTCACAGCGGATCGGATTACGGCAGCGCCAACAGCAACGGCCGAGGCAATGGACTCAGCAGTGATCATGCCGGCAAGGCTGTCCGCGACCGCGGTGAAAGCGGCAATCACTACGGCAGCGTTCGCAATGACGATAGCGGGCACGGCTCAATAACTTCGGGCATCGCCCAGTCCCGAGATACGCGCGGCGTGACCAAAGCTGCTGCCATCTCTACCTCAACCCCAGGGGAGCACAATTCGAAAGGATTGAGCAACGCCGCAACGTCGAACGCAAAGAAATCCCGTTGATCGGCTCTAGATCAAGCACGCAAGCATGAATAAAAAGGGCGCCCGACAAGGCGCCCTTTTTTTGCGCTTCGTTCTTGACCGGAGTCAGCGTGATCAACGGCTGACCTATTTGACCAGCCGTTTTTCCTTCGAAGGCCGATAACCAAAGTAAGAGCTATAACACTTGCTGAAATGACTCGGTGAGACGAAACCGCAAGCCACCAACACTTCCACCTGCGACAGTTCGGTGTGTTGCAGCAGGCGTCGTGCTTCGGTGATGCGCAGTTCCAGGTAATAGCGCTGCGGCGTGGTGCCCAGTTGCTCCTTGAACAAGCGCTCGAGCTGGCGCCGTGAGCGGCCGGCGTAGACCGCCAGTTGTTCCAGTTCCAACGGTTCTTCGAGGTTGGCGTCCATCAGCTTGATCACTTCACGCAACGGCGCGCTGACGCAGATGTTTTCATCGGGTTTGATGCGCCGGTAGCGCGACTCTTCGAAGGCGAGGATGTCTTCGATGCCCTCGACCAGCGCCTTGCCGTGCAAGCCCTTGATCCAGTCAAGCGCCATGTGGAAGGCCCCGGACGGGCTCGACGCGGTAAGGCGGTCGCGGTCGATCACAAAGGGTTCGCTGCTGACATGGGTGCTCTTGGCGATTTCGGTCAGTGCCGGGCGATGTTCCGGGTGGATCGAGCAGCGATAGCCATCGAGCAAACCGGCACGGCCGAGAAACCACGAACCATTCCACAATCCCGCCAGGCTCACGCCCCGCTCCGCTGCCGACTTGAGCAAGCCGATGAATTCGTCGCTGGCGCGCAGCTCGGTGCGATAACCACCGCACACTACTAGCAGATCCAGCTCGTTAAGCGCAGCAGAATCCAGGCGCGCATCGGGGCGGATGACCAGCCCCAGATCACTGATCACCTCGCCATCGCCGAGGCCGAAGGTGCGCGACGAGAACAGTCCCGGGCGCAACAGGTTGGTGGTGACTACCGTGTCCAGCGCCTGGGTAAATGCCGGCAGCGAAAAATGTTCAAGCAACAGGAAACCGGTGCGGGTCACGCCGGTGTTATCGGGGTTCTGCTCATTCAGATAGCGAAGGTTCTTGCCCTTCATGCCACCGCTGAATTGACGTCGTTCAATCAAGGTCGGGTCCATCGGTCGTTGTTATGCGGCGATAGTTGGCTTGATCAGACAAAGAGTCAACCACGCGTGCGCAGCGCGTGGTTGACTGCCACCCCAATGCCGCTTCAGATGACCGAAAACGCACCGGCGCCCAGTCGTCCTTCCAGACGCCCGCACAGCAGGTAGTGCTGGTAGCCACTGCTGAAAGCCCCCTTGGAAACCGCCACCCTTACATCGTCATTGAGTCGAAGATACTGGCCTTCATCGAAGTTGTCGGCACTGACCTCCCCGGCGCGCCCCAGTTGCTGGCTGTCCACCGCAAGACCCTCGCTGGCAAGCCGTTCGAAGTCGAGGATGCGGTTTACCGCGTGCCGCTCCAGAACCCCCTGATTGGGGTATGTCGAGTAGATGTGCAATCCCTTCGATGCGCAACGGTCGCACATGTCGACGCAGTTTTTCTGTGTGGACTTGCGCCGTGTCAGTTCCTCGAGGGGCATGTCGAGATATTTGCCAACCTGATATTCGCTCTGGTTGAAAATCGTGCAGCACAAGACTGTATTGCCGTTGCAGTCGATTACCAGCCAGTCATCTTTGAGTGTGCAAGCCTGCTTGGGGTAATGCTGCAGGACATTGATCAGGTCATCGTAAGGCGGGAGCGCCAAACGTGTGAGTGTTTCGTGGTCAGTGGCTGAAACAGACGGATCGCGCTCGACAATTGCCAGCGCTTTCTCCAGCGGCATCATCACCGAATAACCGGTGGTGAACACAAAGCCGAGACACTCACTGAACTCGCGCATCAGCGCCTCTTCTTCAATGTTGTCCAGGTAGCGGTGGTAATAAACATCGACTCGCGTCTTCAAGCCGAGCCGTTGCTTGATTTCATGCAGCGCAATCATGTTCTGCTTTACGACTTCGATATCACCGCCGACGTGGCCCTTTTGGTAAGTTTCCTGATGAAAGCCTGATAACGAAATCCGGAAATAACCTGGCTCGGCCAACAGCGCCTTTTCCATATTCTTCGCCAGGTTGAGATTGGTGCTTATACCGCTCATCATGCCGGCGGCGTTGATGATCTCGATAAATTCGCCAATCTTCGGATGCACCAGAGGCTCGGTCCAGTTGTAGAGAAAGATCGTACGAACACCCTCGGTTTTAGCCTTTTCAACGATCTGCCTGAACATGTCCAGCTGCATGGATTTCTTGAAATTGAGATTTTCCGAGTTGCCCATCGGGCACGAAGGGCAGCTCAGATTGCAGGCGCCAACAATATCGATATACATGTTCATTGCAGGTGAAGCTCCTTCAAGGGAACGCCACGCATCTCATCACTGCATGGGTTCTGGTCGCCGCTCGTGTTGGTATTTTGACGGCTGTGCGGCACCAGCAAGCAATAACTGCACCACTTGAAGCTACGCCATCAACTGCACGATCCAGTCGATAAACACCCGCAATTTAAGGCTGACATGCCGGTTCGGCGGATATGCCAGATAAAGAGGCATTGATTCAAGTTGCCAGCCTTCAAACAATTGCACCAACTCGCCCCGCGCCACATGCGCGTCAGACATATACGTCGGCAACCACAACACCCCCATGCCGGCCAGTCCCGCCGCCAGATAGGCATTGCCATCGTCGACCGCGAGCACATGCCGGCCTTTGATCTGCAGGCGCTCGGTGCCGTTTTGCAACGTGTAAGGAAGAGGTTTACCAGTGCGAGCCCAAAGAAACGCGACCACCCGATGATGGGAGTCTTGCAGTTCCAGCGGGTGCTCAGGCGTCCCTTCTCGGGCCAGATAAGCCGGCGCGGCGAAAACACCCAAGGGCAGATCGGCGAGCTTGCGCGCCATTAGCGATTGGTCGAGTAATTCGCCGCCGCGCACCACGCAATCGACGTTCTCATCGATGATGTCGACGATGCGGTCGCTGACGCCCATGTCGATCTGAATGTCCGGGTAGCGCGCGTGAAAATCCGGCAAGGCTGGCACCAGAATGTGCCGCGCGAACGGGCTCGGCACGTCGATGCGCAAACGCCCGCGCGGCCGTGCGGCGGCGCCCGGCAGGCTGGTTTCGGCGTCGTCCATATCGGCGAGCAGCTTGATCACCCGCTCGTAATACGCCGCACCGTCGGCGGTAACGTTGACCTTGCGCGTAGTGCGGTTGAGCAGCTTGACCCGCAGCCGCGCCTCCAGTTGCTGTACCAGTTGCGTCACCGTGGTCTTGCTCATGTGCAAGGTTTCGGCAGCCTTGGTGAAACTGCCCGCCTCGACCACCCGGGCAAAGGCCTGCATCGCATCGAACCGGTCCATCCGCGCCCCTCGATTGTTTGGGATTTACAAACAGTGAACGCCAAGCTTGCGCGTTTATCCGCGCACTGCAAATACCTAAAGTCGTTCCCATCAACCCACTGATGGAGTCAGCCCCATGTCCAAGCGCGATGTAGTGTTCCCACCCGCCCGCCACGCCCTGTATGAGCGTCATCGCTACTCGCCGGCGATTCGCTCAAACGGTTTCCTGTTTGTCTCCGGACAAGTCGGCAGTCGCGAGGACGGCTCACCGGAGGCGGATTTGCCCGGTCAGGTGCGCACCGCCTTCAACAACCTCAACGCGATCCTCGCTGCGGCCGGTTGCAGCTTCGATGATGCGGTGGATGTCACCGTGTTCATGGTCGATCCGCACTCGACGTTCGAAACGATCTGGACTGTGGTGCCGGAGTTCTGGGGCGAAGCGCCGTTTCCGACCATCACCGCTGTCGGCGTGACCTGGCTGGCGGGTTTCGATTTCGAGATCAAGGTGATTGCCAGACTGCCCGAAGCGGCTTGACCGGAACGGCACACAAACAGACACAACGCGCCGGCACGGAGGCTGGCCAATCTCCTCGCGAATGCGTATAACCTCGCCGTTTCGTCTACCCTGACGTGGCGCGCCGTTGACTACCGGTGGCCCTTCGAATGTTGACGCTTACGAAACGGAGAATTCTATGTTCAAGCGTACCCTCGCCCTCACCGCCGGTCTGGCGCTGTCCTTTTCTGCCCTGATGACGCAAGCCGCTGATGTCCTGCGCGTCAGCGCGATTCCTGACGAAGCCCCGACCGAGCTGCTGCGCAAGTTCGAACCGCTGGGCGCCTACCTTGAGCAGCAGTTGGGCATGAAGGTGCAGTTTGTCCCCGTCGCCGACTACCCGGCCGTGGTTGAAGCCCTGGCCACCGATCGCCTCGACATGGCCTGGCTCGGCGGTTTCACTTTTGTGCAGGCTCGTTTGAAGACCGACGCCACCACGCCAGTGATCCCGCTGGTGCAGCGCGAACAGGATGCGCAATTCACCAGCAAATTCATCACCGCCGACCCTAACGTCAAAAGCCTCGCTGACCTGAAGGGCAAGACCTTCGCCTTCGGTTCGGTGTCGTCCACCTCGGGCAGCCTGATGCCGCGTTACTTCATGCTGAAAAACGACGGAATCAAGCCTGAGGGCTTCTTCAGCCGCGTCGCCTACTCCGGCGCGCATGACGCCACCGTTGCCTGGGTGCAGGCCGGCAAGGTCGACGCCGGTGTGTTGAACGCCAGCGTCTGGCAGAAACTGGTCGACGCCGGCAAGGTCGACACCAACAAAGTCAAAGTCTTCGCCACGACCCCGACCTACTTCGATTACAACTGGACCGTGCGCGGCACCCTTGATCCGAAGCTGGCCGCGAAGATCAAGAAAGCGTTCCTCGACCTCGACCCGGCCAATCCTGAGCAGAAGAAGATCCTCGATCTGCAGGCCGCCAGTCGCTTCATCGAGACCAAGCCTGAAAACTACAAGGGTATCGAGGAAGCCGCCCGCGCCGCCGAATTGCTGAAATGACCCTACGCCTCACCCAAGGCAGCCTGCGCCATGCCAATGGCGTCGATGCCCTTTGCAATATCGACGTGCAGATTAGTGCCGGCGAACAGGTCGCGATCATCGGCCCGTCCGGCGCGGGCAAGTCGAGCCTGCTCAATCTGCTGGCGACCGCGCTCAAGCCCAGCAGTGGCGACATCGAAGTGCTCGGCGAACGCGCCTGGCACTTGTCAGCGCGCCAGCGCCAGCGCCTGCGTGCGCGCATCGGTCTGGTGCATCAGGCGCCGCCGATTCCGCCGCGTCAGCGGGTCATTACGGCGGTGCTGGCCGGCAAGCTCGGTCAGTGGAGTCTGGGCAAAAGTCTGCTGAACCTGCTGCATCCACTGGATGTGGCGGGCGCTCGCGCGGCGTTGGCGCGACTGGATCTGGGCGACAAACTGTTCGCCCATTGCCAGCAATTGTCCGGCGGGCAATTGCAGCGCGTCGGCATTGCGCGGGTGCTGTATCAGGCGCCGGAAATATTGCTCGCCGACGAGCCGGTTTCAGCGATGGACCCGGTCCTCGCCGGCCACACGCTGTCGATCCTGTCGCGCCATGCTCGCGAGCACAACGTCACGCTGGTGGCGAGCCTGCACGCGGTGGATCTGGCGCTGGCGCAATTTCCACGGATCATCGGCCTGCGCGACGGGCAGATTCTTTTCGATTGCCCATCCGATCAAGTCAGTCGCGACAAGCTCGATGCGCTGTACGCCAATGAACAACTGCAATCGCCAGCGCCAGCGGTCGCACCTTTGATTGTGCAGATTCCGCGATGCTGAAGGCCGATTCACGGGACCCGGCGGCGTGGCCGCGACTGTTGCTGACATTGCTGGCGCTGGCCCTGCTGTGGCCGGGCATTCAGCTCAGCGAACTGGACCTGGGCGTGCTGTTTCAGGCCGATAGCCAGAACGAAATGGGCCGTTTTGTTTCGGCATTCTGGCCACCGGCGCACGATCAGGCGTTCCTGCAACTGCTGCTCAAAGCCACCCTGCAAACCTTGGCGATTGCCACAGCGGGTATGGCCCTGGCCTTGCTGCTGGCGGTGCCGGCAAGCCTGATCGCCAGTCGCGCGCTGTCGCTCTCGGCGGCGTCCCGGGGCGGCGTGCCGAGCCTGCCCGGGCGTTTGCTGCGCTGGCCGGTGCGTGGCTTGCTGATCTTTCTGCGCAGCGTGCCGGAAATCGTCTGGGCGCTGTTGTTTGTGCGCGCGGTCGGCCTCGGGCCGGCGGCGGGCGTGCTGGCCATCGCCATCACCTACAGCGGTATGCTCGGCAAGGTTTACGCGGAGATATTCGAGTCCACCGACCAGCGCCCCGCGCATGCGTTGTTGCAGGCCGGCAGCGGTCGCTTGGCGGCGTTTGCCTACGGCACGCTGCCGAATGTCGCCGCCGAACTGCTCTCCTACTCGGTGTATCGCTGGGAGTGCGCGATCCGTGCCTCGGTGGTGATGGGCTTTGTCGGTGCCGGTGGCCTGGGGCAACAGATCGACCTGTCGATCCGCATGTTCGCCGGCGGTGAAGTCGCCAGCATGTTGCTGACGTTCCTGCTGCTGGTGCTGTGCGCCGATCAACTAAGCCGCTTGCTGCGCTGGAGGCTGACATGAGGCGCCTGATCAACCTGCTGCTGCTCGCCGCCATTGCGGTCGCGGTGGTCGCCTCGTTTGCCTATCTGGAACTGGATCTCGCCGAACTCGGGAGCGCCAACAGCCTCAAGCAGATGGGCAGTTATGTGCAGCGTTTCCTCAGTCCCGACTTGAGCGCCGGGTATCTGAAAGCCATCGCTCACGGCTCACTGGAAACCCTGGCCATGTCGGCCCTCGGCACCCTGCTTGCGGCACTGTTCGGCATCGTTCTCGCGCTGCCCGCCGCCGGGCGTTTCGGCTGGCCGCTGCAAAGTGCGGCGCGCCTGCTGCTCAACGGCTTGCGGGCGATTCCGGAGCTGGTCTGGGCGGCGCTGATGGTGCTCGCCGCCGGTCTCGGGCCGAACGCCGGCACCCTCGCCCTCGCCCTGCACACCACCGGCGTACTCGGTCGGCTGTTCGCCGAAGCGCTGGAAAACACCCCGCCGCAACCCGCCGAGGCGATTCGCTTGCAGGGCGGCAATCCGCTTCTCGCGTTCTGCTACGGCACCCTGCCGAACCTCGCCCCGCAACTGCTCGCCTACTGCCTGTATCGCTGGGAAAACAACATCCGCATGGCCAGCGTGCTCGGTTTCGTCGGCGCCGGCGGCCTGGGGCAGATGCTATATGTCAGCCTCAGCCTGTTCCAGGAAGCCCAGGCCAGTACGGTGATTCTGGCGATGCTGTTGCTGGTGTTTCTGGTTGATTGGTTGAGCGCCTGGAGCCGGCAGCGTTGGGTCAAAGCGTAGGCCGAGTGGATATCTGGCAAAAGCTGATTATGCTTCAGGAAACCTTGCAGCCCTGCGAGGCGGTCAGACTGTGCAAGCTTCACGCTAGAGCAACGGCGGCAGATGCCAACGGGCCAGAGTGCGACAGGCAGTAAGGGGGACTCCGGCCTACAACAATAAGCACGACGGAGAACACCCATGGCCACAATCGACACAGCATCCACCGGCACGCCACCGCGCAGCGGCGGCATCACCAAGGAGGAGCGCAAGGTCATCTTCGCCTCCTCGCTGGGCACGGTTTTCGAGTGGTACGACTTTTACCTCTACGGCTCACTGGCGGCGATCATCGCCAAGCACTTCTTCGCCGGCGTCAACGAAACCACCGCGTTCATCTTTGCCCTGCTGGCCTTCGCCGCCGGGTTCGCGGTGCGGCCGTTCGGCGCCATCGTCTTCGGGCGCCTGGGTGACATGATCGGGCGCAAACACACGTTTCTGATCACCATCGTGATCATGGGCGTGTCCACGGCAATCGTCGGTTTGCTGCCCGGCTACGCGACCATCGGCGTCGCCGCCCCGGTGATTCTGATCACCCTGCGTCTGCTGCAAGGCCTGGCGCTGGGTGGTGAATACGGCGGCGCGGCAACCTACGTAGCGGAGCACGCGCCACGCAACCGCCGTGGCTTTTTCACTTCGTGGATTCAAACCACCGCCACCCTCGGTCTGTTCATGTCGCTGCTGGTGATTCTCGCCTGTCGCACCGCGCTGGGTAACGAGGCGTTCGAGGCGTGGGGCTGGCGGATTCCGTTTCTGCTGTCGATCATTCTGCTGGCCGTGTCGGTGTACATTCGCCTGCAACTGAGCGAGTCGCCGGTATTCCAGAAAATGAAGGACGAAGGCAAGGCCTCGAAAGCGCCGCTGACCGAATCCTTTGCACGCTGGGACAACCTCAAAGTGGTGATCATGTCGCTGCTCGGAGGCACGGCCGGGCAAGCAGTGGTCTGGTACACCGGGCAGTTCTATGCGCTGTTCTTCCTGTTGCAAACATTGAAGATCGACGCGCAGACCGCCAATCTGCTGATCGCCGGATCGCTGCTGATCGGCACACCGTTCTTCGTGATTTTCGGCAGCCTGTCCGATCGCATCGGGCGCAAACCGATCATCATGGCTGGCTGCATTCTCGCGGCGCTGACCTACTTCCCGATCTTTACTGCGCTGACCCAGTACGGCAACCCGGACGTGTTCGTCGCGCAGGAGAAAAATCCGGTCAAGGTGATCGCCAGCCCCGAGCAGTGCTCGTTCCAGTTCGATCCGGTGGGCAAGGCCAGATTCACCAGTTCCTGTGACTTGGCGAAAACGTTGCTGGCGAAACGCGCGATCCCTTATGAGAACGTTGCCGCCGAACCGAACACCGTCGCGCAGGTGCGCATCGGTGATCGCGTGGTCGAGAGTTTCGAAGGCAGCGCCCTGCCCGCCGCCGATTTCAAGACCCGCAACGACGCCTTCACCGCCAATCTCGCTGCGGCGTTGAAAGACGCCGGTTACCCGGAAAAAGCCGACCCGGCGAAAATCAATTATCCGATGATGCTGCTCCTGCTCACCGTGCTGGTGATCTACGTGACCATGGTTTACGGCCCGATCGCCGCGTGGCTGGTCGAACTGTTCCCGACGCGCATCCGCTACACCTCGATGTCGCTGCCCTACCACATCGGCAACGGCTGGTTCGGCGGCTTCCTGCCGACCGTGGCCTTCGCCATGGTCGCCGCCACCGGCGATATCTACTACGGGCTGTGGTACCCGATCGTCATTGCCGTGGCGACGGCGATACTCGGCACGTTCTTCCTGCCGGAAACCAAGGATCGCGACATTCTCAAGGACTGAAACAACCGCTGTGCCCTCTCCTGCGGGAGAGGGCCTCGCCGCTGAAAAATTTCGAACGTCTGCCGCCGCGCTGTCTCCAATGTGTACACCAACAGGAGGCCAGCGCCATGAACCCCAACGACGACAAAACTCCCAACGCCCCACCCACCGATGCCAGCGGCAAACCGGTGAATGTGGTCGAGCGCGATCTGCAGGACCGCGACGGCAAAACCGAAGGCGTGGACAAAGTCATCACGCCCTCTTCCACTCGAGTTAAAGAGCAGGAAGCGGAAGAGCTGCAGCGCAAAGTCGACGAGATCGAGCGTAAGGTTGCAGACGGTAACTGAGTGCAGCGTGGCTGTGGCCGCGGCTTTGAGCGGCGGCTGTCAGCCCGATGACCAAAAGCTGATTTCCTACAGAATCGAACTACACAGCTGATCGACTTCACGTGCATCACAAGCGAAGCGTCTGACAGATTTGCATCGTCTGTTTGCGGATGATGTTTCCCTCGTCCCGCCAGTGACGACAACGAGCCACATCCCCCTTAGACTGCTTCACATTGATCATGGAGGTCATGATGAGCGCTGAACTTTCACTTATCGTTTCAGACTTCGAAACCGAAGAAGAGGCTGCGAGCTATGACCTTTGGTATCGGGCCAAAGTACAAGCTGCACTTGATGATCCGCGACCTGGAATCCCTCACGATGAGGCAATGGTGATTCTGGCCCAAAAGATAGAAGAGAGACGCAAAAATCGACGCGCTGCCGGTTAGATGGAGCGATCAGGCTCTCGACGATCTGGCTGACATTACTGGATACATTGAGCAATTCAACCTTCGCGCTTCAGCATCGCTGCTTCGCAAAGTTGGAGCGGCTGCGCAGACGCTTTCTTCAGTTCCACATGGTTTTCGCTTCGGCCGGATACCGGGCACTCGCGAAATGGTGATTCATCCGAACTATCTGCTGGTCTATCGGGTGAATGGCCAGATCCGAATACTGACGGTAATTCATGCCCGAAAGAAATATCCCTGACCTTTCAACCCAAAAAAAGGCGGCCAACCGGCCGCCCAAACGTACTGCACGAGAGTCCTTTACAACGTCAGCTGCCCACGCTCCTCTTCGGTCAGTTGCTCCTTCGCCTGTTCATCCAATGCCCCGGCGCCGAGCACCTGCACCGGGCTGTCCGGGTTATAACCCGTCGCTGGTGCGCGGCTAGCACCATCGCGCGACGGCGCCAGTTGCTCGTTGCCGAAGCTGAGTACCTGGACAGTGAACACCGAGGCCTGGTTCTGCCGCGCCGCTGCCTGTTGCTGACGGGCGACGTCTTCCGCCGCTTGCGTAGCGGAGGATGCCGCCGAACTGGCCGAGGTGATTGCGCCGGTATTCACCGCCGACACCACCGGCACGCCGGTCGCTTTGCCCTGCACCGAAATGTTCGCGGCGTTGACCACCGTCAGCGCGGCGATGTTGACGTTGCCTGATACGCGAATCCCCGCCTCGCCGGCATCGATGGTGCCCAGTGGCGCGATCAGGTCGATGTTGCCCGGCGCCACTTCGGCGATCGGATTGAGCGTGGCGATACCGGCACCGGTACTCGGCACCGATGGCGACAGCGTGACGTTGCCCCAAGTGTCGTAGACACGTTTTGGCGGGGTGTAGACCACGGTGGTTTTCGAGCCGCGACCGGCGTTGATATCGCCCTCGGCGGACCAGCCGAGAATCGAGCCGCCGAAGGTGGTCATGATCCGGCTCTGGCCGAGCAGGATGCTGCCTTGCGAGTACAGCTGAATGTCACCCGAACCCTGGGTGATGATCCCCGCCGTCGACGGCGGCGCCGCGCCTTCGATGCCGAACACCTGACCACCGCCCGGTGTGAGCATCTGGATATCGCCGCCAAACAGCGTCTTGACCCCGGCGCCACCGTACATAGTGATATCGCCGTCGTAGCGAATCGTATTGCCGGCGACATCAGTGGTCGGGAACAGTGCCGCAATGGCGTTGCGACCGCGCAGGTAACTGCCAGTGCGCGGACCACTGGCATCGGTGTATTCCAGGCCACCGGCACGCAATTCGGCGAAGTACACCTGCCGGGCGAAGATCGCCTGCTCGGTACTCGGCAGTGCGGCGAAGAAGGCTTGCGCCTGTTCGTCGTCACCCTTGAAGCCATAACCCAGGCTCAGCCAGCTCTGCAGTTCTTCGCCGTAGGTCTTGACCACTTTGCCCGGTTGCGCGCTGAGGGCCACCGCTGAATCCGCGACGTTTTGCGGGTTCAGATAACGCGCAATGAACCGTGAGTAATCCGGCCCCTGCGCGCCCGCACCCGCTTGCATCACGATGCTCGCACCGGGGCGCTGATCACCTGCCACGACAGGGCCGAGGCTGGTGATGCTGGCGCGATCTTCCATCAGGATATTGCGCCCGGCATTGACGTCCAGAACACCCGGGCCGGCAATGTCGAAGCTGCTGTAGAGAATGTCTCGCCCGGCCGAAACCCGCGAAATGTCGCGCGCATCGTTATGCACGAACAGATTGCCGGTAGACGCGATCTGTTCGTTATTGCGACTCATGCCCCCAACGGGCGCAAACGTGGGTTGCCCCAAATTGGTACCGGACGCCACGATGTCACGCCCCGCCACCATCCACACCGGGCCTGCCGATTCATACCAGGTGCGCTTCGTGGTCGCGAACGCCAGCGTTTCGCCCGTGCGAATTCCTACCAGGTCACCGGTCAGTGCATAGAAGCGCGCCGGCCCCTGAACACTGCTTAACCCCGAGTAGCTATCGGGACCAAAGGCAAACAGTGGATAGCGCGAATTGGTTTGCGCCAGCACACCATCACTGCCGGCGTTGGTCGTGATCGGCCGAGCGGACTGGTTGTTGCCGTAGCCATTGAACGCGGGTGCAAACGGTGTGGCGAGCGCCGCCGGGCTGGCCCCTGACTGGTTGATGGCGTAGCCGCCGGCATAGATCGAATCCCCAGCGATCAGTTCAAGCTGCCCCGCGCTGGAAGGTGCCAACAGCAATGACCAGGCCAGAGCCGGCGCCGGGTTGCCTATGCCGTAGGCCGCTGATGGTCCCGCATAAATCGAGCCCTGGCCGGCCACGGCACGCAATATCGAAGGAAAGACGAAGCGGTCATCGGTCGGTGACCCGTTAAGCCCGGCGACGGGGTCCTGCCCGGTTGTTTCCATCAACTGGGTGCTGGGCGTCAGGTTGCCGCCGGCCGAGAACAAATCGATGGCCGTGTGATCGGTCCACAGCGAGAAACCACTCAAACCGCCACCGGCATGGTAAATGCCATCCGCCGTGGTAAACGGTGTGGAGTTCTGCAGCCTCACGCGGCCGGGATCGGCGGCGCCACCCAACACCAGATCGCCGCGGGTGTTGAGGCGCATGCCGGAGTCACCGGGAATCAGCACCAGCCCACCACTGGCATTACTGGCTGTCGAGTTGAACGGGTCGAAGGCGCGCGTTTCCCGTGGGTCATGAAACAGCGCCGAGGCGCCGTACTGCAGATTGATACCGCCCAACGCGGCGCCCGTCAGTTGCGCCGCACCGCGCAGGTTGATGAGCGCGCCCTGCAAGTCGTGCGTCGGCGTGCCGGTACCCGCCAGGCCGGCACGTGCCTGCAGAGACGGATTAAGGACACCGCCCAGACGAATATCCAGGTCTCCGCCACCGGTCAGTTGCAGGTTCCCGTCACTGTCCACGCGGCCAGTGCTGCCGACAGCAACGATCAACCCCTGACTGCGAGGGTACGACGCATACCTGTCGTCGCCCATGGCCTTGAGCATGCCGGCATCCCCGCCGGCGCTCAGACTGATGTTGCCGCCGCCCAGCGTACCGAACCCGGTAAAGCCCACCAGATAAGGTCTGGTTTCCTCGCCCAGCGCTGGTAATGGCTGCGCAGCGTAGCTGCCGAAATTGATCCACCAGGCAGTCGGTACATCGTTGTTGCCGGTGCCCTGGCGCCAGAGCCAATTGCCCACCGCCACACTCGGCACCTGCTCCCGCGTACCGTCGCCCGTGGCGACCGAGCGACGGCCAAGCACGTCACCCGACACAGACCCGCCGGCATTGATCGTCAGGTTACCGCCCATCTGCGGATACCAGGCCTGATAGAGGTTGGCACTGCCGCCATCGACCCATTTTTCGTAATCGCTGCCAGCGCTGCCCAATACCGAGCCATCAGCCGACAGCCTTCCGCGGGGCTGGTTATAACGCGCGTCGACGTCTGCCGATTGGGTGCCGGCGGTGTAGACGCCGAAAGGTGAGGCCATGCTGAGGTTACCGGCCGCCATCAAATCCAGGTCGCCGGTGCCAGTACGCAAAACGCTGAACATCTGCGTGTGGGCCTGGGCGCTCTTGCTCGGATTGTTTTCAATGCACAGTGCCGGGTCGATGGAGCACCAGAACAATTCGTCATCGTTCATCGGTGTGTAATCCGGCATGCCCATCCAGTTGCCAGGCGCCCACACACTGCGCGCCATGGGCGCGCAAGAACCGGGAGCGATATCACAGAGCACAAGGTATTCCTCGGGAACCGGTTCGTACGGTGTAAAGCCATACTCGTTATCCACCGCCCAGACCAGTTTGCCGGCCACCTCGATCATGCTCACACCATAGTGAGTGTCGGCCATCTGCAAGTTGCCGACGCTGGCCTGAGGTTTCACGCTACGGCTGTCGGCCGCGGTCAGATCGGCCCCTGCCACCATGCGCATCGACCACGACGTACTGCCCGCCGGCAGCATGCTGGCGATCGCCCAGTTTCGACCTTGCTGGTTTCCATTGGCAGGACGCAAGTCGAGCAATACCGTGCCATCGGCGAGCTTCACGTTGGTCATGGAGGGGATCAGCGAACCCCGCAACAGCGCCAACGTTCCGTTCAACACAACACCCACCGTTTTATTGTCGGCATCAACCGCACCCGGCAGCGGCACGCCTTTGGGCCAGAGCAGGGCCTGCAGTGCGGTGGCGTTGTTCAAGCGAATACCTGCACCCAAACGACTGCCGGTCGGCAGGGTCACAGCGTTGTCGAGCAACGTACCGGCGGCATACATCAGGTTACCCGCCGCGTCGTGCACATCGCCGGCCAGCACCGTCCCACCCTGTAACACGTAAGGTGCGGCCAAAGTGCTTTGAACCGGCAACACCGTGCCCGCAGCCAGTGTGGCGGCTTGAATCGGCAGGTCGTAATTCAAGGTGGCGCCAACCGGAAAGAGCGTCCCTTCGGCAAGGCTGACACCACTGCCCGGTACGATCAGGTCACCGCCGAAAGGCTGTATCCCCGGCAACAGTTTCCAGCCAGCGTCGTCCACGGTTTCCGGCGGCGGTGCGAAACCGTCGTTGATGCTGCCGTAGATATCGAGGTCGCCACCGGCACGGATCAACAGGCTGCCCGCTTCCCCGCTGCCATACACCGAGGTCCGGCGAGTGTGCGGGTTGAGGCTGGCGTAACGGTAGCCGGACAAGTCGAGATCGCCCTGCACCACCAGATCGCCGTCAGCGGTTTTGCTGACGATTTCCACCCCCGGGCGCAGATGAAACGCATCGGCATAGGTCGCATTGTTGAGGCCGGCCAGTTTGCGTTGTAGCAGATCACTGTTACCCAGCGCCGCATCGATAAAGCCGCTGCTGTCTGAGTGAATGCGATCCAGGTAGGCTTGATCGATCACTTGATATGGGCGACCGCTGGCCGCCGGATCGGTGCCATCGGCAGCATCACTGTAACTTCGCACGGCATTCAGCCCGATGGAGCGCGCACCTTGAATATTCAACGTACCGCTGGCATCCACCGCAATGTCACCGCCGCCCAGGCGCGGTGCATTCAGCTCCAGCGTCCCACGCAACACGTCATCGCGTTGTCCCGCCTGGTTTCCAGGCACGGCATCGGTGCCGTGACGCAGATCAATCCGTGCACCAGCGACCAGCGTCAGCACGCCGTCACCTGAATTGAGTTCAACCATGGCGCGGTTCGGTGCGTCGATAATTTTGCCGTAGCTGTCGACGCGCAGTACGCGGCCATGGGCATCGAGCAGCGCGTTGCCCGTCAGGCTCAAACCGTTTTTGCCGGCAAGGCGAATGCTGCCGACCCGTTCACCACTGGCATCGATCACCCCGTCCACGGTCAGGTTGCCGTTGTCCACCGAGACATTGACTTCGCCCGCTTTGAGTTCGTTACCGATACGCAGATCGCCCTGCTTGAACTGGAAGCTTCGACTGCCCACTACCCCGCCGGCATTCAAGCGCAGGTTAAGGCTGGCAAAGGCCTGGCTCAAATCACCCGCCAGGCGCTGGGCGCGAATGTCCACGCCACCGGCCTTGTACGGCACCCACGTGCCGCCCGCGTCGTAATAGCCACTGCTGCGGCCGACAATCTGGCCTTGCAGATCAACCTGTCCAGCGTCAGTGGCCAGGGCCACAACGTTCAATTGGCCGGCCTGATTGTTGACGGCGGACAGATCGATTCGCGAGCCCGCCAACTGACGAATATTGCCGTTGTTGCTCTGCAACGACACGTCGCCGCCCCAGCTGTATTTCTGCACATCATTGAACGGCAGAACCCGGCCCGCCATGTCCACCTGCGCGCCGCTGCCAAGCAGCAGATCATCCTCGGCATTGACCAGCAGCTTGCCGCTGGCGAGGACGATGCGACTGTCGAGCACAACACTGCGTGCCGTCAGGCTCAGTTGCGCACCGAGGGCATCCGCGGCAGCCGTTGTGGCGCTACCACTCAGAGTCAGGTTGTTGCCCGCCTTGAGTTCACTGACCGAGGCGGCCTCGCCGGTCAGCAATGGCGTGCGCAGATTGAGATTGCCGCCGCTGTAGCTGAACCCCTTGACCGCGTCATAAGCTCCTTGGGATTCGTACACCGCCAGACTGCCCTTGTGGTTGGCGGTGATGCGCTCGCTGGCGTTGAGGTTGACGTTGGCAAACCCCAAGGCCAGTCGGTTATTGCGATCCAGGCCATTGGGCTGCGGGTTCGGGCCATAACCCAATTCGATCCGCTGCGCCTGAATATCCAGCGTGCCGTGCCCGTTGCCGGCGCCGTCGTTGACCACCGTACCCGGGGCCTGAGTCGCCCCGTTCCAGATCAGATTGCGGGTGCGGATCGTCGCGACATCGGTAGCAGCGCCCGAGCCGTAGATAGCCGGGCTACCCAACACCAGATTCTGCAAACGGCTCTGGCCGGTCTGCGGATCAATGGTGTCGAGGGTCACGCTGCCGAAAAAGTTGAACGCATCGCGGGCCACCAGACTCAGGGTTTCCAGCGCGGGGGCGCCAGATTGCGTGTCGCCCTGCAACAGGCGATCCAGCACGTTCTGGTTTAGCGTCAGGCCCGCGGGTGTGCGGCCGCTGGCTGCGGCCAGTGCTTGCGGACTGCCGGCATTGACCACACCGACCGAAAGCCCGAGTTGGCGAGTGCCAAAGCGCACGCTTTCGCCCAGTTCGAAGTCTTTGTCAGTGGCGGCGATGATGCTGCCGTTGGAGTACAGCAACGCCGCAGCGGTGCAATCGGCCGTCGGACAGTTGCCGATACGAATGCTCCCGCCCCCGCCTTCGGTGGGCGCAAGCACCGGCGTCCAGCCGTTGGACACCACCAGCAGGCTGGAGCGCCCCGGTTCGTAGACGAAACCGGCTGCGGCATCATACGGAACGTTACCTCGCCCCAAGGTATTGACGCCCGCTCCCGCATCGATGGTGATGCCGCCATTGGCGCTGTTACTGCTCAGCACGACCTCTGGCGCCGAGAGGATCGCGCCCTCGCGCAGACGAATCGCCGAGGTATTGCCGATCACCTTGATCGAGCCGCCCTCCGCACCGTAATACACGGTTGGGGTGCCACCGATGGTCAAACGTCCGGCATTCAAGCGGTTGAGGGTGTCGGCGTACAGCGATACACCGTCGAACCCTGGCGTTCGCGTATGCCCGGCACCGAGAATTTCAAACTCTGCGCCGGTATAACCGCCCTGAACGACCGCCGTACCAATGACCCCGCCGCTGGCAGGTTTGAACAGCACCTGCCCGTTGAAATCCAGGGCTGAGTCGTGCTCGCCGCCACTGACCATGCGCAGGTGCAGCGTGTTGCCGTCCAGCGGTGTGCGGGCGCGCGGCAGACCGCGGCGGGCAGCATCGTTGAGCACAAATTGGCTGAACCCGGTTTCGTTGTACTGTGAATAGCGCCGCAGCACATCGGCAGACGTCACGATGACCTGGCTGGGCAAACTGTCGCGGATACCGGTGTTGGCAATCGACAGCTGTCCGGCCGTGGTCCAGGAGCCATTGCGCAACTTCAACGCACTGTCCATCGGCCCCGCAATCGCTTGACCATTGATTTCGACCCGGAAGGCGCCCGGTAACAAGGCAAAGGTCGATGGCAACAAGGTGTAGGTGCCGGGTGCCAGTCCGGCAACGCCGGTCCCGAGGGTGATCTGCTGGCCGATACGCGGATCGACCGCGCCGGCCTCGGCCAGCATCGGCGCATAGCGGCTCTGGTCACCGGCCACGATTGCATACACGGGGTTATTGGCCAGCCCCGGCAAACTGAAGGTGCCATCGGTGGCATTGCGTACCAGCGGATTGAAACGCGCGTCGGTGGAGCCACCTCGTCCGGAGACAAAACCGGCACCGCGCAAATCGCCGCCGCCCGAAAGGTCGATCACCGCCCCGGCCTGCACATTGGTGTATTGCGCATCAAGGATGACCCCGGAGGTCGCTCCGGCAATGCCATTCAACATCACCGACTTACCGTTGTACCGATAGTCGATACCGTCGGTGGTTCCTCCATAGGGCATGACCAGTCCGGCGGCGCTGACTGAAGTCACGCTGCCCGGCAGAAGGTGAAGTTCACGGGTTTTGACAATGACGTCATCACCCAGGGATATCAGCCCCAAAGGCGCACGAATGACGCCGCCCTGCTCGATCTGTCCCGCACTGAGTGTCAGGCTGCCGAACACCGAGTAAGGCAAAGCGGTCGGCGCCGCCCCGTGATTGCCGATACGCAACGTATGCTCCGGCACCGATCCGGCCATACTTTGATAGCCCACTCGCACCTCAGCCGAGACGCCGCTGGCCGGGTAGATCTGCGCAGCCCGCATGTGCATGTCACCCGCAGTCCACAGACGGCTGCGCTGCTGTTCATCGGTTGGCGCGAGGAAGCGCAAGTCGCCCTGGCTGTCGAGCGTGACCAGACCAAAGCCACGGCGGCTGACCGCCAGCGCCGGTGCGGCCGATTGCACGAGAGTCCCTTCGGTGCCGAATGAAAGCGAGTTGCCCACGTCCAGCAGGTTCGCGCTGGCGGTGAATTGCGCGCCGGACAACTGCGCTGTCGGATTGCTCATCACCCGCGGACGCACTTTGACTTCCGAGCTGAAATAGGTGCCCAGCCCTGACAGGCGCAGGTAAGGTGCGCTGAGGTTGACCCGGGCGCTGTCACTCGCCGACTCGGCCAATGAAAGGGAACCGGCGAACAGGCTCAGGCCCTGTCCCATGTGCAGGTCGACATCGCCGTCGAACGTCATCAGACCGTTGCTCAGCAGACTCACGCTGTCGAAGCCACCGCTCATAAGCTGATCGGCACTCAAGCGTGTACGCCCGTAGCGTAAAAGTGGCGAAGCCTCTCCCGCTCGCAGCGGCTGCGGCAGTGCCGGCGCAGGCCCTTGGGCAATGATCAGTTCACGTGGCACGCGCACCGCATTGCTCAAGTTCGCGGAACCGTACGCCGGTGTATCCAGAGCGATCTCCAGACGCCCGCCCGCCGCACCCGCACCGCCAGCATTGGCCTGCAGACTGCCCTCGATGAACAGACCATTGTAGGAACTCAGGGTGATCCGTCCGCCATCGGTGGCCACACGAGCGGGGCCTTGCCCACCGCTATCGAGCACGGCTTGCGCACCGGACGCTTCCAGTCGCGCACCGTTGCGGATGATGACGAAAGCATCGGCAGCGGTCGCCGTGACTTTCTTCACATCAATCTCGCCACCGACAATGATCGAGCCACCCTTGCCAACTTGGCCGTAGACGCGGCCCAGCGCATCGACAGCGGTCGCTGCCCGACCGGCGACATCGATCAAGGCATGTTCACCGATCCAGATCGAACGGTTGTGCGGGGTCGGATCGGCCTCTTGCAAGGACGTCGCCACATCAATCGCGCCGAACTGCTGTTGACGGATATCGACAATACCGCCCCAAGCGTTGAGTTCACCATCAAGCGTGATCTGGCCTGCCCCGCGCAAACCGATGCGCTGGCCGGGATCGACACTGATCCGTGAGCCTTCGCCAATCGACAACGGACTGCTGGCAGGATCAATCAAGCCAGCAAGCGTCGCGCCGGCCTGCAATGCGACAGAAGCGCCGGCCCTTTGCGTCAAGACACCCTTGAGCGGGTCTTCCTGAAATAACGCGGGCGTCCATAGCTCCAGCGCAGCGCGCGGCGACATACCGGACACAATGGTCGAGGCGGATTCGCCAAACCGATAGACCGGCATCTGCACATCGATCGCGCTTTGCGCGGCGACCTCCAGCCCCTTCAGACCGATGATGTTGTAGGCGCTGAACCCCGTGCGGAACAGCTCCGGCGTCAGGCGCAAGGTCTGTTCTTCGGCCACTTCGCCGGAAGCGCCGATCCGCACCTTGCTGGCCTGCACGGTCAAGGTGCCGCCGCCGCTCACGCCATAGCCCTGCACCTCGCCATCGAGCACCATGCGCGACTTGCCTGGTGCACTGTTGGCGCTGGATTCAAGCGTCACGTCGCCACCCTTGCCGCCACGCGTCTTGCCGTTGGCCAATACCGCACCGCCCGACGAAACATCGACCAGACTGCCACTGGCCAGCAGAATGTCGCCGGTACTGCGGATCGACACCGTCCCGCCATTGAGGAACGCAAGGCCGCCCGTGTCGTCCGGGTTACTCGACAGGTTGCTCCACAGACCGCGTGTCTGCAGCTGCACACCCTGCGCAACCGTCACTCGCGCTTGCTTGCCTGCTGAAACCTGGAGACTGGTGTCATCACGCCGATCGGTGGCGAGCTGGTTCAAAACGTTGCCCAATTGCAGACTGCCGCCTTGCGCAATCAGATCGGCATTGACCTGCACGTCAGGGCTGAACAGGGTGATGTTGCCACCGTGATCCACGGTCACGCCTTCATTGACTTCAATCGTGTTTTTCGCCGAGATCTTCAGCGCGCCCAGCGCGAAACCATTGAGCAGCCCGGCATCGAGGAACAGTTTGCCTGCGCGTTCTGCCGTGACCGCATCGGTCAGCCCTGCGTTCGCTACGCTGGCATGCGCGCCCCCCACTTGCACCTGATCGAGCAACGGGTCGAGTTGATAGAGCAGGCCGGCACTGGCAGCGACATAAGCAGCATCGTAACTGCCAACCACCAACTGCCCTCGCCGCGCCCGGGCGGTCTGGGTCTGGGCATAGCCGTCCAGACTTGCCCGCGGTGCCTGGATTTGCCGTTCGCCCTGAAACACCTCACCCAACAGCTGGCCTTCCAGCACGGCGTTGCCCGTGGCGATCACCAACTGGCCGGCATCCCGGCCAACGGTGTACCCCGCTTCCTGGCGACGCGTCGGCGCGATCAGCGGGCTATAGAAATAATCCGTCTGGCCCCAGCGCTCGCTGTGACTTTCGTAACCTTTGTAAAGACCGTTGTAGAGAATATCGCCCGGCGCACGCGACACTTCGTATAACCGCCCGTCCGCACCGCGCAGCCAGCTCTGGCGAATCTCGCCGCCCTGCACATCAAGCGTGCCGCCGGACACATTGATCAGCGAACCTTTTTCGCTGATCACGTCCTTTCCGGAAAACCGCACCTCACCGCCCTGCGCCATCCATTCACCAACGCCATGGCCCTGAGTGCCGAGGTATCCGCCGACCTCCAACAACCCACCGGCGGTGTACCAGCGGTCGGTGGCGTAACCGTTGGTGCCCGCCGGCACGAATACCAGCTCACGGACATCGACCCAGATGTCGTTACTGTTGAGCGCGCCGTTCTCGCGATTGACCGGCGCATCACGCTGCTCGTTGCCCTGGACGTTGATCTTGATGTTGTTGTTTGCCATCGCCACTTTGACGCCGAGGGCGCCGGACACGTCGATCACCACCCCCTCGCGCAATAGACTGCGTTGTCCGGCGGCAACTGCCACCTGCCCACCGGTGGCAAGAGTGATCGAGCCGCTTTTGAATTCGACGGTGCCGCCGCTGCCGATGTCGATGCGTGACTGATCGCTGCGGATCCGGTTGTTGGCATTGACGCCGGTCAGCGCGGCCTCGCGCTGGCTGTCCAGGGCCGTGAGATCACTGCTGTCGAGCAGAATCGCACTGACGCCATTTTCGCCCAGGGTCACACGGCCTTGGGCATCGCTGGCCGGATTGAGCAAATGCACGGTGCCGCGCGTCGCCACCGAAGTGCTCGCCAGCAGCACACCGTTTTGCACAACGTCGCGGCCGGTCAGGGTGATGTCGCCGGTGGATGCCTGGATCAGGCCGGTGTTGCTGACCTTGCCCGAGCTGTCAGCCTTGAAACCGGGAATGACCTCACTGCCGAAGGTGGTTGAATAACCATTACCGTCGGTGCCCGAGCCCTTGCGGATATGGAAACGGTCCCCCGCACCCAGCACCGTCTGACCTTTGGCCGTACTGATCGAGCCGTCGTTCTGCACGTCCTGGCCGAGCAGAAAGGTATAGCCGCCGGCGTCGGTGGAGAGCGCAGGTTGATGCGTTTGTATGGCTGCGCCACGCTCCACCAGGACTTTGCCAGCAGCGTCGGTAAAGGTTGGCTGACTGCCGGTGCTATCGAAATACAGACCCCGATCGCGAAATTGTGCATCGGTCATGTTCGCGGCTGCCGCTACCAGATTTCGCACATTGACCTGGCTGCCACCGCTGAAGACGATGCCGTTGCGGTTGATCAGCATCACCGTGCCGTCCGCTTTGATCTGCCCCTGAATCTGGCTGGCCCGTGCGCTCGGATCGTTGACGCGATTGAGCACCGCCCAGTTGGCCTGCTGGGCAAATTCCACTGTGGTATTGCGGCCGACGTTGAACGTTTCCCAATTGAGAATCGCCTTGTCGGCGGTCTGCTCGATCTTCACCGTGGTCTTGCCGTCGGCCTGGGTCTGTTGCGGGCCTTTGGCGTTCATCCAGCCCTGGCTCAGGCTGTTATCGACCTTCAGGCCGCCCTCGCCCAATCCGTCCGGAACCACTTGCACACTGCCCAATGCGGCGGCACGTCCAGCGGCTTGTGCGGCCTGCTGAGCGGCAATCGCTGCCACGGTGTTATTGAGCGTCTGCAAAGAGCGCTGCAACTGCTGGCTGGCCCGTTGCTGCTGTGCCAGCGGTGGGGTCATCCCCGGCAGACCGCTCCCACCCGGACGCGACGCCGAAGCCTGCTGCGCTGCGCCCTTCGCGGCAAACCAGGTGGAACTGAACGCTGTCGCCGCCTCGGCACTGCCCGCCACCAGACACAAGGCGACGGCTTGCGCCAATGGCTTGAGCAGCCACTGTGCGGGATCGCCCGCGCCACGTTTGATCGGCCGGATACGGTTACTGTGACGGGAGGTGCGAGCAAGCATCACTACAGGTCCTTTTGGGTGGCAGGTCGGATCAGCCCTGCTGTTACGACATAGGCAGTTGGCGAGCCTCACGACCGAACGGATGTCACACAAACTTCATGATCAAGGAGTAAATCGGCAAAAAAAAAACAGCAGCCCGAAGGCTGCTGCCGTTTCATTGCAGTTGAGACAAGGCTTACAAAGGACGACCAATGCCGTTGCAGGCGTTGGCGTTGTTGATGTCCAGGTTATTGCCCGAGGTGTTGGTGATGAAGTTGGCGGTCACAGCGGTTTTCCAGTTGTTGGGAACCGGCGTGAAGCTGTGGGCGACGGTGGCGACGTTGTTGCCCGGGTTGCTGTAGTGGGTGGTCAGGAAGTTGCGCACGGCGGTGGCCACGGCTGCATCTTTGTAGCACTGGCCGAAGATGAAGTTGGTGTAAGCCACAATCGGGTAACCGCTTGCCGGGTTAGGCACGACCGGGGCCCAGCCAGCCGGGTTGGCAGGTGCGCTTGGCACCGGTGCAGTGCTCAGCGCCAGCGTCACGTTAGCGTTGGTTGGCTGGACGCCATTGACGCGGGCGACCACAGCGTTGCTGGTGGCGTTCACGCCGTCCGGACCCACATAGCCGATCGAACCGTCCACGGCGTTCACCGCAGTGGCCACATCAGCGGTGTTGGCTACGCCGACCCAAGTCGATGGCAGCGCGGAACCGGCCGGCAGACGAGCGTTGGTGAAGGTGGAGTTGACGGCGAATTTGGTCGGGCAGATCGAGTTCAGGTGACGGCTGAGGATTTCGGTGGTGCCGCTCGAAGTGCTGCGATAAACCACGCGGATTGCGGTGGTGTCGGCGGTACCCAACAGCGCGCCCCAGGTAGTCTTGGTGCCCGACAACGCGTCGCACAACTGAGCGCTGGTCAGGTTAAGGGTGGTGTTGCCGGCTTTTTTGTACGGAATGGCAACCGAAGTGGCCACCGATGGCAGCTGGATCAACGGGCCGTACGAAGCACCGAAGTTGGTGGTGTAGGTGCTCAGTTCCGCAGCGCTGAGGATCGAGTCGCTAGCGGCGAAATGCACGGTGCCGGTAGTGCTGAACTGTGCAGCGTTGTTGGTCAGGAAGGCGCTTTTGCCGATGCCGCTACCGGTCACGGCGTAGCTGAAGTTGGCAGGCAGGATGCTGTTGGCAGAACCTTTGTACAGTGCGGCAGGCAGCGAGGCGCCACCACCGGTTACGGCCATGGCCTGGGCGGAAGCCAGAGCGGCGACGGTCAGTGAGGCGGCGATCAGAGTGCGCTTGAACATGAAGAATCTCCTTTTCAACTTGGTTGGGAACACAGGTTTCGGAAGGCTTGCATGACACCGGGAGGGTCCACCGCAGTGGAGCCGCAGGGAGAAATTCGCAGCTTCCGGTGACAGATAAAGGAAAAAACCTCGGGAGCTGCGGGGGGATTTTTGTGGGGATTTCTCGGGTGTTTGCGGTGGGTTGCGGTGCGTCTGGATCGGGGGTTTGACTGAATCGGGCTGGAGCCGTTGGCGGGTGGTTGCAGATGACAGAATGGAGAACCCGAGGATGATGGGATCGGGACTCGGGTGAGGGTCAGGCCGGTGCAAAATATTTGAGTTTTGTGTTGTCGGGACTGGCGCTTTCGCGAGCAGGCTCGCTCCCACGGTTGAAATGCGTTCCCCTGTGGGAGCGAGCCTGCTCGCGAAGAGGCCAGCCCGGCCAACATCAAACCGGGCTACTGCACCAACTGATTGATCTCAATAATCGGCAACAACACCGCCATCACAATCACCAGCACCACCCCGCCCATCACCACAATCATCAGCGGCTCGAGCAACGCGGTCATGCCCATCGCTCGCCGTTCAATGTCCCGGGAAAGCGTCTGTGCCGCGCGCTCGAGCATCGGTGGCAGCGAGCCGGTTTTCTCGCCGCTGGCGATCAGGTGAATCAGCACCGGCGGGAACACATTCTCCACGCGCAGCGCGGCGGCGAGGTTGACGCCTTCGCGCACCTTCGCCGTGGCCTCGCTGACGCTCAGGCTCAAGCGGTCGTTGGACAATGTCTGCCGCGCCGCTTCCAATGCACGCAACAACGGCACGCCGGCACCGCCGAGGATCGCCAGCGTGGACGCGAAGCGCGCGGTGTTCAGGCCGAGAATGAAACGCCCGAACAGCGGCAACTTCAGCACCCGGTGATGCCAGCTCAAGCGCGCCGCCGGATTGCGCAAATACAAACGCCAGCTCCAGAACGCCCCGGCCATCAGCGCCGCACACAACCAGCCCCACGCACGAATGAAATCACTGGCGGTGAGCATCGCCAGCGTCAGCCCCGGCAAATCCTGCCGCGCTTGAGAGAACGCGCTGACCACCTGCGGCACCACGTAACTGAGCAGGAAAATCACAATGCCGATCGACACCAGCCCGACCACGCCGGGATAGATGAACGCAGTGAGAATCTTGCCGCGCAGGTTGTTGCGTTCCTCGATGTAATCGGCCAGCCGTTCCATCACCTGGGCGAGATCGCCGGACTCTTCGCCAGCGGCAATCAGCGCGCGGTAAATCTCGGGAAAATCCCGTGGCCGCGACGCCAGCGATTCCGCCAGACGCATGCCGCTGCGCACATCAGCGCGCACGGCGCTCAGGGTCTGGGCGATATGCTTTTTCTCGGCCTGCTCGACTGTGGCGCTCAGTGCTGCTTCCAATGGCAGACTGGCGCCGAGCAGGCTCGCCAGTTGCCGCGTGGCCCAGGCGAGGTCGTTGTCGGAGAGTCTGGCGCTGAACAAACCGCCGCCACCGTGTCGGGCGACGTTGCTTTCCTCGTGCACCGACAGCGCTGTCAATCCACGTCCGCGCAAGGCACTCAACGCCGCGCTCTGGCTGTCCGCCTCAAGGTGTCCGGACTCGATTTTCCCGGTGGCATCCGCCGCTTCAAAGCGATAGCGATTCATCAGGCGTCCCGTGTCACACGAAGGATTTCTTCCGGCGCGGTGGCACCGCTGCGAATCCAGCGCTCACCGTCCTCACGCAGGCTGAACATCCCTGCTTTCGACGCCGCCGCGCGCAAGGCCTGCTCCCCTGCCCCTTGGTGGATCAGCGTGCGGATGTTGTCGTCGATGCAGAACAATTCGTGGATGCCGGTGCGGCCGCTGTAACCGGCGTGATTGCACGCTGCGCAGCCGACCGGACGCCAGGTGCCGGGCGTGGCCGGGTCTTCCTGTTTGCATTGGTTGCACAGGCGCCGCACCAGACGTTGCGCGAGGACGCCGAGCATGGATGACGCGAGCAAGAACGGTTCGACGCCCATGTCGATCAGGCGATTGACCGCCGACACCGCGTCGTTGGTGTGCAGCGTCGCCAGCACCAAGTGCCCGGTGAGCGAGGCCTGCACGGCGATTTGTGCGGTCTCGAGATCGCGGATTTCGCCGATCATGATGATGTCCGGGTCCTGCCGCAGAATCGCCCGCAGCGCGAGGGCAAAGGTCATGTCGATCTTGGCGTTGACCTGAATCTGGCTGATCCCCGGCAGGTCGTATTCCACCGGATCTTCCACGGTGAGGATGTTGCTGGTGCTCGCATCCAGTCGCGCCAACGCCGCGTAGAGGCTGGTGGTCTTGCCGCTGCCGGTCGGCCCGGTGACCAGGACGATGCCGTGGGGCTGGCGGATCAAATGATCGAGTTTGGCCAGCACCTGTGCATCCATGCCGAGGGTTTCCAGATGCAAGCGCCCGGCCTGTTTGTCGAGCAGGCGCATCACCACTCGTTCGCCGTGGCCGGTGGGCACCGTCGATACACGAATATCGATCGGCCGCCCCGCTACGCGCAAGGCGATACGACCGTCCTGCGGCAAGCGTTTTTCGGCGATGTCGAGCTGGGCCATGATCTTGATCCGCGACACCAGCGCACCGTGCAACGCCTTGCGCGGCGAGACCACATCGCGCAGGGTGCCGTCGACGCGGTAGCGCACCACCGAATGGGTTTCGAACGGCTCGATGTGAATGTCGCTGGCCTCATCGCGCGCGGCCTGGGTGAGCAAGGCGTTGATCATGCGAATCACCGGCGCGCCGTCCTGGGTGTCGAGCAGGTCGGTGATTTCCGGCATGTCCTGCATCAGTCGATCGAGGTCGACCTCGTTTTCCGCCGCACCCACCACCGCCGCCGCACTACCGGTGTCGGCGTAAGCGCTGGCGAGCAAACCGTCGAGCTCGTCATCGCGCACACGCTCCAGCCGCGTCGCACCGAACTGCCGACGCACTTCGCTGATCGACCAGCCGGGCGTTGACGGGCACACCGTCAGCACGCCATCGCGCAAAAGAATGCGCTGCGCCTTGGCCCAGGCGTACGGCAATGCACTCATCGCCCATCCTCCCCGCAATCGACCGTGGCAATGGGAGCCCTTGTGGTAATGAGATCCCTTGTGGCAATGAGATCCTCTGTGGCAATGCGATCCCCTGTGGCGAGGGGATTTATCCCCGTTGGGCTGCGAAGCAGACCCAATCTTTTAGAACCGGTTTCTCCAGGCAAATCGCGTGTACCGGTTTCACGACTGCTGCGCAGCCGAGCGGGGATGAATCCCCTCGCCACAATCATCATTCCATTCAAAACCGAGTGCTCCCTTCAATGGGTACCGTGGCAATGAGATCCCCAGTGGCAATGGAATCCTCAGTGGCAATGGGATCCCCCGTGGCGAGGGGATTTATCCCCGTTGGGCTGCGCAGCAGACCCAAACCTTGAGAACCGGTTTCTCCAGGCAAATCCCGTGTACCGGTTTTACGACTGCTGCGCAGCCGAGCGGGGATGAATCCCCTCGCCACAATAATCATTCCCGTCAAAACCGGGTGCTCCCTTCAATCGGTACCGTGGGAATGGGATCCTCGGTGGAAATGAGATCCCCTGTGGCGAGGGGATTTATCCCCGTTGGGCTGCGCAGCAGACCCAAACCTTGAGAACCGGTTTCTACAGGCAAATCGCGTGTGCCCGGTTTACGACTGCTTCGCAGCCGAGCGGGGATGAATCCCCTCGCCACAGTCATCATCTCAGTCAAAACCGGGTGCTCCCTTCGATCAGTGCCGTGGCAATGGGATCCCCTGTGGCAATGGAAACCCCTGTGGCGAGGGGATTTATCCCCGCTGGGCTGCGCAGCAGACCCAAACCTTGAGAACCGGTTTCTACAGGCAAATCCCGTGTACCGGTTTTACGACTGCTACGCAGCCGAGCGGGGATGAATCCCCTCGCCACAATCATCATTGCAGTCAAAACCGGGTGCTCCCTTCAATCGGTACGGCTTTGATCGTGGCGCGTGGGCCTGATGTCGGCCCCGGCGCTGGCACGCCTTGCGCGGCGCTTGGCAATTGCGGCGCCTGCATGTCGGGCATCGCCCAGCTGCGTTCCGGTTGCAAGCCGCCCTGGGCGCGGCGCATGAAGTCGTAGCGGTTGAGTGTGATGCTGCGCCCCGCTTCGCTGTCGCGGATGATGTACGGGCGCAGGAACACCATCAGGTTGGTCTTGGTGATCGCCCGGCGTTCGTTGCGAAACAGCGCGCCGATGCCCGGCAGGCTGCCCAGCCATGGCACGGCATCATTGCTCTGGCTGTAGCCGTCCTGAAGCAAACCACCGAGGACCATGATCTGCCCATCGTCGAGCAGAATGCTGGTGTCGATCGCGCGCTTGTTGGTAACGATGCCGGCGGCGGTCACGCTGTTGGACGCGCGCTCATCGATGCTGCTGACTTCCTGATAGATATCCAGCTTCACCGTGCCACCCTCGGAAATCTGCGGTCGCACGTTGAGCTTGAGGCCGACCTCTTCGCGGGTCACGGTCTGGAACGGGTTGTTGCTGGTGCCCCCGCCGCCAGTGACGTAGCTACCACTGACAAACGGGATGGTCTGGCCGACAAAAATGCTCGCCGCTTCGTTGTCCAGCGTCAGCAGGTTCGGCGTCGACAGCACGTTGGTGCCGCCCTTACTCTTCAACGCCCGGGCCAGCACTTTCAGGTCGAGAATCTTGCCGATGCCGGGGATGTCGACCGTGCCGTTGACATAGCCAAGATTCAAACCCTGCGGCAGCACGTCGATGCTGTTCTTGGCCCCCGTGTTGAGACCCGCGCCACCCAGATTGGCGCCACCGATCACGCCCTTGCCGCCGAGATTGCCGGTCTGCCATTGCACACCGAATTCACTGGCATCGTCCTCGCCGACCTCGACGATCAGACTCTCGATCACCACCTGCGCACGGCGCTGATCCAGCAGATCGATAACCTCACGCAGATTGCGATACAGCGGTTCCGGTGCGGAAATCAGCAGCGTGTTGGTGGTGGCATCGGCCTGAATCGTCACCCCGCCGGCGCTGAAGGCAACGTTCTGTTCGCTGCTTTGCGTACCGCCACTGCTGCTGCCGCCGCCACTGCCCTGAGCATAACTGCCGCCGCTTGCGCCGCTGCCAGTCGTCGTTGAAGTGCCAGTGCTCGGCGTGCTGCTCTGGCCGTTCTGCCCGGCATTGCCGCCGGTGCTGCTGCCCATCGCGCTGAGCACCGACCGCGCCGCGTCGCTGCTGCCGCTGTCACTCTCGCCGGTGAGCAAACCGCGCAAGGCTTGGGCGAGTTTCGCCGCTTGGGCATTGCGCAGATAAACCACGTGCAGATTGCTCGGATTGCTCTGCGCGTTGTCGAGTTTGTAGATCAGGTTGCGCGCCAGCTCGGTGCGCTCGGGGCTGCCGGCGCGGATGATGATGGTATTGGAACGTGGGTCGCCAATCACGGCGATTTTCTGCGTCGGATCATTGCCCGGCGCGTCGAGCAAGTCGGCCACCATCGGCGCGATATCGGCAGCGATGCCGTTCTGGATCTGCACCACATCGGTGTCGATCGCGCTCGGCGTGTCGATGCTCTCGATCAGCTGCGCAACGCGGGTGAGGTTCTCGGCGTAATCGGTGATGACCACGGTGTTATTGCCGGGGTAGGCATTGATCGGATTGTTCGGCGAGACAATCGGGCGCAGCACCGGGATCAGGTTGACCGCGTTTTCGTATTGCAGGCGAAACGTGCGCGTGAGCATGCCGTTGCCGCCCGGTTTATCCGCGCTGTAGATCGGCCCGCCGAGCAGTTTCGCGTCGGCCTCGGGAACCACCTGCGCCACGCCGCCGACATCGACCACGCTGAAGCCTTGCATGCGCAACGCCGCGAGCAGCATGTCGTAAGCCTGGCGGGCTGGCACCTGACCTTCCGAGACCAAGGTCAGATTGCCCTTGACCCGTGGATCGACGAGAAACTGCTGCCCGGTGGCCCGCGACAGCGCCCGCACCACCGCCTGAATATCCGCCTCGACAAAATTGAGCGTCACCGGTTGCTCGCCCAACGGATTGCGCGCAACCGTGTTGCTCGGCGCAGCACCACTGCGCCCACGCTGACTGATGTTATGCAACTGCTTGGGCACCGGCCGCGCCTGAGCCTGCGCCCGTTCGCGATCGGCCACCGCATCGCCGCTGCGCTGGGTGTTGGCCAGCGGCCGGCCGAGTTCGCTGTCGACCAACAGCGGCGGCTGATGCTGCGGCGCCGTGGTGCTGTTGCACGCGCTCAATGCCATCAGCAACAACGGCAGCGCCAGACGTGCCACTTTGCAGCGTGACTCCTTCATGAAGCTTCCTTAGCGCCCTGCGCCTGATCCATGCGAACGGTGCCTGACAATGTGCCGGCAGTGACTTCGGTCGAGGCCGCGCTTGCGCGCTGCAACTGCGCCTCGACCACCTGCAGAGAAAGTTGCGACGGCTGGCTGAGCAGCCAGTCGAGCAGCGCATCGGCCGGCGCGGCGTCGACATTCAACTGCCACGCGCTGCCCTCCGCCGCTTGTAATTGGTAATGCCCGGCCAGCCCCGCCGCTTGCAGACTTTGCTCCAGCGACTGGTCAACGCTTTGCCCCTGCGGCCGCACGTTGACGCTGCGCAACAGCACTTCCAGCGCCTCGGTTTGCGCGCGCAACTTGGGCGTTTCGCTCTGCCAGAAAGCGATCCTGGCCAATGGCGGCTTGACCAGCGTCAGCCAGATCAACAGACCGACAAGCACCAGCGCCATGCCGGCGACCATGCGTTTCTCACGCAACGCCAACGGCTGCCAACGCGCCTGCAACTGGCTGCTGAAGCGCTGCCAGCGTCCACGGTAAATCGCCAGCGTCGCCCTACTCATCGTCTGCTCCGCTGTCGTCGTCTTCGTTGGTGTTTGCGCTGGATTCATCGCTCGGGCGCAAGGTCCAGCCTGCGTCATCGGCAGTGACGCTGATGCCGGCCTGGGCCAAGGTGCTTTGCCAGTCCTTGTCGCTACCGCCACGGTTTGCATCGCTGAGCAGCGCCAGCTGCAAGACGCCGTCGCGATAGGTCAGACGCTCGACACTGCCAGCCATGAACGGCATGCCGGTGCCGGCCTGCAACACCAGTCGATTGAAGTTTTGCGCCGGGTCATCGACCGCGCCTTTTTGCCGTTGCTCGAGTTGCTGACGCGCCTGTTGCAGCGGGTTGAGAATAACCGGCAATTCCGGGAACGCCTGCTTCACCCGCTGACTCATTTGCGCTTTGAGCTGCTGGCCCTGTCGCGCTTCGCGGGCGGCATACAGATTCAGACCAATCACCCAAACCGCCACGGCCAAAGCCACACACCCGACAGCGCGTCCCCAGCCACGTTGCTCGCCGCCGGTTTGTTGCAGACCACCGTGCAAACCCCAACCGGGCAAAGGACCGATCCAGCGCTGTGTCGCGTCAGCTGCGAACGATGCCTCATCAACTTCGTCACCGAGCAACGGCTCAACCTGCGCACTGTTCAAACTCTCGCGCCGGAGCAAATGCCCTTCCGCCACACAAGCGACAACCCCCGGCAGCACTGGCAGGCTGTACGGCGCCGGATACAAACCGCGCAGCGTCAACCCCGCCTGCTTGAGTACCGCAGCTAGACGCTGCAAGTGCTGCCGCGCCACCCAGGCGATTTGCACCTGCCCACTCGCATCACGAGGACTGTGGCCGATATGCATTTGGCTGCTGTCACCGAGCATCAACGCCTGCGCCGCACACTGCACAGCGGCCGCCGTTTTGTTCGTGGGCAGCGGCGGCAGATCAATGCTGGCGAGCAGGCTGTCGGCCGGGTGCAGAAAGCACAGCAGCGGTGGTTGCTTCGGCCGTTGCCCCAACTGACTCAAAGTCAGTCGTTCCTCACGACTGACCTGCCCCTGACTATCCAGCCAGGCGCAGCTCACTTCGCTGTGCAACTCCAGCTCCGCCAGCGGCGGCAACGCGACGCGCAACTGACTCATGCGCCCACCCGCGACCAGATCACCTGCGGCAGCCGATCCTCACTGCGATGCAGCAACGCGTCGAGGCTGACCCGGCGCTGATCACGCCGCGCTTCACCGCGCAAACGAAACCAGTCACTGGTGATACCGACCTTGACGCTGCTCATTTCCAGCTGCGGCATGCGCAAGCGGTTCACGAAATCGCCGCGATTGATAAACCAGCGCCCGGCGTCACGCTCGGCAATCAACGCCGTCGCCCGCTCCAGCGAAAGCCCCGGCACATACGCCGCCAGCACCTGCGCCGTCGCGGTGTTGCCGTTGATCCACGTCGTCGCCGGAATCACCGTCACGTACGGCGCCAGTTGGCCGACCAGTGCATCGGTCACGCCTTCGACGCTGCGCAAATCATCCAGCGTGCGCAGCATCGGCACCTTCGGCGGTGGCGGTTTGTGATCGGCATCGGGCGAAGTCGCGCGGCCACTGTCGAAACCCGCTTTGGCCGTCGCACCAATCTGCGCATTCAGCAAATGCGGATAACCATCAATCACCCGCTGACGGATGCGCTGGCCGACAACGGCGCTCACACCGATCAGCTCGCACAAGCGCTCGAACGCCTGCACTTGCGCCTCATCGATGCGCTCGTTGACGACCAGATTGCGCAGATTGAACTTGCCCTGTTCGTCCTCCAGCCGCCCGGCAAAACCCGCCGCCAGCAACGGCTGCGCCCAAGGCTGATCGCGCCGGGTCAACGGATCACGCAGGCGCGCATCCCACAGCAACTGCCGGCTGATCTCCAGACCACCCTGCGCGACCCAACGCCCCTGCACCCGCTGCTGATCGGCCTCCAGCGCCCGGGTTGCCACGCTCTGACGCGTCAACATCCCCGCCGCAATCACCGCCACCACCGCCGCGATCAACAACGCGCTGATAATCGCCATGCCCTGTTGCTTCGCCCCGTTGAGCGAACCTGTGTTCACGGCCGGCCTTACAACTGCCAGGAACCGATATCGGCATTCACGCCATCGCCGTCCGGCTGGCCATCGGCGCCGAGGGAAAAGATATCGACCTCACCGTTCGCGCCTGGGTTGAGGTACTGATAAGGCCGGCCCCATGGGTCATTCGGCAAACGCTCCAGGTACGAACGCCAGTTGCTGTTCTTCGCATCCGCCGGCCGCTCGACCAACACCTTCAACCCCTGATTCATGCTCGGATACGTGCCGTGATCGAGGCGATACAACTTCAACGCCTGCATCAACCCACCAATATCCTGCTTCGCCGCCGTCGCCCGCGCCTGATCCGGCCGGTCGAGCACCTTGGGCACCACCATCGCCGCCAGAATCCCCAGAATCACCACCACCACCATGATCTCGATCAAGGTAAAACCCTGCTGGCTACGTAGCTTGTGCGACATACGCGGCGACTGACTGAGCGTGTTCAAAGGTGCGATATCCATCTCGACATTCCCTGGCTTGATCCGAATTCGACGCGCAGTGTTGCAAGAAGATATGTCAGGGATGTTGAAAATCCTCGGGTGTTTCCGTCGTCAAGCCGTCAAGGACGGGGGTTAGCGTCGAGGGCTGGATTTTGCTTTTGGGCCATGTATGCGCGGGTGTTCGAGAGAGAAAGGATTCACCCTGATTGAAGTGCTGGTGGCACTGGCAATCATCGCCGTCGCCATGTCCGCCGCCGTGCGAGTGGCGGGGTTGATGACTCAGAGCAGTGGGGTTTTAAGGGATCGGTCGGTGGCGATGATTGCCGCGCAGAGCCGGATGGCTGAGCTGCGCCTGGAGGGGCGATTACCGAATGGGATGAAGGCTGTTGAATGTGATCAAGGGCGACTTATGTTGCGCTGTGAACAGGTGATCGCCAGCGCAGAGAATGGACGGTTGCTCAGGATTGGAATCCAAGTATTCGACCGCAATCAGGATGCGCCGCCGTTGGCCAGACTGGAGACCCTGTTGTCACGGCCAGGAAGCCCCTCACCCTAGCCCTCTCCCGAGGGAGAGGGAACCGATACGGGGATGTTCCAGAGATACGCCGACCTGAACGTCTCGCTCTGAATCCATAATCAACGCGGTCGCTCAGGTCGATGTAAAACGCAAGACACCTCGGTCGGCCCCCTCTCCCTCCGGGAGAGGGCTGGGGTGAGGGGCTCTTCTGCCGCGGTGCATAAGCATCAAAAATCCATAATCAACACGCTCGTCCAGGTCGATGCACAACGCAAGACACCTCGGTCGGCCCCCTCTCCCTCCGGGAGAGGGCTGGGGTGAGGGCCTCTTCTGCCGCACCTAAAATCCCAAGGCCCAGCGCCGGATCAAGGCCAACGACATCACCCCGCCACCTCCAAATTATCCATAACCCGATTCACCGCCAGCTCCCCCAACATGATCAGTTGAGCAACGCCCAACAACGCCCGACGCTGCGGCGCTGACAGCAAACTGGAAATGTCCTGAGCAATCGTCTTCGCCGAAGCAAGCGTTTCACTCGCATCAGCCAGCATTTCTTCATTCTTGGTATCCGCCGTCACCGCATACATCCCACGCGCCTTGCGCGGCGGAGGCAGCAGATTGTTTGGCGACAGGTAATGATCGAGCGCGCGGTCAGCGGCTTCGTGGAGCTTGTTGGAATCGAGGGATTCATAGGGAGACGTGGGATCGGTTTCGGGTGGGTTGGGGGTTGGTTTGATCATGAGTGAATCTCCAAATCATGGAAAAGGAGCCATCATCTTTCGCTACCAAACGAAGGGGTGGTGGCCATACGAAGGTTGGTAGACCGGTGACTTGGAAAACCGGCGCGCCCGAAGACGCCCTGCGCATGGCCACCATAAATACACAGCCCCCAAAAGGCCCGTGTCGGGTGACGCTATGCGCCAAGTCTAAGCCGGGCTACCAAACCCGATCGCTGATTTGTCAGCGACCGGACCACAATAGAACCAGCCCCCAAGGCGCACAAGCCGGCGGATTCTGGCGTAGCTGTAGGCAAAGGCGCAAGGATGTGTAGCCTGAGAGAGTGTTTGGAGATGTCTTTTTAAACATTTGTGTTTATAGGCGCCATTGCGTCACGTACACACCGGATAAATCCATCCCGTATCCCACCTTCTGAGCCACCTTCAACGGATGAAAACGACGGTAGCTTTCAGCCAAAAGCGGACGTTCAGGTCTCGACCGTACGCCCTTCTGCAAGCTCACGCCGTGTGGATTCTATGTATATATATTGAAGATTGATTACGGCTGGATCACTAGGGACACAACGGCAACATGATCCACCAGCGCTACGGGACGAGGTTCAGCGAGACAACCCGGTCGTTGTTGGTATGCTGCAGAACGCCTAAACCCCGTAGTCAGATGGGAAGTGCTGTGAAATGATCGAAGCTATCGACTGATACTCCAAGCGAAGGGACTGCTTATGCCTGTGATGCATTTGTTCATAGATACAAATATTTTCTTGAATTTCTATACCTACCCCGACGACGACGACGGAGTCATAGATGAATTATTAGAGAATATCGGTCCGAACAAGATAGTTTTGCATCTTCCAAAACAGGTAGAAAATGAATTTGAGCGAAACCGAGAGTCAAAGCTTCATGGTGCTGTTACAGAATTCCAGAGTAGCAAGTTCCCTAATGCGGTTCCAAACCACATGCGAGGAACGGAGGTCGCGCGAAATTATCAGGAAGCTATAAAAATTGCAGAGTCGGCGAAGAAGACTTTAATAGCGAACGCCACAGGTTTAGCACTGCAGAATGACTTACCTGTCGACAAAAAAATAACCGAAATTTTCAGTAAATCACAAAAATACGGCGAAGATGATGCCAGCTTTAAACTTGCGATTGAGCGCTCCCAACGAGGCAATCCTCCGGGCAAAGGAGAAAGCGTTGGCGACAGATACAATTGGGAGGTTTTACTTAAGCATGTGCCAGCGGGAGATCTACATATCGTCTCTAAGGACGGTGACTATGCATCACCTCTCGCAAACCTAGACAAAAGGACAGTCAAAGCCAAGCGCTACCTTGCCGAGGAGTGGTCAAAGAAAAAAGAAGATGGATCTCTCCATATCTATACAAATATCAAGTCTGTGATTGCACATTATAAAAAACTAGTACAACAGCCTGAGCTCCCAGAGCCGCCGCCAGTGGAACTTGACGCACCGCCGCCAACAATCCCAATCCCTGTTCCACCTCCGCCTCCGCCTCCGGTGCATGGATTGGCAGCGTCTGGTGAACTACAGAGAGCGCTGGACCAATTACAAAGCCCAGAGCATTTAGCTGTTATTAATCAGAAAAATGAAGCGATTGAATACCTAAAAGAAAGTGGCAGCTTCTCTACAACTCACATGGCCATCTCTAAACTTTCCCAATATTTTGGATATTTTGATGTGTCCGACGCAACTAAGCTTTTCAATGCGGCCTTAGAAAACGCTCAAGTGGGGTGGATAATTTCCGATGACGATGTTTATGACTTTTATGTGAAGCTAGCGAACGAGTTTCTAACAGCTGTTGAGCCTGATCTCGCAAGTCAAATTGTTGATCTGATGGGACTTGTGCCAGCCCCTCCGCCACCGCCACCCTTGCAATCGTAGAAGCGCCGCGTAATTCCTAAAGTCCAGCAAGACGTACGGCCTCTCGTTCAACTCAGAGCTGGGCTAGGCTAAGCGGCGCTGCACTTAGGCCGGCGAATTGCTAGCCGAGGTGCGTAGTCTGTATCGACCGGATTCGACTTAAAAGGCCTGATAAAAATCTGGTTAGCCAGGTCGCTCGAAGCGTCAAGGGTGGAGGCCATGCGTAAACCAGGTCCCCACCTAGCGGTATGTATACTTCATGGAGCGCTTGCGTTTATTCTTGGCAAGGTCAACGTGTGACAATGCGGATAAAAATCGCTCACTGGACGCCCTAAAGCTGCGCTTTTTTCTGCTGGTTAGCTCAAAATTTGCGGTCAGCCTAGGTCGAGTTTTTAAGGAAGTCATATGAGAAAGCCAAGAATATTTATAGCTTCAGCAGTAGAGAGCTTGGATGTGGCTGATGCGTTCAACGTAAACCTAGATCATCAGGCAGAGGTAACGGTTTGGAAGCATGGTTTTAACCTTTCTCAGAACACTATTGACTCTCTGGTAAAAATGGCGGAATCCGTGGATTTCGCAATTTTCATTTTTACACCAGATGATATCGCAGAAATCAGAGACCAAAAAAAGCACATCGTACGAGATAATGTGCTTTTTGAACTTGGCCTATTTGTCGGTACGCTAGGTAAAGAGAGATGCTTCATCGTTAAACCTAGAGACACCGAGTTGCATTTCCCGACTGATCTTTTGGGGCTTACACCGGCGGATTACAATGGCGAAAGGTCTGATGGAAATTTGGAGGCCGCTGTAAATCACCCGTGCGTACTAATCAAGAAGGAAGTTGCAAATTTAAGCTTGCTTTCACAAGATCTAAATATTCAGAAAAAGCCGCGCAGAAAGGCTGGATACAATTATAAACTGGGTGACGTGGAACATCGCCTTTTGGCAAAAGTTCTTGAAAGTTATGCCAGCTCACCGAATGGCGTATCTGTATGGAGTACATTCAACGACCTGAAAGGTGTTGAGCAAGGGATACTGAGTTTAGCGGCGATTAAGCTAGAAAGAGTAGGCTTTCTAGATAAGAGCATCGCTATCGACGAAGAGTATAACGGATCTGAATATTATGCATTCTCAATAACTGCCGACGGGATAGATTATCTTCTTGAAAATGAGGAGCTGCTCCACAAGGCAAATAAAAAAGTAGGTACAGTTAATTTCGACACAGATATTCCATTCTGATTTATTTGCTAGCTTTTAGCTTTCGCGGATTGCTTCTGCGGTAAAGTAAAAACAATTCGTAGTGAGTTGTATATGAAAAAACGTTCACGCGCTAACTTGCGTGAACTGAAGCGCGCCCATCACATTAAAGATTATGCAAACAAGAAGAGCACTCCAAGGGGACTGATATATTACCAGACAACAATTCAGCCTCCGTTCCCGATAGAAAAGTCTCAGTATAAAAATCTCCAAACACGTCACATTTCCTCCCAAACTCTAGATCCGAGTACAAAATGACGACAAATTACTGGCTTGTAGGTGCTACATGGGGAGGATCAAAAGACGTCCTACCTAAATTTTTACAACGGGGATACTGGTATTGCTGGGATGCAAATAAATTCGAGAATGAGGAGGCCGGAGTAGGAAACTCCATAAAAAATCAACAAGAACGATTTACGCACGTAAAGACAGGTGATCGTATTGCAGTCAAACGCTTACTAGGGAAAGGATCATCAGAAATGGCAATCCTTGCAATAGGGAAAGTTAAAGACGTAGATATTTCCGAATGGAGAATCTATGTTGACTGGATTATTTCAGACATTAAAGATCGCAACGTTCCGCTAAGAGGTTGCGCGGCCTCAATTCATGGCCCTTTCTCCAAACTTGGAAAGGATGAAGAATGGATTCAAAAAATATTTTGCCTCTAAAACGGACAACACAATAAAAAATGTGCAAATTAATTTACAGGCGTTCACTTTTCGGCAAATAAATTGACGCCAACGCGAAAGGTCTTGGATTTGCTTCCAGAGAGCAAATCCGCTCCAACCTTCTAATTTTCTTTTGATTTGCGTAATTCATTTTTTAAAGCATCGACCTGAGCGTGCAACCTTTCATTCTCATTCATTAGGAAGCTTTTCGATGGACTCTCAGGGTTATGATAAGAAGGAATATCATACAACAACTCCAACTCATCCTTATAAGGCATCAAAGGCTGATAAAGTTGATAAAAAGCACGCCCTACTGCTCCTCGAAATAGTTCAAGTATTGGCTTCTTTGCACCGACAGAAAGAATATGATCAGTAGCAATGCCTGGATAGGGATCGATGTATATTATTTTAGTGACACCCAGTTGATACGCTTTTTTTGCACAAAGTTCACAGGGGCTAGCGGTAGTAAACAAAACACCCCCAATAAGTTTTTGCCCACCAAATTTTGCAATTTGCAAAAAAGCATTTTCTTCTGCATGAAGTGATCTCGTGTGAACTTGATTCTTTTCACCCTCAATTTCATTTTGTAGCGCTTTGAAGCAAAACGGGATATTTCGTTTTTGAGTGGCGCCAGTTCTTATCAAATCAAAATACTTATCACTTAAAGCTTTGCGGAACACATTATCGTTTTTTTCATACTCACTATAATCGGCACCATTAATTCCGCTCAGTAAGTCCTCGGCACTTCTTAACAGGCATGGAGTTTGTCCTTGGGGAGTGCTGTTCCAGCCGACACTTTTTACACTGTAACCAGTATCTGTTACCACAGCCCCAACCTGTCGCGAAATACAGCCAGAGCTTTGCTTGACCGTATAAGCTATTTGCATACAGTTTTCAACTGACGTCGGCATCACTAACCCAGGATGCATCATAAGCGCTAGGTACCATGCTAGCTGACTCACCAAGTCATTTTGATTGAACTCGCTAGTTTTGGAGTTGTGAATATGAATATCAGCAATCTCGATACAAGCCTGAATATTTTGCGCGATAAATTTATTCGCCCCGGAAAGTTTTCCAGGATACTCCTTGTTATCGAGATCCGAAATCTCCCTTATTGAAAGCTTTCTATACTCATGCAAACTACTCAATCTTTTCGAATTAGGCGTATTCACGGATATCAGATAGAAGTTTGCATACCTCCTTTTTAAAAAGAATGCCTCATACGGATTTCTAATCGCATCTATAACAACCCTGCACGGAACTCCTTTTGCTATTGTGGATTTTCGAACAAGCTTAATCAAAAAATTTAAATGCTTTGGAAAATTAAATATCTTGCCGGCGTCAAAGATATTACTATTTGCAAGACCTGAGGATCTAATATTGTCACCAGAGTTTTGGTAAAGCTTGGTAAAACCAGCCCCACCTAAGCTTTCCCTTAAACTCTCAGCAACACGCGGCAAGGTTGAAAAATAAAGATCTATCCATGACTCTAACTCGCTAGGATCAACCTTCCCATTAAACGAATGAAGCCGGAGAATTTCCTCTCGCACCTTATTTGACTCATCATAAATCGCTGCTGCGGACTCTTGCTTAATGCCTGCACCCGAGACCCCTACTAAGTACGAGACAAACGGTTCTCTTTCTAAAAGCAATAGGTGATATGTAATTAAGGATCGCACCTCAATCTTATAAAAAGAAGTTCAGTCATTACTCTTTAAGTACTTATGAATTATTTTATGTTTTTTTAACTCGTTCTCCGTGAGCCCTTCATAGCCGTCCGCAGGAAATTCGAAACTTGTGCCGCCCAGCTTGCTAGCGGCCGTAGAGCATCCTGAACCAGTACGCCCCGTCAGGCCAATTATCAGAAAGTTATTTGCGTCACTGTAAACCCCACTTATTGCTTCACCGGTCTTTATCGACATTCCCTCTCCCCTTTACCCTGTAATCTACGAACAGAAAATGAAAAATACGTCTATCTCATTACAAATGTAGCCTGCTTTTTGGCGCACATTAAAGTTTTCCACTACGCGTTCCTCCAACCCTTCAAGGATGTTCTACTAAGAAAATGGCTGCTAAAAAGCATGTAGGACTGCCTTCAAGGTCCCATCAATGAGTAGATTGCTTTTCTGTAGGATAGCGGTATGTCGTGACATGATTGCTCTTGCCGAAAGCAATCAAATGCTTTGTTTATTCACCTTACTCTCTCGTCGAGCCGCTTGAACGGGCAGGCCAAGAGGGGCAGCAGCAAAATGGCTGACTCGATCTTTCAATTCAAGGCCTCACCAACCTAGGCAAAACCACCCCCTCCCCCAACCTCTCCACCCCCAACCTCACCCTCTCCCCACCCCGCTCAATCACCACCCCATCCCCCTCAACCCCCACCAACTTCACCCCACCCCCAATCTTCTCCCCCACCAAAAAACTCCTCGGCGCGCCATCATTCAAACTCAATATCGCTACCGTCCCGCTCCCGCCCGCGATCACCCCACTCACCTTGATGTCCACCGGTGCGGTCTCATTGGAGAACCACTGCAACGCCGGGCTATCGCTTCTCGCCGCGAGCACTTGCGGAGCGGCTGCGGGCGTGTGGGATTCCGCCGAGGTCAGCAGCAGCGACGACCACGTCGCGACGCCCACCAGGGCGGCGAGCAGTGCCAGGGCCTGGACGGTTTGCGCCGGGGTAATCCGTGCGGTGAATTTCATGGGTTGTCGCTCCTTGTTGTCCCTGTTGCCAGACTACGCGGCAATTCTCTCCGTTTTATTTCACATGCCTTACATGTTCGCCGGGCACGATGGGGTGGGACGCCAAGGAGCGCGTGGGTGATGAGCAGGCAGCAGGGTTTTACGTTGATCGAGTTGATGGTGGTGCTGGTGATCATCGGGATTGCCAGTGCCGCGATCAGCCTGAGTATCAGGCCCGATCCGTTGCAGTTGTTGCGCAAGGATGCCGAGCGGGTTGCGCAGTTGCTGCAGGTGGCGCAGGCCGAGGCTCGCGCGGATGGGCGGCCGATTGTGTGGGTGGCGGATGCCAAGGGGTTTCGCTTTGGTCGGCGTGGGGATGATGGCGTGGGGTTTGAGTCGTTCAAGGAGGATGCGCAGTTGCGGCCGCGTGCGTGGCAGAGCCCGAAGGTCGAGGTGCGTGTGGAGCCTCGGCAGACGGTGGTGCTGAATGCCGAGTGGATCAATCCGCCGTTGCGGCTGGTTTTGTCGGATGGGGCCAATCGGCTGAGTGTGCTGCGCGATGGCAGTGGGCGGATCAGTGTTCAATGAAGACTCAGCAAGGGTTCACTCTGATTGAGGTGATGGTCGCGATTCTGCTGATGGCGGTGGTGAGTCTGATTGCCTGGCGCGGGCTGGACAGTGTGACGCGGGCGGACAGTCATTTGCAGGCGAGCAGTGAGCAGAGCGACGGGTTGTTGCGGGTGTTGAATCAGTTGCAGCGGGATGTGGACATGCGCGCCGGGGTGGAGTTGAGCGAGCCGCGCAAGGTCGGGGCTGAGGATGAGGCGCCGATTGCGCCGCCGGCGGTGACTGTGCGCAGTAGTGAAAGCAAGGGGTTTCGGCTGGACATTATTCGTAGCGCGGCGGATCAGCCGGGGGCGTTGCAGCGGGTACGGTGGTGGGTCAAGGGGGATACGTTGTATCGGGCGGTGGCTGAGGCGCGCAGTCGCTATCCGTTGCCGGCGCCTGGGAATGGGGTGGCGGTGTTGAGTGAGGTGAGTGATGTGCAGGTGCGGGTTTGGGAGGTGGATAAGGGATGGCGGCAGTTGAGTGGCAATCGGCGGGAGGATCCGTTGGGGTTGGAGATTAGTTTGAGTCGGCAGACGGCGCAGGGGGTTGAGCGGTATCGGCAGGTGATTGGGTTGTTGCAATAGCCGGGATCACCGCAGTTTTCGTAGGAGTGAGCCTGCTCATTGCGGTGGGTCAGTCAATGTTGTTGCCACTGGTAGACCGCTTTCGCGAGCAGGCTCGCTCCCACAATTGGGTTGGGGGCGGTCAGTTGCAGGTTGGTGGGCTGTTAGGCCGTCATCGCTGGCAAGCCAGCTCCCACAGGGATCGAGTGCGACCGGAAGGTATTGGTCAGTTGGGCAACCGCTTTCGCGAGCAGGCTCGCTCCCACAGTTGGGTTGGCGGCAGTCAGTTGCAGGTTGGGTGGCTGTTAGGCCGTCATCGCTGGCAAGCCAGCTCCCACAGGGATCGAGTGCGACCGGAAGATATTGGTCAGTTGGGCAACCGCATTCGCGAGCAGGCTCGCTCCCACAATTGAATTAGGGGCAGTCAGCTTTAGCTTGGTTGGCTGTTAGGCCGTTATCGCTGGCAAGCCAGCTCCCACAGGGTTCGAGTGCGACCGGAGGATATTGGTCAGTTGGGCAACCGCTTTCGCGAGCAGGCTCGCTCCCACAGGGGATCTGTGTGTGGCAGGCAGTTAGCTGAGGACGACGACGCCGCCCGGCAGTTCGGTGCATTTGATGCCGTAGGCGTCGCGGATCAGCAGGGCGACGCCGGCGAGTTGGTCGAGGTTGAAGCGGGCCTGGACGCGGCGTTGGCCGAGTTCGCGGTTGAGCAGCAGGAGCATGCCGGGGCGGTAGCGGTTGATTTCGTCGATCATCTGGCTGAGGGTCGCGCCGTTGAACACCAGCACTTGCTGGCGCCAGTTCATCACGGCGGCGGTGTCGACGGTTTGCACGTTGCCGATTTGCCGTGCGTCGTAGGTAACTTGCTGGCCCGCTTCGAGGCGCAGGTTGCGGCCGTCGATGGCGACGTCGACCGCGCCGTCGAGGCAGGTCACGCAGACTTGCTGGTCGGTGTTGCGCAGGTTGAAGCGGGCCTGACTGGCGCGCAACCACCCTGCTCCGGCCTGCATCGCCAGTGGCAGGCGTGCGGTTTGCACTTCGACTTCGCCGCTGACCAGTTCAAAGCCCTGCACGCCGTTCTCGACGCTGCGCTGGTTGATGCGGGTCTGGGTGTTGAGTTCGAGGCTGACGCCTTGCGCCGGTTCGACTCGGCGCTGTTGGCCGACTTCGGTGATGTAGTCGGCGCCCAGCCCTTCGAAGCCACCGGGAATCGTGCCGCGCACCAGCAGGAATGCGGCGGACGCGGCAATCGCGCCGCCGAGAAATGCCCGTCGACCGAAGCTGCGTCGGCCCTGCACGGCTTCGGCGGCCGGTTGCAGGTGATGCCACAGCCGCTTGGCTTCTTCGAACGCCTGGGCATGTTCGCCGCTTTGCGCGCACCATTCGCGCAGGGCGCGGGCGTCGGCGACGGTGGCGCGGCCCGAGGTCAGCAGAATCAGCCAGTCGCGGGCTTCGCTGTGCAGCAACTCGTCGGCCGATGGCTCGGCAGGTTTCAGTCGAAAGATGTTCAAACGCGCAAATTCTCAACGGATTAATCGGGTCACTATTCGCTAGACGGTTTTCCGGCCCCGCGACCGAACCGCTGAAACACTTTTCTTTCAAGTTTCGCTGCGCAGAAGCCCAGCGCGGCTTTGATTTCCTTCTCGACCATGCGCGTGGAAATGCCGAAACGCTGGGAGATTTCCAGGTGCGGCGCTTCTTCCAGGCGCGCGGCGATGAAGATCCGCCGACGCCGCGCGGGCAGTTCGTACAAGGCGCTGAGCAGAGCCTGCATCTCCTTTTGCCCGCCGACCACCCGCGCCGGGTCGAGGGCTTCGTCGCCCAGTTGCAGCAGTTCCTCGACTTCGGTGCCGGTGAGCAGGCGCGCATCGGCCTGACGGCGGTCGGCGGCGATGTTCAGCGCCATGCGATACAGGTAGGCGTTGGGCTTGAGCAGGTTCGGCGGGGTCTCCATACGATCGACCCGCAGCCAGGTTTCGTGCAGCACGTCGTTGGCCAGGTCCTCGGAACCGAGGCGGCGGCGCAGGCGCACGCGAAAGTCCTCGTAGGAGCTGAGGAACAACTGGCCCATCGTGCTTTGTCCGGCGTCTTTCATCCCCCGGAAACTCCTTCCCATCTCGTGCATTCCATGCGTTTCCCTGACGACTCCGGTAACAACAGCAGCGTGACCGGCTGGCGCAAGGCGCTGGGCGTCGGCCGATCGATTGTGAGGTTGCGAAAACTTTCCACCAGCGCGTTATCGCGCCGTACATCGCCGGTCGAAGTGACCAACCGGTTGTGCTGCACCACGCCGTCGCGCCCGACCCACACCTGCAACACCGCGCGATAACTGCCCGGCCGGGTCAGCGGCGAACGGCACAGCTTGCGCTCGATCGCCGCTTGCACCGCCGTCGCATAACTGCGGTTGACCGCGACAGCAGCCGGCGTGGGTTTGTCCGTCGGCACTGGCAGGTCTTCCACCTGCGCCGCTTGCAAGGTGAACGCGTCGGCGCGGGCGTAACGCGCCATCAACCCGGTGCCGCCGAGCAGATGGCGCAAGGCATCGGCGGCGGTGAATTCGCCATCCACGGCGAGGGAGCGACGGCCCCGGCTCAACTGGCTGTCGACCAACACCGCGACGCCGGTGGCGCGGCTGTATTGATCCAGCGCCCGGGCGAGTTCCTGCGCCGGGATGTGCAAGGTCATGCGCATGTCCGCCGCTGCCGGATCAGCATTGGCCGCGCAGGTCAGCAGACCGAGCAGCCAGCCCAGACCCGCGCGGCGCACAAGCGTCGCCGAGCGCTGAAGACTGATCCGCGAACTGCCTCGCTGCACGACTGGCGCACCCCTGAAAATCGCTATCCTGCGGGGCATTTATGACTCTGGTATGACGGGCGGTGCAAAAAAACCATCACGGGTTTTGCGCCGCGCTTGCACTAGACTCAAACCCCAGAGCGGCCCATTCGGGCGGGCCAGGAGGCGGACATGAAAACGCGGTGGATGTGGGTCTTGCTGATGACGGTGGGCGCGGCGCAGGCGGAGGAGCCGCTGGGTTGTGTCGAGGTCACGGTCGGCGGTTACAAGGCGCCGAATTACGATTGCCTGAGCCAGCAGATGGGCAACAACCCTGACGGCGCGGCGGCGGCGCAGAAGAACATGGAAGCGTTGAATGTGCCGGTGCACAAGCGCGCGCCGAATCAGGTCGGGCTGGCGACCCCGGCCGCGACCAGTACGCGGATGGGGAATACGTTTGGCACCTCGGTGAAACCGCAGCGGCCGGCGAATTGAATCGCACTGTGGCCGGTGAGGGATTTAGCACCTGTGGCGAGGGGATTTATCCCCGTTGGGTTGCGCAGCAGCCCCGAAGTCGCCTGACTCTGATCTGTCAGATAAACCGATTTCACCGTTCTGGCGTCTGCTGCGCAGCCGAACGGGGATAAATCCCCTCGCCACAGGAATGGGTGCTTTTCAGTCACTAGGGGTCTGGCGGAAGCTGACGGCCAGGCGATTCCAGCTGTTGATGGTGCTGACCGCAACCGTCAAATCCACCAGTTCGCCTTCATCAAATTGCTCGCGCGCCTGCTGGTAGACCTCATCCGGCACGTGGCTTTCGGCCAACAGCGTCACCGCCTCGGCCCAGGCCAGCGCCGCGCGTTCGCGGGGGTTGAAGAAGTTGCTGTCGCGCCACACCGCGATCGCGTAAAGACGCCGATCACTCTCCCCGGCTCGCCGCGCGTCCACCGAGTGCATGTCGGTGCAGAATGCGCAGCCGTTGAGTTGCGAGGCGCGGATCCGGATCAATTGCAGCAGCGGCGCTTCGATGCCCAGGTTGGCGGTCAGCGCCTCCATGGCAAGCATCGCTTTCATCGCCTTGGGCGACGCGTTGTAGTAATCCAGACGCAGGGACATGGCGCGGCTCTCGGCAGGCGGAATGATGAGTTCACGGTACGGGCTGTGCAGGCTGTGTTACAGCCCCAATTCCACGAATTTCGGCTACACCACTGAACCTCGGCCAAACGCAATACCTGTGGGAGCGAGCCTGCTCGCGAAAGCGGTTTCCCAGACAAATATTCATCCACTGCACCACCGCCATCGCTGGCAAGCCAGCTCCCACAAGGTTTAACGTCGTTCACAAGATTTGTGCACGCCGCAAAAACTGTGGGAGCTGGCTTGCCAGCGATAGCGGAGTGTCAGACAACGAATCTGTTCAATGACACACCGCTTTCGCGAGCAAGCTCGCTCCCACAGGGACTTGCGCCAATTTGCGGTTTTTACTCCACGCAACTACTGCCAAAAGCCCAACAACGCTAATCTGACCGACACTTCACTCAACACCCGGGAGCCTCGTCGGTATGGAACTTCATGTCGTGATCAACGGCCGCAAGGATCTTGCCGGTCAGTTGTATCAGCAGTTGCGCGCGGCGATTGAATCCGGGCGACTGGCGGCGGGTACGCAGTTGCCGCCGAGCCGCTTGCTGGCCGAGCAATTGGGCATCTCGCGCAAGACCATTTCCGACACTTATGCGCAGCTGACCTACGAAAATTTCCTCACCGGGGTGATCGGCAAAGGCACCTATGTCAACGCCCGCCCGGCGCAGGTGCAGCGCAAGCAGAGCCACACCGAGCTGGCCAGTGCCGAGGTGATCGAGAGCTGGCGCAATCTGCCGGTGTTCCTCCGTCATCCGACGCTGGAGGGTTCGCTGCGCTACGACTTCATCGGCGGCGCCACCAGCAAAGGCCAGTTCCCCCACGACGACTGGCGCCGCTGCGTCGCCCACGCGATGCGGCAGATGGCGCAGTCGAAAGGTTTCTACAGCGTCGCCGAAGGCTTGCCGGCGCTGCGCAATGCGATCGCCCGGCACATCGCGTTTTCTCGTGGCATCAATTGTCAGGACGAGGACATCGTCGTATGCAACGGCGCGCAGCAGGCGCTGGACTTGATTGCCCGCGTACTGACCCGCCCGGGCGATCTGGTGGCCATGGAAGATCCCGGCTATCCGCCCGCGCGCTTGCTGTTCGGCACCCACGGCGCCGAAGTGGTCGGGGTGCCGGTGGATGCCGAGGGTATTCAGGTCGAGCACATTCCCGATGGCACGCGGCTCATTTACGTCACCCCGTCGCACCAGTTTCCGCTGGGCATGGCGATGAGTCAGGCGCGCCGCGAGGCCCTGCTCGCCCGTGCCCACGAGCTCGGCGCGATCATCATCGAAGACGATTACGACAGTGAATTCCGCTACGAGGGCCGGCCCACCGATTCGCTGTACAACCTCGATCAGCGCGGCATCGTCGCCTACGTCGGCACCTTCTCGAAAACCCTGTTGCCGGAGTTACGCCTGGGCTATGCGATCCTGCCGCCGTCGATCATCGAAGCGGTGATTCGCGCCAAACAGCTCACCGATCTGCACGCCTCGACCCTGCCGCAATGGGCGCTGGCCAAGTTCATCGCCGAGGGTTGCCTGCTCAAGCACATCCGCCGCTGCCATACGATCTACGCGCAACGTCGCGAGCGCATCCTGGAGCGCATGGCGACGGACCTTGCGCCCTGGCTGCAAGCCGTGCCGGCCAGTGCCGGGTTTCACATGGCGGTGCTCTGCAAGGTGCCGGTCGATTTGCCGCTGGTCATCGAGCTGGCGAAAAAGGTCGAGGTCGGCCTGTATGCGATCAGTGGGTTCTACTATCAGCAGCCGGCGAAAGAAGGCCTGTATTTCGGCTTCGGCGCCATCGAAACACTCGACATTGACATCGCCCTCGATCGGCTGCGCGACATCCTCGAACAGCTGTCATGAGCCGTTGGTATAAGGCTTTTACCGCCGATTGGTTATTGGTGATTCACGGCGGCAGGCCTATTCTGCACAGGCGTTATCCCTCAGTGAGCAGGATTCGTCCGGCCTGATTCAGGAGTGTGAGCAATGTCCAACGAAGTGATCAACACGGTTGAGGTCAAGGCGGTTGCGGGCCGCTCGGAAGAGCTTGGCAAGCAATTGCAGAGGATCGTCGACACCCTGCGCGAAACCCCGGGCTGCGATTCCTACCTGGTCGACCGCTGCCCCGAGGACAGCCACCGCTGGACAGTCAGCGCGCGCTGGCAGTCGGAAGCGGCGATGCAGGCGCATTTCAACCGGCCCGAGGCACAGGGGTTTATCGACCTGATCGATAGCCGCCTGGCCAATAGCGTGGATTTCAACAGCTTTCCCATCGTCTGATATGCCCCATTCGCGAGCAGGCTCGCTCCCACATTGAAATGCGATCAACTGTGGGAGCGAGCCTGCTCGCGAAGGCGATTTGCGCCGCACCGAAATCCTTCCGAGGCCAATTGGTCACCCCATCTTCGCGAATATTGGCCGTTTGAACCGGCGACATTGCGGCCTACTGTGAGCACACCCCAACCCTCACAGGTAACCCGCCATGAAAGCCCTGCCCCTCTTCGCCGCCGCCCTTGTCTTCACCCTTTCCGCCTCGGCAATGGCTCACGATCCGTCCGAGAAAATCACCGTCCTGCAGGAACAACTGCTGAAAAACGCCCCCGGCAAGAAAGCCATGATGATCGAAGTCGACTACCAACCCGGCCAGTCCTCGATCGCGCACAAACACGAAGGCACGGCGATGGCCTACGTGCTCGACGGCGAAGTGATTTCCCAGGTCAAGGGCGAGCAGGCGATCACTTACAAGAAGGGCCAGTTCTGGTACGAGCCGGCCGGCTCGGAGCATCTAGTGTCGAAAAACGCCAGTTCGACCAAGCCGGCCAAGTTGCTGGTGTTCATGGTCCTGGCCCCGGATGAGCAGGTGCTGATCCCGCTGGAAAACTGATGGCTGAACGGCCAGCCATAAACGAAAGGCGCGAATCGAGCATTTGCGCCTTTTTTATTGCCTTGGGGCATTACCTGCAAACGCTTAAAGCCAATAAAACTAACCGCGCAAAGGTTATTCAGGCAACGGTCAGGCCGGCAGGTTTAACCTGAATATCCGCCGATATCTTCGGCCCGTTCACACTCCTCGACAGATCTTGTTTCACGGGAGAAACACCATGAAACCTGCGCTTCCCGCCCTGCTGGCGATCTCCGTTTTGATTCTCTCTGCCTGCTCTGTTCCCACTGCTCCGCAAGCCGTGTCATCCCTCGACACGCTGCTGCCGCACCCGACCGGTCGCAGCAGTGGTACTCAGGTCAACAGCGGTCCCGGCGTCTCGCTGGGAGTGATTTACAGCCCCGGCACCCAAGCCAATCGCCAATATCTGCGCGAGTACCAGGCGAAGGCCGGCACCGGTTTTGGTCAGAGCCTGCTGGTGCAGCCGATCCACGACGCCTACGTCGCCAGTTCCAGCCCGGATCGCGCGGTGCAGTGGGTCAACGCTTCGCTGCAACGCCAGTTCGGCTCGGTGACGGTGTACCCGGACATGCAAAGCCTGCGTGCCGCCAGGCCGGATGTGGTGGCGATCGTCGATACCCACAGCCAGCTGATCACCTCGCGCAGCTCGGATATCCGCGCGGATGTCAGTGCCGATTTCTACGATGCGCAATTGAACTACATCGGCACGGCGAAGGGCTCGCAGGCGCGGGAACTGACGCCGGTGTGGGCGGACTTCAAGCGCTCGGAAGAGATCGTCGCGGATATCAATCAGCAGGAGGAATTGCAGTTGGCAGCGTTGCGGGAGTTTGACCGTTCGCTGAGTAATCTGGTTGTGCGGCCGGGGGAGAAAGTGTCGATGCTCGAGGGTAATCCAGCTCAAATGTTGTATTGAATGTAAGTGCCTCTTCGCGAGCAGGCTCGCTCCCACATTTGGAATGCGAATCCCTGTGGGAACGAACCTGCTCGCGAAGGCGCCAGACCAGACACCACAAAAAACCGCAGACATTAAACCCCCGGCAAGACTGGGCATCCCGTCATTCAAATCCACAATCATCCCCCGCTGTCCACTGTCAGGTCTGACAGTGGACAGCGCGATCGAAAGCTTCCCAAATACCAGCACTGCGTTGATTTGCCGGTCTCTATCGACTGATCGCTTTACGCAAAAACAGCGTATTCGAGGAGCTGACCATGACTGAAGTAAAAGACACCGCTGCGCATAACCTGGACCCCACTTTCGGCCCTAACAAAAATGGCCTCACCTGGTTCAAATACCCCGATCAGGAAAACAGCTTCGCCAACGCAATTACCGTCGCGGCGGACGGCAAGCTGCTGATCGCCGCCAGTGCGGGCAACAAGTTCGCCATTGTGCGGTTGAAGCCTGATGGCACACAGGACACTTCGTTTTCCCGGGATGGCGTGGCCAGCGGGGTTTTCGCGCAGGGCTATAAATCCACGGGTGGCAGCATCAGCATCCTCAAGAGCGGGAACCTGATGCTTCAGGGTTCCTTTTTTCTACACGAATACGCACAGCCACAACGCGGCTTGGCGATGTTTCGCAATGACGGAACCCCCGAGACCGCATTTGGCGTCAACGGCGTGGTCATCGTGAATCCGATTCCGTTGCCCGCCCTCACGTCGTCCGAGGTAGCACTGGGGCCAAAACGCACTACGGCATCCGATCACAGTGGCCATGCCATTGAACTGGCCGATGGAAATCTGATGGTACTCAGCAACCATCAATATTCCTTCAACGACCAATGCGGTCTTTTGATAAGGCTGCAGGGCAACGGAGATCTGGACACTACGTTTGGCCAGGGACAGGGTTACGTCGCGATTCGATACCTGGCCAACTCCACGTGGACTGGCTCGCTGATCCGGCTCCAAGACGGCAAATTCGCCATCGCAGGTTACGTCTCAAGCAATGTCGGCTATCGCGCAATGATTGCCCTCTTCGACGCCGCAGGTAAGCCTGTCAGCAGCTTTGGCGATAACGGTTTTGCCCTGTTCGACCACCTGGACAAGCTCAGTCAGATCAACAAACTGGTCGAAATGCCTGATGGCAACATCCTCGGCATCGGTAGCGCCACCTCGGAGAATTTTGTTCACACGGGCGTCCTGGTTTGTGTCGACAGGAATGGGAAATACGCCACCGACTTCAATGAAGGGAAGCCAGTTCTGACGCCTTATTCCGACGCGCCTTTCGGCATCCAATGGACCTCTGGCACGCTGCGAGAAGGCGGACATATCCTCGTGGTTTCCAGCACCCACGGCGAAGAAGACTCGGAAATCGTCATTGCCCAGTTCAAATCGGACGGCTCTCCAGATCGCGATTTTGCCGAGGACGGTATGCTGATCATCAATCTGACCAGCGTGCTCGACATGGCGGGAGGCCTTGCTATCCAGAACAATCAGATTGTCGTAGCCGGAACCTCCCTGCTCCATGCTGATAGCGTCCTTAGCTTCGCCTTCCGCTGCGCCGATACGTTCTGAATGACAGACATGAAAAAGCCCCGCCTCTTTCGAGAGCGGGGCTGTTTCATTCAGCCACTACTTACGCCAGTTCAAGCTCGGCATTCGCAGTGATCGCAGGCACGATCGCTTGCCCGCTCAACGCAAGATCCAGCAGTTCACGGTTGGCCACCGCGTACATGGCGTAGTCCGTACCGCTCGCAGCACGGATTTCCACCAGCATGGCGCGCCAGCGTTCGATCATGCTTTCGTGCTGGGCCATCCACAGCGCCAGGCGTGCTTCCACGTCCTGGGAGCCGTCGCCCTGTTGCAGGACGGAGATGGTGATCGCCCGTTGCTGCCAGTCGACATCATCACGGAACGCTTCACGGGCCAGAGCCTGCCAGTTGTTTTCCACCGGCAAGGCGCTGATCTGTTGCAAGTACCAGGTGATGTCCAGCGCAGAGCCCACGGCGAAGTAGGCCTTGGCCACTTCGGCCGGGTCCTGCCCGGTGACGTCTGCGGCTTCGATGATCGGCAGCAGCGTGTACAGGTGCGAAGTGCCCGCAACCATACGCGCCAGCAATTCCGGCACACCGGCTTCGACGTACGCCTGATAGCGCGACTGCCAGTTCTCGCGGATTTCGCCGCTGAGCAGCTCGTCGAGTTTCAGCCCCAGCTCTTTCAGGTGCGGACCGAAGTGCGCGACGTCACGGGCAGCATTCTGCTCGTTGCGGCGGGCACGCAGGAACCAGCGCGTGGCGCGACGGCCCAGACGCATCAGCTCGTCCATCAGTTCCAGCTGCACGTCAGCGGAAACCTGGTAGTCCAGCGCTTCGATCTGACGGAACCAGTGCGGGAGGTGGAAGATGTCGCGCACGATCACGTAAGCGCCAGCCACGTTTGCCGGGCTCATGCCGGTCGACTCTTTGAGTCGCTGCACGAAGGTGATGCCCATGTGGTTGACCAGATCGTTGGCGATCTGGGTGCTGACGATCTCGCGCTTCAGACGATGGCGACGCATGGCTTCGGAGAACTTGCTGACCAGGGTCGGCGGAAACGCCGTTTCCATGTCGCGGGTCAGGTAATCGTCGTCCGGCACCAGCGAGCCCAGCAGCTGCTCTTTCAGGTCGATCTTGCTGTAGGAAATCAGCACCGACAGCTCAGGACGGGTCAGGCCGTGGCCCTCAGCGACGCGCTCGGTCAGTTGCTCTTCGGTCGGCAGGAATTCGATGGCACGGTCCAGCTTGCCACGACCTTCCAGATCGCTCATCAGACGCTTGTACTCAGCGATGCGCGCGTAGGCACGGCGCGCCGCCAGGGACAGGGCCTGAGTCTGCTTGTAGTTGTTGCCCAGCACCAGATTGCCGACTTCGTCGGTCATGCTCGCCAGCAACTGGTTGCGTTGCTTGTCGGTCATGTCACCGGCCTGAACCACTTCGTTCAGCAGGATCTTGATGTTCACTTCGTGGTCGGAGCAGTCCACGCCACCGGCGTTGTCGATGAAGTCGGTGTTGGAACCGCCGCCATTGAGACCGAATTCCACACGACCCAGTTGGGTCATGCCGAGGTTACCGCCCTCGCCCACTACTTTGCAGCGCAGCTCGTTACCGTTGACGCGCAGTGCATCGTTGGCCTTGTCGCCGACATCGGCGTGGCTTTCGGTGCTGGCCTTGACGTAGGTGCCGATACCGCCGTTCCACAACAGATCCACCGGCGCCTTGAGCAAGGCGTTGAGCAGTTCGGTCGGGGTCAGCTTGTCAGCCTGGATGTCGAAGCGTTCTTTCATCTGCGGCGAGATCGCGATGCTCTTCGCGCTGCGCGAGAAGATACCGCCACCTTCGGACATGATGCTGGTGTCGTAATCGGTCCAGGCCGAACGCGGCAGGTCGAACAGACGCTGACGCTCGACGAAACTGGTCGCCGGGTTCGGGTTCGGGTCGATGAAGATGTGCATGTGGTTGAACGCAGCGACCAGTTGCAGCTTGTCGGACATCAACAGGCCGTTACCGAACACGTCGCCGGCCATGTCGCCGACGCCAACCACGGTGATGCTGTCTTCCTGAACATTGATGCCGCGCTCGCGGAAGTGGCGCTGTACGCCGACCCACGCGCCCTTGGCGGTGATGCCCATTTTCTTGTGGTCGTAACCGGCCGAACCACCGGACGCAAACGCGTCACCCAGCCAGAAGCCGTAGTCGATGGCGATGCCGTTGGCGATGTCGGAGAAGGTTGCAGTGCCCTTGTCCGCCGCGACCACCAGGTACGGGTCATCGTCGTCATGACGCACGACATTGACCGGCGGTACCAGTGCGCCGTCCTTCAGGTTGTCGGTGATGTCCAACAGGCCGGAAATGAAGATGCGGTAGCAGGCGATGCCCTCGGCCGCGATCTCGTCACGGCTGCCGCCCAGTGGCAGACGACGCGGCAGGAAGCCGCCCTTCGCACCCACCGGCACGATGACCGAGTTTTTCACTTGCTGGGCTTTTACCAGGCCGAGCACTTCGGTACGGAAGTCTTCTTCACGATCGGACCAGCGCAGACCACCACGGGCAACGTTGCCGAAGCGCAGGTGCACGCCTTCGACGCGTGGCGAGTAGACGAAGATTTCGAACTTCGGCACTGGCTTCGGCAGCTCAGGGATCGCATGCGGGTTGAACTTGAAGCTGAAGTACGACTTGTTCTGGCCGTTGGCGTCAGTCTGATAGAAGTTGGTGCGCAGGGTGGCTTTGATCAGGTCGAGGTAACGACGCAGGATGCGGTCTTCGTTGAGCACCTGAACATCGTCCAGTGCGGTCAGAATCGCTTGTTCCAGACGCAGTTGCTTGTCTTCCAGATCGTCGCTGCCGAGCTTGCGCGCCAGGTAGAAGCGGGTCTTGAACAACCGGGTCAGTTCGCGAGCGATGTCGGTGTGGTTGTTCAGGGTGCTGGCGATGTAACCCAGGTCGAAGCCCAGACGAATCTGCTTCAGGTAACGCGCGTAGGCACGCAGCAGTGCCACGTCGCGCCATGGCAGACCGGCGGTCAGCACCAGACGGTTGAACGCATCGTTTTCGGCATCGCCGCGCACGATGTGCACGAACGCGTCCTGCAGGGTGTCGTTGAGTTGCTGGATGTCGAGGTCCAGACCTTCGGCGGCGGTGAAGGCGAAATCGTGAATCCAGAATTCGCGGCCGTTGGTGTGGCGCAGGCGATACGGGAATTCACCCAGTACGCGCAGGCCGAGGTTTTCCAGAATCGGCAGGACGTCGGACAGCGCCAGCGGCGTGTCGGCGTGATACAGCTTGCAATGCAGCTCGCGCTGGCCGGAGACCTGACCGAGCGGCTGATAGAAGCTCATCACCAGCGGATTTTTTTCGTTGAGGCTCAGCAGGTGCTGCATGTCGACCACAGCCGAATGCGCGGCAAAACGCTCGCGGTAACCGGCCGGGAAGCCTTTCGGGAAGTCGGCCAGCACGTTGGTGCCGTGGGCTTCGCCGAAGCTTTCGACGGTCAGTGCGGCGTAGTCGTCCTGCCAGCTGCGGCAGGCCTGGACCACTTCTTTTTCCAGAAGTACCGGGTCGATGTCGAGGCGGTTCTTCGGATCGACGCGCAGGATCAACTGCACGCGGGCCAGCACGGATTCCGAGAAGAAGGTCCAGAACTCGCAGTCGGAAGCCTTCAGGCGCTCCATCAGCACTTGCTGGATCTTCTGGCGGACTTCGGTGGAATAAATGTCGCGCGGCACGTAGGCCAGGCAGTAGCAGAAGCGACCGTACGGGTCTTTGCGCAGGAACACGCGGATCTTGTTGCGTTCCTGGATCTGCACGATCGACATCACGGTGGTGAACAGTTCGTCGACCGGGGTCTGGAACAGGTCGTCACGCGGCAGCACTTCGAGGACCTGCGCCAGTTCCTTGCCCAAGTGGGCCTTGGACTGGAAGCCGGAGCGGCGCTCGATTTCTTCGACCTTGCGGCGGATGAACGGGATGACCCGCACGCTCTCGCCATACACCGAGGAGGTGTACAGGCCCATGAAACGGTGTTCCTTGATGACTTTGCCGTCGGCGTCGATTTCACGGATCGACACGTAATCCGGGTAAGCCGGACGGTGTACGCGGCTCGGGTGCGCAGCCTTGGCGAACGACAGCAGGGTCGGTTCGCGCAGGTAGGACACGGCGTAGTCTTCGATGCGCAGGTCTTCGTAGGTCAGGCCGGTGCGCAGCAGTTTGGTCAGGCCGAGGAAGGAATTCTGGTCGTACTCGATGTGGCCGCCATCGGCTTGATCGGTAACCACGAACTCTTCGTAGCCGAGGAAGGTGAAGTGGTTGCCCACCAGCCATTCCAGGAAGCTCTTGATTTCGTTCTTTTCGTCGGCATCGACCGGATAGGCGCTGTTGTCGAGCTGGGTGAGGATGTCCTGCACCTTGGCTTTCATCGGCTCGAAGTCAGCGACGGCGACGCGCACTTCACCGAGCACCTGCTCAAGCTCTTTGCTCAGCACGTTCAGCTCGGCCGCGTTGGCGCAACGGTCGATTTCCAGGTACATCAGCGATTCGTGCAGCACGCCTTCGCCGGTGCTGCCCTTTGGCAGGACTTCCAGCAATTCGCCCTTGCTGCCACGACGTACGCTGAGCACGGTGGTCTGCAGGGTGTGAATGCTGTAGCCGCGACGGTTCAGCTCGGTACGCACCGAGTCGACCAGAAATGGCAGGTCGTGGTGCAGCACTTCGACCGCGGTGTGGGTCGACTGCCAGCCGTGGCGTTCGTAATCGGGGTTGTAGACACGCACTTGCGGTTGCGCGTGATCGAAGCGCTCAAGCAGGCGCCACGCAGAGAGAGTACAGCCAGCGAGGTCGGAGAGACGACGTTGAGTCAGCTCGTCCAGGGAAATGATGCCGAAGAATTGTTCAGCGAACAGCGCCACTTGTGGCAGTGCCTGTTCACTGATGTGCTGCGCCAGTGCCGCTTGCAGTTGGTGCTGGAAGTCGGCTTTGCTGGCTGCGGTGAAGAACGCCATCTGTGGTACTCCGCTTAAGCTTGTTATTGATGGAAAGCGTCGCGTGCAACAGCCCTTTCGGGGCTGGTGTCGCCCTGTTCCTGATTCTCGGGCAGAGGAAACAGGGAGACAGGTGGGTGAAGCTGGACGGGACACTCAGGTCACATTCACCTTCCATGAATGAGCATCTGCAAAAGCGACTGCCAGCGCTGCCGGCAATGCCTTTACGGGTGCTCATCCGTTGCGCAGCTTAATGGGTGCGACAATGTGTCTGCTTGCGGTGCTGCGACATATTCGGTCATTGGCACGTAAATGCAGGGTTTGGCCTGCATCAACACTAGCAGGCGTGCGCCGAAATGCAGGTTCGAAACCCCGGTTTCACGGGACTTTCGTGCCAGGTCGGTCGCCGAGGACGTTACATATCCGGAAACGAAAACGCCCAAGGCCCTGTTATCGACCCTGAGCGTGGCATCCGGTTCAGCGCCAGCGGTTGACACGGATCAGTCCGGCAGTTCCTCAAAGGCTCTGAATTTGCTCACCGTGGCGCAGTCGTAGCACATCGTCTGCAGGATCTGCTTGTCCATGCTGGCGTCGATGTTGCTCGAATCGCATTCGCGGCAGAACAGGCGCAGGTGGCTGAGCAAGTCGCTGTCGAAGGCCACGGCGGAAAAGAATTGCGGGACCAGTTCGTCACGCCAGTACATGCCCGGCGATTTGGAAAATCCGGCGCCGCTGTCCTTGAGCACCACGCCGAAAAGCAAACGCTGCAAGGCCGTTTGCGGCACCCGCGCATCGCGATAGCCATTTTTGCGCCATTGGCGCGCCAGCGCGTCTTGCGCCGTGCTCAGCATGTTGCGCGGAATGGTATTGGAGGCGTGACTGCGCCCCTTGGAATTGCCGGTGGCATAGAAATGCGCGGCGTTTCTCACTGCCAGCCGGGCGAAGTAATACACCTGACTGACCGAAAAATCCTGCAGCAACTGCCCGACCACCTCCTCGGCGCGCGCTTCGGCCGTGAAGGCGAAGTCCACTTCATGGGCCAACAAACGAATGTATTGAATCGCCTCTTCGCGGGCGAGACTGAAGACCAGTGAATAGATTTCGCTCTTCCAGGCCGCTTTTACGCTGCCTGACAACTCCTGATACAGCACCAGGTACAAGTTCTCACGGGTACTGCGCGCCGCGCCATCCAGCGTGATGTTGGGCAGCCAACGCACCGCGCTGTATTCGCGAATACTGCAGCCCTCGCTGCGATCAAATGCGTTGATGTCGGAATCGGTGGAAACCGCCAGCACCCCGGCTTCGTGCAGGCCTTTGAGCAGCTCCTCACGTGCCTCGAACGTCAGGGCGAGCAGCTCTTCTCTGGATGGCGCATTCAACGGCGCAATCCATTCAACGGTTGCGCCGTAACCATCATCCAGCAAAGCGAGCAACGTCAGCTTCTGCACAAACCCCAGATTGGCGTAAGGCACTGCGGGGCATCGCGCGCCATACCGAGCTTCCAATTCCAGGCGATCACGCGTGGCCCGGGCGGCAAGCTGCTGCTGGCGCACTTTGAAACATTCTGTGCAGCTGCAAGTCGTGTGGCGGGTATTGGTGCCGGGTAGGCTTTGCTGGTGCTCACAGCGTACGCATTTGAAGGTACTGCGCAGCGAAAGCGGAGTACCTCTGGCGTGTCGGCGCACCCACATTGGCAGTTTGCAGTAAGGACAACTGAGGTCGGCACTGATAACCGGGGGCAGAACCTTGAGCAGACTGCGCACCGTTGCAGGGATCTGAAATTCCGCCATCAGCGCGGCAGTTTTTTCGCCTTCGAGATAGCGCTTGTAGATTTCCTCGATCTGTTCATTGGACAGGTGGCGGATTTCTTCGGCGCGTTCGAAATATTGGGTCATGGCAAAGGTCCTTTTCTGGATTTTTTTAACGCAGTCCATTGCGCAAGAGCGGCGAAACTAACGGCAAAAAGGTGGCTATCACAAGGGAAAAATCGAAATTTCGGGTCGATTTTGCGCATTCGGTAATTGCCTTACGCTGACGGCGGATTTTCCCTTCGCGCTATTCGGAAGTGGGCGACGGAAATGTCCTGCTTTGCCACTTTTTACCGATGGAGGCAGCGCAAACCGGTTGAGACTGGCAAAATCGCGCCTTCGAACAGATTCACCGCCGCCACTGCCCAGGATTTCCCCCATGCAAATGACCACCGCGCTACTGATCGTCAACCCGTGCGACGACGAAGAAGACAACATGGCCATGCTCTGCTGCCACAGCGACAAGGGCGAGATGTTCCTGATGAGCCGTTACCCGGATGAGGATGAGCTGGAGATCACCCTGGATGGCGAGCCTTCGACGCTCGAGGGGGTCAAGGTCACGCTGACGTCGAAACTGCTGAAGATCGAGATCGCTGCGGCGGATGCCGATGCGTTGAATGGCGATGATGTGCTGGAGATCGCTTTCAACCCGGATATGGTGGATATGGATGAGGTTGTTGAGACTTTGAAGAATATTCTCGATGGGACAGGAACTTTTGTAAATAATCTGGAATAACCAGTTCGGCTCACATGGCAAGATAAATGACGACGGCATTTGATCGCCCCTAATGCCATCGTCATTAATTCCACGCTGATCGATATCTCCACAAGTTCTAAACACCTGCAAACCATAATTTGCGCTAATTTTCCGCATAGAACGCCGCTGTGTTTAACAGCACGAAGTTCGATCCTACTACTCCTCAAGAAGCGCCCTACGCAATCATCGGAATCCGTCTGATTGCGGGCCCAACACTCCCTTGTTATTACTCGTTGCGCTTGCAAAAAAACATGCAAGCTCGGCGCACAAAAAAGTGCCGACAACGTGATATTCAATGGAGTCATATGTAATGGGTAGAAAACGTTCTGAAATAAACACCTTCGATGATTTGCCTTATGGCTCGGGCCACTTTGAAGGTTTCCTGGCGACGGAACTGGACTTCTTCGCCTCACTGACCCGCTGACTCGGCCTCCCGATCAGCCAATCCTGAAAATGCCGAAAGTCGATCTTTCGGCATTCAAGCCTACGAGGCTCACCATGTCAGAGCGTGAGATTTCATCCAGGGAAGCGTTTGTCCGAATAAACAATGTTATCCAGACACTGGGTTTGAGAGCGCGAGTGCGCTATGTAGATGACGGTAATCTGGTCGCTACTGCCGAACTCTATAACGAATACGACACGCTGATTGAATCAGGCGCAGGCAAAGGTCCCGACGCGCTTGTAGGTGCACTTGCTGAAAGCCTTGAGCACTACGCGATGTTTCACGCCGAGCCGCCATTTTGCAAAACGCTTGGTTGCAGTGACATCGCTTCGCAGAACGGGGTCGAGTCGGACGGCATTTTCACAAGTCTGCGAAAAAACATCGAGCCACTACAGTGTCTGCAGCTTGCATCACTCGACGGCTGCGCCGGGCTTTTTGTGCCATGCGCCCTGCTGTATCCGGTCAAAGATGAACGTAAAACAACGAGTCAACCGACGCGCTTTTTAAATCGCTACGCCTCTAACTCAGGAACTGCTTTCGGCTGCACGAAATCAGAAGCACTGCTGCACGGTACCCTGGAACTGATTGAGCGACACCTGTTGTCCCGGTTTTTCATGGCCGTCTGCAGACTGATACCTCCGATCGATCTCTACTCACCGTCGGCGCCCCTGCTTGCGCAAGCCCTGTTCAACAACTCATACGCGCTACGGGCTGCCGAAGCTTTGCAGATCATCATTATCAAAGACGAGTCAGAAGTTTATCTGGCAGTTGCATTACCACGAACCGGCCCCGGCGACCGACATATATCCGCAATCGGCTCCGGCTGTTCTTTGGACATATTTATCGCCATCCAAAGAGCGGTAACGGAGCAATTCCAATCAAACGCCTTATACGACGCCAACGATGAAATCGCGGACCGAAAGATACTTGATGTGCTTTGTCAATCCGAGAAACTGAAACAGCTGATAGACTTTGCACCTGTTAAAAACTTGAAACTCAATACCCTGGCGCCGCCAAAAAACCTGCTTGCACTCTCTGTTCCTGAACAACTTGCCTTGCTCCGAAAAAACCTGAGCGGCATGAACAAAGTCCTATTTTTCAGAACAGTCATGGAGTATCCCGGGACCAACGTAGTTACCCAGACTTATATCCCGGGTCTCGACCGATTCAACATAATCAGAAATGGCCAACCCGTAGCTCCTCAGCACATTTTGCTCGGCACCAGGAGCTCGCCAACGGCGTGATTCAAAACGACCACAGGCACATACTCATGCAGACATTTATAAGAACAGCCTGCGAGAAACATCGACTCCTGCTGGTGATGACAATAGGCGCAACCATCACCCTGAAAATCCTCGCCCTGGCCCCTCCTTTGCTATTGGGCAAGATCGTCGATTCACTAAACGATGCCGATCACACAACGCTGCGTACGCTGCTTTTTTTCACCGCAGCTTTTACGCTGGCCGGTTGCATTCAGTCGATGACCACCCCGCTGCAAACGCTACTGCTCTCAAAGCTCGTCCAGCGAATTGTCATGGATGCTTCCATCAATTGGATGGCGCGGTTGATGGGCAAGGACTTTTCCCAGTTCGGCACGTGGCGAATAGGACAGTTCATCAAGTCGGTCGAGCGCGGAATCACTGCCCACGAACAGTTGCTGATGTTCTTCGTCACTACGGGTTTCCCCCTGTGTCTGGAATTTCTTATTGTGGCCGGCGCATTCTGGTATATGGGCGGAGCCTGGGTTTTCTGCGCGCTAGCAGGCCTCGGTGGCTGTTATCTCTATGCAACTCACCGGATCATTCGATGGCGCAGAAAACACATCGATGCTGTTAATGACCAGGAGGATGAGCTGAGTGCAACCTTGGTCAATACTTTGAGGGCTGGTAAATCGATAAAACTGGAACGCGCCGAACGCACGGCCCTACAACCCTTGAACCGAGCATTTGAGCGCTACGCCAACGCTGCTGTAACCGTAGCAGGCTCGGGCGGACTGTTGAGCGCGGCGAAGATTTTGTTTATCAGCCTGTCCACCGGCGGTTTGTTGGCTTGGGGAGTCATGGATCAGACGTCCGGACAAGCAAGTATCAGCGTCGGTCAGTTGGTAGCCATTTTCTCTATTGCTGGTACGTTCCTGTTGAATGTATCGGCGCTGACCGAAGGCTATCGGGTGCTGGATCAATTCTCGGCTGATCAACGGCGACTCAAAGAATTACTTGCAACTGCTGACTTCGATAACGATCGCCGCAATGACTCTGATGCGTTGCATAACCTATCAACATTACGGCTCGAGCCCTGCGAGATCACCCATAACGGTGTTGCGCAGCTATCAATTGCCAGCCAGATCAGCTTCCGACAGGGCCAATCCGTCGCGATCATCGGGCCCAGCGGCGCTGGCAAATCGACGTTACTCGAAGCGCTGGCAGGACTGGATTTTTCGGTGCGGCCCCGGCTGTTCATCGACGAGCTGTGCATAGATCGCTTAAATGCTCGCGTTCATCTGGAAACGGTGCGTTACAGCCCCCAGTCTCCGCAGTTCCTGGAAGGAAGCTTTGAACAGTCCGTACTTTTCGGTGTTGAGCAGTCGAAAACATTGAACGAGGCAATTCAATCTCTCCAGCTTGATGAAATCATTGGCCGAGGTCACATCGCTGAAAACGCCACCAATATCTCCGGAGGTGAAGCGAAGCGGCTTTCGTTGCTGCGACTCCTCAATCGACCGGGCAAATTCAATCTGTTTGATGAGCCGAGTGCTTCGATTGAACCGAAACTCGCCACACCAGTGTGGGATTTGCTATTCAAGACATTCGCTGGACAGGGCTTTGTATGTGTCACCCATGATGTTGAACATCTCCATCGTTTTGACCGCGTGCTCGTCATGCAGCAAGGCGCCATCGTTGATGAAGGCAAATGGTGCGAACTGCTTGAGCGCCCCGCCATCAAGGTCATATTGAACAGCTTGCACACGCAGACCTGAATCGTAGCAACGTCCAGAAACGGCCCTACACAGTGCAAACGGAGGCCGATACTGACAAATCGCGCAAATGCCGTTAGTCGCCGCCCCCCACGATGGATTAAAGTAACGCCCCCAGCCCCGGCGTTATCCGAACGCCCCGGCCACCCCCTTTCCAGGAACAGTCACCGATGGAACATCGTGAAGCGCTGCTGGCGCTGCGAACCTTTCTTTCAACGCAGATTCTCGGCCAGGAAAAACTCATCGAGCGTTTGCTCATCGCCCTGCTCGCCGACGGCCACATGCTGGTCGAGGGCGCTCCCGGTCTGGCCAAGACCAAAGCGATCAAAGAACTCGCCGAGGGCATCGAAGCCCAGTTCCATCGAATCCAGTTCACCCCCGACCTGCTGCCGGCCGACATCACCGGCACCGAAATCTACCGTCCGGAAACCGGCAGCTTCGTCTTCCAGCAGGGGCCGATCTTTCACAACCTGGTGCTGGCCGACGAAATCAACCGTGCGCCGGCCAAGGTGCAATCGGCCTTGCTCGAAGCGATGGCCGAGCGTCAGGTCAGCGTCGGGCGCAGCACCTATGAGCTGTCGCCGCTGTTTCTGGTAATGGCCACGCAGAACCCGATCGAACAGGAAGGCACCTATCCGTTGCCGGAAGCCCAGCTCGACCGCTTCCTCATGCACGTCAAGATCGGCTTCCCCGACGCCGCTGTCGAACGGCGTATCCTCCAGCAGGCCCGTGGCGAGGCGTTGAACGGTGAGACCAAGCCCGAGCGCCGGGTCAGCCAGCAGGCGATCTTCGCCGCGCGCAAGGAAATCCTTGGTTTGTACATGGCCGACGCCGTGGAGGAATACCTGGTGCAACTGGTCATGGCCACGCGTAACCCGGCCAAGTTCGACCAGGAAATGGCCGAGTGGATCGCTTACGGTGCCAGTCCACGCGGCTCGATCGCCCTCGATCGCTGCGCCCGCGCTCATGCCTGGCTGGCCGGTCGCGATTTCGTCAGCCCGGAAGACATTCAAGCGGTGCTGTTCGACGTGTTGCGCCATCGCATCATTCTGTCGTTCGAAGCCGAAGCCGCTGGCATCGATCAGGATCGCGTGGTGCAGCGGATTCTCGACGTCGTCGCCGTCGCTTGACCCCATGAACGCCGCCCTGCCCTCCGAACCCGGTATCCGCATCAGCCTCGCCGAGCTGATCGAGATGCGTCACCGCGTGCGCGAGGTGCAACTGTTTTCCACGCCGAGTCAGCGCAGCCCGCTGATCGGCCTGCATCACTCGAAATTCCGTGGCCGTGGCGTCGACTTCGATCAGGTGCGGGTGTATCAGGCCGGTGACGATGTGCGCACCATCGACTGGCGCGTCACTGCGCGCACGCAGGAACCGCACACCAAGCTGTTCCACGAAGAGCGCGAGCGACCGATTTTCATCATGGTCGAGCAAAGCACCCGGCTGTTTTTCGGCTCGGGGCTGATGTTCAAATCGGTACTGGCGGCCCAGGTCGCGGCGCTGATCGGTTGGGCCGCGCTGGGGCACAACGACCGGGTTGGCGGGCTGGTGTTTGGCGATAACGAGCACTACGAAATCAAACCTCGCCGGAGCAAGCAGAGCCTGCTGCAATTGCTCAACCGTCTGGTCAAGGTCAATCAGTCGCTGCACAGCGAGCGCGAGCCAGATCGCGATGCCTTCGGCGTGGCCCTGCGCCGCGCGCGGGAAGTGCTGCGCCCGGGCAGTCTGGCCATCGTCATTTGCGATGAACGCGCTTTGTCCGACAGCGCCGAGCAGCAATTGAGTCTGCTGGCGCGGCATTGCGATCTGCTGATGTTGCCGCTGTCCGATCCACTCGATCACGCCCTGCCCGCCGCCGGCCTGCTGCGCTTCGCCGAACGTGGCGCACAACTGGAGATCGACACGCTGAACTTCGACCTGCGCCAGACCTACCGCGCCCAGGCCGAAGCGCGCATCGCCCGTTGGGAATTGCTCGCGCAAAAGCTGCGGGTGTTGCTGATGCCGTTGAGCACGCAGAGCGAAATGGTTGAGCAGATGCGCGAGTTCCTGAACCCGCAGCGTCCGGGGAAAGGTCGATGAACGGCCTCGAACAACTGCAACCGCTGATCTCGCCGCCGCCGATCGCCTTCTGGCCACCGGCGCCGGGCTGGTGGCTGCTGCTTCTGCTGTTGCCGCTGCTGGGTTTTGCCGTGTGGAAGCTGCGCCGCTTCATTCCGATGAAGAAACGCCCGGTGGTACGCGCCGAGCAACCGCTGGATCCGGTGCGCATCGCCGCGCTCGCCGAACTGGCGCAAATGCCCAAGCCTTACGATGGCGCTCCGGCCGGTGCCTGGCTGCAACAACTCAACGGCCTGCTCAAACGCCTGTGCCGCAACCACTATCCGTACAGCCAGAGCCACACCCTCAACGGCCGGAAATGGCTGGCCTTCCTTGACAACCGCTGCCCGGCTGCCGGCCTGACGCGCTGGATGGTGCTGGTCGAAGGCGCGTACAAACCGGAATGCAAACTCGATGACAAAGCCATCGCCGGCCTGACCCAAGCGGTCGACACGTGGATTCGCAAACATGTTTGAGTTCGCCTGGCCGTGGATCTTCGTGCTGTTGCCGCTGCCGTGGTTGATGCGTCTTGTCCTGCCGGTGGCCGACAGCGGCGAGCCGGCGCTCAAAGTGAGTTTCCTCGCCGACCTCGAAGGCCTCGCCCGCCGCCGCGCCCGCGCCAACTTGCCGGCGTGGCGGCAGCAGGCGCCGTTTATCTTGCTGTGGCTGATCCTGCTGATCGCCGCCGCGCGCCCGCAATGGCTCGGCGAACCGCTGCCGATAGCCGCCAGTGGCCGTGATCTGCTGGTGGCGGTGGACGTGTCCGGTTCGATGGATTTTCCTGACATGCAATGGCAGGACGAGGAAGTCAGTCGCCTGTCGCTGGTGCAGCACTTGCTCGGCGATTTCCTTGAAAGCCGCGACGGCGACCGCGTCGGCCTGATCCTGTTCGGCAGTCAGGCCTACCTGCAAGCGCCGCTGACCTTTGACCGGCGCACCGTACGCGTCTGGCTCGACGAGGCGCGGATCGGCATCGCCGGCAAGAACACGGCGATCGGCGATGCCATCGGCCTGGCCCTGAAACGCCTGCGCCTGCGCCCGGCGCAAAGTCGCGTGCTGATTCTGGTCACCGACGGCGCCAACAACGGCGGCGAAATCAATCCGCTGACCGCCGCAAAACTGGCCGCCAGTGAAGGCGTCAGAATCTACCCGATCGGCATCGGCGCCAATCCCGAGGATAGCGGCTCGACCGGCCTGCTCGGGGTCAATCCGAGCCTTGATCTGGATGAGCCGGCGCTCAAGGCCATCGCCGAAATCACCGGCGGCCAGTACTTCCGCGCCCACGACGGCCTGGAGCTGCAAGCGATCAAGGACACCCTCGATCAGCTCGAACCGGTGACTCAACAACCGACTCAGGCACGCCCGGCGCAAGCCTTGTATCACTGGCCGCTGGCGTTGGCGCTGTGGTTGAGCCTGTTGCTGGTCGTTCGCGAACTGTGGCCGGACAATCCGCTGCAACGCCTGTTCAGCAAGCAACTGTATTTGCAAAGTCCGCTGCCGGACTGGCGTCAGCGCTTGCAGCGTTTGCGCCTGCGGAGGCGCCGATGATCGCGCTCTGGCCGCACTGGTTCCGCCCTTGGTGGCTGTTGCTGTTGCCGCTGCTCGGCTGGCTGCTCTGGCAACTCTGGCACCGACAGAAACGCGCCGGGCGCTGGCAGATGATTCTGCCGCCAGCGTTCCATGCAGCATTGCTCAGTGGCGGCAGCGGTCGCCAGAGCAAACTGCCGTGGGTCGCCCTTGGCGTGGCGTGGTTGCTGACTATTCTGGCCTTGCTCGGGCCGAGCTGGGAGCGCGTCGAACAGACCAGCCAGAAACCCGCCGATCCGCTGGTAGTCGTGCTCGAACTGACCCCGGAGATGCTCGCCACCGACTCGCCGCCGACGCGTCTCGAACAGGCGCGGCGTAAGCTGTTCGACCTGTTGCAGGCGCGCAGCGACGCGCAGACCGCCATCGTCGTCTACGCCGGCAGCGCGCACACGCTGGTGCCGCTGTCGGATGACTTGGCGACCAGCCGTAATCTGCTCGATGCACTCAAGCCGTCGCTGATGCCGCAGAGCGGTCATCGCGCCGATCTGGCCGTGAGCAAGGCATTGGCATTGCTCAAGCAAGGTGCGCTGGGACAGGGACGGATTCTGCTGATCGGTTCGTCGCTCAACGAAGAGGAACGGCGCGGCATTCGCCGTGCGCTGAATGGCGAGTCGACGCAACTGCTGATGCTCGGCATCGGCACCGCCGAAGGTGCGCCGATTGCCCAGGAGGACGGCAGTTTCCTCAAGGACGAGCAAGGCGCGATCCGCGTGCCGCAACTCGACAGTCCTGGTCTGGCGACTTTCCTCAACAGCGTGGGCGGTGAGTATCACCCGGCGCGCCTTGACGAGGCTGATCTTGGCGCACTTGGCCTGCTCAACGGCCCGCGCAGCCTGCGCGACGACGGCCAGACCGTGCGCCTCGATACGTGGGCCGATCAGGGTTACTGGCTGCTGTTGCCGCTGTTGTTGCTGGCGGCGTGTGCCGGGCGCCGTGGTTGGCTGTTCTGTCTGCCGCTGCTGTGGTGCCTGCCGCAACCGAGCTACGCTTTCGACTTCGAAGACTTGTGGCTGCGCCCCGACCAGCAAGGTTTGCACCTGCTCAAGCAGAAACGCCCGGCCGAAGCCGCGCAGCATTTTGACGATCATCAGTGGCAAGGGGTGGCGTTGTACGAGGCCGGCGACTACAGTGGCGCCGCTCAGCGCTTTGCCGAGGGCAGCGATGCCCGCGCCCACTACAATCGTGGCAACGCCTTGGCAAAAAGTGGCGAGCTGGAAGCAGCGATCGATGCCTACGAACAGGCGCTGGAATTGCAACCGGATCTGCGTCCGGCGCAGACCAACAAGGCGCTGGTGGAAAACCTGCTGAAGCAGAAAAACGCCCCGCCGCCGCCCGAACCGGACAACCAGCCGAACGAACAAAGTCTGCCCGGCGATGAGCCTTCGCCCACCACCGCGCCCCCTCCGGCGGTGAGCAGTGAAACCCAGAGCGAGCAACCGGCCGAGTCGGCCAGCGAACCGCCGCCTACCGCCCCGCCGCTGCCCGGCCCCAATGAAATCCCCGGCAGCAACGAGGAAGAGGAAACCGACACGGTGCCGACCCTGCGCCCGAGCGAGAACAACCTCGAAGGCGAGCAGCGTCAGGCGCTCGAACAATGGCTGGGCAAGATCCCGGACGACCCGGGCGAACTGCTCAGGCGCAAATTCTGGTACGAACAGCAACAACATCAGGATCAGGAAAACAATCGATGACCCGCTTCACCGCTCTCTTGCTGCCCCTGCTGATCTGCACGGCCACCGCTCAGGCGGCCGAGCTGACCGCCAGCGTGGATCGCAGTCGCCTGAACTCCGGCGAGACGGTCGAGCTCACCCTCGAAACTGACGACGTCACCCAGTTCGGCAAGCCCGACCTGTCGGCGCTGGAAGCGCTATTTGAAGTGCGCGGCACGCGCCAGGTCAACCAGCTCAACACCCTCAACGGCGACAACCGCGCGACCACACGCTGGATCATCACCCTGCTGCCGAAAGAGAACGGCAGCGTCGTGATTCCGCCGCTGCAACTGGGCGAAGCGCAGAGCGAGCCGATTACCGTGCAGGTGATCGCCAGCGATAACCGCGAAGACAACAACAGCCTTGATCCGGTGTTCATCGAAGCCAGCCTCGACCAGACCAGCGTCTACGTGCAGGCCCAGGCCATCCTGACTTTGCGCATTTATCACTCGGTTTCGCTGTACGACGACAGCAGCCTGAGCCCGCTGCAAATCGCCGATGCGCGCATCGAGCAGCTCGGCGACACGCGCACCTACGAGAAAGACATCAACGGTCTGCGCCACGGCGTGATCGAGATGCGCTACGCGATCTATCCGCAACACAGCGGCCTGCTGACGATCGCCCCGCAGACCTTCAGCGCCACGCTGGTCGATACCGCGCCATCGGCAGACGCCTCGGGGCCCAAGCCCGGCAAATTGATGCGCGTCAGCTCGGCGTCGATTCCGCTGACGGTCAAACCGAAACCGCTGACCTACCCGGTCGATGCACCCTGGCTGCCGGCGCGCAGCCTCAATCTCAGCGAAAGCTGGAGCCCGGAACCGGATCACACCCAGGTCGGCGACTCACTGACCCGTAGCCTGACCCTGAAAGTCGAAGGCCTCGCCAGCTCGCAACTCCCCGCCCTGCCCGCCACCGACGTCAACGGCCTGCGCCGCTACCCCGATCAACCGGTGCTGAGCAACCAGAGCAGCGACCGCGGCATCATCGGCAGCCGCGAAGAGCGCGAAGCCCTGGTGCCAAGCCGCAGCGGCGCGATCGACCTGCCAACCGTCGACGTAGTCTGGTGGAACACCTTCGAAGACCACCTCGAACACAGCAGCCTGCCCGCACGCACCCTGCAAGTGGCGAACAACCCCAGCCTGCAAATCGACACCCCGGCCGGCACCCTGCAACCGAGCACGCCCGACAACGACACCCTGTGGTGGTGGAAACTCAGCACCCTGATCCTCGCCTGCACCACCCTGCTCGGCTTCGGCCTCTGGTGGCGCGCCCGCTGGCAACCGGCAATCCACCGCGCCGCCCAGACCGGCCCTAGCCCACGCACCCTGCTAGACGACATCAAACGCGCCAGCCAGGCTAACGACCCCCACGCCACCCGCCAGGCGTTGGATGCGTGGGCGCGGCAGCAACCGGAAACACTGGCGGACATGGCGGCTCGGTTTGTGCCGTTGTCGGATGCACTGGATGGCTTGAACGGCGCGCTGTACAGCGAGACCGGGCAGCATTGGCAGGGTGAGGATTTGTGGCGGGCGATTCGAACGATTCCCGCCGCCGAGCGCGTGCAGGATCCGGTGAGTGAAAGTGGGTTGCCGCCGCTTTATCCGAAGTGAAAAGCGAAAGATCGCAGCCTTTGGTAGCGCCTACGGATTGTGTTTAGGAGCTGCCGAAGGCTGCGATCTTTTGATTCTCATAAATACTGATCCATGAGTACCGTCGAACCTAGGGGAGCTTGACCAGCACAATTTCATCGGACCCCTTTGGCAATTCCAGCAAATACTTCCAGCTTTCAATAATTTTCTTCCACTCTTCCAAGCTGAATTTGCTTTCAGGCTGACCGATCCAGTCATCGTTTATGTTTATATCGACCTGTACACCACTCGCATCAATATTCAGCACAACATCATTTCCGCCTTCACAGACTGATAGCTGAGTGCCGTTCATTACTGACGTCAAGGACTCAAGCAGGCGATCACAAGCCCCGGAGTATTGGGCAATAGCGCCAAGGACAGAGCAGACATATAGCTCATACCGTTGAGCTCCCTCTTGGCCTGGGCTCACTTGCGCCATGTCATGAAAAACCTCACCCAATACTGGGTGAGTGCCAGCCATATGATAAAAAAATTGCAATTCCATAAATGCATTCTCAGCGAATAATTCGGGAAAGCTACGCAGTCCCAGTAGATCTATGAGCCTGATTTTCTGTTGCGTCTAACACGGACAACTCTACGTAGACAGCCTCAACGATGGCGTCGCCTTCTTCGAAATCAGGCACATAAAACCTTAAACCCACACCAGTGACACTGAAGCCTGAATTATTGAAAACCAGAACCTCTCCTCGCTTGGCCAAAAACTGTCGAACCACAAGCGCATTCTCACCGACCAGTTTCTGGTTGTCCCAAACAAGCTCACTCCATTTCAAAAACTCAACGCCAACGACCCGGTAGCGCTCATCAAAGTAAACGTGCACGCCTAAATCATCGTAAGCGTCGGTCGGTACTGTCGAATCTTCGACTTTGTAAAACGCCTCAAACCGACCACCAAGCGCCTTCCTTGATTCTTCTCGGGACATGCCAGCGTGAATCAATCCGAGATCACCGCGACTTGACAGATTAAACACCAACATCACTTCCTTTCGAAATCAACTGGACACGGAACAATGCCCAACTCGCCCCATAGCATCGACAAGCCTATGCTTTTCATATAAGTCCCAAAATCCAGAAAAGGCGCAACGCCGATCGCCTCAACTGAAAACCAGGTGGCGTCACACTCTGGGCACATGAATAACTTTTTTCCGGTGGCCTTGACATGGGCACAGACAATGTAATCCTGCTGACATCTTGGGCAGATGATCATCTCTGGCTCCTGTTAGAGCACGACGCCATTGAATGAGTTTTCACGACGCAGATTGATATATAAAGCGGTGATCAAGTCGTCGTCATCGTCCACATAAAACCCCATACCCAACTCACCTACTTCAAATCCGTCATCATCAATGACGGGGTCAATACCGTGGCGACGAAACAAAGCCAATACGTCCGTGGATGTTTCGCCTACAAGCTTGTGCCCGCTCCAGGACACCGTGCTTCTTTCAAAAAACTCTACTCCTTTAACCATATTTTGCTCGTCGTAATAGACATGAAGGTCGAGCTGAATATAAGCATCGGTAGTATTCAAGGAGCCAGTTGTTTTCCAGAACACTTCGAAACCGGGCCCAAGAATGTCGCGCACTTGACCTCTGGGCAACGTTCCATTCAAAGGGCCGACCGCTCCGTACTCCGCAATTGAAAAGTCCATTTGAAGCCTCTTGCTGGCGAACAATCCAGCTCCCACTCTTTCCCCGAAAGCATGTGGGCGCGCTCTATCATACTTCCTTGATATAGGAAGAAAAGTTTCCGCTACCTTGATCAATATGTAGTCGTTCGCATTTATTGCATCGATAAACAGTAGTAGCACCCGCACCTATCTGCTGATAGAACTCTTCATCAGACAACCAACGATCTGCCAAGGCAGCACCCAGCTCATCTATCTTTCGCTCGGCAACCATCGAATATTCTGACTCGGACGTACCATGAGACAAATTGATTATCTGGCCGCACACACAGGAAAATTTAGGCATTGTATTGGTGGCTCAACTCAAGAAACGTCATTGCTCGCCCACGGTCTTGAGGCGGGCACATCAAGACAAAAAACCTTTTATCAGCGAGCGTTGGGAATGGGATCAATCATTGTTTCACCTGATAGAACGTAACCACCGGGCCGTAATCCTCATCCGAGTTCGACACCTCGACAGTGAATAACGTGTCCGGGAATTTCTCCTTCAACACCATTCGCCAGGCAAACCCGATCATCTCGCACAGCTGATGAAATATCCTGGGCGATACACCATTGCCGAATTGGCCAAAAACATCATAAATTTTCACATAATTCATAAGCCGCTCAACCTCAGCCATGTCGCCAGCGGCCAGATTCACGGAGCGCGCGTACGCTTCTTGTGAAAAATTTCGCTCCAGGAAAACGCCTCCCTCCGACACGATGAACGTCGGGAACAGCAACGTGGAAAACATCAATATCTGTTCCGGGTGGCATTGGTCGTTGATATACGAATGAATATCCAGGCCTTCCTGATTTGCCCACTGCTGCTTCCATGTGTCGAAGGGTTCTGTGTCGAGAACCAAGGGTATAGAGTTGATCACTTGCATTACATTGGCTCCGCACCCGATCTTCCGGCGTCAGCTTTATCGAATAACGCTGAAGACTGGACGTAACGCTTGCGACTGAGGTGATATCAATACGATGGCTCGATATTAGGTAGCCGCTGTATGGGCGTCAACGAGCGAATCGTCGAAATGCCCTGCGGCGTTCCGCTGGGACAAGCCCCACCGGCGCAATAATCTGTAAACTCTCCCCTCTTTCGCCGCCCTCATTTCATCTGCGGCCATCACCTCTTTTCTGTAGCGGAGTCCACCTTGCGTCTGTTCCACACCTCCGACTGGCACCTTGGGCAAAACCTGCACGGCCAGGAGCGCGATTTCGAGCACGCGTGTTTTCTCGAATGGCTGCTGCGCCAGTTGCACTTGGCGCAGCCGGATGTGCTGCTGATCGCCGGGGACATCTTCGATACGGTCAACCCGCCCGTCAAAGCTCAGGAACGCCTTTACGACTTCATCGTCAGCGCTCACGAACAGCAGGCGTTGCTGACCATCGTGATGATCGCCGGCAACCATGATTCCGGCTCGCGGATCGAACTGCCGGCGCCGTTGATGCGACGTTTGCGCACTCACGCGTTGGGGCGGGTCTTGTGGCTGGATGACGGGCAACTGGATGCCGAACGGCTGCTACTGCCGTTGCCGGATAAAACCGGCGAAATCGCCGCGTGGTGTCTGGCGCTGCCGTTCTTGCGCCCGGCGGAAGTCACTGGCGCGCATCTGGGTGACAACTATCTGCGCGGCATCGGTCAGGTGCATGAATGGCTGATCGCGGCGGCGAATGCCAAGCGTCAGCCCGGTCAGGCATTGATCGCTATCAGCCACGCGCACATGGCCGGGGGCTCGGTATCGGAGGATTCCGAGCGCAGCCTGATCATCGGCAATGCCGAAGCGCTGCCCGCCAGCCTGTTCGGCGAAAGCATCAGCTATGTCGCCCTCGGCCATTTGCACAAGCCGCAGAAGGTCAACGGCGAGGAGCGCATTCGCTACAGCGGCTCGCCGATTCCGCTGTCGTTCTCCGAAATCGGTTATCAGCATCAGATTCTCGATGTGGTCCTGGACGGTGAAACACTGGTCAGCGTCGAGCCGAAACTGATCCCGCGCTCGGTCAATCTGCAGCGCATCGGCCCGGCGCCGCTGGCCGAGATCCTGCTGCAACTGGCCGACCTGCCGAACATCGATCTGCTCGCCGAAACCCAGCGCCAGCCATGGCTCGAAGTGCGCGTGCGCCTGGATGAGCCGCAGCCGGATCTGCGCCATCAAGTGGAAACCGCACTGCAAGGCAAAGCCGTGCGACTGGTGCGCATTGCCGCTGAATACGCTGGCAATCGTGGCGCCGATGGCAGCGATGACGGCAGCACACTGATCGAACTCGACCAGCTCACCCCGCAGGAACTGTTCAGCCGCGCCTGGCTCGACAACTACGGCAGCGAGGTCGACGAGCAGACGCTCAAGGACTTCGCCGAACTGCTGCAGGACGTGCAACTGGAGGGCGAGCAGCCATGAAGATTCTCGCCATTCGTTTGAAGAACCTCGCCTCGCTGGCCGGGCCGTTCGAGATTGATTTCACCGCTGAACCGCTGGCCAGCACCGGTCTGTTCGCAATCACCGGCCCGACCGGCGCCGGCAAAAGCACGTTGCTTGATGCCTTGTGTCTGGCGCTGTTTGGCGCTGTGCCGCGCCTGAACAACACCGGTCGCGATGCGAAAGTCCCGGATGCTGACGGAGAGATCGCCACTGGCGACCCGCGTACCTTGCTCCGACGCGGCACCGGTGAAGGCTATGCCGAAGTGGATTTTGTCGGCGTCGATGGCCGCCGCTATCGCGCGCGCTGGGAAGCCAACCGTGCTCGCGAGAAGGCGGGCGGCAAGCTCCAGGCCAGTCGGCAGAGCCTGCGCGACATCGATCAGGATCAACTGCTCGCCAGCCAGAAAGGCGAATACAAAACCCAGCTGGAAGCCGCGCTGGGCCTGAACTTTGAACAGTTCACTCGCGCTGTGCTGCTAGCGCAGAGTGAGTTCAGTGCGTTCCTCAAGGCTGACGACAACGACCGCAGTGAACTGCTGGAAAAACTCACCGACACCGCGCTGTACACCCGCCTCGGCCGCCGTGCCTTCGACAAGACCAAAGAAGCCCGTGAAGCGCACAAGCAGTTGCAGGATCAGGCCACCGGTGTGACGCCTTTGGCGCCGGAAGCGCGCGCCGAACTCGACGAGCGTTTCAACACCGCGCAGCAACAAATGAAGGCGCAACAGGCGCAGCTCAAACAGCTTGAGCAACAGCATGCCTGGCTGAAGGATTTGCGTCTGTTGCAGGAAGCGCAGCAAGCGGCCAGCGAACAACTGCAAACCGCGCAACAGCAATGGCAGGCCCTGGCCGGCGAGCGGGTGAAACTGACGCGTCTGGAACAGCTTGGCCCGCAACGCCATCAGTTCGCGCGCAAGGCCGAGCTCGATGCGCTGCTGACGCCACTGGCGACGCAGATTGCCGCGCACACCCAACAACACGCGGCACTCGGGGAACGCCAGACGCAGCTGGAACAGAACCTCGACGCCGCGAAAGTCGCCCTGAGCGAAGCGCAGCAGCGGCAGAGCGAAAACGCGCCGTTGCTGCGTCAGGCATTCGAAGAGCAAAGCACCCTCGCCCGCCTGATCAAGGACACCGCCAGCAGCGCCGAAGCCCGGCAGGCGGCCGAGCAAGCGTTCAGGGATGGCCAGAGCGCGATTCAGGCCATGCAGGAAAAACAGGCTGAAGTCGCCGAGCGTTTGCAACGCATCGCCGCGGAGCTTGAGCAGAGTGCGCATCTGGCGCCGTTGAGCGATGCCTGGAGCGCCTATCGCGACCGTCTGCAACAGCTGATGCTGATCGGCAACCGCATGAACAAGGGCCAGAGCGAACTGGCGTCCCTCGAACAGAACGCCGCGCACAGTGCTGAGCAACTGGCCTCGCACAAACAGCAGCTGGAAGTGCTGTTCAAAGAGGCCGGCGCCGAGCCCGATGCGGTTGCGGAACAGATCGGCCTGCTCGGCACTTTGCTGCAGGACAACCGCAAACAGCTGCGCGCGATCGAAGACCTGTCGCGCCTGTGGGCGACTCGGCAGGATCTCGACAAGCGCAGCGCCGAATTGCAACAACGCCAGCTCGACGCGCAGCAGCAACGCGAACGTCTGACCCAGGACGGGGTGAAAACCAAGGCCGAACTGACCGTCGCCGAGCAGACCCTAAATGTCACTCGCGAGCTGCTCGAGCGGCAGCGGCTGGCGCGCAGTGCCAGTGTCGAAGAGTTGCGCGCGCAGTTGCAGGACGATCAGCCCTGCCCGGTCTGCGGCAGCAACGAGCATCCCTATCACCAGCCCGAAGCGCTTTTGCAAAGCCTTGGCCGTCACGATGAAAGCGAACAGGCCAACGCCCAGCAAGTGGTCGATCAGCTCAAGGAAAAACTGATCGAGCTGCGCGGCGAAGTCGGTGGCGTGATCGCGCAACAGAAAGAATTGCTCCAGCAACAGGAACAATTGGCTGCGCAGCAACAAGCCCTGGCGCCGAGCCTCGACGCGCATCCGCTGGCCGCGCAACTGTTCAATCAGGACGCCGACAAACGCGACGCCTGGCTCAGCCGCCAGACCGAGCAATTGAACCAGAGCATCACTCAGGACGAACAACGCCAGAGCGCCCTGCTCACCTTGCAACAGGACGCGGCGCGCTTGTCGCAGCAATTGCGTCAGGCTGAAGCGGCGCATCAGCAAGCGGCGCAACAGCTGAGCCATCAGCAGCATGAACTCAACAGCGATCGTCAGCGCCTTGAAGAAGAACTCAGCGCGTTCGGCCCACTGCTGCCCGCCGACACGCTTGAGGCCTTGCGCCTTGAGCCGGCGGCAACGTTCATGCACCTGGACCGGCAGATTGCCGAGCGTCTGACCCAGCTCGAACAGCAAAAGGAAGAGCTGAGCGAACAGCAGCAACGCCAGCAGACGTTGGAGAAAGAACAGGATCGTCAACAGCTGCGCACTCAGCAGCTGCACAGTGCCGAACAACAATTCACGGCGTTGACCGAGCAGCAGCAAAGCTGTCAGGAAAAACTCGCGCAGTTACTCGGCGAGCACGACAGCGCCGAGCATTGGCAGCAGCAGTTGGAACACGCCGTGGAACAGGCGCGCAGCGCGGAGACCAGCACCGCTGAGGAGCTGCAAAGCGTGCACACGCAGTTGGTGCAGATCGCCGCTGAGCTCAAGGCCCAACAGGAACGTCTGCAAGCACTGCAAGCTGAAGACCTGGCACTCGCCGGCAAGATCGCCGATTGGCGCGCCAGCCACCCGGAGCTGGATGACGGCGGCCTCGAAGACTTGCTGCGCTTCGACGACGCGCAAGTCGCCACGCTGCGCCAGACCCTTCAGCACAACGAAAAAGCCATCGAACAGGCCCAGGTCCTGTTGCAGGAGCGCGATCAGCGTCTGCTTGATCACCAGGCCCGGCAGGACGGCAATCTTGACGCCGAACAGCTGGACAGCGCCCTCGCCGAGCTGCAAAACCAGTTCGCCGCCAGCGAACAGCAGTGCGCCGAACTGCGCGCCGAACAGGTTGAAGACCAGCGCCGGCAGAACGCCAATCAGGCGCTGGCCCAGCAGATCGCCGACGCCTATGCCGAGTACCAGCGCTGGGCGCGGCTCAGTGCCTTGATCGGCTCGGCCACCGGCGACACTTTCCGCAAGATCGCCCAGGCCTACAACCTCGACCTGCTGGTGCATCACGCCAACGCGCAGCTGCGCCAACTGGTCAAACGCTATCGCCTCAAACGCGGCGGCAGCATGCTCGGCCTGCTGGTGATGGACACGGAAATGGGCGACGAACTGCGCTCGGTGCATTCGCTTTCCGGCGGCGAGACGTTCCTCGTATCACTCGCCCTTGCGCTGGGCCTGGCGTCGATGGCGTCGAGCACGCTGAAAATCGAATCGCTGTTTATCGACGAAGGTTTCGGCAGCCTTGATCCTGAATCCTTGCAATTGGCGATGGACGCGCTCGATGGCTTGCAGGCGCAGGGACGCAAGGTGGCGGTGATTTCCCATGTGCAGGAAATGCACGAACGGATCCCGGTGCAGATTCAGGTGCGGCGCCAAGGCAATGGTTTGAGCACGCTGGAGGTGAAATGAACACGCTGTTTTCCTTCCGCCGCTGCCCTTACGCGATGCGTGCGCGAATGGCCCTGCGTTATGCGAGCGTGCCGGTGGAGATCGTTGAGGTCAGCCTCAAGAACAAACCGGCGCAGATGCTCGCGCTCTCGCCCAAGGGCACCGTGCCGGTGCTGAATGCCGATGGCGTGGTGATTGATGAGAGTCTGCAGATCATGCGCTGGGCGTTGGCGCAGAATGATCCGGATGATTGGTTGTTCAAGAATGATCCGGAAGCTGACGTCATCATGGACATGCTGATCGAGACGAACGATCAACGATTCAAGACTTCGTTGAACCACTACAAATACGCTGAGCGTTATCCAGAGCAACCGATGGAGGTCTATCGCATGCAGTGCGAGATGATCGCCCACTATCTGGATCTGACGCTCGCAGACCACGACTATTTGCTGGGTGACCGGCTCAGTCTCGCCGACATCGCCCTGCTGCCTTTCGTCCGACAGTTCGCTCATGTTGATCGCGAGTGGTTTGCGCAGACGCCATATGTGCGCTTGCAGGCCTGGTTGCAGCGCTTGCTCGAATCCGAGCTGTTCATCTCGATCATGAAGAAGTAACCCTCTCTCCCTCTTGATCGTTCCCACGCTCCGCGTGGGAACGCAGCCGGGGACGCTCTGCGTCCCTTTGGAACGCGGAGCGTCCCTTGAGGCATTCCCACGCAGAGCGTGGGAACGATCTTCGTCAGGCCAGGGCGTTACACATGCCCAGCGCCATGCAATCCACTTCAAACGGCCCGAGAAAATCCACCGCGACCTTGACCGGTGGATTGCCCGCCATCAGCCCCAGCGTGTTGGCGCGTTCAATGTTGTGCGCGATGTTGTGGTTGGCCTCTATGGCCCGGGCCAAACCGCCCACCGAGCCCTGGCCAAACCCCAGGAGTGAGGCGCCGTTGGTCATCAGCGCGAGGCTGGCGATGACCCAGAGTCTGTAGCCTTTCATGCGCCGCCGACTCCTGCGAGTTCGGCCCTGTCGACCATGGCGCTTTGCGAGCGCAGTTCGAACTGGATGCCGGGGTGGGCGACGTCGATCGGGGCGTCGAAGCTGTGTTCCATCTGCGCGCCGATGCTGACGAACAGCACCACGGCCAGGTACAGACCGATGGCCAGGTAGGCGCCGCGTTTGGCGGAAGTGAGGATTGCGCTGGCCATGGTGTTCTCCGTGGGCAAAGGTTTCGATGGCCACAGAATCAATCAAAAAAGCCGAAGCAACCACTCAGGGTTTGCAATGGTGAATATCAGCTTCGTTGATTATTTAGCCGCTCTATTTGCCGGCGAGAGAAAACCTATGAGTGCAGAACGCGCGCGCGCGAGCTGCCGAAGGCTGCGATCTTCTGATTGATCGTTCCCACGCTCCGCGTGGGAATGCCTCAAGGGACGCTCCGCGTTCCAATGGGACGCAGAGCGTCCCGGGCTGCGTTCCCACGCAGAGCGTGGGAACGATCAGGTTACGCGCGCGCGTAGGAGCTGCCGAAGGCTGCGATCTTTGGACGATGAAGATCAAGAGATCGCAGCCTTCGGCAGCTCCAACAAGGAGATGGCAATTTCAGGCTTGGGTTTTGTGATCCAGCGCGGCGTAGAAGTTGGCGCTTTGTTGCAGGTATTTCTGGGTGTAGCTCTGGGTGTGGGATTTTTTGCTGGCGATTTCGACGTTGGCACCGGCTGGTAATACCACGGTGGCAGAAATGGCGGAAGCGGCGATGACGGAGAAGAGATTGAAGTTCATGGCGGTAACCCTCGTGTTCGTTTGCTTGGTTTGCCCGGTCGGGCTGTGAAACAAACGTAACGCTCGAGGGTTGCTCGCTTGAAATCTTTTGTAGCATTAGCCGATATCAGTGCAATTAATACAACGATGCAGGCCCCGTAGACCGGGGCCTGTGGCTTATTGTCGCACCAGGAATTTCAGATCGCTTGGCGCGTCCATCGGCAGTTTTTGCACGGTTTTGCCCAGCAGACCGGTCTTGGCATCGCGTTCGACGACGACAATCTGGTTGCTCTTCTGGTTGGCAATCAAGACGAATTTACCGCTCGGATCAAGGGCAAACTCGCGCGGGTGATCACCTTCGACCGAGCGCTTTTGCAGCTCTTTGAGCTGACCGGTCGCAGGATCAATGCCGAACACTACGAGCTGATTGGCCGTGCCGCGATTGCTCACGTAGAGAAACTTGCCGTCAGCCGAAGCATGCAGCGCCGCGCCGGCCTTGTCCGAGGTTGGCTGGCCCGCCGCGAGATCGACCAGTTGCGTCTGGGTCAGCACGCCGTCGTTGTAGTCGAACACCGCAACCTGCGCGCTCATCTCCATGGTCAGCCAAGCGTGTTTGCCATCAGCGCTGAACAGCAGATGACGCGGGCCACTACCGGCCGGCAAGGCTACCGAGGCGGTTTTCGCCGGGGTCAGCGGCAGGTGTGGATTGGCTTTCGGGTCGTATTGATAGATGAAAACCTTGTCCGCGCCCAAATCATTGGAGAACACATAGCGCCCGTCCGGCGACGACACCGTCGAGTGCACATGATTGGAAGCCTGACGCTCAGGATTGACCCGGCTGGCCGGGTGGCCGCTCATCTGCACCACCGGTTTCAGCTGGCCGTCGGCATCGACCGGCAATACCGCCAGGGTGCCGCCCGGATCTTCCATCACCGAGTAGTTGCTGACGAACAGGTGTTTGGCGTCAGCGCTGAGGCTGGAGTGGGTCGGCTCGTTGCCCAGGCTCTGCACTTGATTGATCAGGCTCAGCGCATGGGTCTTCGGGTCGATGGCGAAGCTGCTGACGCGGCCGACCGGGTCAGTCTGGCCCGGACCGTTTTCGTTGACCACGAACAGGCGTTTCTGGTCTTTCGAGAGGGTCAGCCACGAAGGGTTTTCGGTCTTGACCACTTGCAGTGGCTTGGCGTCGATCTGGCCGGTGGCGCTGTCGAACTGCATGCGGTAGATGCCCTGGCTGGCACCGGCGGTGTATGAGCCGACCAGCAACTGCAAGGTGTCGGCAGAGGCGCTGGAAAGCCCCATCGCGCCGACGCTGCCGGCCATCAGCAAAGGCCAGAAGTTACGCATTTTCATTATTGTCATCCTCATCGTCGCTGCTGCTGACTACGTCGCCGAGGCACACCAGACGATGCTCGCCCGTGGTCTTGTTGTCGCTGGCGTAACCGACGATCAGCCAGCTCTGCAGCGTCTCATCGAACGTCGCTTCCGCAACCTGCGCCGGGGTGAATTCCCAGTTTTTGGCTTCACGGCCATCGATGCATTCGATGTGCAGGTTATCGTCCTCGTCGAGGGCGAATTCGAAGGCGTGCAGGCCATCGATTTCGACCATACCGCAGTGTTCGAGGGCGTTGAGAAGGGTTTGGGCAGTCATGGCAAACAGTCTTTCTAGGGGGGAAAGGGCCAATGATAGCCCAATGTGATACAGAGGCCCCTGCTGGAACCTCTGTCTGATCGTTCCCACGCTCCGCGTGGGAATGCCTCAAGGGACGCTCCGCGTTCCAGTGGGACGCAGAGCGTCCCGGGCTGCATTCCCACGCAGAGCGTGGGAACGATCAACAATCAAAGACACAGGAAATCGCGGTGTTGGCTAGATCGCCTCACGCGATGGCTTGCCATCCACCAAACGCTGAATCCGCAGTGGGTTGGCGTTTTTCAGTGGTTCGGGCAGCAAGCTGTCCGGGTAGTTCTGGAAGCACACCGGGCGCAGGAAGCGATCGATCGCCAGCGTGCCCACCGAAGTGCCGCGCGCATCGGACGTCGCCGGGTACGGCCCGCCGTGCACCATCGAATCGCACACTTCGACACCGGTCGGATAACCGTTGAGCAGGATGCGCCCGACCTTCTGTTCCAGCAGCGGCGTCAGTTCGGCGAATTGCTCGAAATCAGACGGCTCGCCGATGATCGTCGCGGTCAATTGACCGTGCAGGCCGTGCAGCGCTGCGCTCAGTTGTGCCTGATCGGCCACTTCGACGATTACTGTGGTCGGACCGAACACTTCTTCCTGCAGCACTTCGTCACCGTTGATCAACAGCCTGACATCAGCCTTGAACAACTGCGGCTGCGCCTGATTGCCCTGCTGCGGATTACCGGCCAGATGCTCGATGCCGCTGTGCGCCAGAAGCTTTTCCAAGCCTTTGCCATAGCTGCCGAGGGTGCCGGCGTTGAGCATGGTTTGCGCCGGTTGATCACCGATTGCAGCGGCGACTTGCTGTACAAACGCGCTGAATTGCGGTGAGCGAATACCGATGACCAGACCCGGGTTTGTGCAGAATTGACCGCAACCCTGCACCACCGACGCGGTGAGGTCGCGCGCGACGGTTTCCGAACGCGTGGCCAGTGCCTGCGGCAGCACGATGACCGGGTTGATGCTCGACATCTCGGCAAACACCGGGATCGGTTGCGGACGAGCGGCAGCCATGTCGCACAGGGCGCGACCGCCCTTCAGCGAGCCGGTGAAACCAACGGCCTGAATCGCCGGATGCTTGACCAGCCATTCACCGACGCCGCCACCGTAGATCATGTTGAACACGCCGGCAGGCATGCCGGTTTTTTCTGCCGCACGAATGATCGCGTCGGCGACCAGTTCAGCCGTGGCCATGTGGCCGCTGTGGGCCTTGAACACTACGGGGCAACCGGCGGCCAGTGCTGCTGCGGTGTCGCCACCAGCGGTTGAGAACGCCAGCGGGAAGTTGCTCGCGCCGAACACCGCGACCGGGCCGAGGCCGATGCGGTACTGACGCAGATCCGGACGTGGCAGCGGCTGACGATCCGGCAATGCCTGATCGATCCGCGCGCCGTAGAAATCACCGCGACGCAGGACTTTGGCGAACAGACGCATCTGCCCGCTGGTGCGACCGCGCTCGCCCTGAATGCGTCCGGCCGGCAGCGCGGTTTCGCGGCAGACCACAGCAACGAAATCATCGCCAAGCGCATCCAGTTCATCGGCGACCGCGTCGAGGAACTGCGCGCGACGTTCGGCGCTGAGGCTGCGATAGGTCGGGTAAGCCGCAGCGGCGGCCTTGGCGGCGGCGTCGACTTCTTCGGCCGTGGCCTGAATGAAATCGTGCGGCAGGGCCTCGCCAGTGCTGGCGTCGACCGAGTGCAGTTTGACGCTGCCGGCGGCGCTGCGCTGACCGCCGATGTAGTTGTGACCGAGAATCTGAGTCATGGGATCTCCTTAAAGGGTGCCGATGCTGTCCGGTTCAAAAGCCGCCTGAACCGGTGCGATACCGTTGACCAGCGGTGCGCCGAAGTCGGCCTGGCTGATCTCGAACGTGTCGCCCGGCTGGGTGCGGATGCCGTCGGCAAACGACAGGGTCGCTGTGCCGAAAAAATGAATGTGCACGTCGCCCGGACGCAGGAACTGACTGTATTTGAAGTGGTGGTACTCGAGGTTCGCCAGGCTGTGGCACATGTTGGCCTCGCCACTGAGGAACTCGTTCTGCCAGAGCACTTCGCCGTCACGCAGGATTCGGCTGGTGCCGGCAAGGTGTTGAGGCAATTCACCGGTGCGAAGTTCCGGGCCATAACTGCAACTGCGCAATTTCGAGTGCGCCAGGTACAGGTAATTCTTGCGTTCCATGACGTGGTCGGAGAACTCGTTACCGACGGCGAAACCGAGGCGATACGGCTTGCCGTCGTTGCCGATAACGTACAGGCCGGCCATCTCTGGCTCTTCGCCGGCGTCTTCGGCGAACGGCGGCAGCGGGAACGGCTGCCCCGGACGCACGACAATGCTGCCGTCGCCCTTGTAGAACCACTCTGGTTGAACGCCGGCCTGCCCCGCCGCCGGTTTGCCACCCTCCACGCCCCATTTGAAAATGCGCATGGTGTCGGTCATCGCCGCTTCATCGCCGGCCTGCTGGTGCATCTTGTCGCGGGCCGAAGCACTGCCCAGATGGGTCAGACCAGTACCGCTGACCAGCATGTGTGCCGGGTCCGGGTGATCCAGTGGCGGCAGGATGCGCAGGTCTTTGAGCAACTGCGCGTAGTCGTGGCTGGCACCTAGGCCGAGGCTTTGCACTTGCTGCTCAAGGGAGCTGCCGGCCTCGATTGCAGCCAGGGCCAGATCACGGACACTGCGGGCGTCCTCGACTTCGCGGACCTGACCGTTGTCGACCACGCCGACACGGCGCTCGCCGTTGGGTAATTCGAATTGAACCAGATGCATGATTTTCTCCTGTTCCATCAAAAACGCCGCTATCCCTGTGGGAGCGAGCCTGCTCGCGAAAGCGGTGTACCAGTCACCAGCAGTGTTGAATGTGATGGCCTCTTCGCGAGCAGGCTCGCTCCCACAGGGGCCAGTGTTGGTCAGTCAGGTTCGGGTCGCGCCACGGGCGCTGGCGGCGAATTGGTCGACGGGCAGCACGTGTTTGCGTTCCAGCACGCGGTAGACGATGCCGGTCAGGATCAGCCCGAACACCATCACGCCCGAGAGGAAGTACAACCCCGAAGCCAAATTGCCGGTGTATTCCTTCAACGCGCCGATCACGAACGGCCCGATGTAACCGCCGAGGTTGCCCACCGAGTTGATCAAGGCAATCCCCGCCGCTGCACTGGCGCCAGCAAAGAAGCGCCCTGGCAAAGTCCAGAACACCGCTGTGCACGAGAACAACGCGAACGCCACCAGACACAGCGCCGCCAGTTGCGCCACCGGTAGCGACAGCCAGGCACTGAGGAACAGGCCCAGCGCACCGAGCACATAGAGCACCGCCAAGTGGCCGTAGCGATCATTCAAACGGTCGGAGCTGCGCGGAATGATCAGCAGGCCGATGATCCCGAAAATGTACGGCACCGAAGAGACGAAACCGGTCACCAGGTCGCTGCCGCCGAACTGTTTGATCAGCGTCGGCAGCCACAGGCCCAGACCATAAATGCTCAGGGTCACCGGCAGATAGAACAGCGCCAGCAGCAACACGCGTTTGTCTTTCAGCGCATGCAGCGGATTGCCGTGACGGGTCTGGCCGTATTCCTGCAAATCCTTTTTCAGTTCGCCGGTCAGCCAGTCTTTTTCCGCCTGATCCATCCACTTCACTTGCTGCGGGCCGTCCGGTAGCCAGCGCAGCACCGGCCAGGTCAGCAGGATCGCCGGGGTGCCGATGACGATGAACAGCCACTGCCAGCCATGCAGACCAAGGATGCCGTCCATGCCCAGCAAGCCACCGGACACGGGACCGGTGATCATCATCGCGATCGGTTGCGACAGGATGAACAGGCCGAGGATCTTGCCGCGATGGCGCACCGGGAACCATTGGGTGATGTAGTACAGCACGCCGGGGAAGAAGCCCGCCTCGGCCGCGCCGAGCAGAAAGCGCATCACATAGAAGCTGTGCGGCCCTTGCACGAAGGCCATGCCGATGGTGATCGCGCCCCAGGTGATCATGATCCGCGCGAACCAGCGCCGCGCGCCGAAGCGTTCGAGCATCAGGTTGCTGGGAATCTCTAGAAGAAAGTAACCAATGAAGAACAGCCCGGCACCGAGGCCATAGGCGGCGTCGCCGATGCCGATGTCGGCGCCCATGTGCAGCTTGGCGAAGCCGACGGCGGAGCGATCCACATAGGCGATCAGGTACAGCAGGATCAGGAAGGGAATCAGTTTCAGTGTGATGCGCCGGACAAGCCGCAATTCCTGGCTCATGAGATCGGTCTCCGATTGTTGTTTTTATAGAACCTCGGGGGACGCCTCTCGCCAAAACAGCCAGGGCCATCCCTCCGTCGAAAACGACTATATAGTAATACTAATTACCCAACAACACTTCCAAAGCGCGGATTTTGAGCTTAGATTAAGCGTCAGCTCGCAAACAATAGTCTTACAATAAGAGAATCGATCATGTCTGATAAGAAACCCACCCTGCGCTCCGCCCAATGGTTTGGCACGGCCGACAAGAACGGCTTCATGTACCGCAGCTGGATGAAGAATCAGGGCATCGCCGACCATCAGTTCCACGGCAAGCCGATCATCGGCATCTGCAACACCTGGTCGGAACTGACCCCGTGCAACGCGCATTTCCGCCAGATCGCGGAGCACGTCAAACGCGGGGTGATCGAGGCCGGTGGTTTTCCGGTGGAATTCCCGGTGTTCTCCAATGGCGAATCGAACCTGCGCCCGACTGCCATGCTCACCCGCAACCTGGCGAGCATGGACGTTGAAGAAGCGATTCGCGGCAACCCGATCGACGGCGTCGTGCTGCTCACCGGTTGCGACAAAACCACTCCAGCATTGCTGATGGGCGCGGCCAGTTGCGACGTGCCGGCCATCGTCGTCACCGGCGGGCCGATGCTCAACGGCAAGCACAAGGGCAAGGACATCGGTTCCGGCACCGTGGTCTGGCAGCTCAGCGAACAGGTCAAGGCCGGCACCATCACCATCGATGACTTCCTCGCGGCCGAGGGCGGCATGTCGCGTTCGGCGGGCACCTGCAACACCATGGGCACCGCGTCGACCATGGCGTGCATGGCTGAAGCGCTGGGCACTTCGCTGCCGCACAACGCCGCGATTCCGGCCGTAGATGCACGCCGTTATGTGCTGGCGCACATGTCCGGCATGCGTGCGGTGGAGATGGTGCGTGAAGACCTGAAACTGTCGAAGATCCTCACCAAGGAAGCCTTCGAAAACGCTATTCGTGTCAACGCTGCCATCGGCGGTTCGACCAACGCCGTGATCCACTTGAAAGCCATCGCCGGGCGCATCGGCGTCGAGCTCGATCTGGACGACTGGACGCGCATCGGTCGCGGCATGCCGACCATCGTCGACCTGCAACCGTCCGGGCGTTTCCTGATGGAAGAGTTCTACTACGCCGGTGGTTTGCCAGCGGTACTGCGCCGCCTGGGTGAAGCCAATCTGATCCCCAACCCGAACGCACTGACCGTCAACGGCAAGTCCATCGGCGAGAACACCAAGGACGCGCCGATCTACGGCGAAGACCAAGTGATCCGCACCCTCGACAATCCGATTCGCGCTGACGGTGGCATCTGCGTGTTGCGCGGCAATCTGGCGCCGTTGGGCGCGGTGCTCAAGCCGTCCGCCGCCACTGCTGAACTGATGCAGCATCGCGGTCGCGCGGTGGTGTTCGAGAACTTCGACATGTACAAGGCGCGGATCAACGATCCGGAGCTGGACGTCGATAAGGATTCGATTCTGGTGATGAAAAACTGCGGGCCGAAGGGTTATCCGGGCATGGCTGAAGTCGGCAACATGGGCCTGCCGGCCAAGCTGCTGGCAGAAGGCGTGACCGACATGGTGCGTATTTCCGATGCACGCATGAGCGGCACCGCATACGGCACGGTGGTTTTGCACGTCGCCCCGGAAGCCGCAGCCGGCGGGCCTTTGGCGGCAGTTAAGGAAGGCGACTGGATCGAGCTCGATTGCGCCAGCGGCCGTTTGCATCTGGACATTCCGGACGCGGAACTGGCCGCGCGCATGGCCGATCTGCAAGCGCCGCAGCAGTTGTTGGTGGGCGGTTATCGTCAGCTGTACATCGACCACGTGCTGCAGGCGGATCAGGGTTGCGACTTTGACTTCCTGGTGGGCTGCCGGGGTGCCGAGGTTCCTCGTCACTCACACTGACAGCGCAGTTCCCCTGTGGGAGCGAGCCTGCTCGCGAAGAGGGAGTGTCAGTCGACATCTATTTGACTGATATGCCGCCTTCGCGAGCAGGCTCGCTCCCACAGTTGCTTTTGCGTATCGCCTCAAATCTGTGCCGTGCCTGCTATGATGCGCGGCATCTCCATCGCTCAGGATCGCGCCACTCCCCATGGATTACCGCAAACCTTCCGACCGTAAAAGCATGCACTCGCGCATCGTCCAGGAACTGGGCATGCAGATCGTCTCCGGACGCTTTTTGCCCGACGACAAACTGCCCGCCGAAGCCCTGCTGTGCGAGGAGTACGCGGTCAGTCGGCCGGTGTTGCGCGAAGCCACGCGGGTGCTGGTGGCCAAGGGGCTGGTGTATTCCAAACCGCGCGTCGGCACCGTGGTCAAGGCGCGCCGCGAATGGCACATGCTCGATCCGGACGTGTTGCACTGGCTGATGCAAAGCAGCCCACAGAATGAATTCTTCAACGTGCTGACCAGCGTGCGCAGCATCATCGAACCGGCCGCCGCCGCCCTCGCCGCTCAGCATGCGACCGATGCCGACATCGCCGCGATCAACGAAGCCTACCAACGCATGGAAGCCGCGCCGACCCCGGAAGCGCTGTTGCAGCCGGATCTGGATTTCCATAGCCGCATCGCCGATGCCACGCACAATGACCTGCTGGCGAACCTGTGCAACATGTTGGCGGTAGCGATCGCCGAGGCGTTGAAGCATTCCAATCAGCGGCCGAATCTGCATGAACTGGCGTTGCCAAGACACAAGGCGATCCTGACCGCGATCGAGAACCGCGATGCCTTGGGGGCCCGGCATGCCACGTTGGTGCAGCTGGATGATGCGCGCAGTGCGTTGAGTGTGGTGCTTGGAGCTGAACTCACTTAACGCTTGAGACTGCTTGCCCTCACCCTAGCCCTCTCCCAGAGGTAGAGGGGACCGATTGGGGGATATTTGAGATTTACGCCGACTTGAACGATTTGCGCTGAATCCAACATCGCTTGGTATTGCAGGTCCAGTGATTTGCTTTGAATCCATAATCGACTCGATCTTTCAGGTCGGTGTATGGCGAGAGACACCGCGGTCAGTCCCCTCTCCCTCCGGGAGAGGGCTAGGGTGAGGGGCTCTTGATCTTGAAGCACAAAAAAAGCCGCAACCCCCAAAGGTTGCGGCTTTGTCGTTTCAGCCTGTCAGATCAGTGGGCAAACAGCGAATTGCCCTTCTGCCCCGCCAGCTTCTCAGGCTTGATCAGGAACTTGGCCAGCGCCGGCAGCAGCCACAGCGCACCGAACATGTTCCACAGCAGCATGAAGGTCAGCATCAGGCCCATGTCGGCCTGGAACTTGATCGCCGAGAAGATCCAGGTGCACACGCCGATCGCCAGGCACAGGCCGGTGAACAGCACCGCTTTACCGGTCGACTTCAGCGTCTGGTAATAGGCTTCCTGCAACGGTAGCCCGGCACGCAGGAAACTCTCGAGGCGGCTGTAGATGTAGATGCCGTAGTCCACGCCAATCCCCACGCCCAACGCCACCACCGGCAGCGTCGCGACTTTCACGCCGATGCCCATGAACGCCATCAGCGCGTTGCCGAGTACCGAGGTCAGCACCAGCGGCAGGACGATGCACAGGGTCGCTGCCCATGAGCGGAAGGTGATCATGCACATCACCGCCACGCAGATGTACACCAGAATCAGGATGGTCAGCTCAGCCTGTTTGATGACTTCGTTGGTGGCCGCTTCGATCCCGGCGTTACCGGCGGCGAGGATGAATTCCAGGCCGTCCTTGTTGTTTTCCTTGGCGAACTCCTGCACCGCGTTGACCGCACGATCGAGGGTCTCAGCTTTGTGATCGTTGAGGAACACCAGCACTGGCGCCAGCGAGCAGCTGTTGTTGTACAGGCCATCGGCGCGGGCGATCGAGTTATTCAGTACGTCCGGGTTGCGCGACAGGGTTTCCCATTTCAGGTTGCCCTCGTTCATGCCCTTGATCATCTGCTTGGACACGGTCACCAGCGAGATCGCCGACTGCACGCCCTCGGTGTTCTGCATCTTCCACATCAGCTGATCGATCGGCGCCATGGCTTCGTAGCGCGAGCAGCCTTCGGCCTTGGTCTTGACCATCACCACCAGCACGTCGGAACTGGTCGAGTAGTTGCTGATGATGAAGTTGTTGTCCTTGTTGTAACGCGAGTCCGGACGCAGTTCCGGCGCGCCCTGGTCGAGGTCGCCGATCTTCAGATTCTGGCTGTACCAGAGGCCGCCACCGAAGGCGATCAGCGCCAGCGCTACCGAAATCGGTGCGACTTTCGGGCTGGCGAAGTTCGACAGCAGGCGCCAGAACGGGTGTTCGCGGTTGGCGTCCTTCTTGCTCTTGGCAATCGCGCGCTTGCTGATGCCGACATAGGAAATCGCCACCGGCAGCAGGATCAGGTTGGTGAACACGATCACCGCAACGCCGATGGACGCGCCGATGGCCAGTTCACGGATCACCCCGATGTCGATGATCAGCAGGGTAATGAAGCCCACCGCATCGGCCAGAATCGCGATCATCCCCGGCAGGAACAACTGGCGGAAGGTGCGCCGTGCAGCGGTCAGCGCGTTATCGGCCTCGCTGGATTGCAGGGCGATACCGTTGATCTTCTGCACGCCGTGGGAGATGCCAATGGCGAAAATCAGGAACGGCACCAGCATCGAATACGGGTCGAGCCCGAAGCCGAAGAAGTGCATCAAGCCGAGCTGCCAGACCACCGCCACCAGCGTCGTGCTCAACACCGCAATGGTGCTGCGCAGGCAGTTGGTGAACCACAGCAGCAGAATCAGGGTGATGACGAAGGCGACCCCGAAGAACAGCACCACCATCACCAGACCGTCGATCAGGTCACCGACTTTCTTGGCGAAACCGACGATGTGGATCTTGATGTTGGGGTTCTGCGCTTCGAACTTGTTGCGGATCTTGTCTTCGAGTTCATGGGAGAACTGGCGATAGTCCAGCGCCAGCAACTTGCCCTGATCCTGCGGGTCCGGATAGGCCTCGAGCAGCGGGATGTCGACGATGCTCGACTTGAAGTCGTTGGCCACCAGACGCCCGACCTGGCCGGACTTGAGCACGTTGTTGCGCAGCAGATCGAGGCTGTCCTGGGAGCCGTTGTAGCTCTGCGGAATCACTTCACCGCCGGCGAAACCCTCTTCGGTCACCTCGGTCCAGCGTACGCTCGGGCTCCATAGCGATTTGAGGCCGGAACGATCGACGCCGGAAATGTAGAACACTTCGTCGTTGATCTGGCGCAGGGTCTCCATGTACTCCTTGGAGAAGATGTCACCGTCGGTGGCTTCCACCGAAATACGCACGGTGTTGCCCAGGTTCGCCAGATCGTTGCGGTGCTCCATCATTTTTTCGATGAAGGGATGCTGCAGCGGGATCATTTTTTCAAAACTGGTCGACGGCCGGATCAGCGTGGCCTGCCAGAACAGGAAAATGCTCACCACCAGGCAGATCAGGATCACGGCCGGACGGTTGTTGAAGATCAGGCGCTCGAGAACCGTCGCCTTTTCCTGCTGAGGAGTGATCAAGGAAGTCATAGCCCCGCCTTCTTGTTATTGGTCTCGGCACCGTTTGGCTGGGTGATGTGCAAGCCACCCTGCCCGGTCAGAATCAGGTTGCCGTTGCCGGCGGCGGTGACCGACGACAGCGAAATGCGATCCGGACGGTTGAACACGCTGAAGGTTTCGCCGTTGTCGCTGCTGCTGATCACCGAGCCGCCGTTGCCGACGATGACGATCGAGCCGTCTTCCAGCAGCGTGCCGCCGGACAGGCCGAACTCCAGCGCACCGCGGGCGGCTTTGAGTTCGACCTGCTCCCAGTTGCTGCCGAAATCAGTGGAGCGATAAAGATTGCCGCGCAAGCCGTACGCCAGCAGGGTCTGCGGCTGCGCCGTGCCGATCACGCCGAACAGCGAACCTTCGTACGGGCCTTCAAGCTTTTCCCAGGTCTGGCCGTCATCGGCGGAGCGGAACATGCTGCCGGACTCGCCGACGATGAACAGCCCGGCGTCTTTCACGGCGGCGATGGCGTTGAGGTGGAACTGGTCTTCGTTGTCGAGGCGATCGCTGACGTCTTCCCAGTTTTTGCCGCCGTCGGTGGTTTCCAGCAGCGTGCCGTAGGCGCCCACGGCAAAGCCGCTGCTGGCGTCCTTGAACCAGACGTCGAGCAGCGGCGATTCGCGTGCGAGGTCTTCGAATTGTTTGGTCCAGGTCAGACCGCCGTCTGCGCTGGCGAGAATCTGTGCGTCGTGGCCCACGGCCCAACCGTTTTTGTCGTCGACGAAATACACGGCGGTGAGCAGTTGCCGGGTTGGCACCTTGGCCTGGGTCCAGGTTTTGCCCTGGTCATCGGAATAGACGATGTGCCCGCGATCGCCGACCGCGACCAGACGCGCGCCAGCGTGGACGACATCAAGAATCAGGCTTTTCGCGGCCTTGGCCGATTCGGTGGCATAGACCACATCAGCCGGGGCCTCGGCGGCAAACACAGGTGCCGATAACATGGCAAAGCCCAGCAGCGAGAGTGCTGTGGCCAGCAACGCGGTGTTGCGTAACGCCGGCGGGCGGCAACGACTCATAGACCTTCCCCTATTTATTATTGTTGGGCCATCAGGCCTTCAAGGGCGCCGCAAGGGTGCTCGGCTAGTGGCGTTTCAGAAGCATAGTCCTGAAACCCGCAATCCAGAGCCCCTTCGGAAGCTGGCTCATCCTATCGGGCTTTGCAAATGTCTGACAATCGGCGCCGCGTTATCTTTTGTTAACCGAAAGCGGCTCTCTGTAACCCATCATTTTCCCTGTGGGAGCGAGCCTGCTCGCGAAAGCGGTGGGTCAGCCAATAAACAGGGTGACTGATACACCGCCTTCGCGAGCAGGCTCGCTCCCACAGGGGTTCGTGGTGAGTGCGGGATTTGAATACATGACCATTCGCCGGGGTGATGAGGCAAATCTCATCAGAGGGACTTGCAGGATCGGTATTATGGTATACCATCAGACGCACAGACACTCTCAATCCCCCAACGGAGCAGCTCATGAGTTTCGAAATTCGCAAGATCGTCAGCTATGTCGAAGAAACCTTCATTGAAGGCGGCAAGGCTACTGACAAGCCGGTGACCATGGTCGGCCTCGCCGTGGTGATGAAGAACCCTTGGGTGGGCAACGGTTTTGTCGAAGACCTCAAGCCGCAGATCCGCGCCAACTGCTCCGACCTCGGCGCCATGATGGTCGAGCGCCTGGTGGGCATCATTGGTGGCGCCGAGAAGATCGAGGCCTACGGCAAAGCGGCGGTGGTCGGCGCTGACGGCGAGATCGAGCACGCGTCGGCGGTGATCCACACCCTGCGCTTCGGCAATCACTATCGCGAAGCGGTGAAAGCCAAGAGCTACCTGAGCTTCACCAATAAGCGCGGCGGTCCGGGCACGTCGATTCAGATCCCGATGATGCACAAGGACGACGAAGGCCTGCGTTCGCACTACATCACCCTGGAAATGCAGATCGAAGACGCGCCGCGTGCTGACGAAATCGTCGTCGTGCTGGGTTGCGCCGACGGTGGCCGCCTGCACCCGCGCATCGGCAACCGCTACATCGATCTGGAAGAACTGGCCGCCGAAAAAGCCCAGTAATCACAACAAGAAAGGCATTGCAGGAGCGCTCCATGATTCGGCTCACCGCTGAACTCACCCCGGCTGGCACCAGTTACCTGGCGACCGGCCAAGGCCAGCCCGTGGTATTGATCCACGGCGTGGGCCTGAACAAAGAAATGTGGGGCGGGCAGATTGTCGGCCTCGCCAGCCAGTACCAGGTGATCGCCTACGACATGCTCGGCCACGGCGCCAGCCCGCGCCCGGCCAGCGGCACCGACCTGCTCGGTTACGCCGATCAGTTGCTCGAGCTGCTCGATCACCTCAATCTGCCCCAGGCAGCGGTGATCGGTTTCTCCATGGGCGGCCTGGTCGCGCGGGCCTTCGCCCTGCATTACCCGGAGCGCCTGCAAAGCCTGGTGGTGCTGAACAGCGTGTTCAACCGCAGCGAAGAACAGCGGGCCGGCGTGATTGCCCGCACTGCGCAGGCTGCCGAACACGGCCCGGACGCCAACGCCGAAGCCGCCCTGTCACGCTGGTTCAGCCGTGAATATCAGGCGGCCAACCCGGCGCAGATCGCCGCGTTGCGCCAGACCTTGGCCAACAACGATCCGCAGGGCTACCTGACCACTTATGAATTGTTTGCCACCCAGGACATGTACCGCGCCGACGACCTGAGCAGCATTCAGGCACCGACGCTGATCGCCACCGGCGAACTCGACCCCGGTTCGACCCCGGAAATGGCCGAGCAACTGGCCCGACGCATCCCCGGCGCGAAGGTTGCCGTGCTGCCCGAGCAACGGCATATGATGCCGGTAGAGTCGCCGCGTCTGGTCAATCAGATGCTGCTGGAATTTCTTCAGTTCGCACACTCCCGACAAAACCATATAAAGGGGATCGTTGCATGACACTCGCACGCTTCCAGATGTGCATCGGCGGAGACTGGGTCGACGCCCTCTCCGGCAAGACCTTCGAAAGCCTCAACCCGGCCTCCGCGCAAGCCTGGGCGGAACTGCCCGACGCCGATGAAGCGGACGTCGAACGCGCCGTGCAAGCAGCGCAAAATGCCTTCGACAGCCCGGCCTGGCGCGGCCTGACCGCCACTGCGCGCGGCAAACTGCTGCGTCGCCTCGGTGATCTGATCGCAGAAAACAAGGAACACCTGGCGCAGCTGGAAAGCCGCGACAACGGCAAGCTGATCCGCGAAACCCGTGGCCAGGTCAGCTATCTGCCGGAGTTCTTCCACTACACCGCAGGCCTGGCCGACAAGCTTGAAGGCGGCACCCTGCCGTTGGACAAGCCCGACCTGTTTGCCTATACCGTGCACGAAGCCATGGGTGTGGTCGCCGCGATCATTCCGTGGAACAGCCCGCTGTACCTGACCGCGATCAAACTGGCCCCAGCCCTCGCCGCCGGCAACACCATCGTGATCAAGCCGTCCGAGCACGCCTCGGCGACCATTCTTGAGCTCGCACGCCTGGCCCTCGAAGCCGGGATTCCGCCGGGCGTGGTCAACGTCGTTACCGGTTACGGCCCGAGCACCGGCGCCGCCCTCACCCGCCATCCGCTGATCCGCAAGATCGCCTTCACCGGCGGCGCGGCCACGGCTCGGCATGTAGTGCGCAGCAGCGCCGAAAACTTCGCCAAGCTGTCGCTGGAACTGGGCGGCAAGTCGCCGAACATCATTTTCGCCGACGCCGATCTGGACAGTGCGATCAACGGCGCGATTGCCGGGATCTACGCCGCGTCCGGGCAGAGTTGCGTGTCCGGTTCGCGTTTGCTGGTACAGGACGAAATCTACGACGAGTTCGTCAATCGTCTGGTCGAACGCGCCCAACGCATCCGCATCGGCAACCCACAGGAAGACAACAGTGAAATGGGCCCGATGGCCACCGCGCAGCAACTGGCGGTGGTCGAAGGTCTGGTCGCCGATGCGATCGCTGAAGGCGCGCGTTTGCGCACCGGTGGCAAGCGTCCGGCGGATCTCGGCGAAGGCTGGTTCTACGAGCCGACGCTGTTCGAGTGCGATCGCAATTCGATGAAGATCATGCAGGAAGAAGTCTTCGGCCCGGTCGCCTCGGTGATTCGTTTCAAGGACGAAGCCGAAGCACTGGCGATCGCCAACGACTCGCAGTTCGGCCTCGCCGCCGGCATCTGGACCCGTGACCTGGGCCGCGCCCATCGTCTGGCGCGTGATGTGCGCTCGGGAATTATCTGGGTCAACACTTACCGCGCAGTCTCGGCGATGGCGCCGATCGGCGGCTTCAAGAACAGTGGCTATGGACGCGAAAGCGGCATCGACTCGGTGCTGGCCTACACCGAACTGAAAACGGTGTGGATCAACCTCTCCCAGGCGCCAATGCCTGATCCGTTTGTGATGCGCTAGGAGTCCTGCGAAATGATCGAACCCGGCATTTACAAAGACGTCATGAGCTCTTTCCCGTCCGGCGTCACGGTGGTCACGACCCTTGACCCGGACGGCGGCATCGTCGGCATCACCGCCAGCGCGTTCAGCGCGCTGTCGATCGACCCGGCGCTGGTGCTGTTCTGCCCCAACTACGCGTCCGACACCTACCCGGTACTGCGCGACAGCAAGAAATTCGCGATCCATTTGCTCTCCGCCGAGCAGACCGCCGAAGCCTACGCTTTCGCCGGCAAGGGCAAGGAAAAGGCCAAGGGTATCGAGTGGCACCTGAGCGACCTGGGCAACCCGATTCTGGCCAAGGCCACGGCGATCATCGAGTGCGAGTTGTGGCGTGAATACGACGGCGGCGATCACGCGATCATTGTCGGCGCAGTGAAAAACCTGATCCTGCCCGAGCAACCGGTGACGCCGATGATTTATCACAAGGGCAAGTTGGGCGCGTTGCCCACCTTGACCTGACGGATTCACACAAATCCCCCTGTAGGAGCTGCCGAAGGCTGCGATCTTTTGCCTTTGATGTTTAAAAGCAAGATCAAAAGATCGCAGCCTTCGGCAGCTCCTACACAGGGGATCTGTGGTGATTGGAGGAATGATGAGTAACGAAAAGTACGAAAAAGGCCTGCAGATCCGTACCCAGGTATTGGGCGAAGCCTACGTGCAACGCTCGATCGAGAACGCCGACGACTTCACCCGCCCCCTGCAGGAAATGGTCACTGAATACTGCTGGGGCCATGTCTGGGGGCGTGAGGGTCTGTCGCTCAAGGAGCGCAGCATGATCAACCTGGCAATGATCTCGGCGCTCAACCGCCCGCATGAACTCAAGCTGCATGTGCGTGGCGCCTTGCGTAACGGCCTGAGTCGTGAGCAAATACGCGAAATTCTGCTTCAGGTCGGCATTTATTGCGGCGTTCCGGCGGCCGTGGACAGTTTCCGGCTGGCTCGTGAAGCCTTTGCCGAAGCCGACGCCGAGGCCTCCAGTTAACCCTCGGCTGTTTTGATGCCCGTCTGGCATGGACAGCCAAGCTCAAGAGCGGACCCCATGAAACGCCAGCCACTCGACGACAGCTTCAAGGTCAATCGCAACCCCGTTACCCTGCGCGAAATCGTGCTGGACAAACTGCGTAGCGCGATCATGAATTTCCAGCTCATGCCTGGTGATCGCCTGGTCGAACGCGACCTGTGTGATCGCCTCGGCGTCAGCCGCACCTCGGTGCGCGAAGCCTTGCGTCACCTTGAATCCGAAGGCCTGGTGGAGTTCGCCGACGCCAAAGGCCCGCGCGTAGCCATCATCACCCTCGACGACGCCGTCGATATCTACGAATTGCGTTGTGTGCTCGAAGGCCTGATCGTGCAGCTTTTCACTTTGCGCGCCAAAGCCAAAGACATCAAAGCCCTGGAAAAAGCCCTCGATGACAACCGCAAGGCGTTGAAGGACGGCGAGCTGCAACAGGTCATCGACTCGGTGCAGGGTTTCTACGACGTGCTGCTCGAAGGCTCGGGCAACCATGTCGCCGCCACGCAATTGCGCCAGTTGCAGGCGCGCATCAGCTATCTGCGCGCGACCTCGGTCTCCCAGGAAAACCGACGCGGCGCAAGTAATCACGAGATGGAAAAAATGGTCGAGGCGATCAAGAGCGGTGATCCGCTGGCGGCGCATCAGGCCTGTGTCGATCACGTCCGCGCAGCGGCTGCCGTGGCCCTCGATTACCTCAAGCGCAAACAGGAAGAAACCGGCGTCGCCGTCAAAGGCACCCCGGCGATCACCCTGCCGATCGCGCTGAAAGAACCCCGCATAGGTCAATGACATGTTCAGCCCGAGCTTTTGCCCGAAATGCGGTGGCCCTGACCTCGGTCAGCAGACGCCGCCGGGTGATACGCACGAGCGCCTGATGTGCCGCGGCTGCGGCTACATCCACTACGTCAATCCGAAGATCATTGCCGGCTGCATCATTGAGCAGGACGGCAAATACCTCCTGTGCCAACGGGCGATCCCCCCGCGCCCCGGCACCTGGACCCTGCCGGCCGGTTTCATGGAAAGCTTTGAGACCACCGAACAGGCGGCGCTGCGCGAAGTCTGGGAAGAAAGCGGCGTGCGTGCGGAAATCGTCTCGCCGTATTCGATTTTCAGCGTGCCGAAGATCAGCGAGGTGTACATCATCTTCCGCGCCATCGCCCTGGAAATCACCGGGCAGTACGGGCCGGAGACCATGGATTACAAGTTCTTCGCCCCGGAAGAGATTCCGTGGGAGCAGATCTACTACCCGGCGATCCGGCAGATCCTCGAGCGCTATATCGAAGAGCGCCAGGCCGGGGTTTACGGGATTTACATGGGCAATGATGACAGCGGCAAGATTCACTTCATCCGCTGATCACCACCTATACCCCTGTGGGAGCGAGCCTGCTCGCGAAAGCGTCGTGCCAGTCGATACAAATGTTGAATGAAATACCGCTTTCGCGAGCAGGCTCGCTCCCACAGGGGGACGTGGTGTTGCTTAAGCTGGGGCGATGCCTTCAACGATAATGATCTCCGCCCTCGCCCAGTCCTCGCGATAACTTTTCGCCTGCTGATACGCCGCCGAGCGGTAGCACGCCACGGCTGTTTCGTAGCTCTCGAACTCGATGATCACCGTGCGCTGTGGCGTCTGCCGTCCTTCCATCGCTTCGCTGCGCCCGCCTCTGGCGAGAAACTTGCCGCCGAATGCGGCAATCGCCTGCGGGGTGCGCTGGGTGTATTGGCTGTAGTGCTCGGCATCGGCTATATCCACATGTGCAATCCAGTACGCCTTCATAGTGACCTCTTTGTTGATTTTGTATTATGGTATACCAATATATTTCCAACGAACCCTGAGAGTCCAGCATGGCCTTCAACAGCATCGAAGAAATCATCGAAGATTATCGCCTCGGCAAAATGGTCCTGCTGGTCGATGACGAAGACCGCGAGAACGAAGGCGACCTGCTGCTGGCCGCTGATCGTTGCACACCGGAGGCTATCAGCTTCATGGCCCGCGAGGCACGCGGGCTGATCTGCCTGACCCTGACCGACGAACATTGTCAGCGTCTGGGCCTGGAGCAAATGGTACCCGCCAACGGCAGTGTGTTCAGCACTGCATTTACCGTGTCGATCGAAGCGGCAGTTGGCGTGACCACCGGCATTTCTGCCGCCGACCGGGCCTGCACCGTTGCCGCCGCGGTCGCGCCGAATGCCCGCGCCGAAGACCTGGTGCAGCCCGGCCACATCTTCCCGTTGCGCGCCAAGGAAGGTGGCGTGCTGACCCGCGCCGGGCACACCGAGGCCGGTTGCGATCTGGCGCGTCTGGCCGGTTTCACCCCCGCCTCGGTGATCGTCGAAGTGATGAACGACGACGGCACCATGGCCCGCCGCCCGGATCTGGAGCAGTTCGCGCGCAAGCACGGGATCAAGATCGGCACCATCGCCGACCTCATCCACTATCGCCTGAGCACCGAGCACACCATCGAACGCATCGGCGAACGTGAGCTGCCGACGGTGCATGGCACCTTCCGTTTGATCACCTTCGAAGATCGCATCGAAGGCGGTGTGCACATGGCGATGGTCATGGGCGACCTGCGCCGTGAAGAGCCGACCCTGGTGCGCGTGCATGTGATCGATCCGCTGCGCGATCTGGTCGGCGCCGAGTACAGCGGGCCGACGAACTGGACGCTGTGGGCGGCGCTGCAACGGGTCGCGGCGGAAGGTCATGGGGTTGTGGTGGTGCTGGCCAATCATGAATCGTCGCAGGCGTTGCTCGAGCGCGTGCCGCAGCTGACACAGCCGCCACGGCAGTTCAGCCGTTCGCAGTCGCGGATTTATTCCGAGGTCGGGACTGGGGCGCAGATTCTGCAGAATCTGGGAGTGGGCAAGCTGCGCCACCTTGGCCCACCGCTGAAGTATGCGGGGCTGACCGGGTATGACCTTGAGGTGGTTGAGAGCATTCCGTTCACTGAATGACGCCGCCCTCACCCCAGCCCTCTCCCAGAGGGAGAGGGAGCCGACCGCGTTGACCGGTCGCTATACATCGACTGGGGATACCGAGTCGAACTCAGCTTTGAGCAGCACACGGATCCACTCCTTTCCCATTACCGAATCGGGCTCGGTTTTGAACAGCATGAAGATCGGCTCCCTTTCCCCCTCTCCCCTTGGGAGAGGGCTGGGGTGAGGGCTGGATCTAACATTCACAAATATCTCAGGCCGAACGGCTCAAAAAAACCAACCGGCCAGATAACCGGTAAGGCAAAGTGCTTGCACAAAGTTTGGAATACCATAATATGATATTCCATAGACCGGACGGACCAAAAAACCGTCCAGCTACTGCTCCCGACAGGCGGGCAACAACGCAAGGCCCGCTCAAAAACACAACAATGAGGGCGTGAACATGGTGTTGAACAAAGCTGCAACCGCGATCTTTTTCGCGGGACTGCTCAGCGTTACCGGCCAGGCTGCAATGGCTGCCGAAAGCGTGAATTTTGTCAGCTGGGGCGGTAGCACCCAGGATGCGCAGAAACAGGCCTGGGCCGATCCGTTCAGCAAGGCCAGCGGCATCACCGTCGTCCAGGACGGCCCCACCGACTACGGCAAACTCAAGGCCATGGTCGAAAGCGGCAACGTGCAGTGGGACGTGGTCGATGTCGAAGCTGATTTCGCCCTGCGCGCCGCCGCTGAAGGCCTGCTCGAACCCCTCGATTTCAAAGTCATTCAACGCGACAGGATCGACCCGCGTTTCGTCAGCGATCACGGCGTCGGCTCGTTCTTCTTCTCCTTCGTCCTCGGCTACAACGAGGGCAAGCTCGGCGCCAACAAGCCGCAGGACTGGAGCGCGCTGTTCGACACCAAGACCTGGCCCGGCAAACGCGCCCTGTACAAATGGCCAAGCCCCGGCGTGCTCGAACTGGCGCTGCTGGCCGACGGCGTTGCGGCTGACAAGCTCTACCCGCTGGATCTGGATCGCGCCTTCAAGAAACTCGACACCATCAAGAAAGACATCGTCTGGTGGGGCGGCGGCGCGCAGTCGCAGCAACTGCTGGCGTCCGGCGAAGCGAGCATGGGCCAGTTCTGGAATGGCCGTGTGCACGCCTTGCAGGAAGACGGCGCACCGGTCGGCGTGAGCTGGAAGCAGAATCTGGTCATGGCCGACATTCTGGTCATCCCCAAAGGCTCGAAAAACAAAGATGCGGCGATGAAGTTCCTCGCCAATGCCAGCAGCGCCAAAGGCCAGGCCGACTTCTCCAACCTGACTGCCTACGCGCCGGTCAACCTCGACAGTGTGGAGCGTCTGGATTCGACGCTGGCCCCCAACCTGCCGACGGCTTACGCCAAGGATCAGATCACCCTTGATTTCGCTTACTGGGCCAAGAACGGTCCGGCTATCGCGACACGGTGGAACGAATGGCTGGTCAAATGAAAATCGTGGCCACTGCGCCCCGTCCTTCCGCTGCCACCGGGAGCGCCGCCGGCGCTGCCGGTTCGGCTTTCAAGCAACGCTGGCGCGGCGCCGGCAACCTCGTCCCGGCGCTGCTGTTCCTCGGCCTGTTCTTTCTCGCGCCGTTGATTGGCCTGCTGCTGCGCGGTGTGCTGGAACCTGTGCCGGGTCTCGGCAACTACGAACAGTTGTTCGCCAACTCGGCCTATGCGCGGGTGCTGCTCAACACCTTTTCGGTGGCCGGGCTGGTGACGCTGTTCAGCCTGCTGCTGGGCTTTCCGCTGGCCTGGGCGATCACCCTGGTGCCGCGCGGCTGGGGGCGCTGGATCCTCAACATCGTGCTGCTGTCGATGTGGACCAGCCTGCTCGCCCGCACCTATTCGTGGCTGGTGTTGCTGCAAGCCTCGGGGGTGATCAACAAGGCGCTGATGGCGATGGGCATCGGCGATCAACCGCTGGAGATGGTGCACAACCTCACGGGCGTGGTGATCGGCATGAGCTACATCATGATTCCGTTCATCGTGCTGCCGTTGCAGGCAACCATGCAGGCCATCGACCCCATGATCCTGCAGGCCGGTTCGATCTGCGGCGCCAGTCCGTGGACCAACTTCTTCCGGGTGTTCCTGCCGCTGTGCCGGCCGGGTCTGTCGTCCGGCGGTTTGATGGTGTTCGTGATGTCGCTCGGTTATTACGTCACCCCGGCACTGCTCGGCGGGGCGCAGAACATGATGCTGCCGGAGTTCATCATTCAGCAGGTGCAATCGTTCCTCAACTGGGGTCTGGCCAGTGCCGGCGCCGCGTTGTTGATCGCAATCACCCTGGTGCTGTTCTACTTCTACCTGAAGCTTCAACCGGAATCCCCGGTTGGCGCCAGTAACGCGAGGTAAGCCGACATGCTCCTGACCCCCAATGCCATGAGCCGGCGCATGCGTTTCGGCCTCTACGCCACTACCGGGCTGATCGGTCTGTTCCTGCTGTTGCCGATCGTGTTCATCGTGCTGCTGTCGTTCGGCTCCTCGCAGTGGCTGGTGTTCCCGCCACCGGGCTGGACGCTGAAATGGTACGGCCAGTTTTTCTCCAACCCCGACTGGATGAACGCCGCTGCCGCCAGCCTCAAGGTTGCCGTGCTGACCACGATCTGCGCCGTGGCCCTCGGTTTACCGACCGCGTTTGCGCTGGTGCGCGGGCGCTTTCCCGGCCGCGAGATGCTCTACGGCCTGTTTACCCTGCCGATGATCGTGCCGCTGGTGATCATCGCCGTGGCGGTGTATGCGCTGTTTCTCAAGCTCGGCTACACCGGGACCATGTTCGCCTTCGTCGTCAGCCATGTGATCGTCGCGCTGCCGTTCACCATCATTTCGATCATCAACTCGCTGAAGCTGTTCGATCAGTCGATTGAAGACGCGGCGGTGATCTGCGGTGCCTCGCGCCTGCAAGCAGTGTTCAAGGTGACATTCCCGGCGATTCGTCCGGGCATGGTCGCCGGCGCCCTCTTCGCCTTCCTCGTTTCCTGGGACGAAGTGGTGCTCAGCGTGATGATGGCGAGCCCGACTCTGCAAACCCTTCCCGTGAAAATGTGGACCACCCTGCGCCAGGACCTGACCCCGGTGATCGCCGTCGCTTCGACGCTGCTGATCGGCCTGTCAGTGTTGGTCATGGTGATCGCCGCCGCCCTGCGCCGGCGCAACGAAATCAGCGCCTGAGCGCCCAGGAGTACGATATGAGTGCCGTGATCAAAGACGCATCCCAGCAGAGCGACAAACCCCTGGTCAGCCTGCGCAACCTGAACAAGCACTACGGCGATTTCGCTGCCGTCGACAATATCTCGCTGGACATCAAGGACGGCGAATTCCTCACCTTCCTCGGCTCCAGCGGCTCGGGCAAAAGCACCACGCTGTCGATGCTCGCCGGTTTTGAAACACCGAGCAGCGGCGAGATCCTCGTCAACGGCCAGTCGCTGGTCAACGTGCCGCCGCACAAGCGTGACATCGGCATGGTCTTCCAGCGCTACTCGCTGTTCCCGCACCTGTCGGTGCGCGACAACATCGCCTTTCCTCTGGCCATTCGCAAACTGGCGACGGCCGAGCGCGAAAAGCGCGTCGATGCGATGCTCAAACTGGTGCAGCTCGAACAGTTTGCCCATCGCCGCCCTTCGCAACTGTCTGGTGGTCAGCAACAACGTGTCGCCATCGCCCGGGCGCTGGTTTACGAGCCGCGCATTCTGCTGATGGATGAACCGCTGGGCGCGCTGGACAAGAAGCTGCGCGAGGATTTGCAGGATGAACTGCGCCAGCTGCACCGGCGCCTGGGCATCACCATCGTGTACGTGACCCACGACCAGGAAGAAGCCATGCGGCTGTCGCAACGCATCGCGATTTTCAGCCACGGCAAGATCGTTGGTCTGGGCAGTGGTTATGACCTTTACCAGAATCCGCCGAATGCCTTTGTCGCGTCGTTTCTGGGTAATTCGAACTTCCTCAAGCTCAAGGCGCAAGGCAATGCGGCAGCGAGTTTCGAGGGTCAGTCGTTGTCGATTCGGCTGACGTCCGGGTTGCACACTGATCAGGATGTGCTGCTGATGGTGCGGCCAGAAAAAGCCTTGGCGCTGAGTACGCAGCAGGCGCTGGATGAGCCGCTGGCGGCGGGTTGGAATGAAGTATCGGCGAATGTTGTGGAGGTGCTGTTTCTCGGTGAGAGCCAGACGTGCAGCGTGGTGACTGCGGGTGGGGCTTCGATGACGGTGAAAGCGCTGTCGGCAGCAGGCATGCCACTCAAGGCCGGCGATCCGGTCCGGGTGCGCTGGGCGACGGCGGATGCTTGCGTTTATACCGAATGGACCGAGAGCGACCTGAACAAGGCTGCCGGTGCTCACTGATTGCGCTGAGTCAGTTGGATCTACCCCCTCACCCCAGCCCTCTCCCCCACGGGGGGCGAGGGGGAAAGGGAGCCGATCTTCATGCTGTTCAAAATGTAAGTTCGACTCGGTATCGCACGTCGGCGTATCTCGCAACAACACCTCGGTCAGTCCCCTCTCCCATTGGGAGAGGGCTAGGGTGAGGGCAAGCAGGCGACACGGTATTAGCCAATGGCCCGGTACCCTTCAATCTCATCCGGCCAGGCGGTGAGAATTTCGAAGCCGGTCTCCGTCACCGCGACCATATGCTCCCACTGCGCCGACAAGGAGCCATCCTTGGTCAATACGGTCCAGCCATCCGGCATGTTCTTCACATGGCGTTTGCCGGCATTGAGCATGGGCTCCACGGTGAAAATCATCCCGGCCTTGAGTTTCAGGCCCTGATTGGGAAAGCCGTAATGCAGTATCTGCGGTTCATCGTGATAGACCTTGCCGATGCCATGGCCGCAATACTCGCGCACCACGCTGAAGCCCTCCGCCTCCGCCAGGCTCTGGATCGCATGACCGATATCGCCCAGCGTTGCGCCCGGCTTCACTGCACGGATGCCTGCGCACATGGCTTCGTAGGTGGTCTTGATCAGGTGCTGCGCTTCAGGAGTCGCCTCGCCCACCACATACATGCGGCTGGTATCACCGAACCAGCCGTCCTTGATCACCGCGATGTCGAGGTTGACGATGTCGCCGTCTTTCAATGGCGTACCCGATGGAATGCCGTGGCACACCACATCGTTGACCGACGCGCAGACGGTTTTCGGAAAGCCGTGATAACCGACGTTGGCCGGCACGGCTTTCTGCACATTGACGATGTAGTCGTTGCACAACCGGTCCAGCTCATCGGTGGTCACCCCGGCCTTCACATGCGGCACCAGCATCGCCAGCACTTCGGCGGCGAGTTTGCCGGCGGCGCGGGATTTTTCGATGTCGGCCGGCGTGTTGATCTTGATCTGGTTTCTCATGCGCTGACGGTTTCCTGAGTCAGTTGTTGCAGATCCAGTCCGCCGTTCTGTTCGGCGCGGATCAGCAGGCGGCAAATGGCGCTGTGGTCGAGGTTGGGATGCAGCTCGGCGAGCATGCCGATGCGCATCCAGTGCTCGGCCTGCGCGTTGATCGAGCGGCTGAGGGCGTTGCTGGAGATGCGCAGGTTCTCGTGCATGTCCTCTGAAATTTTTACGATGCCCATATTTGTATCCGATACGAAATGTATATGGATCGTATATTAATCAGTGCATACGGCCGATTGCAATGCCGACGGCAAAATCGACGCTGTGGCAGATTCGCCTCCCCCTCCACCGTGCAAATCGACTACCATGCCGCCGCCGGTTTCCACACGGAATTAATAGGGAATCCGAAATGCTTGCACAGCATCAATCGGAACTGCCCCCGCAACTGTAGGTGCCGAGCCTGCTCCTCGACTGCCACTGGGTGAATCCCGGGAAGGCCGGAGCGTGGCGATGACGCATCAGTCAGGAGACCTGCCGGCACAGTGACTGACTAACCGGCGGGGTGTCCGGGAAGGACATCGTGCCGCGCGTATTTTCCCCGTGCCGGCCTTGCGCAGTTTCCACGACCGCGCCCGAGGTGTGTTTCCAAACCGTACCCGCCCGCTCCCGTACGGTTCCCCTGGAGACTGCCCCATGCTGCTGCCCCGCGTTGCCACCCTGCTCACCGCTCTGAGCCTTTGCGCCCTGGCGCAAGCGTCGCCGACTGCGTATCCGCTGACCGTGGAGAACTGCGGCAGCAGCCTGACCTTTCAGCACGCGCCCGCGCGCACGGTGACCATCGGCCAGGCCGGTACGGAAATGCTTTATGCCTTGGGCCTGGGCGACAAAGTCGTCGGCACCTCACTGTGGTTCAACGACGTGCTGGGCACATACAAAGCGCAGAACGACAGGATCGAGCGCCTCGCCGACAACGAGCCGAGTTTCGAAGCGGTGATCGCCAAACGCCCGGAACTGGTAGCCGTCGAGCTGGAATGGATGGTCGGCCCGCAAGGCGCGGTCGGCACCCGCGAGCAGTTTCATGAACTGAAGATTCCTACCTATCTGCTGCCCTCCGACTGCGAAGCCAAGGACAACCTCGTCGGCTCGGACGGCACGCGGCTGGCGCCGTTTCGCATCGACAGCATCTACAAAGCCGTGAGCCAGCTCGCAGCGATTTTCGATGTGCAGGCGCGTGGCGAGCAGCTCAATGACCAGCTCAAAGCCAGCCTCGCGCAGTCGATCGCCACGGCGAAAAAGCAGCAGCGCAAAGACGTCAGCGCCCTGGTGTGGTTCTCCAGCGCCGAGATGGACATCGAGCCTTTCGTGGCCGGGCACAAAGGCGTTCCCGATTTCATGCTCAGCACCCTCGGCGTGCGCAACGTGGTCGAGTCGGATGAAGAATGGCCGACCGTCGGCTGGGAAACCATCGCCAAGGCCAACCCGACATTTCTGGTGATCGCGCGCATGGATCGTCGACGTTTCCCGGCGGACGACTATCAGAAAAAACTCGCCTTCCTGCGCAGTGATCCGGTGACGCGCAACATGGACGCGGTCAAGCACAACCGCATCATCATCCTTGACGCCATGGCCATGCAGGCCAGCCTGCGCACCTTCGACGGCCTCGCACAACTGGCCAGCGCCATCAACGGCTACGACCTGTCGCCATGAGCAGACGCCTGATCCGTTTGCTGCTGGTGCTGTTGACGCTGTCGGTCGCACTGATTGGCGGCGTGGCCATTGGCGAGACTTCGATCGAGCCGAGCGTAGTGTTGCAGGTGCTGGCCAACAAGCTGTGGGGCGCCGGTTATGTGCTCGACCCGATCGACGAAGGCATCGTCTGGAACTATCGCCTGACCCGCGCGCTGGTCGCGGCGGCCTGCGGCGCCGGCCTGGCGACGTGCGGGGTGATCCTGCAATCGCTGCTGCGCAATCCGTTGGCCGATCCGTATCTGCTGGGAATTTCTGCTGGCGCCTCGACTGGCGCGGTGATGGTCGCCCTGCTTGGCGTCGGCGCCGGGGCGATTTCATTGTCGGTCGGTGCCTTTGCCGGCGCGGTGACCGCGTTCGTACTGGTGATTTTGTTGGCACGGGTCAGCGGCTCGGCCAGTGGCACCGGGCAGATCATTCTGGCCGGGATTGCCGGCTCGCAACTGTTCAACGCCCTCACCGCTTTTCTGATCACCCGCTCGGCCAGCTCCGAACAAGCGCGCGGCATCATGTTCTGGCTGCTGGGCAATCTCGGCGGCGTACGCTGGCCGTCGGTGTGGCTGGCGGTGCCGGTGGCGGTGTTGGGCTTGGTTGTTTGTCTGTGGCATCGCCGAGCCTTGGATGCGTTCACCTTTGGCGCGGACTCGGCAGCCTCCCTCGGCATTGCCGTGCGCCGCGTGCAGATTCTGTTGATCGGCTGCGCCGCGCTGGTGACGGCGGTGATGGTGTCGATTGTCGGCTCGATCGGTTTTGTCGGCCTGGTGATTCCCCATGCCGCGCGGTTGTTGCTCGGCACGGGGCATGCGCGTCTGTTGCCCGCCAGTGCGCTGGGCGGCGCGGTGTTTCTGATCGCCGCCGATGTGCTGTCGCGCACCCTGATCAAGGGTCAGGTGATCCCGGTCGGCGTGATCACTGCGTTGGTCGGCGCGCCGGTGTTCGCGCTGATTCTGGTGGGCCGGAGATCGGCGCGATGAACACGGTTCTGAGTTGCGCGGGTGTGGGCTTCAAAGTGCGCGGTGCCGAGTTGCTCAACGGTGTCAGCCTCGACGTTCAGCGCGGCGAGACCCTGGGCATTGTCGGGCCGAACGGTTCGGGGAAATCCACGTTGCTCAAATTGCTGGCCGGGTTGCGTGAACCGAGCGTGGGCCATGTGCAGCTCGACGGTCAGGCGCTGGGCAAGATGTCACGGCGCAGCATCGCGCAGACACTCGCAGTGGTTGAGCAACAGGCCGATACCGACGATGGCATTCGCGTGTTCGACGCCGTGGCGCTGGGGCGCACACCATGGTTGTCGGCGCTGCAACCGTGGTCGCCGGAAGATGACGCAATCGTCGAGCAAGCGCTGGTCGACGTCGACGCCGTGCACCTGCGCAACCGCCTCTGGCGCAGCCTCTCCGGCGGTGAACGCCAACGCGTGCACATCGCCCGCGCACTGGCGCAGCGCCCGCAGATCCTGCTGCTCGACGAGCCGGCCAACCACCTCGATATCCAGCATCAGTTGAGCATTCTGCAAGTGGTGCGCGCACTGCCGGTGACCACGTTGATCGCCTTGCACGATCTCAATCAGGCGCTCAAGTGCGATCGCCTGGCGGTGCTGGAGCGCGGGCGTCTGGTCGCGCTTGGCGAACCGCTGCACGTGCTGACGCCGGAGCGTTTACAGACGACTTTCGGGGTCAGGGCGCACTATTTGACGGACCCGTTCGATGGTGCACCGATATTGCGCTTCCTTGCTTGATGCATGTGTAGCTGACAGACCGCTTTCGCGAGCAGGCTCGCTCCCACAAGGGGATTGTGTGTTGCCGCAAATGACGGGGGAATGTGATTTCTGTGGGAGCGAGCCTGCTCGCGAAGGCGTCAAGTCATCCAACATGGTGTCGACTGACACACCGCTTTCGCGAGCAGGCTCGCTCCCACAAAGGATTTGTGTGTTGCCGTGAATGACGGGGAGAACGCGAGTTCTGTGGGAGCGAGCCTGCTCGCTAAGGGGTCAGGTCATCCAACATTGATGTCGATTGACACACCGCTTTCGCGAGCAGGCTCGCTCCCACAAGGGGATTGTGTGTTGCCGTGAATGTCGGGGGAATGTGAATGCTGTGGGAGCGAGCCTGCTCGCGAAGGCGTCAGGTCATCCAACATTAATGTCGACTGACACACCGCTTTCGCGAGCAGGCTCGCTCCCACAGGGTTATGTATTCCAGGGCGGTAAAGGGTCAGGCCCACTCTTTGCGCAGTTGCCGTGCGGCGCTGACCATGTGCACCAACGCCGCTTCGGTCTCTGGCCAGCCTCGGGTCTTCAACCCGCAATCCGGATTGACCCACAGCCGCTCAACCGGAATACGCTCCGCCGCCTTGCGCAGCAAGCCAACCATTTCCGTCACATCGGGAATCCGTGGCGAGTGAATATCGTACACGCCGGGGCCGATGTCGTTCGGGTAGGCAAACGCTTCAAACGCTTCGAGCAGTTCCATGTCCGAACGCGAGGTTTCAATGGTGATGACATCGGCGTCCATCGCCGCGATCGACTCGATCACGTCGTTGAATTCGCTGTAGCACATGTGCGTGTGGATCTGGGTTTCGTCGCGCACGCCGGAGGCGCACAGGCGGAACGCTGCGCTTGCCCATTCCAGATACGCCGGCCACTGCGCCCGGCGCAACGGCAAGCCTTCACGGAACGCCGCTTCGTCGATCTGCACGATTTTGATTCCTGCCGCTTCCAGATCATTCACGTCGTCACGAATGGCCAGCGCCAGTTGTCGAGCCTGCACTTCGCGGCTGACGTCTTCGCGGGCGAAGGACCACATCAGCATGGTCACCGGGCCGGTCAGCATGCCTTCCATGACCTTGTTGGTAAGGCCCTGGGCGTAACGGATCCACTCGACCGTCATCGCCTGCGGGCGGCTCAGGTCACCGAAAATCACCGCTGGCTTGACGCAGCGCGAACCGTAGCTCTGCACCCAGCCAAAGCGGGTGAAGACATAGCCGTCGAGCTGTTCGGCGAAGTATTCGACCATGTCGTTGCGCTCGGCCTCCCCGTGCACCAGCACATCCAGGCCGAGGCGTTCTTGAATTTCCACTGCGTGGCGAATCTCCGTGTGCATCGCATCGGTGTAATCGGCGGCGCTGAGCTTGCCCTGTTTGTAAGCCTGACGCGCCAGACGAATCGCCGCCGTTTGCGGAAACGAACCAATGGTGGTGGTCGGAAACAGCGGCAGATCAAGTTTGCCGCGCTGTTTGGCGATGCGCTGGGCAAACGGCGATTGGCGTTGCGCATCCCTGGCAGTGATCGCCGCGACCCGCGTTTGCACCTCAGGTTTGTGAATGCGCGGCGAGGCGGCGCGGCTGGTTTGTACCGAACGACTTTGCGCCAGGGCGCGCAGTACCTGTGGCGCTTCCGGCTCGCTGACCGCTTGGGCGAGCACGGCGACCTCTTCGCACTTTTGCACGGCAAACGCCAGCCAGCTTTTCAGTTCGGCATCGAGTTGGTCTTCCCGGCCCAGATCAACCGGGCTGTGCAGCAACGAGCAGGACGGCGCCACCCACAAGCGATCACCCAGACGCTCATGGGCATGACGCAGCGTCGCCAGCGCGTTTTGCAGATCGCAGCGCCAGACGTTGCGGCCATTGACCACACCCAGCGACAGCACCTTATAAGTCGGCAAACGATCAAGAATGGTCGGGTATTGATCCGGCGCGCGCACCAGATCGATGTGCAGGCCGTCGACCGGCAGGTTCGCCGCCAGACCGAGGTTTTCTTCCAGACCACCGAAGTACGTGGCGAGCAGTTTTTTCAGCGGATCGCGCTGGATCTGGTTGTAGGCGCGCTCGAAGGCATTCTTCCAGTCCTGCGGCAAATCGAGCACCAGAATCGGCTCGTCGATCTGCACCCACTCCACCCCCAACGCCGCCAGCCGCGCGAAGATCTGGCCGTACAGCGGCAGCAGGCGGTCAAGCAAATCGAGCTTGTCGAAGTCGGCGCCTTTGGTTTTACCCAGCCACAGATAGGTCAGCGGGCCGAGGATCACCGGTTTGACGTTGTGCCCCAGCGCGCGGGCCTCTTCGGTTTCTTCAAACAGCTGCTCCCAACCCAGGTGGAAGTGCTGGTCGACACTGAATTCCGGTACGAGGTAGTGATAGTTGGTGTCGAACCACTTGGTCATTTCCTGAGCGTGGCCTTCGCCGCAGCAAGTATTGCTGACGCCTCGGGCCATGCTGAACAGGGTCTGCAGCGTGGCTTTGCCGTCGTGCGGACGGAAACGCTCGGGGATCACGCCGAACATCAGCGAGTGGCTCAGCACCTGGTCGTACCAGGCAAAATCGCCGACCGGCAGCAAGTCGATGCCGGCGTTTTTCTGCAAGTCCCAATGGACCTTGCGCAGCTCACGCCCGACGTCACGCAGGCCCGCCTCGTTCAGTTCTCCTTTCCAGAACGCCTCTTGCGCTTTCTTCAGTTCGCGGTCGCGACCGATGCGCGGAAATCCAAGGGAATGGGCCAGTGCCATGACAAACAACTCCAGATGCTTATTCGATGGCGGTATTGTCGGGAACCGTGCTTGATGAAACAAACTCAATAAATTCCAGATCATCACAAGTTCTACTCATGCACAGAAGCCCCCTACAGGAGCTGCCGAAGGCTGCGATCTTCAGACCGTAGGGACGCAGAGCGTCCCCGGCTGCAGTCCCACGCGGAGCGTGGGAACGATCAGACACCTCAGGGCAACATGCCAGTTTTCGTTCTATCGTTAGATCCAAATGGCTGGATTTTCCAAGGATTAAAGGTTGCGAGAGAGGATGTCTGCGCCTAAGTTGCACGCGAGTCTTTTCCCGCGATTGGAACGCGATCAACACCATAAAGAGGTGAAGAAATGTCGAAGGAATCACGCCCTGCCGTGCTTGGGCTGATAGGCAATACTCCGCTGGTTCAGGTCACCCGCTTCGATACCGGACCGTGCACGCTGTTTCTCAAACTTGAATCGCAGAACCCTGGCGGCTCGATCAAGGACCGTATCGGTCTGGCGATGATCGACGCTGCCGAACGTGACGGCCGCCTGCAACCGGGCGGAACGATTGTCGAGGCCACTGCCGGCAATACCGGTCTGGGTCTGGCGCTGGTCGGCCGGGCCAAAGGCTATCGTGTGGTGCTGGTGGTGCCGGACAAGATGTCCACCGAGAAAGTCCTGCACTTGAAGGCCATGGGCGCCGAAGTGCACATCACTCGTTCTGACGTCGGCAAGGGCCATCCCGAGTATTACCAGGACGTCGCCGCGCGTTTGGCCAAGGACATTCCCGGCGCGTTTTTCGCCGACCAATTCAACAATCCCGCCAACCCGCTGGCCCATGAATGCAGCACCGCACCGGAAATCTGGGCGCAGACCGAACATGATCTGGACGCCATTGTCGTCGGCGTCGGATCGGCCGGCACGCTGACCGGATTGAGTCGCTTCTTCAAGCGCGTGCAGCCGGATCTGGAAATGGTCCTCGCCGATCCCGTCGGCTCGGTAATGGCGCAATACAGCCGCGACGGCACCTTGTCGACGCCCGGTTCGTGGGCGGTCGAGGGTATCGGCGAAGACTTCATTCCGTCGATCACCGACCTCTCCAGCGTGCGTCACGCCTACTCGATCAGCGACGCGGAAAGCTTCGATCATGCCCGCCAGCTGCTCAAGGCCGAGGGCATTCTCGGCGGCTCATCGACCGGCACCCTGTTCGCTGCCGCGCTGCGTTATTGCCGCGAGCAGACCGAGCCGAAACGCGTGGTCAGCTTTGTCTGCGACACCGGCACGCGGTACCTGTCGAAGGTCTACAACGACCAGTGGATGACCGATCAGGGCCTGTTGCAACGCAAGGGCTACGGCGATCTGCGCGATTTGATTGCACGGCGTTTCGAGGACGGCCGGGTGATCAGCGTCGGCCCGGACGACACCCTGCTCACGGCCTTCCAGCGCATGCGTCTGGCGGACGTTTCGCAACTGCCGGTGCTGGTCGAAGGCAAACAACTCGTGGGTGTGATCGACGAGTCCGACATCCTCCTCGGCGTCCACGAAGATGCCGCACGTTTCAGCCAGTCGGTGTCGAGTGTAATGACCGACAAACTGCAAACCCTCGCCCCGGCTGCGAGCCTGGCCGATCTGGAATCGGTGCTCAGCCGTGGCCTCGTCGCGATCATCGCCGACGCCTCAGGCTTCCATGGCCTGATCACCCGCACCGACATGCTCAACCAATTACGGAGATCCCTTGCATGAGTCAGCACGACGCCAAATCCCAAGGCTTTGCCACACGGGTGATCCACGCCGGGCAAGAGCCGGACCCGACCACCGGCGCGCTGATGCCGCCGATCTATGCCAACTCGACTTACCTGCAAGACAGCCCCGGCGTACACAAGGGTTTCGACTACGGCCGCTCGCACAACCCGACGCGTTTCGCCCTGGAGCGCTGCGTCGCGGATCTGGAAGGCGGCACCCGCGCCTTTGCCTTCGCCTCAGGGCTGGCGGCGATTTCCACGGTGCTGGAACTGCTCGACGCCGGCTCGCACATCGTTTCCGGCAATGACTTGTACGGCGGCACGTTCCGCCTGTTCGACAAGGTCCGCCAGCGCAGTGCCGGGCACCGTTTCAGCTTCGTCGACCTGACCGATCTGTCGGCGTTCGAAGCCTCGCTGCAGGACGACACGCGCATGGTCATGGTCGAAACCCCGACCAACCCGCTGCTGAGCCTGTCGGACCTGGCCGCAATCGCGCGCATCTGCCGCGCGCGCGGGATCATCTGCGTGGCCGACAACACGTTCGCCAGCCCCTACATCCAGCGCCCACTGGAGTTGGGTTTCGACATCGTCCTGCACTCGACCACCAAATACCTCAACGGCCACTCCGACGTGATCGGTGGCATTGCCGTGGTCGGGCAGGACGCCGAACTGGCGGAAAAACTCGGTTTCCTGCAAAACGCCGTCGGCGCAATTTCCGGGCCGTTCGATGCGTTCCTCACCCTGCGCGGAGTGAAGACTTTGGCGCTGCGCATGGAACGCCATTGCAGCAACGCGCTGGATCTGGCGCAGTGGCTGGAGCAGCAACCGCAGGTCAAGCGTGTCTACTATCCCGGCCTTGAGTCGCACCCGCAGCATGAACTGGCCAAGCGGCAGATGCGTGGTTTTGGCGGGATGATTTCTGTTGATCTGAACAGCGATCTGGCCGGCACACGGCGCTTTCTCGAGAACGTGCAGATCTTTGCACTGGCGGAAAGTCTGGGTGGCGTGGAGAGCCTGATCGAACATCCGGCGATCATGACCCACGCGACCATCCCGCCGGAAACCCGCGCGAAGCTGGGGATTGGCGATGGGCTGGTGCGGTTGTCGGTGGGGGTCGAAGACATTGAAGACCTGCGCGCCGATCTGGCTCAGGCACTGGCAAGAATGTAAACAGCTCCGCACGAAGAAGCCCGCGCAATGCGGGCTTCGTCTTTTTTTGTCCGTCGATCTCCCCGCCGTGGCAGTTCCCGAGGCCGATCCTATACTCAATCGGCTCGATCAGGATTATCTCGACACCCGCACGCCGCTCGGTGTGCCCGTGCCTTTCGCCAACCAGGTAAAACCCAAGCCAATGAGTCACTTCGCCGGGCATACGCAACGGACGACATCTCATCGCTTTCTGGCTGCTGGGTCGTGGAGAAAACCATGAAATACAAGTTATTGTCAGGCGTGCTTCTTGCGGTAGCGGCCAGCGTCGCAGTGCCGAGTGTGTGGGCAGCGCAACCGCAGGCGTTGGCTTCGGATGGGGCTGATCATGTTGGCGCCGGAGCGGTGGCTGCCGATGGCGCTGATCGTGTCGGCGCCGGCGCGGTGGCTGCCGATGGTGCTGATCGTGTCGGCGCGGGCGCAGTGGCTGCCGATGGCGCTGATCGTGTCGGCGCGGGCGCGGTGGCTGCCGATGGCGCCGATCGTGTCGGTGCCGGCGCGGTGGCTGCCGATGGTGCTGATCGTGTCGGTGCCGGCGCTGTGGCTGCCGATGGTGCTGATCGTGTCGGTGCCGGCGCTGTGGCTGCCGATGGTGCTGATCGCGTCGGTGCCGGCGCTGTGGCTGCCGATGGTGCTGATCGCGTCGGTGCCGGCGCTGTGGCTGCCGATGGTGCTGATCGCGTCGGTGCCGGCGCTGTGGCTGCCGATGGCGCTGATCGTGTCGGTGCCGGAGCATTGGCTGCGGATGGGGCCGACCGCACCGGCGTCAACCGAGTGGCCTACTCCCGGGTCGGAGTCGGTTCTGATCGCGTGGCATCGGCGCTGATGACCGGCAGCTATTCCGACCAGTTCAACAGCCCACAATAATCGCCGCGAAATAACGGGCGAGCTCCTGAGCCGCCCGTTTGCATCGGCCTTTACAGCATCTGTTCAACCGCTTCGCCTTGTCGATCACGCAGGGTGCGCAGCGTCGCGCGTAACTCGGCCGGGCGCACAGGTTTCGACAGAATCGCAATCTGGCGGTCATGCAAGGCTGCCTGAATCTTCTCGACGTCGTGCCCGGTGATGATCATCGCCGGCACGGCCCAGCCGCGCTGCCTGCGCACTTCATCAATGCATTCGATACCCGTGGCATGGGTGCCGAGGTCATAGTCGGCGACGATGATGTCGCAGTCGGTGACCAGATCTTCAGCCGACCACTCGGCCTGCACCACACAACCCCAGCGCTCAAGCAAAGCTGAAGTCGCCAGCAGCACGTTGCGGTCATCCTCGACCAGGCACACTTTCAGCCCCGTCAGCAAACCCACCTGCCGCGCCTCATCGCGGACGAACAGTGACTGCGGCGCCGCGACGATCAGCAAACCGGCAAGGGTCACCGTTGTGCCGCGTCCCAGCTGTGAACGCAGCGCCACTTGCACACCGATCAGTTCACTCAGACGCTTGATGATCGACAGGCCCAGCCCCACGCCTTCGACGTCTTTGTCGCGCACTTGCCGCACCCGATAAAACTCCTCGAAGACCTTGTGCAAATGCTCTTCGGCAATGCCGTTGCCGCAGTCGTAGATGACGATGGCCAACCCTGCCCCGCGTTTACGCACGCCAATCAGCACCGGCCGCTGCGCGCCGTATTTGAAACAGTTGGAGAGCACGTTCTGCACCATGGTCGCCAGCAGTGCCGGATCGGTTCTGACCCAGTGGTTGCATGGTCGCAGCCGCAGCTCGACGCCCGCCCAACGCGCTGCTTCCTGATGTTGGCGGACTATGTCCGCGAGCCATTCACCGAGGTGCAGTGTTTGCCATTTCGCCTCGACCCGACCGTTATCGAGGGTGTAGAGGTCGAGGATCGAACGGAACAACTGCGAAACGTTGAGCAGCGATCGATCGATGTTATCCACCAGCCGACGCTCGTCTTCGCCCAGGCGCGACTCACGCAGGCAAGCAGTAAACAAGCCAATGGAATGAATCGGCTGACGCAGGTCATGACTGGCCTGAGCGAGAAAGCGTGATTTCTCCAGATTCGCCGCCACCGCTTCTTCCGACGCCTTGCGTGTGCGCTCCAACAGCAGGTGCGCATAGAACGGAATCACCGTGCTGGTGATCAGCAGCATCAGCACCATGAACGGCTGCGCCTGCCAATACGGCGTCAAGCGATAGACCACCAGCAGCGCCACCAATGCAAGCCCGGTGGCAATCGCCAGATAGCGCGAGCCGTAGCGCATGCCGTTGCCGAGATTGACCCAGACCATCACCGCGTACAGTGGCAACGCCGCTTCGCCGCCGATCACCAGCCCGAAACAGGTGCCGGTGTAATCGTGGACCATGGCAAAAATCCGCCGCGCTGGATAATGCCCCGGCCAACGCGCAATGGCCTGGCGAAATACGATCGACGCCAGCAGGAACAGGCTGATGTAGGTGATGACCGGCAGGTAGGTTTCGAAGCGATGGCCCGGCAAAAAGACCAGGACGACCATGTATACCACCGCGATGGCGGCGATGATGATGCGCAGATTGGCCTGGTCGAGTTCGGTATTTTTCTCGAACTTCATGGGAAACGTCCTTGTGCAGCGATTGCAGTTTCGGAAGCAGCCTACAGGCAACCTTCGCGTCCAGTGCTAAGGTGCAGGCCTTGAATCACGCCTGACCCAGGGAGGGTCGCATCATGACGTGCCGGATCATCATAGCCGACGATCACCCGCTGTTTCGCGAGGCAATGCTGCGCACCGTGCAGCGCTTGCTGCCCGAAGCGAATATCTGCGAGGCCGGCGACTTCGACGCCGTGCTTGAGTTGCTGCCACAGGACAACGAGCCGGACACACTGATGCTCGATCTGCGTTTTCCCGGGCTGACCTGCATCACTCAGCTCACCGACTTGCGCCAACGATTACCGCGCACCACGTTGATCGTGGTGTCGATGGTCGACGATCAGGCGCTGATCAGCGAAGTCATGGCGGCGGGCATTGACGGTTTCATTGGCAAAAACATCGCGCCGGATGAAATCGGCCAGGCGATTCTGGCGATCCGTGAAGGAGAGGTGCTGGTGAAGACGGCGCCGTCCGGCCTGTTGCCGCTGGAAACCGCGACGACGCTGACGCCGCGTCAGCAGGACGTGCTGCGTTTGATCGCGCAAGGCAAGACCAACAAGGAAATCGCCCGTGAACTGAATATCTCCCCGTTCACGGTGCGCATCCATGTGTCTTCGTTGCTGCGTACGCTGGACGTGCCGACGCGGGCGGCAGCGGCGGTCAAGTATTCGGGGCTGTGAAACGTTTTTACGGGTCGACCTGCGCCATCAAATCCGGCACCGACTCCGGTCGTTTCGCATAGCGCTGGGCCAATACCGCGCAGACCATCAGTTGGATCTGATGGAACAACATCAGCGGCAGAATCAGCACGCCGATGGTGCTGCCGGCAAACAGTACCTGCGCCATCGGCACGCCGGTCGCCAGGCTTTTTTTCGAACCGCAGAACAGAATGGTGATGCGGTCTTCCTGATTGAAGCCGAAGGCTTTGCTCAACAGAGTTGATGCCACCAGAACCAACGTCAGCAGAATGCAGCAGACCACGACCAGGCCAAACAATTCGAACAATGGAATCTGCTGCCAGATGCCTTCGTTGACGGCTTCGCTGAATGCGCCGTACACCACCAGCAGAATCGAACCCTGATCAACGAATTTCAGCCAGTTCTTGTTGCGCCCTACCCACGCGCCGATCCAGCGGCGGGCGATCTGCCCGGCAATGAATGGCAGGAGCAATTGCACACTGATTTTGACGATGGCGTCGAGGGTCGAACCGCCGTCGCCGTGGACGTTGAGCAGCAGCGTCACCAGCAGCGGTGTAAGAAAAATCCCGAACAGACTGGATGCCGCCGCGCTGCAGATCGCGGCCGGAATATTGCCTCGCGCCAGCGAAGTGAACGCGATGGCCGACTGCACCGTGGCGGGCAATGCGCAGAGGTAGAGCATGCCCATGTACAGCTGATCGCCGATCAGCGGTGACAACAACGGCCTCAGCGCCAGCCCGAGTATCGGGAAGAGCACAAAGGTCAGGCCGAACACCAGCAGATGCAGACGCCAGTGGCCGGCGCCGGCGATGATCGACTCGCGCGACAGCTTGGCGCCGTGCAGGAAAAACAGCAGGGCGATGGCGATGTTGGTCAGCCAGCCGAAGCCGACGGCAACTTGGCCGCTGGCGGGCAGAAAACTGGCCAGCAGGACGACGCCGATCAAGGTCAGCGTGAAGTTATCGGGCAGAAAACGTGGGCGCGTCATGAGATTCATCCGGGGGTTGCCAGTGCGTGCCGACGACTCTAACGTGACTGGCAATTACCGACTAACGCCGAAGAGCCGCAAGATGCCGCCTAAAGGACATAGCAAAAGCGTGCGCCGCAGTGTTCCCGGGTTGCCCAGCCTGCCGCGTCCCGTGTACGGACGCACCGAATCGCTGCCCAATCGCGCCCTCACCCGCCGCCACAGTCATCCGTGGGTGCAGTTGTCCTACGCGATTCAGGGCGTGCTCGAAGTGCAGACCAGCGCCGGCCGATTCGTCGCGCCGCCGGAGCGTGCGGTGTGGATTCCGGCCGGCGTGCCGCACCGGGTTTTCAGCGCACCGCATACGGAAATGCGCAGCCTGTACATCGACAGCAGCGTCACCGGTTGGGCCGCCGAGCATTGCCATGTGCTCGGCGTCAGCGATCTGCTCAGGGAGTTGATCCGCGCCTTCAGTCAGGTGCCAGTGGAATACGACGAAAGCGGCCCTGACGGACGCTTGGCCCAGGTGATCCTTGATCAATTGGCCAACGCGCCGACCATCGACTTGATGCTGCCGCTGCCGCAAGACCCGCGCTTGAAGCAGATCTACCAGAGCCTGGAGCAACACCCGGAGCAGCAGACCACCCTGCGCCACTGGAGCGAAAAATTCGGTGTCACCGAAAAGACTCTGACGCGCCTGTTTTTGCGCGACACCGGCCTGACCTTCCGCGCCTGGCGCCAGCGCCTGCGCTTGCTTGGCGCCCTGACCCCGCTGGAAAAAGGCGAGCGTGTGACGGATGTTGCGCTGGCTTGTGGATACGACTCGACCTCGGCGTTTATCGCCGCGTTTCGTCAGCAGTTCGGCGAAACGCCGGGGGAGTTTTTCCGCTGACACTTCGTTTTTGCCGAACTGTCAGTCAGAAATAAACGATTTTTCTTTGCTCCAGATCCGTCGCTAGCATGGCCCCGTCTGACTTTGATCGAGAAGAGAAGATGATCCCTGTGGGAGCGAGCCTGCTCGCGAACGCGGTGGGTCAGCAACCTCAACTTCACTGTTTCATTGCATTCGCGAGCAGGCTCGCTCCCACAGGGGATGCGCTTGCCGTTGAATCAGCGATAACACTGCAAGTAACAAGACAGCGGAGCGTGCCATGCCTGCCACGAACATCAATATCGGCGAACCCTGGATGTGGGGTGCCTTCATCATCTTCGTTCTGGCCATGCTGGCCCTGGACCTGTTTGTATTCGGCGGGCGCAAGGCGCACCGGGTGTCGGTGCGGGAAGCGTCGGCCTGGGTGATTGCCTGGTGTCTGCTGGCGCTGAGTTTTGCCGGATTGCTCTGGTGGTATCTGCACGGCGAATTCGGCGGTGAAATCGCCCGACAGAAAACCCTGGAATTCCTCACCGGCTATCTGATCGAGCAGTCGCTGTCGATCGACAACATGTTCGTCTTCGTGATGATCTTCAGCTACTTCGCCGTACCGCCGGAATTGCAACGGCGGGTGCTGCTGTACGGCGTGCTCGGCGCGATTGTGATGCGCGCGATAATGATTTTCGCCGGTGTGTGGCTGGTCTCGCAGTTCGAATGGCTGCTCTATGCCTTCGGGGTGTTCCTGATCATCACCGGGATCAAGATGCTGGTGTTCGCTGATCATCAACCGGATCTGGAAAAGAATCCGTTATTGCGCTGGGTGCGCGGGCATATGCGCATCACCAGTGGCTTTCACGGCGAGAAGTTTTTCATCCTGCAGAACGGCGTGCGCTGGGCGACACCGATGTTTCTGGTGCTGGTGCTGATCGAGGCCAGCGACTTGATGTTCGCCGTCGACAGCATTCCAGCGATCTTCGCCGTCACCACCGACCCGTTCATTGTTTTCACTTCGAACATCTTCGCGATCATGGGCCTGCGCGCGTTGTACTTCCTGCTGGCGGACATGGCTGATCGCTTTCACCTGCTCAAATACGGGCTGGCGATCGTGCTGGTGTTCATCGGCGGCAAGATGGTGCTGATGCCGTGGTTTCACATGCCGGTGGAATGGTCGCTGGCAATCGTCGGGTCGGTGATCCTCGGGTCGGTGCTGTTGAGCCTGGCGACCAGCCGCGAGGCAGAACGCCGCACCGAATGACACCACACAACCCGACCTGTGGGAGCGAGCCTGCTCGCGAATACGCCGGATCATTCAACCTAGGAGTTGAATGACACACCGCTTTCGCGAGCAGGCTCGCTCCCATATTTGAAGTGCGATGCTCTTATTTATCGGACTTGATACTGGTCCACACCCGCGTGCGCACCCGCTCCATTTTCTGCGGCAACGGTTGCACCACATACAGGGTTTTCAGCGCTTCGCTGGTCGGGGTCAGGTTGGGGTTGTCGGTGATGTCCTTGTTGACCAGCGGCATCGAGTCCTTGTTGGCATTTGGATACCCGAGGAAATCACTGATCGGTGCGATCACTTTCGGATCAAGCAAGTGGTTGAGGAATTCGTGGGCCTCGGCGACGTTCTTCGCGCTCTTCGGAATGGCGAAGGTGTCGAACCAGATCGGCGCGCCCTCCTTCGGCAGACGCCAGTCGACCACCACGCCGTTGCCCGCCTCTTTGGCGCGATTGCCGAATTGGTAGAAGCTGCCGGAATAACCGATCGCCACGCAGATGTCGCCGTTGGCAATGTCGGTCATGTACTTGGCCGAGTTGAAATAGGTCACGTACGGGCGAATCTTCATCATCAAGGCCTTGGCCTTTTCATAGTCCGCCGGGTTCTGGCTGTTCGGGTCGAGGCCGAGGTAATGCAGGGCCAGCGGCAGGATCTCCGACGGCGAATCGAGCATCGCCACGCCGCAGGCCTTGAGCTTTTCCATGTTCTCGGGCTTGAACACCAGATCCCAGCTGTCCACCGGCGCATTCTCGCCCAGCGCAGCCTTGACCTTGGCCGGGTTGAAGCCGATCAGAACGGTGCCATACATGTACGGCACGCCGTACTGGTTGCCGGGGTCGTTGGCGTCGAGCAACTTGAGCAAGGCCGGATCCTGGTGCTGCCAGTTCGGCAATTTCGACTTGTCGAGTTTCTGGAACACGCCGGCCTTGATCTGGGTTTCGATGAACTGATTGGACGGCACCACCAGGTCGTAACCGGAGTTGCCGGTGAGCAGTTTCGCTTCCAGGGATTCGTTGGTGTCGAAGGTGTCCCAGGTCACTTTGATCTTGCTTTGCTCGGCGAAGTCCTTGGGCACTGACGGCAGAATGTAATCCGCCCAGTTGTACACCCGCAGTTCGCGCTGCTCGGCCTGGACGGCACTGGCCAGCAGCGTCAGGCCACACACGGTGGCGCCCAGAATGCGTTTGATCGTGACCATGGTTGTTTCCCCGAATGCGACGTGAGATCGATGGTTTTTATGTTCTGTACACGGCAGTGGCTGTAACGATAGCCAAGGGCAAAAAAGGTCGAGCCTGTTGTTATGGTTTCGATTCTTGCTGACAGCGTAGCGCGATGACAGTAGGCGGCAGGCCAAAAGGGGATCGATATGGCCAATTTGCTTGACCGCTGAAATGCGCAAACAAAATGCCCGGCACTGGGCCGGGCATTGCTGTGTTGCCGTTGGGATCAGTCGGTATAGCCGAGTCTGGCCGCCCTGCTCTGCTGCGCCTGACCGCGAGTTGCCAGGCAGTAATACAGCGGCACGGTGACCACGAGGCCAACCAGCCACGACAGGTCGGCACCTTCCACCAGATTGGCGTAGGGCCCGACGTACAGCGAGGTGTTGGCAAACGGCAGCTGCACGATGATGCCGATGAAGTAGGCAATGATCGCGTGCAGGTTGAAGCGCCCGTAGATGCCACCGTCGGCGCGGAAGATCGAGGCGATGTCGTAGTTGCCACGCTTGATCAGGTAGAAGTCGATCAGGTTGATCGACGCCCACGGCACCAGCACCAGCAACAGCGCGAGAATCAGTCCAATGAACTCGGAAATGAAATCCGCCGAGGCACCGAGGGCGACCACGCAGCATCCGGCCAGGATCACGCTCGACAGCACCACGCGCACCTTGATGCTTGGCGTCCATTGGCTGGCGAACGTCTGAATCGAGGTAATGATCGACAACACCGCACCATACAAGTTGAGCGCGTTGTGGCTGATGATGTTGAGCAGAAACAGCACCATCAGAATCGGCCCCAGCCAGCCGGTGGACTGCTTGACCGCTGCCATCGCTTCAGTGCCTTCCGGCGTCGCCAGCACCGCCACTGCGCCAAAGCTGAACGACAGAATCGTGCCCAGCGTCGCGCCCAGATACGTCGCCCAAAACGGTTTGGCGATACCGATGTCTGCTGGCAGATATCGCGAATAGTCGGAGACGTATGGCGAGAAGCTGATCTGCCAGATGATCCCCAGCGACACCGTCGCCAGCCAGCCGGAGAGATTGAAACTGCCGCGCGTCAGGAAGTCTGCCGGCAAGTCATGGGCGAAAATGTAGATGAATCCGGCGAGCAACGCGCCGCCCATCACCCAGGTGCCGATGCGGTTGAGGGTGTGGATGAAGTTGTAGCCGATCACACCGATCGCCGTGGCGGCCAGCGCGCCGATCAGAATGCTCAGCGGCGCTGGCACTGACGGCGCAATGCCGACGATGGATTTGCCCGCCAGCACGATGTTGGAAATGAAGAAACCGATGTAGATGAGCGCCGCGAAAAACACGATCAGCAGTGCGCCATAACGACCGAACTGACCGCGACTCTGGACCATTTGCGGAATGCCCATGCGCGGACCCTGCGCCGAGGCCAGCGCAATCACCACGCCGCCGATCATGTGCCCCAGCGCAATCGCCAGCAGCCCCCAGAACAGATTGAGGTGGAACACCTGGACCACCATGGCGCCGGTAACGATGGGCAGTGGCGCGATGTTGGTGCTGAACCAAAGAGTGAACAGATCGCGGGCCTTCCCGTGGCGTTCCGCGAGTGGGACGTAATCGACCGTATGATTCTCGATCAACGGATCTTGCCGGGACATCTGGGACATATGCATGAACTCGAGTTTGTCTGTTTTTATCTTTGTATGAAGCCAAACCGGGAGGACTCTTGGGTCGCCCCTCAGATGCAGACCATATTATGGTATTCCAAACTTTGCACAAGCCTGATCCGCTGATTCTGTCGCTGTCTGATCCGCTATCCTCGCTGATCCCACCCCTGACCGGCTAGCTGAAAGCCCCGTAAACACTGTGTTTCCGACGAAAGTGGCACGTTTATCGGTTCACCAGAAAAGCTCTTGCAAGATATGTATTACGGTATACCATCAGACCTACAAACCATAAAAACCGCGTCACACCACCCGAGGACCACCCAATGATCGATGCTGCCATTTACAAACAAGTCATGGGCTCGTTCCCGTCCGGCGTCACCGTTATCACCACGCTGGACGACGACGGCCAGATCGTCGGCCTGACCGCCAGCGCGTTCAGCTCACTGTCGATGGACCCGGCGCTGGTTCTGTTCTGCCCCAACTACAGCTCCGACTCCTATCCCGTGCTGATCAAGAACAAACGCTTTGCGATTCACCTGTTGTCCAGCGTGCAGCAAAGCGAGGCCTATGCCTTCGCCCGCAAAGGCAAGGACAAGGCGCAGGGCATCGAGTGGACGTTGAGCGAACTGGGCAACCCGATCCTCGCCAATGCGACGGCGGTGATCGAGTGCGAGTTGTGGCGTGAATACGAAGGTGGCGACCACGCGATCATGGTCGGCGCGGTGAAGAACCTGATCGTCCCCGAGCAGGTCGCCGGACCGCTGGTGTATTGCCACGGCAAGATGGGTGCGTTGCCGGTTGTGGCGTGATTTCACCAGATCTCGGATATCCCATGTGGGAGCGAGCCTGCTCGCGAAAGCGATGGGTCAGTTGTTACATTTTTGACTGACCCGACGCCTTCGCGAGCAGGCTCGCTCCCACAGGTTTTGGTGTTGCCTGGGCGACCGTGTCAGGTCCTAAACCGGCTCACCAACTGATTCAACGTCTGCGACAACGCCGTCAGGTTCTGCGCATCCTGCCGAGTCGAATCCGCCAGACTTGCCACCAACTGCGCATCGCCATGAATCTGGCTGATGTGCCGATTGATGTCCTCTGCCACTTGATGCTGTTCCTCCGCCGCTGTGGCGATCTGCGTGTTCATGTCGCGGATCACGTCGACCGATTCACGGATCAATTCAAAACTCGCCCGCGCCTCGTTGATCGACACCACGGTTTCCTGTGACACCTCAAGGCTGGCGTGCATCTGCTTGCCCATCTGGTGGGTGCGCCGCGCCAGATTGCCGAGCAATGCGTCAATCTCACCGGTCGAGTCCGACGTGCGTTTGGCCAGCGCGCGAACTTCATCGGCGACCACGGCAAAGCCCCTGCCCTGTTCACCGGCGCGCGCGGCCTCGATGGCGGCGTTGAGCGCGAGCAGATTGGTCTGCTCGGCAATCGAGCGAATCGTGCCGAGAATCGACTGGATGTCGTTGCTGTCCTGTTCCAGTTGCTGCATCGACTCGGCGCTGTGGCCGATCTCCTGACTCAAGCGCCCGACGTTATTTACCGCCGCGTCGATCTGCTGCTGCCCGGTGTGTGCCTGACGCTGACCGTTGTCTGCTGAATCGGCCGCTTGGCTGCACGAGCGCGCGACCTCGTTGGAGGTGGCGACCATTTCGTGGAATGCGGTCGACACCATGTCCACCGCCTCACGCTGACGCGAAGCGACGTCGGCCATTTCCGCCGAGACTTCAGTGGCGCTGCCGGAGCTGCTGTGAATCTGCCCTGCCGCCTGGCCGATGCGTTGAATCAGCGTACGAATCGCTTCAAGAAACTGGTTGAACCAGCCGGCCAGTTGCGCGGTTTCGTCCTGCCCCCGTACTTCCAGTCGCGCAGTCAGATCGCCCTCGCCTTGAGCAATACCTTCGAGACCACTGGCGACACCACGAATCGGCTTGACCATCAAACCGGCGAACCACGCACCTGCCATTGCAAACAGCAGCGCGCAAACCACAGCGATAGCGCCGATCAGCCAAGTCAAACGGGTTGCCCCGGCCATTACTTCGCTGGCCTTCACCAGCCCCACAAACCGCCAGCCCAACGTCTGCGACGGCCAGACCAGCGCCATGTAATCCTCGCCGGCCAATTGCACTTCGACCAAGCCTTTGCCCGCCTCGGCCAGTTGCTGATACCCGTCGCCGAGATCGCTGAGTTTCTTGAAGTTGTGCGCCGGATCGCTCGGGTCGACCAGCACGGTGTTGTTGGCTTCCATCAACATCAGATAACCGCTCTCGCCGAGGCGAATCTGCTTGACCAGGTCGGTCAATTGCTTGAGCGATACATCGATGTTGACCACGCCAGCATTGCTGCCCAACTGGTTGTTGAAACTGCGCACGGTGCTCACCAGCACCACGTCATCCGCCGCCCAGTAATAGGCCTCGGTGCGCAGGGTTTTGCCGGGATTGGCCATCGCGGTTTTGTACCAGGGCCGGGTGCGCGGATCGTAGTTCGCCAACTTCGCATCGCCCGGCCAGAACAGATAACCGCCCTGCTCGGTGCCGACAGATAGATAGGTGTAAGCCGGGTGCGCCTTGGCCAGACCGTCGAACAGCTTGAACAGCTGTTGATCCTGCGGCCCCATCGGCACTTGCGAGGCGTCGCTGCTCAGGTAGCGTTTGAGGCTGGTGTCGATGCTCTGCAGTTGCGGATGCTCGGCCAGGTAAGCAACGTTCTGGCTGATGCCCTCGAAAAACAGCTGCATCGCGTTTTCCACCTGACGCACTTCGCGCCCGGTGCTGTCGGTAAAGGTGTCGCGCGCGCCCTCGCGGACATTGAGGATGATCAGCGCTGCCACCAGCAACACCGGCAGGCTGGCGATTACCGCAAACGCCAGAGTCAGTTTTTGTTTTATGTTCATTGCTTGCGCCTTCCTTGTTCGAAGTGTCGGTCAGAAATATTTTGCGGATATTTCGTATTATGGTATACCAATATTCAATCAACCGAACAGCCGTCCTCGAAGGCGTGCCTGAATGGTGAGAAGACTCGCGAGCGCACAGCGCTCACGTCAGTTCGACAGGCCCGCATACGACCGGCCAATTACAAAAGACTCGAGGTAGCGTCATGAAATTTTCCCTGTTCGTACACATGGAACGCTGGGACGAAAGCGTCAGCCACCGCCAACTGTTCGAAGACCTGACCGAACTGACCCTGATGGCCGAGGCTGGCGGTTTCAGCACTGTGTGGATTGGCGAACACCACGCCATGGAATACACCATCTCCCCAAGCCCGATGCCGTTGCTGGCCTACCTCGCAGCGAAAACCACGACCATCCACCTCGGCGCCGGTACCATCATCGCGCCGTTCTGGCACCCGCTGCGCGTCGCCGGCGAATGCGCCCTGCTCGACGTGATCAGCAACGGCCGCATGGAAGTCGGTCTCGCCCGTGGCGCCTATCAGGTTGAATTCGACCGCATGGCTGGCGGCATGCCCGCCTCCAGCGGCGGCCAGGCCCTGCGCGAAATGGTCCCGGTGGTCCGCGCCCTGTGGCAAGGCGACTACGCCCACGACGGTGACATCTGGAAATTCCCCACCTCGACCAGCGTGCCGAAGCCGATTCAAAAACCCAACCCACCCATGTGGATCGCCGCCCGCGACCCCGACTCGCACAACTTCGCCGTCGCCAACGGCTGCAACGTCATGGTCACGCCATTGATGAAAGGCGACGAAGAAGTCCTAGACCTGAAGAACAAATTCCAGACCGCACTGGACAACAACCCAGACGTACCGCGTCCACAATTGATGGTGCTGCGCCACACCCACGTGCACACCGCCGACGACCCGGACGGCTGGAAAGTTGGCGCGAAAGCCATCTCGCGTTTCTACCGCACGTTCGATGCGTGGTTTGGCAACAAGCAAACACCGGTCAATGGTTTCCTCGCGCCGAGCCCGGAAGAGAAGTTTGCCGGACGTCCGGAGTTTGAGCTGGAGAGCCTGCACAAGACCGCGATGATCGGCACGCCGGAAGAGATCATTCCGCGGATCAAGTACTACCAGGAACTGGGCGTGGATGAGTTCAGTTTCTGGTGTGACAACAGCTTGCCGCATGAAGAGAAGAAGAAATCGCTGGAGTTGTTTATCAAGCATGTGGTGCCGGCGTTTCGCTAGGAGCCTGTCCATCTCTCAGCATTGAAAAAAGGGCGACTCCGACCGGAGATCGCCCTTTTTCAATTCTGTAATGTCGAAGTGAAATACTCATCGCGCAACGTACGACTCTTTCCTCCCACCAAACCAGCACTTGCGTACAAGTGCCTTTCGCATTCTGCGCGGATAGTGGCCGTTGCCCATTCGGCATCTATTCTTGCCACACACGATCACAAGGAGTTTGCATGAGCACCTTCAAGACCCAAGACGGCACCGAGATCTATTACAAGGACTGGGGCAGCGGCAAGCCCGTGCTGTTCAGCCACGGCTGGCCGCTGGATGCCGACATGTGGGAATACCAGATGGAATACCTGAGCAGTCGCGGCTATCGCACCATCGCCTTCGACCGCCGTGGTTTCGGGCGCTCGGAGCAGCCGTGGACCGGTTATGACTACGACACCTTCGCCGATGACATCGCCGGCCTGATCAACCATCTGGACCTGCGCGACGTGACCCTGGTCGGCTTCTCGATGGGTGGCGGCGACGTCAGCCGCTACATCGCCCGCCACGGCAGCGAGCGTGTTGCCGGCCTGGTATTGCTCGGTGCGGTCACGCCGCTGTTCGGCAAGAAAGCCGATTTTGCCGACGGCGTCGACAAATCGGTGTTCGACGGCATCAAGGCTGGCTTGCTGAAAGATCGCGCGCAGTTCATCGCCGACTTCAACGCGCCGTTCTACGGCACCAATCAGGGCCAGAAAGTCTCTGACGGCGTGCTCACGCAAACCCTGAACATCGCGCTGATGGCATCGCTCAAGGGCACCGTCGACTGCGTGACCGCGTTCTCGGAAACCGACTTCCGCCCGGACATGGCCAAGATCGACGTGCCGACCCTGGTGATCCATGGCGACGGCGACCAGATCGTGCCGTTCGAAACCACCGGCAAGCAGGCCGCCGCGCAAATCAAGGGTGCCGAGTTGAAAGTTTACGCCGGCGCGCCGCACGGGTTCGCCGTGACCCACGCGCAGGCGTTGAATGAGGATCTGCTGGCGTTCCTCAACCGCTGATTTCCGCTTGGCCCAAGCGGCCGGTAAATGCTGATCGACCAAGGCTCGCGCGATGCGGGCCTTGTGTTTTGCGCTATGGTATTTTCCTGCGTCCACTACCCGGAGAAGGAAATCCAATGCTGCGAATACTCGGCAAAGCCTCATCGATCAATGTGCGCAAAGTGCTGTGGACCTGTGCCGAACTGGACATCCCGTTCGAGCGCGAAGACTGGGGTTCGGGCTTCAAGTCGCCAAACACGCCGGAGTTTCTCGCGCTCAACCCCTGCGCCATGGTGCCGGTGATCCAGGACGGCGATCTCACTCTTTGGGAATCCAACACAATCATTCGTTATCTGGCGACGCGTTACGGCGGTGCGCATTTGTATCCCGCTGAGCCTATTGCCCGGGCGCGGGTCGATCAGTGGATCGACTGGCAGGCCTCGGAGCTGAATCGCTCGTGGTCGTATCCGCTGATGTCGCTGGTGCGCAAGTCGCCGGACTATCAGGACCGCGATGCCCTGGCCGCCGGCTGCCGGGACTGGACGCGCAACATGCAAATCCTCGATCGCCAACTGGAGAAGACCGGCGCTTACGTCAGTGGCGAGCAGTTTTCCCTGGCGGACATTCCGATCGGGTTGTCGGTCAATCGCTGGTTCGAAACGCCGCTCGATCACGGGGACCTGGCTGCGGTGCGCGCCTATTACGACCGCTTGAATCAGCGCGACGGTTATCGTTTGTACGGGCGCAATGGCACGCCGTAACGCCGAATGCGTTCAGCCCTGCTCACGCACCACGCCCCGCTCTTCAAGCAAACGCACGAACATGCTCAGACTGCGCGACACCGTGCCCCGGCGCCACACCAGCCAGGTAGTCAGATAGCGGAAGTCCGCCGTCAGCGGCCAGACGCTGACCGTCGCGCTGCCGGGCATGCTCTGCAGCATTTTGCGCGGCATCAGCGCCAGGCCGGCACCGGCGCTGACGCAGGCGAGCATGCCGTGGTAGGACTCCATTTCGAAGATCTTGCCGGGTACGGCAGCGTCGGTGCTGAACCATTTTTCAAAATGGTGACGGTAGGAACAGTTGGAACGGAAGGCGTAGATGTTTTCGCCGTTAACGTCCGCCGCACGTTCGACCGGTGAATGATTGAGCGGCGCGATGATGACCATTTCCTCCTCGAACGCCGGCACACCTTCCAGGGCCGGATGCAGCACTGGGCCGTCGACGAATGCCGCAGCCAGGCGCCCGGACAGCACGCCGTCGATCATCGTCCCCGATGGCCCGGTTGACAGGTCGAGGTCGACCTTCGGGTGCTGCTGGTTGTATGCCGCCAGCAGTTCGGGAATACGCACCGCTGCGGTACTTTCCAACGAGCCCAACGGGAACGCGCCTTGGGGTTCCTCCCCCGCCACCGTGGCTCGGGCTTCCTGCACCAGATCGAGAATGCGCCGCGTGTACTCGAGAAAACTCCACCCGGCCGGTGACAGGCGCAGACGACTTTTCTCACGGATAAACAGATCGACGCCGAGGTCCTGCTCCAACTGTTTGATCCGCGTAGTCAGGTTCGACGGCACGCGATGAATCTGCGTGGCGGCGGCGCTGATGCTGCCGTGCTCGGCCACGGCTTTGAAGATTTCCAGTTGCACCAGATCCACAGTCATTCTCCGATCGTGAAAGAAACGCTCTTTATTATTCAGTTTCCAGAAAACTAACGCCACCCTACTCTAGGCCCATCCGACGAACCTACAGGACAACCTCAATGAGCCAGATTTCCAGCCAGACCCACGCCATCTCGATCAACCCTGCCACCGGCGAGCGGATCGGTCATTACGCATTTGAATCCGCCGCTGCCCTTGATGCGGCGCTGACTCGCGCTGCCTTCGCTTTCGGCAAGTGGAAGCGCAAGCCGCTGCAGGATCGTTCGCGTCTTTTGACCGCCCTCGCCGGCGCGCTGCGTGAAACCTCAGAAGCGATGGCAACCATGATCACCCAGGAAATGGGCAAGCCGATCGCCCAGGCCCGTGGCGAAATCGAGAAATGCGCCAAGCTCTGCGAGTGGTACGCGGAACACGGCCCGGCCATGCTCGACGCTGAGGCGACCCAGGTTGAAGGCGGAAAAGCGCGTATCGAGTACCGTCCGCTGGGGCCGATTCTGGCGGTGATGCCGTGGAACTTCCCGATCTGGCAAGTGCTGCGCGGCGCGGTGCCGACACTGATCGCTGGCAACACTTACGTGCTCAAGCATGCGCCGAACGTGATGGGCAGCGCTTACCTGCTGCGCGATGCGTTTGTCCGCGCCGGTTTTCCCGATGGCGTGTTTGAAGTGATCAACGTCACCCCGGAAGGCGTTTCCACCGCCATCGCCGATCCGCGCATTGCCGCCGTGACCCTGACCGGCAGCGTCCGCGCCGGCATGGCCATCGGCGCTCAGGCCGGTGCGGCATTGAAGAAGTGTGTGCTGGAACTGGGCGGTTCCGATCCGTTCATCGTGCTCAACGATGCTGATCTGGATGAGGCGGTGAACGCGGCGGTGGTCGGTCGCTATCAGAATTCCGGCCAGGTTTGCGCAGCTGCGAAACGTCTGATCATCGAACAAGGTGTTGTCGAGGAATTCACCCGCAAGTTCGTCGAAGCGACACGCCAGTTGAAGATGGGCGATCCGCTCAACGCTGACACCTATATCGGGCCGATGGCGCGCTTCGATCTGCGTGATGAACTGGATCAACAAGTGCGTGACACGTTGGAGGAAGGCGCGACGCTGCTGCTCGGCGGCCGAAAAGCCGAGGGCGCCGGCAACTTCTACGAACCGACCGTGCTGGCCGATGTCACCGACCGCATGACTTCGTTCAAACAAGAACTTTTCGGCCCGGTCGCCTCGATCATCACCGCCCGCGATTGCGCACACGCCGTAGCCTTGGCCAACGACAGCGATTTCGGCCTGACTGCCACGATCTACACCGCCAACGTCGCGCTGGCCGAACAACTGACCAGCGAATTGGAAACCGGTGGCGTGTTCATCAACGGCTACTCCGCCAGCGATCCACGTGTGACCTTCGGCGGCGTGAAAAAAAGCGGCTTTGGTCGTGAGCTGTCGCACTTTGGCGTACGGGAATTCTGCAACGCGCAGACCGTATGGCTGGATCGTAAATAAGCCGGATGCTGTAAAACCTGTGGGAGCGAGCCTGCTCGCGAAAGCGTCCTGTCAGTCACTGCTGCATCGACTGACACACCTCTTCGCGAGCAGGCTCGCTCCCACAGGGGCACGGCTGCGCAGATGATTTGGGGCACGACTCCCACAAGCTCTGCTTCGATTTACAGATATTTCAGCCAGCTGATGTCCCGCCGCCGCGCTTTCAATGCAGAAAACCAGCGCACTGCCGGGAACAGCACCACGGCAAGAACCATTGCCGCCAGCCACACCGCCGTCACCGTCGAAAAGCCGAAATAGCTGCCCTGATTCAGGCCGAACAGCGCCACACCAATCAGGTACAACACCTTCAACACGTACAAGTGCAGCAGATAGAAAAACATCGGCGCCGAGCCGAACACGGTCAGCCAGCCAATCCAGCGGCGACTCTGCACGCGCTCAAAGGCGAGCAACAGCAACAGCCCTGCGCTCACAGTCAGCGCGAGAAACAGCAGCGATGGCGGGTATTTGGTGATATTGAAAAAGCTCATCAGTGTCTGCACCAGCGAATCGCTGATCGCCCACGGTTTTTCGCCGTAGCCGTTGATCAAGCGCAGCACCACAAATCCCAGCAAACCAGCGACCCCAGCAATCAGCAAACGACGCTGACGCACCGCCGCGTCCATGCCGCGAGCAAACAACGGCCCGAGCGCATAGCCCAGGCCGATTACACCAATCCACGGCAGCAGCGGGTACGAGGTACGCAGGCGCAGGGTGTCGCTGACCTCGATCCAGCCTCGATCATGCAGAATCGCCCAAGGCACATGCAGCGCCGACTCAACCGGGAAATGCACCGCGTCGAGCAGGTTGTGCCCGGCGATGATCGCCACGCTCAGCGTCAGCAGCAGCGCACGTGGCAACCAGACCAGCAGCGCCAGCGCGATCATGCTCAGGCCGATCGCCCAGATCACTTGCAGGTAAATCACGCTCGGCGGCAACTGGAACGTCCAGGCGAAGTTGACCAAAGGGAATTCCAGCGCCACCAGGAACAATCCGCGTTTGAACAGAAATGCGCTGACATCGGCTTTGCCGGCGTATTTTTCACCGTACAACCATGCCGACAAACCGGTCAGCAGGACGAACACCGGCGCACACAGATGCGCCAGAGTGCGACTGAAAAACAGCGCCGGCTCGGTGCTGGCGATGTCCATCGGATCGGAGACCTGTCGGTGCAACAGGAAGGTTTCGCGTACGTGATCGAGCAGCATGAACAGGATCACCAGGCCTCTGAGCGCATCAATGGATAGCAGCCGGCCAGTCGTCAATGGGGCAGAACGGGGAAGCACAGGGGTCATGGGTCTTTCGCAATCGAGAGGAATAACACCGGACAGCCACAACGCCGCCCGCAAATTTCACGTTACCTTATAACATCAAAAAACAAAACCCAAACATCCAGCATCGAGGTTGCCCATCAGCGCCAGCCTTCTATAGTGAACAGGTCCGCCCTGCCCTTGAGCGCTGTCCATGGTCAACACCGAACACCTGATCATCTGCGAGCATTGTGATTGCGTGTACGAGAAAGTCGTGCTCGCCAAACATCAGAAGACCCTGTGCGTGCGCTGCGGTGGCGTGCTGCAGCGCTTCAACGGCCTGACCATCGAGCAGCGTCTGGCCCTGACGTTCACGGCGGCGATGCTGTGGTTGTTTGCCAATTTCTATCCGGTGATGAGCATCAGCCTCAAAGGCATGAAAAACAGCGCGACCCTATGGGATTCGGTGCTCGCGCTGAGCCAGGGACCGATCACCTTTATCGCCATGGTCGCGGCGATTGCGATCATCATCGCCCCGGCATTCCAGTTGGTGTTGCTGGTCTGGGTGTTGAGTTTTGCCCTCGGCCTGCGCCGGGCACCGGCGTTCAATCTGTGCATGCGCTGGCTGGAAACCCTGCGCCCGTGGAGCATGCTCGAGGTGTGTCTGCTGGGGGCGATGGTCGCGGTGTTCAAACTCGCCGGCCTGCTCGATGTGCTGCCGGGGATCGGCCTGTTCGCCCTGGCGGTGCTGAGCCTGATGATGATCCGCATTGCCGGCCGTGACATCCGTGAACTCTGGGACATTTTATGAAGCGTCCACCGACCGCCAGCGAACTCAACCTGTGCCTGTGCCACAGCTGTGGCCTGGCCTGTGACATGACCGACGAGCCACACGAATGCCCACGCTGCGATGCGCCTTTGCATCGGCGCAAGACCAATTCGCTGACGCGCACCTGGGCGTACATGCTCGCCGCGCTGGCCTTTTATATTCCGGCGAACCTGCTGCCGGTGATGAATACGGTGATGCTCGGCAACGGCGCCGACAGCACGATCATGAGTGGCGTGCTGGAGTTCTGGGAGGCCGGAGCGTGGGACATTGCCCTGATCATTTTCATCGCCAGCATCGCGGTGCCGGGGGTCAAGTTCGTCGCCCTGACCTTGCTGCTGGTCACCGTACAGCGCAACAGCGATTGGGCGCGCAGGGAGCGTTCGAAGCTGTACCGCTTCGTCGAACTGATCGGCTACTGGTCGATGCTCGATGTGCTGGTGGTCGCGCTGGTCGCGGCGCTGGTGAAATTCCAGGCGCTGGGCGATATCGAGCCACGACCGGGCATCCTGTTCTTCGGCCTGGTCGTGGTGTTCACCATGCTTGCGGCGATGAGTTTCGACCCACGCCTTATCTGGGACAGGGACACCAGCGACACGGTCAGCGACGCAGCGTCTGGAGCAGCACCTGCAACGGATGGCGCAGCGCCTGATCCGACTGGCGCTTGACCTGGCTGCGGCAGGAGTAGCCGGTCGCCAACGCCTCGCCCTGCTCCGCCGGAGCCTGCACCTGACGCGCCCACGATTGCTCGTAAATGATTGCCGAGGTCTGGCGATTGCGTGCTTCGTGGCCGTAAGTACCGGACATGCCGCAGCAACCGGTAGCCTGCGTGGCCAGCTTCAGACCGGCACGTTCGAAGACCTGTTCCCACTGGCGGGTCGCGGCCGGCGCGTTGGTTTTCTCCGTGCAATGGGCGAGCAGACGGAATGCTTTGGGCTGAGCCTCAGGCGTCTGCTCCGGCATGACCTTGAGTAACCATTCCTGCACCAGCGCTACTTCTGGGCACTCATTCAGGCCCGGTACTTTCAGGTATTCCTGGCGATAGACCAGAGTCATCGCCGGATCCAGCCCCAGCAGCGGCACGCCGGTCTGCGCCAGCGCCTGCAATTGCCCGGCGTTACGCAATGCCGCTCGATTGAACGCCGAGAGAAAGCCCTGCACGTGCAGCGGTTTGCCGTTGGCGCTGAACGGCGCGAGATAGACCTGATAACCCAGGCGCGAAATCAGCTCGACCAGATCAGCCAGCAGCGGCGCTTCGAAGTAGCGGGTGAAGGCATCCTGCACGATGACCACGCTGCGTTCGCGCTGCCCTGGGGTTAGTGCCGACAGCGTTGCGACGGTTGCCGGCTGCACCTGCCAACGGCGCATCGCCGCGTGGAAATCGAAACGGCTGAGCAACGGCACATCGACCATGCCACCGATCCGCGACAGCGCACTGCGCACCCAGCCAGCGCCCATCAAACCGTTGTACAGCGCCGGAATCCGCGCCATGTACGGAACGGTGTATTCCAGCGAGGCAATCAGGTAATCCCGTGCCGGACGCAGATAACGACTGTGATACAGCTCGAGAAAACGCGAGCGGAATTCCGGCACGTTGACCTTCACCGGGCACTGCCCCGCGCAGGATTTGCAGGCCAGACAACCGGCCATGGCGTCGTACACCTCATGGGAAAAATCCGCCGATGGATCGCGACTGTTGCGCCAGCGCTGCCACAGCGAGCGGAAAAACGCCGGTTTACGGATTGCGTCCGAGAGCACATCGACGCCCGCCTCGCCCTGCAACCGCAGCCATTCGCGAATCAGCGAAGCGCGGCCCTTGGGCGACTGCGCGCGTTCGCGGGTGGCTTTCCACGACGGGCACATGGCGTCATCAGGATCGAAGTTGTAGCAGGCGCCGTTGCCATTGCAGTGCATGGCCGCGCCGTAGCTTTGCCAGACTTTTTCGTCGATCTGCCGATCCAGCTCGCCGCGCAGGGTCACTTCGTCGATCTTCAGCAGTGCCGATCCGCTGTTGGCCGGCGTGGCGATTTTGCCCGGATTGAACTGGTTGAATGGGTCGAACGCCGCTTTTAAGGCTTGCAGTGCCGGGTACAGCTCGCCGAAGAATGCCGGCGCGTACTCCGAACGCAGGCCCTTGCCATGCTCGCCCCAGAGCAGGCCGCCGTAGCGCTGGGTCAACGCCGCTACGCCATCGGACACCGGACGAACCAGCGCCGCTTGCTGCGGGTCTTTCATGTCGAGGATCGGCCGCACATGCAGTACGCCGGCGTCAACATGGCCGAACATGCCGTACTGCAAACTGTGGCTGTCGAGCAGGTCGCGCAGTTCGGCGATGTATTCGGCCAAATGCTGCGGCGGCACGGCGGTGTCTTCAACGAACGGCTGCGGGCGGGCTTCGCCGGCGACATTGCCGAGCAGGCCCACCGCCCGTTTGCGCATGCCATAGACCTTGTTCACCGCTGCCTGACCGATCGCCAGTGTATGTCCGAGGCGCTCCACGGTGCGGTCGTTTTGCAGATGTTCGAGGAACGCTTCGACGCGGCGTTGCAGATCTTCGGGATCGTCACCGCAGAACTCGACCAGATTGATGCCCAGAGTCGGCCGCTCAGGGTTTTCGGGAAAATATTCGGCAACGCCGTGCCAGACGATGTCCTGCATCGCCAACAGCAAGACTTTGGAGTCGACGGTTTCAATCGACAACGGCTTGAGCGCCATCAACGCCCGCGCATCACGCAAGGCATCCATGAACCCGGCGTAGCGGATGTTGACCAGCATCGTGTGCTTGGGAATCGGCAATACGTTCAACCGCGCTTCGACGACGAAGCCCAGCGAGCCCTCAGCGCCACAGAGCACGCTGTTGAGGTTGAAGCGCTGATCGGCCTCGCGCAGATGCGCAAGGTCATAACCGGTCAGGCAGCGGTTGAGATCGGGAAAGCGTGCTTTGATCAGCTCGCCCTGTTCATCAATGATCTGCCGCGCACAACGATAGACTTCGCCGACGCGATCATCGCGGGCGCACTGCTCTTCAAGCTCATCCTCGGCGAGCGGCAGACCGCGCAAACGCTCGCCGCCGCGCAGGATCATCTCCAGTTCCAGCACATGGTCGCGGGTCTTGCCGTAGGTGCAACTGCCCTGGCCGCTGGCGTCGGTGTTGATCATGCCGCCGACCGTGGCGCGGTTCGAGGTCGACAGTTCCGGAGCAAAGAACAGCCCTGCGGATTTCAGCGCGGCGTTGAGCTGGTCCTTGACCACCCCGGCCTGCACCCGCACCCAGCGCTGTTCAACATTGATTTCCAGAATGCGATTCATGTGCCGCGACAGGTCGACGACGATGCCGTCCGTCAGCGATTGACCGTTGGTGCCGGTGCCACCGCCACGCGGGGTGATCACCACTTTCTCGTACACCGGTTCGGCAATCAGCCGCGCCACACGTGCAACGTCTTCGGCGTCCAGCGGAAACACCGCCGCTTGCGGCAAGCGCTGATAGATCGAGTTGTCGGTCGCGAGCACCACGCGGCTGGCGTAATCAGCGCTGATTTCACCGCGAAAGCCGCTGTCTTTCAGGGCGGCGAGGAATTGTTGGTAATCGCCGGTCAGGGCTTTGGCAGGCGACAGCTGGGCAATCATCGGTCGGGTCATCTCGGTCAAATCGGGCTGTGTGGCGGTGAACAGTTGTGCGCAAGGAATGATTGCGTCAGGCTCCGCCATCTGATTGCGCCCATGTTCATTGCTGGCCAGCCATGGAACAAGCGTAATTTCGACCCGCTATCGATGAGTTTTACGAATGAATCCGCGCACCCTCACACCGTCCATGTCGCTGCTGCTGGCTTTCGAGGCCGCCGCTCGCCACGAGAGCTACACCCGCGCCGCCCATGAGCTGTCACTGACGCAGAGCGCGGTCAGTCGCCAGGTACAGATTCTCGAGAAGATGCTCGGCATGCGCTTGTTCAGCCGCGAAGGCCGGCAGGTGGTGCTGACGGATGTCGGGCGCATGTATCAGCGCGAGCTCAGCGAAGCCCTCGGACAGATTCGCAGCGCAACCTTGCAGGCGATGGCGTTTGGTTCGGGCATCCATAGCCTGCGTCTGGCGACGCTGCCGACCTTCGGTTCGAAATGGCTGCTGCCACGGTTGAAGGATTTCTACACTGCGCACCCGGGCATGACCGTGCACTTGCATTCGCGAATCGAAACCATCGATTTCGACACCAGCGAAATCGACGCCGCCATCTGTGTCGGCGGTGGAGAATGGCCAGGCCTGACCGCCCTGCCCCTGCACACCGAAGAATTGGTGGTGATTGCCAGCGCGCAGTTGTCGGCGACCGAACGCGACGAGGCCGAGCGGCACATTGCCGGGCAGTTGCTGCTCAACGTCAGCAGCAACGCCCAGGCATGGGCGGAATGGTTCAGCCATCATCAACTGCCGCATCGCAGCATGCGGATCGGGCCGAGCTTCGAAATGACCTCGCACTTGATTCAGGCAGTACGCGCCAATATCGGCGTCGGCCTGGTGCCGCGTATTCTGGTCGAGGAGGAATTGCTCAAGGGCGAATTGCTGCAACTGGGCGAGCCGATTACCAGCCGACGCAGCTATTACCTGGTGTATCCGCCGCGCAATGAGAATTTGCCTTCGTTGAAGGCGTTCAGGGATTGGCTGATTGATACCCTCTGAAGGATCGCGTCGCGGCCATTCGCGAGCAGGCTCGCTCCCACAGTTGCCATGCATTTACCTGTGGGAGCGAGCCTGCTCGCGAAGAGGCCAGTCGCAACGACCTCAAAACCTTGGTTTGACCGCCCGCCAATCCGCCTTGTACCGCTGCATCTGCCGCAAATCATCCCTCTGGCGAATCCCGCACGTCAGGTACTGGTCATGCAGCTTGGCCAGTTGCTCGTGATCCAGCTCCAACCCCAGCCCCGGCGCACGGGTGATCTTCACGCAGCCATCGACAATCGGCAGCTTGCCGCCCTTGATCACTTCCTCGTCCGGCTCTTGCCACGGATAGTGGGTGTCACAGGCGTAATCCAGATTCGGCACTGCCGCCGCAACGTGCGCCATCGCCATCAGGCTGATGCCCAGGTGCGAGTTGGAATGCATCGACACGCCGAGGCCAAACACGTCGCACATTTTCGCCAGCGTCTGCGTATCCCGCAGGCCACCCCAGTAATGGTGGTCGGCCAGGACAATCTGCACGCTGTTCTGCGCAACGCTGCGGCGGAACTCGTCGAAATCAGTGACGACCATATTGGTCGCCAGGGGCAGACCGGTGCGCTTGTGCAGTTCGGCCATGCCTTCAAGGCCCGGGGTCGGATCTTCGTAATACTGCAGGTCATCGCCGAGCAGTTCGGCCATGCGAATCGCCGTCTCCAGCGACCAGTTGCCGTTCGGGTCGATGCGCAGCGGCAATCCCGGAAAGGCTTTTTTCAGTGCCTTGATGCAAGTCACTTCATGCTCCGGCGGCAAGGTGCCGGCCTTGAGCTTGATGCTCTTGAATCCGTACGCTTCGATCATCCGCGCTGCCTGCGCGACAATCTGCTGCTCGCTCAGCGCCTCGCCCCAGTTGTCCGGTTTGTAGGGGGAGTCGATATGTTCGGCGTATTTGAAAAACAGGTAAGCGCTGAACGGCACTTCATCACGGATCGCCCCGCCGAGCAGGTCCACCAGCGGCACGTTCAGGTAGTGCGCCTGCAAATCAAGAAACGCTACTTCGAATGCCGAGTAGGCATTGCTCACCGCTTTGCTGGCGTGGGAACCGGGGGCCAGTTCGGCGCCAGCGACGCTGGCGGGTTTATTCGCCGCCACGGTGGCCTGCACGATCGCGCGCAATTGATTGAGGTTGAACGGATCGAGGCCGATCAACTGGCTCTGCAATTGTTGCTGGATCGCCAGCGCCGGGGCATCGCCGTAGCTTTCGCCGAGGCCGATGTAGCCGTTGTCACTTTCAATCTCGATGATCGAGCGCAGGGCAAAAGGTTCGTGGATGCCACTGGCGTTGAGCAGTGGCGGATCGCGAAAGGCAATCGGGGTGACGCTGACACGGGTGATTTTCAAGATAACGCTCCTGACAGATCAACAATCGATTCAGTGGCTCGCAGCCGGACGAGCCCGCGCCACAGCGGCGGCTTCGTCACTTGGCTTTGCCGGGGTTTTACCTTTGGCAGGCGCCGTGCGGGCGAAGAAGATCACCACGGCGGCGATCAGCGATGTCGCCGCCAGGCCATACAGGCCGCCCTCGATGGAGCCGGTGGTTTGTTCGAGAATGCCGAACGCGGTCGGCGCGACGAAGCCGCCAAGGTTGCCGATGGAGTTGATCAGCGCGATCACCGCCGCAGCGATGCGCGCGTCCAGATAGCTTTGCGGAATCGGCCAGAACAGCGCCGACGCTGCTTTGAAACCGATGGCGGCGAAGCAGATGGCGACGAAGGCAAACACCGGCCCGCCAGTGGTCGACATGAACATGCCGACTGCCGCGATCACCAGGGTCAGCGCGACCCAGGCCTGCTGGAATTTCCATTTGCCGGCCATCGCTGCGAAGCCATACATGGCGACAATCGAAATGATCCACGGAATCGAATTGAGCAGCCCGACCTGGAAATCTCCGAGGTTACCCATCTTCTTGATCATGCTCGGCAACCAGAACGTCGCGCCGTAAATGGTCAGGGCAATGGAAAAATAGATGAAGCAGAACAGCGCGATCTGCCGGTCAGCCAACAGCTTGAACATCGACGGCTTGGCGACTTGTACCCCTTCGCGAGCGCGCTGCTCCTCGGCAATCGCCGCGACCAGCGCGTCTCGCTCTTCCTCGCTCAGCCACTTGGCTTGACGCGGGTGCGATTGCAGCCAGAACCAGACGAAAGCACACAACACCACCGACGCTGCGCCTTCGATCAGAAACATCCACTGCCAGCCGTGCATGCCCAATCCGCTGATATGCAACAGCGCACCGGACACCGGGCCGGAAATGACCGAGGCAATCGCCGAGCCGCTGAGAAACACCGCCATGGTTTTGCCGCGCTCGGACGCTGGCAGCCATTGGGTGAAGTAGTAAATGATCCCCGGGAAGAACCCGGCCTCGGCCGCACCGAGGATAAAGCGCAGCACGTAGAAGCTCGTTTCACCTTGAACAAACGCCATGGCCATGGCTGCAGCGCCCCAGGTGAACATGATCCGCGTCAGCCAGACCCGCGCGCCGTAGCGCTGCAACAGCATGTTCGACGGCACTTCGAACAGTGCGTAACCGATGAAAAACAGCCCGGCGCCCAGTCCATAAGCCGCTGCGCCGATACCCAGATCGGTTTCCAGATGGCTGCGCACGAAACCGATGTTCACTCGGTCGATGTAGTTGACGATGAACATCACCACGAACAGCGGCAGCACGTGGCGTTTGACCTTGGCGGCGGCGCGGGCGAGCACCGTGATGTCCGGCGGACTCTGGAGGGTTTTCAAGGGGCGACTCCCGATCTTGTTTTTTTAGGGATGACTTGAAGCGATGAGCCGATCATGGACGTCGTGCATTGATCCCGTCTAATCTAAACTGGCATTCGATTGATACCCGGATTAGATCAATGTTCGAACTCACCCAACTGCGCTGCTTCACTACGGTCGCCACCGAACTCAACTTTCGCCGCGCCGCCGAGCGTCTGAACATGACCCAGCCGCCGCTGAGCCGGCAGATTCAGCTGCTGGAGCATCACCTTGGCGTCGAGTTGTTTACCCGCAGCACCCGCAGCGTTGCGCTGACGGCGGCGGGCCGGGCGTTTTTCGTTGAAGCGCAGAATCTGCTGGAGCGCGCCCAGCAAGCAGCGATCACCGCACGCCGGTTTGCGGAGGGCGACATTGGCTCGGTGAACATCGCGTTCGTCGGCAGCGCGGTATATGAATTTCTGCCCAAGGTGATCGCCGAAGCGCGACTTAAACAGCCTCAGGTGAAAATCGATCTGGCAGAGATGAACACCTATCAGCAGCACGAGGCATTGCGCGCTCGTCGTATCGACCTGGGCATCGCCCGGGCGCCATTGCAGGAACCGGGCTATGCCACCGAATGCCTGGTGCGCGAACCATTTGTGCTGGCGGTGCCGAACGGACATCGGTTGGCCAATGCAGCTGAGGTATCAGTGGCTGATCTGGATAAACAACCGTTTCTGATGTACTCCCATGAAGCCTATCCGCCGTTCAACGAACTGTTGACCGGCACGCTGCGCTCAGCGCGGGTGGCGCCGGATTACGTGCAATGGCTGGGCTCGTCGCTGACGATTCTGGCGCTGGTCAACGCTGGCATGGGTCTGGCGCTGGTACCACGTTGCGCGACCAGCGTGGTGTTCAGGAATGTGGTGTTTCGCGAGATCGATCTGGGCGAAGGGGTGCAAAGCGAACTGCATCTGATCTGGCGGGAGAACAATGACAACCCGGCGTTCGCGATGTTGCTGGAGGCGATTCGCCGGGCGGTGGTGCAGGGTTGGGGCTGAAAATTATTGTGGCAACCTGTATTTGAGCGGAGGCGGAGCGCTCGGGGCTTTGATCAACGGCTCCTCCAGCGGCTTGCCGTCAGGCCCAGTGAACAGGCGTTCGTATTGCTTTGGCATTGGTCGCGGTGCTCTTGCAGTCGTCATGATAAACCCTCTGATACCGGGCTGAATTCAACCCACTTAACTTGCGCGGAATCTATCAGCAAAATTTCGGCACCAAAAGGCGTCGACTTGCCATCGTCATTAACCCAACGTGGATTCTGCATCACGAACTGGCCGCAACTGGATTCGGACGGCCACTCGACAGGCCAGCCAAACACGCGCCTCTCGTCATGTAAATGCAGGGTTATGAACCGATCGAACTGGGCAAAAGCGCAGAACCATTCACTGGGGAAAGAAGATTGTTTCGTGACGTTTCGCTTACGTAACCAGCCGTGCAATTTGTCACTCGTAGCCAGGTAACAGGCAAACAAACCCAGCATCAGCGAAAACACAAATGCCCAGAGCGTTTGCGCCCGATCATCCCAGTTTCCTAGAGAAAAACCCTTCGAGCCAATCCACAAACAGAGGTTGCCCACCGCCAACACCGCGCCCTGAATCACAAATGTAAATATCAGCGCCTGCACGATCTGGCCGAACGTATCCGGTCGCTTGAATGCCGTAAGTGAATAGAAGATCCAGGTCGATAGAAACCCTGGGATGAGATACTGCAACAGCGGAATAATGTCCTTGACCAGATCATCCATGATCCGAGGCTCCTTTTCGTCATGCCGGTCCCGTCCCGGGCCGACATTCAAAGCCTAGTCGAGGATCCGGCAGCGCCTCGCGGGCAACTGTCACAGCTCATTGCGAGCGTTTAGCGAGAGCTCCATGCAATAAAAAAGGCAGACACCGTTAATCGGAATCTGCCTTTTTTGCGATTCGTGAGCCCGGTTACAGGCAGTCACGCACCGATTGGCGCAGCGATCCGGACTTGGCCCAAGGCGGCCCTTGGTAGAGGGACACCTTGCTGCCGTCCTTGTATTTGACGATATCGAGAATCTCATCCGCCGTGATAATGCTCGGCGCGGTGATCCGGTAGCCGTTGGAAATCGACATCTGCGACGTCCTGGCAACGTCCTTCTGCCACAACGGTAACAAACACGCGGCATATTCCTTGGGAGGCTTGTCACTGGTCTTGCTGAGGTTTGGCTCGCCCGGCACCAACGACGCCGGTAGCGAGCATCCCGTCAACAGGGCCAGGGTCAAACTGCCGATCCATACGCGCATGCTGTTTACCTGTAATGAAAAAACGTGAATGTACCGTTTAACCGCTCGCACATCCATCGTGGCACCCCGCTGCTAGCGGCGATTGGACAATTTTTCACATACGTTCAGCCGGGCGTCAGATGACCTGGCTGCATCTGCAAAAATGCGACTACTCTTTTCTACCGAGAATGTTCTGGAGGTGATCATGCGGCTCAATGAATACGAACACGAACTTCAACGGGATTTGCAAAGCGTGGCGTCGGACCTGAGGTGGTCGGCGGTCGATCTCAAGCGCATTGCTGAACAACTGCGCAAATCCGGCAATGAGGCAGACGCCCAGACCGTGTTGCGGTCTTGCGAAATCCTGCAAAACGACGAAGAGAGATTGCAGATCTATGCCAAGGAGGTAAAAGCCCGGACCATCAGCCGAATCAAGGTGCACTGACTCCTGATCCAAACAAGAAGCCCCGGTCGAAACCGGGGCTCTTTCGTTATAACGCGTCAACTCACGTTCTGGCTTTGCACCCGCTTGGCGCGTTGCTTGTAACCAGGAAGCGCCGCCGCATAGGCCATCGCCTCCTCCCTGCTGGTGAATGACGCCAACCGGTCACCCTGAGTGCAAACCCGCCATGGGCCGTTGTTCACGCTAAGCACGTCATAACCGTTCATGTGCAGCTTGTTCAGCATTGGAATGCTCATGAGCACCTCCATTCGTCAACGGTGTTTTCGGTGTACGGGCTTACCTTACACCCGCTCCCCGCTGCGGTGTAAACAGGGATTCACCCTGGCACATGTCAATTCACTGGCACTTTTTGCTACGCAAATGGCTCCGAATCAAGAGGGAACCTTTAAATCCGCCTGCGGCTCGAATATTGCAGTTTGATTACAGATTTATGACACGCATCAACAGGGCAATCATGAAAGTACGCGCTACCGTCATTTGCGAGCAGGATCGCCATATCCTCCTGGTACGCAAACCCCGCCATCACTGGTCATTGCCCGGCGGCAAGGTCGAACCCGGGGAAACCCGTGCGGCGGCAGCCGTGCGCGAGTTGCAGGAGGAAACCGGGCTCAATGCGGAGGACGTCCTGTACCTGATGGATTTTCAGGCGGGCAGTACGCGGCATCATGTGTACGAGGCTTCGGTGGTCAACCTCGACGATGTGCGCCCGCAGAACGAAATCGTCGACTGCATCTGGTACCCGCTCGATGCCGTGCACAATCTTGAAACCAATGACGCGACACGGCGCATCGTGCAGGCCTTTCAACGGCGTTTATGACAATCAGCCGGCGAAAGCCCGGCGACCGGCGCTGATTTCCGTGCGCAACTCACCAATGAAATTTGAAATATCGCGAATCGTCACCAGATGCTCGGGAGAAACGCCGTCTAGCAACAACTCGACACGCCCACTGCCCGGCTCATACACCTTGATCCGCAACAGACCTTGTCGGGTCGGTGTGCAATCACACTTGAACGTGGGGAAGCCTGACTCGACGATCCGGCAGATATCGGCAATGGCAAGCATGGACGGGCGCCTCACAGGCGGAGAATCGATCCATCGAGCATAGAACCACGGTGTGTTTATTGCCCGCTTGAGAATGCCAAGCCGGTCACAACTCACTCATGCCATTCAATGCGCGTCGTGATCCCAGATCCAGTTCCACATACCGGGCAGATTCACCGGCTCAGTGCTTTGCTGAACCGTACGCGCCAACGCGGCTTTTTCCAGTGCGGCATGATTGTCGTAGAACGGCTTGTCCGCCAGTCTGACCCCGGTCGCCGCCGCGCTATCGAGCAGAATCTGCAGATATTCGCGAGTGTGCCGCGCAGTGTAGCGATTGAGGTCATGGAACGTCACCACGACCGGAATTACGCCATCCACCATCGGCAATTGACCCACGGCGATGCGCTCGCGCACTTCCGATAACTGCCGCAGCATGTTCGCCCGACGCCGAGGGCTGGCGTTGAAGCCCCAGATCTTGCCGTCGTTGGCACTCAGGTCCGTGAGCAAGACATGCAAGCCGTGTTTTTGATAGGCCGCAAATGTGCGCTTGTCGTAGTTCCAGAACGGTGGGCGCAACAGCTTGGGCTGCGCCCCGGTGATAGCGGCGATGTCAGCGCTGCCATCGGTCAGCGATTGCTCCAGTTCCTGCGGATCGAGCGAGCGATGGTTGGTGTGCCAATGAGTCGCAGTGTGGAAAGCGAGAATATGCCCCTCGGCGTGTTCACGATGCATCAGGCTGCGACCGATCTCGCTGTCGCCTGCCCTGGGTGCTCGAGTCTGCACGAAAAACACGGCTTTGATGTCTGCCTGCAGCGGATTGCTTTTGAGGCTGTCGAGTACAGTGGCCGTGGGATTCCACCATCCTGAAGCGCTTGGGCCATCATCGAACGTCAGCAAAAAACGTACAGGGGCCTGGGCCATCAAGCGCGTTTCGGTTTGCGTGGTCATGTCGATCGGCGCGGCGATGCAACCGGCCAGACCGAGCGCGATGAGCGCAACACAAAGAAATTTGCATCCGGATGTCATGTCTTGCCCTGAGGCCGAGGCCGTCGTGTTGTCGAATGGCAAAACTCCATCGCCTTTGTCCATCCCTGCGCGGCTAACCGCGAGCGCAGGTTGGATAAGGTACACAGGGTTTGGTTCCGGTGCTGCTTTCAGTGCGTCGCCGGCCCGGCAAATTGGCAGGTCCGACTAGACTCAAATTTCCTCAAGGAGATTTCAGCCATGTGCGGAAGACTCACCCAGTACCGTGGGATTCACGATTTCGTCGCGGTCTTGAGCATCCCGGATGCGTTGATCAATCACGTTGGCGATGCGCCACTGGATCGCTACAACGCAGCGCCCAGCACTGCGCTGGCGGTTCTGCATCAGCACGAACAGGCCATTCATGCCGATAATTTGCGTTGGGGCTGGCGGCCGCATTGGGCCAAGGATCGTGCCCCACCTATCAATGCTCGGGTGGAGAAAGTCGCCCACGGCGCGTTCTTCCGGGCGATCTGGCGGCAGCGGCTGATCGTGCCGGTCGACAATTGGTTTGAATGGGTTGATACCGGGGAAAAATCCCGACAGCCCTGGTTGATTCGTCGGGGGGATCAGGCTCCGGTCTTCTGTGCCGGTATCGGCCAGTTTCCGGCACCCGGGGTTGCGCCGAGGGAGGACGACGGGTTCGTCATCATCACCGCTGACAGCTTGGGCGGCCTGCTCGATATCCACGACCGCCGCCCGGTGGTCTTCGATTCGGCGCGAGCTCGGGAGTGGCTTGATCCGGCTACGCCATTGGAACGCGCCGAGCAGATGCTGCTGTTTGAAGGCGAGCCCAGTGATGCCTTCGAATGGTACAAAGTCGGCAAAGCGGTCGGCAATACGCGTAATCAAGGTGCGCAATTGATAGAACGAGTCGACTAAATAATCCGTCCGTCCTTGCGTTAATCAACCAACGCCGCCACTGAGTCCCCTGCGTTACAAAAAGTGTTTCAACCACGATACAACGCCCGTAAAACAGCCGTTTGAGCGAATCAACCGCCTGTCAGACATTTCGACAGTCATACATACATTTTCCCGCGCTGCGGATAGCATGCGCGCCGCCTTTCCGATTGGTATACCAGTTGACCAAAGAGTCAAAGAAATCAGGAATCCATCAACAACTTTCAAGCCTTGCAGAGAAATAAGTGAGCGACGATTTTGCAATCAAACAGGTCAGCGGCCTGAAGTGTGTCCATCTGTCCAAGACAGAACGCCTGGAACTCGACTGTTTTATCGGCCATTACATCAAGACCCGAAACCTGCACAGCGTGCCCGATATCGAACGCACCCTGCGCAGCACCCTCGAGGGTTATCCCGGCCATCCGCCGGTGATGGTCAATGAGCTCAATGCGTGGATCGATCGAACGTTGGGGTATCGCGCGACCTACCCGGACTTCACGCAGCTGGCAGACCTCTGAAACGCGAAGAGCCCCGCTGCTGCGGGGCTCTTTGTATGCGCTGTTCAAGGTTTCAGCGGACGCTCCTGATCGCGGTCCGACAGCTCGCGGCTGTCATCGTGCTTCCAGGTTTTTTCCTGCCTCTTTTGCCGCTCGATTTCTTCTTCAGTTGGCTCATCATCTTCCGCACGCGTTTGCTCAGTTGCCATGTGCACCTCACCTCAAAACAGTTGATGATCGTTAAAGGGTAGAACACTTTTGCGCGCCCGGATTCACCAAGGAATTTTGTCCCGCGCGGCGTACCATACCGCCATCCACCCTTACGTCAGGAAGACGCCATGTTTTACCGAATCGCCGCCGACGGGCTGGTGCTGTTTCACTTGTGTTTCATCTTGTTCGTGCTGTTCGGCGGGCTGCTGGTGCTGCGCTGGCCACGATTGATGTGGTTGCACTTGCCGGCGGCCGCATGGGGCGTGGCGGTCGAGGTATTGCACCTGACTTGTCCGTTGACCTATTGGGAAAACCTCATGCGCCACGCGGCCGGGCAGACCGAATACGCCGGCGGCTTCATTGAGCACTACATCTGGCCGATCATCTACCCGGCCGGTCTGACGCCGCAGATTCAACTGGCCCTCGGCAGCGTGGTGCTGGCGGTCAACCTGTTGGTGTACGCACGACTGCTGCGCTCGTGGAAACTGCGCCGGGCCCGGCGTATTCCGTTTTAACTCGAGGGTGGTTTCAACGTCTCCAGCCACTGCGGATCGAAGCGTGGCTGGTCAGGATCGAGGCCCTGCGCCTGCATCCGCGCCTTGTGCTGTTCGACTTCATCACGCAGTTGTCCATGATCGCTGGAGTTGCCGTCCAGCTCATGCATTTGCAGCAATCCGAGGTGATAGAAACGCAACACCTTCATCGCCGTCGGATCGTTGTTCTGCACCGCCGCTGTCACCTGATGCATGACATTGGTGATGCTCATCAGATTTCGCTTGAGGCGCCAGCTGTACACCGCCGGGGCCATCCAGGTCTGATGCCAGAAACGCCCGCGCAACAGCGCCGCCGTCAGCAGAAACGCCACGAATACGCCGCCGACATTGAAACGCAGGTTATCCCCGTCGGGTTCACCGAACACTGCCACCGCAACCGACGAAAACAGCATGGCCAGCAGCAGAAACAGCACGGCGATGATGATCGTGCTGCGGCGGGTCTGCTGACGAAAGGTAGCGGGGTCCATCGGCTGAATCTCGAACATCGAAAATGACTTCCTTGAGTGGCAAAACGCGCAACGGAAAAAACTCGCCAGCGCATTATCGCATCGCACCGGGTTTTAGCTATGCTGGGGCTCCTTTTCATCTTTTCAAAGTCCAACGGGACATGGCGATATAACGCAGATCGTGCCATCTTCATTCATGGATACACACTATTCGGATGCCATCCGCTGCGTTGTGGATGGCATCGTTTTAAGGATCACTGCATGACCCAACGACACGTAATCAATGCCTCGGTCAGTCCGAAAGGCAGTCTGGAAACCCTTTCTCAACGTGAAGTCCAGCAACTGAGCGAAGCCGGATCCGGCAGCACCTATACCCTCTTCCGCCAGTGCGCCCTGGCCATCCTCAACACCGGCGCGCATGTCGACAATGCCAAGACCATCCTCGAAGCCTACAAGGACTTCGAAATCCGCATTCACCAACAGGATCGCGGTGTACGCCTGGAGCTGCTGAACGCTCCGGCTGACGCGTTCGTCGACGGCGAGATGATCGCCAGCACCCGCGAAATGCTCTTCAGCGCCCTGCGCGACATCGTCTACACCGAGAACGAACTCGACAGCCAGCGCATCGACCTAAGCAATTCCCAAGGCATCAGCGACTACGTGTTCCATCTGCTGCGCAACGCGCGCACCCTGCGCCCGGGCGTCGAGCCGAAAATCGTGGTGTGCTGGGGTGGCCACTCGATCAACACCGAAGAATACAAATACACCAAGAAAGTCGGCCACGAACTGGGCCTGCGCAGCCTCGACATCTGCACCGGTTGCGGCCCTGGCGTGATGAAAGGCCCGATGAAAGGCGCGACCATTGCCCATGCCAAACAGCGCATTCACGGCGGTCGCTACCTCGGCCTGACCGAGCCAGGCATCATCGCCGCCGAAGCGCCGAACCCGATCGTCAATGAGCTGGTGATCCTGCCGGACATCGAAAAGCGTCTGGAAGCCTTCGTCCGTGTCGGCCACGGCATCATCATTTTCCCGGGCGGCGCCGGTACGGCCGAAGAGTTCCTGTACCTGCTCGGCATCCTGATGCACCCGGACAACGCAGGCCTGCCCTTCCCGGTCATCCTCACCGGGCCGAAGCATGCCGCGCCGTATCTGGAACAGCTGGATGCGTTCGTCGTCGCGACCCTCGGCGAAGCAGCGAAGCAGCATTACGAGATCATCATCGATGACCCGGCCGAAGTGGCGCGGCAGATGACTCAAGGCCTGAAAGCGGTGAAGCAGTTCCGCCGGGAGCGTAACGATGCGTTCCATTTCAATTGGCTGTTGAAGATCGATGAGGGCTTCCAGCGCCCGTTCGATCCAACCCACGAAAACATGGCCAACCTGAAACTGCATCGCGACCAGCCACCGCATGAACTGGCAGCCAATCTGCGTCGGGCGTTTTCCGGGATCGTCGCCGGTAACGTCAAGGACAAAGGCATTCGCCTGATCGAAGAGCACGGGCCGTATCAGATCCGTGGTGATGCGGCGATCATGCAGCCGCTTGATGCGCTGCTAAAGGCCTTCGTCGCCCAGCACCGGATGAAGTTGCCGGGTGGCGCGGCGTATGTGCCGTGCTATCGCGTCGTCGCGTAATTTCAAGTCGTAACGCACACCCAATGTGGGAGCTGGCTTGCCAGCGATAGCGGTCTTTCATTCAACAGAGGCGTTGAATCAGATGACGCTTTCGCGAGCAAGCTCGCTCCCACAGGATTTATGGTGTGGCGCAAATTGTAGTCACAACCTAAATTCCCCCTGTGGGAGCGAGCCTGCTCGCGAAGAAGCCCGAAAGAACACATCAATCTTTCGGGCTATCCACCAACCGCCGAGCCAACGCTTTAGCCTGCGCAGCGACGTCCGTCACCGCCGTACTTTCCCACCACATCCCGCGCAACGGCGGGCCCATGGCGAACAACCGAGCGCTCACCTGCCCTTCGGCATTTACCACTGCGCCGTCCTTTGCTGTGATCCCCAGCGCCAGCGGCCCCGGCTGTACCAGCCCCCGCGCCAGCAATTGCTGCGGCAACGGTCGTGCGACTCGCCGCCAGTCGTATTCGATACCGCTGGAGTTGATCAGCGCCGCACCGCTCACTGTAGATGTTTCAGTCTCACCCCGCGGACGGATGCGAATGGCCACAGCATCGCCCGCGCCGGGCTCAATGCCCTTGAACGACGCGGCGTGAATGCGCAAGCGCCCTTGCTTGTGCAGCCGTCCGATCAACTCGGCACTCAGTGGCGGCGAACGATGGTGATGACTCTCCCACCATGGCCGTACATGCCGTACGAATTGTCGACGCTGCACGTCAGTCGCCTGACTCCACAACCGCGCGATATGCACGCGAACCGTATCCAGCGGCGCCTGCCAGTCGATGCCTTGGGCGATTGCGTCGCGACAATGTCGACGCAATTCGCGCAGCAACTGGCGGGGCGTACGAATGCTGTGATCCTGCGCCAGAAAATCCACCCAGGCCGGCGGTTGACGGCGCACGTGCGGCAGCAGGCCATGCCGGGAGAACACCTCGATCGGCCCGCGATGCCCGGCCTGCTCCAGCGATACCACGGCATCAACCATGGTCAGACCGGAGCCGATGATCAGCACGGTGGATTGCGGGTCGAGTTCGCGCATGGCCGCCACATCCCAGGGATCGAGCGCTGCGGCGTTAAGGCCACTGGACTGCGTCTGCGGCGTGCGAGCGGCGGGGAACATGCCGGTGGCCAGCACTGCCTGCGCTCCACGCAAAACCTGGCCATCGCTCAGGGTGAGCTGCATTGAGCCGGTCCCGCTTTGCAAGTCAACGGCTTCAGCACAGATGTGTTCTACGCTCGAACCTTGCAGCGCGCCCACCGCCCGGGCCTCAGCCAGACGCTGTTGCACATAGACCCCGAACAGGCCACGCGGCGGAAACAGCTCACTGACCGGCACGTCCTGCTCAGCCGATTCCGGCCAGCCGCCGCCGGCAATATGCGCGGTCAGCCACTGCGTCAGATCATCAGGATTATCCGGGTCGACGCTCATCCGCGCCGCGTTGCCGTTCAGCGTATGTCCCAACTCGACTGCGCTGTAAGCCTCGCCCCGGCCCAGTTCAGCGCGAGGCTCGATGATGAGAATCTTTCGTTGCCCCGGCAACCGGAGCAATTGCACTGCCAGCATCGTGCCACTGAGGCCGCCGCCGATGATCAGAATGTCCGCAGGCTGCTCCATTCAGATCACCACATTACGCACGAACCGCGCAGCCACATCGCCATCGTTGCGGTAGGCATGCGGTTGATTGCTGGCGAACATGAAAAACTCTCCTTTATTGATGTGCTGCGCCTGATCGCCGAGCATCAGTGTCAGGCATCCTTCAAATACGTAAATCTGCTCGCTCCAGCCATCGGCGTCCGGTTGCGACGGGTAGACCTCGCCCGGTTGCAGGCACCACTCCCATTGCTCGACTTCGCGGCTCGCGGTGGCTTTGGACAGTAGCACGGCTCTGCTGCCGGGAATCGTGCCCGCCCAGGCAACCTCATTGATCCGGCTCGGATCGCGCGCATCGTGCGCTTGGATCAGATCGCTGAAGGCAACGTCGAGCGCTTCGGCAACGCGATCAAGCGTGGTCAGGCTGACATTCTTTTCGCCTGCCTCGATTGCTACCAGCATCCGTCGGCTCACCCCGGATTTTTCCGCCAGTGCGGTCTGGCTCATATCCGCAGCATGGCGCAAGCGTCGAACGTTCTGGCTGACGTGTTGCAGAACGGAGGCTCGCTGAGTCAAATCTTTGTGCACTATATTGCTCACTCGGTGGGGTTGGGCAGTATACTGCGCAACGTTGGCGGCATTGTGCGGCCTCCCTTTTAATGTGCGCAAGGTCATGATGTCGCCAAACAATTCTGCGTCCCGAATCCGCTTCTCCCGCTTCAGCAAAGCCGAGTGCGTGCTGGTGCTGATCACCATGATCTGGGGCGGCACGTTTCTGATTGTGCAACATGCCATGACGGTCAGTGGCCCGATGTTTTTCGTCGGCTTGCGCTTCGCCGCAGCGGCGGCGATCGTGGCGATGTTTTCCTGGCGGCACTTGCGCGAGTTGACCTTGTTGGAAGTCAAGGCAGGGTCATTCATCGGCGTGGCGATCATGCTTGGTTATGGCTTGCAGACGGTCGGGTTGCAAAGCATTCCGAGCAGTCAGTCGGCGTTCATTACCGCGCTGTACGTGCCGTTTGTGCCGCTGCTGCAATGGCTGGTGCTGGGACGGCGTCCGGGGTTGATGCCAAGTATCGGGATCATGCTGGCGTTTACCGGTTTGATGTTGTTGTCGGGTCCTTCAGGGGCGGCGCTGAATTTCAGTCCCGGAGAAATTGCGACATTGATCAGCGCCGTTGCGATTGCTGCTGAAATCATTTTGATCAGCACTTTCGCCGGGCAGGTGGATGTGCGGCGAGTGACGGTGGTGCAACTGGCGGTGACGGCGGTGTTGTCGTTCTTGCTGGTAGTCCCGACCGGTGAAGTGATTCCGGAGTTTTCCTGGTTATTGCTGGCGACGGCTTTGGGCCTGGGCGGGGCGAGTGCGGCGATTCAGGTAGCGATGAACTGGGCACAGAAGAGTGTTTCGCCGACTCGGGCGACATTGATCTATGCCGGTGAACCGGTGTGGGCCGGGATTGTCGGACGGATTGCCGGGGAGCGCTTGCCGGCAATTGCGCTGGTTGGGGCCGGGCTGATTGTTGCGGCGGTGATTGTCAGTGAGTTGAAGACCAAGGGAAGGTCCACCGAGGCAGAAGCTGAGCTGGAGCGGGAAACGCAGGCGTGACCCGCAATTTTTTCTCGTCGTACCCATGCTTTCGCGAGCAGGCTCGCTCCCACATTTTGAAATGCATTCCAGTGTGGGAGCGAGCCTGCTCGCGAATGCGCCGCACCATCATTGCCCCTGAAACAACGCCAAACACAAAATTCCAGACTACTTTGTAGGATTCTGCGACATCCTCGCGTTTGGCGATCAGGGAGCTGGCACGTATGATGCTTCACAAACTTCCGCAGATTAGAAGCCTATGTCCCTGATAGTTCTACTGCTTCTGCCATTCATTGGCAGCTGTCTGGCAGCGGTGCTGCCGCACAATGCGCGTAATGCCGAATCCCTGCTGGCGGGCCTGGTTGCTTTGATCGGTACCGTTCAGGTCGCGATGCTGTACCCGCAAATCGCCTATGGCGGCGTGATCCGTGAAGAATTCATGTGGTTGCCCAGCCTCGGGCTGAACTTCGTTCTGCGCATGGACGGCTTCGCCTGGCTGTTCTCGATGCTGGTGCTGGGCATCGGCACACTTGTCTCTTTATACGCCCGTTACTACATGTCGCCGGACGACCCGGTGCCACGTTTTTTCGCGTTTTTCCTGGCGTTCATGGGCGCCATGCTTGGCCTGGTGATCTCCGGCAATCTGATTCAGATGGTGTTTTTCTGGGAGCTGACCAGCCTCTTCTCGTTCCTGCTGATCGGCTACTGGCACCACCGCGCCGATGCGCGGCGCGGTGCTTATATGGCGCTGATGGTCACCGGTGCCGGCGGATTATGTCTGCTGGCGGGGGTCATGATTCTCGGCCATGTCGTCGGCAGCTATGACCTCGACAAGGTCCTGGCCGCCGGCGATCTGATTCGCGCACATGCCCTCTACCCTGTTCTTTTGCCACTCATCCTGATCGGCGCGCTGAGCAAAAGCGCGCAATTCCCGTTTCACTTCTGGCTGCCCCACGCGATGGCGGCACCGACGCCCGTCTCGGCCTATCTGCACTCGGCGACCATGGTCAAGGCCGGGGTTTTCCTTTTGGCACGTCTGTGGCCGTCGCTGTCCGGCAGTGAGGAATGGTTCTACATCGTCAGCGGAGCGGGCGCCTGTACGCTGTTGCTCGGCGCGTACTGCGCGATGTTCCAGAACGATCTCAAAGGCTTGCTGGCCTACTCGACCATCAGCCATCTCGGCCTGATCACTTTGCTCCTGGGCCTGAACAGTTCACTGGCCGCAGTGGCGGCGGTGTTTCACATTCTCAATCACGCGACGTTCAAAGCTTCGCTGTTCATGGCCGCCGGCATCATTGACCACGAAAGCGGTACCCGTGACATTCGCAAACTCAGCGGTCTGATCAAGCTGATTCCCTATACGGCAACACTGGCCATGGTCGCCAGCGCCTCAATGGCCGGCGTGCCGTTGCTCAACGGTTTCCTGTCGAAGGAGATGTTCTTCGCCGAAACCGTGTTCATCAACGCCACGGCCTGGGTCGAAACCAGTCTGCCGATCGTCGCGACCATCGCCGGCATGTTCAGCGTGGCCTACTCCCTGCGTTTCACCGTCGACGTGTTCTTCGGCCCCACCGCCACTGACCTGCCGCACACGCCGCACGAGCCGCCACGCTGGATGCGCGCACCCGTCGAGTTGCTGGTCTTCACTTGCCTGCTGGTGGGGATTTTTCCGGCGCAGATCGTCGGGCCACTGCTCGCCGCTGCCGCGCTGCCCGTAGTTGGCGGGGAGTTGCCGGAATACAGCCTGGCCATCTGGCACGGCTTGAACGCGCCGATGATCATGAGCCTGATCGCCATGTCCGGCGGCATCCTCCTCTATCTGCTGCTGCGCAAGCAGTTCAAGCTGGGCCGTTTCAAGTACCCGCCGCTGGTGGGCCGCCTCAACGGCAAGCGTTTGTTCGAGCGCAGTCTGGTCGTAATGATGCGCATCGCCCGGCGCGTCGAGCGGCGACTGGGCACCAAGCGCTTGCAGATGCAACTGTTCCTGATGGTTTCGGCTGCGGTGCTCGCCGGTCTGATCCCGATGCTGCACAGCACGCTGACCTGGGGCGACCGGCCGAAAATCCCCGGATCCATTGTCTTCGTGACCCTGTGGCTGCTGGCGATAGCCTGTGCGCTTGGCGCCGCTTGGCAGGCGAAATATCACCGTCTCGCCGCCCTGACCATGGTCAGCGTCTGTGGCTTGATGACCTGCGTAACCTTCGTCTGGTTCTCGGCGCCTGATCTGGCGCTGACGCAACTGGCAGTCGAAGTGGTGACCACGGTGTTGATCCTGCTTGGCCTGCGCTGGTTGCCGCGACGCATCGAAGAAGTCTCACCACTGCCAAGTAGCCTGCGCAAGGCGCGTATTCGGCGTCTGCGCGACTTGCTGCTGTCGATTGCGGTCGGTGCGGGGATGGCGCTGCTGTCCTACGCCATGCTCACCCGGCAAACGCCGAACCATATTTCCTCGTTCTACCTCAGCCGCGCCCTGCCCGAGGGCGGCGGCAGCAACGTGGTCAACGTGATGCTGGTGGACTTCCGTGGTTTCGACACGCTCGGCGAAATCACCGTATTGGTCGCCGTGGCGCTCACCGTGTTCGCCCTGCTGCGCCGCTTCCGTCCGCCGAAGGAAAGCCTGCAGTTGCCGGCCCAGCAACGTCTGCTCGCGCCCGACGTGGTCACCGATCTGGTCAACCCGCGTTCGGCCAGCGACACCGCGCTCGGTTTCATGATGGTGCCGGCGGTACTGGTGCGCCTGCTGCTGCCTGTCGCGCTGGTGGTGTCGTTCTATCTGTTCATGCGCGGGCACAATCAGCCGGGCGGCGGTTTTGTCGCCGGGCTGGTGATGTCGGTGGCCTTTATCCTGCAATACATGGTTGCCGGCACCCAGTGGGTCGAGGCGCAAATGAGCCTGCGGCCATTGCGCTGGATGGGCACCGGGCTGCTGTTCGCCACTGCCACCGGTCTCGGTGCGCTGCTCGCCGGTTATCCGTTCCTGACCACTCACACCTGGCACATCAGCGTGCCGTTGCTCGGTGATATCCATATCGCCAGTGCGCTGTTCTTCGACATCGGCGTGTACGCCGTGGTAGTCGGATCGACGTTGTTGATCCTCACCGCCCTCGCCCACCAATCGGTGCGTGGTCACAAGACTGCATCGCTGCCCAAGTCCGTCGCCAGCAAAGGAGCCGTCTGATGGAAGAAGTCATCGCAATCGCCATCGGCATTCTTGCCGCGTCCGGGGTCTGGCTGATCCTGCGCCCGCGAACCTTTCAGGTCGTAATGGGCCTGTGCCTGTTGTCGTACGCGGTCAATCTTTTCATTTTCAGCATGGGCAGCCTGTTCATCGGCAAAGAGCCGGTGATCAAGGACGGCGTGACCCAGGACTTGCTGCATTACACCGACCCGCTGCCCCAGGCGCTGGTACTGACGGCGATCGTCATCAGCTTCGCCATGACCGCGCTGTTTCTCGTCGTATTGCTCGCCTCGCGCGGCTTGACCGGCACCGACCACGTCGACGGCCGGGAGCCTAAAGAATGATGGCGATGACTCACCTGATCGCCGCACCGATCCTGCTGCCGCTGTTGACGGCTGCGATCATGCTGATGCTGGGCGAAAAGCACCGGCCGCTGAAGGCGAAAATCAATCTGTTCTCCAGCCTCCTCGGCCTGTTCATTTCAGTGATGCTGTTGCAATGGACGCAGACCACCGGCGTCCCCGGCTCCATCGGCGTGTACCTGCCGGGCAACTGGCAGGCACCGTTTGGCATCGTCCTGGTGGTTGATCGCCTGTCGGCACTGATGCTGGTGCTGACCGGAATCATCGGCGTCAGCGCCCTGCTGTTTGCCATGGCCCGCTGGGACGGTGCCGGGTCGAGTTTCCACGCACTGTTCCAGATTCAATTGATGGGCCTGTATGGCGCGTTCCTGACGGCGGATCTGTTCAACCTGTTCGTGTTCTTCGAAGTGTTGCTCGCCGCATCCTACGGCTTGTTGCTGCACGGCTCGGGCCGGGCGCGGGTGTCGTCGGGGTTACATTACATTTCGATCAACCTGCTGGCATCGTCACTGTTTTTGATCGGCGCTGCGTTGATCTACGGGGTGACCGGCACGCTGAACATGGCCGATCTGGCGATGAAGATCCCGCTGGTGCCGGAAGCCGATCGTGGCCTGCTGCATGCTGGCGCGGGAATTCTTGCGGTAGCGTTTCTGGCCAAGGCTGGCATGTGGCCGCTGAATTTCTGGCTGGTGCCGGCCTATTCCTCGGCCAGCGCGCCGGTGGCGGCGATGTTTGCGATCATGACCAAGGTCGGCGTCTACACCCTCCTGCGCCTGTGGACCCTGCTGTTTTCTGGTCAGGCCGGCGCCTCGGCATTCTTCGGCGGCGACTGGCTGATTTACGGCGGCATGGCGACCATGGCTTGCGCAGGGCTGGCGATTATCGCCGCGCAACGCCTGGAGCGCATGGCCAGCCTGAGCATTCTGGTGTCGGCAGGGATCCTGCTCTCGGCGATCGGCTTCGCCCAGCCGAACCTGATCGGCGCTGCGCTGTTCTATCTGGTCAGCTCGACCCTGGCGCTGAGCGCATTGTTCATGCTCGCCGAACTGATCGAGCGCTCGCGCTCGGCCAACGAGATTCCCCTCGAGGACGAAAGCGAACTGCTGCCGCGTCCACAGGAATCGCTGCAACCGCCCAAGGGCATCAACCTCGACGACGAGCAGAAAGCCGTGGTCGGCCAAGTCATCCCCTGGACCATGGCCTTTCTCGGTTTGAGCTTCATTGCCTGCGCGCTGTTGATCATCGGCATGCCACCGCTGTCCGGGTTCATCGGCAAGCTCAGCCTGATCGGGGCATTGCTCAACCCGTTGGGACTTGGCACTGCGGCGCCGCTGCCTCCCGGCGCATGGGGATTGCTGGCCCTGTTGATCCTGACCGGTCTGGCTTCCCTCATGGCCTTCTCTCGCCTGGGTATCCAGCGCTTTTGGACGCCGGAGGAGCGCCCATCACCACTGCTGCGCAAACTCGAATGCGCGCCGATATTTCTGCTGCTCGGGCTGAGCATTGTCCTGACGTTCAAGGCTGAATCGCTGTTGCGCTACACCCAGGCTACGGCCGATGCGCTGAACAATCCGCAGCAATACGTGCTGGCGGTGCTTGGCACTCGGGCAGTGCCGAGCCCGCAAGCCAGAGCCGACATGCTCGAGGTGCAGCCATGAATCGATTGTTCCCGGCACCGTGGTTATCGCTGGCCCTGTGGATTCTGTGGCTGACCCTGAACCTGTCCGTCAGCCCGGGCAATCTGCTGCTCGGTGCCGCGCTGGGTTTCGCTGCGCCGCTGATGATGCGCAAATTGCGGCCGAAACGTGCGCGCATCCGCAACCCCATCGCCATCCTGCGTCTGTTCTTCCTGGTCGGCCGCGACGTCATCATGTCCAACCTGATCGTCGCCTGGGGCGTAGTCAACGCCGGACGTCGTCCGCCCAACTCATGCTTTATCAAAGTGCCGCTGGATCTGCGCGATGCTCATGGTCTGGCGGCACTGGCAATGATCTGCACCGTGGTGCCCGGTACCGTATGGTCAGAACTGGCGCTGGACCGCAGCGTTCTGTTGCTGCACGTCTGGGATCTGCACGACGAAGCGCAGTTCATCGAGCACTTCAAAAGTACTTACGAGCGACCGTTGATGGAGATTTTCGAATGAGCCCATTGCTGTCGAATGCGATTCTGCTGACGCTGTTTCTGTACTGCGTGGCGATGGTGCTGACCCTGGTGCGCCTGTTCAAAGGCCCGTCAGCTCAGGATCGGGTACTGGCGCTGGATTACCTGTATATCGTCGCGATGCTGATGATGCTGACCCTGGGCATTCGTTACGCCAGTGATACCTACTTCGAAGCGGCGCTGCTGATCGCGCTGTTCGGCTTCGTCGGCTCGTTTGCCTTGGCGAAATTCCTGCTGCGTGGCGAGGTGATCGAATGAATGCCGAATTGTCTTTATGGGTCGAGATTCCGGTGGCGGTGCTGCTGGTGCTCAGCGGCGTGTTTACCCTGCTGGGTGCAACCGGATTGCTGCGGATGAAGGATTACTTCCAGCGTATGCATCCGCCAGCGCTGGCGTCGACAATCGGTGCCTGGTGTGTGGCACTGGCGTCGATCATTTGCTTCTCAGCGCTGAAGTCCGGGCCAGTGGTGCATGCCTGGCTGATTCCGATTCTGTTGGCGATCACCGTGCCAGTGACCACCCTGCTGCTGGCGCGGGCGGCGTTGTTCCGCAAGCGGATGGCCGGGGATGATGTGCCGGCTGAGGTGAGCAGTCGTCAGACTGAAAGTGGTAATTGATGATCATGTAGCGCCCGTGGAATGCGCTCTCCCATGTGGGAGCGAGCCTGCTCGCGAAGAGGCCAGTCGGGGCGTCGCAAATTCCGGATCAGCTCAAACCCAGGCCACCGCCAACAACCCCGCCCCCAGCAGCGCACACAACGGCGAATACACCCAAGTATCCAGCCGCGCAAATCGCGAATCCTTCACTTCCTTGAAGAACCCGACCAGATTCGAATCACCGATCGCCCGAGCAAACATCAGCAACGCGATCGCGCTGATCACCCATTGCAGTGCCTTGTGCTGCACCGCCGGCACGCCCCAACCGACCCGCATACAAACCAGCGCCGCAATTATCAGCAGCGCAGCGGCGACTGCCAGCGTCAGCCAGCCTGAGGGCTTGAAGGCCGGGCGTACCGTGGCGACGAAGCCCGACACCGGCACCTGCGGCACCACCACCGCAGCCGCCCATTGCCCACCCAACGCCCAATACACATGCATCAGGCCGATTGCCGCGAACACAGTCACCAGCCATTGAGCCAACACAAAGGTCATGGTTGAAATCCTTCAAAGGGATTTGAACAAACCATCGTAGTCGGATTTTTTGCCCGTGCACGACCGGTCGGCGGTGCACTGCGTTGACCGCGTTATTTCAGATCAGCCGTCACCTTGTCGGCCACATCCTTGGGCAGCCACGCCTGCCACACATCCGGATGCGCCTTCATGAACGCGACCGCCGCCTCACGAGGCGCGGTGTGCTTGTCACTCATCTCCGCCAATGCCTTGTTCAGTGGCTCGATGGGAAAATCGACCTTGCTGAAGAATTCGGCAATTTGCGGGTTCTGCTTTTGAAACGGCGTAGACACGCCAATCGACAGTTTCGATGCCAGCGAGCGGGTTGGTTTCGGATTGGGATTATCGGCGTCTGTCAGCGTCTTCCACGCCTCGGCATCGAACGGCGGCTCTTCCAGTTGCACCAATTTGAATTTGCCAAGCAGTGGCGTCGGCGACCAGTAATAGAACAGCACTGGTTTGCCGCGACGGATCGAAGAGCTGATCTCTGCATCCAGCGCAGCGCCGGAACCGCTGCGGAAGTTGGTGTAGTCGTCCTGCAAGCCATACGCCGTGAGCTTCTGCTTGTTTACCACTTCCGAGGTCCAGCCGATCGGGCTGTTGAGGAAACGCCCTTTGCCCGGGCTTTCCGGGTCCTTGAACACGTCCTTGTATTTCTTCAGATCAGTGACACTGCGCAGATCCGGCGCCAACGGTTTGATGCCTTTGGCCGGGTCGCCCTTGATCACGTATTCCGGCACCCACCAGCCTTCAGTGGCGCCCTTTACCGTATCGCCCAGACCGACGACCTTCCCCTCGGCTTCGGCCTTGACCCAGACCGGACTGCGCCCGGCCCACTCCTCGCCAATCACCTGGATGTCATTGTTGGCCAGCGCGGTCTCAAGGGTAATGGTGGTACCCGGCAAGGTATCGGTCGGCAAGCCGTAGCCTTTCTCGACGATCACCCGCAGCACCTCGGTGATCAGGCTGCCGCTTTCCCAGTTCAGATCGGCAAAGTGGATCGGCGCCTGTGCCGCCTGCGGCGATTGCGCTGACGTCAGCAAACCAAAGGTGGCCACGCTGGCGGCCAGTAACCGTCGAAATCCGTTCATGCATCACACCTCGTGCTGTTCACAGCAATGGCAGTTGGCCTGACAGAAACGCAAGCCTCTGAATGACTCAGTCAACTGACTTTAGCCGAGGTTCCTGCTTTTTCCGGGGTCTACCGTGCGCGAGGTTACGTTTCAGACTTTTCCTGCAGGCTTTGCAGCTCACGTCTGACCATGCTGGCGTATGCCGCCGGTTGCAATGCATAGAGCTGCGACGCCACCCAACTCAGCCAGGCACCTTGCAGTTCGGCCTTGCGGGCGAACAGGCGCTGAGCGTCTTCGCGTGCGCTGTCGAGATTTTGCGAATGGAAATCCGCGCGCTTCACTCGCTGGCCTTGAAGGTCACCAGCTCGCCCTTGCGCCATTTGGCAGCCTTGGCAGTAACGGCTTTCAAGGTTTTGGTCAGGCCTTCCTGCAATTGTTCATTGGCGGCGAACACCGTGACGACGCTATGACCTTCCTTGAACAGAATCGCGTGACCGTCGGCCGTACTGACAAATGCGTAGTCGCCCAAGCCGTAAACCGTGAGTTTGATGTCGCGAAAACGAATGTCCATCTTGCCGCCTTCACGGCTGGGCAGAACCGATGCAATGAAATGGTCGCCAACCTTGAGCTTGAGCCCCGGTTTGTCATCGACTACCAATGCACTTTCGGTATCGATTTCGGCGATGTAAATGCCTTCGGCGTTTTGCTCGGTGATGTAAACAAAACGTGATTGAAATTGCTTGACCAGCTTTGCACGCAAATCACCCAGCACGAACAAAGCATGCATATCGAGGTTACTGACTGCCAAAGAAACATCCCCACATTTGAAAAACCGTGCAGCGGAAAACACGCACGGCAAAAAAACGGCAATGCCGATGAAAACTGCAAAATCACTCAAAAACCCGAAGCGAGCGAAGCGCTCTTGATCGCGAGGTTCGTAGACTACTGGATTGTCATTAGTGAAACCCGCTCTGAAGTCGGCAAACCTTGAAGGAAAAAGCCTCAAGTGCGACTGGAGCAAGATCTGACTACGAACTTCAGGGAAATTTCTCACGAAAAAAAGCACTTTTCCGACATATCGCTGGCGAAAAATTGCTTTAGATAAGCCCGGTCGTCAACAGGTACTGGCGATTCTAGAGCAGCGATGCTCCTTACGACTACCCGCAACGGCCGTTAAATCCCGGCCGACTGATGAAAAGGACTTCATATGTGCACTTTGACTCATTTTGCCACGTCGGCCGACGCGCGAATCAACACACCTCTGCCGATGAAGGTTGCCGACCTCGACAACCTTCCGACATCTTCTAACAGTCATCGAACCCCGCACTTTCAAGTGGTGCCAGCGGGCATCGCCTTTTTTCACATCAAGGAGATATCCACGGGACGTGTGAGAGGTTTCCGCGGTAACCACAACGAAGCCTGCGCCCTTGCCCGCTCGCTTGAATCAAAAATCGAACTCCGCGCCAGCGGCTGCCTCTGATAAGGGGAGTGAACGAACAAGCCGCACCGGCACCGACCCAGGAGTAGATGATGGAACTGCCAACCGAGCTTAACCTGACCACCCTTTTCGAACAGCTGGGCCTGCCCTCGGATGAGGCGTCGATAAATGACTTTGTCGAAGCACATCCGCTGGATCCGGACACTAAACTCATCGATGCCGACTTCTGGTCACCCCAGCAGGCGCAATTACTCAAGGAATGGCTGCGGGCCGATGGCGAAGAAGCGCCGATCGTCGATGAGCTGAACGTACGTTTGCATCGCGGCAAGTAAGTACGATCAGTGCAGGCTGTCGCCGGGCTCGATGTTCAATTGTTCGAGCCAGGCAGCCTTGCACTCCTCCGCTTCATCGCGGCTGGCGAAGGCTGTGCCGCGTCGCTCCCCGTTGAGCAAAACCACCCAGCACACACTGCGTCCCATCGCGCGTAAGCCGGCCGGAACACCGCTGCCGATCATCACTGCCACGTCTACCCTGCACTGCATGTGCCCTCCGAAATAATTAGCTACCTAACTAAGTCGCCAGATTAATGCTTTCCTTTGAGAGGAAACAGCAACCGCCGTGCACAGATTCATTGCGTCAACGGTAACAATCTCAGCGCGGATTCTCAGGTTTATAGCCCAGACGCAACCCGCCCCAGTGGCGGCCCTTGATCATGATCGGCACCGATAAATCATGCATCAGCTCACCCGTATCGCGCGTGTAAGTCTGCAACAGCACCGGTTGCTGATGGCTGCCGCAGCGGATACCGGTGCGGTCAGCGAATTTGCGTTTGGTGCGGTTATTTACCGTGTCGACCTGCACATCGCCGGTCAATGGCTGGCTGAATGCCTGGTTGTGCGTCGGTACATAACCCTGCTGCGTGCAGGCAATCGCAAAAACCAGCCCTTCATGACGCGCCAATAAAGGTTCTTGAATCGCCGGCAAGACCTGATCGGTGTATCGATCAAAGCGGGTTTGAAATTTGGCTGGTTCGGTGCCCGGAATCAGCTGGTAGCTGCGATCGAACAGGTCATCCAGGCTGATCCGCCCCTGTTCAACATCCGCTTCGAAACGCGCGGCAATCTGGCTCGCACCTTCACGGGCCAAGTCGTAGATACGTTGGTGATAGTCATCCAGGCCGACCTCGGCCAAGCGCTCGCTGATAGTTTCCGCCTGCCCTTCCATCTGCACCGCAGCGTCGGCGAGGCGGCGGGTCTGCTGATCGCTGATCGCCAGATCGCTACGCATTTGCTCGATGGCGATGAACAGCGCGTCAAGCTGCTCGCGATTGGTTTGCGCGCCACGGGCGATTTCGCTGACCTGGGTTTCCACTCCGGCGGCAAGTCGCGCGATGTTTTCCAGATGCTGACCGGTGTGCTCGACCTGTTCGACGCCGGTGTGCAGATCGCTCGACAACTCGCGAATCTGCCCCACCACTTGCGCGGTGCGTTGCTGAATGTCAGCGACCATCTCACCGACCTCACCCGTGGCCGCCGCCGTACGCGCGGCCAGTCCGCGCACCTCGTCGGCGACCACAGCGAAACCGCGACCATGCTCACCGGCCCGGGCTGCTTCAATCGCAGCGTTCAACGCCAACAGGTTGGTCTGGCTGGCAATCGACTGGATCACCAGTGTCACCCGCTGAATGTCGTCGCTGCGCACACTCAGGGCCTCGATCAATTCGCGGCTGGCGTTGGCGCGCTGACTGAGTTGCTGCATGCGCGAAATCGAGTCGAGCAGTTCGCTGCGCCCCGCCGCGCTGCTGTGATGCGCTTGGCTGGCGGCGTCCAGCGCGTCGCGACAGAGCTGTGAAGTCGCCTGCTCGGTGGCGATCATCACCTCGGCGTTGCTGACGATCTGCGCCGCCGCGTCGAGTTGCGATTCGAGTTTGTTCGCCAGCGCCTTGACCGAGAACGCCACGCCGGCGGCTGACAGTGCATTGTGACTGGTGGTGTAGGAAAGATCGCGGGTCAGTGCGGACAATGCGCTCGCACTATCGACCGGGACAGCAACAGGAGCGCTGCGCGAACGCAGGCGCGGCAGCCAGACAATCAGTATCGCCAGCGGAATGCCGAGGTAGAGCGACCACTCGGCCATAGCCATGCCGGCCAGCAACAGCATCAGGGCGACGCTTTGCAGGGTCGGCGCGATCCAGCGGTTTTTCGGCGAAAGCACTGGTGCAGGCAGCGCCGCAACCAGAGATCCATCTCTCGTCATCTTGATCACCCCACGTTTGTTCTCATTGTTGTGACTGCATTAAACGCCACTACAACGCCATTATCCATGGTCCGTTAGTCGTGGGGTCGGTGGCAGGTCAATGGAACGACGGGGAAAAATCGCAGACAAGCAAAAACAAAGATCGCAGCCTTCAGCAACCCCATGTGGGAGCTGCCGAAGGCTGCGATCTTTTCAAGGTGCCCCTGTTGAAGGGGTCACCCCACAGAATCAGGCCTGACGCTGGTGCTTGTCGATCTGCTCGTGACGCTCTTGAGCTTCGATGCAGTACTTGGTGGTCGGGCTGATCAGCAGGCGCTTCAGGCCGATGGCCTCACCGCTGTCGTCGCACCAGCCAAAGCTGTCGTCCTTGATGCGCTCAAGAGCTTGTTCCAACTGAGGCAGCATGCGCTGGTCGCGATCGATCGCGTTGACCAGCCAGGTGCGCTCTTCTTCAACCGAAGCCGCGTCCGCCGGGTCAGCCGGGGTGTCCAGGCTTTCGATGGCGATACGGTTTTGCTCAATGCGCTCGTGGGTTTCGACTTTCATGTTCTGCAACAGCTCAGTGAAGAAAGCGTGTTGCTCTGCATTCATGTAGTCATCTGCCGGCATAGCCAGCAACTTGTCCTTTGTCATTGATATCTCTATAAAAAAACGTGCATTAAGGCGAATAAGGGAGCGTTTCGGCGAACCGTGTCGGCCGTCGAAAAGGCATCGTTTTATTGCAAACGCCACCCGGCACTCAATTTACGAGGGGCGGCAGTCTAAGGCCCGATCAAGACCTCAGCAACTGTAAATACAGGGAATTTGTCCGACAGGACCTGGAAACTGCTCTGACACAGGCTTCACACGGCCATCGGAGTGCGTTTATAGCAAGAAATTCAGTCCAGCGGCTGTATATAGAAGACAAACGGCTAACCATCCCGCCATCGACGGCAAAAATTATTCTCGCAAGGTGCATCGTTTCAGCCCGGCAGAGCTTACGCAGCCCTTCTATTATCAGGCCCACCGCGTGCTCAACTCGCCTGAAGGATGCTGCCCATGCCCCGCCCCGCTCTGCCGGCCGCAGACGAAATTTCCTTCGCCAGCTCGCCGGTCAACGCCGAGCGCCTGCTGCAAATGATCAGCGAAGAGTACGACGCCCTGCCGCGCCAGCTCAAACGCGTCGCCAGCTACATCAGCCAGCAGAGCGAGCGAATCATGGTCGAGCGCATCAGCGACATCGCCCGCGAGTGCGAAGTGCATCCGTCAGCGATTGTGCGTTTCTCGCAACGTTTCGGGTTCAGCGGCTTCAGCGAGATGCAGGCGCTGTTCCGCCAGGCCTGGACGCACAAAACCACGCCAGCGCAAAACTATCAGCAACGCATCCGCAGCCTGATCGCCAACAACTCGCAGACCGCCAACAGCGGCGACCTGGCCCGCGAGTGCATCGACGCAACGCTCTCGGGCATCGAACGCTTGGGCCGCGAACTGGACGAGGTGGCGTTCGATACAGCCGTCGATCTCATCGTCAATGCCGACGACATTTATGTTGTCGGGGTCCGCCGTTCGTTCGCCGTCGCCGATTATCTGGTTTACAACTTGCAACATACGCAGAAACGCATTCATCTGGTTTCCGGCATCGGCGGCAGCTATCGCGAGCAAATGCGCAGCGTGCGCGCCAACGACCTGGTCATCGCCATCAGTTTTGTGCCCTACGCCAAGGAAACCCAACACTGCCTGCGCTTCGCCCGGCAACAAAAGGCCAATACCCTGATCATCACCGACAGCCCTCTGTCGCCATTGGCGAAACTTGCCAATAGCGTGTTGCTGGTCAATGAAGGCAGTGCGCTGGCCTTTCGTTCGCTAAGTGCGACGCTGTGTTTGTGCCAGGCGCTGTTTGTGGCGGTGGCGTATCGGCTGGGCTTGAACGTCGATGAAATTCACGAGCAGGCCGGATTCGATGACTGACAATTGCATCTGCGTCGGCTAGGTTATGCCTTCCCACCGGTTCGACTTGAAGGAACGCGTCATGAAACTGATCGGCATGCTCGACTCTCCCTATGTGCGCCGCGTAGCAATCTCCGCCAAATGCCTGGGGATCGACCTCGAACACGAGTCGGTCTCGGTGTTCCGCCATTTTGAGCGATTCCAGCAGATCAACCCGGTGGTCAAAGCGCCCACGCTGATCCTCGATGACGGCGTGGTCCTGATGGACTCGACCCTCATCCTCGATTACCTCGAAGCCAGCTCCGGCAAAAGCCTGCTGCCAAGCGATCTCAAACAACGCGCCCAGGCCCTGCGCATGATCGGCCTGAGCCTCGCCGCCTGCGAAAAAGCCGTGCAGCTTTACTACGAACGCAACCTGCGCCCGGCCGACATTCAATATCAGCCGTGGGTCGAACGCGTCGAAGGCCAGCTCGCCGCCGCGTTTACCGCACTGGAAAAAGAACTTGAACACAGTGACTTGCCTGTCGACGGCTCCCTCGCCCAGACCGGCATCAGCCTGGCGGTTGCCTGGAGCTTCACCGAACTCGTCGTACCCGATCAGATCGACGCAGCACGCTTTGCGCGTATCGCCGAGTACACCGCCTACGCAGAAGGCACCGATGCGTTCATCAGCACACCGATGAACTGATCATGAGCTCCACCGACACCGCCGCCCCGGCGTTAAAGGAAATCTTCAACGCCGAGCGCTTGCAGCACATCGCTGACGAAATGAGCGCGGTGTACCCGGCGTTCAAGGCCAAGGCGTTTCTCAAACACGCCCAGGACGGACTCGCTGAACTGTCAGTAATGCAACGCATGGCGCGTGTCAGCGAAAGCCTGCATGCCGTGCTGCCGCTGGACTACGAAGATTCCCTCGAAGTGCTGTTCGAACTCGCGCCACGGCTGAACAGCGGATTCGTCAGCATGTGCCTGCCGCATTACGTCGCGAGCTACGGCGCCCATGCGTTCGATACCTCCATGGATGCCCTGAAATACTTCACCACCTTCGGCTCCTCAGAATTCGCCATCCGCTACTTTTTGCGCAGCGACCTCGAGCGCTCGCTGGAACGAATGCATGATTGGACCCACGACGAAAACCACCACGTCCGCCGCCTAGCCAGCGAAGGCAGCCGCCCTCGCCTGCCATGGTCGTTTCGCCTGGAAGCGGTGCAGGCGGATCCGCTGCTGGCCGCCGGGATACTGGATCGGTTGAAGGCGGACGAGAGCTTGTACGTGCGCAAGTCGGTGGCGAATCATTTGAATGATGTAACGAAAGTGCATCCGGAGTGGGTGCTGGACACGATTGAAGGTTGGTCGCTGGACAACAAGCACACGGCCTGGATTGCCAAGCATGCGTTGCGCAGTTTGATCAAGCAGGGCGACGTGCGCGCGCTGACGGTAATTGGCGCAGGGGCGAAGGCTGAGGTTGAGTTGTTGGATGTGCGGGTCGAGCCTGCGGTGGTGAGGTTGGGGGAAGCGATTACTTTGTCGTTTACGGTGAAGTCCATGGTGGCGCACGAGCAAAGGCTGGTGATTGATTATGCGATTGAGTATGTGAAGGCGAATGGCGGGGTTTCGAGGAAGGTTTTCAAGTTGAAGACTCTGGGATTAGCGGGGTTCGGGACTGAGGTAGTGCGACGGAATCAAGTCATCAAGGATTTTACGACGCGCAAGCATTTTGACGGGCGACATGGGGTGCAGGTGATGGCTAATGGGGAGGTGTTGGGGAGTGCGGCGTTTGAGGTTTTGATTTGAGAAGTGAGTTGTTTATTCACCAAAACAGCCGGTAGCGGATCAGTGCACTGGCAGCCGTGCATCGATATTGAGCGCGGCGGCACAGTGGACGAAGCACGGTTTCAGCGCTTACCAACTTCCGTACGGAATGCCGAATTTCTCGATATAGCGCTTGGACTTTTCGCTGACGGGATAGGCGTAGCGTCCTTGGTTCTTACCCTGACTCGGCCCTAAAGGCTCGATCTCCGCCTGGGCTCTGGCGACTTTTACAGGATGGTGGCATGAGTCTCTGACCCAAACCTGCACAACGCCGCCAGGCGCCAGGCCCAGATAGACCGATGAAATATAGGTACTCCGCCGCTCTGGTGTTTTCGCGCAGCGCTGCGCGACCGAAGCCCGCATCATTTGCCTGGCTTCTTCGGGTATATCTACCCAAGCCCGATAAGTTTGAGGCTCTACGATGGACTGCCAGCGAACAAAAATTCTTTTTGGGAGATCAGCGCCGACCACGGCTTTTGCGGACGCGCCCACTCCGTCCCAACCACGGGCCGATTCGGTGCCGTCTTCAGGTTGCCCGCCCGATGCCGATCCACCACCGGTACGCAGAAATGTTTTTCCCTTTATATCTTCCACAGCAGTGTCTTCAACCCAGACCTTCATGTAGTTGGGTTCGGTGAAACCGAGTTCCCACCAAGGGGATTTAGGGTCGTTTTTTGCTGACAGCGGGTCTGCATTACAACCAGCCACAAAAAGCGTACACAGCAGTGCTGTAAATAACTTCATTACCAAAGCGTCCAGTCAGGTACGTGTGGGTGCTTTACTCGGATTGCATCTTCCGTGGGGGCGTTGATGTAAACAGCTCTGATGCCGCTCCCATCTCTCCTGCCAAGCGGATGGTTCCAGTTGGCGGACGTGTGAATGTACTTGAGTTTGAGTATTTGCTCCTCCTCTGGCGTGGTGCTGTAGTCGCCGGAGACAAAACGATCACACATGGGCTTGAGTTCTTCAGGAACGGCGAAGTCTGGCGTCTCGGGAATGTCTTCGAAGAGAACGCCTTTGGCTCTGGCGAGTTGATGCATCACGCGCAGGCTCACTCTCGACAGTAATCCACTCACCGGACGCTTGAGTTGGACGGCCGCATAGACTCGCTTGACTTGAGGACTAAGTCGATCCTGAGGGCTGACCGGTAGCAGTAATGGCGGTGGCGTAACGATGTCGAGATTTTCGAGCGGCCAACCCTTGGCTAGCCACTGATTTCTCACATTGATCGCATCCTGGTAGATCGATGTGGTAGCGACGTCAGTATACGTACCGACCTCTAGCGTCTGCATTGGGCTAACGAGAACACACTCTTCAGCGTCCTCAAGGTAACCTCCACCCACATCGGAATGCACACCCGGCAAGACGATTTCCGGATGATCCATCGCTACTCGATTGAGAGCAAAGTTAGCCCTGCACTCATCCCGCGCAGCCAACTGCACAACGTCGGTGAAATAACGTCGGTCGAGATAGAGTTTGACCCCCGTTGCGACTGCGCTTTTTATGTTGCCCAGATTGGACCATCCAGCAATCGACGGTACCGTGTCGAACAGCCCAATGAAGCCCACGTTGATGTCGCTGTGATACTGATCAACAAAGGTCGAACTGAGGGCATCGGACATACTGCGGAGAATGTCGCCTAAAGGCCCTTGTTTGCCACGCACTATCTCGTTGGCGAAATGTCTGGCGGCTGCGGCACCGCGACTAAAGCCAAACGTGTCGAAAGTCAACGAAGCAATTTCACTACCGGGATTTTTGTCCAATACTTCAGTGATACGCTGTTCGATCACCGCGAAACAGGACTGGACTCGCCCTGCAACGCCGGTTTCACCACGTCCTGTACCGGCGCCGAATTTACTGTCTTCTTTACCTGAACGGGTACCTATACCTTCGATGTAGACCATACCGAAAGCTCTCTTTCGTGGCCCTTCTCCCTCAGCGAGTCGTATTGCTCCATACAGTTCGCTCAGCTTCTTCACATTGCTGACATCGCTACCATAACTACTATCCGGATCACCCATATAAGGCTGGCAACTGACGGGAATATCCTCAGGCGCAATCGGATGCTGAGCACCACACAACAACCCCGCAGCTGAGTTGTTCGCGTTGTTGCCCGTGCCATCAAAGAACACCCCGATCCTCAACGCAATTCCGATTTTCTCAGGCTCGCGCGCGGGCTTTTTCCCATGCTTCTCATACTCGGCCCAATGCTGGGCGTGTATGTCGACGGGTTTGGCTTCTTCGTAGCGATAGTTTTTCGGCGGGTTTGGAACGTAGCCACTCAATCCTTGATTCCTTCTGATCCTTGAAGAACGGCCAGAAGGGTGACAGCCGGGAGGGGGCGGTGCAAGCCGTGGCGGTGTGCCAGCCATGGAGCGTCAGTGCGAGCAGGCTCACTCCCAAAAAGGAATGAGCCTGGCTGGGGATGGCGGGTCAGATCGAACGCTGGTTAACCCGCGCCATCAACTGTTCAGCGCTTTCCTTGCGCTCGGAATAGCGGTCCACCAGATGCACCTGCTGCCCACGCAGCAGCACGGTGAACTTGACCAGTTCTTCCATCACATCCACCACACGGTCGTAGAACGGCGAGGGTTTCATCCGCCCTTCTTCGTCGAATTCCATATAGGCCTTCGGCACCGAGGATTGGTTGGGGATGGTGAACATGCGCATCCAGCGGCCGAGGACGCGTAGTTGATTGACCACGTTGAACGACTGCGAGCCGCCGCAGACTTGCATCACGGCAAGGGTTTTGCCCTGGGTCGGGCGCACAGCGCCGAGTTCGAGGGGGATCCAGTCGATCTGCGCCTTGAACACGGCGGACATCGCGCCGTGGCGTTCTGGTGAGCACCAGACCTGCCCTTCCGACCATAACACCAGATCGCGCAGTTCCTGGACCTTGGGATGGTCGACCGGGACGTCGTCGGGCAATGGCAAACCGGATGGGTTGAAGATCCGCGTTTCGGCGCCGAAGTGTTCGAGCAGGCGCGCGGCCTCCTCGACCAGCAAACGGCTGAATGAGCGCTCGCGGGTCGAGCCGTAGAGAAGAAGGATGCGCGGTTTGTGTTCGCCGACATTCGATGGCTTAACAGCGTCGAACAGACTTGCGTCGAGGTTGGGCAGATGGTCTGACATGAAGCCTCCTTACAGCGTGCCGATGCGGTCGAGTTCGGCTTTCAGTTGCTCGCGACTGAGCGAGTGAAACGGCAGATCGAGGAAGGCTTGGCAGCGTTCACCGATGCGCATCAGAGTGGCTTGGAATGCCGCGTCGATTGCCGCTTCGTCGCCCTGCACTTCGGACGGATCTTCCAGTCCCCAATGCGTTTTCAGTGCCGGACCGAAATACACCGGACAGGTTTCGCCGGCGGCTTTGTCGCAGACAGTGATGACGATATCCGGCGGGTTGTTTGAGAAGGCATCGTTGCCTTTGCTGTGCAACCCGTCGATGGCGATGCCGTGCTTTTGCAACGTCGACAGGCTGCGCGGCAGAACCTGGCCTTTGGGAAAACTGCCGGCACTCACCGCTTGGAAACCAGCGGGAGCCAGGTGATTGAACATGGCTTCGGAAAGAATGCTGCGGCAGCTATTGGCCGTGCACATGAACAGGACTCGCATCGATGCGCTCCGTAGATAGTGGAAGATTCAGCAGCAGGCGCGTTCGCGCACGGGACGGCCATCCATGTTCTGCAGGCGCGCGGCGTTGTCCTTGAGCCAATCGGCATTGGCCTTGGATGTCAGCTGGAGGATTTCGCCAATCCATGCCGGCAGTTCCGGATTGAGGCGGTAATACACCCACTGGCCCTGACGGCGGTCGAGCAGCAAACCGTTACTGCGCAGTTGCGCGAGATGGCGGCTGATTTTCGGCTGGTTGTCGTCAAGCGCACACATCAACTCGCAAACGCAGAGTTCACCTTGCTCGGCGATGAGCAGGATGGCGCGGACGCGGGTTTCGTCGGCGAGGCTTTTGAAGACTTCGGTGGGGGTGATCATGGTGATCGGCTCGCCATATGCGGGATAACGAATATACGGATATCCATATATTTATCAACCCGCGCAAGCAGCCACGATGAATAACCCTGTGGGAGCGAGCCTGCTCGCGAAGGCGGTGGGTCAGGCGAGGTTTGCGTATCAGATACACCGCTTTCGCGAGCAGGCTCGCTCCCACAGGGGGACGGGGTGCATCTGGTTAACCGCGCAATAGGCCCTGCTCGGCCTCACACAACCCCACCACATAATCCCAGACCACTCGCAGCCGCACGGATTTATGCAACTCCCGCCGCGTGCTGATCCAGTAACTGCGCTCGATGCTTTCATCCGGCAACAGCACCACCAGATCCGGGTCGGACGCGGCCATGTAACACGGCAGCACGGCGATGCCCAACCCCGAGCGCGCCGCTTCCTGTTGGGCAATGACGCTGGTGCTGTGAAACACCACGCGCGGGCTGCGGCAGAAGCTGTTGAGGAACATCAGTTCCTGACTGAACAGCAGGTCGTCAACGTAACCGATCCACGCATGCCGGCCCAGGTCTTCACGGCTGTGCAGCGGCGGTGCGTTGTCGAGGTAGGTTTGGCTGGCATACAACGCGAGTCGATAGTCGGTGAGTTTGCGCGTGACCAGCATGTCGGCGGATGGCCGTTCGAGGTGGATGCTGATTTCCGCTTCGCGGTTGAGGATGCTGACAAAGCGCGGTACGGCAACCAGTTCCACTTCCAGCCCGGGGTAGCGCTCGAACAGACCGATCATGCGACTGGCGAGGAATTTGATGCCAAGGCCTTCGGTGACGCCGACACGGATCTTGCCCAGCGGCGCGGTGGACTGGGTGATTTCTTCCTGCGCCAGCAGCGCGACGTTTTCCATCGCCTCGGCGTGCTTGAGCAGCGCCTCCCCCGCCGGGGTCATTTCATAGCCTTGGGCGTGCTGGACGAACAGCGCCGTGCCGAGGCTTTTCTCGATCGATTCAATATGCCGCGCCACCGTCGCGTGGGTGGTGTTGAGCCGGCGCGCAGCGGTGAGCAGGCGGCCGCTGCGTTGCAGCTCGAGAAAAAAGCGCAGGTCGTTCCAGTCGAACATGGCAGATCCTTGTCAGCTATCGTCACTTCGGGCTGTTTGAAAACGCACAGCGGCTGCGCAAAAACTAACATTCTTTTAACGAAAGCTAACAACTAGAGTGTCCGACAATAAAAACAAAAAGCGAGGTCAGGGCATGCACACGTCCCTGGATGAATTCGACTACATCGTGGTCGGCGCCGGCCCTGCCGGGTGCTTGCTGGCCAACCGGCTCTCTGCGGATCCACAGCAGCGGGTGTTGCTGCTCGAAGCCGGCGGACGCGACAATTACGCCTGGATTCACATTCCTGTGGGTTACCTGTTCTGCATCGGTAATCCGCGCACCGACTGGTGCTTCAAAACCGAACAACAACCCGGCCTCAATGGCCGCGCGCTGAGTTATCCGCGCGGCAAGGTGCTGGGCGGCTGTTCGTCGATCAACGGCATGATCTATATGCGCGGCCAGGCCGGCGACTATGACGGCTGGGCGGCCGCTGGCAATCCGGGCTGGGCCTGGGAGGATGTGCTGCCGCTATTCAAACAGAGCGAAAACCACTTTGCCGGCGGCGCCGAGTTTCATGGCGATCAGGGTGAATGGCGGGTCGAACAGCAGCGCCTGTCGTGGCCGATTCTGGATGCCTTTCGCAGCGCTGCCGAGCAAAGCGGCATCGCCAGCATCAATGACTTCAACCAAGGCGACAACGAGGGCTGCGGTTACTTTCAGGTCAACCAGAAAGCCGGGGTGCGCTGGAACGCGGCCAAGGCCTTCTTGAAGCCGCTGCGCCGCCGGGCGAACCTGACTGTGCTGACCGGCGTCGAGGTTGATCGTGTCTTGCTGGAGAATGGCCGCGCGGCGAAAGTCAGCGCGCAGCATGAAGGCCAGACCAGACAGTTCAAGGCGCGCAAGGAGATTGTCTTGTGCGCCGGCTCGGTCGGTTCGCCGAGCATTCTGCAGCGCTCCGGGATCGGTCCGCGGCCGCTGCTCGAACGCTTAGGGATAGGCGTGATTCACGAGCTGCCGGGCGTCGGCGGCAATCTGCAGGATCACCTGCAACTGCGCCTGATCTACAAGCTGGAAAACGCCCGCACCCTGAACCAGATCGCCGGCAGCGTGTGGGGCAAGATGGGCATGGGCCTGCGTTATCTGTACGACCGCAGCGGGCCGTTGTCGATGGCGCCGAGCCAGTTGGGCGCGTTTGCCCGCTCCGGCCCCGAGCAAACCTCGGCGAACCTGCAATATCACGTGCAACCGCTGTCGCTGGAGCGCTTTGGCGAACCGCTGCACAGCTTCCCGGCGTTCACCGCCTCGGTGTGCGACCTGCGCCCGCAGAGCCGTGGACGCATCGAGATTCGCTCGGCCGATCCGCAAGCAGCGCCGCTGATCCAGCCCAATTACCTCAGCCATCCAGAAGATCTGCGCGTCGCCGCCGATGCAATTCGCCTGACCCGGCGCATCGTCAGCGCCCCTGCCCTGCAAGCGTTCAAACCGGTCGAATACCTGCCCGGCGACAGCTTGCAAAGCGAAGAACAATTGCATGAAGCGGCGGCGAAAATCGGCACGACGATTTTCCATCCGGTCGGCACCTGTCGCATGGGCAACGACGGTGACGCGGTGGTCGATGCGCAATTGCGCGTGCATGGCGTGCCAGGTCTGCGCGTTGCCGATGCGTCGATCATGCCGAGAATTACCTCGGGCAATACCTGTTCGCCTACGCTGATGATTGCCGAGAAGGCAGCACAACTGATTTTGTCCAGATCTGCAGATATCTCCCCTGTGGGAGCGAGCCTGCTCGCGAATGCGGTAGCTCACTCAGCCTAGGAGTTGACTGGCAAAAAGCTTTCGCGAGCAGGCTCGCTCCCACAGGAATCACCACCAGACTCAGGCATCGCGCATTACCGGACACGCAACACCAGTGGAACAACAAAAACAATCACTGTGAGGGATACCGATATGTCAGAACACGTTCAGCCGCTGGACGCTGCGGGCAGCGCCGAGACCAGCAACGCCACGCAGAAAGTCATCTTCGCCTCGTCACTCGGGACGGTGTTCGAGTGGTATGACTTCTTCCTCTACGGCGCCCTCGCGGCGGTAATCAGCAAGCAGTTCTTCGCCGGGGTCAACGACACCACGGCATTCATCTTCGCGCTCATGGCGTTCGCCGCCGGCTTCATCGTACGGCCGTTCGGCGCGTTGGTGTTCGGCCGCCTGGGCGACATGATCGGGCGCAAATACACCTTTCTGGCGACGATCATTCTGATGGGCGTGGCGACGTTCTGCGTCGGCCTGCTGCCGACCTACGCCAGCATCGGCATCGCCGCGCCGATCATTCTGGTGGTGCTGCGCATGCTTCAGGGCCTGGCGCTCGGTGGCGAATACGGCGGTGCGGCGACCTACGTGGCCGAACATGCGCCGATCGGCAAACGCGGTTTCCACACCAGTTGGATTCAATCCACCGCGACCCTCGGCCTGCTGCTCTCGCTGCTGGTAGTCCTCGGTTGCCGCTACTTCACCGGCGACCAGTTTGAAGTGTGGGGCTGGCGCATTCCGTTCCTGCTGTCGATCGTGCTGCTGGGTATTTCCACCTGGATTCGCCTGAGCCTGCACGAGTCGCCGGCCTACCTGAAAATGAAGGAAGAAGGCAAAACCTCGAAGGCGCCGATCCGCGAATCCTTCGGCAAATGGGAAAACCTCAAAGTCGTGCTGATCGCGCTGTTCAGCATCAACGCCGGGCAAGCGGTGACCTTTTACGCTGCGCAGTTCTATGTGCTGTTCTTCCTCACCCAGTTCCTGAAAATGGACCCGGCGGTGGCCAACAGTCTGCTGATCATCAGCGTGGTGATCGGCGCGCCGTTCTTCATCTTTTTCGGCTGGCTGTCGGACAAGGTCGGGCGCAAACCGGTGCTGATGCTCGGCCTGCTGCTGGCGACCGCGCTGTACTTTCCGATCTTCAAATCCCTGGCCCATTACGCCAACCCGGCAATCGATCAGGCCAGCCGTCAGGCGCCGATCACCGTCCTCGCCGACCCCGCCACTTGCACTTTCCAGTTCGATCCGGTGGGCAAGGCCAAATTCGACAGCCCCTGCGACAAGGTCAAGACCTTCCTGGTCAAGCAAGGCCTGCCCTACTCCAGCGTCGCTGCGCCTGCGGGCAGCGCCGTGCAAGTGAGTGTCGGCGACGTGAAGCTGGATGGTTTCGATGAGGCGGCACTGCGCGGCGCGATCACCCTCGCCGGCTACCCGCAACAAGCCGATATGCAACAGATCAACAAACCGATGATCGTCGCGCTGATCGTCGCGCTGATCATCATCTCTGCCATGTGCTACGGGCCGCTGGCGGCGCTGATGGTCGAACTGTTCCCGACGCGCATTCGCTACACCTCGATGTCGCTGCCCTATCACATCGGCAACGGTTGGTTTGGCGGCTTCCTGCCGACCGTGTCGTTTGCGCTGGTGGTGTACACCGGGGATATTTTCTACGGGCTGTGGTATCCGGTGCTGATCACCGGGGTGAGCCTGGTGGTGGGGATGATCTGTCTGCGTGAGACGAAGAATATCGATCTCGACAAGAACTGAAAAACCCGCTGACACAATGGCGAGGGAAGCGATTCTCTCGCCATTTTTTTGCTCAGGCGTCCGCCTTGATCACTTCGAATTTCACCTGGTCCGGATAAAAGGCCACGTAGTCGCGGATCGGTGCGACGGAGACCTTCGGGTTTTCGTACGTCCACACAGCGTTGGCACCCTCATGTCCGGGCACTTGCAGGCTGAAATAGCTGGCGTCGCCCTTGTACGGGCAATAGCTGGTGTGGTCGGTGCGGGCGAAGTATTTTTCGTCGATGTCTTCGCGCGGGATGTAGTACACCGGCGGTTAGTTGGCTTCGTTGAGGATCAGCGCGTGGGAGGACGCGGCGACCTGAATACCGTGGAACTTCACCAGCAGGCAGCCGCTGAGTTGTTCGACGCTGATCACGGGGCTGGGGCTTTTCATGAGGTTCTCCTGAAGACGGCGAAGAGACCGGTTCAGGTATAGCTGATGGGCTCGGGTCGGGTTGAGATTGCAGCCGAACGGTGAAAATCTTTGGCAACTGTTTTATCTGTATATCCATACAGATAAAAGTTGCCGCCGCCGCCAACTCCGGCCATCCTGTGCGCACTCCACACACCAACCAGCGATGGCAGATATGCGGCTGTACCTCTGTGAAAAACCTTCCCAGGCCAAAGACATTGCGGCCGTGCTCGGCGCCAGGCGTCGCGGCGACGGCTGCTGGTTGGGGACGGACGTCACAGTGACCTGGTGCATCGGCCATTTGCTCGAAACCGCGCCGCCGGACGCCTACGACGCGCGCTACAAACGCTGGGTGCTGGCCGATCTGCCGATCATTCCGGACAAGTGGAAAATGACCGTCAAGCCGCGCACCGCCAGCCAGTACAAAGCGGTGAAGCGCCTGCTCGGCGAAGCCAGCGAACTGATCATCGCCACCGACGCCGACCGTGAGGGCGAGATGATCGCCCGGGAACTGGTCGAGCACTGCCGCTATCGCGGGCCGATCCGCCGTTTGTGGCTGTCGGCGCTGGACGAGGCATCGATTCGCAAGGCCTTGGCTGCGCTGAAACCGGGAGCCGAAACATTCAGCCTGTATCACTCGGCGCTGGGCCGTTCACGCGCGGACTGGCTGATCGGCATGAACATGAGTCGACTGTTCACCTTGCTTGGCCGACAGTCAGGTTATCAAGGTGTATTGCCGGTAGGTCGAGTACAGACGCCGACCCTGCGACTGGTGGTCGACCGCGACCGCAGCATCGCCGATTTCGTCCCCGTACCGTTCTGGGCAATCGACGTGGATTTGCTGCACAACGGCACGGCGTTTAGCGCGCAATGGCGCGCGCCGTCAGACGTTTGTGATGATCAGGATCGCTGTCTGAGCCAGGCGTTGGCGCAACAGGCAGCAGCGGCGATCAACAGTGCGGACAGCGCCCGGGTGGTCAAGCTGAAAACCGAGCGCATGCGCGAAGTCGCGCCCCTGCCCTTCGATCTCGGCACCTTGCAGGAAGTCTGCTCGAAAAAGCTTGGCCTTGGCGCGCAGGAAACCCTCGACATCGCCCAGGCCCTTTACGAAACCTACAAAGTCATCACCTATCCGCGCAGTGATTGCGGCTTTCTGCCGTTGAGCCAGCACGGTGAGGCGCCGTCGATCCTCACCGCGTTGCGCCAGGCCGATCCGAGCCTTGAAGCGTTGCAGGGTTTTCTCGAACCGCAGCGGCGCTCGCGAGCCTGGAATGACGCCAAGGTCAGCGCTCACCACGGCATCATCCCCACCATCGCCGCGAAGAACCTCGAACGTCTGACCGGCAAGCATCGCGCGGTGTACACGCTGATTCGCGCGCGCTATCTGGCGCAGTTCCTGCCCAATCACGAATACGATCGCACTCAGGCTGATTTCGACTGCAACGGGCAGGCGTTGCGCGCGGTCGGCAAGCAGATCATCGAACCAGGCTGGAAGCGCGCATTGCCCGAAGCACTGGCACCGGCCAGGGGCCACGAAGCACCAGCACCGCAAACCTTGCCGACCCTCAGCCAAGGCGTCGAATGCGCTGTGGCGAAAGTGAATCTCAAGGATTTGTGGACGCAACCGCCAAAACCCTACACCGAAGGCGATCTGATCAAGGCGATGAAGAACGTCTCCAAACTGGTCGAGGATCCGCTGCTCAAACAGAAACTCAAGGACACCACCGGCATCGGCACGGAAGCTACCCGCGCATCGATCATCCAAGGGCTGCTGGATCGTGGTTATCTGGTGAAGAACGGCAAGGCGCTGGCGGCGACACCTGCCGCGTTCAGCCTGATCGACGCAGTGCCGCGCGCGATCGCCGATCCTGGCACTACGGCGATCTGGGAACAGGCGCTGGACATGGTGCAGAGCGGCGAGATGAGTCTGGAAGAATTCGTCACCAAACAGGCTGCGTGGATGAGCAAGCAGGTCAGCCGCTGCTCCGCCCTTAGCCTGACGATCAGCGGCCCGCCGCCTGCCGGCAAAGCCGCAGCGCCGTGGAAGAAAAAGCGCAAGTCGACGGCCAGCAAAGCCGCCGGTACGCGCAAACGCACGGAGCGTCCGACGACTCGCTGAATCCCTCGCGGTTCCCTTCTCGACTTTGTCGAAACGGACCTTTTCTCATTCCAAAACAGCTTTGTCCGACAATATGTAGTGCTTGAAAATAATCACTACAAAACCGTTGACGGCATCGTTTTGCTTTTGCATGATGAAGACGTTCCCCGATCGGGAGCACTGGTAACACGCTTGAGCAAACTCGTCTGACCGCCGAGTTGTTTTTTCCGGATACACGCTGCCCACAAGGCAGATTGAAGAAGCTGACCTGGCCTGAACGTCCAGTACAAGGACGAGAAGCGCTGGCGAAAATTCTCAAGACGCTTGTGGCCGACACTGGATTGTCGTCAAGGAGCCTCCCGGTTTTCGCTGCTTCTCCTCGTTGTGACGCTATTGCGTAGCAGTTATTCAACACGACTACATGCAACAGATGCATGACCCCGTACTTCATACGGGCGAGCGCTGACGTCCTGGTTTCGGTGCCAGGGATCAACTAACCGATGGGCTACCTGTATTAGCGAATCAACTTTGAAAGATCACCAGACTGGTCAAGGGGCATAACAATGAATCTGAACAATCAACCCACCATCGAAGAACTGGCGCGTATGTTCGCGGCGCAAAAAGACAGCCACGACAGCCATATTCTCTGGATCAGCAAGTCGGGCCAGGTACACATCGACTGCCTGTCGCCCCACGCTGGCGAAGAAGAATTCGACCGCAACCACCAGAATCTGCTGGCCCGCCTGAAGATGTACCGCCGCGGCCACGGTTATGTCGGCAAGAAGGCTGCGGCCGACAAGGACTTCATTGGAAGTGTGCTGCAGACGCTGAAACAGGCGTGGGATTCGATGCAGAACCAAAATGAAGTTCGGGTGATTGATCGGTTTTATTGAGTTGTAGATTATTTGACTAAGGGCCTGCTTCCGATTGGGAGCAGGCCCTTTGTTGTTCTTTTGAGTTATGCGGGGTGAGTGCCCCCGTCGCCCCTCACCCCAGCCCTCTCCCGAGGGAGAGGGAGCCGACCGAGTTGCCTCAGCTCAACCGTAGACCTGAATGACCGTGGCGATTATGAGTCAACGAAGCTGGTTCAGGTCGGCGTAACTTGACCAAACACCTCGGTCAGTCCCCTCTCCCGCTGGGAGAGGGTTAGGGTGAGGGGCTTTTCATGCCGAGCACCAGTTCCACAAACGCCAACGCCGCCACACTGTGATAATTATTCCTGCGCCGCAACAACGCCGCGCCACGCTGTGGCGCCTCCCCGTCGACCCGCAAGCGGCGCAACGCGCGGTCTTCGCTGGCAATCGCCTCGGGCAGCATGGTCGCCAGCGGCGCATGCCGCACCACTTCCAGCAACGTACTCACCGAATTCACTTCAATCCGCACCTGCGGCGTAATCCCGTGCTGACGAAAATACTCATCCACCGATAATCGCGTAATGAAGCCCGGCGCCAGCAAGGCGAAATCCAGTGAAGCCAATTCCGTCGACGTCAACACCGAAGGGCTGTCATAGAGCGGGTGCCCAGGCCCGACCATGATGCCCAGCGTCTCGGTAAACGCCGGTATGCATTCGATATCGGCATTGCGCACCGGCGTAAACGCGATCGCGACATCCAGCGAGTCGTCCGCCAGCCCGGCCTCGATGTCGTCCATCGACAACTCGAAGATCTCCAGATGAATCCCGGGAAACCGTGCCCTGTAATCACGCACCAACGGCCCGACCAGATACGCCATGAACGTCGGCGTCATCGCCAGGCGCAGGGTGCCGCGCGACAAATCCTTCACATCGTGCAAGGCGCGCTGTCCGGCCTCCAGCTCCACCAGCACGCGCCGTGCGCATTCAATGTAAGCCGCGCCTGCATCCGTCGGCTTCACCGTGCGCGAGGTGCGATCAAACAGGCTGACGCCGAGGGTTTCTTCCAGTTGCCGGATCTGCTGCGACAACGTCGGCTGCGATACATGCAGCACTTCGGCGGCGCGGGTGAAGCCACCGTGATCGGCAACGGCGAGCAAATAACGCAAATGTCGCAACAGCATGAGGACACCATCTATAGGCAGGGCTTATGCGAAGCATTGTATATCGGTCTTGGACGCTATGAATCGACCGGCGCAACATTGTCTCCACACAAGCAAGCCAACCCCTGAAAGGAGTGACACCATGCAACAGTCCCACGCCTACAACGACAACAGCCTGGCCCTGACCACCCGCGTTCTCGACGCCAAGGCGAAAAAAGATCTGTCGTGGCAGGATCTCGCTGACGGCACCGGCCTCAGCCTGGCTTATGTCACCGCCGCCCTGCTCGGCCAGCATCCGTTGCCGGAAATCGCTGCTCAAGTGGTTGGCGACAAGCTTGATCTGAGCGCCGATGACGTCGCCGCTCTGCAGATCATTCCTTTGCGCGGCAGCCTCAGCGGCGTGCCGACCGATCCGACCATCTACCGTTTTTACGAAATGATCCAGATCTACGGCACCACGCTGAAAGCGTTGGTTCACGAGCAGTTCGGTGACGGCATCATCAGTGCGATCAACTTCAAACTGGACATCAAGAAAGTCGAAGACCCGGAAGGCGGCTCCCGCGCCGTGGTGACCCTCGACGGCAAGTTCCTGCCGCTGCGCCCGTTCTGATGCGCCCGGCCCGCATCCTGCGTGCGGGCCATCTCATTTCTGCCACGAGGACACGCCCATGAAAGCCCTGATCGACGGCTTCCTGAAATTCCAGAACGAAGCCTTCCCGCAACGCAGCGACCTATTCAAACATCTGGCCACGACTCAGCAACCCGGCACGCTGTTCATCACCTGTTCCGACAGCCGCGTGGTGCCTGAGCTACTGACCCAGCAAGAGCCCGGCGAACTGTTCGTGATCCGTAACGCCGGCAATATCGTGCCCTCCTACAGCCCGCATCCGGGCGGGGTCTCGGCGACGGTGGAGTATGCGGTGGCGGTACTGGGGGTGACCGATATCGTGATTTGCGGCCACTCCGATTGCGGCGCAATGACGGCGATTGCCCAGTGCAAATGCATGGATCACCTGCCCGCCGTCAGCGGCTGGCTGCAGCATGCCGAGTCGGCGAAGGTGATGAACGAAGCGCGCGTGCATGGCAGCGACGCGGCGAAATTAAGTTCGATGGTGCGCGAGAACGTGATCGCGCAACTGGCGAATATTCAGACCCACCCGAGTGTGCGCCTGGCCCAGGAGCAAGGGCGGCTGAATCTGCATGGTTGGGTGTACGACATCGAGACCGGTTCGATCGACGCGCTCACTTCCGATCGTCGCACCTTTGTGCCGCTGGCCGAGCGGCCTGAGACTTGCGCGATCAGCGCGCAAGCCAGCCACGCTGCCTGACTCCCCACCGTGATCGTTCCCACGCTCTGCGTGGGAATGCCTCTAGGGACGCTCTGCGTCCAGTGACGCGGAGCGTCACGGGCTGCATTCCCACGCGGAGCGTGGGAACGATCAACAGATCAGCGTTTTACCGTGAGATCTACCTGAGTCATTCGGCTGCGCACAGTAAACACGCCATCCCCGGAAAGAATCGCGCTGCGCGCAAACAGGCGCCCGCTCTCCCAGTTCGAAAGACCCAGCTCAGGCTTGTTCAACGCGTACTGGCCATCGACCCAACGGGTGATGCCGTTGCCTACGAACGGGGCATTCACCGCGTTGTAGAAGCGTTTCTGAACCGCCGCATCCTCACTGATCAACGACACGGTGAATTGCGGGCTGTAACGGTTGAACAGCGCAATCGCCTGATCCAGATCGTCGACAATCATCAGGCTGACTTCCGGGGTCTCTTCCCATTCCCACTCGCGGCCCAGCTCCGACTCGGGCAAGGGTTCGGCCAGCGCTTCGGTCTGGTAACCCTCGGCCCGATAAACCTCGACCGTTGCGTTCTGCCATTCGCTTGGCAGGCAACTTTCACTGCCCGCGACGATGTGCAATTTGCAGCCTTGGCCGCGCGCAGTACCGGCGTCTTTCAAGGCATCGAGGAACAGCGGCACCAGCTCATCGGCGCGTTCGCGCTGAATCAGGCAGACGTTCAGGGTGTTGCAGACCTTGCGGTCCAGCGAGTTGCGCACCACCGCCGCGAAGCGTGTGGCGTCGGCGTCACGGTCGGCGATCAGCCACGCGCCGCCGGTGCCGTGCAGGCTGACGGCAGTGCCGGCCTGCTGAGCAATGCTGCCCAACTGACTGACCGCACGGCCCGAGCCGCGCGCCACCGCCAGCGACAGACGCCGATCGGCAAACATCGCCCAACCGGCAGCATGATTGACACTTTCGACCAACGACACCGCCCCCACCGGCAAACCGGCTTCGGCCAGTGCTGGATTCAGCGCGTGAGTGACGATGGCTTGTGCAGTGCCCAACGCATCGCTGCCGATGCGCAGCACAGCCGTATTACCGGTGCGCAACACCCCGGCGGCATCGGCAAATACGTTGGGTCGGCCTTCGAAGACAAACGCGACGATGCCCAGCGGCGAGACCACTTGCTCAACCTTCCAGCCATCGTGCTCGACACTGCTGATCACTGTGCCCCGGGTCGGTGGCGCATCACGCCAGGCGCGCAGCCCGGCGATCATGTCGCGGCGCATGCGTTCATCGGCGAGCAAGCGTGTGGTCGAGCGACCACGCGCTTTGGCCCGCTCGATGTCGGTGCGGTTGGCGGCTTCGATCTGCGTCCAGTATTCAGGACTTTCCAGGCGCTGAGCAAACAGATCGAAAAACTGGCTGATGGCTTCATCGGACACGGCCGACAACGCTGTGAATGCCGCAGCCGCACGCTCGATTGCCACCGAGGCGGCCTGTTGATCGGCCACGGGGATCAGCAACAACTCGCCACTGACCTGCTCGACCAGCAGATGGTCACCGGGCTGAAACCGCGCGGCCAGTTCGGGGCTGACCACGGTGACGCGGTTACCAGCGAAAGGGATCGGCGTGCCAGCGACTAGACGTTCGAGCGCAAGAGACATGAAGCGGATTCACCATGCAGAGGGCGGCCGGAAAATGTATAGAACACGATCCTGCAAAGCAACACTGCGCCCTGTGGGAGCGAGCCTGCTCGCGAAAGCGTCCGATCAGACGACATCGATGCTAATGTGCCGACCTCTTCGCGAGCAGGCTCGCTCCCACACTGGAAATCGTGGTGTGTCTTCAGAACACCGACCAGCCAATCCGCGAGCTCAGCAGTTCCAGCGCCGCCATCCCCGCCAGCGAGTTGCCGGCGGCGTTCAACTCCGGCGACCACACGCACACGCTGAACTGCCCCGGCACCACCGCAACGATGCCGCCGCCGACCCCGCTCTTGCCCGGCAGGCCGACGCGATAGGCGAAATTGCCCGCCTCGTCATACAAACCGCTGGTGGCCATGATCGAATTGACCTGCTGGGTCTGGCGGCGCGTCAGGATCTGCTCGCCGCTGTGCTTGCAGAACCCGTCATTGGCCAGAAAGCAGAACGCCCGGGCCAGATCGATGCAGTTCATGCGCAGCGCGCAGTGGCTGAAATAGCTGCGCAACACCGCTTCGACATCGTTGTGAAAGTTGCCGAAAGACTGCATCAGATACGCCATCGCCGCATTGCGCGCGCGGTGCTGGTATTCGGAGTCGGCGACCTTGCCGTCGATCATGATCTGCGGGTTGCCCGACAGGCGTCGGACGAAGTCGCGCATCGACAGTGTCGGCGCAGCGAAGCGCGACTGGTTGATGTCGCAGATCACCAGCGCCCCGGCATTGATGAACGGGTTACGCGGGCGGCCGCGCTCGAATTCCAGTTGCACCAGCGAGTTGAACGGCTGGCCGGACGGCTCGTGGCCGAGCCGCTCCCAGATCGCTTCGCCGGAATGATCGATGGCCTGCACCAGGCTGAATACCTTGGAAATACTCTGCACCGAGAACGGCGTTTCAGCGTCGCCGGCGCAATACATTTCGCCGTCGTTACTGTACACGGCGATGCCCAACTGGTTGGCCGGCACCGTGCCGAGGGCGGGAATATAGTCAGCAACTTTGCCCTGCCCGATCAGGGGCCGGACGGCGTCAAGGATCTCGTTCAACAGCGCTTGCATGCCGGGTTCCGAAAGTCTCGCCCCATGGGATCGCGGGGACACTGGGGCTAGACGCTGCGCCCGCCGGTCGCATCACACCGGCAAGCATCAGGCAGAATGTTCTAGGCTGAAGCGGACCATTCAGACACGGGAGAGCACCATGCACCTCGAAGGCTCCTGCCATTGCGGCGAAGTCACCTTCAGCCTCGACAGCGCCCATCCTTATCCCTATCAACGCTGCTATTGCTCGATCTGCCGCAAGACCCAGGGCGGCGGCGGTTACGCGATCAACCTTGGCGGCGACGCGACCACTCTCAAGGTTCGCGGACGCAAAAACATCAGCATCTATCACGCGAAGATGAAAGCCGACGGCGATAAGCGCGCCCATCGCAGCAGCGCCGAGCGCCACTTCTGTGCGCTGTGCGGCAGCGGCCTGTGGCTGTTCAGCCCGGAGTGGCCAGAGCTGATTCATCCCTTCGCCTCGGCGATCGACACGCCACTGCCGGTGCCACCGGAACACACGCACCTGATGCTTGGCTCGAAAGCGCCCTGGGTTGAGGTCGAGGCGAAGCCGAAGGATCAGCAGTTTGATGAGTACCCGGAGGAATCGATTGCCCAGTGGCATGAGCGACTCGGTGTAACTCGCTGAACACCGCGCCCTTCGCGAGCAGGCTCGCTCCTACATTTGGATTGCGATCATCTGTGGGAGCGAGCCTGCTCGCGAAGGGGCCAGGCCAGGCAATATCAATCAGTCCAGATGCGCCCAGGTCATCCTGAACAGCGCCCCGCCCCACGCCGAGTCGCCAACCTCAACCTGCCCGCCATGGGACTGCGAAACCCGCCGCACCAGCGCCAGGCCCAACCCAAAACCACCGGTGCGCCGATCCCGGCTGGCGTCCAGTCGGGAAAACGGCTCGAAGATTTTCTCCCGTCCCTCCAGCGGCACACCCGGGCCGTCATCGCTGACCCGTACTTCATAGTCATCGCCGTTGCGCAGCAGCGACACCTCAACGCGCTACTCGGCATAGCGAATGGCATTGCGCAAAAGGTTGATCACCGCCCGCGCCATGAAGCGCGGTTCGATGCTTACCGTGTCGACCTGGCAACCGGCGATCGACAACTGCACGCCCACTGCTTCGGCCTCAAGCGCCACACTGCCGACGACGCTGTCGAGCCAATCGGCTGCGTGAATATTCTCCCGTTTGATCACCGTCGCGCCATGCTCGAGGCTGGCGTAGGTCAGCAATTCCGAGACCATCTCCTCCAGCTCACCAAGGTCGGCATACATGTCGGCGATCAGCTCGCGATTCTGGCTCGCGTCGGGTTGCTGTTTGAGCTGATCGAGTTCGAACGACAGCCGCGCGATCGGTGTGCGCAATTCGTGGGACACCGCATTGGTCAGCTCGCGCTGATTGGCAATCAGGCCCTCGATGCGCGCCGCCATCAGATTGAAGTGCTCGGCCAGATCGCGGATGTTCGAGCGCCGCGACAACTGGATGCGCACCGACAGATCGTTGTCGCCGAAACGCTCGGCCGCCAGCCGCAGCTTTTCCAGATCGCGCCAGTGCGGGCGCACCCAGAAAAACAGAACGATGCCGATCAACACCGCGAGCATCATGTACGCCGCGGTGATGTAGAACGGCATCAGGCTCGGCTCTGGCGGCAGCTTGATGCTGAGCAACTGCGAGCCGCCATCGATGTTGCTGATGAACTGCGTGTAATTGTCGCGGATCACCAACAGGTTCCGCGCGAGCTCAGCTTCTTCCTGCGGTGTCAGGGCCAGTTGATCGGCCTCGACCAGACTCAGCGACAGACCGTAATGCGCACGCAATGAATCGAGTTTCTGTTCACGCTCGGCGCCCTGGCGGCCTTGCAGATGATCGACCAGCGACCACGCCTGACCGCGCACGGCTTCACGGTTGTAATCCTGCGTCTGGCTGTCGAGCAAGGCGTTGAAGGTGTGCTCGACCGCCTGCAAGGCCAGCACCAGACCCACTGTCATCACCAGAAACAGCCCGAGAAACAAACGCAGCATCTACAACTCCCACGCGAACGGATTGAACAGATAGCCCTTGCCCCACACGGTCTTGATGCACACCGGCTCGCGGGGATTGTCCTTGAGTTTGTTGCGCAATTTGCTGATGTAGACGTCGACGCTACGGTTGAGGCCGTCGAAGGCAATGCCGCGCATGCGATTGAGAATGTCATCGCGAGAAAGGATTTTGCCCGCCGCGCTGGCGAGCAACCAGAGCAATTCGAACTCCATGGTGGTCAGCTCGATCAGCTCACCGGTCAGGCGCACTTCCCGGCAACTGCGATCGATGCTCAATTGCCCGAACTCAAGGAAACTGACCACGCTGGTGTCCGGCGTCTGCCGCCGTTGCAACGCCCGCAGCCGCGCGAGCAATACCGGCGGTTTGATCGGTTTGATCACGTAATCGTCAGCGCCGGACTCCAGACCGAGAATGTGATCGAGATCGTCTTCCTTGGCGGTGAGGATCACGATCGGCGTGTCCGAGACACTGCGAATTTCCCGGCAGACCTGCAAACCGCTCTGCCCCGGCAACATCAGGTCAAGCACCAGCACTTTCGGCTTGAATTCCAGGAATGCAGCCATGGCCAGATCGCCGCGATGCACCGTGCGCACCTCGTAGCCGTGTTGTTCAAGAAAGTGTGCGATCAGTGCGGCGAGACGCTCATCGTCTTCGACCAGCAGAACTTTGCCGAAACCCAGGTTATCCATAACAACCGTTGCCAAGCCAAACGTGGAAGGGCCGATATTATGCTGGCATTCATCGAACAGGCGATGACGGCAGACAGCAAAAACCGGCCACTCGGGCCGGTTTTCGGTGATGTTTCATACTCTTAAGAGTTTTTAACAAATTCAGGCGGGCACACCGCTGTGGAAGCGGAATTCCTCGTCCGGCGATTCGATCAGTTCCTGCTCGGCCGCACGGACGCGCTCGATCACCTGCGCGACATCCTTGGCATCACCATACTGATAGGCCAGTTTCAGATAACCCTGAAAGTGCCGCGCCTCGCTTTTCAGCAAACCGAAATAAAACTTGCCCAGTTCTTCGTCCAGATGCGGCACCAATGCTTCAAAGCGTTCGCAACTGCGCGCTTCGATGAAAGCGCCAACCACCAGCGTATCCACCAGTTTCACCGGTTCGTGGCTGCGCACCACCTTGCGCAGGCCCGAGGCGTAGCGGCCGGCGTGCAGCTGACGCAGCTCGATCTTGCGCCGTTTCATGATGCGCATGACTTGCTCGTGGTGCACCAGTTCTTCCCGGGCCAGGCGCGACATCATGTTGATCAGGTCGACGTGGGCGTGGTACTTGGCAATCAGGCTCAGCGCCGTGCTGGCGGCCTTGAACTCGCAGTTCTTGTGATCGATCAGCAGGGTTTCCTGGTCGGCCAGTGCCGCCTGGACCCAGGCGTCGGGCGTGCGGCAGCCAAGGAATTCGTGGATTTCGGGAAGGATCATGGGGCTCACGGTAAAAGGTGTTCGAGCGAAGGGCGCCGATTATACCGGCCTGCCCGCAGACCACCAGCGGCGGCTGTTGATATGCATCAAGTCGCAGACGTTCGGGTAGCAACTATAGTTGTGCAACGCCGTGCCTTTTCTTTGCTGGAGACTCCGCTCATGCAAGCCATTCGCAGCATTCTGGTGGTCATCGAACCTGAACATGCAGAAAGCCTGGCGCTCAAGCGCGCCAAGTTGATCGCCGGTGTCACCCAGGCCCACCTGCATCTGCTGGTGTGCGACAAGAAGCATGACCACGCCGGCTTGCTCAGTGTGCTCAAGGCGGCATTGCTCGCCGAAGGGTACAGCGTGACCACCGAACAGGCGTGGAACGAGAGCCTGCACGAAACCATCATCGATGTGCAGCAGGCCGAAGGTTGCGGCCTGGTGATCAAACAGCACTTTCCCGACAGCTCGCTGAAAAAAGCCCTGCTGACCCCGGCCGACTGGAAGCTCCTGCGCCACTGCCCTACCCCGGTGCTGCTGGTAAAAACCGCCGGTTCGTGGAAGGACAAAGTGATCCTGGCTGCGGTCGATGTCGGCAATGCCGACGGTGAGCATCGGCATTTGCACAGCACCATCATCGATCACGGCTATGACATCGCCAGTCTGGCCAAGGCGCACCTGCATGTAATTACCGCGCATCCGTCGCCGATGCTCTCGGCGGCGGACCCGACGTTTCAGCTGAAATCGACCATAGAAGCCAAATACCGCGAGCAGTGCCGGGCGTTTCAGGCGGAGTTCGATGTCGATGACGAGCACCTGCACATCGAGGAAGGCCCGGCAGATGTGCTGATCCCGTTCATGGCGCACAAGCTCCACGCGGCAGTAACGGTAATTGGCACGGTGGCGCGCAGTGGTCTGTCAGGCGCGTTGATCGGCAATACCGCTGAAGCGGTGCTGGATACGCTGGAAAGTGATGTGCTGGTGCTCAAGCCGCAGGAGGTTGAGGATCATCTGGTGGAACTGGCCGTGAAACATTAAGAGCAAAGATCGCAGCCTTCGGCAGCTCCTACAGGTAGAACGCATTCCCATGTAGGAGCTGCCGAAGGCTGCGATCTTTTGCTGTTCAGGCGCCGAAGGCGTCTTTCAGAAAGCCCGGGGCGATGTAGCGCTGATAATGCGCTTCCGACAGCAGGAAGAATTCCCGATCAATGGCATCACGCAGTTCCGGCAGGTTCCAGTCGCGGAACTCCGGCAGCAATACCATCCCGTACGCCTCAAGATTAATGATCACCCGCGCGCCCCGGGCAATCAGCTGATAGGCCCAGCAATATTCCGACTGATGCGGTACGAAGCGGATCTTGCGCTGTTCGAGCTGCTCGCGCAGGCGCGCCGGATCGAAGATCTCGACTTTGCTCGCCATCACTTGTGACAGCAATTGCTCCAGACGCAGCCACACCGCACGCTTTTCCTCCTCGTTGTACCCATTCCAATGGATCACTTCGTGGTGGAAACGCTTGCAGCCACGGCACACCAGGTCACCGTAAACGGTGGAGCAGAGGCCGACGCAGGGGGTCTTGATGGTCTGATTGGGCATAAATGGGCAGAACACTGAAACGCGGAACAGGCCGGCATGTTAGCCCTTTGTCGGGCATTGATCACCCCTCAAACAGCAAGGTCTCGCCAGCGTCGCAGGTTTGCTCCGGCCGCGCTGATTGCCACGAAAGTCCAATAGAGCGCGACTTACCTTTAAATTTTTTTTGCCGTAGAATCAGCCAGCCTTTTAAGGCGCCAATGTCCGTTAGAAGCTGTTTTCAAAGCGTCACGAGCACAGTCGTTCCTTCAGAGCGGTGTTGGCGAAGGGTTTTTCCAGCGGGGAAAAGCCCAACGCCAACCCTCATCAGCTCCCCGTTCTGCAGGCGTAAAACTTTGAAAGCAGCTTCTGTAAGGAATTGCCGGTAATTCTGGCCGAACGACCCACAACGTCGTGAGGCGCATGAGTACGGCAATTTCGGGATGAGCGTCCCGGACACCCATTTGGGACCACTGATGAGGGTAATAACTGTGCTTGAAGCCTACCGCAAACATATCGAAGAGCGTGCAGCCCTGGGTATCGTTCCCCAGCCGCTTAACGCCGAACAAACAGCAGGCCTGATCGAGCTGCTGAAGAACCCTCCGGCTGGCGAAGAAGCTTTCCTCGTTGACCTGATCACCAATCGCGTACCACCTGGAGTGGACGAAGCCGCCTATGTCAAGGCCGGTTTCCTGTCTGCCCTGGCCAAGGGCGAAGCCACCTCCCCTCTGCTGGACAAGAAACGCGCTGTAGAACTGCTCGGCACCATGCAGGGCGGCTACAACATCGTCACCCTCGTTGAACTGCTGGACGACGCCGAGCTGGCGCCAGTCGCCGCCGAAGAACTCAAGCACACCCTGCTGATGTTCGATGCCTTCCACGACGTCGCTGAAAAAGCCAAGAACGGCAACGTTCACGCCAAGGCCGTGCTGCAATCCTGGGCTGACGGCGAGTGGTTCAAGAAGCGCCCGGTCCTGGCCGACAAGATCAGCCTGCGCGTATTCAAGGTCACCGGCGAAACCAACACCGACGACCTCTCCCCTGCGCCAGACGCCTGGTCGCGTCCCGACATCCCGCTGCACGCCCTGGCCATGCTGAAAATGGCCCGTGACGGCATCGTTCCGGACGAGCAAGGCAAGACCGGCCCGATGAAGCAGATCGAAGAAATGCGCGGCCAGGGCTTCCCGATCGCCTACGTCGGTGACGTGGTCGGTACCGGTTCGTCGCGTAAATCGGCGACCAACTCGGTGCTGTGGTTCTTCGGCGACGACATCCCGTACGTGCCGAACAAGCGCGCTGGCGGTTTCTGCTTCGGCAGCAAGATCGCTCCGATCTTCTACAACACCATGGAAGATGCCGGCGCCCTGCCGATCGAGTTCGACGTGTCGAACATGAACATGGGCGACGTGATCGACCTGTACCCGCACGCTGGCAAAGTCTGCAAGCACGGTACCGACGAAGTCATCACCACTTTCGAAATGAAAACCCCGGTGCTGCTGGACGAAGTCCGTGCCGGCGGTCGTATCCCGCTGATCATCGGCCGTGGCCTGACCGAGAAGGCTCGCGCCGAATTGGGTCTGCCGCCGTTCGACCTGTTCAAGAAGCCGGAAGCTCCGGCTGAAAGCACCAAAGGCTTCACCCTGGCGCAGAAAATGGTCGGCAAGGCTTGCGGTCTGGCAGAAGGCCAGGGCGTGCGTCCTGGCACCTACTGCGAACCAAAGATGACCACCGTAGGTTCTCAGGACACCACAGGTCCGATGACCCGTGACGAACTGAAAGACCTGGCGTGCCTGGGCTTCTCCGCTGATCTGGTGATGCAGTCGTTCTGCCACACCGCGGCCTATCCAAAGCCGATCGACGTGACCACCCACCACACCCTGCCTGACTTCATCATGACCCGCGGCGGCGTTTCCCTGCGTCCGGGCGACGGCATCATCCACTCGTGGCTGAACCGCATGCTGCTGCCGGACACCGTCGGTACCGGTGGTGACTCGCACACCCGTTTCCCGATGGGCATCTCGTTCCCGGCCGGTTCCGGTCTGGTCGCGTTCGCTGCAGCCACTGGTGTAATGCCACTGGACATGCCGGAATCGATCCTGGTGCGCTTCAAAGGCAAGATGAAACCTGGCATCACCCTGCGTGACCTGGTTCATGCCATTCCGTACTTCGCTATCCAGAACGGTCTGCTGACCGTCGAGAAGAAAGGCAAGAAAAACGCCTTCTCCGGCCGCATCCTGGAAATCGAAGGCCTGGAAGGTCTGACCTTGGAGCAGGCGTTCGAACTGTCCGACGCCTCGGCCGAACGTTCGGCTGCCGGTTGCACCATCAAGCTGTCGAAAGAGTCGATCACCGAGTACCTGCAGTCCAACATCACCCTGCTGCGCTGGATGATCGGCGAAGGCTACGGCGATGCGCGTACCCTGGAACGCCGCGCTCAAGCGATGGAAGCCTGGATCGCCAATCCTGAGCTGATGGAAGCCGATGCCGACGCCGAATACGCCGAAGTCATCGAAATCGATCTGGCCGAGATCAACGAGCCTGTGCTCTGCGCGCCGAACGATCCGGACGACGCCCGTCTGCTGTCCAGCGTTGCTGGCGAGAAGATCGACGAAGTGTTCATCGGTTCGTGCATGACCAACATCGGTCACTTCCGCGCTGCCGGTAAACTGCTGGATCAGGTCAAGGGTCAGCTGCCAACCCGTCTGTGGCTGTCGCCGCCGACCAAGATGGACGCTCACCAACTGACCGAAGAAGGCTACTACGGCATCTACGGCAAGGCTGGCGCTCGCATGGAAATGCCAGGCTGCTCGCTGTGCATGGGTAACCAGGCACGCGTTGAGCCGAACAGCACCGTGGTCTCGACGTCGACCCGTAACTTCCCGAACCGTCTGGGCGACGGCGCGAACGTCTACCTGGCCTCGGCCGAGCTGGCGTCCGTTGCTTCGATCCTGGGTCGCCTGCCGACCGTCGAGGAGTACATGGAATACGCTGGCAAGATCGACAGCATGGCGGCCGATGTCTACCGCTACCTGTCCTTCGACCAGATCGCCGAGTTCCGTGAAGCTGCTGCGAACGCCAAGATCCCGGTCGTTCAAGCCTAACGCTGCAAGGCAATAAAAAACGCCGCCCATCGTGAGATGAGCGGCGTTTTTTTTGATCGTTCCCACGCTCCGCGTGGTAATGCAGCCCAGGACGCTCTGCGTCCCCAAGCGTGACGCAGAGCGTCACAAGAGGCATTCCCACGCAGAGCGTGGGAACGATCAGTCATCAGTGACAGGTCAGACAGCCAGCTTGTAAACCAGCGCCGAAATCGCCACCAGCCCGACTGCCGTAACAAACACATTCGACGCTTGACCGCGATAGCGCGCCATCGCTGGCACCTTGCGAATCGCGTACATCGGCATCAGGAACAGGATTGCCGCAATCACCGGCCCACCGACGGTTTCGATCATGCCCAGGATGCTCGGATCAAGCGTTGCGACGATCCAGCAGATCACCAGCATGAACGCCGCCACGATGCGATCCAGCGCCTTGGCGCCCGGACGTTTGCCGCTCTTGACGATCAAACCCTTGAGGCCTTCGCTGGCCCCGATGTAATGACCGAGGAACGACTTGGAGATCGCCACAAACGCAATCAACGGCGCCGCGAAGGCGATGGTCGGGTTGCTGAAGTGGTTGGCCAGGTACGACAGGATCGACAGATTCTGCTCTTTCGCCTCAGCCAGTTGCTCTGGCGACAGGGTCAGCACGCAACTGAATACGAAGAACAGCACCAAAATGACCATCAATGCATGAGCGCGCGCGAGGATCTGTGAGCTGCGCTCGTCAGCGTGCACACCGTAACGACGCTTCTGGTCCATCGCGAACGCCGAGATGATCGGCGAATGGTTGAACGAGAACACCATCACCGTTATCGCCAGCCACAGCGTATGCAGCAGCGCTGACGGCGCCGGCACTTGCGAGGCGGTGGCGAGGATGCCGCCGTTCCAGTGCGGAATCAGGTACACGGCAAGGAACAGCAGCGCGACGATGAATGGATAGACCATCAGGCTCATGGCCTTGACGATCGCTTGCTCACCGCAACGCACCACGGCCAGCAGGCCGAGAATCAGCACGAACGACAGCAACGCGCGCGGCGGCGGCGTGATGTGCAGTTGGTGTTCGAGGAAACTGGCGACCGTGTTGGTCAGGCCGACGCTGTAGATCAGCAGGATCGGGAAGATGGCAAAGAAGTACAGCAGCGTGATCAAGGCACCGGCCTTGATACCGAAATGCTGCTCGACCACTTCGGTGATATCGGCGCCTTCGCGACCGGACAGCACAAAACGGGTCAGGCCACGGTGCGCGTAAAACGTCATCGGGAAGGCCAGCAGCGCGAGGATTACCAGCGGCCAGAAGCCACCCAATCCTGCGTTGATCGGCAAAAACAGGGTGCCGGCGCCAATGGCCGTCCCAAACAGTCCCAGCATCCAGGTGGTGTCCTGGCGATTCCAGCTCGAAAGTTCAGCGGGTGCTGCTGCGTCGAAACGCTTTTCGAGGCTATTGGCCTGATCATTCATCCGGTCGGATCTCCGCTTTCCGGTCACTTGCCACTCGGTCAGGACGCGTCGGAAAAAACCGACAGACATGCTCCGGCCGAAACAGGGGCGCGATTCTCCGTGATAAATCAATGCAAGCAAAGACTTAGCTGAGGAATGGTTGTGCGGAGCAGATCCAAGGATGGTCGTTTATGGAAAAAACAAGGTCGTTTATGGATACGTCAGATGCCGCAAACGGATACGTTTTGCACCCACCCATGCGTCATCGAATGCGCCTAGAGCGATATACCGAGCATGAAACCCAATAAAACGCAGTACAGCCCGAAGCCGAAAAGCAACCAGAGCTTGCCGTTTTCGCGCTTGTCTCTATTACGCACCGCTTCGTCATATTCTGCGAACTCTCGCTCAATTTGCTCCAGTCGTGCCTTACGGTCATATGTGCTCATACTGATTAACCTTTGAATAATGCGCCTGACGGTCGTGAAGCATGAAGACTCACAACTTGAAGAAAAACCCTGCCACTGCGGTGATTGCAGTCAAGACTCCACCAAACACTGCAATTGGATAGAGCTTCGTCTCCCTTGATAACTTTTTCTCTTCAGCCTGAAGCTTTTTCCATTCAGCCACGAGTTTCCTTGATTCGTTTTCCAGCCTGTCGAGCTCCAGATTTTCGCGATCGTTATGAAACATTTGCCCTCCTTGGCTGCTGGCGGATCGGTGCCAGCATTTGCATGCACATCGACGGCTATCGCCATGCCCTTATCATCAAACTGTTCCATTCACGCTGACCAGCAGACGCATCTGCCATTCCCGTAGGCAAAATCCGCGAGTCACGTAAGCCGCCTCATACACGGAATTTGCGATATTCCAGACCAATTACCTGCCAGAACCCTGCCCTTGATCTAGCGTGAGAGAAGCCATAACCCGAGGAGCCTCCCATGCCACTGGTCCGCGTCGACATCCAGCAAAATCCCGATCCCACTTTCGCCAGGCGCATCGGCGAACAGATCTACGCCGCCCTGCGCAGCTGTATCGATGTCCCCGAACACGACAATTTCCAGATCCTCAACGAGCATGACGCCCAGCATTTCGTTTATGACCCGCAATACCTCGGCATCCAGCGCAGCGACGGCGTGGTGTTCATCCAGATCACCATCAGCGAAGGGCGCAGCGTGGAAAAGAAACAATTGCTGTTCAAAACCATTGCCGAGAGCCTGCATGCGCAACTGGGTATTCGCCTGGAGGATGTGTTCATCAATCTGCTGGAGGTAAAGAAAGAGAACTGGTCGTTCGGCAATGGTGTTGCGCAATACGTCAGCTGATGGGTCGTGCGCCATGCCTGCGTACTTGCTTGTTCCACGAACCCGTCCAGAATCAAAGCACCACTGCGTGAATGCAACGATTGCCAAGCCGCTGCGGATTCAGCACTCTGAGTCGACTTTCGCGACCCACCCGCCGCCAATCACAGGAGCCGCGCAATGCCCGCAACCGTTCTGGTACTGGTTGAAACGATCAATGACTATCTGCCGATTCTTGAGCATCAGGGATTCCACCTGATCCTTGCACCAACGCCAGCCGAACGCGCGCAAGCCATCGCCACCCATGGCAGTCGCATCGACGCCGTGCTCACTCGCGGCCCACTGGGCCTGACTGCGCAAGAGATCAGCGCCCTGCCCGCCCTGAAAATCATCACAGTGATCGGTGCAGGTTATGAACAGGTCGATCTGCAAGCAGCCAGTGACCGTGGCATCACCGTCACCAATGGCGCCGGAGTCAACGCCTCGTCAGTGGCCGATCATGCGATGGCATTGCTGCTGGCATTGGTCCGCGACATCCCGCGCTGCGATGCCGCCGTGCGCCGCGGTGAATGGCCGAAAATCATGCGCCCGTCGCTGGCCGGCAAGCGTCTGGGCATCCTCGGGCTTGGCGCCGTGGGCATGGCGATTGCCAAGCGTGCGGAGCTGGGTTTCGACATGCAGATCAGCTACCACAACCGCCAGGTGCGCAGCGACGTCGCTTATGCGTTCTGCTCGACACCGACCGATCTGGCGCGAGCCTCGGACTTTCTGGTCGTTGCCACGCCCGGTGGCATTGCTACTCAACATCTGGTGACGCGAGCCGTGCTCGATGCCCTCGGCCCCAAGGGATTTATCGTCAACATCGCCCGCGCCAGCGTTATCGCAACGGCAGACCTGATCACTGCACTCGAACAACGTCGTATCGCCGGCGCAGCGCTGGACGTGTTCGATCACGAACCGGAAGTGCCTGATGCCCTGAAACACCTCAGCAACGTTGTGCTGACTCCCCACGTCGCCGGGCTCTCCCCCGAAGCCACCCAAGGCACCGTTGAACTGGTGGGGAAGAACCTGATGGCGTTTTTCTCCGGGCAACCGGTGCTGACGCCTGTCGCCCTGCCGCCAAAACAGAGTAACCAGCGCGTGCATTAAGGCGCGCAGGATCCTCGGTCTGCGCCGCTGCTCGCCCCATTCTCAAAGTTGATTATCCAGCAACACGCTAACCTATAAGACCGACCCGCGCTTGTGAGCACCCGAGCGCGCCATTAGATTAGCCAATGATGTCTGGCCTCCAAAATAAGCAGAAGGGATAAGCATGGCGCTTACTGACCAGTCCACCCGGATCCGCGCGGGCGAAGAACTCGATGCCAGCCTGATCGATCCGTACCTCAAGGCGCACATTCCCGGCCTGACCGGCACGCCGCAGATCAGCCAGTTTCCCGGCGGCGCGTCGAACCTGACCTACCTGCTGGAATACCCGGAGCAGGAATTCGTTCTGCGCCGCCCGCCGTTCGGCCACAAGGCCAAATCCGCCCACGACATGGGCCGTGAATTCCGCATTCTCAACCAACTGCGCGACGGCTTTCCGTATTGCCCGAAGGCCTACGTGCATTGCACCGACGAAGCCGTTATCGGCGCCGAGTTCTATGTGATGGAACGGGTCAAAGGCATCATCCTGCGCGCGGAACTGCCGCCGGAGCTGGGCCTCGATTCGGCGAAAACCGAAGCGCTGTGCAAAAGCTTCATCGACCGTTTCGTCGAACTGCATCGGGTCGATTACAACGCCTGCGGCCTCGGCGATCTGGGCAAGCCTGAAGGCTACGTCGCGCGGCAGATCAAGGGCTGGAGCGAGCGCTACGAAAAAGCCCTGACCCCGGACGCGCCGCACTGGGAAGCAGTCAAAGCCTGGCTCAATGACAAGATGCCGGCCGACCACCCGACCTCGAGCATCGTCCACAACGACTATCGCTTCGACAACGTCATCCTCGACCCGGCCAATCCGATGCAGATCATCGGCGTGCTCGACTGGGAACTGACCACCCTCGGCGACCCGCTGATGGACCTGGGCAACACCCTCGCCTATTGGATCGAAGCCGGCGACCCGGCACCGGTGCAACTGATGCGCCGCCAGCCAAGCCACGCACCGGGCATGCTGACCCGCCGCGAATTCGTCGACTACTACGCCGAGCGCTCGGGCATCCGCATCGACAATTTCGACTTCTACTACACCTACGGCCTGTTCCGCCTGGCCGGCATCGTGCAGCAGATCTACTACCGCTTCTACCATGGCCAGACGCAGGACAAACGCTTCGCGCAGTTCATTCACATGAACAAACTGCTGGAGCAGATGAGCCTGCAGGTCATCCAGAAATCCAGCCTCTGATCCGGGCCAATAACAAGACTTCCAACAAGGGAAACCCATGTCCAAGACTCAGTTGTTCGACCTCGACGGCAAAATCGCTTTCGTCTCCGGTGCCAGCCGTGGCATCGGTGAAGCCATCGCCAAACTGCTGGCCCAGCAAGGCGCCCATGTGATCGTCTCGAGCCGCAAGCTCGAAGGCTGCCAACACGTCGCCGACGCCATCACCGCCGCCGGCGGCAAGGCAACAGCCGTGGCCTGCCACATCGGTGAGATGGAGCAGATCAGCCAGGTCTTCGCCGGGATCAAGGAACAATTCGGCCGCCTCGACATCCTCGTCAACAACGCCGCGACCAACCCGCAATTCTGCAACGTGCTCGACACTGATCTCGGTGCGTTCCAGAAGACCGTCGATGTGAACATTCGCGGCTACTTCTTCATGTCGGTCGAAGCCGGCAAGCTGATGCGCGAAAACGGTGGCGGCAGCATCATCAACGTCGCCTCGATCAACGGCATCTCCCCGGGTATCTTCCAGGGCATCTATTCGGTGACCAAAGCGGCGGTCATCAACATGACCAAAGTCTTCGCCAAGGAATGCGCGCAATTCGGCATCCGCTGCAACGCCCTGCTCCCCGGCCTGACCGACACCAAATTCGCCTCGGCGCTGGTCAAGAACGATGCGATTCTGAAACAGGCACTGACCCAGATCCCACTCAAACGCGTAGCCGACCCAAGCGAAATGGCTGGCGCAGTGTTGTACCTGGCCAGCGATGCGTCGAGCTACACCACCGGCGTGGCGCTGAATGTGGATGGCGGGTTCCTGTCCTGATTTGCACAGCAAATTGCTAACCCATGTGGGAGCGAGCCTGCTCGCGAAAGCGTTGAGTCAGTCAGCTACGTTTTGACTGATACCACGCATTCGCGAGCAGGCTCGCTCCCACAGGTTCACTGCTGGGTTCCAGGCCTCGTGCAATCGAGGAATCGCGAGTCTTATTGGGTTATGCAACGGGTAGTGGTGATGTGGCGCGTCACCTGCCCATCGACATACATATCCCCGGCAACCTCAGTATTCTCCAGCACCTCACACCGACGTTCCGGCGGAGGCGGCGGCGCGACAGGCGCAGGCGGTGGAGGACTGGCACAACCGGCCAACAACACTGCAAGAAAAGCCAACGGTAATACGCGTTTCCCAGGATTATTCATAGGACGACCCGCGGTAATGAGAGACAAACTCCCGCAACCCAACCGGCCGCGGAAGACCTGACCACTCATTCTTTATAGCTGAGCACCTTGTTAGCGCCAGTGGATTGGGGAGATTGGCTGGGATTGGCTGTCGGTTTTGCGGGGATTTTCCGGCAGAGGGCTGGATTGAGATCATCGTTGCAGGCGAGGGCCTCATCGCGGGCAGGCTCACTCCTACAGTTTTGATCGAGTGAGTTCAGTAACAACCAGGTCGGCTGTCAGGCCGCCTTCGCGAGCAAGCTCGCTCCCACAGAAAAGCAAAAAGCAAAGCTCATCCGCTCTTCACCACTCAAAACAATGAGCGTTAGCTCGAGTACCGCTTTTGATCTTGATCTTGGAGCCCGTCGGCAGGCTGAGTGGAGGGATTGATCCGGGCGTGGGAGCGCAGCGACCGTACGACGCAGTCGTACACAGCGCAAGGAGGTGCAGCGAAGCAAACCGTAGCCGCTGCGCCCGGATCAGTCCCGGAGCGAAGGAACCCGAGCCTGCGAGGGCCGAACGCAGGAGCAAGCCTTTTCGGTTACCTTTTCGGCGTTTGGAAAAGGTGACTCGCCGTAAGGGCGAAACCGCCAGCCGCAACACCCGCAGAAACGGATATACACCCACCCCCCCAGAGCATGGCCGGCCCAAAGGCCGCCAAGACCAAAGCGCGCTTAAGCCAAATCCGGATCCCGCGAAGAACGCAAGGAATTGCTCTCAAGCTCATACCGCAACTCATCCACCAACGCCTCGACCGCCCCAGGCGTACGCAGCGAAGCCAGATCCAGCCCACTGATCACCAGATCCACCTGCCCCGAATCCCGGTGATACAACTTGACCGTCAGCGAATGATCACCATCCACCGAACACTCACAAGCCAGCGGCGCAAAACTGTGCTCGAGCCGAGCGCGCAACTGCGCAAGATTCATCATTGACGTTGTTCCTATGACTGTTTCAGAAGGGGCACGATCGCAAACCCGAAATGGTCTACACCGCACCCCACCAGCCTAAGAACACAACGTCTTGGCCAATACATGAATTTGCACCCTTGTAACTAGTGCATTTGCACCCCTCAGCGCTGGCCCTTGGTGCCCCACTCTCCCGAAAACAAACCGCGCTCGCGAGCCCAGACGATCGCCTCGCTGCGGCTATGCACATCGATTTTCGAGTACACAGTGGCAACATGATTGCGCACGGTATTGGGCGCCAGTTTCAACCGCGCGGCGATCTCCTTGTCCGCCAGTCCTTCACAGATCAAGCCGAGCACATCGCGTTCACGGGCCGTCAGGTCAGTGAACGAGGCACTTGGCAGCTGCGGCGAGTTGATCTTCTTCACATTGGCCAGCTTCTCGATCAGCGTCCGGCTGAACCACGACGCATCCTTCATCACCTCTTCGATCGCCGCGACCAGCTCCAACTCAGTGCGCTTACGCTCGGTCATGTCCATCAGCACCAGCAGATAGCAGGACGTGTCGTGAATGTTCACGGTGTCGGCCGAGACCGCACACTCCAGCAACTCCTCGTCCTTCTTGCGCACCGGCACATCTACCCGATCGACCCGACCGTTCTTCGCCAACGCCGACAATAACCGGGTGCGCGCCCCGTCATCGTGGATGAAGCTCAACTGCGTCACGGTTTTCCCGAGTACGTCATCGCTGTCATAGGCGAGGGTATCGAGGAATGCCTGATTGACGTCGATGACCTCCTGCTTGTCAGCGGTGCAGATCAGAATCGGTACCGGAGTCAGACGAAAAGCCTTGGCAAAGCGCTCCTCGCTCTGACGCAAGGCCACTTCGACCCGGCGCCGAGGCTCCATGTCGACGAAGGAGAACAGCATGCAATTTTCGTCATTGAGCAGCAGCGGTTGACCGGCAACGATCACCTGTTTACTGCCACCGTCGGGGAGGCGCAGTTCCGCCTGCATCTGCGGAATGGTCGCGACATCGCGCAAGCGCTGAACGGCCAGATCGCGCTGATCGGCCTGCTCGAAGATATCGATTTCGTAGGCCGAGGTGCCGATCACCTGATCGCGGGTATAGCCGGTCATTTCCAGAAAGCCCGGGTTGACCTTGATGTAACGCAAATCGCTGAGACGACAGATCACTGCCGGCGCGGGGTTGGCGTTGAAGGTTTTTTCGAAACGCTGCTCGGCGTTGGCCCAGTCGGTAACGTCGCTCATGATCAGCACCAGCGACTCGGGCTGGCCGACGCGGTCGGTCAGCACCATGCTGCGCACGCTGTGCACCCAGACCCGCTCCGGGTCGTCCACGGACGAGACTTCGATCAGCACATCATTGAACGCCTCGCAGCGGGCGACGCGGCTGATCGGGTAGTTGTCCGGCGGCAAGACATGATTGTTGCGATAGCGCAGCGTGAAGCGTTTGGCGTACTCGTCGGCGTTGCTGCCCAGATCACCGATGGTGCTGACACCGTGCATGGTCAGCGCCGCTTCGTTGGCCCAGAGAATGCTTTTGTCGAGTTCCAGCAGAATCACCCCGTCCGACAGCCCGGCGATGATCTGCTGCAACTGGCGACGGTTGGTTTCGGTGGTCAGGACTTCCTGGCTCATTGGATCTCCACACTGTGATGCGGCTAGGTGAAGAGTACGACCGCAGCGGCTCGGGATCGTGCCACAGCCTCAAAATCGCCAGAAATCCCCTGTGGGAGCGAGCCTGCTCGCGTAAGCGCTGGGTCAGATAGACCATTCGGTGACTGACCCGGCGCATTCGCGAGCAGGCTCGCTCCCACAGGTTTGCTTGGTGTGTTTACCTTAGGCGGCACGCTCGCTGGCCGCCACCATCGCCGAAGCCGCGAGCATAGCCCTTAGTAACACCGCACACCCTGCCGCGAGATCATCCGGTGCGGCATTCTCGATTTCGTTGTGGCTGATCCCGCCCTCGCATGGCACGAAGATCATCCCGGCCGGACCTAGCTCGGCGAGAAAGATCGCGTCATGCCCGGCGCCACTGACAATGTCCATGTGCGACAGACCCAGCCCTTTCGCGGCGCCGCGCACCGCCTCCACACAGCCCTCTTCGAAGTACAGCGGCGGGAAGTCGGCGGTCGGGGTCAGTTCGTAGGTGAGGCCGTGTTCTTCGCAGGTCGCCTCAATGACTTGTTTCACTTCGGCAATCATCGAATCCAGCCGCGCCGGCTCCAGATGCCGGAAGTCGAGGGTCATGCGCACTTCGCCGGGGATCACGTTGCGCGAACCGGGATAGGCTTGCAGGCAGCCGACCGTGCCACAGGCGTGGGGCTGATGACCGAGGGCGGCGCGGTTGACGGCGCCGACGATCACCGAGGCGCCGACCAGGGCATCCTTGCGCAGGTGCATCGGCGTCGGGCCGGCGTGGGCTTCAACGCCGCGCAACTTCAGGTCGAACCACTTCTGCCCAAGCGCGCCGAGTACCACACCGATGGTTTTCTCTTCGTCCTCGAGGATCGGGCCTTGCTCGATGTGCGCTTCGAAATACGCGCCGACCGCGTGCCCGCTGACCTTGCGCGGGCCGGCGTAGCCGATCGCATTCAGTGCTTCGCCGACGGTGACGCCGTCGGCATCGACCTTGGCGAGGGTTTCTTCGAGGGTGAATTTCTCGGCGAAGACTCCGGAGCCCATCATGCACGGGGCGAAGCGTGAGCCCTCTTCGTTGGTCCAGACCACCACTTCCAGCGGCGCTTCGGTTTCCACGCCAAGGTCGTTGAGGGTACGCAGCACTTCGACGCCGGCGAGCACGCCGAAGCAACCGTCGAACTTGCCACCGGTGGGTTGAGTGTCGATGTGGCTGCCGGTCATCACCGGCGGCAGGCTCGGGTTGCGCCCGGCGCGGCGGGCGAAAATATTGCCGACGGCATCGACCGTGACGTTGCACCCGGCGTCCTTGCACCACTGCACGAACAGGTCGCGGGCCTGGCGGTCGAGGTCGGTCAGGGCCAGGCGACAGACGCCGCCCTTGACCGTGGCACCGAGTCTGGCCAGTTCCATGAGCGAGGCCCAGAGGCGATCGCGGTTGATGTGCTGATGGGTGGATTGCAGAACGTCTACGGCTGCGTTCATGGGGATCTCCTCAATGCTGATGCCGATAGTGCCCATGCTCTGCGTGGGCATTCATCCATGGACGCTCTGCGTCCGCTGTTGGGACGCGGAGCGTTCCGGGCTGCATTCCCACGCAGAGCGTGGGAACGATCAGTTTCGCCGGTGTATGGTGCATCGCCTTCGCGAGCAGGCTCGCTCCCACAGTGAGAATGCATTTCCCATGTGGGAGCGAGCCTGCTCGCGAAAAGGCCCTTGCTCACACCGCTGTTTTCACGGCAGAAGGCTGCGCCCGCATCACACACAGCCCGTAATAAATAATCCCGCCCAACGCCGAGCCGGTGAACCAGCCATAGCTGTAGAACCAGCTGAACGCGTCGCTGCCCAGCGACAGCAAGGTCAGCGCCACCGGCACGCCGAAGGCGAGAAAACCCGCCCAGTTCCACGCCGGATACACGTCATCGCGGTACAGCCCGGCGAGGTCCAGTCGCTGTTTCTTGATCAGGAAATAATCCACCACCATGATCCCGGCGATCGGCCCGAGCAGGCTTGAGTAGCCCAGCAGCCAGTTCGAATACACGGTTTCCAGGCTGATGTCGGAAACGATCAGGCCAAGCTTTTTCAGCAGTTCATGGCCCATCAGCACCAGCCCGACCAGACCGGTGAGCAACACCGCTTTGGTGCGGTTGATCACCTTCGGCGCGATGTTCTGGAAGTCATTGGTTGGCGAGACGATATTCGCGGCGGTGTTGGTCGACAGTGTGGCAACGATGATCAGCGCCATGGCCACCGCCACCCACACCGGGCTCTGGATATGCCCGATCAGCGTGACCGGGTCGGACACGGTGACGCCGACCAGTTTCACCGATGCGGCGGTCATGACTACGCCCAGCGCGGCGAAGAGGAACATGGTCAGCGGCAGGCCGAAAATCTGCCCGAGGATCTGATCCTTCTGGCTCTTGGCGTAGCGACTGAAGTCGGGAATGTTCAGCGACAGCGTGGCCCAGAACCCGACCATCGCCGTCAGCCCTGCTGCGAAATAACTGACCACGCTGGCGCCTTCCGGACGCTTGGGCGGGATCGCCAGCAACTCAGTCATCGACACATTGGGCATCGCCCACACCAGCAGGCCTATGCCCACCGCCACCAGTAACGGCGCCGACAAGGTTTCCAGCCATTTGATCGACTCGGCACCGCGAATCACCACCCACAGATTCAGCGCCCAGAACACCATGAAACCGATCACCTCGCCGGTGCCGCCGAGGGATTTCCAGCCCTCGAACACCGAGCCGAGAAACAGGTGAATCGCCAGTCCGCCGAACATGGTCTGGATGCCGAACCAGCCACACGCCACCAACGCGCGGATCAGGCACGGCACGTTGGAACCGAGAATGCCGAACGACGAGCGCAGCAGCACCGGAAACGGAATGCCGTACTTGGTGCCGGGGAAAGCATTGAGGGTCAGTGGAATCAACACGATGACGTTGGCAAACAGAATCGCCAGCAGCGCTTCGCCGACGCTCAAGCCGAAATACGCGGTGAGCACGCCGCCGAGAGTGTAGGTCGGCACGCAGATCGACATGCCGACCCAGAGCGCTGTGATGTGCCATTTGTTCCAGGTGCGTTCGCGCACCTTGGTCGGTGCCATGTCGTGGTTGTAACGGGGACTGACGAGGACGTCGCTGCCGGCTTCGAGCTCGTACAAGCCGTCGCGCTCGGTCACTTGCGATCTGATCTGTTGCATGGCCGCTCCACTGTTCTTCTGATTATTTTTTGCTCATCAGGCGGCTGGCGCACACGACGCCAGCCGGACGATGGCCGGAGGAACTGACAACTTTCATGCACCGGCCATGGTGTCAGCGGCGGCATCAATAAACGTGCCGGGTCTGGCGCTGAACGCTTGGGCGGTGCACTGCACGCTTTGCAACTTTCTGATATTCATCAGTTTTAATTGAATATTCGGTGAGTCCGGGAAAACTTGTCTGAACGCTCAGGCTAAACGTCGGGCAAGTTGTCCGAAGTGTCAGGACTCAAACTGGTGCACTGCATTTATTTTTGTCGGTGAACACGCAACCGCAGCACAACTTCAAGCGGCTGATTTCACATAGAAAATCTTGCTCATATTTCCATCCTGTCAAGTGCGTCAAAATGGTGAGCAGCCTCACCATTTTGGTGATTTCCACTATTTATTCTTATTTATCAGTAGGTTGAAAGAGCTATAAGCTTATAAAAAATATTCTTGATCATTCTTGAAATCGCGACTAGTTTCTATTCCTGACAGCGATGACAGGAATATGAACTGCGCCGCTGTACTTCAATAAAACATCTAGAACCGGCACAAGTCGGTCATGCCTGCGAGGAATCCGGAATGTCTCTGTTGATCCGTGGCGCCACCGTTGTTACCCATGATGAAAGTTACCGCGCCGACGTCTATTGCGCTGACGGCGTGATCAAAGCCATTGGTGAAAACCTCGACATTCCCGCCGGCGCCGAAGTGCTCGACGGCGGTGGCCAGTACCTGATGCCCGGCGGCATCGATCCGCATACGCATATGCAACTGCCGTTCATGGGCACCGTGGCCAGTGAGGATTTCTACAGTGGCACGGCGGCGGGTCTGGCCGGCGGCACCACGTCGATCATCGACTTTGTGATTCCCAACCCGCAGCAATCGCTGATGGAAGCGTTTCATCAGTGGCGCGGCTGGGCGCAAAAGTCTGCGTCGGACTATGGCTTCCACGTCGCGATCACTTGGTGGAGCGAGCAGGTGCGCGAGGAAATGGCCGAGCTGGTCAGCCACCACGGCATCAACAGCTTCAAGCATTTCATGGCCTACAAGAACGCGATCATGGCCGCCGACGACACTCTGGTGGCGAGTTTCGAGCGCTGTCTGGAACTCGGTGCGGTGCCGACCGTGCACGCAGAAAATGGCGAGCTGGTCTATCACCTGCAACGCAAGCTGATGGCCCAGGGCATTACCGGGCCGGAAGCGCATCCGCTGTCGCGACCTTCGCAAGTCGAAGGTGAAGCGGCGAGCCGGGCGATCCGCATTGCCGAAACCATCGGCACGCCGTTGTACCTGGTGCACGTTTCCACCAAGGAAGCTCTGGACGAAATCACCTATGCCCGCAGCAAGGGCCAGCCGGTTTACGGCGAGGTGCTGGCCGGGCATCTGTTGCTCGACGACAGCGTCTATCAACACCCGGACTGGCAGACCGCCGCCGGCTACGTGATGAGCCCGCCGTTCCGTCCGCGCGGCCATCAGGAGGCGCTGTGGCATGGGCTGCAGAACGGCAATCTGCACACCACCGCCACCGATCACTGCTGCTTTTGCGCCGAGCAGAAAGCCGCTGGCCGCGACGACTTCAGCAAGATTCCCAACGGCACCGCCGGCATCGAAGACCGTATGGCGGTGCTGTGGGATGAAGGGGTCAACTCCGGACGATTGTCGATGCAGGATTTCGTCGCGCTGACCTCCACCAACACCGCGAAGATTTTCAATCTGTATCCACGCAAAGGTGCGATCCGCGTGGGCGCCGATGCCGATCTGGTGCTGTGGGATCCGCAAGGCACACGGACCATTTCCGCCAAGACCCACCATCAGCAGGTGGACTTCAACATCTTCGAAGGCAAGACCGTGCGCGGCGTGCCGAGCCACACCGTCAGCCAGGGCCGGGTGGTCTGGGCCGATGGCGACCTGCGTGCCGAGCGCGGCGCCGGACGCTACATCGAACGGCCGGCCTACCCGGCGGTGTTTGATCTGTTGAGCAAGCGGGCGGAGTTGCATAAACCGACTGCAGTTAAACGCTGAAATCCAGGCCTTCGGCCTTCGCGAGCAGGCTCGCTCCCACAGGTGAGCGCATTGCAAATGTGGGAGCGAGCCTGCTCGCGAAGAGGCCCTCCCTGACGCCATAAAACCACTGCCCACCAGAGGCAGCACCTCAATTAGCCATGAGGCCATAAACCGTGATCGAGACCCTGAACCACCTTCCCCACCCGCACGAAAGCGCGGCCGCCCTCGCCGGCCATTTCACTGATCTGGCGCCGCCGCTTAATTCACGGCAAGCGCACCTGGAGGCCTCGCGCTGCCTGTATTGCTACGACGCGCCTTGCGTCAATGCGTGCCCCAGCGAAATCGATATCCCGTCGTTCATCCGCAATATCCATCAGGACAACGTCCAAGGCGCGGCGCAAAAGATCCTTTCGGCAAACATCCTCGGCGGCAGTTGCGCGCGGGTCTGTCCGACGGAAATCCTCTGCCAGCAGGCCTGCGTGCGCAACAACGCGCAGGAATGCGCGCCGGTGCTGATTGGTCTGCTGCAACGTTATGCCGTAGACAACGCACATTTCGCCGAACATCCGTTCCAGCGCGCCCCGGCCACAGGCAAACGTATCGCCGTGGTCGGCGCCGGGCCGGCCGGGTTGTCCTGCGCCCATCGCAGCGCGATGCACGGGCATGACGTGGTGATTTTCGAAGCACGGGAAAAGGCCGGCGGGCTCAACGAGTACGGCATCGCCAAGTACAAACTGGTCGATGACTACGCGCAGAAGGAGCTGGATTTTCTCCTGCAGATTGGCGGGATAGAAATCCGCCACGGCCAGAAACTCGGCGCAAACCTCACCCTCAGCGAACTGCATCAACAGTTCGACGCGGTATTCCTCGGCCTCGGCCTGAATGCCAGCAAGCAACTCGGTCTGGCCCACGAAGACGCGCCGGGCCTGCTCGCCGCCACCGACTACATCCGCGAACTGCGCCAGGCCGATGACCTCACGCAACTGCCCTTGGCTGAACGCTGCATCGTTCTCGGCGCCGGCAACACCGCGATCGACATGGCGGTGCAGATGGCCCGCCTCGGCGCGCGCGACGTCAATCTGGTGTATCGCCGTGGTGCCGCAGACATGGGCGCCACCCACCATGAGCAGGACATCGCCAAAGCCAATCAGGTGCGATTGCTGACCTGGGCCCAGCCGGAGCAAGTGTTGCTCGATGATCAGGGCCGCGTGCGCGGCATGCGTTTCGCCCGCACCGATCTGGTTGAAGGCCGTCTGCAAACCACCGGAGAAACCTTCGAGCTGGCTGCCGATGCGATCTTCAAAGCCATCGGCCAGAGCTTCGATGACAGCGCCCTCAGCGATCCGTTGGCGCGCGAACTCAAGCGTCAGGGCGAACGCATCGCGGTCGATGAACACCTGCGCACCAGCGTCCCCGGCGTGTATGCCGGCGGCGACTGCACCAGCCTCGATCAGGACCTCACCGTGCAAGCGGTGCAGCATGGCAAACGCGCCGCCGAGGCGATCAACGCTCAACTGATGCTCAACGTGGAGGCTGCGTAAATGGCCGATCTCTCGATAGTCTTCGCCGGCATCAAAGCGCCCAACCCGTTCTGGCTGGCTTCCGCGCCGCCCACCGACAAGGCCTACAACGTGGTCCGCGCCTTCGAAGCGGGCTGGGGTGGCGTGGTCTGGAAAACCCTGGGTGAGGATCCGGCGGCGGTCAACGTATCCTCGCGTTATTCGGCGCATTACGGTGCCAATCGCGAAGTGCTGGGCATCAACAACATCGAACTGATCACCGACCGCTCGCTGGAAATCAACCTGCGTGAAATCACCCAAGTGAAGAAGGATTGGCCGGATCGCGCGCTGATCGTGTCGCTGATGGTGCCGTGTGTCGAGGAGTCGTGGAAACACATCCTGCCGCTGGTCGAGGCCACCGGCGCCGACGGCATCGAACTCAACTTCGGCTGCCCCCACGGCATGCCCGAACGCGGCATGGGCGCGGCGGTCGGTCAGGTGCCGGAGTATGTCGAACAGGTGACGCGCTGGTGCAAGACGTACTGCTCGCTGCCGGTGATCGTCAAACTCACCCCGAACATCACCGACATCCGCGTCGCTGCCCGGGCGGCGCATCGTGGTGGCGCCGATGCGGTGTCGCTGATCAACACGATCAACTCGATCACCAGCGTCGACCTGGACCACATGGTCGCCCTGCCCACCGTCGGCAGCAAAAGCACCCACGGCGGTTATTGCGGTTCGGCGGTCAAGCCGATTGCGCTGAACATGGTCGCGGAAATTGCCCGTGACCCGCAGACCCAGGGCTTGCCGATCTGCGGCATCGGCGGCATCGGCAGCTGGCGCGACGCCGCGGAGTTCATGGCGCTGGGCAGCGGCGCGGTGCAGGTGTGTACGGCGGCGATGCTGCATGGTTTCCGCATTGTCGAAGAGATGAAGGATGGCCTGTCACGGTGGATGGACAGCCAGGGCTACGCCAATATCGCCGAGTTTTCCGGGCGTGCCGTGGGCAACACCACCGATTGGAAGTACCTCGATATCAACTACCAGGTCATCGCAAAGATTGACCAAGAGGCGTGCATTGGTTGCGGGCGTTGCCACATCGCTTGTGAAGACACCTCACACCAGGCGATCGGCAGTCTGAAACAGGCCGACGGTACGCATAAATATGAAGTGATCGATGAGGAATGTGTGGGCTGCAACCTGTGTCAGATCACCTGCCCCGTGGCCGACTGCATCGAGATGGTGCAGATGGACACGGGCAAGCCGTTTCTGGACTGGAATCATGATCCGCGCAATCCGTATCACGTTGCAGTCTGAAAAAGCCCCTCACCCTAGCCCTCTCCCAAAGGGAGAGGGGACCGATTGGGGGATGCTGACAAACTCCGCCGACCTGGAAAAGTTGTTGTGAATCCAGAATCGACCGGGGTTCACAGGCAGAACTGCTTTGCATCCATAATCGAAACGGTCTTTCAAGTCGGTGTACCTCTCAATACACCTCGGTCGGCCCCCTCTCCCTCTGGGAGAGGGCTGGGGTGAGGGTAAGCCCTTGATGGTGCTCTTCAAGGCTCCAGCCCGATCCCGCGCAAAATCACCCCCGTCACGGTCTGCACCGCCCGCTCGAACTGCATATCCGACAACGGCTGGTGATCATTGAGAATGTTCACCTGATGATCAAAGTCGGCGTAATGCTGGGTCGACGCCCAGATCATGTACAGCAACCCCGACGGCTCCACCGGCAGGATCCGCTTGTCCTCGACCCACTGGCGAATCTTCGCTTCCTTCATCTTCGCCCAGTCATACAGGCTCGCATCCAGCGCCTCGCCCAGAGTCGGCGCGCCGTGGATGATCTCGTTGGCCCAGACTTTCGAGCCGTAGGGCCGGCTGCGCGAATGATTCATCTTGGCGCGGATGTAACTGCTCAGCACCACGCGCGGGTCGTCGAACATCTCGAAGCACAGCGCGTCCTGCTTCCATACTTCGAGCAGATCGAACAGCACCGCGCTGTACAGCTCGCTCTTGGTGCTGAAGTAGTAATGCAGATTGGAACGCGGCAACTGCACTTCGGCAGCGATGTCCGCCATGGCGGTGCTGCCGAAGCCTTTCTCGGCGAAAACCTTTTCCGCCGCCAGCAGGATTTTCTCGACGTTACTGCGGCGAATCTCGATCTTGTGATTGCCCATGTGGGCTCCCTGACAACAGCGTTGCGCAAGACTAGCATCCGCTCTGATCCGGGCGCGACCGCCGCCAACAAAACTTCGCAGGTACAAGCGCTATGGCACAGCGCTCACACCGATAGGCGTTGGTTCATTCACGCCCAAATTACCTTCGACCTGCCCGGCCATGTGCAAAGTGCCGGCCATCACCCCCGTGGTCGGATTCTGCAGCAGCTTCTGCCAGGCTTTGTCGAAGGTATTGCCGAGGCTGCTGCGAATCAGCGCTTCGCTGTCGGGGCGGTCGTTGGCCTGGATGATTGCGCGAATACCGGCCACGCCGACCGAAATCATCGCCCCGGCGAGTTTACCCGCCGCTGCCGCCACCGCACTGGCGGCGCCGCGCGGGGCCATTTCCGCTTCGATGCGCTGGCTGGCGCGCTTGGCCACCGGGGCCATGGCTGCTTCGGTGGAAGAGATGCCCTTGGCGCCGCCGTCGGTGTGGATCTTGTCGATCAGCGCGGCGTACGCCGGGAGGGTGTTGAGCGGCTCGGTGCTGATGACTTTGAACAGCGAAGCATCCCGCGCCGGCGGCGGGCCGAGGGCGATGGCCGGGATCTTCTGCAAGCGCCCGTTGAGCTGCGCAATCGGCACACCGTGACGCTGGGCGATGAGCGGCATCTGCTGCGCCATCAACTGCGCATAGAACGCCGTGGCCTGCGCCAGAATCGCATCCGGATCGATCTCCACGGCGACCGGCGCGAGGACTTTTTCCTGATATTGCTCAAGCAGATACGCCGCCAGCCGTTTCGCCGAAGCGTCCTGCTCACCGCCGGCGCTGATCGTGTACCAACTGACCTTCATCGACAGCCACTCCTGGGTCCAGTAGCTGCTGAACCAGGGGATGAAATTTTCTTCAGTTTGCTGATAGACCCGAGTGCGCCAATGTTCCATCGAGCCACGGGCGAACAGCTTGACCTGCTCGGTGGCCTGTTGCGATGCGCTGAGGATCTCGCGGTCGATCTGCTGCCAGGTTTGCGCCGACACCACCACCGCTTGCGGCGCACTCACCGGCGCCCGGGCCGAGGTAGCGCAGCCGGCCAGCAAAAGCAGTGCGGCAACGACCAGCGCGCGCGGGTTCACGGTGGTGGTGTCCTTTGGCTTGGGGAGGTGCAGGTTTGAGTATAGGTGGGTCAGTCGATTGCGATGCTGAAGGTTCCGGCCTCTTCGCGAGCAGGCTCGCTCCCACATCTGAATGCCTTGCACCTGTGGGAGCGAGCCTGCTCGCGAAGGCGCCAACAGCAGCACCACAAACCTCAACCATCACCACCATCGATATCCACCATCGCCACGATTGCCTTCCGCCCTCCCTTGCTGAAAGGCACGATTGACTCATCCGAAACACAACGAGGCGTTCACATCATGATTTACACCCAAGTCACCCTCTCCGTGAGTTTCCCGGTGTTCGGCAGCAACTACTACCAACAGCACGTCGTGCCGCGCAAGGCGCAGACGCTGGTGTTCAACAAGGATTTCGATGATCTGCTGATGCCTGCCGCCAGCAATCATTTCAGCAATGAAGTGGTCGGCCTCAACGATCAGTTCCGTTTTCTGAGCGACATACTCGCCACCCATTTGCTCGATCACGAGGCCTCGGTGCCTGCGCGATCCCGCGTCCAGGCGAACGCTCGTTTTTTCAACTGAGGCTGATGCACAGAGGGCGTTCCTTTAACGGGAACGCCCTCTTCATTCAATCAGTCATCATCGCGCTCGCGGTGATAACGACGGCCATCGCGGCGGTCGTCATCGCGGTCGTCCCAACGCCGGTCATGGTCGTAATAGCGGCCGTGGTCGCGGTCGTAGTGCCGGCCATGGCGATGGTCATCATCAAAATCCGCAATACAGCCGCTCAGCAATACGGCGGCGGTCACAGTGAGCAGCATGGTTGTCGCTTGCTTCATTCAACACTTCCCTAAAACCCAAGGTCTTGACGACGGAAATCGCCACGCTGCCCGCGTCTTCGGGACGCAGTGCGCGCAGCCGCAGATACGACCGGGCAAAAGCGCGTTGATTCAGTGGCCACTATCGACCGTTTGTCGGCTCGTTCGTCGCAGCCGAACAGCGGCGTAACGCCACCTATACTGCTTGCAACCTACCCCCATGCAATGGATCTGCGCCCTCAATAACAATAAGCAGAGGTGGATCATGGTCTGGCAGCAAATCTACGACCCGTTCGGCAACCCGGTACTCTCCACGCTGATGGCCGCAGTGCCGGTGGTGGTGATGCTCGCGGCGCTGGCGTTCTTTCACGTCAAGGCGCATCTGGCGGCGCTGTTGGCGCTGGCGTCCGCCCTGCTGATCTCGATTTTCGCCTTCGACATGCCCGCGGGCATGGCCGGTTCGGCGGCGTTGTTCGGCGCGGCGAATGGCTTGCTGCCGATCGGCTGGATTGTGCTCAACATCATCTTTCTGCATCGCCTGACCACCGAAAACGGTTCGTTCAAAGTGCTGCAGGATTCCCTCGCGCGGATCACCGATGACCGTCGTTTGCAGTTGCTGCTGATCGCCTTCTGCTTTGGCGCATTCTTCGAAGGCGCGGCGGGGTTTGGCACGCCGGTGGCGGTGACCGGTGCGATTCTGATCGGCCTGGGTTTTTCGCCATTGGCCGCATCCGGCCTGGCGCTGATCGCCAACACTGCGCCCGTGGCTTTCGGTGCGCTGGGCACGCCGATCATCACCTTGGCCAGAGTCACCGGGCTGGACGAGATGGAGCTGTCGATGATGGTCGGTCGACAGCTGCCGTTCTTCTCGGTGTTGGTGCCGTTCTGGTTGATCTGGGCATTTGCCGGGTGGCGCAAGATGCTTGAGGTGTGGCCGGCGATTCTGGTGGCTGGAGTGAGTTTCGCCATCCCGCAATTTCTCGTCTCGAACTATCACGGGCCGATGCTGGTGGACGTCATCGCTGCGCTGATTTCCATGGCCTGCCTGACGCTGTTCCTCAAGGTGTGGAAACCGGCGACCATCCACACCTCGGCAGCGCTGTCCGGGCGCGTCGACAACTCCAAGGTCGACGAAGAGACAGTCACCGCCAGCGCCGCGTTCAGCGATCAGGCGCGTCCGGCAGTGATGCGAGCGTGGATGCCGTGGATCATTCTCACGGTGTTCGTGTTTGCCTGGGGCACGCAGGGCTTCAAGAACATGTTCGATACGCGCCCGGTGATCGACCCGGTCACGCAATCGGCCAAGCTCGACCCGCAAGGCAAACCGGTACGCGAGGCCAATCCGATATTCGCCCCGGCGGTGACCTTCACCGGTCTGCATCTGCAAATAGAAAAAGTACCGCCGGTTGTCGCGGCGCCGAAAGCCGAGGAAGCGATTTACAAGTTCACCTGGCTGACCGCGACCGGCAGCGGGATTTTGCTGGCGGCGATTGTCGGCGGTCTGCTGATGGGGTATTCGATCCCGCAATTGATCAAGCAATACCTGCGCACGCTGTGGGTGGTGCGTTTTTCGCTGATCACGATTGCGGCGATGCTCGCGCTGGGCTTCCTCACGCGCTATTCGGGGCTGGATGCGACCATGGGCCTGGCGTTTGCGGCGACGGGGATTTTCTATCCGATGTTTGGCACGCTGCTCGGCTGGCTGGGGGTGGCGCTGACGGGCTCGGACACTGCTTCGAACGTGCTGTTTGGCGGCTTGCAACGGGTGACCTCGGAACAGCTGGGTATCAGTCCGGTGCTGATGGCGGCAGCGAACAGTTCCGGTGGGGTGATGGGCAAGATGGTCGACGCGCAGTCGATCGTCGTCGCCTCCACCGCGACCCGTTGGTACGGACATGAAGGCGAGATCCTGCGTTACGTGTTCTTCCACTCGATCGTACTGGCGATCCTGGTCGGCGGGCTGGTGACGTTGCAGGCGTATGTCGCACCGTTTACCTCGATGGTGGTGGGTGGGCCATAACTGAAAAACACAACTCCCCTGTGGGAGCGAGCCTGCTCGCGAAGAGGTCGGCATATCCAGCAGCGGCTGGGTCTGACCCGACGCTTTCGCGAGCAGGCTCGCTCCCACAGGTCAATTGATGAGCTGCGCACATAACTCTTTAGCGCAAATCCGACAAAACCTTTTCCCTCCCGCTGCGGTCACTCTTTTTACGAGACTGGCATGCATGCCGGCGCGCCCGTTTGGGCCTTTTGCAATCCTGCCGCCCGATGAGAGAAAAGGAATCGAACCATGCCGATTTCCCGACGCAATTTCATGATCCTCGGCGCCGTAACCGCGACGGCGTTCGCCATGCCCCCCTTTATCAGCCTCAAGGCCTACGCGGCCAGTCTGGAGCAACCGGCCATGAGTAAAGTTACCCTGCAAGTCAACGGTAAACCGCAAACCCTCGAAGTAGACACCCGCACTACCCTGCTCGACGCCCTGCGCGAACACCTGCACCTGACCGGCACCAAGAAAGGCTGCGATCACGGCCAGTGCGGCGCCTGCACGGTGATCGCCGACGGTCGGCGGATCAACTCCTGCCTGACCCTGGCGGTGATGCACGACGGCAGTGAGGTGACCACCATCGAAGGCCTCGGCATGCCGGACAAGCTGCACCCGATGCAGGCCGCCTTCATCAAGCACGACGGTTACCAGTGCGGCTATTGCACCCCTGGGCAGATCTGCTCGGCGGTCGCTGTGCTCAAAGAAATCCGCGACGGCATTCCCAGCCACGTCAGCCCGAGCCTGACCGAGCCGCCGAAACTGATTGCCGCCGAACTGCAGGAGCGCATGAGCGGCAATATCTGCCGCTGTGGCGCTTACTCGAACATCATCGAAGCCATCACTGAAGTCGCGGAGGTGCCGGCATGAGAGCCTTCAATTACAGCCGCGCCGACTCGCCTACCGCAGCCGCTTCCCAGGCCGCGCAAGTCGAGGGCGCCAAGTTCATCGCCGGCGGCACCAACCTGCTCGACCTGATGAAACTCGACATCGAAACCCCGGTGCACCTGATCGATATCAACCACCTCGGCCTGGACCAGATCGAAGCTACCCCCGAAGGCGGACTGCGCATCGGCGCGCTGGTGCGCAACACTGATCTGGCCGCCGACGCGCGCGTGCGCAAGGACTACGCCCTGCTCTCCCGCGCCTTGCTCGCCGGGGCCTCCGGGCAGTTGCGCAATATGGCGACCACCGCCGGCAACCTGCTGCAACGCACCCGCTGCCCGTACTTTTACGACACCCACCAGGCCTGCAACAAACGCAACCCCGGCAGCGGCTGCGCGGCGATCGGTGGCGTGACCCGGCAACTCGGAATCATCGGCGTCAGCGACGCTTGCATCGCCACCCACCCGAGCGACATGGCCATCGCCATGCGCGCACTCGATGCGCAGATCGAAACGGTCAAGCCTGACGGCAGCACGCGCAGCATTCCCATGGCGGATTTCCATCAATTGCCGGGCAACACGCCGCACATCGAAACCAGCCTCACGCCCGGCGAGTTCATCACCGCCGTGACCCTGCCGGCGCCGGTTGGCGGCACGCACATTTATCACAAGGTCCGCGATCGCTCGTCTTACGCGTTTGCCCTTGTTTCAGTCGGTCTGATCCTGCAAAAGGACGGCACCGGCCGTGTCGCCGTCGGCGGTATTGCGCCGAAACCGTGGCGGGTCGAAGCCGCTGAAGCGCTGTTGCCCAAGGGCGCCAAAGCAGTCAGCGAACGCCTGCTTGAGGGCGCGACACCCACCGATGACAACCAATTCAAACTGACACTGGTCGAGCGCACGCTGGCTTCGGTGTTGGCGCAAGCGAGGGAAACCGCATGAAATTCGACACGCCCGCCACCACCAATCCCATCGACCGCCTGAAAGTCGTCGGCCAGCCTACCGAGCGCATCGAAGGCCCGTTGAAAACCAGCGGCCAGGCCACTTACGCCTACGAGCAACATGAAGCGGCGGCCAATCAGGCCTACGGTTTCATGGTCGATTCGGCGATCGCCAAAGGCCGGATCAAAGCCATCCATCTCGACGAAGCCAAAGCCGCACCCGGCGTACTCGCAATCGTCACTGCCGAGAATGCAGGCAAGCTCGACAAGGGTGATTACAACGCCGCGCACCTGCTCGCTGGTCCCGAAGTGCAGCATTACCAGCAAGCCGTTGCATTGGTGGTTGCCGAGACCTTCGAACAGGCCCGCGCCGCCGCGCAATTGGTCAGGGTCGATTACGAGACCAGCGAAGGCAAGTTCGATCTGGCCAGCGTCAAAGACCTCGGCGTCGAGCCGAAAGACGAGTTGCCGGACGTCAATCACGGCGACTTCGACAAGGCCTTCACCGCCGCGCCGGTGCAGTTCGATCAGACCTACACCACTCCGGACCAATCCCACGCGATGATGGAACCGCACGCCACACTGGCCGCGTGGAAAGGCGATCAGCTGACCGTGTGGACCTCCAACCAGATGGTCGCCTGGAGTGTTGGTGACATTGCGAAAACCCTCGGCCTGCCGAAGGAAAACGTCCGATTGGTCTCGCCGTACATCGGCGGTGGTTTCGGCGGCAAGCTGTTCATCCGCGCCGACGTGATCCTCGCCGCTCTCGGCGCTCGTATGGCGGGGCGGCCGGTGAAAGTCGCCCTCGCCCGCCCGCAAATGGCCAACAACACCACCCATCGCCCGGCAACGATTCAGCGCATCCGCATGGGTGCCACTGCGGACGGCAAGCTGACCGCCATCGCCCATGAAGGCTGGTCGGGCAACCTCGCCGACGGCAAGGTCGAACTGGCCGCGCAACCGAGCCAGTTGCTCTACGCCGCAGAAAACCGCCGCGTCAGCATGCGCCTCGCCCCGCTCGACCTGCCTGAAGGCAATGCCATGCGTGCGCCGGGTGAAGCACCGGGGCTGATGGTGCTGGAAATCGCCATGGACGAAATGGCCGAACAACTGAAGATGGACCCGGTGCTGTTCCGCATCGCTAACGACACTCAAGTCGACCCGGTGAAAACCGAGCGGCCGTTCTCCCAACGCCAACTGGTCAAATGCCTGCAGATCGGCGCGGAGAAATTCGGCTGGGATCAGCGCAAGGCGCAACCGGGCACCCGTCGTGAAGGCCGCTGGCTGATCGGCATGGGCGTGGCGGCGGCGTTTCGCAACAACCTGCTGGTCAAGTCCGGCGCCCGCGTGCGCCTGGAGCGTGATGGCAAGGTCGTTGTTGAAACGGACATGACCGATATCGGCACCGGCAGCTACACGATCATCGCGCAGACCGCTGCCGAGATGATGGGCGTTGGTCTCAATGATGTGGTGGTGCGTCTGGGCGATTCGGACTTCCCGGTATCGGCCGGCTCCGGCGGCCAGTTCGGCGGCAACTGCTCGACCGCCGGGGTCTACGCTGCGTGCGTGAAATTGCGCGAAGCGGTGGCGGCCAAGCTGGGGCTGGCGGCGGATCAGGCGGAGTTCGCCGATGGTCAGGTGCGGGTCGGCAGCAAGAGCCTGCCGCTGCGCAACGCGGCTGAAGGCGGCGCATTGGTCGGCGAGGACAGCATCGAGTTCGGTGATCTGGCCGAGAAGTATCAGCAATCGACCTTCGGCGCGCACTTCGTCGAAGTCGCTGTCGATGCCGCCACTGGCGAAGTTCGCGTACGGCGCATGCTCGCGGTGTGCGCTGCGGGGCGAATTCTCAACCCGACGTCGGCGCGCAGTCAGGTCATCGGCGCGATGACCATGGGCGTCGGCGCCGCATTGATGGAAGAGCTGGCGGTGGACAAGCGTCTGGGCTTTTTCGTCAACCATGACCTCGCCGGGTATGAGGTGCCGGTGCACGCTGACATTCCGCATCAGGAAGTGATCTTCCTCGAAGAAACCGACCCGATTTCATCACCGATGAAGGCCAAGGGCGTGGGTGAATTGGGGATTTGCGGCGTTAGTGCGGCGGTGGCGAATGCGATCTACAACGCCACCGGCGCGAGGGTGCGCGAGTATCCGATTACGCTGGACAAGATTCTGGATTCATTGCCGGAGATGATCTGAAGCGAAAAGCCCCTCATCGGAACGCCGCCCGCCTAGCCCTCTCCCAAAGGGAGAGGGGACCGATCCGGGTATATTCAGGATGTGCAGCGACGTGAAAGTCTTTCTGTGTATCCATAATCGCAACGGCAAGTTCAGGTCGATGCACATCGCAAGACACCCCGGTCGGCTCCCACTCCCCCGGGAGACGCCTGGGGTGAGCCGCATGCTGTTAGCGCACCTGCATGGGGTGCTAGGGGTCGAGTGGATTCACCACCACGCTTGCAGAATGCCGAACGTCTCGAGCATCCCCCAATCGGCTCCCTCTCCCTCGGGAGAGGGCTGGGGTGAGGGGCGCGGTTTCACTCGGTCTTTGGATATTGCTCATCACTGACCTGCTCCATCCAGTCCACCACCTTGCCATCCAGCACTTCGGCAATCGCGATATGACTCATCGCCGTCGTCGGTGCTGCCCCGTGCCAATGTTTGGCGCCCGGGGCAATCCACACGGTATCGCCCGGGCGGATTTCACGCACTGGCTGGCCCCACTCCTGCACCAAGCCTGCCCCCGAGGTGACGATCAATGTCTGCCCCAGCGGATGGGTATGCCATGCAGTGCGCGCGCCCGGCTCGAACGTTACGGTCGCACCACTGACCCGCGCCTCATCGGTGCCTTTGAACGGCGCATCCACCCGCACCGTGCCGGTAAACCAGTCAGCAGGGCCTTTGGCCGAAGGTTGCGAGCCATTCGGTGTGACCGTGACACGGGGATTTTCAGTGGCCTGCACCTCACCAGCCAGCAGCGAGAGCGTCAGTGCGGAAGCAGCAATCGGGTTCATGGCATTTCCTCCAATAAATGATGCAACCACTGTAGCGATCCGCACTCTTTGGATAATCGACTAGAATCCGAAAAAACTTATGCAGGAAAATCATCAATGCTTCGGGAAAATGCCACCGACCTGCTCGCCTTTCTCGCCGTCGCCCGTGAACGCAGTTTCACCAAGGCCGCGGCCAAACTTGGCGTGTCGCAATCGGCGCTCAGCCACACCATCCGCAGTCTCGAAGCGCGTCTCGGCCTGCGCCTGCTGACCCGCACCACGCGCAGCGTTTCGCCGACCGAGGCCGGCGAACACTTGCTGCAAACCATCGGTCCGCGCTTCGAGGAGATCGAAGTGGAACTGGCCGCCCTGAGCAACCTGCGTGAAACCCCGGCGGGCAAGATCCGCATCAGCGCCACCGACCATTCGCTGAACTGGATCCTGCGTCCGGTGTTGCAGGATTTCCTGCCGCAGTACCCCGATGTGTCCGTCGAGGTTTGCTGTGACTATGGTTTCGTCGACATCGCCGGCCAGGGCTTCGATGCCGGTGTGCGCCTGGGCGAAGACGTCGCCCAAGGCATGATCGCCACCCGTATCGGTCCGGATATGCGCATGGCCGTGGTCGGCTCCCCCGCCTACTTCGCCCGGCGCGATCCGCCGCAAACCCCGCGCGACCTGACCGACCACGCCTGTAACAACCTGCGCCTGCCAACCAATGGCGGGCTGTATTCGTGGGAGTTCGAAAAGGACGGCGAGAGTCTGAAGGTGCGTGTCGCCGGGCAGGTCACCCTGAATGGCGTGTACCCATTGCTCGACGCCGCACTGGACGGTTTCGGGCTGAGCTACATCCCGGAAAACGTCGTCGCGCCGTTTCTGGCGGACGGTCGCCTGGTCCAGGTGCTGGGAGACTGGTGCCCGGCATTTTCCGGTTATCACCTGTACTACCCGAGCCGACGTCAGGCAGCGCCAGCGTTTGCGTTATTGCTGGAGGCGTTGCGCTATCGCGGTTGACCCGGCTCAGCCCAGCAACGCAATCAATTGATGCCGCTGCGCATCGGTCAGCATCGGCCCGAAACCGGCTCCGGCGTTGTCAGCCATGTAGCGCGGATTGCTGGTCCCGGGAATCACACAGGTCACCGCCGGATGCGCCAGGAGAAATTTCAGCGCCAGTTGCGGCCAGCTGTTGACCTTTACATCCGAGACCCAGGCCGGCAGCGGCTTGCCCTTGAGCCGGGCGAGCAAATCACCGCCGCCAAACGGCCGATTACAAATCACCGCCACCCCACGCTCGCGGCACAGCGGCAGGATGCGTTTCTCGACCGCGCGATCATCGAGGGCGTAGTTGATCTGCAGAAAATCCAGCTTTTCGGCTTTCAGCACGGCCTCGACCTCGTCATAGGCCGACGAGGTGTAATGAGTGATGCCGATGTAGCGAATCCGCCCCTGCTCCTGCCATTCGCGCAGGGTTGGCAAGTGGGTTTGCCAGTCGAGCAGGTTGTGAATCTGCATCAGGTCGATGCGCTCGGTTTGCAGCAGGCTGAAGGACTGCTCCATCTGCGCGATGCCCTCCTCGCGCCCGCGCGTCCACACCTTGGTGGCGAGGAACGCCGGCGAGCGTGGTTCGTGGATCGACAGCAATTCACCGGTGGTCTGCTCGGCGCGGCCGTACATGGGTGAGCTGTCGATCAGCGTGCCGCCCTTCCTGAACAGCGCTTCGAGCACGGCGGGCAACTGCCGGTAAACCGGATCGCCCGGCGCGACGTCGAAACCGCGATAGGTGCCCAACCCAACCATGGGCAGTGCCTCGGAGCTGGAAGGGATGGCGCGGGTCTACATGGTCTGGTCTCCTGCCGTGGGCGGCGCAGTGGCGGTCGGCGCTACGCTGCCGGCCAACGCCCGATCAATGGTGAACAGCGCCGCAGCTTGGGCAGCCAACGTGAGCAAGCGGCGACGGGAGTAACTCTCAGTGTGGCGCATGCGAGTCCTCCTGCTGCGCGGATCTGTTGCACGGTGTGTGCGCCGGCTGTCAGGCGCAGTCGCTGAACTACACTGCCACAGCCAACCTCTCTCCCCGTTAAAAGTAGCCGAATGTCTCGAACCCTGATGTCACTCGTCGTTTTCATCATTGCCGTGTACTTGGTGCTGTGCGCCGGGCTGTTCGTGTTTCAGCGCTCGCTGATCTGGTTTCCCCAGCCTGCCGCCGTGGTTGCGGCGGATTCGCGATTGAAACTGTCAATGCCGGATGCCGAGGTCTGGGTGACAACCCGAAAGCGCAGCGGATCGCGCGCACTGATTTATTTCGGCGGCAATGCCGAGGACGTATCGCGAAATCTGCCGGAATTCACTGAGGCGTTTCCTGACTACGCGCTGTATTTCCTGCATTACCGGGGTTTTGCTGGCAGCACCGGCTCGCCATCGGAAGCCGCGATTGCCGAAGATGCGCTGGCGCTGTTCGATCAGGTCTATGCCACTCATTCGCAAGTCGCCGTGGTCGGTCGAAGCCTCGGTTCGGGGGTGGCGGTGCGCCTGGCCAGTCAGCGGCCGGTGCACAATCTGATTCTGGTGACGCCGTTCAACAGCCTCGAGGAAATCGCCGCACGGCAATACCCGTGGGTGCCGGTGAAGTGGTTGCTCAAGGATCGTTTTGAATCGGGCAAGTACGCGGCGCATATCCGCACGCCGACGTTGCTGTTGGCGGCCAGCGATGACGACGTGATTGGACGCAGCAGCACGCAGCGCTTGTTCGAGAGTTTTCCTGCGGGCGTGGCGACGCTGAAGGTGGTGCCGGACTCGGGGCATAACTCCATTTCCGAGCGGGGGGAGTATTTGCGGTGGATGGGGGATGTGTTGAATCGCTAGTGGTTGTTTGCCAGTGATAGAGGGGTTGACCGGAGCGGCGTCTTCGCGAGCAGGCTCGCTCCCACAGTTGTTTCGAGTACGCCGTAAGCGCTATGTGGGAGCGAGCCTGCTCGCGAAGACCGCGGTTCAAACAACAGCAATTCAATTGCATTGCCGCCACTGAACCAAGTCCAGAAAACCCAGTCCTATCCGCGCCGCCACACACGGCTGCCTCACTCTAGCGCTGTCCCCTTTCAGAGCTGTCCGTCCCATGCGCCACGCCGTTCGTTCGTCTCGCTTCGTTTCGCTGTGCCTGCTGAGTCTGTTTCCTTTTTTCACTGAATCCGCCCACGCCAGTGCGGAGCGCGAGCTGGTGGCCGCCATCAATGATTACCGCGCCCATCCGCAACGCTGCGACCGCCGCCCTGCGCAGCGTCTGGCGCCTTTGGCTTTGAAGTCGAATCTGGCCTTGCCGATCGGCTATCGCTACGGCGGCGGCATGCGCGAGGCGTTGAAGTCTTCCGGCTATTCAGCAATCACGGTGCGCAGCATCCGCATTATCGGAGCCGAAGACGCCGACGAGGCCTTCGATCAGTTGCAGAGCGATTATTGCGCTGCCTTGCTGGATGCGAACTACGCCGACATCGGCGTCAGCCATTCGCGCAATCAATGGCAGGTGGTGCTGGCGCAACCGGTGCTCGACAGCCGCGTCGGTGACAACCGCAGCGTCGGCAAGGCGCTGCTCGCCGAGGTCAACGCCGCCCGCGCCCGGCCGCGCATGTGCGGCCGCCAGCGTTTTGCCGCCACGCGACCATTGAGCTGGAATGCCGCCCTCGGCGCAGCGGCTCAGGGCCACAGCAAAGCCATGGCTTACGGCAATTATTTCGCCCACCGCGATCCCGACGGTGACATGCCGGCCGACCGCGCCCGTGCTGCCGGTTATCGCGGCCGCCAGGTCGGGGAAAATATCGCTGCCGGACAAAGCTCACCAGGCAAAGCCATGGCCGGCTGGCTGGCCAGCCCGGGCCACTGCGCCAACCTGATGAACCCGATGTTCACTCAGGTCGGCGCCGGCTTCGCCAGCGAAACGCGCAGCGACGACGGCGTTTACTGGACGATGCTGTTCGGCGCGCCGTAAATCACGGCTGACTCCGCGCATTCTCATCGCTTGCCGTGGCCGGACGCGGCATGACGTGTTGATGGCCGGTCGGGTCGTTGAGCTGGATGACATTACCCTTCTGCCACGCATCAGCCCCCGTTGCGACAGGCCCCGGTTTGATCTCGGCGCGGGCCTTTTTCTTCTCGGCACTGTCGATGCCCAGGCGCTGATCGCGCTGGCGGACCATTTGCGCATCGGCCTGACCGTCAGCGGTAAAGCCCATCATCAACTGCGGCACGCCCAGCGGCAGTTGCTTGTCCTGATCGGTGTGCCAGGTGTGCCAGGTCTTGCCGTAGGTATTGGCGAGTTTTTCCATCAAGCGCGTTTCTGCCACTTGCGGGATGCCCGGAGCGACCAACTGGCCAGAACTGACTTCGTGAGCGTGGCTGTGCCACAAGGCTTTCTCTTTTGCCGGCAATTGCGTGAACAGCCGCTGGCTGATGATGTATTCGACGCCCATCAGCTTGGCTTCAGCGGTGTTGCCGTCGTAGATCACGCACTGGAACACTTCTTCGTTGAGCGCCGAGCAGTAGTGGTGCGCTTCCATCTGCGCGCCGGGATGACCGTTGTAAAAATGGAAACCATCGAGGTACATGTTCAACGCGCGAATTGGCGGCTTGTCCTGCAACCACTGCGCGCCGACTTCGAGCATTTCCGTGTCGGACGCCTTGGCCTGGCCGGGCGTCTGCACCGGCGAATCGGTGTTGCTCATGGCGCAACCGGTCAACGCGGCGACCATCAAACCTATGGGAACCCAACGTCCCTGCGAGGTTGTCGTACGCATGTTTCACTCCTCGAACTTTCAGTGACGGGCGCGTGCTGGCCCTGTTCTGCAACTGAAAGCAGGAGATCGGCAGAGTTCGAAAAAGCTGCGTGCGGATCAGACTGGAGAGATCGTCGCCAGCACGCCAATCAGAATGGTCAAGGTCAGAAAGCCGCCGAGAAAAATCGCCATCTTGTACATGTTGCGCTCCTTGAGGCTGGGTGTGCGGTGCACCGGACGCTGCGGGATGAGGTCGGAGGGTGACTGGCCGCACTGCCGGGGCATTCTGAGCCTGTGGCTGTACTGAATACAGAGGCAGATGAAACAGAAAAATACGGATCAGATGCGCATCTGATCCGCTTCGGGCATGAAGCGGTATTCAGGCTGAGACTTGAGGATCCACTTTCGGCGCGGTTGATCTACAGTCATTGCCGACCGACAACAAGAAAAACCGGAGTGACCATGCCCGACCTCGCCTTGCAGCCCAACGTCGCCGCATCCCTCGCGCGCTGGCACGAGATGATCCGCAGCGGCAATCTCAAAGCCCTGCCCGAACTGCTCGAACCGCAAGCGGTGTTCCGCTCGCCCATGGCCCATACGCCCTACCCCGGCGCGCCAGTGGTGGCGATGATCCTCAACACCGTGTTTGAAGTCTTCGAAGATTTCGCCTACCACCGCGAGTTGGCGACGGCGGATGGCCTGAATGTGATTCTCGAATTCAGCGCCAGGGTCGGCAGCAAGGAACTCAAGGGCATCGACATGATTCGCTTCGATGAGCACGGCAAGATCGTCGAGTTCGAAGTGATGGTGCGGCCGCTGAGCGGGTTGCAGGCACTGGGCGAAGAGATGGGTCGGCGCTTGGGGGCTTATCTGGCATCCACAAAAGCCTGAGTCCAATCACCGCAGCTCCTACCAACCAGGAATAAAAAACCCACTGACCGTCGCCGGTTCAGTGGGTTTTTGTGTGTCAGGGTTCTGCTTACAGAGCCATGTCACGTGCAGCGTTTTCCTTCGGCGCTACGGTTTTGTCAGCCGCAGGTGCCGCCGGAGCAGCTACCTGACCGATCGCTGGAGGCGTCGGCAGTTCGAGGATTTTCGCGGTGTAAGCCCACTCGGCAGCCACTTTGGCCGGATCGCTGTTCAGCTGGGTGCCATAGCTCGGCACGATCTGGTGCAGCTTGGTCTGCCACTCAGGGGTTGCGACTTTGTCTTTGAAGACTTTCTGCAGCACGCTCAGCATGATCGGTGCAGCGGTCGACGCGCCTGGCGATGCGCCCAGCAGGCCGGCGATCGAGCCGTCCTGCGAAGCAACGATCTCGGTGCCCAGTTTCAGCACGCCGCCAGCGGCTTCATCACGCTTGATGATTTGCACGCGCTGGCCGGCTTGCCACAGGCGCCAGTCTTCGGCTTTGGCGTTCGGGAAGTATTCCTTCAGCGCGTTCAGACGGTCTTCATCCGACAGCATCAACTGACCGGCAAGGTACTCGACCAGCGGGTATTCCTTGATGCCGACCTTGGTCATTGGCCAGATGTTGTGGGTGGTGGTGCTGGTCAGCAGGTCGAAGTACGAACCTTCCTTGAGGAACTTGGTGCTGAAGGTCGCGAACGGGCCAAACAGAATGACGCGCTTGCCATCCAGGACACGGGTGTCCAGGTGCGGAACCGACATCGGTGGCGCGCCAACCGAAGCCTTGCCGTAAGCCTTGGCCAGGTGCTGCTCGGCAATCGTCGGGTTCTCGGTCACCAGGAACGAACCGCCAACCGGGAAGCCTGCGTATTCCTTCGCTTCAGGAATGCCCGACTTCTGCAGCAGGTGCAGGGCACCGCCGCCAGCGCCAATGAACACGAACTTGGCGTCGGTTTCGGTCTTGCTGCCGTCTTTGAGGTTTTTGTAGCTCACACGCCAGGTGCCATCGGCGTTCTTGGTGATGTCTTCGACTTCGCTCGACAGTTTCAGATCGAAGTTGGGTTTGGTCTGCAGGTGAGCGGCGAACTGGCGGGTGATTTCGCCGAAGTTCATGTCCGTACCCAGCGGGCTCCAGGTGGCCGCGATTTTCTGGTTCGGGTCACGCCCTTCCATCATCAGCGGTACCCACTTCTTGATCACAGCCGGGTCTTCGGAGTACTGCATGCCAGCGAACAGCGGGCTCGCCTGCAGGGCTTCGTAGCGCTTTTTCAGGAACTTGATGTTGTCATCGCCCCACACGAAGCTCATGTGCGGAGTGGTGTTGATGAACGAGCGAGGGTTTTTCAGCACGCCCTGCTGAACCTGCCAGGCCCAGAACTGACGGGAAACCTGGAACGCTTCGTTGATCTCGACAGCTTTCGGGATGGTTACGTTGCCCTTGTCGTCTTCCGGGGTGTAGTTCAGCTCGGCAAGAGCCGAGTGACCGGTACCGGCGTTATTCCAGCCGTTGGAGCTTTCCAAGGCGACGCCATCGAGGCGCTCGACCATTTCCATCGACCAGGTCGGTTCCAGCTCATTGATCCACACACCCAGGGTGGTGCTCATGATGCCGCCGCCGATCAGCAGGACGTCAACTTTCTTGGCTTCGGCAGCATTGGCAGACGACATCCCCATCGCCAAAGCCAGACCGAGCAAGGCTGTGTTCACTTTCTTAAACATCTGTTGCACCTATGATAAAACGCCTTCCGCCCGTCGTTGTTATCAGTCTGCGTTGCGCTGTGTTGACGCTCAGGCTGGCGTCGCGCAATTCCGCACACTTCAATATTGACGGGTGGGCACACAAGGCCGACATGTGGCATCGACCTCAGTTAATGTCCCTTCTGAACTGACTTCTTATCGTTATTGGCTTCAGCTGCTTGAGCGACAGGGATCCCGTCGGCCCGCCCGAAAGGCCAGCCAACCGAATTAAGTCAAAGCAAATTTGGCGCGGAGAATATCACGTCAGGGCGAACCCGCGCGTCTGTTCCCGACTTGAAAGTCTTTTTCCACCCAGAAGCTTATCGGCTAAAGCGCACGGAACATGACGCTACTTCGACCTGTCCCGACAAATTTATTTGCGCGATGCGCATCGCAACCCCGCGAATCAGTGCACTCAGCGCGTTGCTCTTCATGAAAATAACCTGCTACGTTGTACGATGACTGATGAATTCGACTTCAGTCATTTCCCTCCAATAACAACAAGGAAACAACATGACCAAGTCCAGCCTCCTCATCGGCTTGTTCTGCGCCTTCAGCGCCTGCGCCATGGCCGCCCCTGCCCCAGCGGAAAAGGAAGTCGCCCAAGCGGTCGATCATCTGACCCAGGCGATGCTGCACAAAGACATCGCCGAACTGAACGCCCTCACCGCGCCGAACCTGACCTACGGCCACTCCAGCGGCAAGATTCAGGACAAGCAGGAATTCATCGCCGACATCGAAACCGGCCGCAGCGCGTTCAAGACCCTCGAAATGCAAAAGCAGACCATCACGATTTCGGGTGACACCGCGCTGGTGCGTCACCACTTCTCCGCACAGGCGTTGAAAGGGACCGAGGTGATTCCGACCGAGATCGAGAATTTTCAGATCTGGCAGAAACAGGGTGGGAAATGGTTGCTGGTGGGGCGACAGGCGTTCAGGTTCTGATAGACGCAAAGGACTCTGCCGGAAAACGAGCAGAGTCCTTACCTAATAAAATGAAGCCCTGTCTGTACTCCTGGCATTTCCCCGCTCCCGTTTCCTTCCCGCCCTGATATGCTGCACCGCTATACCGCCTCAGCTCGTCTTTATGGAGTGATCAATGACCCGACTACGCGTCAAGCATTTTGGCCCTATCCGCAATGGTGTGAAGAACAATGGCTGGATAGAGTTCAAACGCGTGACCGTTTTTGTGGGCAATCAAGGCTCGGGGAAAAGCACACTCGCCAAGCTTTATTCGACTTTTTCATGGATTGAAAAGGCGTTGGTGCGAGGCGACTATGACCTCAAATGGTTCGAGCGAAAAAACAAATTTATCAGACCCTACCTGACATACCATCGGCTCGAAAATTATCTTTCTGCGGAAACTGAAATCGAATACGAAGGTGAAGCGTATGCCATCAAGTATCTGCGCGGGCAGCTTCATATCAGCGAATTGACGGGTAAAAAGTACCACCTGCCTCAAATCATGTACGTGCCTGCCGAGCGCAACTTTATTGCTTATGTCAGGCACCCTCGGGAATTGAAACTTTCTTCTGACTCTCTCAAAGAGTTCTTGACTGAATTCGACGCGGCGAAAGCCAATATAAAAGGCGCATTGCTGCTTCCGATCAATCAGGCAGAACTCGAATACGACAAACTGAATGACATACTCAACATTCGGGAATCGGATTACAAACTGAGATTGGCCGATGCTTCCAGCGGTTTTCAATCGGCAGTGCCTCTGCATCTCGTGAGCCACTACTTGGCCAATACTGTTGAAGAAAGAAGCGAAGAACGCCCGGAAACCATGAGTACTGACGAGCTGGATCGCTTCAGGAAAGAAGTCATGGAAATTTTCTCCGTCGAGACGCTGACGGAGGAACAGCGTCGCATTGCTCTGTCCGCATTATCATCGAGATTCAATAAAACTGCGTTCATAAACATCGTGGAAGAACCCGAACAGAATCTATACCCGCGTTCGCAATGGGGCGTATTGCAAAGCCTTTTGCAATTCAATAACCAGGGTAAGGAAAATCGGTTGGTATTGACGACTCACAGCCCTTATGTGGTGAGTTATCTCACAATCGCTGTCCAAGGCAAGCATCTGCATGACGCCATAATTGAGAGAAATGCGGAGGAACTGTTAGCCCGGCTCGCAAAGGTAGTTCCGCTTCACTCACTGGTCGACGCTGACGAGCTCGCGATTTATCAGGCTGATGAAATGACTGGAAGCATCGAGAAGCTGCCTATGTCGGGAGGAATTCCTTCGGACCATAATTACCTCAACGAATCGCTTCGCGAAGGCAACGATTTATTCGATCAACTTCTCGATATCGAGGAGGCATTGGAGGCGTGAATTTCCTCGATGCTCAATGTCAAAGCGGCCCGTTCGTACAAGAGCGGTTTGGACTTTGTGATAACACATCTCGTCCGATCGCTTACGCCGATTCAGAGTCAGAAGAAAACTGGATCGCTACGGTCAGCAATCCGGAGCGCAAAGCAGTTATTTTTACAGCCATCGACAAGTGCGTGATAAGCGACATGGAACAACCTGGTCGAGGGCGTTGTGACTGCATGCTCACCACCGAGAAGCAGCTTTATCTAGTAGAGCTGAAGGAAAGAAGCGGTAGCGCATGGAAAAACCATGCGATAGAGCAACTCGAATCCACTATTCAGTTTCTCCAGGCAACACACGGCGAGGACTACCTCAATAGTTTCAGCCCAAAAAAAGCATTTGTCAGTAATCGGAAGAAAAAGCCATTCGTCACTATTGAAACGGATAGAAAACAATATTTCTTCAGAACTTATAAATTCAAATTGGACATACAAACGACGGTACTCATCGTATGAAAGCTCTTCCTTAGAGCTTTAACAATCGAGTGCCGTGCTCGGCCCCTCCTCAAGTTCACAACCGAAACCGATCCACCGACTGCGCCAACTGCCCCGCCAGATTCGATAATTCATCCGTAGTCGTCGCCGTTTGCCCGATCACCCGGCTATTGCCCTCGGACATCCCGGCAATCATTTCCACCTGATGGGCGATCTCGTTGCTGGCCTGGCTCTGTTCGCCAATCGTGCGGGTAATGTCATTGACCAGTTGCGTGGTGCTCAAGGTTGCGTCGAGGATTTCGCGAATTGCCCGCTCAACCTCCGCTGTTACCGCCATGCCCTTGTCGACCTGCGCCACCCCCGCCTCCATGCTGGTAACCGCTTCACGCGTACTGTTTTGAATACGCGCGACCATTGCGGCGATTTCCTGGGTCGAGGCGCTGGTGCGTGCGGCCAGACTGCGCACTTCATCGGCGACCACGGCAAAACCACGGCCCTGCTCACCTGCCCGCGCCGCCTCGATCGCAGCGTTGAGGGCTAGCAGGTTGGTCTGGTCAGCGATGCTCTTGATCACCTGAATGATGTTGAAGATTGCCTCGGATTCCTGATCCAGCGTGCGGATCACCTGCGCCGACTGCTGTGCCGAGCGGGCGATGTCGTCCATGTCGCTGACCACTTGATGAATCACCCCGCCACCCTCCTTGGCCAGGTTTTCGGCCTGATTGGCCATGCTCAGGGCACGTTCGGCGTGGCGGGTGATTTCTTCGATACTGGCGGTCATCTGGCTGGCGGCAGCGGCCATGGTGCCAGCGGCGACGCTTTGCTGCTGGCTGCTGTCGGCGACCTGATGGCAGCCGTGGCTGAGCTGCTCGCTCATGCCACTGACGCCGTGAGCGTTGCGCCGGACCACGTCAATCATGTTGCGCAGATCACGCTGCATGGTCGCCAACGTGCGGATCAAAACGCTGGCTTCGTCCTTGCCGGCGGGCTCGACAATCGGTTCGCTGAGATTGCCATGGGCAATGCTTTCAGCGATGCGGCTGGCGGATTTGAGCGGCCCCATGATACTCAGGATCACCCAGCGCCCCTGAATCAGCAGCAGCAACAGACTGACGGCCAGCACCACTGCCAGCGCAAGATTGGCGTGGCGGATGGCCGCTTCGGTGCCTTCGCTGGTGTGCAGGGTGTTGTTTTCGATCAGTTCGCTGAGCGCGCCCATCTGCTCTTCGAGCTGAGCAAAGGCGCTATTGAACGTGCCGAGCTGCTGTTGGGCGGCATCCGGATTGTCCAGCGCCACGCCGACGATCTGCTCGGCGGATTTGATGTAGGTATCGAGGCTCGGCTTGATCTGCTCCAGCGCCGCGCGCAACTGCGGGTTGATCGGCAGCTTCAGGTTGTCATCCAGCACCTCACGAAAATGCCCGGCGTGCTCGGTGAGCGAATCGCGCACTTCGGTGGCGGTGGCGGTGCTTTTGCCCAGGCCGACCAGCATCGCCGAATAGACATCGGCGCGCAGGGCGTCGTGCATCATGTCCGCTTCCATGTGATTGCGCAGCGCGCTCATGCTCACCGTGTTATCGCCGACCGCCGTGGCCATCCGCAGATTGCCCACGTAGCTGACCAGACTCACGATCAGCGCCGTCAGCAGGCTGGTCGCAATCAGCAACACCAAACGCAGTTTGATCGACACCGTGGAATCTCCCGTGGGCACGCTGGATTGCGCTTGTCGGATTTCAGTTAAGCCTATGTGCAGGGAACTGCCGACACAGAGCGTATCGGCTGATGTCAGCGGCGACTTGAATCCGGCAAAACTTTTCAAACGCGAACCCGGTCACACATTGCAGCGCCGCTGGATAACGCCTTCATCACCGGTTAACCCTGGCAGGCTAGAAATCCATCGCTTCGAACATTCATGCAGCTGAAGGAAACGCTTATGAAACGCGCACTGTGGTTTGGTCTGCTCGGCACGCTGGCAATCGGCACCGCACAAGCGGCAACGGAGAAAGTCGCGATCAATCTGGTCAGCGCCGACGGCGCGCCGCAGGCGATCGGCTCGGTAACAGTCAGCGAGACGCCGTACGGTCTGTTGTTCACCCCGGACTTGAAGTCGTTGCCGGCCGGCATTCACGGCTTCCATGTTCATGAAAACGGCAGCTGCGACGCGGGCATGAAAGATGGAGTAAAAGGCGCAGCACTGGCGGCTGGCGGACACTTCGATCCGGCGAAAACCGGCAAGCATCTCGGCCCGTACGCCGACGGGCATCTGGGCGATCTGCCGGCGGTGTATGTGACGGCTGATGGTGGCGCCAACTACCCGGTGCTGGCGCCGCGCCTGAAGAAGATTTCCGAGATCAAGGGCCACGCCCTGATGATTCACGCCGGCGGAGATAACCATTCCGACATGCCCAAGCCTCTGGGCGGTGGCGGTGATCGCATGGCTTGCGGGGTGATTTGATCCCTCAGCGCGGCGCTCGACGCCAGCGCGTCAACACCAGCAAGGACAGCCCGGCGCCGAACAGCGCCAGGGCCATGTCCTTCTGCGAATCCCACGGATCATTCTGCGCACCGACGAAGGCCTGGCCAGTGTCGTCGCCCAGGTAAGCGCCGCCGACCCATTCGATCAATTCGTACAACGCCGACGTGGCCAGCACTACATTCAAGGTCAACAGCGCCAACCACGCGCCACGCAACGGCGTCAGGCGCAGCAGCACTTCGCGCATCGGCCAGACCAGCAGCAACCCGTAGCTCAAGTGCACCAGCCGATCATAGTGATTGCGTTCAAGACCAAGGACTTTGTTGACGCTGACGCCGGTCAGCAGCGTGCTCCACTGATCGTAGGGCACCCGCGAATAGGTGTAATGCGCGCCGACTTCATGGATGCACAGGAAGGCGAAGATCATCCCCAGTGACAGCGTCGACAGGCGAAAACGCCGATGCGCCAGCAGCAGGGTCACCACCAGCGCCAGCGCCAAAACATTCTCCAGTAGCCAGTCGACGCGGCTGCGCGGGTCGATGCCGAGGACGAAGGCCAACAGGACAAATCCGCCGAGCAATGCGGCTTCGATACGCATGTCTGCGGGGCGGGCAATGTTGTCGCTGACTCTGACGAGCATGGTTCGCTTCTCGGCAATGCAGGCATGCGGTAGACACTCTGCCGTTTTGCCCGGTTCCTCGCCGCCTCGTTTTCAGCGCTCACGGAACTCCGGCGCGCCGTTCACCTCTGACGTTATGTAGTCCCTTCCCTTTTTGCTTAGCGCTTGTGGAGGAACACGTCATGCGCAAGTTAGTCCTGATTTCTTCTTTTATGCTTTGCCTGCCGGTCGGTTCGGCGCTGGCCCGTGTTGACGCGGGTGATGTCGCCACTTCGGCAGGTGTCTCCGCGTCGCTGTACTCGACCTTCAAGGACGACAAAATGGTGATTCCGGCCCGTGACGACGTGTCTGCGTTTGTCGCCAGCGGCGGGGCCATTCGTGGGGTTTATCTTGAGTCGGTACTGCAACAGGTGCGTCAGGCCAACCCTGGCTTGAACGCCACTGATGAAGACCTGGCCAACGCCATTCTCGTGCAATACGAAGGCGTGCAGCAGTAGTCACGAGGGACGCAGCGGCCGATGGACGGCCGCTGAGTGCGCATAGGCAAACATGTCCGACGGCCTCTATGATGGAGGCCATGACGACGACCGTGCCCTTGCGCTCACCCTGCCCTCCCGGCGCCTGCATCTGCGGGCGCGATCCGTTGCTGGAAACGCCCGGCGCGGATGTGCGCATCCTGCGCTTGACTCGCGCTGAAGAAAAAATTCTTCTGGCGCGCCTGGAACAACTCAAAGACCTCGCCGACCTCAAACGCCTGCAACAGCGTATGTACGAGCAACTCGGCATTCGCGTCGACGTCGCCCCCGGTTTCAACGAAGTACGCACCATGCGCGGTATCGCCATTCAGATCGACGAGCTGCCAGGCCTGTGTCGCAAGACTCGCGCGGCAATTCCGGCGGCGATTCGCAAGGGCCTGGAAAACCACCCGCAAATCGCCTTCGAACTGCTCAACGCCCACGACTTGCTGCGCGACACCTGATCACTTTTTCATGCCGACGCGTTTGCGCATCTCGGCGGTGATGGTCTGACGGGTTTTCTTCATGTCCGCCCAAGGCTCATCACCGACTTCGGTCAGACGCTCGTGAACGTTGTAGATGTTCCAGTGATTACCGCCCTTGATTTCAGCGACTTCCTCTCGGTACAGCGGCACCGACACCGGCATGCCTTCCCGCGCGCGTGCGGCGTAGGCGCAAATGGTGGTGGCGCCGAGGCCGTTGCGCAGGTAATCGATGAAGATCCGCCCGACGCGGTTTTTCGGCCCGGACACCGCTGAAATACGATCCGGCAGCAACTTGGCCATGTGGCTGACGATGGCGTGGCTGAAGTCCTTCACTTCGTCCCAGCCATGCTTGCGCGTCAATGGCACCACCAGGTGAATGCCTTTGCCGCCGCTGGTTTTCAGGAAGGCTTTGAGGCCCAGCTCATCAAGCACGGTGAGGGTCAGCGCGGTGGCTTCAACCATGCTTTTCCATGGCAACGCCGGATCCGGGTCGAGGTCGAGGACGAAGCGATCAGGCTTGTCCAGATCCACCTTCGTCGCGTTCCAGGTGTGCAGCTCGACGGTACTCATCTGCACCGCGCCGACCAGCGCTTCGGGATTGTTGATCATCATCACTGGCTGGCCGGTGATGTCCTTGTCTAGTGCAGTAATCCCCGGGATAGCCAGGCGTTCGGCGTTCTTTTGGAAGAACAATTCGCCGGCAATGCCGTCCGGTGCACGCACCAGCGCAACGGGGCGATCCTTGAGTTGCGGCAGGATGTATTCGGCGACACTGGCGTAGTACTGCGCCAGTTGCATTTTGGTCGTGCCACTGACGGCGTCGATCACCCGATCCGGGTGGGTGATGCGTACCTTGCCGCCGGCCAGTCCAGATTGCGACGGTGCGGTTTCGGCCTTTTTGCTGGCGGCGGTTTTCTTTGCCGGCTGCTTGTCGGCGGTTTTGGTCTTATCGGTTTTTTCGTTTTTTTCGGTCTTTTCGGACTTGGCAGCTTTCACAGGCTTCGCTCGCTCCTCGGTAATGTCCTTGGCCGGTTTGTCATCGCGCAAACCATGGAACACGGCGTGGCGCACCGAGCCGTCCTTGGTCATCTCGGCGAATGCCACTTCGGCCAGCAGTTTGGGTTTGAGCCAGTGCACGCCTTTGGCCTCGAAACCGCTGGGCGGATTGACCACTGCGGCGCTTTTGGTCTGCAACGGCTTGAGTTGGGCGAGGATGCTTTTCAATGTGGTTTCGTTGAACCCGGTGCCGACCTTGCCGGCATAGCGCAACTCGCCGCTGTCACGGTCGTGCAGGCCGAGCAGCAAGGCACCGAAAGCACTGCGCGCACCTTTCGGATCGGTGTAGCCGACGATGACGAATTCCTGGCGATGCTTGCACTTGAGCTTGATCCAGTCACCGCTTCGCCGCGACACGTAAGGCGAGCCGAGGCGTTTGCCGATCAGGCCTTCCATCTGCATCTGGCAGGCGCTGTTGAGCAGCGCGTCCGGGGTTTCTTCGAAGGCTTCGGAGAAGCGCAGCGTTGAGGATTCTTTCTGCGCACCGAGGATGGTGCTCAGCGCGGCGCGGCGTTCTTCGACCGGCACGTCGCGCAGGTCGACGCCATTCAGATACGGCACGTCGAACAGGTAATAAACAATGTTGCCGCTGCGCCCGGCATCGAAGGCATTCTGCAGCGCCTGAAAATCCGGCACGCCTTGCTCGTTGGCCACGACCATTTCGCCGTCGAGCCATGCCGATTCCAGACCCAATGCCGCCAGTGCCTTGGCCTGCTGCGGGAGTTTGTGCGTCCAGTCGTGACCATTGCGGGTGAACAGCTGCACCTCATCGTGATCGATCCGCGCCATGATCCGGTAGCCGTCGAACTTGATCTCATAGCTCCATTGCCCTTCGGGTGCGCTATCGACCAGCGTCGCCAGTTCCGGCTTGATCAGTGCCGGCAACTTTGCCTTGCGCGCGCCGGTAAGCTGCCCGGACGCCTGCTTGCGCGGCTTGGCCGGGGCCTTTTTCACCGGTTTGGCCTTATCGGCAGCAGCCGCCGATTTGCCGACAATCGTGCGCTCGCTGAGCACGCTGTCGGGCTCGGCGACCAGCACGTCGAAATCATCCTGCGGTCGCGCGGCGTTGTCCTGATGCTTGATCAGGAACCATTGTTCTTTCTTGCCCGGCATGTGCGTGCGCACCAGATTCCACACGCCGCCGAGCTTCTCGCCCTGCAGCTCGAACTTCAGTCGGCCCTTGGCATAGGCCTTGTGCGGATCCTCCAGCGGAATCCACACGCCGCGATCCCAGACGATCACATCACCGGCGCCGTAATGCCCCTCGGGAATGCTGCCTTCGAACGTCGCGTAATCGAGCGGATGATCCTCGACATGAATGGCCAGACGCTTGACCGAGGGATCCAGCGACGGCCCCTTCGGCACCGCCCAACTCTTGAGAGCGCCGTCGAGTTCGAGGCGAAAGTCGTAATGCAGGTGCGAAGCGTCGTGCTTCTGGATGCAGAACTGCAACGCATGATTCTTGGCCGACTTTCGGCCCGAGCGCTTGACTGCGGCCGGCTCCGACGTCGCGGAAAAATCACGCATGCGGTTGTAATCGTCGAGGTTCCTGTTCATGAGCACACCGATGGCAGACGGGTTCTGTTATGCAGAAGAGCGACACGGCGGCGGAAAAATTCAATCGAGGTAAAAAAGCCCCGGACGGATGGAGCGGCCGGGGCTGGCAGTGTCAGGGATTTTTACAGCGGGTCAGGCTTGCCCTTTTGCCTGCTGTTCCAGATGCACCTGCAAGTCGGGATCGATATTCAAGGCTGCGGCCAGCTCATCGAGATAGCTGCGTTCGGCGTCCTGTTGGTCGTCCACCAGCATGACGCTGGCCAGGTACATTTCGGCGGCTACGGCAGGATCGCCGTCAGCGGATTGCGCCACTTCGCGGGGCTCCAGCGGTTTGGCGACTTCGGCGTTGAGCCATTGTTGCAACTGTGGGTCGACGGTGTGTTTGCCGATTTCCCTGCTGATGAGGTGTTTTTCCGCTTGATCAATGCGGCCGTCAGCCTTGGCGGCGGCGATCAGGGCGCGCAGCACCGCGTGGCTATGGGTTTCGATTTGCGGGCCGGCGAGCAGGTCGGCGGTTTGCGGCAGTTGTTGTGGCGCCTTGCTGGCCTGGCTGCGTTGCCAGGCCTGGTACGCCTGGTACGCCATCATGCCCAGCGACGCGAGTGCGGCGTAATTGGTCCCGCCGGTACGGCTTCGGCTGCCGCCACCGAGGGCGCTTCCCAAGCCGCCACCGCCGAGCAGGCCACCGAGCAAACCACCCAGGCCGCCCAGGCCACCCGAAGCAGCCGCGCCGTCCGCTCCAGTCTGACTGCCGCCGCCCAACAGGCCACCGAGCAATCCGCCCACACCGTCACCGGCCGAAGCCCCGCGTTGTCGTCCTGCCGAGGCCTGGCCTCGCAGCAGTTGTTCAAGCAAATCGCTGGTGTTCATGACGTTATCCTCCGAGGCCCCGGCCTGATTGCGTCAGGCAACGATAGACCGACTCAGCCATAGCGCCAGCACCGTTGGGCTGACGCCGGCTCACCGATGAAATCGCATCCGAGAAATTTTCCGCGAGCCAGCTAAGATTCATGGGTGGTGAACCTTATCCCGGCCAAACCGGTCGATAGCTGCAACCCGACCCGGTTTGCCGACGCCCTTTCTGACGATGGGCGATACCCGGCTTGCTTCACTTTCTGGAGAACGCCCCCGTGATATCCACCGTACACATCGCCAGGCTCAAAGCATGGGGCGCCCATGGTTTTACCGCGACTGGCGTGGTCACCGCCTTCCTCGCCACCCTCGCGCTGCTGGAAAACCAGCCGATCCATTGCCTGATGTGGCTGGGCGTGGCGCTGATCGTCGATGGCCTCGATGGCGCACTGGCGCGCAAGGTCAATGTGCAATCGGTGCTGCCGAGTTTCGACGGTTCGATCCTTGATCTGGTCATCGATTACCTGACGTATGTATTCATCCCGGCACTGTTTATCTACCGCTACATTCCCTTGCCTGATTACACCCTGCTGCTGACGGTGTCGGTGATTCTGGTGTCGTCGCTGTTCTGCTTCTGCAACGTCAACATGAAGAGCAAGGACAACTATTTTGTCGGCTTCCCGGCGGCCTGGAACGTGGTTGCGTTGTGTTTGTACATCATTGGTCCGGGGCCGTGGATTACCTTTCTCACCGTGATCGCGCTGGCCTTGCTGACGGTGACGCGGATGAAATTCCTGCACCCGTTTCGCGTGCGGCGTTTCATGCCGATCAATATCGCGGTGACGGCGATCTGGCTGTTGTGCAGCCTGTCGCTGGTACTCAATCACCCGGTGATCAACCCGCTGGTGATGGGTTTGTGGTTGCTGATGTCGGCTTATTTCCTGGGGATCTGCATCTGGCGCACGGCGCTGGAGTGGTTTGATCGCGGCCATTTGAAATAAACACATCCCCCCGTGGGAGCGAGCCTGCTCGCGAATGCGGTGGTTCCATCAACATAAAGGTTGGCTGGCACACCGCTTTCGCGAGCAGGCTCGCTCCCACAGTGATCTTCATCGATCAGGAAATCCGATCTGGACTAGCGCTTGGTAATCACCACCTCCAGATACTCACTCGGCACCACCAGCGACGCCTCCCCGGCGCGATTCGATCGGTTGAGCAACTCCGTCAGATCATCCTCCAGCGCCTGTCCGGCCTCCGCCGACAACACCGCAAAAGCCTTGTGCACCGGCCCGTACCAGTGGCGAAAGATGTCAATGAAATGCGCCGCCGAGCGGTAGCGGAAATTGAAGTGGCTGCGCGTCACGCGTACGACAAAATCGCGGTCATCGAAATGCTTGTGCAGCCACGCATCCGAGCCCCAGTTCGACGGTGGCTGAGCCACTGCTGGCGGTGGCAGATGCTGGCCGAGAATCTTGAACATCTGCCCGACGAAGCCCTCCGGCGTCCAGTTCGCCATACCGATCCGCCCACCCCGCCGACAGACCCGCCCCAGCTCATTAGCGGCGCTGACCTGGTCAGGCGCGAACATCACGCCGAACGTCGACAACACGGCGTCGTAGCTTTCATCGGGAAAAGGCAAAGCCTCGGCATCGGCCACCTGAAAAATCACCTCCAGATGTTCGGCCCGGGCGCGATCCTGACCACGCTCCAGCAGTGCCGCGACGTAATCGGTGGAGGTCACCACACAACCGCGCCGCGCCGCTGCCAGGGTTGCGTTGCCGTTACCGGCAGCGACATCCAACACCTGTTCATCACAGCGCAGATCGCAGGCCTCGGCGAGGTTTTCCCCAACGATTTGCAAGGTGGTGCCGATCACGGCGTAGTCGCCACTGGCCCAAGCGACTTTCTGACGTTCCTTCAGGGCAGTGAGATCAATCAGGGTACTCATGACAGCGAGCTCCGTGGCAGAGAGAAAGCACAGGCTGCGACGCGGACCGTGCTTGCTCACTATCGCGCCGAGGCTGCCCGGCGTCCCTGTCAATCGTCCGGCAACCCCGTAAACCGGGCACTTTGCCGATGAGTGGTGAATATCTGTCAAGCGCATGAAACACTCAGGCAGCCGGTGCCTTGGCCTCCTCCAGCAACTGCTTGATCATCTGCTCCTGCTCGGCATAACGACCTTCACCAAAGTGGCTGTAACGCATCTGGCCCTTGGCGTCGATCAGGTAATGCGCCGGCCAGTATTGATTGTCGAAGTTGCGCCAGATCGCGTAGTCGTTGTCGATGGCGACCGGGTAGGTGATGCCGAGTTTTTTCACCTGGTCCTTGACGTTGTTGATGATGCGTTCGTAGCCATATTCGGGGGTGTGCACGCCGATCACTACCAGGCCGTCCTTCTCGTATTTCTTCGCCCAGTCTTTGACGTACGGCAGGGTGTGCTGGCAGTTGATGCAGTCGTAAGTCCAGAAGTCCATCAGCACGACTTTGCCGCGCAGGGATTCGGCACTGAGCTCTGGTGAATTGAGCCACTGCACAGCGCCCGACAGCGACGGCATCGCGCCCCGGGCCTCGTCCATCATCGAATCGGCGCGGACCTTGCTGACGAAGTAGTCGACCACTTTCGGCACGTTTTCCAGGACGTTTTTCTCGACGCTGGCCACGCCCTCGGAAGAGGTATTGGCGAGCAGGGTCTTGTCGGCGCCCGTCGAAATCACCGCAACTGTAGCAAGCACCGCAACCCCGGCACCGCGACGCAACCAGCCGCTGAACGGGATCGACGGTTTCAGTCGATTGACCAGGCCGCGACCGGCAAAAATCAACGTGCCCAGCGACAAGGCACTGCCGACGCCGTAAGCCAGCAGCAACAGGCTGGTCTGCGCGTTGGCGCCTTGCAACATCGCGCCGGTGAGAATCACCCCAAGGATCGGCCCGGCACAGGGCGCCCACAACAGGCCGGTGGCGACGCCGAGCATGATCGAGCCCATCGGTCCGGCACGTTTACGCGTGTCCTGATCGAGACGATTGCCGAGCGCGACAAACGGCCTGGTCAGCCAGTCACCGACGCGGGCCGAGATCAGCGACAGGGCGAACAGCGCCATGACCAGCAAGGCAACGTGGCGGCCGGTGTTGCTGGCCTGGATCACCCACTCGCTGCTGACCACGGCAAGGCTGGAGATCAGCGCAAAGGTCAGCGCCATGCCGGCGAGAGTCAGGAAGATCGAGGAACGGGTACGGTTGGCGCCAGCGAACAGAAACGGCACCACCGGCAGGATGCACGGACTGAGAACGGTCAGCAGACCGCCGAGAAATGCAATGAGGTACATAAGGGGTCACCTTGGAATGGGGGCTGGGCACGCAACCGGCCAGCGAGGGAAACGCCCCCTCGCTAGCTCGCTTTACTTACGCCGTGGCTCATGCAGTCTGGCCGTCGAGCAACTGCCCTTGAGGCGTACGACTGGCACCGTTTTCCGCGACCAGTTGGCCTTGCGGTGTACGGCTGGAACCATCAGCTGCAACCATCTGGCCTTGCGGCGTGCGGCTGGAACCATCTGCGGCAACCATTTGGCCCTGCGGCGTGCGGCTGGAACCATCAGCGGCAACCATCTGGCCTTGCGGTGTGCGGCTCGATCCGTCAGCGGCGAGCGTCTGCCCCTGCGGCGTGCGGCTGGAGCCGTCAGCGGCGATCAAGGCATCGCTGCCCTCCTTCGCTACCGTGGTCAGCTGGAAGCAGGTGCTGCTGGCGCAACTGCTCTGCTCCACAGCACTGCTGGCGTGGGCGGCGGCACCGGTGAAGGCGAAGGCTGCTGCGGTCAGAAAGCGCGAGACGTTGTTCATGGCAAAACTCCTTGCAGAAAAAGTAGGGATGACTCAGTTCTGGTTGTTGCAGCCGTCAGCGAATTTGCTGTAATCCAGCTCGCGGGTTTTGCCGGCGGAATCGAGGTAGGTCATGCGTGCCTCGGTGATGCCGCAGGTCACCGAGGTGTCTTCGGTCATCGACAGCACTTTCTGGATATCCAGATGGGTGCCGTAGGTGTAGGTTTGCCGGCTGACGTCAGCTTCGGCGTGGGCCGACAGGGTGCAGATGTTCAGAGCGGCGAACAGGCAGGCGGCGAATACGGATTTGTTGTTCATGGTGTAGTCCTCAAGGCTTCAGTGGGTTTGAGCCGAGGCGGTCTGTGTGTGCCTCGATGGAGCCTATTTGAGGCCTTCGAGGTATCGCGTCTGTGTCAGGAAAGGACGAGAATCACTCGTTGTGTATCCCTGCAGTGTGTAGATACAGAGCGATACAAAACCCCAAAAAAATCGTGATTTTGCGTCGGTGTGTATCCGCCGCTGCGGCAGATACACTGCAATACAAAGGCAGGCAGGCGTGCGGTCTACGGCGCTATAGACTGCACGGCATTCCCCCTTTGACAGAGGCTTGAACCGATGGAACATGTCGATCACATTCTCATCGTCGACGACGACCGCGAGATCCGTGAACTGGTAGGCAACTACCTGAAGAAGAACGGCCTGCGCACGACGGTGGTCGCCGATGGCCGGCAGATGCGCAGCTTTCTTGATGCCAACACCGTCGACCTGATCGTGCTCGACATCATGATGCCCGGCGACGATGGCCTGCAGTTGTGCCGCGAATTACGCGTGGGCAAACACAAGGCGACGCCGGTGCTGATGCTCACCGCGCGCAACGATGAGACCGACCGCATCATCGGTCTGGAAATGGGCGCCGACGATTACCTGACCAAACCTTTCGCCGCCCGCGAACTGCTGGCGCGGATCAACGCCGTATTGCGCCGCACACGCATGTTGCCGCCGAATCTGGTGGTCACCGAAGCCGGACGCCTGCTGGCGTTCGGTCGTTGGCAGCTGGACACCTCGGCCCGCCACTTGCTCGACAGCGACGGCACCATGGTTGCCCTCAGCGGTGCCGAATACCGCCTGCTGCGGGTGTTCCTCGACCATCCGCAACGGGTGCTCAGCCGCGATCAACTGCTCAACCTGACCCAGGGCCGCGAGGCCGATCTGTTCGACCGCTCGATCGATCTGCTGGTCAGTCGCCTGCGTCAACGCCTGCTGGACGATGCTCGCGAGCCGGCCTATATCAAGACCGTGCGCAGTGAAGGTTATGTGTTTTCGCTGCCGGTCGAACTGCTCGGGGCGTCGGCATGAAACTCAAGCTGCAATGGCCGCGCACCCTCGCCTCGCGCCTGTCGCTGATCTTCCTGATCGGGCTGATTCTGGCGCAGGGCCTGTCGTTCGGCGCGCAGTACTACGAGCGCTACCAGAGCGCGAAAAGCACCATGCTCGGCAACCTCGAAACCGACGTCTCGACGTCGATGGCGATCCTCGATCGCCTGCCCGCCGCCGAACGCGAGGCCTGGCTGCCGCGTCTGGCCCGGCGCAATTACGGCTACCTGCTCAACGAGGGCGAACCGGGCATGCCGGTGACCTCGGCTGAAAAGTCCGTCGCGATCGCCTCGATTACGGCGGCCATCGGCGACACTTATCCAATCGTGTTTACCGAAGTTCCCGGCGGTCCGAGACAACATTTCCAGGGCCACCTGCGCCTGAGCGACGGTAGCCCGGTGACCATCGATATCCGTCCGGCGATGGTGCCGTTGTCGCCGTGGTTGCCGGTGGTGCTGCTCGGGCAACTGGCGTTGCTGATCCTCTGCACCTGGCTCGCCGTGCGCATCGCCATCCGTCCCCTCACCCGCCTCGCCAACGCCGTGGAAACCCTCGACCCCAACGCTCACCCGATCAAGCTCGACGAGCACGGGCCGACCGAAGTGGTCCACGCGGCACGGGCGTTCAACGCCATGCAGACCCGCATCGCCGCCTACCTGAAAGAACGCATGCAACTGCTCGCGGCGATTTCCCACGACCTGCAAACGCCGATCACCCGGATGAAACTGCGCGCAGAATTCATGGACGACTCGGTCGAGAAAGACAAACTGAGCAGCGATCTGGGCGAAATCGAACATCTGGTGCGCGAAGGCGTGGCCTACGCCCGCAGCGTTCACGGCGCCACCGAAGAAAGCCGGCGTACTGATCTCGACTCGTTCCTCGACAGCCTGGTCTTCGACTATCAGGACATGGGCAAGGACGTGCAACTCGGCGGCAAAAGCAAAGCGGTGATCGAAACCCGCCCGCAGGCCCTGCGCCGGGTCCTGGTGAACCTGACCGACAACGCCCTGAAATTCGCCGGCGCCGCGCAATTGCAGGTCGAAGCGCAGGGCAACAGCCTGTCGGTGAAAGTCCTCGATCGCGGCCCGGGCATCGCCGAGGCCGAACTGGCGCAGGTGCTGGAACCGTTCTACCGCGTGGAAAACTCGCGCAATCGCGACACCGGCGGCACCGGGCTCGGGCTGGCGATCGCCCAGCAATTGGCGTTGGCGCTGGGTGGCTCGCTGCTGTTGAGCAATCGTGAAGGTGGCGGGTTGTGCGCTGAACTGAAGTTGCCGCTGCCACGCTGAGAAAAACACCGACTAGACTCATTCATTACCCAGTCGAGGGGGCCGCAGGACGTCTGCTGTGCCCTGCCCCAATCCGTGACCACCGCCCGGTGGCGCCTGCCTCGACATTCAACGCCGCCGGACGGTGATCCTGTTTCAGGAGCACACGTGATGAATGAGGCGAAGCTCAACGAATTCATGGGCAAACTGGTCAACGACATGGGCGGCGCGGCGATGCTGGCCAATGTCATCGTCGGCGAAGAACTCGGTCTGTACCGGGCAATGGCCGACAGCCAACCGATCAGCCCCGAAGCCCTCGCAGCCAAAACCACCTGCAATCCGCGCCTGGTACGCGAATGGCTCAGCGCCCATGCCGCATCGGGCTATATGGAACACCTTGACGGTCAATTTCGCTTGCCTGAAGAACAGGCACTGGCGCTGGCCGTGGAGGATTCGCCGGTGTATGTCGCTGGCGGTCTCGGCGTGGTGGCGTCGTTTTTCCATGACAAGGACAAACTGGTCAAGGCCATGCGCGGCAATGGCGCGCTGTCGTGGGGCGATCACCATCCGTGCATGTTCAGCGGCACCGAACGTTTCTTCCGCCCCGGCTACAAAGGTCACCTGATTGCCGAATGGCTACCGGCCCTGGACGGCGTGGTGGCGAAGCTGGAACGCGGTGCCAAGGTTGCCGACATCGGCTGCGGCCACGGCGCCTCGACGGTGATCATGGCTCAGGCGTTTCCGAAATCGCAGTTTGTCGGCTTCGACTTCCATGCGCCCTCCGTCACCGTTGCCACGCAACGGGCCGAAGAAGGTGGCGTGGGCAACCGCGCCAGATTCTTCGAGGGCACGGCGAAAAACTATCCCGGCGGCGACTACGACCTGATCTGCTTTTTCGATTGCCTGCACGACATGGGCGACCCGGTCGGCGCCGCTCGCCACGCTTATGAGTCGCTGAAAGACGACGGCACGGTGTTGCTGGTCGAACCGTTCGCCAATGACAAGCTGGATGACAATCTCAACGCGGTCGGGCGCCTGTTCTACGCCGCCTCGACGTTTATCTGCACACCCAATTCGCTGTCACAGGAAGTCGGTCTCGGGCTCGGTGCGCAGGCAGGCGAATTGCGCCTGCGCAAAGTCTTTGTCGAGGCCGGATTCAAGCAGTTCCGCCGCGCCACGCAGACACCGTTCAACCTGATTCTGGAGGCGCGCAAGTAACCCGTGCGGATCGCGTGCTAACCTGCGGACACTGCCCATTCTGGAGTGCTGAGCATGCTCGATAGCCCGATCCGCGAACATCTCGATACGCTGTTGCAGGCCATGGCCGACGATAAATTCCTGATATTGACCGGCGCCGGCATCAGCACGCCATCGGGCATTCCGGACTATCGCGACAGCGACGGCGTACGTCGCGGGCGGCAGCCGATGATGTATCAGGAGTTTCTCGCCGCCCCGGAATCACGCCGGCGCTACTGGGCGCGAGCGATGCTCGGCTGGCCGCGCGTGCGAAAGGCCAGACCGAATGCGGCGCATGAGGCGCTGGCGACGTTGCAGCAGCGTGGCCGGATCAGCGCTTTGATCACGCAGAACGTCGATACCTTGCACGATCAGGCCGGCAGCCACGATGTGATCGAACTGCACGGCAGCCTGCATCGAGTACTGTGCCTGGATTGCGGGCAGCGCAGCGAGCGCGATGCGATCCAGCAGCTGATGGAGACACAGAATCCCTACCTGAGTGGTGTTGATGCGGTGCAGGCGCCGGATGGCGATACCTTGCTCGACCCGGCATTTGAAGCGCGCTTTCAGGTACCGCAGTGCCCGCATTGCGCGGGTGAGCGGATGAAACCGGATGTGGTGTTCTTCGGCGAGAACGTGGCGCAACCGACAGCCGCACGGGCGCTGGCCGCCGCCGAGAATGCGGCGGGGTTGCTGGTGGTGGGATCGTCGTTGATGGCGTATTCGGCGTTTCGCTTGTGTCGGGTGATTGCCGAGCGTGGCAAGCCGTTGATGGCGATCAATCTGGGCAAGACCCGGGCGGATGATCTGCTCGATTTGAAGATTGAAGGCTCGTGTGAGGAGCTTTTGCCGTGGTTGGTGGAGGGGCTGAGGCGGTGAGATTTTGAGTAATGGGTTCGGCTTGAAATCGGCCCCTCACCCTAGCCCTCTCCCGAAGGAGAGGGGACTGACCGAGGTGTTTGTACGGGATTCGTCGACCTGAAATCACTCATCGAACACAGATCTTTGACTGCCGTGCTGGTGCCGGACTCAATGCGCCCGATCCAGGCCCGCCAGCAATGCGCTGTCGTGGCTGTAGATGTCCGGCGCATAACGCACCTGGCCGCTGCTGTCGACTTGCGCCGTCCAGTAGGTCATCAGGATCGGCACCGGCGCCGACAGGCGAAATTCATGGGTGGTGCCGGTTGCCAGCAAAGTCTCGGTCCGAGCTTTTTCCGCCGGAGACAGCAGCAGATCGCGCAGTTGCAGGGGGTGCTCGACGCGCACACAACCGGAGCTGAACGCCCGTGGGCCTTTTTCAAACAGCGCCTTGCTCGGCGTGTCGTGCAGGTACACCGAGAACGGGTTGGGGAAACGGATGACCATTTGCCCCAGCGGATTGCGCGGGCCGGCGTCCTGACGCAGGAGGATGTTGCCGGGGTTGTCCCAGTCGATGTCCGCTGCCGCCAGAGGCTGACCGTTGGCATCGAGCACTTGCAGGTTCTGACGGCTGAGGAAGGTCTGATCCTTGCGGATTTCCGGCAGCTTGTCTTCCTTCCAGATGGTCGGCGGTACGGTCCAGGTCGGATTCAGCGTCAGGCGGGTGACGCGGGATTTGAGCAGTGGAGTCTGGCGCTCGGCGCGGCCGACCTGGGTGCGGGTCTGCCACACCGGTTGACCGCCCTGATACAGCGTCAGCTCAGCGGCGGCCACGTTGACCACCAGGCCACTGGGCTCCATGTCCTGGGCCATCCAGCGGAAGCGTTCGAGATTGACCCGCAATTGATCGCGACGGGTCAGCGGGCTGATGTTCAGCTCGGCAATGGTGCCCGGCCCGACCACGCCGTCAGCCTGCAACGAATGGCTGGCCTGAAAGTGCTTCACTGCCTCCACCAGCACGTCATCGTAGGCGTTGTCCGGCGTCACCAGTGCGTGTGGCAGATAGCCTTCGCTGTACAAGCGTCGGGCCAGTTCCGGCACGCGCGAGTCTTCCATCGCCGGACGCAGCAACGGGCCGTTGCCCACCGGCTGCCATTGCGGCAAGGCTTGCAAGCGTTGCGCGGCATACAACTGACGCAGGCTTTGATATTGCGGCAGATGCGGGCGCGCCAGGTTGAACGCCGCAGCAATATCGTTCATGCCCGGCACGGCAATGCTGAGCAGTTGCGCCTGACGGTCGTTCGGCGGGCCGTCGACACGCCACAGCGGTTCGAAATGCGATTGCAACAGACGGCCGTAATGCAGATCCTGCAAGGCCTGCAGGTAGTTGCGGCTGATGTCGATGTCGGCGCACAGCTCGCCATCCTGCGGCGGTGTCGTCGCGACCGCATAGCGATTCGGATTCAACCCATCATCGGCCAACAGCTGCAATTGCGCGCGCAATGCCGGCAAGCGTGCCGACTCACTCGCCCACACCGGCATCCAGTCCTGCTGTTCATAAAACGCCTGCAATTGGCTCAACGCCGGGCCATTGAGACGCGGAGCGATGGCCGGGCACGACTGCGCCAGGCTGATCAAAACCGCCTGCAACGGGCTGCGCGGCTCGACCGGCAATTGCGTTTCCGGCGTCGGCAGGGTTTCGAGCGGGGGCAGCGGCTCATCGGCGCAAGCGACAAACGGCGCAGCGAGCAAACAAATGCTCAAGTAGCATGCGTACTTTTTGAACAACTGCTTTACTCCAATCCATGGCCGTCCAGATGACGGTCAACCTTACATCAGGTGCGCTGAACAGTCAGGCTCGAACCGCGAGCCTGCGGGTATTGACTGGGAGTCAGGAGCCAAAGTGCCGTTTATGTAGCAAGTTGAGGACACTTTATAAAATGTTGACGTTTTTGCGCCGACTTCTGTTGAGCACCGCGACCCTTGTCGCCGTGACCAGCCCAGTATTTGCCGCCGGCAAGCCATCGCCGGTTCTCTACAACAGCCTCGCCCACGCCGCGCCGGAACTCAATCCCCAAGCGCTCAAAGGTGCATTGAACGCCATGCAATGCGCGGTCAACAACGGCGCGAAACCCTCGCGGCATCTGGCGATCATCGATTATTCGCAACCGTCCACCGAACGCCGCCTGTGGATCTTCGATCTGAGCAAAAAGAAACTGGTGCTGCGTGATCTGGTTGCCCACGGTTCAAACTCCGGGGAAAACTTCGCCACGCAGTTTTCCAATCGCGAAGGCAGTTATCAGTCCAGCCTCGGTCTGTTCCGCACTCAGGAAAGCTACGAAGGTACTCACGGCTATTCGCTGCGCATGGATGGTCTGGAACCCGGTTTCAATGATCTGGCCCGTGATCGCGCGATCGTGATTCATGCCGCCAGTTACGTGAACCCGCTGTGGAGCAAGCGTCAGGGGCGTATCGGCCGCAGTCAGGGTTGCCCCGCCGTGCGGCCGCAGATCGCCAAACAGGTGATCGATCGCCTGAAGAACGGCCAGTTCATGTTTTCCTGGTACCCGGATCAACGCTGGTTGCAGAAGTCACCTTACCTGAACTGCCAGCCGCAGCAGGTGGCGAGCATTCTCAACACCCACGCCAGTTAACGCGCGTCGCCCCCGGCGGGTTTGTAGAAGAGGAACCTGCCGGTCTGCGCGGTGTTGCGATAGGCCTTGGCCCAGCTCGGGTGCACGCCGCGATCGTGAAAATACAGGGCGCCGCGCGTGCGGTCCTTGAGCTGACGGTTCAACGCCTTGCCGGCGATTTCCTTGGCCAGCGCGTATTCGGCGTCTTCCTTGACCTGATCGGGCCTGCCATCGCACCACCAGGAAAACTGGCAATTGCCGCTTTCCGAACCCTGCTTGACCACCGCACACACCGTGTCGGGAAAGCCATCGTGGCCGAGGCGATTCATCACCACGCTGGCGACGGCCTCCATTTCCGGGGTGTCCTTGCCCTTGGCTTCCCAATAGATACTGCGCGCCAGACAGGTCAGCGGATCGTCCAGCGGCGCGGCGCCGGCCGGGTCCACCGCCTGCGCTTCGGTCGGGGTGATGGCCTCGGATTTCGGCGCCGGAGCAGCGCTGACTTTATCCGCTGCTTTCTCTTCGAGCACCTCGGCTTTCTGTTCGGCCTTGGCCTCGATCGGCGCCTGCGCCCCGGCCCATGCTGCGCCGGTCAAAAAGATCCACAACAAACCGCCCGCCAAGCCTTTCGATCCCATGTCGGTTCTTCCGTCAGCGCCCGCCCGGGGCAAGATGTTACGTCGGTGAGACGCCCGGTTTGCGGGGTCTTCGCAGAGTGTAGCGAGCAAATGCACGGGCACACCAGCGCAGAAAAAAATCCGCCGCAAAGAAAAACACATTCACTCAACGGGGGCCTTTCGCGCATCATGGGCGCATTCAGCTCAAGGGAGATTTCCATGCGCTTCTTGCCGTCCGTTTTGCGTTGTGCCGCACTGTCGCTGGGCGTGGTGTTCGCCACCTCGGCGCTGGCCGCCGATGAATTGCAATTGATCGAATCGATCAACAGCTATCGCAGCCAGCCGCAGCGTTGCGGCACGCAGGCGTCAAACGAGTTGCCACCGCTGTCGGCCGATCCACGTCTGCGCCTGCCCGCCAGCGGCGCGGTCGATCTGCAGCAGGCCATGACCAGCGCCCACTACCCGATGGTCAACGTGCAGGCGATCACCCTCAACGGCCCGCGCGATGCGGCGGCGGCGATGCAGGCGATCAAGGAAAGCTTCTGTAAGGTGGTGCTCGATCCGCAGTTCGTCGATATCGGCGTCAACCGTGTCGACCGCGACTGGCGCATCGTTCTCGCGCGGCCGTTGCTGACGGCGAAACTCGGCGATGCACAAAGCGAAGGGCAAAAGCTGCTGACGCAACTCAATACCGCGCGCAGCCAGGCGCGCCAGTGCGGCGGCCAGTCCTTCGCGGCGGCAGCACCGCTGGCCTGGAACGCCACGCTGGGCACGGTCGCTCAGGATCACAGCCGCGACATGGCCAACAACAATTACCTCGACCACAAGGACCGCGACGGCCGCACGCCGGGCGACCGCGCCGAGCTATCCGGTTACAGTGGGCAACTGGTCGGCGAGAACATCGCCGCCGGGCAAGACACCGTCGGCAAGGTCGTCGACGGCTGGCTCGCCAGCCCCGGCCATTGCGCCAATCTGATGAATCCGCAATATCAGGAACTGGGCGCCGCCTACGCGACCGACCCGAAAAGCAACGCCGGCATTTACTGGACGGCAATGTTTGGCGCACCGTAAGGCATCATCGACGCCGTCAATCACTCGGTCAGCCAGAGTGATTGGACGGCGTGGCGAGCGCAGCCTACCCTGCGCGATCTGCGCCCGCTGGCGGCGCTCCACATCCACGAGGCGAGCCCATGACACAGCGTGAATTGATCGATGGTCACAACCGCCACGTGGATTATCTGCGCCTGTCGGTCACCGACCGCTGCGATTTTCGCTGCGTGTATTGCATGGCCGAGGACATGCAGTTCCTGCCGCGCCAGCAGATCCTCACCCTCGAAGAGCTGTTCCAGGTAGCGCAAAGCTTCGTTGCCCTCGGCACGCGCAAGATCCGCCTCACGGGTGGCGAGCCGCTGATCCGGCCTGGTGTCGTGCAACTTTGCGAACAGATCGCCGCCCTGCCCGGCCTGCGTGAACTGTGCCTGACCACCAACGGCTCACAATTGGGCCGACTGGCCCAGCCGCTGTTCGACGCCGGGGTCAAGCGCCTGAACATCAGCCTCGACAGTCTCGATCCGCAGCGCTTCAAAGAGCTGACCCGCACTGGCGATCTGGCGCAGGTCATCGACGGCATCGATGCCGCGCGTGCCGCCGGTTTCACCCGTACCAAGCTCAATTGCGTGGTGATGCAGGGCCGCAACGATCACGAGATCAACGATCTGGTCAGTTTCGCCATCGAGCGTGATCTGGATATTTCCTTCATCGAAGAAATGCCGCTGGGCGCGATCGCCGAACACAGCCGCGCCGAATCCTTCTACTCCAGCGCGCAAGTGCGCGAACGCATCGCCGAACGCTTTACCCTGATCGACTCGACCGAATCGACGCAAGGGCCGTCGCGCTACTGGCGCGTGGCCGAAGCGCCGAACATTCGCCTGGGCTTCATTTCACCGCACAGCCACAACTTCTGCGGCACCTGCAACCGCGTGCGCCTGACCGTCGAAGGTCGCTTGCTGCTGTGCCTGGGCAACGAGCATTCGATGGACCTCAAAGCGGTGTTGCGCGCCCATCCGGGCCACCCGGAACGTCTGGAGAACGCGATCATCGAGGCGATGAAACTCAAGCCGTATCGACACAACTTCGAAGTCAACGACGACGTGCAAGTGGTGCGTTTCATGAACATGACCGGCGGCTGATTCGCCGCGCAACCGGGACCGCGAGATGATCGTCAGACCGAGACCCAATCAGTTCGCCGTGCTGTTCACCCTCCGAGGCTCGATCGCCAAACGCATCGCCGTGCGCACCTTGATGCTGACACTGCTCGCGGCGGCGATTGTGCTGATCGAACTTCTGGTGCCGAGCTACTTCGCCCAGATCAATTCGACGCCGTTCACCCTGCTCGGTCTGTCGCTGTCGATCTTCCTGAGCTTTCGCAACAACGCCTGTTATGACCGTTGGTACGAGGGCCGCAAGGCCTGGGGCGAGGTGCTGCTGCGGGTGCGCGCGGTGATGCGCGAAACCCAAGGCATCGATGACACGCGCCTGCGTAGGCAACTGTTGCGCAACCTGTGCGGTTTCGCCCACGCGCTGAACGCGCGGTTGCGTGGAGATAGCGAGGAGCAGGCCAGTGCCGACTGGGTCAGCCCGCCGATCGATGGGGAGGCGCCGGATCACTGCGGACAGATCCTTCATCAGCTCGGGCGCCAGTGTTCCGAGCTGGAAACGGCCGGTGTGCTGTCGCCATGGCGTTATCAATTGCTGGCCAATCACCTGACCTGCCTGAGCCAGGCCCAGGCCGTGTGCGACAGGATCAAGAACACGCCACTGCCCTTCCCTTACACCCTGCTGCTGCACCGCACCATCTACCTGTTCTGCCTGTTGCTGCCGTTCGCCATGGCGCAATCGCTGGGATGGTTGACGCCGCTGTTCACGGCGATTGTCAGCTACACCTTTTTCGGCTTCGACGCGATTGCCGATGAACTCGAAGACCCGTTCGGGCGCGATGAAAACGATCTGCCGACCGATGCGCTGGTGCGCACCCTGGAGCGCGATGTGCTGTACGAACTGGGCGTCTCGCCGTTGCCGCCCGCACCGGAACCGGACGATTACGTGCTGCGCTGAATGGCGAAGCGGCGGGCTCGGCGTGTTGACTCTGGATCGAGGTGCGGCCATTCGCGAGCAGGCTCGCTCCCACAGTTGAAATGCATTCTCCTGTGGGAGCGAGCCTGCTCGCGAAAAAGGCAACTCGGTCAAGCAGCCCAAACGCCGGAAAGCGCCACCGACGAATCTTCCATTTACACGCGCGCAAATTCCCCCTTACTATCCGGGCACACCGGTTGCCGGGCCCGCCCTGCCGCCGACGCTTTCCGCCAACGGAAACACGCGTTATGAGTACGTCACCACAACAATCTCAAAGGTTGCACGTCTCTGCTGTACGCGCCCCCTGCAACCGGGGCCGCGTATGAACCGCATCGTCAATCTGCCCATGGCCCTGCGCCGCTCCAAGCTGCGTCACTCCGCACGCCCGCCGGATATCGCCGTTCCTGCCTGATCGCGTGAGCTGAAACCGCGACAGTCAATTTCCCGATTTTCCTGATATCCCTGCCGGGACACCTACGCCTTTTTGTCGCGTCGTGTCCGGCCGAATCTGCGCGCCTGTGCGGCGCCACCGTGAGTGATTTGCCATGAAATTCGCAGCCATCGAAGACGCACGCCTGTTCCTCGAACAGAACCCCGATATCGACATGATCGAACTGTTCATCCTCGACGCCAACGGCGTGCCGCGCGGCAAGCTGTTGCACCGAGAAGAACTGCTCGCCGTGTATGAAAGCGGCCGACCGCTGCCGAGCACCATCCTTGGCCTCACCGTACAAGGCGAGGACGTGGAAAACTCCGGTCTGGTCTGGGACGTCGGCGACATCGACTGCCGCGCCTATCCGCTGCAAGGCAGTCTGATGCGCCTGCCGTGGCGGCAGATTCCGACCGCTGCGGTGCAGGTGAGCATGCACCCGAGCGAGGGCCTGCCGGCGAGCGTCGCTGATCCTCGGCACCTGCTGATCAAAGTCATCGACGGGCTCAAGGCCGAGGGTTATCACCCGATCATGGCGTGCGAGCTGGAGTTCTATCTGCTCGACGCCAAACGCGATCACAACGGCCGCCCGCAACCAGCGCTGGACGCTGACGGCGGACGACCGCGACACACGCAAGTCTACGGTTTGCGCGAGCTGGAGCAGATCGAGCCGTTCCTCGCCGACCTCTACAGCGCCTGCAAACTGCACGGTATTCCGGCGCGCACGGCGATTTCCGAATACGCCCCGGGGCAAGTGGAAATCACCCTCGAACACGGCGATGCGCTGGAGGCGATGGATCAGGCGGTGCGCTACAAACGTCTGGTCAAAGGCGTGGCGCACAAGCACGGCATGCAGGCGACGTTCATGGCCAAGCCGTTCGATGATCTGGCCGGCACCGGCATGCACATGCACGTCAGTCTCGCCGATGCCGAGGGGCGTAATCTGTTCGCCTCTGAAGACCCGGCCGGCACACCGCTGTTGCGCACGGCGATCGGCGGCATGCTCGCCTCGCTGCTCGATTCGCTGCTGCTGTTCTGCCCCAACGCCAACTCTTACCGGCGTTTCCAGGCCAACAGCTACGCGCCACTGGCGCCGACCTGGGGTGTCGATAACCGCACCGTCAGCCTGCGCGTACCCGGCGGCCCGGCGCCGACACGACACATCGAACACCGCATCTGCGGCGCCGATGCCAACCCGTATCTGGCAGCGGCAGCGATCCTCGCCGGCATTCACCGTGGCATCCGTGAAGAGCTGGATCCGGGGGCACCGGTCGAGGGCAATGGTTATGCCCAGGCGAAAGAACTGCTGCCGACCGATTGGCTGACGTCGTTGCAGGCGCTGGAAAGTTCCACGTGGGCACGGGAGGCGTTGGGCCAGGAATTCCTTGGGGTGTATCTGGCGGTGAAGCGTGCCGAATATCGGCAGTTCATGGCTGAAGTGGGTGAGCAGGATTGGCGGTGGTACCTGACCGAGGCTTAACGATCCGACACCGAACCTGTGGGAGCGAGCCTGCTCGCGAAGGCGTCATCACATTCAACATTTTGGGTGACTGACACACCGCTTTCGCGAGCAGGCTCGCTCCCACAGGGAATGCACTTCGAACCTGGAATTTTTTGTGGACCCCGACATGACCATTCGCTGCAATTCCTACTACACCGCCACCCTCAACCAGGACACCGACTACCCGACCCTGCAAGGCCGGCACAAGGTCGATGTGGTGATCATCGGCGGCGGTTTCACTGGCGTCGCCACTGCCGTCGAGCTGGCGGAAAAAGGCCTGAAAGTCGCCATCGTCGAAAGCCACAAGATCGGCTGGGGCGCCACCGGGCGCAATGGCGGGCAAGTCACCGGCAGCCTTTCCGGCGACGGCGCGATGCGCAAACAGATGCGCACGAAACTTGGCGATGATGTGGACGATTTCATCTGGCATCTGCGCTGGCGCGGGCATGAAATCATCCGCGAGCGCGTCGAGAAATATGCGATCCAGTGCGACCTCAAACACGGCCATTTGCACGCGGCGTACAAGCCGAGTCACATGACCGATCTGCGCAAGGACTACGACGAAGCCGTGCGCCGAGGTCTCGGCGATGAGGTGAGCCTGCTCGACCGCAGCCAGATTCGCGACCTGCTGCAAAGCGACCTGTACCACGGCGCGATCAAGAACACCCGCAACATGCACCTGCACCCGCTCAACCTGTGCATTGGCGAAGCACGCGCAGCCGAAAGCCTGGACGTGCTGATCTTCGAAAACAGTGAAGTGCTGGAGATCATTCACGGCGACACACCTGGCGTGCGCACCGCTCACGGTCAGATCGACGCCAATCAGGTGATGCTCGCCGGTGACGTCTATCACAAGCTCGAACCGGGCCAGCTCAAGGGCAAGATTTTCCGGGCCATGGGCGGCATCGTCACCACCGCGCCGCTCGGTGATCTGGCGCAACAGATCAACCCCGAAGACCTCGCCGTGTACGACTGCCGCTTCGTCCTCGATTACTACCGGCTGACCGCCGACGGCCGTTTGCTGTTCGGCGGCGGCGCCAACTACAGCGGCAAGGATTCGCGCGACATCGCTGCGGAACTGCGCCCGTGCATCGAGCGCACATTCCCGGCGCTCAAAGGCGTGCCGATCGATTACCAGTGGAGCTGCGCGATGGGCATCGTCATCAACCGCATCCCGCAACTGGGCAAGCTCTCGGACAACGTCTGGTATTGCCAGGGCTACTCGGGACACGGCATCGCCACCACGCACATCATGGGCGAGATCATGAGCCGCGCGATCACCGGGCAAATGGAGCAATTCGACACCTTCGCCGCGTGCCAGCACATTCGCGTACCGATGGGCGACCTGCTGGGCAACCCGTTGCTGGCGGCGGGGATGTGGTATTACCAGATGCTCGAACGGTTGCGCTGATCCATTACCCGTAGGAGCTGCCGAAGGCTGCGATCTTTTGATCCTGCTTTTAAAAATCAAAATCAAAAGATCGCAGCCTTCGGCAGCTCCTACAAAGTCATTTATTCACTGCAGATCCCCTGTGGGAGCGAGCCTGCTCGCGAAGAGGCCCTCAAACCCCACACAAAATTCAATCCGGCAACTGCTCCACCACAATCCCCAGCCGCCGATAATCCTCGACATTCGCCCCCGGATGCCGCTCGGTAATCAACGTATGCAGGCGCGTACACGGCGCCACCACAAACGGCTCCACCGCGCCCAGCTTGTCCGCCGTGGTCACTGCAATCACCCGCGTCGCGCTGTCGAGCATCGCCTGTTTGATCGGCACCTCATCGAAATGCAGCGAGGTGATCCCGACCTCGGGATGAATTGCACACACACCGGTAATCGCCAGATCCGCCTTGATTCCCGCGAGCAATCGCAGCGCTTCCTGACCACTGGCCGACATCGAATGCGGATTCAATTCACCGCCCGCCAGAATCACTTTCACGCCCTTGTATTCGGACAAGGCAATCGCCGTCAGCGGTGACGCGGTCACGGCGGTGATGCGGATGTCGGACGGTAATGCGCGGGCGACCTGCAACGTGGTCGAGCCGGAATCGAACAGCACAATCTGCCCGTCCTCGATGTGCTGCGCCGCCAATTGCGCCAGGCGCACCTTGACCTCGTCGGTCTCATCCAGGCGGGTGAAGTAATCTTTGCCCGAGTCTTTCGGTCGCGGCAGCGCCCCGCCATGCACCCGCTGCACCAGTCCGGCGCTGTCCAGCTCGGCAAGGTCGCGGCGGATGGTGTCTTCGGACACTGCGAAATGCTGGCTAAGCTCGGAGGCCATGACCTTGCCGTCACGTTCGAGAAGCAAAAGGATTTTCTGCCGGCGCAGGGACGGCAATTCGGCGATGGAGTGGTCGTGCATGGTTATGCCTGTTTGTGCTTGTTGTTGCAGGTTTCAGCGACACTAGCGAAAGTCTCAGGCAAATACAAACGCAACGGCTATCAATGCTTTCGATCATTGCAATCAACACGGCGAATTTTTTCTTTGCGCTGCGCCTGTTCACAATGGCCCCACTCTCAAAAGCTCAGGATGAACAGCCCATGAATCTCAACTTCGCCTTCGCCTGCATGATCGTCGTTTCGTTCGCGATTGCGCTCGGCCACGCATAAGGCTTTCTGGACAGTTGCTCACCAAAATCTTAGTGTGAACGCCCCCCGCCGCTATGGAGCAATTGATGCGACAACCCGTTCGCAAGTTAACGCTAGAGAATATCGATGCGATAACTGAAGATTTTCATCGAGAACTTGCAGTCATCGGGGCATCGATAGCCGGAAAGACGGGAGTGGAGCTCATGCTCGCGTTAAAAAGGGATCGATTAGGTCATGGCCCCTATCCGCACGTTTCCTTGTTCGAAGCAGCAAATAGAATCATGTCCGACTTAGTGATTCTTCATGGCATTGCAGCCCTGCTGAAGCACAAGCACTTCCCCTTTGATGAATACGTCGTAGAATTTGGCAATGAAAACCGCAACAGCTTTGATATTTTCGCGAATTCACAAAATGCGAGCCTTGCGGGCGAGGCATTTAACGCTGCTCCATCGTTTTTCGGTACTAAAAAGCGTACGGCCCTCAAGAAACTCCGCACTAAAGCTCTGGAAGAAACATACAAGATCATCATGTTTAATGCTGAAGCCACTTCAGGAAAGCGTTTAAAGGCTGAAATCGATGGTACCTTCCAAATTGCGGTCGATATCACCTCGGGTCTCGTAAGCATTACGCCCTCTGCTGCAGCCACATCAACCCCAGAGTGATAGGCTGCTGTAGGCCTCTGCGGATTAACGATCCGATGCAGATTGGCCCTTCGCCTCCTCCCTCGCCCGCCGCACCTGCACTCACAACGCCGGCGCGAAATGCAGCAGCACCATCTGGCTCAAATGGTGCGTCAGGATAAACACCACATTCAGCCCACCACCAGGATTTCATAGTTCGCCTTCCTGGCTATCCAACTGACACACTACGGCCCCCCCTGGAGCTGCCAAAGGCTGCGATCTTTTGATCTTTATCTTCAAAATCAAAATCAAAATCAAAATCAAAAGATCGCAGCCTTCGGCAGCTCCTACAGGGGGATTTGCATTCCTACGTGCGAAGGCGTGCAATCGCCCGCCGATATTTCTCGATCCGCTCCAGATCCTCCCAACTCGGCGAGGCGATCCGCGAGATATCGCTGTTCTCTTCCAGATCCGCCAGCTTCACCACCCGGCCGATCGGGTTTTGCGCGGCACGATCGACAAAGTCCTCGTAGGACTCGCCGGGCACTTTGGTCACTGCCGCAATCGCAGCCAGCACCTCTTCGCTGAACCCTTCCCCACGCAAATCATCCAGACTCAGCCCGCAATCCTCGACCACATCGTGCAGCACAGCGACGATGCGCTCCTCCAGCGTGTGCATGCGCAACATGACTTTCAGCGGATGCAGAATGTACGGCGCCCCGCCCTTGTCCACCTGCCCGGTGTGGGCCGTGGCGGCAATGGCGATAGCGCGTTCGAGGGTTTGGGCCATGGGAATCGAATCCTGCGCTGAATGTTTCTGATTGTTGCGCAGTGTACGCGAAGATGGCGCAGCGCAAAGCCGATTGAACCTTGCCCGCCCTCGCCGCCTCGAAACCAGACAAGCGCCAAATCACCGATCAGACGCGGCGCCATTGGAGAGGAATTGCCGATGAAAACCCGACTGCTGCTCCTGATCGCCACGTTCGCCATCATCCCCACCTGCGTCATGGCTGAAGGCTGCGACGTGCAGACCCGCTCCTCCAGCGCCTCGGTGCCAGCGGTGGAAACCCACAGCTGCTACGAATACGAAGGCATGCCCGTGGACTCCATCAACTGGTCCTGCAGCAACGAAAGCAAGGACACCCTCAACGCCACCAAGAAAAAAGTCGATCGCTGCGACGACCACTACCAGGCCACCTGCACCGCCCGCCTCACCCAGGAATCCCTGGCCAACCCGCACTCGACCAGCAAAGACAAAAGCGCCAAACCGCTGAACATGCCCGACAACGCCAAAGTCACCACGTATTACTACGACGGCGAGCACCTGGCGCAGGCAAAGATTGATTGTGAGAACAGTGGCGGCAACTGGAAGGCTAAATAGCTTCAGTAACCAGCGATTGCCTGATAAAAAGCCCGGCTAGATGCCGGGCTTTCGGCTTCTGAATCCACTATCAGCCCTCACCGGCACCGCTGCTGGTGCCGCTGTCGTTCGATTGCTTCGAACCACTGGGCTTGGAACCCGCAGGTGTCGAGCCGTCATTGTTGGTGGTATTGCCCTGCGTGCCTTTGGGCACGGTGGCACCGTTGGAATGAATGTCTTCCGGCGCACTCGGATTGGTTTGGCTGTTGCCGTCGTTGGCGGTGGGCGCCGGGGTGTCGCTGGCGGCTGTCGCGTAGAGCGAAGTGGCGGATAACAGCGTGGCCAGGGTCAGTGCTGCGAGGTTGGATTTGCGCATGTTGGCGGTTCCTTTGCGGGGGTAAGGTATGCATTGGAATAAGGCGAGCGGCGAAAATGCAGAGGGGCTGACGAATGGCAAAAATAACCAGACCCGGCATCTCGGAAGAGACATCGGATCATCGAAAAAACAATTTCTCATACACAGAAAAAAGCCCGGCTTGAATGACCGGGCTTTCTAGTACGACATACTCATTAACCACCGCCGCTGCCCCCACTGCTGCTACCGGATGGTTGACCCGCAGGGGTGGGTTTGGAGGCAGATGGCACCGGCCCATTGTCGGTTTTGCCACCATCACCACCTTGGGGCAGCGAATCTGCATCCGGGTCGGCGTTGGTGGCTGGAGACGCCGGTTCACGAGTCTGGCTGGTGCCGTCGCTCGCCTTCGGGGTCGACGTTTCGCCAGCCGCTAGCGCATACGGCGCGCTGCCGAACAGCAACGCCGCGAGGGTAATCACCGCAAATCTATGGTTCAGCATGGTTGCTCTTCCTTTGCGTGGGGAGTTACAGCATTGGAAGAAGCTGTGGGGCGAACGTGCGATACGCCGGACGAGTGGTCATCGCCCGAAGACATTGCGAAGATTTCAGCATCGGAATGCTTCGCAGGAAAACACCGCATGTGGCCCGCGTTTTCCTAACATCAACCTTAATGAAGCAATGCGAAACGCAAGCCCTCAAAAATTCGCCGGCGTATTCGCGCTGATAATCTCAGCCTCATCCGCGCCGATATTGCGAAACTTGTGCGGTAACGTGGTCGGAAAGTAATACCCGTCCCCCGCACTCAGCACACTCACCTGCCCGTCCACGGTCAATTCCACCGTGCCACGCGTGACCAAGCCGCACTCTTCACCTTCGGCATGCACGATCGGCTCTTCGCCGGAGCTGGCGCCGGGGGCGTATTGTTCGCGGAGCAGGCGCATCTGGCGGCTGGGCACCGAGGCGCCGATGAGCAGCAGGCGCAGGCCGTGGCGGCCGAGGTCGGGTTGTTCGTTGGCGCGGAATACGTATTGGTGTTCGCGCGGGGGCTGGTCGAAGGTGAAGAAGTCGGCCAGGGACATCGGTATGCCTTCGAGCAGCTTTTTCAGCGAGCTGACGGAGGGGCTGACGCGGTTCTGTTCGATCAGCGAGATGGTCGCGTTGGTCACACCGCTACGCCGGGCGAGCTCGCGCTGGGAGAGTTTGTAGCTTTCGCGTACTAGTTTGAGTCGAGAACCCGTATCCATGACAGCCTTATGTAAGAGCGACTTAAGGGCGATGGGGGTGGGTGGCGGGTGACGCGCAGGTCGCGCGGATCACGTTGCTCCCGTGTCCCGGAACCGTGAAAGGCGGCTATTAAATCACGTTTGCCGGTGTTGCTCAGCAGGTTCGATGGATGGTGCGGCAAAAGTCCTGTTGGCCTTGGCAATACAGTCGCTGTGGGAGCGAGCCTGCTCGCGAAAGCGTAGTGTCTGGCGACTCGATATCGCCTGATATGGCCTCTTCGCGAGCAGGCTCGCTCCCACAGTGGACATCAGTGCTTTTGCCTAAGTGAAAAACCGGCGGGGTCTTTCGGACCGCCGCCGGTGAGGTCAATCAGACGCCGAAACGGTCGCGCAGGGAGTAGTAGACGGCACCCAGAGCGGTGAGCGGTGCGGAGAAGGTGCGGCCGCCGAGCATCGGCATGTGCGGCAGCGAGGCGAAGGCGTTGAAGCGTTCGGCGTCGCCGCGGATCATTTCCGAGATCAGTTTGCCGGCCAGGTGCGAGCAGGTGACGCCGTGGCCGCTGTAGCCCTGCATGTAGTAGGCGTTCTTTTCGATGCGGCCGAATTGCGGCATGCGCGACATGGTCAGCAGGAAGTTGCCGGTCCAGCGGTAGTCGATCTTCACGTCTTTGAGCTGCGGAAAGGTCTTGAGGATCTTCGGCCGAATCAGCTGCTCGATATCGTCCGGCTCCCGCGCGCCGTAGACCACACCACCACCGTAAAGCAGGCGGTTGTCAGCGGTGAGGCGGTAGTAATCCAGTAGGTAGTTGCAATCTTCCACGCAATAGTTGTTGGTGATCAGACTGCGTGCCTGCTGCTCGGTCAGCGGTTCGGTGACGACGATCTGCGAGCCGCACGGCATGCTTTTCGCGGTAACGCGGTTGTCGAGACCTTGCGGCAGATAAGCATTGCCGGCGATCAGCAGGTATTTGGCGCGGACCAGCCCCTTGGCAGTGCGCACAGTGATCGGCTCGCCATAGGTAATTTCGACCGCCGCCGACTGTTCGTAGATCTTGCCGCCCAAACGCACGATGGCGGCGGCTTCGCCGAGGGCCAAGTTCAACGGATGAACGTGGCCACCCTGCATGTCCAGCAAGCCGCCAACGTAGGCGTCGGAGCCGACTTCGCGACGAATATCCGCTGCATCCAGCATCTTCAGATTGCGGTTGCCGTAGCGTTCCCAGTTGCGCTTCTGCTCGGCCAGGCCGTTGAGCTGTTTCTTATTCATCGCCGCGAAAATACCGCCCGAGCGGTAGTCGCACTTGATGTCGTAATCCTTGATGCGCGAACGAATGATATCGGCACCTTCGAAGATCATGCTGCCGAGGATTTCTGCAGTCTTGTCGCCGTAGCGCTCTTCGATGACATCGACGTCGCGGCTGTAGGAGTTGACCAGTTGCCCGCCATTGCGACCGCTGGCGCCGTAGCCGACTTTCGCCGCTTCCAGCACGGTGACTTTGTAGCCGGCTTCGCTGAGGAACAGCGCCGAGGACAGACCGGTGTAACCGGCGCCGATGACGCAGACGTCGCAGTCCAGCGCTTCTTCGAGAATCGGGAAGTCGATGACTTCGTTGCGGGTGGCGGCGTAGTAGCTGTTTACGTGTTGCTGTTTCATAGGTTTCTCCGAGGGCCGCCAATCAGGGGCGACCGCCGCTGTAAAAGAATCAGAGCTTGATCCAGGTCGCTTTCAGTTCGGTGTACTTGTCGAACGCATGCAGCGATTTGTCGCGACCGTTGCCCGATTGCTTGAAGCCACCGAACGGCGCAGTCATGTCGCCGCCGTCGTACTGGTTGACCCAGACGCTGCCGGCGCGCAGGCCGCGAGCGAAGGTGTGCGCCTTGCTCAGGTTGCTGGTCCACACCCCGGCGGCGAGGCCGAAAATGCTGTCGTTGGCGATCTGCAGGGCTTCTTCGGCAGTGTCGAAGGTGATCAGCGACAGCACCGGGCCGAAGATTTCTTCCTGAGCGATGGTCATCGCGTTGGTCACGCCGTCGAAAATCGCTGGCTGCACGTAGAGGCCGCCGGTTTCTTCGAGGGTGCGCTGGCCGCCGGCAATCAACTCGGCGCCCTGCTCGCGGCCGATGCTGATGTAGCGCAGCACGTTATCGAGCTGACGCTGGTCGACCACGGCGCCGACGGTGGTCGCCGGATCAAGCGCATGCCCCGGTTTCCAGGCTTGCAAGGCTTCCACCAGCAGCGGAATGAATTGCTCGCGAATCGAGCGCTCGACCAGCAGACGCGAGCCGGCAGTGCAGACTTCGCCCTGGTTGAAGGCGATGGCACTGGCCGCCGCTTGAGCAGCTGCGCGCAGATCCGGTGCGTCGGCGAATACCACGTTCGGACTTTTGCCGCCGGCCTCGAGCCAGACGCGTTTCATGTTGCTCTGCCCGGCATAGATCATCAGCTGCTTGGCGATCGCCGTGGAGCCGGTGAAGGCCAGCACGTCGACGTCCATGTGCAACGCCAGCGCCTTGCCGACGGTGTGACCGTAGCCCGGCAGCACGTTGAACACGCCCTTCGGAATACCCGCCTCCAGCGCCAGTTGCGCGATGCGGATAGCGGTCAGCGGTGATTTTTCCGAAGGCTTGAGGATGAACGAATTACCCGCCGCCAGCGCCGGGGCGAATTTCCAGCTGGCCATGATCAGCGGGAAATTCCACGGCACGATGGCGGCGACCACACCCGAGGGCTCGCGAGTGACGAGGCCAAGTTGGTCGTGGGGCGTGGCAGCGACTTCGTCGTAGATCTTGTCGATGGCCTCGGCGCTCCAGCGGATCGCGTTGGCGGTCGCCGGGATGTCGATGCTCATCGAATCGCTGATCGGCTTGCCCATGTCGAGGGTTTCCAGCAGCGCCAGTTCTTCCTGGTGTTGCAGGATCAGATCGGCGAAGCGGATCAGCACGCGCTTGCGCTCTGCCGGGGCTTTTTTCGCCCAGATGCCGGAGTTGAACGACTGGCGCGCGGCTTCGACGGCCAGGTTGGCGTCGGCTTCATCGGTGCTGGCGACGGCGGCAAGAAAGCGGCCATCGACCGGGCTCAGGCATTCGAAGGTGTCGCCACTGATGGCCGGGCGGTATTCACCGTTGATGAAGGCGCGGGATTCGATGGACAGGGACTGGAAGCGTTGTTCCCAGTCGTTGCGGGTTGTGGTCATTGTTTTGAGCTCGACAAGGGGGAATTTGGGGGTTGGTCTGGTTGCTTTGTCTGGCCGGGAATCGCTGCCCTCACCCTAGCCCTCTCCCAGAGGGAGAGGGGACCGATCGGGGGACGTCTGGTAACTGCGCCGACCTGAAAAATCTTTGCCGAATCCATCATCGACTGGATCGTTCAGGTCGCCGGATATCTCCAGACGACGCGGTCAGTCCCCTCTCCCTCCGGGAGAGGGTTAGGGTGAGGGGCTTTTGATCTTCAGACCGTATGCAGATACCAGTTGTACTCAAGGTCAGAAATCGAGTTCTCGAACTCGGCCAGCTCGCTTTCCTTGCACGCGACGAACACGTCGATGTACATCGGGTCGATGTAGCGCGCCATGACTTCGCTGTCGTCGAGCTCGCGCAGGGCGTCGCGCAGGTTGTTCGGCAGGCTCTGCTCGTTCTGCTCGTAGCTGTTGCCTTCGACCGGTGCGCCGGGCTCGATCTGGTTGGTCAGGCCGTGGTGAATGCCGGCCAGCACCGAAGCCATCAGCAGGTACGGGTTGGCATCGGCACCGGCGACGCGGTGCTCGATGCGCACGGCATCCGCCGAACCGGTCGGCACGCGCACGGCCACGGTGCGGTTGTCGATGCCCCAGCTTGGCGAGTTCGGCACATAGAATTGCGCGCCAAAGCGGCGGTACGAGTTGACGTTCGGGCAGAGGAAGGCCATTTGCGCCGGCAGGGTCTCGAGCACACCGCCGATCGCGTGACGCAGTGCGGCGTTCTGCTCGGGATCCTCGCTGGCGAAGATGTTGTTGCCTTCTTTGTCCAGAATCGAAATGTGCACGTGCAGACCGTTGCCGGCCTGGCCCGGATACGGCTTGGCCATGAAAGTCGTGTCCATCTCGTGGTCGTAGGCGATGTTCTTCACCAGACGCTTGAGCAGGACCGCGTAATCGCAGGCCTTGATCGGGTCGGAGACGTGATGCAGGTTGACTTCGAACTGCGCCGGGGCGCTTTCCTTGACGATGGCGTCAGCCGGGATGCCCTGCTCTTTCGCGCCTTCGAGGATGTCTTGCAGGCAGTCGACGTATTCGTCGAGGTCGTCGATCAGGTAAACCTGGGTCGACACCGGACGCTTGCCGGATACCGGTGAACGCGGCGACTGCGGACGGCCATTCACGTTGTCCTGGTCGATCAGGTAGAACTCGAGTTCGAACGCCGCGCAGATGGTCAGGCCGAGGTCGTCGAATTTGCGCACAACGTTGGCCAGCACTTCACGCGGGTCGGCGAAGAACGGCTGGCCTTCGATCTCGTGCATGGTCATCAGCAATTGAGCGGTCGGGCGTTTTTGCCACGGCTCGATGCTCAGGGTGCCAGGGATCGGGTAGCAGATGCGATCGGCATCGCCAATATCCAGGCCCAGACCGGTGCTTTCCACCGTTGAGCCGTTTATGTCCAGCGCGAACAGCGACGCCGGCAGGTTGATACCTTTTTCGTACACCTTATGAAGACTGGTGCGTTCGATGCGCTTGCCGCGCACCACACCGTTCATATCCGCAATCAGAAGGTCGACGTACAAAACCTCAGGATATTTCTTAAGGAATGCGTTGGCTTCGTTGAGTTGAACGGTACGCAGAGGGACCGACATGATGCACCTATTTAGCTGTTAATTATTATGTTCACCACTGTGTTGCGCAGCCAGTCAATCCGAAAGGCAAAGTGAAGTCAATAGCGAACACCCTGCCCTGCAGCCTTTATTTTTCGGGCTTTTCTTAACACTCTCGTGCCATATCCGCCGGCAAACCCCGGTAAACCTGAGCGATTTGATAAACGGCGTTTAGAATTTTTTACATGGCAGTTGTTAATTAAAATCAACGAGGCTAAGCTCCGGAAAAGCTCGTTCAAGTGACAGACTTCGAGGTGAATAAAAATGGCATTCAAGCCATTGATCGGCGTTACTGCGTGCGTCAAACAGATTGGCCTGCACCCCTATCACATCAGCGGCGACAAGTACCTACGTGCTGTCAGCGTTGGCGCTGAAGGGTTGCCACTGGTCATTCCTTCCCTCGGCAACCTGACTGAAATCGATGACCTGCTCGGTCAGCTCGACGGTCTGTTGCTCACCGGCTCTCCCTCGAACGTGGAACCCTTCCACTATCAAGGCCCGGCCAGCGCCCCCGGCACGGATCATGATCCGGCCCGCGACGCCACCACCCTTCCTTTATTGCGTGCAGCTATCGCAGCGGGCGTTCCGGTGCTTGGCATCTGCCGTGGCTTCCAGGAAATGAACGTGGCCTTCGGCGGCAGCCTGCATCAGAAGGTGCACGAGCTGCCCGGCATGCTCGATCACCGTGAAGCCGACAGCCCGGACGTGGCGGTGCAATACGCCCCGGCCCATGCGGTCAGTGTGATCGCTGGCGGTGTGTTCGAAGCGCTGGAGCTGCCCGACGAATTTCAGGTCAATTCGATTCACAGTCAGGGCATCGACCGCCTCGCCCCCAGCCTGCGTGCTGAAGCCGTGGCGCCGGACGGCCTGATCGAAGCGATCTCGGTCGAGCACAGCCCGACCTTCGCCCTCGGCGTGCAATGGCACCCGGAATGGCAGGTGCTGGACAACCCGAACTACCTGAGGATTTTCCAGGCGTTCGGCGCAGCGTGCCGGCAACGGGCGGCGCGGCGCAGTCAGCGCTGACGCAATCCCAAACCAGATAACGATTTACTGCCCCCACGCCTGGCGGGTGTGCGTTTGCACATCCGCCAGTCGTGAACTGCAACACCCGTGATAACAACAAGTACGACCAGGCAGCCAGGACGGCGGCGCCGAACAAGCCGGATCGGTACGGACAAAGGCCACTCAGGTCAACGCATATCCCCTGTGGGAGCGAGCCTGCTCGCGAAAGCGGTGTATCAGCAAACGATGATGTCGACTGACACTCCGTATTCGCGAGCAGGCTCGTTCCCACAGGTTCTGCGCCAGCTGACAGGCATTCCGGACCGCTCCGCAATCCACTTAAGCCCGGCCACATTGGCCAGGCACACGACACCTGTTGGGAGTTTCACATGGCAAACGCCTCCAGCACTTACCGCAAGGCACTCGAAGGTCAGCAGCAACCGAAAAAGGTGCTGGTGAAAGTCGATCGTGTCACCAAGAAGTTCGACGAAACCGTGGCCGTGGACGATGTGTCCCTGGAGATCCATCAGGGCGAAATCTTCGCGCTGCTGGGCGGTTCCGGGTCGGGCAAATCGACTCTGCTGCGCATGCTCGCCGGTTTCGAGCGGCCGACCGAGGGGCGGATTCTGCTCGATGGCGTAGACATCACTGACATGCCGCCGTACGAGCGGCCGATCAACATGATGTTCCAGTCCTACGCGCTGTTCCCGCACATGACCGTGGCACAGAACATCGCCTTCGGCCTCAAACAGGACCGTTTGCCGGCCAGCGAAATCGATGCCCGCGTCGAAGAAATGCTGCGTCTGGTGCACATGACCCAATACGCCAAGCGCCGCCCGCACCAGTTGTCCGGCGGCCAGCGGCAGCGCGTGGCGCTCGCCCGCTCGTTGGCCAAACGGCCGAAGCTGTTACTGCTCGACGAGCCGATGGGTGCGCTGGATAAAAAGCTGCGTTCGCAGATGCAGCTTGAGCTGGTGGAAATCATCGAGCGCGTCGGCGTGACCTGCGTCATGGTCACCCACGACCAGGAAGAAGCCATGACCATGGCCCAGCGCATCGCGATCATGCACCTGGGCTGGATCGCGCAGATCGGCAGTCCGGTGGACATTTATGAAGCGCCGGTAAGCCGCATGGTCTGCGAATTCATCGGTAACGTGAACGCCTTTGACGGCACCGTGGTGGAAGATCTGGAAGGCCACGCAATCATTCACAGCCCGGACTTGCAGCAGAAGATCTATGTCGGTCACGGCGTCAGCACGTCGGTGCAGGACAAGTCGATCACCTACGCCATTCGCCCGGAAAAAATGCTCGTCAGCACCACCCAACCGGAGTTCCGCTACAACTGGTCCGAAGGCAAGGTCCACGACATCGCCTACCTCGGCGGCCACTCGGTGTTCTACGTCGAGCTGCCCGGCGGCAAGATCGTCCAGTCGTTCATGGCCAATGCCGAACGCCGTGGCGCGCGACCGACATGGGACGACAAGGTCTACGTCTGGTGGGAAGACGACAGCGGCGTGGTGCTGCGCTCATGAGAACTTTCAATCAGCAATTCTTGCGCCTGGTGCCCAGCGGACGAAAACTGGTGATCGGCATTCCGTTCATCTGGCTGTTCCTGTTCTTCATGCTGCCGTTCTTTCTGGTGATGAAGATCAGCTTCTCGGAAGCCGCGCTGTCGATTCCGCCGTACTCGGAGATCTACACCTTCGCCGAACAGAAATTCCAGCTGCTGCTGAACATCGGCAACTACACCCTGCTCGGCGAAGACGAGCTGTACCTGTCGGCGTATCTCGGCTCGCTGAAGGTCGCGGCACTGAGCACGCTGATGTGCCTGGTGATCGGTTTCCCGATGGCCTACGCGATCACCAAGACCGGCAAGGAAACGCAAAACGTCCTGCTGCTGTTGATCATGATGCCGACCTGGACGGCGATCCTGATCCGCGTGTATGCGTGGATGGGCATCCTCAGCAACAACGGTCTGCTCAACGGGTTCCTGATGTGGACCGGGCTCACCGATCACCCGATCGAGATCCTCAACACCAACACTGCGGTGTACATCGGCGTGGTCTATGCCTATCTGCCGTTCATGGTGCTGCCGCTCTACGCCAACCTGGTCAAGCACGACAACAGCCTGCTGGAAGCCGCGCAGGATCTGGGTTCGAGCAACTTCAACAACTTCTGGAAGATCACCGTGCCGCTGGCCAAGAACGGCATCATTGCCGGTTGCATGCTGGTGTTCATTCCGGTGGTCGGCGAGTTCGTGATTCCAGAACTGCTGGGTGGCCCGGAGACGCTGATGATCGGTCGCGTGCTGTGGCAGGAGTTCTTCAATAACCGCGACTGGCCGGTGGCTTCCGCGCTGGCGGTGGTGATGCTGTTGATCCTGATTGTGCCGATTCTGCTGTTCAACCGCAGCCAGGCCAAAGAGATGGAGGCACGGGGATGAAACGCTTCAACTTTTCCAAGTTCATGCTGATCTTCGGCTTGATGTTCATTTATCTGCCGATGCTGATTCTGGTGATCTACTCGTTCAACGCCTCGAAACTGGTGACGGTGTGGGGTGGCTGGTCGATCAAATGGTATGTCGGCCTGCTCGACAACACGCAACTGATGGGCTCGGTGCTGCGCTCGCTGGAAATCGCCTGCTACACCGCGGTTGCTGCGGTGGCACTGGGTACCCTGGCAGCGTTCGTGCTGACCCGTATCACCCGCTTCAAGGGCCGCACGCTGTTCGGTGGCCTGGTGACTGCGCCACTGGTGATGCCGGAAGTGATCACCGGTCTGTCGCTGTTGCTGCTGTTCGTGGCCATGGCGCAGATGATCGGCTGGCCGCAGGAGCGCGGCATCGTCACCATCTGGATCGCCCACACCACCTTTTGTGCCGCTTATGTGGCGGTGGTAGTCTCCGCGCGCCTGCGGGAGCTGGATCTGTCGATAGAAGAAGCGGCGATGGATCTCGGCGCCAAACCATTCAAAGTGTTTTTCCTGATCACCATTCCCATGATCGCGCCGTCGCTGGCCGCCGGCGGAATGATGTCGTTTGCCTTGTCGCTGGACGATCTGGTGCTGGCGAGTTTTGTCTCCGGGCCGGGCTCGACGACGCTGCCGATGGAGGTGTTCTCGGCGGTGCGTCTGGGTGTGAAGCCTGAGATCAATGCCGTGGCCAGCCTGATTCTGCTGGCAGTGTCGCTGGTGACTTTCCTGGTCTGGTATTTCGGCCGCAAGGCAGAAGCCAACCGCAAACGGGCGATTCAGGAAGCGATGGATCAGACCGCAAACGAGTCGTGGCAACAGCCGGCAGCGGCGACTGCCTGAGCAACACCGATGAACAACTGTGGCGAGGGGATTTATCCCCGTTGGGCTGCGAAGCGGCCCCTGCAGTTCTACCTGAAGACTCCGTATTCAGGTATTGCGACTGCTTCGCAGCCGAGCGGGGATGAATCCCCTCGCCACAAGGCTTTATGTGCACCGAGTTTTTGTTTTGTTGAATAAGAAGAAGGGAGTTGTACCGATGAAAATGTTTGGCAGGACTCTGCTGACACTGTCCTTAATGGGCGCGATGGTCATGGGCGCCCAGGCCAACGACAAGGTGCTGCGTGTTTACAACTGGTCCGATTACATCGCGCCGGACACCGTGAAAAAGTTCGAAGACGAGACTGGCATTCGCGTGACCTACGACGTCTTCGACAGCAACGAAACCCTGGAAGCGCGCCTGCTCGCGGGCAAATCCGGCTACGACATCGTGGTGCCGTCGAACAGTTTCCTGGCCAAGCAGATCAAGGCCGGTGTCTACCAGCCGCTGGACAAATCGAAGCTGCCGAACTGGAAGAATCTCAACCCGGTGCTGCTGAAAAACGCCGCCGCCAGTGATCCGGACAACGCGCATGCGTTCCCGTACATGTGGGGCTCGATCGGCATCGGTTTCAACCCGGCGAAGGTCAAGGAAGTACTCGGCGCCAACGCCCCGACCAACTCCTGGGACTTGCTGTTCAAACCGGAGAACGCGGAAAAGCTCAAAGCTTGCGGCATCAGTTTCCTCGATTCGCCGACCGAAATGCTCCCGGCCGCCCTGCACTATCTGGGCTATCCGGTGAACGACAAGGACAAGGCGCACATCGCCGAAGCCGAAGCGCTGTTCATGAAAATCCGCCCGTACGTGGCGTACTTCCATTCCTCGAAATACATCTCCGATCTGGCCAACGGCAACATCTGCGTAGCGGTCGGTTACTCCGGCGACGTCCTGCAGGCCAAGGCCCGCGCAGTGGAGTCGGGCAACAACGTGGTTATCGACTACAGCATTCCCAAGGAAGGCGCCGGCAGTTTCTACGACATGGTCGCCATCCCCCGGGATGCGGCGAACGTCGACAATGCCTACCTGTTCATGGACTTCCTGATGCGCCCGGACATCATCGCCGAAGTCACCAACAGCATCGGCTACAGCAACGCCAACGCAGCGGCCACGCCATTGGTGGACGAAGCGATCCGCAACGAACCGGGCTCGTATCCGTCGCAAGCGGTGATGGCGACGTTGTATGCAGTGCCGGATCAGCCGATTGCCACGCAGCGGATCATGACGCGCGGCTGGACGCGGGTGAAGCTCGGTAAATAAAAACACCGATGATCAAAAATGTGGGAGCGAGCCTGCTCGCGAAGGCGGTAGGACAGGCGACGAAAATATTGGATGTGCCGACGCTTTCGCGAGCAGGCTCGCTCCCACGATGAAGCAATGCAGTGCTGAAAATTTTCCGTTCACGCAGCGCCTTACCACCGCTGCTCCCTGCTCTGAACGGCCTCACCCGGCTCCCTCGGCTCGGGTGAATTTGCAGGCGCCTTCGGGCGCCTTTTTTTGTTCGTTCAGATCAGCGGCCAGTCTTGCAAAACCCGATACCGACCCTTGTGCGATTCGAACAAGGCGAAGCGTTCGGCACGCAGAAAGAACTCCGGCGGCGTGCGCGCTTCCGGCTCCGGCGCGCGGTATTCGCGGGCCAGCGTCAGGTGCGGGCGGAACTCGTGGGTGGGCTCGTCAAAACCGAACGGCAGCATCGCCTGCTCCAGCGCGTAGACCAGGCGCAACAACGCGGGCGGCGCCTGTTCCGGTGCCAGCGATAGCACACCGGCGCGATGCCAGACCTGCAAGCGATCCAGCCCAATGCGCAACGTTTCGCCGGGGATACGCACACTGCTCGCTGCTTCGCAGACGCCGTGAATCTGCGCCAGCGGCACCGCTCCAAGAAACAGCAGAGTCAGATGAAAATTATCCGCCGGCACCGGTTTGCCGCTGCGCAGGCCCAGTTCCGCGCGCCACTGGGCGATCGCCTTGCGCTGCGCCGGCGGGCAGTCCAAAGCGAAAAACAGCCGTTTCGACGGTTCATCCCTGCGCACTTCATCCATCATCGCCCTGCCCCCCATATCGTCATGATCGCGCCGATTCTACACAGCCTGTTCTGACGACTCGCGACAGATAGCTATAGTTCAAGGATTGCCATCAACCGGAGGCTGCCATGCGCGAGATCCTCAGCAAAGAACCCTGGTGGGCCCGGCCACCGCATCCCGGCCAGGACGAAAGCGAACTGGAATGGGGTTGGCTGGTGCATTACAGCGAAGGCGAACCGCGCTTCGAATTCGTTCGCGAGAGGCCCAGCGACGAGCAGATCCGCAACCGCAAAAGTTGCCGGGTCACCCCCTCGCCCGAATGAATAGAGCCCGTGAGCACTAATCCTGTGGGAGCGAGCAGGCTCGCTCCTTGGGTCATGCATTGATCAGTGGGGTTGGGTGTCGCCGGCGGCGGTGTCGATGCTGACAACCACTGACATCCCCGGCCGCAAGCGTTCTTCTTCCTGCTGATCGGGATCGATGGTGATGCGCACCGGCACGCGCTGGGCGATCTTGACGAAGTTGCCGGTGGCGTTGTCAGCCTGAAGCAAGGCAAATTCCGAGCCGGTGCCCGGCGAAATATGCTGCACATGGCCAGTGAATCTGCGGTGGTTCAAGGCGTCGACGGTGAAGCGCACCGGTTGCCCGACACGTACGTTGGCCATCTGGGTTTCCTTCATGTTGGCGATCACCCATTTCTGGTCCGGGACCAGCGCCATCAATTGCGCGCCGGAGTTGACGTAGGCGCCGAGGCGCACGCCAATCTGCCCGAGCTGGCCGTCGCGCGGAGCCACGATCCGCGTGTTCGACAGATCGATGCGCGCCAGTTGCACCGCTGCTTCGGCACTGGCCACGGCGGCCTCCAGCGAGCCGCGATTGACGATCACCGTTTGCAGATCCTGCCGGGCGATTTCCAGATTGGCCTTGGCCTGCGCCACAGAAGCCGTGCTCTGCGCGTTGGCAGCGAGAGTCACGTCGAATTCGCGCTTGGACACCGAGCCGTCGCGCACCAGTTCCTGATTACGCCGCAGATCCGCCTCGCTCTTGCGCAACTGCGCCTGGCTGTCGGCGAGCACTGCCTGGCGCAATTTGATCGTCGCTTCAGCGCTGTTGCGCTGCTGCACGACGTTGGCCAGTCCGGCCTTCTGCACCGCCAGTTGTGCCAGAGACTGGTCGAGGCGTTGCTGATAAATGCGGTCGTCCAGACGCACCAGCAGATCCCCGGCCTTGACGTACTGGAAGTCCTGCACCGGCACCTCGAACACATAGCCGCTGAGCTGCGGGCCGATGATCGTCACCTGCCCGCGCACCAAGGCGTTTTCGGTGGTTTCGACCGCACTGCTGAACGGCGGCAGTTGCCACGCATACAGCACGATCAGCACGCCGACGATGGCGATGGCGGCAAAGCCCAGCGAAGAAATGATCCGCACCCGCAGCGAACGTGGCGCGGTATTCGGTGATGACGGCGGCGCCTCACCTTCAGGTGTGGCGGCGATGGCGTTGGTGGTTGTGGTGGTCGGTTCGGTCATGAAGAAGTGGCACCGCTGGGTGGTACGGAAGGTGTCGGCTCAATGGCTTTGGTGGTGCTCATCAGCCACAACGCGCGAATCGAAAGCCAGATCATGGTCAGGACGGCAATGACCGCGATCAGCATGAAGACATCGTTATAGGCCAGCACGTTCGCTTCGCGTGTCGCCGCATTGGCGAGGCTGCGAATGCCGGCCAGATTGCGCAGGCTCGGGTCCGCCAGCAAACCGCCGAAGGCCGAGCCGCCGCTCTGCACCCGCGCAGCCACCAAGGGATCGGACATCACCAGATGATCGACGATGTGGCTGGAATGGTACTTCTCCCGCACGATCTGAAAAGTGCCGAGCAACGCCGCGCCGAGCAGTCCGCCGAGGTTATTGCAGATCCCGAACAGCACGGAAAAACTCACCAGGTTGCGCGGATTGGTCAGCACGTTACGCGTGCCGAAGACCATGGTCGGGCCGAGAAAAAACGTACTGCCGAATGCCAGCAGGAACTGGCTGAAATACATGTTTGCCGGCCGGGTCAGGTTGTTGGAAAAGCTGTCCATCACCGATCCGGTGGCCATCAGCGCCAGCGAGATAATCAACGGCATCAGCAGGTGTTTGGGGTCGATGGTCAACGCGCTGGTGGCAAGCCCGGCGATGCTACCGATCAGCATCACCACGTACAGACTGTGCAACTGCTCATAGCCCATGTTGAGGTTCTGCATGAACCCCACGGCGCCGGTGGATTGCTCCGAGGTGACCATGCGAATCAGGGTTACCGCCAGCGCCAGGCGGATCATCGTGCCGCTGCCCAGCCAGCGGGTCATCAACATCGGGTTGCTGCGGTTGTGCTCGATGGCCAGGCCCATGATGATCAGCGCGATCGAACAGGCCAGCGCCACGCCGATCCAGTCTGCCTCCAGCCACCAGTCGATCCGCCCCAGCGACAACACCGCGCACAACAACGCCACACCGGTGGCGAGGATGGCGAAGGTGAGGAAATCGAGTTTTTCAAAGGTTTTGAAGCGGTCACCGGGCGGCAATTTCAGTAGCAAGACACAGCCGAGTGACAGCAGGGCCATGCCCAATTCGAACAGGTACAAACCGCGCCATTCGGCGATCTGCAACAGGTCTTCGGAAAACAGCCGCGCCAGCGGTAACGCCAACTGCGACGTGCCGAGGCCGAGTACCAACGCTTTGAGCCGCCATTTCGCCGGGAACGCCTGGACCATGTAATACAGACCCAGCGAGCTCAGCGCCGCACCGACCATGCCGTGGGCAGCCCGCACCGCCACTGCCGAGTTGAGATCGTTGACGAACAAATGGCCGAAGGTCACTAGGGCATACAGCACCAGAAACACCTCGGTGAATGCGCGCAAACCGAACTGCTGGCGAAACTTCACCAACAGCAGGTTCATCGACACGTTGGTCATCACATAGGCCGCCGGCAGCCAGGCCATCTCCGCCGTGGTCGCGCCGAGCGAGCCTTGCAGGTAAGGCAGGTTGGCAACCACCAGCGAGTTGCCCAATCCACCGGTCACCGCCACCAGCACGCCAACCGCCGCATAAGCCAGGCGCTTGGGCGTGGAGTGTAACGGGGTCGACGGGGAACCGGGCAGGCTGGGCTTTTCGTGGGGTTGCCAGTTGCGCGGGGCGTATTTATCCATGAATCGGCCTGGTGCTGGGGGTGGAGGAAGTTTGCCGCAATTTGACGGGCAATACGACTCGACAGACACCTTGAAACCCTGTGGGAGCGAGCCTGCTCGCGAAAGCGCTGTGTCAGTCGACAACTTCATTGAATGAAAGTCCGCATTCGCGAGCAGGCTCGCTCCCACATGGGTTCGGCGTCGCATGGGAGGTCATCGTATAACTTCCAGTTGACAATCCCTGAAAATCTGGGAAATATCCGCATCGATGTTGTACGACGACGTATGACAAATAATAAAAACAACAAACGATCCAGGGAGCGTCACAGTGAGCCCACTCGCCCGCAATTCCGTCCGCCCTTCACGTTTTGCCCATTTCAAGCCGCGTTCGACCCTGAGCCTGATCGGTTGCAGCAGCCTCGCTCTGGCCCTGCCGATGAGCGCCGATGCCGAGGGTTTTCTCGACGACAGCAAAGCCACGCTGAACCTGCGCAACGCCTACTTCAACCGCAACTTCGTCAACCCGGCCAATCCGCAGGGCAAGGCAGAAGAATGGACGCAGAACTTCATTCTCGACGCCAAATCCGGTTTCACCCAAGGCACCGTCGGCTTCGGTGTCGACATCCTGGGCATGTACTCGCAGAAGCTCGATGGCGGCAAAGGCACGGGCGGCACGCAACTATTGCCGATCCATGATGACGGTCGCCCCGCCGACAACTTCGGCCGCCTCGGCGTCGCGCTGAAAGCCAAAGTCTCGAAGACCGAATTGAAAGTCGGTGAATGGATGCCGGTGCTGCCGATCCTGCGTTCCGACGATGGCCGCTCCCTGCCGCAGACCTTTCGCGGTGGCCAGATCACGTCCACCGAGATCAACGGCCTGACCGTTTACGGCGGCCAGTTCCGTGGCAACAGCCCGCGCAACGACGCGAGCATGGAAGACATGTCGATGAACGGCCGCGGTGCATTCACCTCCGATCGTTTCAACTTCGGCGGCGGCGAGTACACCTTCAACGAAAAACGCACGATGGTCGGCGTGTGGTACGCCGAGCTCACCGACATCTATCAGCAGCAGTATTTCAACCTCAGCCACAGCCAGCCGATGGGCGACTGGACGCTGGGCGCCAACCTCGGTTTCTTCACCGGCAAGGAAGACGGCAGCGCTCAGGCCGGCGACCTCGACAACAAGACCGCGTTCGCCCTGCTCTCGGCCAAGTACGGCGGCAACACTTTCTACGTCGGCCTGCAGAAACTCACCGGCGACGATGCCTGGATGCGCGTCAACGGCACCAGCGGCGGCACCCTGGCCAACGACAGTTACAACGCCAGTTATGACAACGCCAAAGAGCGCTCCTGGCAGGTGCGTCACGACTACAACTTCGTTGCGCTGGGCGTGCCTGGCCTGACCCTGATGAACCGCTACATCAGCGGCGATAACGTGCACACCGCCAGCACCAATGACGGCAAGGAATGGGGCCGCGAATCGGAACTGGCCTACACCGTGCAGAGCGGCCCGCTGAAGAACCTCAACGTGAAATGGCGCAACGCGACCATTCGCCGGGACTTCAGCACCAACGAATTCGACGAGAACCGGATTTTTATCAGCTATCCGATTTCGTTGTTGTAACGGTTGGCGGTTTACCCTGTGGGAGCGAGCCTGCTCGCGAAAGCGCCGGACCAGTCGATTTGTTCTGACTGGCACACCGCATTCGCGAGCAGGCTCGCTCCCACAAGGGGATTGCATTACAAGGCAGGTATCGGGTCTTGAGAAAATGAATCGCCCCTTCCGTCATCTACACCAAAAGTCGCGTTGACAAGATCCGGAAACCCTACCGATACTTCAGCGCAGTCATACGACAACCTACAACAAACCTAATAACAATGTGTTCAGGGATTGCCATGACGTCTACCTCTACCCCCCGCGCTCCTTTCAACCGCCTGCTGCTGACCGGTGCCGCCGGCGGCCTGGGCAAAGTGTTGCGCGAACGCCTGCGCCCTTACGCCAATGTGCTGCGCCTGTCCGACATCGCCGCCCTCGCCCCGGCTGTCGATGACCACGAAGAAGTCGTGCTCTGCGACCTCGCCGACAAGCAAGCCGTGCATCAACTGGTCGAAGGCGTCGATGCGATCCTGCATTTCGGCGGCGTTTCGGTCGAGCGCCCGTTCGAAGAAATCCTCGGTGCCAACATCAGCGGCGTGTTCCACATTTACGAAGCGGCGCGCAAGCACGGTGTGAAGCGGGTGATCTTCGCCAGCTCCAACCACGTCATCGGTTTCTACAAACAGGACCAACAGCTCGACGCCACTTCGGCGCGTCGTCCCGACGGTTACTACGGCTTGTCCAAGTCCTACGGCGAAGACATGGCCAGTTTCTATTTCGATCGCTACGGCATCGAAACCGTCAGCATCCGCATCGGCTCCTCGTTCCCCGAACCGCAGAACCGCCGGATGATGCACACCTGGCTGAGCTTCGACGATCTCACGCAACTGCTCGAACGCTCGCTGTACACACCAAACGTCGGCCACACCGTGGTCTACGGCATGTCCGCCAACAAAGACGTCTGGTGGGACAACCGCTACGCCAGCCACCTCGGTTTCGAAGCCAAGGACACCTCGGAAATCTTCCGCGACAAGGTCGAAGCGCAACCGATGCCGGCCGACGATGATCCGGCGCGGATCTATCAGGGCGGCGCCTTCGTCGCAGCAGGCCCGTTCGGCGACTGACCGTTCGACTTGATCCCCTCCAATAAAAACCATGGGAATGAGTATGCAAGCCGAATTGATCGTCGACGCCCGCAACGCGGTCGGTGAAAGCCCGGTCTGGGTGCCGCAGGAAAACGCTCTGTACTGGGTCGATATTCCCAACGGCGGGCTGCAACGCTGGAGCGCTGACAGCGGGCATGTTGCCTCGTGGAAGGCCCCGGAAATGCTCGCCTGCATCACCCGCCACCGCAGTGGCGGCTGGGTCGCTGGCATGGAAAGCGGATTCTTTCGCCTGCACCCGCACAGCGACGGCAGCCTCGACAGCGAGTTGCTCGCGACTGTCGGGCACAGCCGTGCGGACATGCGCCTCAACGACGGTCGCTGTGATCGCCAAGGGCGTTTCTGGGCGGGCAGCATGGTGCTGAACATGGGCCTGAACGCGCCTGAAGGCCGGCTCTATCGCTACAGCGCCGGGCAGACGGGCGTGATCGAAGCGCAGCTGGATGGCTTCATCGTGCCCAACGGCCTCGCTTTCAGCCCTGACGGCAAAACCATGTACCTGTCGGATTCGCACCCCAATGTGCAACTGATCTGGGCCTTCGATTACGACACCGAGACCGGCACGCCATCGAATCGCCGAATCTTCGTCGACATGAATCATTTCCCCGGCCGCCCCGATGGCGCCGCCGTGGATGCCGAAGGCTGCTACTGGATCTGCGCCAACGACGCCGGCCTGATCCACCGCTTCGCCCCGGACGGCCGACTGGATTTCTCGCTGGAAGTACCGGTGAAGAAACCGACCATGTGCGCCTTCGGCGGCAGCAACCTGGACACCTTGTTTGTCGCCTCGATTCGCCCCGGCGATGACCACGACCCGCAATCCCTGGCCGGCGGTGTGTTCGCCCTGAAGCCAGGCGTCAAAGGCATCGCCGAACCGCAATTCAACGATTTGCTTTAGACCCTCCGCTGCACCGCTGCGCCTTGAACACAAAAATAACAAGACTGGAGACTCACCCCCCATGAACTTCAAACGCACCTTGCTCGCCGCTGCACTCCCGCTGATGTTCACCTTCGCTGGTGCCGCTCAGGCGGAAATGAAACTCAAATTTGCCGACATTCACCCCGCCGGTTACCCAACCGTGGTGGCTGAAAAATCCATGGGCGACACCCTGACCAAGGAAACCAACGGCGAACTGACCTTCCAATACTTCCCGGGCGGTGTGCTTGGCTCCGAGAAGGAAGTCATCGAGCAGATGCAGGTCGGCGCGGTGCAGCTGTCGCGCGTCAGTCTGGGCATCGTCGGCCCTGTGGTACCGGATGTGAACGTGTTCAACATGCCGTTCATCTTCCGCGACCAGCAACACATGCGTAACGTCATCGATGGCCCGGTGGGCGATGAGATTCTCGACAAGATCACCAACTCCGAATTCGGCCTGGTGGCCCTGGCCTGGATGGACGGCGGCACGCGCAACATCTACACCAAGAAACCGGTGCGCAAGCTCGAAGACCTCAAGGGCATGAAGATCCGCGTACAAGGCAACCCGATGTTCATCGACATGATGAACGCCATGGGCGGTAACGGCATCGCCATGGACACCGGGGAGATCTTCAGCGCCCTGCAGACCGGCGTGATCGACGGCGCGGAAAACAACCCGCCGACCCTGCTCGAACACAACCACTTCCAGAACGCCAAGTTCTACAGCCTGACCGGTCACCTGATCCTGCCAGAGCCGATCGTGATGTCGAAAATCACCTGGGAAAAACTCACTCCGGATCAACAGCAACTGGTGAAAAAAGCCGCCAAGGCCGCCCAGGCTGAAGAACGCGTATTGTGGGACAAGAAGTCCGCTGCCAGTGAAGAAAAACTCAAGGCCGCTGGCGTCGAGTTCATCACCGTTGACAAAAAACCCTTCTACGACGCCACCGCACCGGTACGGGAAAAGTACGGCGCGAAGTACGCCGACCTGATCAAAAAGATCGAAGCCGTTCAGTAACGCCTCCCGTTCTGTACTCATGAAAAAGGCCCGGCGCGCCAGCGGTTCAGGCGTGCCCGGTTACGGTGGAACCCGATGAAGAATCTGCTGCTGCGTATCAACGACAAGATCTACATGACGTGCATCTGGGTCGCCGGCCTCTCCGTCCTGGCGATTTCCCTGATGATTCCCTGGGGCGTCTTCGCCCGTTACGTGCTCGGCACCGGCTCCAGCTGGCCAGAGCCGACGGCGATCCTGCTGATGATGGTGTTCACCTTCATCGGCGCCGCCGCCAGTTACCGCGCCGGTGCGCACATGGCCGTGGCCATGCTCACCGACCGCATGCCACCGCAGCTGAAATCCGCAGCGGCGATTTTTTCGCAACTGCTGATGGCGGCCATCTGCATCTTCATGACCATCTGGGGGACCAAGCTGTGCATGTCCACCTGGAACCAGTTCATGGCCGCCCTGCCCGATCTGCGCGTTGGCGTGACCTATTTGCCGATCCCCGTGGGCGGTTTGCTGACATTGATTTTTGTCGTGGAAAAACTCTTGCTCGGTGACCAGAGCAAACGTCGGGTCGTGCAGTTCGACCTGGTTGAAGAAAGCGAAGGTGCCGTTTAATGGACGCTCTGATCCTGCTGGGCAGTTTTATCGTATTGATCCTGATCGGCATGCCGGTCGCCTACGCATTGGGCGCCGCTGCACTGATCGGTGCATGGTGGATCGACATCCCCTTTCAAGCGGTGATGATTCAGGTCGCCTCGGGGGTGAACAAATTCTCGCTGCTGGCCATTCCGTTCTTCGTCCTCGCCGGCGCGATCATGGCCGAGGGCGGCATGTCCCGGCGGTTGGTGGCGTGTGCCGGGGTGCTGGTAGGTTTCGTCCGTGGTGGTCTGTCGCTGGTCAACATTGTTGCCTCGACGTTCTTCGGTGCGATCTCCGGTTCGTCAGTGGCCGACACCGCGTCGGTGGGTTCGGTGCTGATTCCGGAGATGGAGCGCAAGGGTTATCCACGGGACTTCTCCACCGCCGTGACCGTCAGCGGTTCGGTGCAAGCCCTGCTGACCCCGCCAAGTCATAACTCAGTGCTCTACTCGCTGGCCGCCGGCGGTACCGTTTCGATCGCTTCGCTGTTCATGGCCGGCATCGTCCCGGGCCTGCTGATGAGCGCCTGCCTGATGGTGCTGTGCCTGATCTTCGCGAAAAAGCGCAACTACCCCAAGGGCGAAGTTATCCCGATGCGCCAGGCGCTGAAGATCGTCGGCGAAGCCCTTTGGGGCATGATGGCGATGGTGATCATCCTCGGCGGCATTCTCTCGGGTATTTTCACCGCCACTGAATCGGCGGCCATCGCGGTGCTGTGGTCATTCTTCGTGACCATGTTCATCTACCGCGATTACAAATGGAGCGAGTTGCCCAAGCTCATGCATCGCACGGTGCGCACCATCTCCATCGTGATGATCCTGATCGGTTTCGCCGCCAGCTTCGGCTACATCATGACGCTGATGCAGATCCCGGCGAAAATCACCACGCTGTTCCTGACCCTGTCGGACAACCGCTACGTGATTCTGATGTGCATCAACGTCATGCTGCTGTTGCTTGGCACGGTGATGGACATGGCGCCGCTGATCCTGATCCTCACGCCGATCCTGATGCCAGTGATCATGGGTATTGGCGTCGATCCGGTGCAGTTCGGCATGATCATGCTGGTCAACCTGGGAATCGGACTGATAACACCGCCGGTGGGCGCGGTGCTCTTCGTCGGCTCGGCGGTGGGCAAGGTCAGTATCGAAAGCACCGTAAAAGCGCTGCTGCCTTTCTACGCCGTGCTGTTCCTGGTGCTGCTGCTGGTGACCTACGTGCCGGCGATTTCGCTGTGGCTGCCGCATCTGGTGTTGTAACCCGCTGAGAAGATCGCAGCTCCTGCAGGAATCGCATTCCCCTGTAGGAGCTGTCGAGTGCAACGAGGCTGCGATCTGTTGATCTTCACGCCCGCACCAACATGTACCCCGCGACCACCAGACAGACACTGGCAAACCCCACCTGCAACGCCCGCGCCGGAACTCGCGCACAAAGCCTGCGACCGATGATCATGCCGACAATGCTGGCAACGATGAACGCCGCGCCCTGGCTGTCGATACGCACCCCCGCATGAAACGAGCCGATCACGCCGATCGCGGAAATCAGACTGATCACCATCAACGACGTCGCAACGATGCCGCGCATCTGCACATCGGTCAGTTGCTTGAACGCCGGCACGATCAGAAAGCCGCCGCCGACGCCAAGTAAACCCGAAACCACGCCAGTAACCGCCCCCAGTGCAGCCAGGGTAGCGGTGCATTTGGCGGTCCAGTCGAAGCGCCCGGTCTGCTCGTTGAGCATGCAGTTTTTCTGGCCCCAACTGGCATGGCCGTGATCGCTCGGCCCCGCTTGCTGACGCTCCTTTCTGAACATTCGCCAGGCGACCAGGACCATCAGCAGGCTGAACAGGATCATCAGAATCTTTTCCGGCAACTGATGTGCGAAGTAGATCCCCAGCGGCGAAAACACCGCGCCCAACGCGGCAATCAACAGCGCCGCGCGGTAACGCACCAGGCCATGGCGCAAACCATCGATCGCCCCGACCGCCGCCGCGCTGCCGACCGCAAACAAGGCCACCGGCGCCGCTTGCGTCATCGTCCAGCGGAGCCCGAGCACCAGCGCCGGCACCGCGAGAATCCCGCCGCCCGCACCGGTCAGGCCGAGGACCAAACCCATCACCACGCCAAACAGACTTGCCAGCAACATAGGGGTTTTCTCAGTCGATCCTGGACAGACGCGTCAGCCACTCGCGACCCTTGAGCATGCCGTGCCAGTAGAACCACGGCAGCAGCGTCGCTTTCAGCCACCATGCCGAACGGCGGGCCACGGTCGGGTCCAGCGGGAAAGTTGGCAGCAGTTTGCCGCCATAACCGAACTCGGCGAGGATCACCTTGCCCTTCTCCACCGTCAGCGGGCACGAGCCGTAGCCGTCGTACTTGAGCGGCAGCGGCTGTTGTTTGCGCGCGGCCAGCAGGTTCTGCGCAACGACGACAACCTGCTTGCGCACCGCCGCCGCCGTTTTCGCGTTGCTGGTACCGCAGACATCGCCCAGTGCGAACACCTCGGGATAACGCGGATGCTGCAGGCTCTGCGGATCGACCTCGCACCAACCGCCGGCATCGGCCAGCGGACTCTGGGCGATGAAATCCGGCGCGACTTGTGGCGGCACGACGTGCAGCAGATCGAAGGTTTTTGCCACGCGGCTGACGTTGCCGTCGGCGTCCTTGACGGCAAACCACGCGGTTTTCGCCGGGCCGTCGACCTTGACCAGATTCGAGTTGAACGCCAGTTGCGCGTCGTACTGTTCGATGTACTTCATCAACGGCGGAACGAAGGTCGGCACGCCAAACAGCGCAGCGCCAGCGAGATTGAATTCAACCTTGATGTCTTTCAGCACAGCCGATTTGCGCCAGTAATCGCAAGACAGATACAGGGCCTTCTGCGGCGCGCCGGCACATTTGATCGGCATCGCTGGTTGGGTGAACAGCGCCCGGCCGTCGCGCAGTTTCTGCACTTGATCCCAGGTGTACTGGGCGTGCTGATAGCTGTAGTTGGAGGTGACGCCGTGCTGGCCGAGGCTTTCCTGCAAACCTTCGATTTTCTCCCAGGCCAGGCGCAGGCCGGGGCAGACGATCAGGTTCTGATAGCTGACGGTGCGCTGGTCGTCGAGGGTGAGTTGGCGGCTTTGCGGGTCGATGGCGCTGACACTGGCCTGAATCCACGTCGCCTGCCGTGGCATGACTTGGCTCATCGGCCTGACGGTGTCTTTCACATCAAACGCGCCACCGCCGACCAGCGTCCACGCCGGTTGATAGTAGTGCTGTGAACTCGGTTCGATCACGGTGACTTTGAGCTGCGGGTCACGCTTGAGCAGGCTGGCGACAAAACCGATGCCGGCCGTGCCACCGCCGATGACCACGATGTCCGCACTGATGGATGGGCCCCAGTGTTGATCGTTCATTGCTTGTTCCTTTTGCTGCACGCAAGGATTTTTTGGCTCACCACAACAACTAATGTGGGAGCGAGCCTGCTCGCGAAAGCGGTGGCTCAGTCAACTATTCGTCGGCTGACACGCCGCCTTCGCGAGCAGGCTCGCTCCCACAGGAGGTGTTTGTGAGGGCTGGCATTTATGGCTGTTCCCAGCTCTTGAGTACCGCCCCGCAATACAGCCCCGAGAGGGTTTTCATCACCTGGATCACTTCGTGACTGGCCAGGCCATAGAAAATGTATTTGCCTTCACGGCGAGTCGCGACCAGGCCTTCATCGCGCAAGATGCCCAGTTGCTGGGACAGCGTCGGCTGGCGTACGCCGGTCATTTTTTCCAGCTCGCCGACGTTGCGTTCGCCCTGGGTCAGTTGACAGAGAATCAACAGACGATCCTCATTGGCCAGGGCTTTGAGCAAGGCGCAGGCTTTGGACGCCGAGGCGCGCAGTTGGGCGACTTCACATTCGGTCAGACTGGATTGCATTTGCACGAGGCCTTGAAGGTCACTTAAGCTGCGAACATTATGTTTTTACATAAACTGTTGCAACCCGAAATTCCTCAGCACAGGTTTCTGCCATGTCCGCCCAGATTGAAGCGTTCCTCGACCCCGCCTCCTCGACCTACAGCTACGTGGTCTTTGAAGCCGACGGCGGCCAGTGCGCGATCGTCGACCCGGTGCTCGACTATGATGGCGCCGCCGGGCGCACCGGCACGGCGCAGGCGGACAAGATCATCGCTTTCGTGCGTGCGCACCGGCTGCAAGTGCAATGGCTGCTGGAAACCCACGCCCACGCCGATCACCTGTCCGCCGCGCCGTACCTGCGTCGGGAACTGGGCGGCAAGATCGCCATCGGTGAATCGATCAGCAAAGTGCAGAATGTGTTCAAGGCGCTGTTCAATCTGGAGCCGGAATTTTGCGTCGATGGCTCGCAGTTCGATCATCTGTTCGCGCCGAACGAGTCGTTCATGATCGGCAACCTCAAGGCTACCGCCCTGCACGTCCCCGGCCATACGCCAGCGGACATGGCCTACCTGATCGACGGCGAGCAGATCCTGGTGGGTGACACGCTGTTCATGCCGGACGTTGGCACCGCGCGCTGTGATTTCCCCGGCGGCAATGCGCAGCATTTGTTCAAGTCGATCCAGAAGCTGTTGGCGTTTCCGGCCAGCGTGAAGCTTTACGTCTGCCACGATTACCCGCCCGAGGGCCGCGCCTCACAGTGTCAGACCACTGTCGGCGAACAGCGCAAAAGCAATATTCATGTGCATGACGGGATCGATGAAGCGGCGTTCGTCGAGATGCGCACGACACGTGACGCTGGGTTAGGCATGCCGACGTTGCTGCTGCCGGCGATTCAGGTGAACGTGCGGGCGGGGAATCTGCCGGCGCCTGAGGGGAATGGCGTGGTTTACCTGAAGATTCCGCTCAACAAACTTTAACGTCAAAAGATCGCAGCCTTCGGCAGCTCCTACATTTGGAATGCGGTGCAACTGTAGGAGCTGCCGAAGGCTGCGATCTTTTGATCTTCATGCGCCCAGGGTCAGGCCATTCGCCGGCAATGGCAACGCGGTCTTGTAGCGCACCTGCTTCAGCGCAAAGCTGGAGCGAATGTTCGCCACCCCCGGCACCTTGGTCAGAAAATCCATCATGAAGCGTTCCAGCGACTGAATGCTTGGCACCAGCACACGGATCAGATAATCCGGATCGCCGGCCATCAGATAGCACTCCATCACCTCCGGCCGATCAGAAATCGCCTCCTCGAAGTGCTGCAACGCCTCCTCTACCTGCTTTTCCAGACTGACGTGAATGAACACGTTCACGTGCAGCCCCAGCAGATCGGCATCCAGCAGCGTGACCTGCTCGCGAATCAGGCCCAATTCTTCCATTGCCTTGACCCGGTTGAAGCATGGCGTCGGCGACAGGTTCACCGAACGGGCGAGGTCGGCGTTGGTGATGCGCGCGTTCTCCTGAAGGCTGTTGAGAATGCCGATGTCGGTACGGTCCAGTTTGCGCATGAGACAAAACCACCTGTTTTTTATGTTTATGCAGAATTTCTATCTGCAAATGGTCGCCAGCGCAACGAAACACAGAGAAATATTCTTCTTGGCCACGCCTATGATTGTTGTAGGACAAGATTTCCCCTACCCGGGAATGACTGCCAGCTCACTACAAGAAATTCACAAGATCGAGCGTAGAAGCCATGACCCAAGCGTATGAACCGCTGCGCCTGCACGTCCCTGAACCCTCGGGCCGTCCCGGCTGCAAGACCGACTTTTCCTACCTGCATCTGACCGATGCCGGTACGGTGCGCAAACCTCCCATCGATGTAGAACCTGCCGACACCGCCGACCTCGCCCGTGGCCTCATTCGCGTGCTCGACGATCAGGGCAACGCCCTCGGCCCGTGGGCCGAAAACGTGCCGGTCGAGATCCTGCGCAAAGGCATGCGCGCGATGCTCAAGACGCGCATCTACGACAACCGCATGGTCGTCGCCCAGCGGCAGAAAAAGATGTCGTTCTACATGCAGAGCCTTGGCGAAGAAGCCATCGGCAGCGCCCAGGCGTTGGCGCTGAACATCGACGACATGTGCTTCCCGACCTACCGCCAGCAGAGCATCCTGATGGCCCGCGATGTGCCGCTGGTCGACCTGATCTGCCAACTGCTGTCCAACGAGCGCGATCCGCTCAAGGGCCGCCAGTTGCCGATCATGTACTCGGTCAAGGACGCCGGTTTCTTCACCATATCCGGCAACCTCGCCACCCAATTCATTCAGGGCGTCGGCTGGGGCATGGCCTCGGCGATCAAGGGCGATACGAAAATCGCCTCGGCATGGATCGGCGATGGCGCCACCGCCGAATCGGACTTCCACACCGCCCTCACCTTCGCTCACGTTTATCGCGCGCCGGTGATCCTCAATGTCGTGAATAACCAGTGGGCGATTTCCACCTTCCAGGCCATCGCCGGCGGTGAAGCCACGACTTTCGCCGGACGCGGTGTCGGATGCGGCATCGCCTCGCTGCGGGTCGATGGCAACGACTTCTACGCGGTCTACGCCGCTTCCGCTTGGGCTGCCGAACGCGCCCGGCGCAACCTCGGCCCGACCATGATCGAATGGGTCACCTACCGCGCCGGCCCGCACTCGACCTCCGACGACCCATCGAAATACCGCCCGGCCGATGACTGGAGCCACTTCCCGCTCGGCGACCCGATCGCGCGTCTGAAACAGCACTTGATCAAGGTAGGCCACTGGTCGGAGGAAGAGCACAGCGCCGTCAGCGCTGAACTTGAAGCCGAAGTGATTGCCGCGCAGAAACAGGCCGAACAGTACGGCACCCTCGCCGGCGGGCAGATTCCAAGCGCCGCGACCATGTTCGAAGACGTCTACAAAGAGATGCCGGAGCACTTGAAGCGCCAGCGTCAGCAGTTGGGGATCTGACATGAACGATCACAACAACAATATTCAGTTGGAAACCGCCATGACCACGACCACCATGACCATGATCCAGGCCCTGCGCTCGGCCATGGATGTGATGCTTGAGCGCGATGACAACGTCGTCGTGTTCGGTCAGGACGTCGGCTACTTCGGCGGCGTGTTTCGCTGCACCGAAGGCCTGCAGACCAAGTACGGCACCTCGCGAGTGTTCGACGCGCCGATCTCGGAAAGCGGCATCGTCGGTGTCGCCGTCGGCATGGGCGCCTACGGTTTGCGCCCGGTCGCCGAAATCCAGTTCGCCGACTACGTCTACCCCGCCTCCGACCAGATCATTTCCGAAGCAGCGCGTCTGCGTTATCGCTCGGCCGGCGAGTTCACCGCACCGATGACTCTGCGCATGCCATGCGGCGGTGGCATCTACGGCGGCCAGACCCACAGCCAGAGCATCGAGGCGATGTTCACTCAGGTCTGCGGTCTGCGTACGGTGATGCCGTCCAACCCGTACGACGCCAAAGGTTTGCTGATCGCCTCCATCGAAAACGATGACCCGGTGATCTTCCTCGAGCCGAAACGCCTGTACAACGGCCCGTTCGATGGCCATCACGACCGCCCGGTAACCCCGTGGTCGAAACACCCGCAAGCCCAAGTGCCGGACGGTTACTACACCGTGCCGCTGGACGTTGCCGCGATTACTCGCCCGGGCAAGGACGTGACCGTGCTGACCTACGGCACCACCGTATACGTCTCGCAAGTCGCTGCCGAAGAATCCGGCGTCGATGCCGAAGTCATCGACCTGCGCAGCCTGTGGCCGCTGGACCTGGAAACCATCGTCAAGTCGGTGAAGAAAACCGGCCGCTGCGTGGTGGTTCACGAAGCTACCCGCACCTGCGGTTTCGGCGCCGAGCTGGTATCGCTGGTGCAAGAGCATTGCTTCCATCACCTGGAAGCGCCGATCGAGCGCGTCACCGGTTGGGACACTCCCTACCCGCACGCGCAGGAGTGGGCGTATTTCCCAGGGCCGTCCCGCGTGGGCGCGGCGTTGAAACGGGTCATGGAGGTCTGAATGGGCACGCACGTTATCAAGATGCCGGACATCGGCGAAGGCATCGCAGAAGTAGAACTGTCGCAGTGGCACGTCAAGGTTGGCGATCTGGTGGTTGAAGACCAGGTGCTGGCGGATGTGATGACCGACAAGGCGATGGTCGATATTCCGTCGCCGGTGCATGGCAAGGTGATTGCCCTTGGTGGTCAGCCGGGTGAAGTGATGGCGGTCGGCAGTGTGCTGATCAGCATCGAAGTCGAAGGGGCTGGCAACCTTAAAGAGTCCGCCGCACCCGCGGCTGTCAAAGAAGCACCGGTTGCGCCGAAAGTTGAAGCCGCTGTCGAAAGCAAACCCGCCGCAGCCGCCGCACCACGTCCGGCGACCGTTTGCCAGGGTCCGATGGTTGCTCGCGAAGCGGATGAACGCCCGCTTGCCTCGCCGGCCGTGCGCAAACACGCGCTGGATCTGGGTATTCAATTGCGTCTGGTGCGCGGCACCGGCCCGGCCGGTCGCGTGTTGCATGAGGATCTTGAGGCCTATCTGGCGCAAGGTCAGTCGAACGCTTCGGCGCCGGCCGCTGCCGCTTATGCCCAGCGCCACGACGAAGAACAGATTCAAGTGATCGGCATGCGCCGCAAGATCGCCCAGCGCATGCAGGACGCCACGCAGCGTGCCGCGCACTTCAGTTATGTCGAAGAAATCGACGTCACCGCGATCGAAGAACTGCGTGCGCATCTGAATGAAAAACATGGCGCCAGCCGTGGCAAGTTGACCTTGTTGCCGTTCCTCGTTCGCGCGCTGGTTGTGGCCCTGCGCGACTTCCCGCAAATGAACGCCCGTTACGATGACGAAGCGCAAGTCATCACTCGCCTCGGCGCGGTACATGTCGGCGTCGCCACGCAAAGCGATGTCGGCCTGATGGTGCCTGTGGTGCGTCATGCAGAGGCGCGCAGCCTGTGGGACAGCGCCGCGGAAATTTCACGTTTGGCCAACGCCGCGCGCAATGGCAAGGCCAGCCGCGATGAGCTGTCCGGTTCGACCATTACTCTGACCAGCCTCGGTGCGCTGGGCGGCATTGTCAGCACGCCGGTGCTGAACCTGCCGGAAGTGGCCATTGTCGGCGTGAACAAAATCGTCGAGCGGCCAATGGTGGTCAAAGGCCAGGTAGTGATCCGCAAGATGATGAACCTCTCCAGCTCCTTCGATCACCGCGTGGTCGACGGCATGGACGCGGCGCTTTTCATCCAGGCCATCCGTGGCTTGCTCGAACAACCCGCGACCTTGTTTGTGGAGTAATGGAATGCAGACTTTGAACACCACTTTGCTGATCATCGGCGGCGGCCCCGGCGGTTACGTCACGGCGATCCGCGCTGGGCAACTGGGCATCCCGACCATCCTGGTCGAAGGCCAATCGTTGGGCGGCACCTGCCTGAATATCGGCTGCATTCCGTCGAAAGCGCTGATTCATGTGGCTGAGCAGTTTCATCAGACGCAGCATCACAGCCAGCATTCGGCGCTCGGCATCAGCGTTTCCGCGCCGACCCTGGATATCAGCAAAAGCGTCGAGTGGAAGGATGGCATCGTTGATCGCCTGACCACTGGCGTCGCCGCGCTGTTGAAGAAAAACAAGGTTCAGGTCATCAACGGCTGGGCGAAAATCATCGACGGCAAAACCGTGGAAGTCGGCGATACGCGTATCCAGTGCGAACATCTGGTGCTGGCCACCGGTTCGACCAGCGTCAACCTGCCGATCCTGCCGATTGGCGGGCCAATCATCTCCTCCACCGAAGCGCTGGCGCCGACGTCTGTGCCGAAACGGCTGGTGGTGGTCGGCGGTGGTTACATCGGTCTGGAGCTGGGCATCGCCTATCGCAAGCTCGGCGCAGAGGTCAGTGTGGTCGAGGCGCAGGACCGCATCCTGCCGGCCTATGACGCAGAACTGACGCAACCAGTGCATGAGGCGCTCAAGCAACTGGGTGTGAAGCTGTACCTCAAGCACAGCGTGCTGGGTTTCGACGGCAAGTTGCAGGTGCGCGATCCCGAAGGCGAAACCCTCAATCTGGAAACCGATCAGGTACTGGTCGCGGTCGGACGCAAACCCAATACGCAGGGCTTCAATCTCGAAGCGTTGAATCTGGACATGAACGGTTCGGCGATCAGGATCGACAGCGGTTGCCAGACCAGCATGCGCAACGTCTACGCCATTGGCGACGTGAGCGGCGAACCGATGCTGGCCCACCGCGCCATGGCTCAGGGCGAAATGGTTGCCGAGCTGATCAGCGGCAAGCGCCGCGAATTCAACCCGACCGCCATCGCCGCGGTGTGCTTTACCGACCCGGAACTGGTGGTGGTCGGCAAAACTCCGGACGAGGCCAAGGCTGCCGGGATGGACTGCATCGTTGCAAGCTTCCCGTTCGCCGCCAACGGCCGCGCAATGACCCTGGAATCGAAAAGCGGCTTCGTCCGCGTGGTTGCTCGTCGGGATAATCATGTGATTGTCGGTTGGCAAGCGGTGGGCGTTGGGGTTTCCGAACTGTCGACGGCTTTTGCGCAGAGCCTGGAAATGGGCGCGAGACTGGAAGACATCGGCGGCACCATTCATGCGCACCCGACCTTGGGCGAAGCGGTGCAGGAAGCGGCATTGCGGGCGCTGGGGAATGCGCTGCATCTGTAGGCCCCTTCGCGAGCAGGCTCGCTCCCACATTTGGAATGCATTCCCCTGTGGGAGCGAGCCTGCTCGCGAATTCCTGAGGGCAACACGATTTATCTGTGTGCCATCCGATAGTCCGGGCTGCGAAACCGCTCAAGAATGAAGTATTGTTGTGCCCATCCAAAAAAACGTCAGAAGCCTTGAACCGTTTCGGCGGTTGTTCAGTGATAGAGGGTGTCATGGGTAACGAAAGCATCAATTGGGACAAGCTGGGTTTTGACTACATCAAGACCGACAAGCGCTATCTGTCGTACTTTCGCGATGGCGAGTGGGACAAAGGCACCCTGACCGAAGATAACGTCCTGCACATCAGCGAAGGCTCCACTGCCCTTCACTACGGTCAGCAGTGCTTCGAAGGCATGAAGGCCTATCGCTGCAAGGACGGCTCGATCAACCTGTTCCGCCCGGACCAGAACGCCCTGCGCATGCAACGCAGCTGTGCGCGTCTGCTGATGCCGACGGTCGACACCGAGCAGTTCATCGAAGCCTGCAAAGCCGTGGTGCGCGCCAACGAGCGTTTCATCCCGCCGTACGGCACCGGCGGCGCGCTGTACCTGCGCCCGTTCGTGATCGGCGTCGGTGACAACATCGGCGTGCGCACCGCGCCCGAGTTCATCTTTTCGATCTTCTGCATCCCGGTCGGCGCCTACTTCAAGGGCGGCCTGACCCCGCACAACTTCCAGATCTCCAGCTACGACCGCGCGGCCCCGCAAGGCACCGGTGCGGCCAAGGTCGGTGGCAACTACGCCGCCAGCCTGATGCCGGGCTCGAAAGCCAAGAAAGCCAACTTCGCCGACGCGATCTACCTCGATCCGATGACCCACACCAAGATCGAAGAAGTCGGTTCGGCCAACTTCTTCGGGATCACCCACGACAACAAGTTCGTCACCCCGAACTCGCCGTCGGTCCTGCCAGGCATCACCCGCCTGTCGCTGATCGAACTGGCGAAATCGCGTCTGGGCCTGGAAGTGGTTGAAGGCGACGTGCTGATCGACAAGCTGTCGGACTTCAAGGAAGCCGGTGCCTGCGGTACCGCTGCGGTGATCACGCCGATTGGCGGCATCAGCTACAACGATCACCTGCATGTGTTCCACAGCGAAACCGAGGTAGGCCCGGTAACCCAGCAGCTCTACAAAGAGCTGACTGGCGTGCAGACCGGCGACATCGAAGCGCCGGCGGGCTGGATCGTCAAGGTTTGATCTGACGACTGCTGATGCTCAAAAGCCCTCCACCGAGTGATTGGTGGGGGGCTTGTTTGCTTGTGGGTGTTGGTTTTTTTTGTGTAAGACTGGAGATCTTTCCCCCTCACCCCAGCCCTCTCCCCAAGGGGGCGAGGGGGAAAGGGAGCCGATCCGTGTGCTTTTCAACACTGAGTTCGACTCGGTGATTCACGTCGATGTATTTTGCGAGAACACCTCGCTCGGCTCCCTCTCCCTCCGGGAGAGGGCTGGGGTGAGGGTCTGCTTTTGATTTTTGGAGGTAATGCGTTTACCCGTCCGATCAGCAATCCCACTCGCCTGTCCATTCTGCTGCTTGCCCATCCGCGCCTGGGTGATCAATCCCGGTATCAACTCGCCCTCCGGCAGATTCTTCCAGAACCGCACCGGCAAATGCCCTTGCATGACCTTCGGGTTCAACCGCGCCGGGTTGAAGATGTGGCTGTAGTAGGTCAACCACAAATCGCCGTGGGGGTCATCGACGTTCTGTGCCAGTTGCTGCCATTCAATCGGGCATTGCCGCTCGTGAATCAATTGCTCACCGTCGTAATAAACGCCGTCACGCGGTGTGGCGATCAACCAGCGATGCTGGCCCATGCGCCCGATAAAGTGCTCGCTGGCGCTGTGCAGAATGTCATGCGCCGGTTCGTGCCACGCCACGTATTGTGGACCAGGCAGATCCTTGGGCCGCTCGATGAAACGCACAAACGCATGCAGATGATGGGCCTCGCGGCTGACCTGCTTGATGCGGCGCTGCAACTCACTGCCGAGTTTGTCGCCGGCCATCATCGCCGTGCGGTCGCCGTGACTGACCCGCCAGAGCACTTCATACAACAGGCTCCAGCGCTGTTCGCCGCGATAGCGCGCCGCTTGTTCGAGGGTGGCAAGCAGCGCACGGGGAATACGCGCCTGAAACGGCCCCTGCCCTTCGGGCATGTGATCATCACTGGCAAACAGATCGCCAACGCCTTCCGCCGCCCAGCTCACCAGACTCGGATCGATCTCATGGCTGAGCAACCAGCGCGCCTGCTGGCGCCAGGTGTCGAACAGATCGTCACAATCGAGACTGATCATCCCCACAACCCCATCTGCTGCGGCATCGGCCGGTCGCGCAATTGCTGGTAGAGCATGTGGCTGGTGACTTCCGCCTGTTGCGGGTGGTAATCGCTGGTGATGATGAACGGCTTGGCCTTGGCCAGCACACAGCGCATCCGCGCGACGTCTTCGTAACGGATGCGGCGCTGACGGCGCAGCTCGACCAGGCGCTCGGTGGTGCGCAAGCCAATGCCCGGGATGCGTGCGATCAACGTCGCATCGGCACGGTTCAGGTCCAGCGGAAACACTTCGCGATTTTCCAGCGCCCAGGCCAGCTTCGGGTCGATATCAAGCGCCAGATTGCCCGGGCCTTTGAGCAGTTCGTCAGCGCTGTAGCCGTAGCTGCGCAGGAGGAAATCAGCCTGATACAAACGGTGCTCGCGCATCAGCGGCGGCGCGGCGAGCGGTACGCTTTTCGGGCTGTCGGGGATCGGGCTGAATGCCGAGTAATAGACCCGGCGCAAACGGAAGTTGCCATACAGGGATTGAGCGCTGTGGAGGATGGTGCTGTCATCGGTGTCATCGGCACCGACGATCAGCTGCGTGCTTTGCCCGGCCGGGGCGAATTTTGCCGAGCGCGGCTCGTTCAACACTGTTTGCACGCCGGTGTAGATGGTGTTCATCGCTTGCTTGATCGAGGTGATGTCCTTCTCCGGCGCCAGGGTCTGCAGGCTGGCATCGGTGGGCAATTCTATGTTGACGCTGAGGCGGTCGGCGTAACGCCCGGCTTCTTCGATCAAGGCCGGATCGGCTTCCGGAATGGTCTTTAAATGGATGTAGCCGCGAAATTCGTGCTCTTCACGCAGCAACTTGGCGACGCGCACCAGTTGCTCCATGGTGTAGTCCGCGGAGCGGATGATCCCGGAGCTGAGAAACAGGCCGCTGACGCAGTTGCGGCGGTAGAAATCCATGGTCAGCGTCACGACTTCTTCCGGGGTGAAGCGCGCACGCGGCACATCGCTGGAACGGCGGTTGACGCAATATTGGCAATCGTAAAGGCAGAAGTTGGTCAGCAGGATTTTCAGCAACGACACACAGCGCCCGTCCGGCGTGTAGCTGTGGCAAATGCCCATGCCGTCCGTCGAACCGAGCCCGCTCTTGCCCTCGGAGCTGCGCTTGGGCGCACCACTGCTGGCGCAGGAGGCGTCGTACTTGGCGGCGTCGGCGAGGATGCTGAGCTTGTCGATGATTTGCATGGCGCGGGCTCTTTACTGTGTGCATATACAGTATAGGCTCGCCCGCCGCGAAACAAGTTGATGGATGACCCCTCGTCGGCTGATCACCTGAATTGCCATCACCCGCGCAACCAGTGGGAACGAGCCTGCTCGCGAACAGGCCCTGCCAGTCACCGCAACACAGTGATCAAACCGCCCACTGCAATATCAACCAACTGTTCGCCCCGCTGATCAACACAAACAGCCCCCAGGCCAGCACCCGCGTGGGCCAGCGATTGACGAACGGCCCCATCAACTGCCGGTCGTTGGTCATGCGAATCAGCGGGTACAAGGCAAACGGCAGTTGCAGGCTGAGCACGACCTGGCTCAACACCAGCAGCTTGCCGATAGCGCCATCACCGAGCAGCCATACGCCGATGAACGCCGGAATCAGCGCCAGCCCGCGGGTGATCAAACGCCGCTGCCAGCACGGGATGCGCAGGTTCAGATAGCCTTCCATGATGACCTGCCCGGCGATGGTCCCGGTGAAGGTCGAACTCTGCCCCGACGCGAGCAGCGCCACGCCGAACAACACACTGGCCAGCGCACCGCCCACCAGCGGATCGAGCAGATGATAAGCGTCCTGAATGTCGACCACATCGGTGTGCCCGGACTGGTGAAAGGCCGCCGCGGCGAGAATCAGAATCGCCGCGTTGACCAGCAACGCCAGGGCCAGCGAACCGATGGTGTCGATGCGTGCCAGTTTCACCGCGTCCTGTTTGCTCGCCAGGTCCTTGCCGATCATCCGCGTTTGCACGATCGAGGTGTGTAGATAAAGGTTGTGCGGCATGACGGTGGCGCCGAGGATGCCGATGGCCAGATACAGCGGCGCCGCATCGCTGATCGCGGACAGCGAGGGTTTAAAGCCCAGCGCCACGTCTGGCCAATAGGGTTTGATCAACAACAACTCAACGAAGAAACACACGCCGATGGTCGCGACCAGCACCAGCATGATCGCTTCGAGCCGGCGGAATCCCCGGTTCTGCAGGGCCAGCACCAGCAGCGTGTCGAAAGCCGTGAGGGCGATACCGAAGCTCAGCGAGCAACCGAGCAGCAAGTGAAACGCGAGAGCGCAGCCAAGCACTTCGGCGAGGTCGGTGGCGATGATTGAGATTTCCGCCAGCAGCCACTGCAGGCGCGCGGTCGGGGTGCTGTAGCGCTCGCGGGACAACTGCGCCAGATCGCGACCAGTGGCGATGCCCAGCCGCGAACACAGGCACTGCACCACCATGCCGGCCAGACTCGCCAGCAACACGACGAATAAAAGACTGTAGCCAAAACGCGAACCGGCCTCGATCGCGGTCGCCCAGTTGCCCGGGTCCATGTAGCCGATCGACACCAGCAAACCGGGGCCGGCGAAGCGCAGCACACGTTTGAAGAACGTGGCAGTCGGATCGACCGCAACGCTGCCGGCCACTTCCGGCGGGCAAAACGGCGCGGTGGCGATTTTGGGCAAGCTGAATTTCACGCACACATCCAGAAACAAAAACGGGAGCCCGGCAGCTTAGACGTTTCGCCTGAAGCCTTGAAGCGCAAAGATCGCTGATCCTATGGGTTCACCCCCAGCAACTGCTCGCGCAACTCGGGACTGCGTGTTCGCGGATCCAGCCAGATATCGAAAAACGCCTTGGCAAACTGCGGATCCTCAATCTCATGCTGGAGCTTCTGCCCGACAAAAAACCGCGCGCCCTGCCCCGGCAAATACACGCCGGTTATGCGCGTGCCGGCCTGGACGTCGACAAAGGATTGCTGCATCTGCTTCTGCCAGCCGGCCAATTGCGCTGAAGTGACCCGAGGACCGGCAAGGCGTTTGATCTCATCGACGCTGGTGCTGACCAGATCGTCTCGCGAGATGTTGCGCCGGTAGATCAGCTCCAGAGCAAACGGCTGGCCGTCCGCCAGAGGCCGCGCGGCACTCCACAAGCGCGCGCTGTAAACATCGAAGCCGAACACGCTGAAATCGCCACTGCCGATGATTTGCGCCCCTGGCACAGCGTCCTGCCAATTGGCCCATGTCGGCGTCAGCAACAGTGCCCACAAGCCGATGCCACAACAGCCACGTACGAGCTTGGGTGTTCTGTTCATCGCCGTATCGTCTCCGCTGCATTGTGATGATCAAAGCATAGCCGGATTCGCGCCTGAATTTTTGTATACAAAAATTGCGAACATAGGCAGCAATCTTTAATCGGCAGTGCTAACGTGGCTCATCCTGACCCGATGGAGACACCCGCGTGCTGATCCTCAAACTGCTGCTGATTCCCGGTTTTCTCCTGCTGATTTCCCTGGCAGGCAAACGTTGGGGGCCGAGCGTGGCCGGGTGGCTGTCAGGATTGCCGGTAGTGGTCGGGCCGATTCTGTTCTTTCTGGCGATTGAACAAGGGCCGCAGTTTGCCGCGCAATCGGCGGTGGCGGCGCTGTCGGCAATGTTCGCGATGATCGCTTTCTGCATCACTTATGCGCAGGTGGCGCAGCGGGCGAACTGGCCGTGGGCGTTGACCATTTCACTGGCGGTGTGGGCCGCGCTGGCGACGGTGTTGTCGATGATTCCGGCGTCCTTGCCGTTCTCGGTGATTGCGGCAGCGGTAGCACTGCTCGCTTCGCCTTATCTGTTTCCCGAAGTGCAGCCGGTGTTGAACGGGCCAGCACCGAAGTCGGACAAACTGATCTGGCGGATGATCGCCGGTGCGGCGCTGACGCTGGTGGTGACGATGCTCGCCAGCACCGTCGGCGAACGCTGGAGCGGCCTGCTCGCGGTGTTCCCGGTGCTTGGCAGCGTCATGGCGGTATTCTCGCAACAAACCCGCGGCCCGGCGTTTACCGCTGCGTTATTGCGCGCAACGGCAACCGGCATGTATTCGTTCTCGGCGTTCTGCCTGGTGTCCGCCTTGACGCTGCCGAGCATGGGCCTCAGCGGTTTTGTCGTAGGCGTGGCAGTGTCGGTGGCGATGCTCGGGGTGACCCGGCGTCTGCTGGCGCGGCCATTGGCCAAGGCGCAAGCGCAATAACCGCCCGGACGAATCGCGCTGGAACGCCCGGCACGCTCCGTGGGATGATCGCCCGCCTCGCGCGACCATTTCCCGGAGATTTCAGATGTCATTGTTGAGCAAAAAAGCCGTCGTCCTGATGCTGGCGGCCATCGCCGGTTTCGCCGCGATCAACGCACACGCCGCCAAGGAAAAGGTCAAAACCGAGAAGGTTACGCTGCTCGACGGCAAATTCGCCTTCGTCCTGCCCAAAGGCTTTGTCGCTGACCCGCTGCCCGCCAGCCCGAGCGGGGCCAAGGGCACGATGTACACTAACCAGACCACCAAGACCGTGGTCATCGCCGCCGAAAACCAGATCCCGGCTGGGCAGAACGTCAAGGACAACGACGGTGAGTTTCTCGACGGCAGCGTGTCGAGTTTCATCGACGATCAGCGCAAGGCTCTGCCGGACTTCAACAAACTCAGCGAGAAAAGCCTGACCCAGAAAGGCACCGGCCTCGGACTGCGTCAGGTTGACAGCACCGCCACCCAGGGCGGTGGCCAGACGCTGAACACCACATTGCTGGCCGGCTCGGGGACGAAGATGGCGTTGGTGCAGGTGATTTCCCGCGCCAGCGACAAAAAAGGTCACGATGCCCTGGTCAAAGCCATCGTCAAGGATTGAGCCGCTGCAGCCAGCCATACAGATCGCGCAATTCGGCCGCACTAATGCTGTGGCCGACGCCCGGATACGCGTGAAACTCGGGCTGGTAATCGAGCTTGTGCAATAGCGTGTTGGCCTCGGTGCCGTGACGGTAAGGCACCGGATCATCAGCGGTGCCGTGGCCGATAAATATGCTCAGCGGCAGTGGCGCTTGCCCGGGCTTGAGTTCGGCTTTGAGCACCGGCAACAAGCGCCCGCTCAACGCGGCAAACCCGCCCACGACCACCGGCGGGCGCAGGCCCACTTCGTAGCTCATCATCGCGCCCTGGCTGAAGCCGATCAGGTACACCTTGTCCGGCGTGGCGTGATATTTCTTCGCTGCCTGGGCGATAAAGTCGCGCAGCTTCTGGCCGCTGGCCTTCAGATCATCGGTTTCGCCGTTGTAGGCGCCTTCACCCTTCTTGCGAAACCACTGGAAACGTCCTTCACCCAACGTCATCGGTGCCCGCACCGATAGGTAGTTGTACTGCGGCGGCAGCTGAAATTTCATGCCGATCAGATCGGCCTCGTTACTGCCGTAACCGTGCAGGAAAATCACCAGCGGACGTGGTTCGGCGTCGGCATGGACCTGTTCGAGGTATTTGAGCGGCAGGTCGGATTGCAGGGTGGTTTGCGCATGGACGGCGGTGGATGCGAGCAGGGTCAGCAGGGCGAACAATTTCAGCATGGAGCGCTCCTTCACAGAGTGTCGGGTTCGCGGGGGAGCCTAACATTCTCGGCTGAGGATCCAAATTTTGTGGAGTGGCTGATGGCCCTTTCGCGAGCAGGCTCGCTCCCACCGTTGAAATGCGTTCCCCCTGTGGGAGCGAGCCTGCTCGCGAAGAGGCCCGCACCTTCACCGCAACCTGTCAGTCGTTGGTCAGCTTGCCGGTACGAAACGGCACCCGCCCCGCCACTTTCGCCTGCCAGATCCCCGGCTCGGTATAACGCCCGCGATCAATCGCGAACAGCACCCCGCTGGTGCCGGCGCGCACGGTGGTCACGCGATCCTGCAACGGGTCAACAACCTCGAACAGTGCATCGCCCTGCTCTACCCACTCGCCGGCATTGCGCAAGAAACTGACCACGCCATGGTGCGGGGCGAACAGGTATTCGGTGCCTTCAAACGGCAGACCTTCACAACATTCGCTCGGCGCCGCCGGCCATTCGCCGCTGATGAAACCCTGCTCGGCGAGAAAACCCAGAATCGCTTCGCAATTGGCCTGAGCCTGATCGACGCGGGTGTCGCCCATACTGCCCAGCTCAAGCGTCGTCGCCAGATTCGCCGCCGGAATCGCCGCGTCCGGGAATGCTTTGGCCAGACGCAGCCACGGCGTCGAGCACGACTCATCGAATGAGCTGCCGCCGGAATCTTCGCAGAGCAATGCCACGCCCGCCTTCAGCCGGGCCGCCAGTGATTGCCACTGCGGCCAGTGTTGCGGCAGCGCGTAGAGGTGAATCGCAGCGTCGAAGTCGCAATGCAGATCGAGGGTGATGTCGGCGTCGCAGGCGTGGCGCAGCAACAAGCGGTGCAAGGCTTCCAGTTGCGATGCCGGCGCCGGCAATTCTTCGAAGACCTGAGCCATGGCCTGGCGGATCAGCGCGACGTTGGCCTCGGCATCCGCGCCCAGACGCTCGCCCACCAGCGCAGCGACCGGGGCGCTGAGTTCGACGAATGCGCGGTTGAAATTCTTGCCGCTGCCCAGTTCGAAGCGGCCCATGTGATTGCCTTGCAGATGCTGATCCAGGCCAATCGGATTGGCCACCGGCACCAGTTCGATAACGCCCTGCAAACGGCCCTGCCGTTCCAGTTCGTTCAAGCGAAGCTTGAGTTCCCACGCGGTGCGCATGCCCGGCAGTTCATCGGCGTGCAGGCTGGCCTGGATATACACCTTGCGGCTGCCGGCGCCGTAGCGAAAAACGCTGAGGGAGCGCTCGCTGCCCAAGTGGCTCCAGGGCAGAACGTGGTCGATGCGTTGCATGAAAATCTCCTCAATAGCTGGATTACGCAAATCCCTGTGGGAGCGAGCCTGCTCGCGAATGCGTCAGGTCAGACGATGACGATGACGATGTCGAATGTCAGACCGCTTTCGCGAGCAGGCTCGCTCCCACAGAGAATTTCCATCAATAAAAGAACATAAAAAAAGTGGCCACCGCGCAAACGGGGCCACTTTTTTTTCACGGCGTATTAATGGCCGTATACGTCAAAGTCGAAGTACTTGTCCTGGACTTTCTTGTACTCGCCATTGGCGCGGATTTCGGTGATGGCTTTGTTGAACTGCTCAGCCAGTGCGGTATCGCCCTTGCGCACCGCGATGCCAGCGCCGCCGCCGAAGTACTTGGCGTCTTCGTAGGTCGGGCCGACGAATTCGAACCCTTTGCCGGCGTCGGTTTTCAGGAAACCGTCGCTGAGGTTGACCGAGTCAGCGAGCATCGCGTCGATACGCCCGGACACCATGTCGAGGTTGGCTTCCTGCTGCGAGCCGTAGCGCGTCAGTTCGATCCCGGCCGGAACCAGCACTTCGGTCGCGTAACGGTCGTGAGTACTGGCGCGCAGCACGCCGACTTTCTTGCCCTTGAGTTCGGTCAGCGGGTCTTTCACGCCCGAGCCTTCCTTCATCACGAAGCGCGCCGGGGTGTGGTAGTACTTGATGGTGAAATCGACGTTTTTCTTGCGATCGTCAGTGATGGTCATCGACGACAGGATCGCGTCGATCTTCTTCACTTTCAGCGCCGGGATCAGGCCATCGAACTCTTGCTCGACCCACGTGCATTTAACCTTCATCTGCGCGCACAGTGCGTCACCGATGTCCACGTCAAAACCAGTGAGTTTGCCGTCAGGGGTTTTCATCGAGAATGGCGGGTACCCGGCTTCGATACCGATGCGGATCGGCTTGGCGTCTTCGGCCACGGCGGTCAGGGACAACATCGACAGTGCCAGGGCACCGAACATCACTAGCTTTTTCATTTATTACTCCCGTGCGGAGGCTTTTATTGGCAGCTTTCGAGTCAGCGTTCGGTCATGGCGTTCTAACGGCAAAAACCGACGTGGCCGGCAGTCTATGGCGGCGCGCACGGAGGCAATTGTTTTTAAGCGACAATTACTTACAGAACATCGGCGCACGCATTGACTGGGGTCAAGGCGTGCGCCGTGGTGGTGCGAAGGCTGTAGGACAAGACTGTTTTCAGAGCAAGAAACGCCGATCCTCTACAGAAACGTCAGCATTCGCAGGCGACAGGTGTATTGGTCACTGACGCCACGCTCAGTTCGAAACCCTCATCCAGCCATCCGGTGACACCGCCGATCATCTCCTTGACCGGATAGCCCAACGCCGCCAGCTTCACCGCCGCCTTGTTCGCGCCGTTGCAATGCGGCCCGGCGCAATAGACCACGAACAAAGTGTGTTTCGGGTAATCGGCCAAGCGCTCCGCCGTGAGCAAGCGGGTCGGGATATTGATCGCGCCGGGTACATGGCCGCGCTCGAACGCCAATGGGCCGCGCACATCCACCAGAACGAAGTCGACCTCCCCGGCCTCTTGGCTACTGAACACGTCGGAACAATCGGTTTCGAAGGTCAGACGATTGCTGAAATGCATCAGGGCAATCGCCGAAGGTGCGGCGGGGATTTCGCGAACCAGGCTGGTCATGTTGTGTTGCTCCTTTGTCTGTGGGGGATGAACAGACTTTATCGAGACGGCGCCTGCCGCTACAGTGGCGCGCAAGACACCGACCGGGAGTTTTCCGCCAAATGCCCACTCAGCCCAATCTGGTTTCCATTCTGGCCTACGATGGCCTCTGCACGTTCGAGTTCGGCATTGCCGTGGAGATCTTCGGCCTGGCCCGACCAGAGTTCGATTTCCCTTGGTACGAGCATGCGATTGCCGCAGTCGATCCAGGTCCGATGCGCGCCATGGGGGGAATTCAGGTGCTGGCCGATGGCGGCCTGGAACTGCTCGCCGCAGCGCGCACCATCGTCATTCCCGGCTGGCGCGACCGCAATGCCCCGGTACCGCCTGCGCTGATCGACGCGTTGCGTCAGGCCCACGACCGAGGCGCGCGATTGCTGTCGATCTGCTCGGGCGTGTTCGTCCTCGCCGCCAGCGGCCTGCTCGACGGCCACCGCGCCACCACGCACTGGCGCTACACCAGCGAACTGGCGCAACGCTTCCCGGCCATCGAGGTCGATCCGGACGTGCTCTACGTCGACGCCGGTCAGCTGATCACCTCCGCCGGCAGCGCCGCCGGCATCGACGCCTGCCTGCATCTGGTGACACGCGACTTCGGCACGCAGGTCGCCAACGCCGTCGCGCGGCGCCTGGTCATGTCGCCACAACGCACCGGCGGCCAGGCCCAATTCATCCCCACCCCGGTCAGCCCGACACCCCGCAGCGACCTGTCGCGCATCATGCAATGGGCCCGCGAACGCCTGCACGAACCACTGGAAGTCCGCGATCTGGCCAGTGAAGCGGCGATGAGCGAGCGCACCTTTCTACGGCGTTTCACCGAAGCCAGCGGGCAAACGCCCAAGGCCTGGCTGCAACATGAACGCCTGGCGCGAGCGCGGGAGCTGCTCGAGAGCACCCATCAACACACCGAGCAGATCGCCCAGCGCTGCGGCTATCGCTCGGTGGAGAGTTTTCGTGTGGCGTTCCGCAGCGTGGTGGGCGTACCGCCGTCGGTTTATCGGGAGCGGTTTGGGCGAAGCAACAAGCTTTCGCTCCATCCCACAGCGTTTTAAGCGCTGACGTTGACGGCCAGGCCGGCAGAAACGCTCGCGGTGAAAATTGTGAAACGGAAAATGCGGCTTGCTTTATATTGATTCTGATATAACCTGAAAATCAAACGCGCACTGGCACTTCTTGCAATACAACTCACCGTCGCCGCTTACGTTCAGCTATTACGCTTTTCCTTTTGACACAGGACTAGCCGATGCCGAAACACAAGGATGTGGTGTTCGTGGGGAGCGCGTTGAAAGATCTTAAAGCGTTCCCGGTTGATGCCCGAAGAGCGGCGGGGTTTCAGCTGGACCTGTTGCAACAGGGTGATGCCCCACTCGATTGGCGCCCTATGAAAACCGTAGGACGCGGTGTCAACGAAATCAGGATCACCGAGGACTCAGGGGCGTTTCGCGTGTTTTATGTAGTCAATCGATCTGAAGCAATCTATGTGCTTCACGCCATGCACAAAACCACGCGTAAAACGGAAATCAGAGACATAGAACTGGCCCGCGCCAGATATCAGGAAATAGGTTAAGCCATGAAGGAACATCAAGACTCATCCCAACGATTTTCCAGTGTATGGGATGCATTGGAGGACACGCCTCAGGAAGCCGCCAACATGCGTTTGCGAGCCAAGCTCATGCGTTCGCTTTGCGAAACCATTCGAGCGTGGGAGCTCCCTCAAAAGGACGCGGCACAGAGATTGGGAATCTCGCAGCCGCGCCTCAATGATGTACTCAACGGGAAAATCGACAAATTCTCGCTCGATGCATTGGTCAACCTGTCAGCTGCTGCAAGGCTGGAGGTGGACATTTGCTTTCCGTCAGGTCCTACATTGCAATGGGCCTGACTGACGATCTGTTTAGGACAGTCGTCGATTGACCTATATGCGGAAGTCAGCGAGCACAAAGGTCGTGTGAGTTCGAAGGTAACCGTCGACGTCATCCAGCGAATGCAATGCTCCACTGGATGACTCGATATTGGACGCATCGTCCTGACGAACCAAAGTTACGATAAACATTCCATCCTTTTGAACAAGTGTCCCGGTTACCTTTATTGCCATCCCATTCTCCTGAGAAAAAGAGGTCACGCTTATTGGCTTGAACTGCAGATTGCCAGCCACCTTCGCTTTGAGCTTTTTGCGCTTGGCAAGCAGTTCTTTACTAGCCACCCAACTGCCCACTCCAGCGGCGACGGACAATACGTACATGTAGTTGTAGCTTGATCTACCACGCGTACCATGCTTTTCAATCAGCCAATCGGTGACTTGCGAGACTACTTGCCAAATATCCATCACTCTTAGTCCTGTGCTAAAAACTCCCCGTTTCAATCCTCCCGCGTCAAAACCTCCAGCAACTCAATCTCAAACACCAGATTCGAATTCGGCGGGATCTTGCCCATGGTCCGCTCGCCGTAGCCCAGATGCGCCGGTACCAGCAATTTGCGTTTGCCGCCGACCTGCATGCCCATCAGCCCCTGATCCCAGCCTTTGATCACGCGCCCAGTGCCCACGCATTGAAAAGGTTTGCCTCGGCTCAAGGACGAATCGAATTCAGTGCCGTCTTCCAGCCAGCCGGTGTATTGGGTGGTGATCAGCGCGCCTTTCACCGCGGCTTTGCCGTTGCCCGGTTGCAGGTCGATGATTTGCAGTTCGTCTGTCATGTCGTTGGCTCTTGAGGTGTTCGCAGGCGGCGTTTTTCGCAGAATCCGGCGTCGATGGCAATCCATGGAACCGAAAACACGCCTTGCCGCTCACATGTGTATCGACATCGTATGACGACAAGGATGCTTAGATGACCGACTCTCGATTGCTGCGCAGTTTCATCCCGCCCTACATTCTCAACCGCATCATTGCCCACGGTTCCGAGCCGCAGCGCAACGCCGCGATGCAGACGCTCAATCATGTGCGCAGCCTGCTGCCCAACCCCGGCCGTCCTTCGCAGCCGCCGGCGCGGGCGATTCTGCCGGAGGCGAGCAAGCCTGGCCTGGCGCGGCGCAGCGTGCATGATGCGCAGAACAAAATGCTCTTGCCGGGCATGCCGGTGCGTCTCGAGGGCCAGCCGGCATCGGGGGATCCGGCGGTCGACGAGGCTTACGATGCGCTGGGCGCCAGCTATGATTTCTTCTGGAAGGTGCTCGGTCGCGACTCGATCGATAATCAGGGATTCGCGCTGATCGGCAGTGTGCATTATGGCCAGGGCTACGAGAACGCATTCTGGAACGGCGCGCAGATGGTCTTCGGTGACGGCGATGGCGAAATCTTCCAGCGCTTCACCCGCTCGCTGGACGTCATCGGCCATGAACTGGCCCACGGCGTCACCGAAAGCGAAGCCGGGCTGATTTATGCCAACCAGTCCGGCGCGCTGAACGAGTCGCTCTCGGATGTATTCGGCGTGTTGACCAAGCAATACACCCTTGGCCAAACCGCCGAGCAGGCAGACTGGTTGATCGGCGCCGACCTGCTGATGCCACAGATTCAAGGCAAGGGCCTGCGCTCGATGTCGCACCCCGGCACGGCATACGACGACCCGATGCTGGGCAAGGATCCGCAACCGGATCACATGCGCAAGTTCGTCATCACCAGCGAAGACAATGGCGGCGTACACATCAACTCCGGCATTCCCAACCGCGCGTTTTACCTGGCAGCCCGAGCGTTTGGCAGCTTCGCCTGGGAAAAGGCCGGACGCATCTGGTACGACACGCTGTGTGATGACCGCTTGAAACAGGACGCAACGTTCGACGCGTTCGCAAAACTGACGATCGACCACGCCGCCCAGCGCTTCGGCGCCGAAGCAGCCGACACAGTGCAGCAAGCCTGGGCACAGGTCGGTATCGAATAATCCGAGGAGACCATATGAAAACGCTACCCGAGCTGGATAAAGATTCCGTTTTACGCGTATCTCGCCAGGGTGGCGTTGCAGCGATTCACAGCCTGAGCCGCCCACGGGAAATTGAATTTTCCCAGTGCGATGTCAGTCAGCGTTCAAGGATCTGCTCGGTGCTTGAGGGTTGCCTGCCATTGGACAGCAGCGAATCGGGACGTGGGGATCAGCGCTTCTACCAGATTGAAGTGCGCTATCAGTCCGGGGAAATGGTGTTGAAGGTGCCGGAGGATCGGGCGCCTGGGGAGTTGGTGAGTCTGTGGGACAAGGGAGAGTTGCTCTGATTCACGCTGGCGGCTCTTCTGCGTCGACAACTGACGATGTGCGCGGGCCAAAGCCCGCGGTCTGGCCGAATACGACACCGTTGAATGTGTGCGTACAGCACTCGCAGCTCGGCGTCATGTCCTGCGCCTTCAGGTTCGGATTGACCATTTGCAGGAGATTTTGCTCGTCGACGTACAGCCCGTTGAAATAACTGGACTCACCCAGTCGCACGACTTCTTCACGATCCTTCTCATGGATGGCAACCATCCAGAACACCGGCGCTGATTGATCCAGTCGCGCCACAGCTTCGCTGAAAATGGCATCCCAAGCACCTCCAACCCGAGACACCAGGAAGCGAAACAACGGCGTGTAATCTCGCCCGTATTGTTTGCCTGCGTGCATCGAACTTCGCATGCCTTCGTCACGGCTTGCAGCTTTGCTGTTGCGCTGATCGCGATAATGCGCAACTGATTCGTGGCGACGAACACCCCACGTACGAGTGTTCACTTTGCGGTAGAGCGGTTTCTTGTCCAATCCCTTGTTCCTCATCCAGACGTCCGCTCTTTTACCGGAACGGCGCTCGAATGCAATCAGCCATCCATGGCCAATTGTAAAACCGGGCTTATCGCTCAACCGGTTGCATCTCGACAATCGTGCCGTTGGTGATCATCACCATCACGTACTTGTCATTGATCTGCACCCACTGCGCCTGGTCGATCGGCGCTTTCAGACCTTTGGCTTTCCAGTTCTTCAAAGCCTTGTCTTCGCGCTGGTACATTTCCGGCGCGCGGTCGTTGACCTTCAGCTGGCGGTCGCTGGTCGGCGATTGCACGGCGGGTTCGCTGGAGGTTTGCGCCGCTTGAACAATGGGTGTGATTCCGGCAATGCCCGCAACAAGGGCCAGGCTGGCGATTAGGGTTTTGCTGTTCATCGGTGAACCTCTTTCGGATAGGTAGTACCTGAACTCGGACTGCGCGGCGCGGGAAACATTCCTTGTTTTTTGCTGGAGATGGACGCTAGAGGGCTTTGTCGATAGATCGCCATCGCTGGCAAGCCAGCTCCCACAGGGGGTTGTGTTGCACCACATTTTTTGACATGAGCTCACTACAAGAGCAAAAGCAAGATCAAAAGATCGCAGCCTTCGGCAGCTCCTACAGTTGGATGGCGCACCACTCAAGAACAGGTCGGCTGTCAGGCCGCCATCGCGAGCAGGCTCGCTCCCACAAATCCGCCAAGCTGTGAAGCCATTGATCCGCCCCACGCATCAATTCATGCCAACAATGCAATTAACAGATTGTTACATCTGCGCCACCATCCACCTCAATAAAAACCGTGCGCCGCTTCTCCGTAGCGCACGTCATAAAAGCGGTGGAGTACTTTTCAATGACAGCCTCAATCCCTACCAACGGCTCGCGGGCCGGTGCCATCTTCCGGGTGACCTCGGGCAACTTCCTCGAACAGTTCGACTTCTTTCTGTTCGGCTTCTACGCCACGCAGATCGCGGCGGTGTTCTTCCCGGCGAGCAGCGAGTTCGCCTCCCTGATGATGACGTTCGCGGTGTTCGGCGCAGGCTTCCTGATGCGTCCGCTGGGCGCCATCGTGCTCGGCGCCTACATCGATGACGTCGGCCGGCGCAAAGGTCTGATCGTCACCCTGTCGATCATGGCCAGCGGCACGATATTGATTGTGCTGGTGCCCGGATACGAAACCATAGGCCTGTTCGCCCCGGCGCTGGTGTTGATCGGGCGGCTGCTGCAAGGCTTCTCGGCCGGTGCGGAATTGGGTGGTGTTTCGGTGTACCTGTCCGAGATCGCCACGCCGGGCCGCAAAGGCTTTTTCACCGCTTGGCAGTCGGCCAGTCAACAAGTGGCGATCATTGTTGCTGCCGCGCTGGGCTACGGTCTGAACCAGTGGATGGAGCCGCAAGCCGTGGCAGCCTGGGGCTGGCGCATTCCGTTTTTCGTCGGTTGCATGATCGTCCCGTTCATCTTCTTCCTGCGCCGTAATCTGGCGGAAACCGAAGAATTCGCCGCACGCAAACACCGTCCAAGCATGCGCGAAGTGTTCCGCACCCTTGGCCAGAACTGGGGCGTGGTACTCGGCGGGATGTTGATGGTGGCGCTGACCACTACCGCGTTCTACCTGATCACCGTGTACGCGCCGACCTTCGGTAAAACCGTGCTGCACCTGAGCACTTCCGACGCGCTGCTGGTGACGCTGCTGGTGGGTGTGTCGAACTTCTTCTGGCTGCCGATTGGTGGTGCGTTGTCCGACCGTATCGGTCGTCGCCCAGTGCTCATAGGCATGGCCCTGCTGGCGCTGGCCACGACTTATCCAGCGCTGTCGTTCCTGGTGCAGGCGCCGAGCTTCACCAACATGCTGCTGTCGCTGCTGTGGTTGTCCTTCATTTACGGCTTGTACAACGGCGCGATGATTCCGGCGCTGACCGAAATCATGCCGGTGGAAGTGCGCGTCGCCGGTTTCTCCCTGGCTTACAGCCTGGCCACGGCGATCTTCGGCGGTTTCACCCCGGCGATGTCGACCTTCCTGATCCAGTACACCGGCGACAAAGCCGCGCCAGGCTACTGGATGAGCATCGGTGCCCTGTGCGCCCTGTGCGCCACTCTTTATCTGTACCGCCGTGCCGGTGGTCGTCTGCAACCTGTCGCGGCCTGAGGAATACTCGCCATGAAAAAACTCTTTACTGTCACCACCCTGCTCGCCGGTCTCGCGTTCAACTTCGCGGCCCAGGCCGAAGAACTCAGCGTGATGACCTCCGGTGGTTTCACTGCCGCCTACAAGATCCTCGGGCCGAAATTCGCCGCCGCAACGGGCAACACGCTGACCACCAGCCTCGGCCCGTCGATGGGCAAGGCGCCGGAAGCGATTCCCAACCGTCTGGCGCGCGGCGAGCACGCCGACGTGGTGATCATGGTCGGTTACGCTCTTGATGAGCTGATCAAACAAGGCAAGGTCGACCCGGCCTCCCGCGTTGAACTGGCGGATTCGCGGATCGGCATGGTGGTTCGCGAAGGCGCGGCGAAACCGGACATCAGCAGCGTCGACGGCCTGAAGAAAACCCTGCTTGATGCGCAGTCGGTGGCCTACTCCGACAGCGCCAGCGGCGTGTACATCCAGCAGCAGCTGTTCAAGAAGCTCGGCATCGAAGATCAGTTGAAACCGAAAGCCAAGATGATCGCCAGGATACCGGTCGGCTCGGTGGTTGCCACTGGCGACTATCAGTTGGGCTTCCAGCAGGTCAGCGAATTGCTGCCGGTGCCGGGCGTGAGCTTCGTCGCGAAAATTCCGGAATCGGTACAGTCGGTGACACGTTTTGCCGCTGGCATTCCGGTCAAGGCCGAGCATCCGCAAGAAGCCAAGGCCCTGCTCGCCTACCTCGCGGCACCGGCCGCTCAGGCTGACGTGCAGGCCACCGGGCTGGATTCGGTCAAGCGTTGATCGTTGGCGGCTGGACGCGCATTTCCACGACCAGCCGCTCCAGTTCCAGTGCCGCCGGGGTCAACGTGCGATACCGGCGCTTGATGATGCCGACACTGCGCATCACCTGCGGCTCAATCAGTGGCACCCGCGTCAGGATCGGATGATCCGGCCCGGGCATCGCCATCAACGGCACCGCCGCCACGCCTAGCCCCGCCTCCACCAAGCCGATCATCGTCGTCACATGCCGCGTCTCGCAGATACTCTGACGCTGCGGCACCACCCCGCCCAAGGCCTGATCGAGCAGAAAGCGATTGCCCGAAGTCTTGTCCAGCGCGATGTAATCCTGCTGATAGAACTCGTCCCAACTGACGCTGCTGCGCCCGGCCAGCGGATGATCGCGACGACAGGCGACAACGTAGCACTCCTGCACAAGCGGTTCGAACTCGACTTTGGCATCCTGCGTGCCGAGAAAACTCAAACCGAAATCCGCCTCGCCATTGACCACCGCACTCAACACATCGTGGGCGCTGGAATCGAGGACTTTGACCTTGATCCGTGGAAACTGCTGGTGATAGCGCGCGACCACGCGGGGCATGAAGTAGTACGCCGCCGACGGCACGCAGGCGACGGTGACATGGCCCAGTCGGGTCGAGGCGACTTCGCTGATGCCGAGCAAGGCAATGTCGAGATCATCCAGCAAGCGCTCGACGCTGGGCATGAAGCCGCGCCCGGCCTGGGTCAGGCTGACCTTGCGGGTGGTGCGCTCGAACAGTTTCACGCCAAGGGCGTCTTCGAGCTTTTCGATGCGCCGGCTCAGCGCCGGTTGCGACAGGCGCACGGTGTCGGCAGCCTTGCGAAAACTGCCCTGCTCGACCACCGCGCGAAAGGCTTGCAGGTCGTTGAGGTCGAAGTTGATGGCCATGGCGTTTCCGGAAATTGATGCGCAGGGGTTATAAATGTAACCAGTTGATGCAAATTATTACAGGCCTGATGAAAGCTGCCCTTGTGGGAGCGAGCCTGCTCGCGAATGCGGAGCATCAGTCTATGGATAGGTGACTGACCCAGCGCATTCGCGAGCAGGCTCGCTCCCACATTGGATCTCGAATGGTCTGGAGACCGCGTAACCCTTATCCTTGTCACCCCCGCCGTACCCGTAGTCAGGAGTCGTTCCAATGCCCCATGAAGGCAATCTGTTGCAAGCCGCTGTCGTGTTTCTGTTCGCGGCCGTGCTCACCGTGCCTTTGGCCAAACGTCTGCAACTGGGCGCGGTGCTCGGTTATCTGTTTGCCGGGGTGATCATCGGCCCGTCGGTGCTCGGCCTGATCGGCAACCCGCAAAGCGTTGCGCATATCTCCGAGCTGGGCGTGGTGTTGCTGCTGTTCATCATCGGCCTGGAGCTGTCGCCGCGCCGCTTGTGGGTGATGCGCAAATCGGTGTTCGGCGTCGGTCTGGCGCAGGTGCTGTTGACTGCATCGGTGATCGGCGTGCTGGCACTGTCGGTGTTCGGCCAGCCGCTGAACAGCGCCATTGTGCTGGGCCTCGGTCTGGCGCTCTCCTCTACGGCGTTCGGCCTGCAAAGCCTCGCCGAACGCAAGGAACTGACCAGCCCCCACGGGCGTCTCGCGTTTGCGATTCTGCTGTTCCAGGACATCGCCGCGATTCCGCTGATTGCCTTGGTGCCGATGCTCGCCGGCGTCGATCACCACACCAGCACCGCCGACGATATTCGTCACAGCTTGCAGGTGCTCGGCGGCATTGCCGTGGTGGTGATCGGCGGGCGGTATCTGCTGCGTCCGGTGTTCCGCGTGGTCGCGAAAACCGGTCTGCCCGAGGTATCCACTGCCACCGCGTTGCTGGTGGTGATCGGCACGGCGTGGCTGATGGATCTGGTCGGTGTGTCGATGGCGTTGGGCGCGTTTCTCGCCGGTCTGCTGCTGGCGGACTCGGAATACCGGCATGAGCTGGAAGCGCAGATCGAACCGTTCAAGGGCCTGCTGCTCGGGCTGTTTTTCATCAGCGTCGGCATGGGCGCCAATCTCAGCCTGTTGTTGAGCGCGCCGATCACCGTGTTGGGACTGACTCTGCTGCTGATCGGTCTGAAATTGCCGCTGCTGTTCGTCGTCGGACGTCTGGCAGGAGGATTGAACAAAATCAGCGCAATTCGCCTCGGCATCGTCCTCGCTGCCGGCGGTGAGTTTGCGTTTGTGGTGTTCAAGATCGGCCGCGATCAAGGCCTGTTCGAGCCGCGTCTGTACGACCTGCTGGTGCTGACCATCACCCTGTCAATGGCGCTGACGCCGTTGTTGCTGTTGATCTGCGCACGGCTGGTCAGTCCGAAAGTACAGCCGGTGGAAGTGCCGGAGAAATTCCGCGAAATCGACACCGAAGCGCCGCGTGTGGTGATTGCCGGAATGGGCCGGATGGGCCAGATCGTGGCGCGGATTCTGCGCGCGCAGAACATCAAGTTCGTTGCGCTGGACACCTCGGTGGAAACCATCGAACTGTCGCGCAGCTTCGGCGGTGTGCCAGTGTTCTACGGCGACCCGATGCGCCCGGAAATCCTTCACGCGGCGAAGGTTGGCGAAGCGGAATATTTCGTCATTGCCACGGACGATCCGGAGACCAACATCAAGACTGCCGAAGTGGTGCACAAGCTCTATCCGCACATGAAAATCATCGCCCGCGCGCGTAACCGTCAGCACGTGCATCGCCTGGTGGATGTCGGCGCGGAAGCGATTCGTGAGACCTATTATTCGAGCCTGGAAATGAGCCGGCGCACGCTGGTCGGCCTCGGTCTGACCCAAGCCCAGGCCGATGCGCGGATCAAGCGTTTCAAGCATCACGACGAACAGGTGCTGGAGGCGCAACACGCCGTCTACGACGACGCCGCCAAAGTCCTGCAGACCGCCCAGGAAGCCCGGGCGGAACTGGCCAAATTGTTTGAATCGGATCAGCTCGAAGAAGAAGCGCGCAAGTCCTGATCGTGCCTTGCGCAGATCCAACTGTGGGAGCGAGCCTGCTCGCGAAAGCGTCGTGTCAGTCACCCAATACTTCACTGACAGATTGCATTCGCGAGCAGGCTCGCTCCCACAGGGGATTGGGTCAGGCCCGTTCCAGCGCGGGGGCGGGCTCGACCGGCGCGACTGCAAACCGATCCGCCAGAAACGGCGTGATATCCAGCGGCAGCGGTTCGTCATTCACCAGTTTATCCAGCAACACCCCGGTAATCGCCGAGGTCAGAATGCCGGTGCGGAAGTGCCCGCAAGCATTCAGATAACCCTCGACCTCACGCATCGGCCCGAGGATCGGCAACTCATCCGGAGAGCCCGGACGCAGCCCCGCCCATGTGCGCTTCAGATTGACGTCCATAAGCTCCGGCAGACAGCGCACCGCGCCCTGCACCAGCCCGGCGATTTCCGGGTAGGTGGTGGTGACGTCGAAGCCTTTGTCTTCGGTGGTGCTGCCGATAAGGATTTCGCCGTTGTCCTTTTGCGCCACGTAGCAATCGCTGGTGGTCAGGCAGCCGTTGAGGATTTTCGGCATGCGTTCGGTCAGCAGGATCTGCCCTTTCACCGGTTTCACCGGAATACGAATTCCCGTCGCCCACTCGCTCAAATCCGCCGCCCAGGCACCGGCGGCGTTGATCAGCGTCTTGCAGTGAAACACGCCCGCTTCTGCCGTCTGCACGCCGGTCACACGAGTGCCGTGATGCAACACGCCGGTGACGTTGGTGTTGACGAAGATGTCGACGCCGTTCTGCCGCGCGCCTTCCATGTAGGCATCGGCGAGGCGGAACGGACTGACCTGATGATCGCAGAGAAACTCCAGCGCCCCGCGCGCCTCATGGCTGACACTCGGTTCGGCCGCGCGCAACGCCGCTTGATCGAGCCAGCGCACCTGATCGGCCAGATGCGGAATGCAGCCGACGATGTGCTCGGCGTAGAGCCGATCTTCGTCGTCATAGATCACGAATTTCAATCCGGTCTTTTCGAACTTGCAATCCATGCCGTGGTTGTCTTTCAGCTCGCGATGCAGCGCCGGGTACAGCGCATTGGATTGCAAGGCAAAATCGAAAAACGACTGCGGCAGAATATGCGGCGTACTGGCGTCCACCGCTACCGCAGCGCCCTGGGTTTCGCGCTTGCGGTTGGCCGACATCATGCGAAAGAAAATCACCCCGCAACCGAGGCCGACCGACTCGCCGATCGCCCATAACCCCCCCGCCGAAGCACGGGTCGCATTGCCGGGGCGCTTGGCGTCGATCAGTGCCACCTTGAGATCTTTGCGTTTGGACATTTGGTAGGCGCAGGAGGCGCCGATCACGCCGCCACCGGCAATGACCACGTCGTAGAACTTACTCATGGCAAGCGCCCTCCGTGCCGAGGGACTGGAACGCGGAAAACGGTACCGGATCGATTGGAAAGCGCGGGCGCAGCCAACCGACATCCTGACGTCCGGTGGCCTGGCGCAGGCGATCGCTGCAATAGCCGACGCACATCCGCCCCTGACAATCGCCCATGCTCACGCGGGTGCGCATTTTCAGGCTGGCGATGTCTTGCACACCCTGCTCCAGCGCCAGATCGATGTCGGCGCGGGTCGCATGTTCGCAGCGGCAGATCACCGTGTCGGCTGCGGGCAAAGCGATCTGACCAACGCCGCGCTCGGTGTAGCGATCCACCGCCGCCCGAAAGCGCACGATCGCTCTGAGCTTGCTCGCGTAACGATCGCGGCGCACCCGGGCCAGCTCGGCGTCGAGCACACCGCGTTGCAGCAGGATCGAAGTGGCGGCGATCTTGCCGGCGAGCATCGCCGCTTCGCCGCCGCGGATCCCGCCCATGTCGCCGGCCAGATGCACATGCGCCACGCTGCTTTGCTGCCAGACATTGGCGTTGGCACGCAGGTAGCCATCGGCGCTGAAGCCGTGATCAAGGCCCATCTGCTGGCTCAATTGCGTGCGCGGAATAAAACCGTAACCGACCGCCAGCGTCTGCGCTTCGAAACGCTCGACCCGCGACAGATCCGCCTCCCACGTCGGCGAATACGGCGCGACGCTGACGCTTTTCAATTCGCCCTCGCCGTGGGCTTCGACTACCCCCCAACCGTAGTTCATCGTGATGCCGTGCAACTTGAGGTAAGCGAGCATGCTCAAACCGTCGAGGAACAGCTGCGGTTTGTTCAACAGCGCCAGACTCTCGCGGGCGATCTTGCCGAACGCACAAGCCTCGTAGACGCCGGCGACGCGCACGCCAGAGGCATGCAACTGGGTCGCAACCAGCGGCAGCAACGGCCCGGTGCCGGCGATGATCACCGGCCCTTGCGGCTTGACCACGCCACTCTTGATCTGCAACTGCAGGCCGCCGAGCAGGATCACTCCCGGCAACGTCCAGCCGGGAAACGGCACACTGCGCTCATGGCAACCGGCGGCCAGCAGCAGTTGCGGATAAGCGATCTCGTGCAGTTGCTCATCACCGTCGAGCACCACCACTGCGCGGGTGCCTTCAGCGCCGACCACGCGATGGTTGAGGCGCACGTCGATCAGCCCTGACTGCTGCTGAAATTCACCGTGCAGTTTGTCCAGTGCTTCGGAATAACGCGGGCCGAGATAATCCAGCTGCACGCCGTCGCGCAACGGCCCGCGATAGACCACTCCGCCGAGGCGCGAAGCCTCTTCGAGCAAGGTGCAGCGCACGCCGTGGCGCGCCAGTTCGATGGCCGCCGCCATCCCCGCCGGCCCGCCGCCGACGATCAACGGTTGCAGGCTCATACGACCTCCTGCGCGACGACGCGGTTGATCTGGGTTTCAATCAGCATGCCGTCGCGCACTACGGTCTGGCAGGCGCGGCGTTTGTGGCGACCGTTGATTTTCACCAGGCAGCACTGGCACACGCCCATGCCGCAATAGGCGCCGCTGATCTGATCGTGGTCGTTGCGTGCGATCTGGCGCACGCCGAGGGACTGGATGACGCTGAGGACGGTTTCGCCGATGGCGGCGCTGACCGCTTGGCCATTGATGTGCACGGTCATGTCCGCCTGCACCAAGGGCTGGATATCGAAGGTTCTTTCTAGGCAGTTCATTACGGTGTTCGTCCGTGAAGATTCAGTTGAGGTTGTGTCAGCTCCTTGCTGCACTACGCCTCGTCGACGCTTTTCTTGCTGTGTTTTCAACGTCGACGCGGATACTTCGTCAGCGCAACGAGGTGCGCGAGAAGCACTGTAGCTCATACCTCAGCAAAGGCCTGGATCATTTACGGTAGGCGATATCGCCAGGCGAAATATTGATCCAGGCCAGTGAAAATGGCGGGATGGAAACGGTTAGTTGGAGAAGACGTACTGGCCTTTGATCTTCTTTGCGCCGATCAACGCAAGGTCCGGGAACAGCAGGTTTTTCAGCCAAGCGACGTAGAAGATCATCGCCAGCGTGATCGCCACGCCGACCACCGTACCGATCGGGTCATCCGCATATTCCTTGAACATGCGCGGCATCTGGCTGATCGAGAGCATCACGTACACCGTATAGGCATGGGCCGCGTTGCGATAGAAACCCCAGGCAAAAAGCAAAGGCACGCCACCGGCGAACAAACCAAGTCCGATGGCGAAACCGGTGCTGATGGTCAGCCCGAGGAGATAGCCGCCCACCAGACCGATCAGCGCCTGAACGTAAGTCAGTCCGAGAAGGATCTTGATCTTGCCGGCGTGTCGTTCAATCAGATTCGGATCGGGGCGTGAGCCGATCAGGTACGCCAGCGCCTTGTCTTTCAGCGCACCACCGGAGAATGCCTTGAAAGTCTCGGTTTTCGAGCGCCCCCCATCGAGCATTTCGCTGACCTGGCGTTTGGTTTCCTTCTTGTCCAACGTGTTCTTCCTTAATTGAAAAATCGGGGGAGTGAAGCTAGGGCACTTCGGGAACCGATTGTCGCTTTGTTGAGTTGCCGAAAGCAAAAGGCTCAGGCATGCCGGCCCTTGCGCAGTGGATAAACGCAATTTTTTCGATCATGTTTAAATCACACACGCTGTTACGGCATCGGACCTACAACGCCTTGCGTCGCTGCCTACGGGTGCATCAGAATCCGCCGGCTTACACGGCTATCGGTAGGGCTATATCGTTTCCCTGTCACTGCAAAACAGTGATCGGGTTTGGTAGCCCGTTTCTTGATAGTTGTATCGCGTCCCTTTAAGCGGCCCCTCCTTTGAGGGTCAGCTCTTCATGGTGACCATGCGTGGGGCTCATTCGTGAGCGCCGGGGTTAACTATCTTGACCGGTCTACCAACCTGCGCGTGGCCGCCACCCTTCGTTTGGTAGCGATAGTGACGGCTCTTCATTCCTTCAAGATAGAGAGTCATCCATGTTCAAAGTAACGCCAAACCCGCCAGAAGCCGATTCGATCCCGTACGACCCCGCTCTGGAGCCTCAGCGCATAAAAGACGCCGCCACTCGCGCCATCAACTTTTATCTCGATCCGCAAACCCTGAAGACTACGATTCCCAATCGTCAACCGGGCCGGATCTTTCTCGTCGACCCAACGGTGGACGAGGAAACCTTGCTCCTCGAAGCCTGTGAATCGCTGGCTGCGGCGAACGACATGGCCCGCGAAATAAGCAACGTCATCGAGCCTGCACAGCGCCGTTCGCTGCTGATGTTGCAGCAGGTGATCATGCTGAGTGAGCTGGTCGTCAATCGCGTGCTCGACAGCCGACGCGTGTCGAACTAGCCGCAACCGAGGTATGAGGGGGCGTGCTCCCTCACTGCCAGCGTGCACGTCACCCCGTGGCGTTCTCTCTCACACCAAGCGGCTCTCATCGGAGTTTCAGCTGATGTCACACATACCTTCCAATCCGCCGGCCAGGATCAACGCCACGCCGTACAGCCCCAATACTCTGTTCATGGTCAACCCGCAATCCGACACCGAATCCTTGCTGGTCAACGCGTGCGAATCCCTGGCGTCCGCCACGGTGATGCTCGGTGACTTTGCCGGGATGCTCGAAGGCTCACGGCGCAATACCCTGTTGGGCATTGCGCAAGTGGTGATGTTGGGAGAATTGGCCGTGAACAAAGCGCTGGATAATGTCGTGCCGACCGGGTAATTCACCAAGCTTGCGTTTGCAGTTCCCAAACGCAAAAAAGCCGCTTTCACCCGAAGATGAAAGCGGCAGAGGCATCCTGCCTCAGAGGGATCAGTGTACGAACAGGGCGATCAGGATGATGATCGGGATCGGTACGCCGAGGAAAAACAGCAGTAATGAGCGCATGGTGACTCTCCTTTTTAACGGACCGGAGTGGTAGTGGTGTAGGTGTCGACTTCGACGTACTCGACCGCATCGCGACGACGACCGCCGAAGGTGGCTGCGAGGCTGGCAAAGAACGCACCGGCAAGCAGCGCGACGAACATCCACAGCGAGGTGTAGGCAGCGACTTTCGCGGCGGTATCGGCCGCTTGCTGAGCTTTCAGTTTGGCGTCAGCGATGGCTTTCTGGGTGTTGGCGTAAATTTCGTCGACACGACGTTCAGCATCCGCTTGGCTCAGGTTGGTACGTTGCGATACCAGTTGTGCGAGGTAGGTGCGGTCTTCGGCGCTGAGCTGACCGTTGGCCAGGCTCTGGGCGAAGATGCGGGTCACGGTGCCGCGTGCGGCGTCATCGCTGACGGCAGCCGGACGGTCGTCACGGAACAGACTGTCAACGAAGTAGCCGTACTGATCGCTGTCAGTATTGGCTGCGGCAGAACCGGCCGCCTGGCTCATGGCACCGGCAGCACCGCCGACGACGTTAGCCCCAGCCTGCACACCGCCGCTGACGACGCTGCTGACCGAACCGACCACCAGCACAGCGGTGACCAGCGTGGCGACGCACCAGGCGAGGAAGCCGTGGGCGGTGTCGCGGAAGTAGACTTCGTCACCGTGCATGTTCGCCCATTTCACCCGCAGACGACCGGCAATGTAGCCGCCCATGCCGGAAGCAATGATCTGCGTCACAGCCAGCCAGACAATCGTCGAAATGCCCAGGCCCTTGGCGCTGACGCCCTCTCCGGCCCACGGTGAAACCGCCGAAAAGCCCAGACCGAAACCGAGCAGCACCAGAATCATCGACAGCGCAGCGGCCGCCGCAGCACCGGCGAAGATCGCGCCCCAGGACACGCCTGAGACGCTGCTCGACTCTTCCACGGCAGGATAATAGCCATCAGGGGATCTATTCATTGTTGTACTGCTCCAGGCATGAAAAATGGTGTTACAACTCGTCAGGTGAGGAATTGCAGTGACCGTGCCAGTTACAGAAACTAAATAAACTCTTTATTTTCAACAGGTTATAAAGTTTGAACTTCGCTGATCCGTGCAATTTGCAATAAATGGTCAGCGCCTGCGGGTTTTCTGCATTGATGGCTGACAGGCAAATCCGATCAATTCCGATTCACCGTCGCGACGAAGATGAAAGTTAATTTAAAGCGTCACGGTAAATTCTTGGCAAAATGCTGCCATTCCGTTTGAACCGATCAGCAGGCCTGCCTATGACTCGTATCTTGACCATCGAAGACGACGCCGTGACCGCGCGGGAAATCGTTGCCGAACTCAGCAGCCACGGGCTGGATGTCGACTGGGTCGACAATGGCCGCGAGGGCCTCGACCGTGCCGTCAGCGGCAACTACGACCTGATCACCCTCGACCGCATGTTGCCCGAGCTGGATGGTCTGGCCATCGTCACCACCCTGCGCACCATGGGCGTGGCGACGCCGATTCTGATGATCAGCGCCCTCTCCGATGTCGATGAGCGCGTGCGCGGTTTGCGCGCCGGTGGCGATGACTACCTGACCAAACCGTTCGCCACCGATGAAATGGCCGCGCGGGTGGAAGTGTTGCTGCGCCGACAGAACAGCGTCGCCACCCAGGCCACGACATTGAACGTCGCTGACCTCGAACTCGACCTGATCAGCCATGAAGCCCGCCGCGCCGGACAGGTGCTGACGCTGTTGCCCACCGAATACAAACTGCTCGAGTTTCTGATGCGCAACAGCGGCCAGATTCTCTCGCGGATGATGATTTTCGAAGAGGTCTGGGGTTATCACTTCGACCCGGGCACCAACCTGATCGACGTGCACATCGGCCGTCTGCGCAAGAAGATCGACGCAGCCGGCAACGTTCCGCTGATCCGCACGGTACGGGGCTCCGGCTATGTCATTGCCGAACCCGTCTGACGGCTGGCGCTCGTCCAGCAGCCGCTTGCTGGCGCTGTACAGCTCGCTGTTCGTGGCGTGGAGCGCGATCCTCATGGGGGTCATGTACTACGAGGTATCCGGCTACCTCGACAAACTGGCCAAACATTCGTTGATGCAACGCCAGCATCTGTTCTCGCATTTTCGCGGCGAGCAACTCGAAGACGCGCTCGCGGCCAGCATGACCTTCGATATCCGTGGTATTGACGCCTATGGTCTGTTCAGCGCGGACGGCGTTTACCTGGGCGGCGCACTTCAGCAAATTCCCGAAGGACTGCCACTCGACGGCAAGATCCACATGCTCGCCGAGTGCGCCGATTCCGACGATCCGACCCTGCCGAACGACAGCTGCGATGCCGTTGCCACGCAAACCCGCGACGGGCGCTGGCTGGTGCTGCTGCGTGACAACGGTTCGCTGTTCGCGGTGACGCGGATCATTTTGCACGCGTTGTTCTGGGGCGTGTCGCTGACGATTATTCCCGGGGTCGCCGGTTGGCATCTGCTGCGGCGTCGGCCGTTGCAGCGCATCCGCGCGATTCAGAACAGTGCCCAGGCCATCGTCGCCGGTGACCTGACGCACCGCTTGCCGCTGTCCAATCGCCGCGATGAACTGGACATGCTCGCCGCCATCGTCAACGCCATGCTCGAGCGCATCGAGCGCTTGATGAACGAGGTCAAGGGCGTCTGCGACAACATCGCCCACGACTTGCGCACGCCGCTGACCCGTTTGCGCGCGCAGTTGTATCGGATGCAGCAACAGGCGGGTGAAGGTTCGCAAGAGGCGGCGCAACTGGATCTGGTACTGGCTGAGGCGGACACGCTGATGGCGCGGTTTCGCGGATTGCTGCGGATTTCCGAACTGGAAGATCGCCAGCGCCGTTCAGGTTTCGTCGAACTTGATCCGGTGCGTTTGCTGGAGGAGTTGCACGAGTTCTATCTGCCGCTGGCCGAGGAAGGCGATCTGCGCTTTCAACTGAACATGCCGGAGACGCTGCCGCCGCTCAATGGCGACCGCGCGTTGCTGTTCGAAGCGTTGGCGAACCTGCTGAGCAACTCGATCAAATTCACCCCACCCGGCGGCACGGTGATGTTGCGTGGTGTCAATGCCAATGGCCAGACGCGGATCGAGGTGCACGATTCAGGCCCGGGGATTCCCGAGGCGGAACGTGAGGCGGTGTTCCAGCGGTTTTACCGCACCGAGGGTGGCCAGCCGCAAAGCGGTTTTGGTCTGGGACTGTCGATTGTCGCAGCGATTGTCAGCTTGCACGGCTTCAGTCTTGAAGTCGGCAGCAGCGATCTGGGCGGGGCGAAACTGGTGCTGGATTGTCGGCAGAGTTTGATCAGTCAGGCCTGAGGGAATGCAATCCACCCGGTGGGAGCGAGCCTGCTCGCGAATGCGGTGGTTCAGTCACAGCAATGTTGACTGAACTGACGCCTTCGCGAGCAGGCTCGCTCCCACTGGAAGTCCCATGCTTCATAGGCGCTTTGTGAATCAATCAGGTCGGGTAATTCGCCCGCAAGGCTTCGAGACCGCCCTGGTAGATGCCGTTGAACAACGCCACCACTTCTTCATCGCTCACGCCGAGCGCATTGAAGCGCCCCGACCACGTCACACGCGAGCCCTGCCCCTGGGCTTCAACCTTGATCGTCGCCAGATAATCGCTGGCCGGGAACGGTGCCTGTTCAATCGAATAGCTGTAGGTTTTTGCGGCGTTATCGAAGGTCTGCAGACGTTCGACGACCACGCCGCCGTCAGCGGTTTGCAGGGTGCGTACGCGCCCGCCTTCGCTCAGTTCACTGTGGGTAATCAATGGCAGCCAGTCCGGCAGCGTGTTGAAGCCGCCGATCAATTGCCAGACCTGATCGGCCGCGGCCGGGATGTCGATGGTTGCGGATGCGGTTGGCATAAAACCTCTCTTTTGGAAAATTCAGATCGTCAGGCTGTCGACCACACCGCCATCAACGCGCAAGGCCGCGCCCGTGGTGGCCGAAGACAGCGGTGAAGCAATGTACGTGACCAGATGCGCCACTTCCGAAACATCCGCTACGCGCTGGATGATCGAGGTCGGACGGGCCTTGCGCACAAAGGCGTCGGCTTCGTCGCGCAGGTCGCGCCCGGATTCGGCGGCCGCGTCTTTGAGCATTTCCTGCAGGCCATCGGTGAAAGTCGGCCCCGGCAGGATCGCATTGACCGTGACCCCGGTGCCAGCCAGACGCTTGGCAAGACCGTGGGACACCGCGAGGTTGGCGCTTTTGGTCACGCCGTAATTGAGCATGTCCGCCGGCGTCGCCACCCCGGATTCCGATGACAGAAAGATCACCCGGCCCCAACCCTGCTCGACCATCGCCGGCACGTAATGCCGCGCCAGGCGCACGCCGGAAATCACGTTGACCTCGTAGAAGCGCGTCCACTCGCTGTCGGGCGTTTCGAAGAAATCAACGTCATTGAAGATGCCCAGGTTGTTCACCAGAATGTCCGCGCGCGGTTCGGCGGCGAACAGCTTTTCAGCGCCCTCGGCCGTGCCCAGATCGGCGGTCAAACCACGCAGTTGCGCCTCCGGGACAGCTTGGCGAATGCCCGCCAGCGCTTGCTCGACCTTGGCCGTGTCACGACCGATGACCACCACCGTTGCCCCGGCTTCGGCCAGCGACTGGCTGATGCCCAGGCCGATGCCGCCGGTACTGCCGCTGACAATGGCCAGCTTTCCACTCAGATCAATCTTCATGCGTTTACCTCATCGGTGGGCAAGGGATCGCGCCGGACGGTCGATGCCTGTTACGGGCTCGACCTCGGCGGCGATTTCAGAAGCATGGATCAGCGTAGTTGCGATATTGCCGGCATGGTTGAGCTGCCGACCGGTGACGGGGATGTTGTTTGATCGACGATCCCCTGTGTCTGGCAGACCGTAGCCCCTAACCCTAGCCCTCTCCCGGGGGAGAGGGAACCGATCGAGTTGTGCTGAACTTGACGTCGACCTGAAAGACCATAGCGATTATGGATTCAGAGAAGACCTTTCACGTCGGCGTATTACCTGAATATCCCCCGGTCAGTCCCCTCTCCCTCCGGGAGAGGGCTAGGGTGAGGGGCATTTCGGAACAGATCAGATTTCCGTCAGACGAAGCAAACCATCAGCGCCGACCCTGACGCTGATCGCATCGTAACTGGCCAACGTCGCATGCGCCGTTTCGATCGGGTGCTGGTGCGTCGTGGTGATAATCATCAACGCCGCGCCCGCCGCTTCCGCAGCCTGAATGCCGACGGCAGCGTCCTCGAAAATCAGGCAATCCGCCGGCTCGACACCGAGCTTTTCCGCCGCCAGCAGATACCCCGCAGGATCAGGCTTGCCAGCCTTTACATCTTCCGCCGTGATCATCACCGCCGGCTCCGGAATCCCCGCCGCCGCCATCCGCCGCAACGCCAGATCGCGAGGCGCCGACGTCACCATCGCCCAACGATTTTTCGGCAGCGCGTTGAGAAAGGCTGCCGCCGCAGGGATCTCGACAATGCCTTCAACGTCATTGATTTCCGCTGCGGTGATGAACGCCGCCTGTTCCTCGGCATCCACGCCCGGCAGATTCAGCCGGGTGATGGTGTCGATCGCCCGCGCACCATGGATGGTCGGCAAAAACGTCGCGACATCAACGCCATGGCGCACCGCCCACGCTGACCAGATGCGCTCGGCGGCGGCGATGGAATTGAGGACGGTACCGTCCATGTCGAACAGGAACGCGGCAAATGCGCGATCAAAAACCGATGTTTGTGCAGACAAGAGAACAAATCCTCTGACAGATGGCCGGGGCAGACAGGCCCGGCAATGTAGCACTTGTCAGTGCAGCTGCGGGGCCTTGGATTTGAACGCACTTTCCACACAGTCAAGCAACTGACCGATCGCCCATGGCTTCTTGATGAACGCCACCGAATGCTTGACCCCGGAGGTCTCGGGCGTCTCGTAGCCGGACATGACCATCACCGGTTTGTCCGGCCAGCGATCGCCGAACAGGTTGGCCAGGTCGGCGCCGTTAAGCGTGCCGGGCATGGTGATGTCGGTCAGCAACAACGCGACGTCCGCCGCATTCTCTTCCAGGTACAGTGAGGCGGCGTCGGCGCTGGTTTGCGGTTCGACCTTGAACCCTTCCTCCTGGAGAATTTCGCAAAGAAACTCCAGAATCAACGGATCGTCCTCGACAACCAGAATCAACCCGCCAGGAAGGTGCGCGCTCGACGTAGGTGTAGGGCACATGAACAGCACTCCCCCGAATTACATTTTTGATAAGCGGTTTTGAATCCGCTGCTTATCAGGTATGAGCAGCGCGCCTTGTAGAAATTCACTTTTGATACAGAGGATTTCGCCAAGGTGTTGTTTTTCGAAGCGCAGCGCCCGTCGAAAACCTTCATTTGTGGTTAAAATGCCGGCCCTTTGAACGGCCGAACCGTAATCCATGAACCCTCAAGCCATCGCTACCCTCCACGCTCATTTGCTACCCGCACTGGCGGCGGCGCCCAGCGAAACCCGTCGGTTGTTTCACGGGCGCGGACGCTGCTGGCCGGGGCTGGAGCAGTTGACCGTGGACTGGTTGCAGGGCGTGGTGCTGGTGTCGCTGTTCAAGGAACCGGCGCCTGAGCAACTGCAGGATCTGCGGGATTTACTGCTGCAACTCGCCGCCTCGGCCGAATGGCAGCAATCCGGCGCGCACACTTTGCTGATCCAGCACCGCTATCTGCCGCAAAGCACGGCCGAATGGCTGATCGGTGAGGAAATCGAAGAAATGACCATCGTCGAGGGTGGCTTGCAGTACCGCGTCGACCTGGGGCGCAAGCAGAACGCCGGGCTGTTTCTCGACATGCGTTACGGACGCAACTGGGTGCGCGAACAGGCGGCGGGCAAGCGGGTGTTGAACCTGTTCGCCTACACCTGCGGCTTTTCCGTGGCGGCAATCGAGGGCGGCGCCGGCCATGTGGTCAACCTCGACATGTCCCGCGCCGCGCTGAGCCGAGGTCGCGACAATCACCGCCTGAACGGCCACGACCTGAGCAAGGTCAGCTTTCTCGGTCACGACCTGTTCAAATCCTGGGGCAAGGTGATCAACAGCGGCCCGTACGATCTGGTGATCATCGACCCGCCGTCGTTTCAGAAAGGCAGCTTTTTGCTGACCAAGGATTATCAACGGGTGTTGCGCCGCTTGCCGGAACTGTTGACCGCGCAAGGCACGGTGCTGGCGTGCATGAACGACCCGTCGTTCGGTTCCGACTTTCTCATTGATGGCGTGACCCAGGAAGCGCCGAGCCTGCGCTTCGAGCAACGGCTGGACAATCCGCCGGAGTTTCCCGATATCGATCCAGAGAGCGGCCTGAAAGCTCTGGTCTTCCAGCGCAGCCACTGACACAGCGTAAGTTCACCTGTGGGAACGAGCCTGCTCGCGAAAGCGCAGTGTCAGATAACACTTTTGTTGACTGATACACCGCTTTCGCGAGCAGGCTCGCTCCCACACAAGTTCTGTGTTGATCAAAAAACCGTCGGCCGCAGCACCAGCGCAAACAACTCACCATGCCCGGTGACGTTGAGCTTGTGATAGAGATTGCGTCGATGCACCTTCACGGTCTCCGGCGAAATCCCCATCTGCTGGGCCATCGCCTTGCTGGAAAAGCCCTGCAGGATCAGGCGCGCCGTGTCGATCTCGCGTGCGGTCAGCCGGGCATCGAAACGGTCCAGCAGCGTCGCCAGATCACCCACCACCGCTTCAGCCACCGGCCCTTGGGGCGGCAGCAACTGCATGTGGCGATGCATCGCCGCCAATACCCAGTCACGTACGCACAACAGGCGACCCTGCTCGGCCATGCCAAACGCGGTCGAGCGGCCCAGGGACAAGCCGAGTACCGCGCCTTCGACGTTGATCAGAAACTGCAATTCATCCTCGCCCACCACGGCACGAAAGTAGCTCTGGTAGTACTCGCTGAGCAGAAACTGATCCGGCGCAACGGACGCCAGGCTGTGCAGGCCGTCGCTGATCCCGCTGACGGCGGCTTGATAAAACGGATCGAGCAGGTACATGCCGGCGGTATAACCGGCCAGCTCCTGCTGGTCGTCCACGTAGCCCTTGCTGTCGAAGTCGATCAGCAAACGCGGCGGCTGGCCGGCCTGCATCAGGGCGACGAGGGCATTGTCCAGCGGCACCAGCAGGCGCAGGGTGTCGACCAGCGCGCGCCAGAAACCGTCCTGCCCGAGGTGAGAAAATACCCGCGCCAGACTCTGATGCACCGGCAATTCCTGCAACAACGCGTCCACGCACTACCCCTTTCGAGTAACCCATGATGGGAATGGGGCTGGTGTGACCGGCCCGTTAGCCTGACCACTCCAGTTCATCACCGGCCTGCGACAGGCCAGGAGTGCCGCATCATGCGTCGTCACCGTGGATCTATCAACCCGAGCCTGCTGGCCTGTTTTTGTCTCTCCTCGGCTGCCATGGCGGCAGACGTACCGAGCGTGCATGTCTACAACTGGTACGACTACATCGGGCCGAACACGCTGCATGATTTCCAGCGCGACAGCGGCATCCGGCCGGTGTACGACACCTTCGACAGCGCCGAAGTGCTCGAAGGCAAATTGATGACCAGCCGCAGCGGCTACGACGTTGTAGTAGCGAGCAACTTCAGCCTGCCGACCCTGATCAAGGCCGGCGCCCTCGCCCCGTTGCCTCGCGATCAACTGCCAGGCTGGCAGAACCTCGACCCCGAGCTGTTGAAGAAACTCGCGGTCAACGATCCGGGCAATCAATACGCCGTGCCTTACCTGTGGGGCACCAACGGCATTGGCTACAATGTCGACAAAATCCGCGCGGCGTTGGGTGACAAAGCGCCGGTGGATTCCTGGGAGTTGCTGTTCAACGAAGCCAATCTGGCCAAACTGGGCGAGTGCGGCGTGGCGATGCTCGATTCGCCGTCGGAGATGCTGCCGGTCGCTCTGCATTACCTGGGCTTGCCGCCGAACAGCACCAACCCCGAAGACTACAAAAAAGCCGAAGCGCTGCTGCTCAAGCTGCGCCCGCACATCGCCTACTTCAACTCCTCGAAGTTCATCAGCGATCTGTCCAACGGCAATATCTGCGTGGCAGTTGGCTGGTCCGGGGCGATGCTCGAAGCCAAGACCAACGCCGAGCAGGCCAACAACGGCGTAAAGATCGCCTACAGCCTGCCAAAGGAAGGCGCGCCGGTGTGGTTCGACACTCTGGTGCTGCTCAAGGACGCCCCCAATCGCGCCCAAGGCCTGGCGTTTATCGATTACCTGCTGCGACCGGAGGTGATCGCGCCGGTCAGTGATCACCTGTCGTACCCGAACGGCAATCGCGCCGCGACAACGCTGGTGGCAGCAGCAACTCGCGACAACCCGGCGGTGTACCCGTCCCCTGCCGCCATGGCCACCCTCTACACCCTCGAACCCTTGCCCAAAGCCGCCGAACGCGTGCGTACGCGGGTGTGGAGCAAGGTCAAGAACGGCCAATAGTCCGCGCAAGAAATCTGCCTGCCTCATCCGAGCGGTAAGCCGCCCGACCTTTTGAATGAAGAGACTGAATCTTATGAATCCGCGTGCCCGTGATCTCGATATCCTGATTGGCCAGATGCAACCCGGCCCGCTCAACGCCATTACCGATGTGCCGGGGGTGCGCGTCGGTCACAGCAATGTACGCGGGCGCGGCAGCAGCGGCCGTGACATCTGCACCGGCGTCACGCTGATCGAGCCGCGCCCAGGCTCGACCAGCCAGCAACCGTGCTTTGCCGGCGTGCATGTACTCAATGGCAACGGTGATGCGACCGGCCTGGAATGGATTCGCGAGGCCGGTCTGCTGACCAGTCCGATTGCCTTTACCAACACCCACAGCCTCGGTGTAGTGCGGGATGCGCTGATTGTGCTGGACCGTGAGCAACAGCCGGATGACGGGCGGCTTTACTGGAATATGCCGGTGGTGCTGGAGACCTTCGATGGACTGCTCAATGACATCAACGGCTTTCACGTCAAACCCGAGCATGTCGCCGAGGCGCTGAACGGCGCCGTGGACGGGCCGGTGCGCGAAGGTGCGGTGGGCGGTGGCAGCGGCATGATCTGCCATGAGTTCAAGGGTGGCATCGGCACCGCATCGCGCCGTCTGAGTGCTGCCCAGGGAGGCTGGACCGTCGGCGCGATCGTGCAGGCCAACCACGGCATTCGCAGTGAATTACGCGTCGATGGTTACCCGGTCGGGCGCTATATGGAACAGAAGGATTCACCGTTCCTGCGGGCAGCGCTGCCGCACCCGGGCATGGGCTCGATCGTCGTCTGCCTGGCGACCGATGCGCCGCTGCTGCCCCATCAATGCACGCGTCTGGCACAGCGTGCCAGCCTGGGCCTGGCGCGTACCGGCGGCGGTAACGAGGACCACAGCGGCGACATCTTCATTGCCTTCGCCACCGGCAATGATCACGTCCCGCCTGCCGCTTACGAGGCTAAACGCGCAGCCACCTGTGACGGTTTGCGCATGGTTAACAACGACCACATCAGCGAGCTGTTTCTGGCCGCGACCGAAGCCGTTGAAGAAGCGATCATCAATGCCCTGCTCGCCAGCGACAGCAGCGAGGGCAACGGCCATTCGGTGCCGGGCCTGGATGGGCAGACGCTTCTGGCGGCGCTGAAAAAATCCGGTTGGCCGGGATCGCGTCCGGCATGAACCGGCATTGTGCAGGGACGACTGGCGGTACTTGAGCCGTCCATTGCACGCTCCTAGGATGAAGGTACGCGGTGACTGGATTGATCCGGCGCTGCGTAGGCGTGGGTGTTCTGAACCCCAATCAAGCCCACGCTTTGCTTCACACGCCTCTTGAGCCTCACGGGCTCTACTTCCTCCCCATCAAAGAGCTTTGAGGCTCTTTTTTGTCTACGTATTTCAGTTCTCGACGCGAATCGAACGCCATGCCGCTTGCGCGAGCACTTCGCGATAGGCGCTCGGGCTGCCTTTCACTCGCCCTGCCAGCCAGGCTCGGCAGTAGCTGTCCGCTTGGCCAATGATCAGCGATGGCAGCAGCTCGGCAGGCAAATCCTGCAGTTCGGCGGCGCGACCCGATTGCGTCAGCCATTGGCGCAGACGCAGGTTGCGCGTCTTGTTGCGCTCGGCCAGCTCGTCCTTGAACGGGCCTTTGGTCACGGCGAACCGCGCGTGGTACTGGAAACGCGCCCACTGCGGCTGTTGCTCGACCCAGTCGACATAACTGAAGACCAGCGCCTGCACGCCTTCTTCAGTGGTATTGGCCGCGTCCAGATACGCATCACGCAAACGCGCCTGATCCTCCAGCGCGGTGAAAAACAGCGCCGCGACCAGCCCTTCCTTGTTGCCGAAATGGTGATAGATCGCGCCGACGCTGGTGTCGCACTCGGCACGGATCATTTCGATGGTGGTGGCCTCGATCCCCTGTTCATTGAACAGGCTCAGGGCCTTGCGAAAGATATCGCGTTTGAGTTCGGCGCGGCGGCCGGGGTAGCTGCGTTCCAGTATATCGGCGGTGTCCATGCTGCTCGGGTCCAAAAAAGGAGGTTGATAAAGGCGTCACGTGCCCGTGAACAAATCGCGCCTAGGTTGACAGATTTGCCGCGAACAGAATACCGTTCCGTTACAGAACATAATTCTGTAACGGAACATCATTCTGCAAACTACCCAGCGAGGCTTCCCATGAGTCAATCTCTCAGCATGTTCAACAGCGTCGGCCCGGATGCATTCAGCAAAATGGCCTGCCAGTTCGCCCCGTACTTCAGCAGCATCAATCCGCTGATTTCCGAGTTGCGCCCGAATGCCGCCACCGTGCAAGTGCCGTTTCGCAAGGAAATCACCAACCACCTCGGCACGGTGCACGCGATCGCCATGTGCAACGCGGCAGAACTGGCCGGCGGAATGATGACCGACGTGTCGATCCCGGCCGGCGCGCGCTGGATTCCCAAAGGCATGACCGTGGAATATCTGGCCAAGGCGAAAACCGACGTCACCGCTGTGGCCAGCGCTGAAGGTGTGGATTGGCAAAGTGATGGCGACAAGGTAGTCAACGTCGACATTCACGATTGCGAGGGTAAAAAAGTCTTCACCGCGCGCATCACCATGAACGTCAAGCTCGGTTGAGATTGCAGGCACAAAAAAGCCCTTGCCGCGGGATGCGCAGCAAGGGCTTTTGATTGGCCGACGATCAGTGCAGGGTCAGGCGCTGACGGACAAATTCTTCTACGTGGCGGCTGGTCTGGTCCAGATGGCGATCGCGTTGTTTTTCCGCATCGAGCATCGCGCGCTTGCCGTTCTTCTGCAGCAGATAGGTGTGAATCTGCTGCACTTCCAGCGAGCGATAGATCGGCGTGGTGTCGATGAACCCGCGCAGGCCGTTGCTGCGGTAATGCCGCGTGCTCATCAGCACCTGGGTTTCGCGCTGGCCGATCACTTCAAAACCCAGTGCCTCGAAATACGGCACCTTGCCAATGCTGCAGGCCAGTTCCGCATGCGGATAGCGCCCGACCATGTCCGCGAGCAGCGCCCGCGCCACACCTTGACGCCGATGGCCTTCACGCACTGCCATGTAGGCGACGCTGCACGCCTCCCAGTCGCCCTGCACCGGGAGACAGATGAGGAATCCGATGACCTGCTCCGGATCCTCATCATCGGTGGCCACCAGCAATTCCACCTCGGTGCCCTTCTGCCCGTTCAACGCCTCAAGGTACAGATGCACCTCATAACCGACCGCGTACTGATAAACGTTGTACAGCAGATTGCTTGGACCGAGGCCGACCGCACTGATGTCGGTCAGGTAATCGACGACCATTTGCAGGATCTGGCTGTTGACGCTTTCCGGGCATGGGGAGGTGTAGTGGGTGATGCGTGGCATGGGCAAACTCCGGCGATAAAAAACGTTGCCGATGATCAGAGCCGTCGACGAACCGCGACATCATACCGTGGCCGGATCTATTGAACCGTCACTGTTGTGGCGCCACCACCCTGAATTTGATGTTGATGTCCCTCGACACCACGCTGTCAGCCCACTCCCCTGCGCCGAGGCCGAACTCCTCTCGATTGAGCACCAGCTCACCGTCGAAGATGCCGATGGCGTTGTCCGGTTTCAACTGCACCGGCACCTCGACCTCGCGAGTGATGCCCTTGAGCGTGAGCTGACCGGCGACTTGGTAACGATGCTCGGCCACCTGGGTGAAACGGCAGGACTTGAATACCGCGAGCGGGAATTTTTCAGTATCGAACCACGCCGGTTTTACCAGTTCGGTATTGGCGTCCTCGCTGCCGGCATCAATGCTGGCGAGATCGATATGCAGCGTGGTTTGGGCTTTGCCGAGGTCGTCGGTATCGAAGTCCAGCGTCGCCTCGAACTTGCCGAAGGTGCCGTACATTCGCGAGCCCATCTGCTGATAGGTGAAACTGATCTGGCTGGCGCTGGTGTTGACCCGGTTGTATTCAGCGGCCTGCGCACCGACCATGACGCACGATGTAAACGCGGCAAACAGCAGCAATCGCAACGTCATGACATTCTCCTGGCGGCGTGTGTCGTCGAGGGCCTTGGTTGACTTAAGCAAACAGCAGAGCGTTATGCCAGTTCACGCTCACCCACAGGAGATGCAATTTTCTCGGCGCTATCCGGTTGAACCGGCCTTTCCTTCGCCCTGCCGCGCAGGTGGTGTCGCAACTTCAGCGCCGGACGCTCGACGCAGTAATACGTCAGGCCACTGCAGAAAAATGACAACGCCAGCACCGCTCCTACAACGTGGGCGTCATACGCGACGGGCCAAAAACCTCGCAGTAGATACATCACCACAAAGTGGTTGAGAAACACGCCATAACTGATATTGCCCAGGAACTCGTCCATCCGGTGGAACTTGAGTTTGGTCAACAGGTAGACCAGGGGAATGCCCACGGCGATACCGAGAGTGACTTCGGCATTGAACGGACGACGCTCAATCCATCCGACCATGATCGCTAGAAACATCAGTCCCGCCGCAACGGCTGTGCCGGTGACAACGACCATTGCTCTGATATTGCGTTGGTACAGATAACAGCCGCACAGGAAAATGAACAACACGCCCGGCAGCAGACGATATCCATAGATGTCGGTATTGATAAAGCCAAGGCACGCCAACAAAAAAATCCCGACCGAGACAGCAAAGGCGACACCCTGCGCCTTGAAAATCAGCAGAAACGGGATCAACAGATAAAAACTCATTTCCAGCCCCAGCGACCAGCCAGGTGGCAGGATCTCGGTCCCGCCGACGCCGAACATGTAATAGCCAAGCGGTAACATGAGCAAACTGGTGGACAGGGTTTTCCATGTCAGCTCAGCCGCTTGGGGCGTACCGGGCAACAGAAAATGAATAACCAGACACGAGGCGACGAAGTAGACCAGAAATTGCGGATACAACCTCAGAGCCCTGTCGATATAGAACAGACCGATCTTCCTCGGCTCACGGTAATTTCGCTCGATGAGCGAAGCCATGACGAATCCACTGATGATCAGGAACGAAATGACGGCGATCACACCAGGATTCAGTCCGGCGAACTTTTTGCCCATATGAGATACAGCGACCAACACCGCCAACAGCAGTCGAAAAACTCCCACTTGAACCCTCGTCATTCCCTTATTGTTGTGGGCGCATACGCTACGATGCTTTCGTCTCGGGGAACAGAGAAATGTTTGCCCTCAATAGCTGCTCTTATACCAATCGTTCTATCTTCTGATGCTTCCACACCAATTTGTAATACAGGGTCTGCAAGATCAGCATCCCCAGGTAGGCAACCGGAAACGCCATCCACACCCCCTGCAAACCGAACTGCCCGTCGAGCCAGTATGCCGCCGGCAACTGCACGCCGACCACGCAGACAATCGAAATGACCACCGGCACCAGGACGGTGCCGCTGGCGCGCATGATCCCGCCGATGATGGCCTGGAAACCGAACACCAACAGGCTCCAGAGCATGATGTGCAACAGATGCTCGGCCATCGCCCGGGTCGAGTCCTCGGTCAGGAACAGGCCCAGCAACCAGTGCGATAACAGATAACCCAGCACAATCAGGCCACCGGTCAAGCACACATTGATCAACAGCCCGGTGCGCAGGATCGGCCCCATGCGTTGCAGATCCCCGGAGCCGATCGCCTGGGCACCAAGGATCGACGCGGTGATCGCAATCGACAGCGCTGGAAACTGCACATAGTTGACGATCTGCGTTACTGCGCCATACGCCGCCGTCGCTTGCGAGCCGTGCTGGTTGACCAGTGCCAGGATCACCAGCTCCGATAACGACAGCACGATCATCTGTACCCCGGTGGGCAGGCCGATGCGCAGGACCTTGCCGAGAATGACCCGATCCAGTCGCAGCGCGGCGAAAAACTCTCGATCCGGCGCCAGCGGATGCCCCTTGCGGATCAGCCGCCAGGCCAGCCACGCCATTGCCGAAAGATTCCCCGCCAGCCCGGCATACGCCGCGCTCTGAATGCCCAATGGCGGCAAACCCAGCCAGCCGCGAATCAACGCCGGCGTCAGCGCCAGCCCCACGGCGGTGGAGACGATCAGCGCGAGCAGTGGTGACAGCGTATCGCTGACACCACGCAGCAATTGGGTGAACAGCACAAATACCAGCAACGACGGCAGGATCCACAACATGACGTGGGCGTAGGCCACCGCGTCGTCGAGTACATCCGCCGGCGTGCCCAACCCCGTCAGTGCCTGTCGCGCAAACACCGTGCCCAGCACCGCCGCGACCAGACCGATCAACACACCCAGCAGCAGCGTCGCTCCGGCAATCGCCTTGACCATGTGCGTTTCGCGCGCGCCCCACGCCTGGCCGATCAACACGCCCGCGCCAGCGCCGAGGCCGATGACCAGGGCGATGAAAAAGAATACGACAGGAAACATGCCGGACACTGCCGCCAGCGCTTGAGTGCCGAGCATCTGGCCGATGTAGATGCTGTTGACCGTCCCGGACATCGATTGCAGGAAGTTCGACAGCACCATCGGCGCGAGAAACAGCAGATAGGTTTGCCAGAGCGGTTTGGCGAAGGTGGCGCTTTGCATTGAATGGAGGTCCATCTCGACGGCGGCAGCCTGATTGACGATAGCTTCGGTGAGTTGCGTGCAGCGTGCAATCAACATTTCCAGACGGTGTTGATTGTCTGTTTTGCATTTGTGTAAATGCCGTGCATCACTTTGTGTCAGTGTTGCGGCTGTGGTAAATCAGCGACTCTGTCGACACGTACTATTGAGGCTCGGTTCATGCGTAACGTTGCAAATTTTCTGCTTGGCTCCCTCCTCGCTCTGTCGGCCGTCTACGCGCAGGCAGCCGCACCCGCAGCGGCGCCTGCTTCGTTGAAACCGCTACTGGCCACTTTGAATGAACGCCTGAGCATCGGTGATCTGGTTGCGTTGACCAAGTGGGACAGCGGCAAGCCGATCCAGGACAGCCCGCGTGAGGCGCAGGTCATCGCCAATGCCCGAACTCTGGCCACCGAACACAAACTCGATCCGAACGACGTCGCGCAACTGATCGCCGCACAGATGGAAGCGAACAAACTGGTGCAATACGGTCTGCTCGCGCAATGGCAAGCGGCAGGTGCTGCACCGGACACACCGCGTCCGGATCTGGGCAAACAGATCCGCCCGCGCCTGGATGAACTGCAAAAGCGCTTGTTGCAGCAGTACGCCGCCTTCGCGCCCTATCGCCAGGATCCGAATTGCCCAGCGTGGCTGGCCGATGTCCGCAACGGTCTGGCCGCCGATTCGCTGCATGACCTGGCGCTGATTCGTGCCAGCGGCGAGTTGTGCATCCGGGCGAAAGCGCTCTGAATCACCGCTCCTGGCAAACATCATCGGCGTCGATGTTCACCATCACGTCAATGAAGTTCTCATAAAAACTGCGCGGCGTAACATCGGCTCCAGACAAACAAACAACTTCCTGGAGCACACGATCATGAAACGCCAAACCCTTCTCGGCATCGCTTTCTCGGTTTTCGCAGTTAACGCTTTTGCAGTAACGCCTGCTCACACCCTGGTCGCTGAAGGCGGCTCGGACAAGCTGATCGAAAGCCGTCTGGCTGAAGGCGGTTCAGATCGTCTGATCGAACGCCGTGTTGCCGAAGGTGGTTCGGATCGTCTGATCGAACGCCGCGTTGCCGAAGGTGGTTCGGATCGTCTGATCGAACGCCGTGTTGCCGAAGGTGGTTCGGACCGTCTGCTCGAACGCCGCGTTGCCGAAGGTGGTTCGGATCGTCTGCTCGAACGCCGTGTTGCCGAAGGTGGTTCGGATCGTCTGATCGAACGCCGTGTTGCTGAAGGTGGTTCAGATCGTCTGATCGAACGCCGTGTTGCCGAGGGTGGTTCTGATCGTCTGATCGAACGCCGTGTCGCATGAATCAATCCCATTACCGCAGCACCCATGAAAAAGCCCGGCCTGATCAGCCGGGCTTTTTTGCATTCAGCCGACGCTTATTGCGCGGCTTTCAGCTTGACCACGTCACCGGAGATGGTGGTGGTGTAGCCGGTCAGAACCCAGGCCCAGAACCAGTTTTCCTGAACCTGCGTGTTGATCATTGCATCGCCGCCCTTGGCTTGGATGGCCGCGTTTTGCGCGCGCACAAATCGGCTGTTCTGGCGGATAGGGATGATGCCAAACAGCAGCAGGCCGGTGGCCGATGCTTCGCTGTGGCCAACCACGGTGTATTGGTTGCTGTCGTAATGGGCGGTTTTCATCGGGGCGCCGGTGCAACCTGCCAGAACCACACCGAACAGTGCGGCGGCGACTACTTTGCTGAGGTATTTCACAGTAAAACTCCATGGGGGAACGCCCGGGATCCGTCTCTCGGGCGGCGCGCATTCTAACCAAAATGATGGCTCATTGGCATCAATCTTCTTTGTATTTACTTGAACCCGTTCGCTGGCCCGCCGTCGGCGATGTCGCATACCATGGCGCCACTTCAATAAAGACAGACACCCGCCTCCATGTTCAAAGCCAGTCTGCGTAGCCATCTCACCCTGTGGTTCGGCGGTTTGTCCCTGCTGACGTTATTGAGCGTCGGCTTTTATGTCGGTCATATCGCCACCGAACAAATGAAACAGGCCAGCGGCAACGCGTTGCTGAACACGGCGCGCGCGGCGGCGACGTTATTGGGTGAGCAACTGCGCGAGCGGCAACTGGAGGTCTATCTGCTCAGTCGCGCGCCGCATCTGGAGCGTGGCGATCTGGACAATCCAGCCATCCTCAAGTCGATGCAGTTGCGCACCCAGGCGCGCGCCGAATATGCGTGGATGGGCGTCACCGACGCCGAGGGTAATGTGCGCCAGGCCGTCAATGATCTGCTGGTCGGTCAATCGGTGCAGAAACGCCCGTGGTTCCAGATCGGCCTGCGCCGGCAATACACCGGCGATCCCCATGAAGCAGTGTTGCTGGCCAAGTTGTTGCCGGGCCTGCCCAATGGCGAGCCGCTGCGCTTCATCGATTTCGCCGCGCCAATCCACAATGCCGAAGGACAGGTGATCGGCGTGCTGGGTGCACATGCGCACTGGAGTTGGGTGACGCGCATCGTCGAGTCGGCGGCGTTTTCCCACAAGAACTCGGCGCCGGATATTCAGGCGCTGATCGTCGACCACGATGGCAAGGTGCTCTACCCCGAAGCGCTGATGGGCCAACAACTGGCGATCGGCGATTCGGTATTGCCGGGCTGGACAGCGGCCAACGGTTACCTGACCAGCATGGTCACCGTGCCGACGCCATCGGGCACGGCGCTATCATGGTCGATCGCCATTCGCCAGCCACTGGAAACCGCGCTGCAACCGGCGCGGATGCTGCAATACGAATTGCTGATCCTCGGCGTTTTCGCCGCCATCGTTTTCGGTCTGGTGGCTTATTACTTGGCGCTGTACCTGAGCCGCCCAATCGAACAACTCGCGCACTCGGCCAAACAGGTGCAGAACAACCAGTCCGGCGCACAGTTCCAGCTCCAGCATCCGGTACTGGAAATCGCCCAGCTCGGCCAGTCCATCGACGCAATGACGCAGTCACTGCTCGGCAAGGAACGCGAACTGCAAGAAGCCAACGCCTCGCTTGAAGCCACCGTGGCGCAACGCACCGCCGCACTCACCGAGGCCAACGCCGAGCTGCTGAGCCTGGCCACTCACGACGGCCTGACCGGCGTTTACAACCGTCGCCGGTTTGACGAAAAAATCACTGAATACTCGCTGCTGTCCCGACGCACCGGACGCCCGTTTGCCCTGCTGCTGATCGATGCCGACCACTTCAAACGCATCAATGACAGCCACGGCCACGCGGTCGGTGACGAGGTCCTGCAACAACTGGCGACCTTGATCCAGAACAGCGTACGCAGCACCGATTTCGTCGCCCGCTACGGCGGCGAAGAGTTCGCCGTACTGCTGCCGGAAGTCACGCAACCCGACACCCCGGAAGTCGTAGCGGAAAAGATCCGCGCAGCGGTGGCCGAAGCGCAGTTTCCCGGCGTCGGCATCGTTACCGTGAGTATTGGCCTCGGCCTGGCAGATCCGGCGGACAACAACCATACGACGCTGATCAAACGTGCCGATCAGCAGCTGTATCAGGCGAAAGCTGCGGGGCGCAATCAGATTGCGTTTCATGCCCACTGACACCGGCGTATATCAACCTGAGACGGGCTGCCATCGCTGGCAAGCCAGCTCCCACAGGGATGGGGTAAAAGGCGGAAATATGGGTCGGCTGGAGAACCGCTTTCGCGAGCAGGCTCGCTCCCACAGAAAAGCAATGCAGCGCATCTGCCCGCGGCGAAGCCGCCCCACTCAACAATGAGCGTTAGCTCGAGTGCTTTTGATCTTGATCCACGGGCGACGTCGGAAGGCTGAGCGGAGGGATTGATCCGGGCGTAGGAGCGCAGCGACCGTCTGGCGCAGCCAGACACAGCGCAAGGAGGTGCAGCGAAGCAAACCGTAGCCGCTGCGCCCGGATCGATCCCGCAGCGAAGGAACCCCGAGCTTGCGAGGGGCCGAACGCAGGAGCAAGCCTTTTGGGTTACCTTTTTGGCGTTTGAAAAAGGTGACCCGCCGTAAGGGCGGAACCCTAAGCAGCCGTTACCGCAGCAATGGATATGTACTCAATCAGCCAGAAAACCATCGCCCGACTAGGGCTCAGCACTGAACATCTGCAGATAAGCCAATAAATTATTCAACTTCTCCTCATCACTCAGCCCCCAGAAAATCATCCGCGTCCCCGGCACCACCCCTTTCGGATCCTTGAGATAAGCCTTCAGCGTTGCCCGATCCCAGGTAATCCCCGAGTTTTTCATCGCATCGGAATAAACATAATTTGCCGAAGTCCCCGCAGCCCGGCCAATGATGCCGTTCAACTGCGGACCAAACCCCGAACGAGCCGACTCGCCAACCTGATGGCAACCGCCGCACAGACGCGGGAAGATTTTCGCCCCGGCCTCAGGATCGCCCTCAGCCTGTGCACTGGCGCTGAAGATCAAGGCGAGAAACAGTGTCGTGGTGAATTTCATTGAACAGTCCAAACCTGACTTTGCATGGCGTGGGCGCAGTTTACAGATAAGCGCCGATGATCGTTCTGACGGTGATCAACGCCTGACGCAACACGTGCATGTCCACCGAGCCGAGAGCCAGACGAATCGCATGGGGCGTATGGGCCGACAGCGAAAACGGCTCGGCGCTGGTGACGGAAATCTGCTGCTGCATCAACTCGGCCACGATCTGATCGGCACGCACATCTTCGGGCAGCGGCAGCCAGAGAAAATACGAAGCCGGATGAGCAATGTAGCGCAGCCCTTTGAGCACCTCGGCGGCCAGGGCCTGTCGCGCCATCGCATCACGACGTTTCTGCGCCTCAAGCACGGTGACGGTGCCATCTTCGAGCCAGCCGCACGCGATCGCGGTCATCACCCCGGGCGTGTTCCACGTCGTCGCGCGAATGACTCGCTCCAGTGCGGGCACTTGAGGCAGCGGCGCGGCAATGAAGCCGACCCGCAATCCGGTGGCGATGTTTTTCGACAGGCCCGATACGTAAAACGTCCGTTCCGGTGCCAGTTCAATCAACGGACATGGCGGGTTTTCGACCAGAAACGCGTAGGCAGCGTCTTCAATGATTGTCAGATCGTGCCGCCGGGCAATCGCCACCAATTGTTCGCGCTGTCCCGGTGGCATGACCCAGCCCAGCGGATTGTGCAGCGTCGGCATGCTGTATACGGCGCGCACCGCACGCTGGCGACAGAGTCTGTCCAGTGCCGGCAAATCCGGGCCGTGCTCCGTCATCGGGATCGCCAGCACCTCCAGATGCAGCGCGTCGGCCAGCACCTTGAATCCCGAATAGGTCAGCGCATCGGCGGCGATCACATCGCCGGGTTTGAGCAGAGCCATCAGCGTCACCGCCAAACCTTGCTGAGCGCCGTTGACGATCAGCACTTGGTCGGCTTCAACGGTCACGCCGCGTGTGGACAAATGTCGCGCGACCGAGGCGCGTTCGTGGGTACGCCCGGCGTGGGGTTGATAACGCAACAACGCTTCCAGATCACCGGACAACGCCAGTTGCCGCAACGCCGTGCGCAACAGCTCGGCCTGACCGGGCAACGAGGGATAGTTGAAATTCAGGTCGATCATGCCGACCGCCACGTCTTTCTGATCAATGCCCTGCCCCGGCGCCAGCGACGTTTCCCGGACAAACGTGCCGCGCCCAGCTTCACCACTGACCAGGCCCATCGCTTCAAGCTCGGCATAAACCCGTGAAGCGGTAACCAGCGCCAGTCCTTCCTGGCTCGCCAGCTGCCGATGCGTTGGCAGTCGCGTGCCCGGCGCCAATCGTCCTCCACGAATGTCTGCCGCATAGCGGTCAACCAGAGTCTTGTAACGGGAACGCGGCATATCGGCTGTATCCATGACAATTTTTTGATTGTGCTGATTCTCCGCCCTAGGATCACGGCGACACAAGCCACTTTTTGAGCGCGACCGACATGCACACAACATCGACTGCGGCCCACCCGGCACTGGAAAAAACCAGTGGCTGGATCAACGGTTTTATCGGCGTGCTGATTTTCAGCGGTTCGCTGCCGGCCACACGTTTGGCGGTGCTGGAATTCGATCCGGTGTTTCTGACCGTGGTGCGAGCAGCGATCGCCGGCGCACTGGCCGTAGCACTTCTGCTGTTGTTCAAGCAACCGCGACCGTCGCGCCATCAGTGGCTGTCGCTGTTGATTGTGGCACTGGGCGTGGTGTTGGGTTTTCCGCTGCTGACCGCGTTGGCATTGCAGCACGTAACGTCAGCGCACTCGATCGTGTTTGTAGGATTGCTGCCGCTGGCCACGGCGATGTTTGGTGTCTTGCGTGGCGGTGAGCGGCCACGTCCAGTGTTCTGGATCTTTTCGGTGCTGGGCAGCGCATTGGTGGTGGGCTTTGCCCTGTCCCAAGGCTTGAGCGCCTCGCCCACCGGCGATCTGCTGATGCTCGCGGCGATCCTGGCCTGCGGCCTCGGTTACGCCGAAGGCGCGAAACTGTCGCGCAGCCTCGGCGGCTGGCAGGTGATCTGCTGGGCGCTTGTGTTGTCGTTACCGCTGATGACAGTGCTGAGCCTGTGGCTGGCGCCCGCCTCGTTCGCCGACATCAGTTTGCCTGCGTGGATGTGCCTGGGCTACGTGTCGCTGTTCAGCATGCTGATCGGCTTCGTGTTCTGGTATCGCGGTCTGGCCCAGGGCGGAATCGCAGCGGTCGGGCAGTTGCAGTTGCTGCAGCCGTTTTTTGGTCTGGCACTGGCGGCGACGTTGCTGCATGAGCAGGTCAGTGTCGGCATGCTCGGCGTCACGCTGGGGGTGATTCTTTGCGTGGCCGGAGCGAAGAAATTCGCCAGGTAATGTTCAGTGTTCGGCTTTCCATTGCCGTGGACCGAGACCGGTCTTGCGCCGAAACGCCCGGGCCAGCGCCGACGGACTTTCGTATCCAACCTCCTCGGCAATCAGTGCAATCGGGCGGCCTTCGCGCAGGCGTTTCTGCGCAAGACTGACGCGCCAGCTCAACAGGTAATCGGCCGGCGTCTGCCCGACCACGCGGCGAAACTGCTCGGCAAAACCGGCGCGGGACTGGTTCGCCGCCGCAGCGAGATCAGCCACACTCCAAGGCTTGTGCGGCTGCTCGTGGATCAGGTTCAAGGCGCGAGATACGCGCGGATCCGCCAGCCCGGCCATCATGCCCGGTTGCTGATCGCGACTGCCGATGAGATGGCGCAGCAGCAGAATCACCAGCAATTCAAACAGACGATCCATCACCGCCACGCGCCCGCAATGCCCTTCAAAGGCTTCATTGAACAGCCAGTCAAGGGTGCTGCGGAGTTCCGGGATGTCGGTGAGTTTCAACACCAGATAGTCCGGTAACGCGGCGGCCAAGGCATTGCCCGAGCCACCGTCGAAGGTCAGCGAAGCACAGACAATCTGGCTGGCCATGGCTTCGTCGGCAGACATCCGGTGGGTGAACGGCCGGGGAAAGAAAATCAGCGACGGTTCTTCCAGGCGAATTTCCCGCTCGTTGCCCGGTTTGAGCAGCAACGCCCCGGCTTGCAGAACATGCACATGGCCGACCGGTTCGCCTTCGTGAACGCTCACGCCGCAAAACGCGCCGCTATGGAAGGTGCCGGCGTTCACGCCGAAATGACTGAGTAATGTGGAAAGGCGATCCATGGCTGACTCCCGAAGGCATATCTGGACGATCTGCCGCATATCCTCGACGATTTGCCGCCAAAGCGCCATTGGCAGCCCCTAAGATCTCTCCATCGCCGCTGCACTTCGCAGCGGTTTTTCGGAGAATCACCATGAGCCGCATCCCTGCAATCAGCCTCGACACCGCCACCGATGCCACCCGTCCTGCACTGGAAGGCGTGAAGAAAAAAATCGGTTTCCTGCCCAACGTCTTTACCACCCTCGCCCAGGCGCCGGTTGCATTCGACACTTACCTGCAAGCCTCGGCCATCCTCGGCAAGACCTCATTGAGCGGCAAAGAGAAAGAAGCCATCTACCTCGCCACTTCGCAGGTCAACGGTTGCGACTATTGCCTGTCCGCACACACCGTGTTTGCCGGCAAGGCCGGGCTGTCGGCGGAGGACATCATCGCAGCACGTCACGGCGAACTGAATGCCTACGCCGCCCTCGCCCGCCAACTGACCGAAACCCGTGGCCACTTGAGCGATGAACAATTGGCCGCTGCCCGCGCTGCCGGTATCGATGACCGCAAGATCATCGAAGTGATTGCCCTGGTGGCCGTGCAGACATTGACCAACTACCTGAACAACACGGCGCTGACCGACATTGACTTCCCGGCCGTCGAGGCCTGAGCAGTCGCTCACGAACTGAAGAAAAATCCCCTGGCGAAAAGATGCTCTTTTCGCCAGCGCTGTTTTTTGCTGCCATGATGTAGGTCAGAATAATTCGCAGCGCAAACAGTGTCTGGTGCGCTGAAACCAAACACCCTGCGCGCAGGTCTTTGTTCTCAGACAAATGCCCGGAAAGACACGAACCCCATGACAGACTGGTTGCAAGACAACGGCGAGATGGCCGGGCAGATCCGCCGTCACGACTGGGCAAATTCGCCCCTCGGCCCGTTGGAACACTGGCCCGATGTACTCAAGACCACTGTCTCGCTCAGTCTCGCCTCGCATTTCCCTCAGGCGATCGTCTGGGGCCCGCAACTCATCACACTCTATAACGACGCCTTCGTACCGATTCTCGGCGACAAGCCGCACGCGTTGGGACGCCCTTTCAGCGACATCTGGAAGGAAGCCTGGCACGAGATCAGCCCGATTGCTGAGGCCGCGTACGCTGGCCAGGCCACTTACATCGAAAACTTTGCTCTGCAGATCGAACGCGGCAAAGGCCCGGAGCAGGCGTTCTTCACTTTTTGCTATAGCCCGATTCGTGATTCCCACGGCAATGTCGTCGGCATGATCGACACCGTCACCGAGACCACCCAGACCGTTTATCTCAACCGACGCCTGGCGGTCCTCGATGCCATCGGCGAAGCGGTGACCAATGCCACGGATGCGCAAGCAATCCTGGCGGCGAGCACGCGGCTGATGGTCGAGCAGTTGCAATTGTCCAACTGCGCCTACGCCGACATGGATGCCGACGAGGATGGCTTCACCATTCGCGGCGACTATGCAGCGCCGGGTTCGCCGAGCATCGTCGGCCACTACCGTTTGCGCGATTTCGGCGAGAAAGCAGTACGTCTTCTGCGCGCGGGTCAACCTTTGGTGATCCACGACAACCGCAGCGAATTGCCGCCGGAAGAATCAGCGACCTTTCAGGGCATAGGCATCACCGCCACCATTTGCGTGCCGCTGATCAAGCAAGGCCGTCTTACCGCGTTAATGGCCATTCACGACAAAGTGCCGCGTGTCTGGTCGAGCTTCGAACAGGCGCTGCTCAGCGAAGTCACCGAACGTTGCTGGGCGCACATCGAGCGAGTGCGCGCCGACGCCAACGTCCGCGAGGGCCTGCTTGCATTGGCTGAACTCAATGCCACGCTGGAGCAACGGGTCGAAGAGCGCAGCCTGCGTCTGGCCCAGGCCGAGTCGGCGTTGCGCCAGTCGCAGAAGCTCGAAGCCATCGGCCAATTGACCGGCGGCGTCGCCCATGACTTCAACAATTTGCTGACGATCATTCGTTCGTCGGTGGATTTTCTGCGCCAGCCCAACCTGCCGGAAGAACGCCGCCAACGCTACATGCGCGCGGTGTCCGACACCGTTGAGCGCGCCTCCAAGCTGACCAGCCAGTTGCTCGCCTTCGCCCGCCGTCAGCCGCTCAATCCGCAGGTGGTCGATGCCGGCGAACGGCTGGCCAATATTGGCGAAATGCTTGAATCGGTCACCGGCGCGCAGATTCACGTGTGCGTCGAGCGCCCGGATCACCCCTGCTACATCCGCGTCGATCTCAGTCAGTTCGAAACCGCGTTGATCAACATCGCCCTGAACGCTCGCGACGCCATGAATGGTCAGGGTGAGCTGAAATTGCGCCTGGAGTGCCATAAAGCGCTGCCGCCGATTCGCGGCCACGCTGGGTCCAGCAGCCATTTCGTGTCGATTGCCCTCGCCGACACCGGTGCCGGCATCGACGCACACACCCTCGAACACATCTTCGAGCCGTTCTTTACCACCAAGGCTGTCGGCAAAGGCACGGGGCTGGGGCTGTCGCAGGTGTTCGGCTTCGCCAAGCAATCGGGCGGCAACGTCGATGTTTCCAGCGTCCTTGGTCAAGGCACCGAGTTCACCTTGTATTTGCCGCAAGTGCCGGCGATCGAGGCAGAAATGGACGAGGCAGAGGACGATGGCGAGGTGCAGCCGGCCTGCGAAAAACGCCGGGTGCTGGTGGTAGAAGACAATCTCGATGTCGGCCGTTTCGCCAATCAGATCCTCCAGGATCTGGGCTATGAAACGGCGTGGGCGACCAACGCCGAAGAAGCCCTGCAGTTGGCCGGTAGCGATGCCAGCGCGTTCGATGCGGTGTTTTCCGACGTAGTCATGCCGGGCATCACCGGTGTCGCGTTGGCCAAGGAACTGCGCCAGCGCCGCCCCGATCTGCCGGTGATTCTCACCTCCGGCTACAGCGAAGAACTGGCCCGCAGCGGGTACGAAGGTTTTGAATTTCTCGCCAAGCCCTACTCCGCCGAACAGGTCTCGCGGATTCTCGGCAAGACCTGGCTCAAGGACGCAAAACCAGCGGCGTCAGTCGTGATCGACGCCGGCGCGCTTGAGTAATTTCTTGCAGCGTTCCGACAGGTGAAACACCTGTAAATGCTTGCCAGCCTTGGCGTAGCGTTCACGCAGGGTTTTCAATGCGGCGATCGCCGAGTAATCGACAAAGCTCAGGTGTCGGCAGTCGAGAGTGACTTTGGCCGGGTCGTTGGCCGGATCGAACTGGTTGAGAAACGGCGTGGTCGAGGCGAAAAACAGCGTGCCGTGCAGGCGATAGAGCTTGCTGCCATCGGCTTCAAGATGTTCATCGGCATACAGTTCGCGGGCCTGCTGCCAGGCGAAGTTGAGCGCAGCGATGATGATCCCGCACAGCACGGCCGTGGCCAGATCGGTGAACACGGTGATGGTGGTCACCGCGATGATTACCAGCACATCGTGCAGCGGCACCTTGTTGATCACCCGCAACGACGCCCAGGCGAAGGTCTGCTGCGACACCACGAACATCACCCCGACCAGCGCGGCCAGCGGAATACGCTCGATCAGCGGTGACAGAAACAGAATGAACAACAGAATCAGCACACCGGCAACAACGCCGGACAAGCGCCCGCGCCCGCCGGAGCTGAGGTTGATCACGGTCTGGCCGATCATCGCGCAACCGCCCATGCCGCCGAACGCACCGGACACCATGTTCGCCGCGCCGAGCGCTACGCACTCACGATCCGGGTAGCCACGGGTTTCGGTGATTTCGTCGGTCAGGTTCAGCGTCAGCAGGGTTTCCAGCAGGCCGACCATCGCCATCAGGATCGCGTACGGGGCGATGATGCGCAGCGTTTCCAGGCTCCACGGAATGTCCGGCATGGCGAAAGTCGGCAGACCGCCGGCAATGTGCGCCATGTCACCGAGGGTACGGGTCGGCAGCCCGAACAGGTAGACCAGCAGGCCGACACCCAGGATCGCCACGAGGGCCGGCGGCACCGCTTTGGTCAGGCGCGGCAGGATGTAAACGATGGCCATGGTCAGTAGCACCAGCCCGGTCATCAGATACAGCGGCGTACCGCTGAGCCAGTGCTCGCCGCTTTTGAAGTGCTCCAGTTGCGCCAGGGCAATGATGATCGCCAGGCCGTTGACGAAGCCGAGCATCACCGGGTGCGGCACCATGCGCACCAGTTTGCCCAAGCGCAACAGCCCGAACGCCATCATGATCAGACCACCGAGCAGCACCGTTGCCAGCAGATATTGCACGCCGTGTTGCACCACCAGCGCGACGATCACCACCGCCATCGAACCCGCCGCACCGGAAACCATGCCCGGTCGACCGCCAAACAACGCCGTCAACGTGCAAATGATGAACGCGCCGTACAGGCCCATCAGCGGATTGAGATGCGCGACCAGCGCGAAAGCAATGCATTCGGGCAACAGGGCGAACGAGGTGGTGAGTCCGGCGAGGACATCGGCGCGCAGACGAATCGGTTTCATGGCTTACCTGACTGAGCGGCCGCTGGGCACGGCTGCTGTTTTCGCGAAAAAAGAGGGAGGCGAATGTTACGGAATTGTTCAGCCTCGGGCCAGTGAAACGCTGACATGGGGTGGCGCGGGCCTTATCCTTGCAGGCTTGTCCATCGAATCGAGTCGCAGCATGTCAGCGTTTTTGTCCGCCCGTGATGTGTGTCAGCGCCTGCGCGAAGCTGCGCTGGGCGTGCTTGCGTTCGAAGTCTGCGAGGTAATGTCCCAGTCCGGGCTGATTGCCGTAGATATCGACGGCTGGCATCTGCTGTTGGACTTCGCCGAGGGACACTTGCATCACTGTGAATACGCGCGCAACTGCGCCGGGGATGAAGCGACGCTGGACACGTGGCAGCGTTATGGCACGGACCCGGTGAGTCTGCTCAGCACGTGGGAACTGGCGCAGATCGAGCGGTTATTGCGTGAGGCGAATCGCGTCCAAACCTAGTGCATCGTTTCCGACTGCGGTGCTCTCTGATTTTGAGACCGACCAAATGCCTGTGGGAGCGAGCCTGCTCGCGAAGGCGGTATATCAGTCGGTTTGATGTTGGCTGTCACAGCGCTTTCGCGAGCAGGCTCGCTCCCACAGGGGGTTTGTGTGAGTTCAGAAGGTGATTTCGGCTGCCGGTTTGACGTCGATTCGTGCCACGGAACTGGTCAGGGCGGCGAAGTCCTTGTTGTGTTCGGCAATGATGTCCTCGGCGCTCATGTTGCCGTTATCGACCGTCGAATGCGCATCCCGCGCGACGACGATGTCGTAGCCCAGTGAATGCGCGCTGCGCACCGTGGCGTTGACGCAGTAATCGGTCTGCAGGCCGCAGATGATCAGGCGTTCGAAGTCTTCGCTGGGCAGCAGCTTGCCGAGATCGGTCTGATAGAAAGAGTCCCCAGTGGTTTTGCCTACACGCAGGTCTTTCGTCGAAGTCAGCAGACCGTTAGCCAGTCGCCAACCGTCCGCCCCATGCACGAATGGACCGTCCTTTTCTTCATGCTGAATCAACACCACTGGAACGCCAGCATCGCGGGCGCGTTGGCTCAGATCATTGATCGTGGCGATTACGCGGTCGATTTCAAAGCACTGATATTCACCAGCACACAGCGCCTGCTGGACATCGATGATCAGTAATGCGGTGGTCATGTCGAGCCTTCCTTGATCAGTCCTTGAGAATGGGGCGGACCTGCGCCCGCCCCTCTTTTACTCCGCTCAGTAACCCAAAGACAAGCCGGTATTACGCCGTGGGTCATTGGCGCCGTAGAAGCGATTCTTGCCAACCGGTTTGCCGTCCAGTGCCGGCGCGCCGACCAGAATCGCGGCAATGTGGTTGGCATCCTGCGGGCCGGCAAACTTGTGGCCCCAGCTTTCCAGAATCTTTATCGTATCCGGGCTGGCGGCGAAGTCTTCGAGGTTGGTTTCCTCCGGCATCCACTGCTGATGGAAGCGCGGCGCGTCGACCGCTTCCTGCAAGCCCATGCCGTAATCGATGACGTTGAGCATGGTCAGCAAGGTCGCGGTGATGATCCGGCTACCACCCGGCGTGCCGACCACCATCACCACTTTGCCATCCTTGGTGACGATGGTCGGACTCATCGACGACAGCGGCGCCTTGCCCGGTGCGATGGCATTGGCCTCCCCCTGAACCAGGCCATACATGTTCGGCACGCCGACCTTGGAGGTGAAGTCGTCCATTTCGTCGTTGAGAATCACCCCGGTCTTGCTGGCCATTACGCCCGCGCCGAACCAGTCGTTGAGGGTGTAGGTGACCGAGACGGCATTGCCCCACTTGTCGACGATCGAATAATGCGTGGTGTTGCTGCCCTCGTGGGGCGCTACACCGGGCTTGAGCTCAGCCGACACGCCGGCCTTCTGCGGCTGGATGGCGTTGCGCAGTTTGGTCGCGTAATTCTTGTCCAGCAGGTGCTCGATCGGATTCTTCACGAAATCCGGATCGCCGAGGTAGCTGTTGCGATCAACGTACGCGTGGCGCATCGCTTCGATCTGGTAGTGCATGCCCTGAGCGGAATGGAAGCCCAGGTCCTTCATCGGATAGCCTTCGAGGATATTCATGATCTGGCAGATCACCACCCCGCCGGAGCTTGGCGGTGGCGCCGAGACCACGTGATAGCCGCGATAATCGCACTCCACCGGGGCCAGTTCGCGAGTCTTGTATCTGTCCAGGTCGGCCTGGGTGATGATGCCTTTGTTGGCCTGACTGGAGGTGACGATGGCATCGGCAACCCAGCCTTTGTAGAAGCCGTCGGCGCCCTTGTCGGAAATCGTCCGCAGGGTTTTCGCCAGATCCTTTTGCACCAGTTTCTGCCCGACCTGCATCGGCTCGCCGTTGCTGAGGAAGATCGAGCCGGAATCGCGCATGTCCTTCTTGAACACATCCGTCGCGTATTCGAGCAGCTCGACATCGCCCTGCTGCAATTCGAAACCGTCTTCGGCCAGTTTGATCGCCGGGGCAATCATCTCCTTGCGCTGTTTGGTGCCGTATTTACTCAGGGCCAGCTCCATGCCGGACACGGTGCCCGGTACGCCGACCGCCAGGTGGCCACGGGTGCTCAGGTCCGGGATGACGTTACCGTCCTTGTCCAGATACATGTTGGCGGTCGCTGCCAGCGGCGCTTTCTCACGGAAATCGAGAAAGGTCTTGCGCCCGTCCGCCAGTTGAATAGTCATGAACCCGCCGCCGCCAAGGTTGCCCGCAGCCGGATAGACAACCGCCAGCGCATAGCCCACGGCCACTGCCGCGTCCACGGCATTGCCGCCGTTTTTCAAAACATCGACGCCGACATGGGTCGCCAGATGTTGCGCGGTGACCACCATGCCGTTTTCCGCCGCAACCGGCGCCACCGATGCCGCGTGAGCCATGAGACAGCTGAGCGCCAGGGAGGTCGCAATGAGCGATCTGGCCAAAGGTTCGTACTTCATGAGTCGATCTCTTTTTGTTTTTGGGGACTGCGCAAAACGCAGGGCAACGCTTCAGGAGCAACAAGCAGTATGGCCGGCTTTGCGTATTGCGCCTCCCCGTTCAGCCAGTATGCTGAGCCATCGCAGCCTTTGGCAGCTCCTGCCCGAATCAAGCGAAGAGGTTATTCATCGCCGCGTACTGCAACAGCATGATGGTCTTGGCGTCACAGATCTCGCCGCGTTGAAATGCTGCCAATGCCTCATCGAAGCCCCACTCGAGCACTTCCAGTTCTTCGGTTTCCTCTTCCAGGCCACCACCGTCGCTGACCTTGGATGCCGCGTCGTATTCGGCGATAAAGAAGTGCAACTTCTCCGTCACCGAACCGGGGCTCATGTACGCCTCGAATACTTTTTTCACGTCGTGCACGCGGTAACCGGTTTCCTCCTCGGCTTCGTCACGAATGCGCTGCTCGGGCGCGGCACCTTCCAGCAACCCGGCGGCCACCTCGATCAACAATCCATCGTGGCCGTTGACGAACACAGGCAAACGAAACTGGCGGGTCAGCACCACCGTGTGCTTTTCGCGGTTGAACAGCAGAATCGCCGCGCCGTTGCCCCGGTCGTATACCTCGCGGGTCTGGCGCTGCCATTCGCCGTTGTTGCGGTGGTAATCGAAGGTGATTTTCTTCAGCAGATACCAGTCGTGGGACAACACCTGAAAGTCGACGATGTTGACCCGTTCGGCTGTGTTGGACATCGCGTCTGATCCTGTCTTCATGGGGGGACTCCATGGTCGATCAATTGCGCCGACAAAAAAAGCCCGGCAGCGCTACCGGGCTCGTTCAGCCTGCGCGGTTACTGAAAGTCGACGTCGAAGGCCTGGTAGAAGGCGTTGCCGGTGTTGGCGACGATCCACATCAGCACAATGACGTGATGACCCTGCTTGTTCGCAGGCAGCTTCACTTGATGATCGACCTTGGCCTTCAATTCGCCGGCATGGCTGTAATACGGCACTTGCGGGTAGAAGTCTTCGAAGAACGGCTGGGTTTCGAGCTGCGCACGGCTGATGCGTTGCTGTGGATCCCAGCCGTCTTTGGTGATCAGCCAGCGATAACCACGGGTGGTGTGCGGCGCGGTGTACGCCCAGCTGACCTCGAGAATCTGCCCCGGATCGACATTAAGCAGCGGCCAGTTGAATGAACGGCCGAGCTTCTTGCTCATCTCGTCGTCGGTGTAATTGACACAATCGCGGGCATCGGTCTTGCCGCCGCTGAGAATGTAGCCATCGGCCGGCGGCGCGGCGCTGTCCGAGTCGGTTTCGAAGGGTTGCGGGAACGGTCCGGCTTCCATGGCCGGAAAGTTCTTGCCACCTTCCATTTCATTGACTTGCCAGGCGCCTAGCAAGCCGAGGTCGATGGCCACTGCGCCGCGACTCGCTGGCGAGATGACACGACCGTGTTTGAGTTGGGTTTGTGGGATTGCCTGATTCATCATGTTCACTCCGTTGATTTGAGAACTCTCCTTCCCGAGGAGAGGCCTTCAAGCTAACGGAGGTGAATTTTTTGTCCATCGGCGCTTTTGTCACAGTCCCAGTGTGCAAGACGTAAAAAGCCCGGAAACACTGGATGCATAACCAGTGCTCGACGACGCATCGCACTCATCGTGTAGCTGAACACCTACACGCCGAGTCGCCTTTGGTCATTCAGACAGTTGCGCCTGATACTCCTTTTCGTACTGCCCGGCGAGTTGGGTTTTCTGTTTATCGTCGAGCAGCTTGCCGGCCATCTGGAAGAATTTGTGCTCTTCTTCCTCGAGGTGGTGATGAACCTTGTCGGAAAGCTTTTTGGCCGTGGCCAGCCACGCCGGACTGGACATCTCGGTCTCGTCGAGTTCTTCCATCATCTCGTCCATTTCGTGGTGCTCGGCAATGGCATGGCGGCTCAGGTCCACGCCTTCGTCGATTGCCATCAGCGGGATGTAGAAGTGCCGCTCTTCAGCGGTTTCATGCGCTTGCAGTTCTGCTTTGAGCTGCTTGTAGGCCTCGACCCGCTCAGGGCTGTCGCCGCTGGTCGCGATCAAAGCCTTGGCGTAAGTGCGCTGGCGCTCGTGGCTTTCGCGCAGGGCTTCAAAAATATTCACGGGATTTCCTCATCAATCGCGCTCAGGGAAAGACGCGATAAAAGCCTAGACCGCAGCGCTGGTTTGACGGTTCCGCTTGTTTGATCGAAGGGCTTGGAGGCGTTTGCCCGGACGGGTTAGGCTGGGCGTTCAATTACACAAGGAAGTCATGCATGAATTTGCGTATCGAGTTGACGCACAATCCTACCGAGGAACAGCGTCAGGCCATTCTGCAGCCGCTGATCGAATACAACGATGCTCAAACCGGCGGTTCGAAATCCGAACCGTTCGCCTTGATGGTCAAAGACCAGAATGGCGAAATACTGGGCGGTTTGTACGGGCGAATGATTTTTCGCTGGATGTTCATCGAACTGCTGTCAGTACCGGAGCAGGGTCGCGGACAGGGGCTCGGCTCGAAATTGATGGCTCAGGCGGAAGCCCTGGCCAGGGAAAAAAATTGCTACGGCCTCTGGCTCGACACCTTCGATTTTCAGGCGCCGGAGTTCTACAGGAAGCTCGGTTTCAGCCAGTTTGGGGAAATCGTTGACTACCCACCGGGGCACAAGCGGCACTACTTTCAGAAGCGCCTGATCGACTGAATGTGCCGCCGCCTTCGCGAACAGGCTCGCTCCCACAAAGTTGTCATGCGTTCCAATGTGGGAGCGAGCCTGCTCGCGAAAGCGCCAACTGCTTCACAGCATAGTCAAAGGCAGGTCGCCATCGCCGCCATCCGCCGCATCGCGACAAAATCACTCTTCTGCGCGTAATAGTTCAAGGTAGTACCTGACGCTTCGGTGATCACATCGACAAAAGACTCAGCCGAACGCGTGTAAACCGTGGTGCCGCCAGACTCGCGCGGCTCCAGATAGGCCGCCGCGTCCACGCCGAAAACCGCTTCGTCCTGCCAGGCGAATTGCACGCACCGGGCGACGTCTTTCTCCGGCTTGTCCGAGGTCAGGACCTTGTCCGGGCTCTGGGTGCGAGCATCGTTCATCACCGAACCGGCGCACCCGGCCAACAGGGCCGCCGCCAGCACTACCATCAGCATTCGCATTGCATTTGCTCATCGAGAAAAAAGCGGACTGTAGCACTGCGACGCGGCAAATCGTTCTGCTTTACTGTTTTTATGCGCGACATGCGCAAGCAGGTGCGGCACCCTATGGTCATCAGTCACACAAGGAAATTACATGGCGCCTAGCGACCAGCGACATGAACAGGCTTTGAAACTGTTTCTCGATGCGCGACCCGAACTACGTGAAACCCTCGACCATCTCAACCCGCTGCTGGCCCAGGCCAAGGGCGAAACCCAGGCGCAGTATCGCGAAGAACGCTTGCACGAAGCATTCGAGGCTGAGGCGGAAAGCCAGGGGTTGTTTGCCTGGGAGCTGACGTTGCAGCTGACCGCTGCTTCTCCGGAGGACTATCAGGCGCAACGGCTGGAAGTGCACCGGGAAGTGGCAGAAATGGCGGGGATGGACTGGATCGAGTATTGCGATCTTTACGGCATCACACCGTAATCCAGCCGCCGCAAATCTCCCGTGGGAGCGAGCCTGCTCGCGAAGGCGGTGTGACTGCCGAAACTGATCTCGAACGAGACGACGCTTTCGCGAGCAGGCTCGCTCCCACAGTGAACCGCGTATTACCAGATTTCGCCGCACGCGCAATAAAGCTTTATCATGGCCGCAGTTTCGCTGATCGAGTCCATCATGAAGTTCGCCATCGCGCTGTTTTCCGCCGCCCATGCGCCCTCCTCGCGCCGTGCCTTGCTGTTTGCCCAGGCCGCGCTGGCCGGCGGCCATGAGATTGTTCGGCTGTTCTTCTATCAGGACGGCGTGTTCAACGCCTCCGATGCGGTGGTGACGCCGCAGGATGAACTGGACGTGCCCAAGCAATGGCGCGCCTTTATCAACGAAAAGCAACTTGACGGTGTGGTCTGCATCGCCGCCGCTTTGCGCCGTGGTGTGTTGAACGAAGAAGAAGCCAAGCGTTACCAGCGTGAAGCGATTTCGCTCAGCGCGCCGTGGGAATTGTCCGGTCTGGGTCAGTTGCACGACGCCGTGCAGGACGCTGATCGGCTCATCTGTTTCGGAGGCGCTTGAACATGGCCAAATCGTTATTGATCATCAGCCGCCAATCGCCGTGGTCCGGCCCCGGTGCACGGGAAGCGCTGGATATCGTGCTCGCCGGTGGCGCCTTCGATCTGCCGATCGGTTTGCTGTTTCTCGATGATGGCGTGCTGCAACTGGCCGCCGGGCAGAACGCCAAGGCCTTGCAGCAGAAAGACCTCAGCGCCAATCTGCAGGCGCTGCCGATGTTTGGTGTCGAAGAGCTGTTCTATTGCGTCGAAAGCGCCAATGCTCGCGGTCTTGGCAACCTGTCGCTGGACGAAGCGCAGCCGCTTGCTGCTGAACACATCACTGCCCTTATTGACCGTTACGATCAGGTGATCACCCTCTGATGTCGACTTTGCATGTGTTGTCTCATTCCCCGTTCGGCGACGATCGTCTGAGCAGTTGCCTGCGCCTGCTCGGCAGCGCCGATGCCGTGTTGTTGTCCGGCGATGCGGTGTACGCGCTGCAACCGGACACTGCGCCGTTCGCTGCTCTGCAAGAGCGACCAATCAATCTGTTCGTATTGGTTGAGGACGCACAGGCGCGTGCGATCGAAATTCCAGACTGGGCCGAGGCCATCGACTATCCGGCCTTCGTCGAACTGTCGATCCATCACGCCAAGGTCAACAGCTGGCTATGAATTCAATGACCGTCGGCGCCCGCGCCATCGAACTGGACAAGGACGGCTTCCTCGTTGACCTCAACGACTGGTCGGCTGATGTCGCCAGCGCCCTCGCCGCAGCTGAAGACATCGAGTTGACGCCCGAACACTGGGAAGTCCTTGAGCTTCTGCGTAGCTTCTACGCCGAATTCCAGCTATCGCCGGCCACGCGGCCGCTGATCAAGTACACCGCGTTGAAACTCGGCGCCGACAAAGGCAACAGCCTGCACCTGAACCGACTGTTCAAAGGCACCCCTGCCAAACTCGCCGCGAAACTGGCGGGCCTGCCCAAACCGACGAATTGCCTATGAACGACTTTCCAGCTTTGACCCTCGAAACGCCTGCCGAGCATCCGTTCGCGCAATTCGTGCGCATTCTCGGCAAGGGCAAGCGCGGCGCCCGCGACCTGACGCGCGAAGAAGCCCGCGAGGCCATGGGCATGGTGCTCGATGACAAGGTCGAAGATACGCAACTGGGTGCCTTCCTGATGTTGCTGCGGCACAAGGAAGAAAGTGCCGAGGAAATGGCCGGTTTCACCGAAGCCCTGCGCGCACGCTTGCACGCGCCCGCATTGAATGTCGACCTGGACTGGCCGACCTACGCCGGCAAAAAACGCCACCTGCCGTGGTATCTGCTGGCGGCCAAGTGCCTGGCGCAAAACGGCGTGCGCATCTTCATGCATGGCGGCGGCTCACACACGGCCGGGCGTCTGTACAGCGAACAACTGCTGGGCGAACTGAACATTCCCCTGTGCCGCAATTGGCAGCAGGTCGGCGCGGCACTGGACAACGGCGGCCTGGCGTTTATGCCGCTGGTGGACTGGGCGCCGCAGTTGCAAAAGATGATCGACCTGCGCAATACCTTGGGCCTGCGGTCGCCGATCCACTCGCTGGCGCGGATTCTCAATCCGTTGGGCGCACGCTGCGGCCTGCAAAGCATTTTTCACCCGGGTTACCAGGCGGTGCATCGCGATGCCAGCGGCTTGCTCGGCGACACGGCAATTGTGGTCAAGGGCGATGGCGGTGAAATCGAGATCAACCCCGACGCCACCAGCCACCTTTATGGCACCAGCGGCGGTCAGAGCTGGGATGAAGAATGGCCGCAGCTGTCAGCGCAGCGCCACGTCAAACCCGCCTCGCTGGACATCGAGCACTTGAGAGCCGTGTGGCGTGGCGATGTGGTCGACAGTTACCCGCAAATGGCCTTGATTGCGACCATGGCCCTCGCCCTGCGCGGTCTCGGTCAGAATCGCGAACAGGCCTTCACAACCGCAGAACAATACTGGGCGGCGCGCAACACATCGATCTAACCGATCATTAGCGCCCGATCTTTGCGCTTTTTGTTCGAACTCATCGGAATAGACTCGACTCCAACGAATATTGGTTTTGGGAGTCTTGATCATGGGTTTACTCGTCGACGGCCACTGGCAGGACAAGTGGTACGAAAGCAGCAAGGACGGCGCGTTCCAGCGCGAACAAGCGCAACGCCGCAACTGGGTGACCGCCGACGGTCAACCAGGCCCCAGCGGTGAAGGCGGTTTCACTGCCGAAGCCGGGCGCTATCACCTCTATGTTTCCCTCGCCTGCCCTTGGGCGCATCGCACGCTGATTCTGCGCAAACTCAAAGGGCTGGAAAGTCTCATCGACGTGTCGGTGGTCAGCTGGCTGATGCTGGAGAACGGCTGGACCTTCGACAAGGCGCTCGGTTCGACAGGCGACAAACTCGATGGCTTCGATTTCATGCATCAGCGCTACACCGCCGACACGCCTGACTACACCGGGCGCGTGACGGTGCCAGTGCTGTGGGACAAGAAACTCAAGCGCATTGTCAGCAATGAATCGGCGGAAATCATCCGCATGTTCAACAGCGCCTTCGACGGGATCACTGGTAACGATCTGGACTTGTACCCGGCGGCGCTACGCAACGAGATCGATGCGCTGAACGAGCGGATCTACCCGGCGGTGAACAACGGAGTCTATCGTGCCGGGTTCGCCACCTCGCAACAGGCCTACGAACAGGCGTTCGATGAAGTCTTCGCCGAACTGGATCATCTGGAGCAACTGCTGGGTGCCAATCGTTACCTGAGCGGGGAATACCTGACTGAGGCCGACGTGCGCCTGTTTACGACGATGATTCGCTTTGACGCGGTGTATCACGGGCACTTCAAGTGCAACCTGCGGCGGATTGCCGATTACCCGAATCTGTCGAACTGGCTGCGCGAGATGTATCAGTGGCCGGGAATTGCCGAAACCGTGGATTTCCAGCACATCAAGCATCACTACTATGGCAGCCACAAGACCATCAACCCGACCGGCGTGGTGCCGAAGGGGCCGCAGCAGGATTTCAGCGTGGTGCATGATCGCGAGCGGTTGATCGGAAAAGGGGTTTGGCGCCGGGGTTGATTAGCTCGGTGTTTTCGAGACCCCGTTCGCGAGCAGGCTCGCTCCCACACGGGATTTGTGCATGACACAGATCCAATGTGGGAGCGAGCCTGCTCGCGAAGGGAACGACGCGGTGTTTAGACCTGCGCCTGCGCCCCTTCAAACCACGCCAGTTTCTCGCGCAGCTGCACCACTTCGCCAACGATCACCAGGGTCGGCGCATGCACTTCATGCTCCGCCACCATTCGCGGCAGATCCGCCAGCGTGCCGGTGAAAACCCGCTGATTGACCGTGGTGCCCTGCTGGATCAATGCCGCCGGGGTGTCCGCCGCGCGACCGTGCTTGATCAACTGCTCACAGATGATCGGCAAACCCACCAGGCCCATGTAGAACACCAGCGTCTGCGCCGGGGCGACAAGGTCGGCCCATGGCAGATCGGTGGAACCATCCTTCAAGTGGCCAGTGACAAACCGCACGGACTGCGCATGGTCACGGTGGGTCAATGGAATCCCCGCATAAGCGGCGCAACCGCTGGCCGCCGTAATGCCCGGGACCACCTGGAATGGAATACCGTGGGCCGCCAGTTCTTCGATCTCTTCGCCACCGCGGCCGAAGATAAACGGATCGCCGCCCTTCAACCGCACCACACGCTTGCCAGCCTTGGCCAGATCGACCAGTTGCTGGTTGATCTGATCCTGCGGCACGGCGTGTTCGGAACGACGCTTGCCGACATACACCCGCTCGGCATCGCGACGGCACAACTCGAGAATCGCCGGCGCCACCAGGCGGTCATAGAGCACCACATCGGCTTGCTGCATCAGACGCAGTGCGCGGAAGGTCAACAGATCCGGATCACCCGGACCGGCACCGACCAGATAAACCTCGCCAGTGGTGACCATTGGCTCGCCATCGACCTTGGCCTGCAACAGGCGCTCGGCTTCAGCGCCCTGCCCGGCCAGTTGACGATCGGCGATCGGGCCCTGGAAAACGTCTTCCCAGAAGCCGCGACGCTGCTGAACATCCGGAAACAGGTTTTTCACCTGATTGCGAAAACGCGCAGCCAGCCCTGCCAATTGACCGTAGGTCGAAGGAATCCAGGTTTCGATTTTCGCGCGGATCAGACGTGCCAGTACCGGCGCATCGCCGCCGCTGGACACGGCGATGATCAACGGCGAGCGATCGACGATCGCCGGGAAGATCACGCTGCACAAGGCCGGCGCATCGACCACGTTGACCGGCACGCAACGGCGGTGGGCGTCGGTGGAGACTTGCGCGTTGAGCGTTTCGTCGTCGGTAGCGGCAATGATCAGCCCGCAACCGTCCAGATCCGTTTCGGCGTAACCGCGCAACAGGCATTCACCGCCGCTGGCAGCGACCAGTTCAGCCAGTTGCGTTTCGATTTCAGGTGCGACCACCCGCAGCAGCGCACCGGCATCGGCCAGCAGGCGGGATTTGCGCAAGGCAATTTCCCCCCCACCGACAACCAACACACGACTGCCGCGCAGGTTGTGAAACAGCGGCAGATATTTCATTTAGCCGATGACCTCAAGGCCACCCATGTACGGCTTGAGCACGTCCGGCACGCGGATCGAACCGTCGGCCTGCTGGTAGTTTTCCAGCACGGCAACCAGAGTACGACCGACCGCCAGACCAGAGCCGTTCAAGGTGTGCACCAGCTCAGGCTTGCCGGTTTCCGGGTTGCGGAAACGCGCCTGCATGCGCCGCGCCTGGAAGTCGCCGCAGTTGGAGCACGAGGAGATTTCGCGGTATTTGTCCTGGCTCGGAATCCACACTTCCAGGTCGTAGGTCTTGACTGCGCTGAAGCCCATATCGCCGGTGCACAGTGCCAGAGTGCGGTAAGGCAGACCGAGCAGTTGCAGAACCTTTTCGGCGTTGGCGGTCAGGCCTTCCAGCGCTTCCATCGATTGCGACGGCTCGACGATCTGGACCATTTCGACTTTGTCGAACTGGTGCTGACGAATCATCCCGCGAGTGTCGCGGCCCGACGCACCGGCTTCGCTGCGGAAGCACGGGGTGTGGGCAACGAACTTGATCGGCAGCAGTTTGGAATCGACGATTTCGCCGGCAACAATATTGGTCAGCGACACTTCGGCAGTCGGGATCAGGTACAGATCGGCTTCGCCTTCGCGGGCGATCTTGAACAGATCTTCTTCGAACTTCGGCAGCTGGCCGGTGCCTTGCAGGGCCGGAGCCTGAACCAGATAAGGCGTGTAAGCCTCTTCGTAGCCATGTTCGGTGACATGCAGGTTGATCATGAACTGCGCCAGTGCACGATGCAGGCGGGCGATCGGGCCACGTAGTAGCGCGAAACGAGCGCCGGAGAGCTTGGCGGCGGTTTCGAAGTCCAGCCAGCCGAACTTCTCGCCAAGGGCGACGTGGTCTTTCACTTCGAAATCGAACTGAGTCGGGGTGCCCCAACGGCGCACTTCGACGTTGTCGTCTTCGTCCTTGCCGACCGGAACCGATTCGTGCGGCAGGTTGGGGATACCGAGCAGGATCGAATCGAGTTCGGTCTGGATCGCGTCCAGCTCGACCTTGCCCGCGCTCAGCTCGCCTGCCATGCGCTCGACGTCCGCCATCAGCGGCGCGATGTCTTCACCGCGCTGCTTGGCCTGCCCGATGGATTTGGAACGCGCGTTACGCTCAGCCTGCAGTGCTTCTGTGCGGGTCTGGACGGTCTTGCGCTGTTCTTCCAGCGCTTCGATGCGCGCGGTGTCCAGGGCAAAGCCACGGGAAGCCAGGCGGTCCGCTACGTCCTGAAGGTTGCTACGTAACAGTTTGGAATCGAGCATGTCGGTTTCTCGTTATCAAAGTTTGGTCAGGGACAGGCCGGCCCACGTTGCGAGCAGCCCGCCGAATACGCTGAGTGCCGCGTAGCCCAGGGCCAGCAACACTTGCCCGCTTTCCAGCAGGCGCACCGTATCCAGTGAAAAGGATGAAAAAGTCGTCAGCCCCCCGAGGAAGCCGACCATCAACCCGGCGCGTACCTCGATCGGCACCTCCGGGCGTATCAGAAACAGGCCGTACAACACGCCAATCAGCAGGCAGCCCACGATATTAACGGCCAGCGTCGCGGTATAGAAGTGCCGCGGCCAATTGGCGCTGACCCAATTACCGGTGGCGAAGCGCAACAGGGTGCCGGCAACACCTCCGACCGACACTGCGAGTATCAATGGAACCACTATTTTCTCCGCTGCCGAGGGCTCAGACGATCGAGTTGAGCAAGGTGATTGAGCTTCTCGCCGATCTTCAACTCCAGCCCACGGGGCACTGGCTGATAGAACGGAATCGGCTCGAGTTCTTCCGGAAAATAGTCTTCGCCGGCGGCGTAAGCGTCCGGCTCGTCGTGGGCGTAGCGGTATTCGTCGCCATAACCCAACTGCTTCATCAGCTTGGTCGGGGCATTGCGCAAATGCAGCGGCACTTCCAGCGAGCCGTTCTCAGCCGCAGCGCGCAGTGCAGTTTTGAAGCCCATGTACACCGCATTGCTTTTCGGTGCGCAGGCCAGATAAGTAATGGCCTGGGCGACTGCCAATTCGCCCTCGGGGCTGCCGAGACGCTCCTGCACTTCCCACGCCGCCAGGCACAGGCTCAGCGCACGCGGGTCGGCATTGCCGATGTCTTCGCTGGCCATGCGCACCACGCGCCGAGCCAGGTACAGCGGATCGCAGCCGCCGTCGATCATCCGCGCAAACCAGTACAGCGCGCCGTCGGGATTGGAGCCGCGCACGGATTTGTGCAGCGCCGAGATCTGGTCGTAGAACGCTTCACCGCCCTTGTCGAACCGCCGGCGCGTATCGCCGAGCAGACTTTGCAGCAGCTCGATGCCGATTTCGCTGTCGTCTTCAGCCAGATCGGAAGCGTTCTCCAGCAGATTGAGCAGACGCCGGCCATCGCCATCCGCGGCCGACAGCAGCATCTGGAAGCCTTCATCGCTCAGCGTCAGGTTGCGCTTGCCCAGCCCGCGCTCTTCGGTCAAAGCCCGATGCACCAGTTTGCGCAGCGCCGCTTCGTCGAGGCTTTTCAGCACGTAGACGCGGGCCCGGGACAACAAAGCGTTGTTGAGTTCGAACGAAGGGTTTTCGGTGGTGGCGCCGATGAAGATCAGCGTGCCGTCTTCAACGTAGGGCAGAAACGCGTCCTGCTGCGACTTGTTGAAACGGTGCACTTCATCGACAAACAGGATCGTGCGCTTGCCGTACTGGCCGGCCTGCTGCTTGGCGATTTCAACGGCCTGGCGGATTTCCTTGACCCCGGCGAGCACCGCCGAGACCGTTTCGAAGTGCGCATCGGAGACTTCCGCGAGCAAGCGCGCCAGGGTGGTCTTGCCCACGCCCGGCGGTCCCCAGAAGATCATCGAATGCAGCGCGCCCTGCTCCAGCGCCTCACGCAGAGGCTTGCCGCGAGCGAGCACGTGTTCCTGACCGACGTACTCATCCAGATTGGCCGCACGCAGACGCGCGGCCAAGGGTTGGGCAATCGGTGCACTGCGAAACAGATCCATCACGTAGCGTTGAAACCTCTGATTTTCTGAAATCTGCTGAAGAACCTGTGGTGAGGGAATTTATCCCCGTTGGGCTGCGAAGCGGTCCCAAAAGCGACGACTGCTGCGCAGCCGGACGGGGATAAATCCCCTCGCCACAATAGCCCCTCAATAGCAGGCCCTCACCATAAAGGCCCTGACACAAGGGGCCGGTGTTTATTCCTGGATAACGTCGGCACCCTTGGGAATGTCGAATTTGAATTTGGACGCAGGCACCGCTTCGTTGGCCTTGACCCCGGTAAACAGGATATTGGTGCGCTGGCCGACGCTGTCAATAAGTTGCATGTCATTAAGCAGGCCGTTGCGGAACGACAGGCGCAGGTTGTCGAACAGGGTGTCCTTGGTTTTCGGCTTGAGAGTGAAGTCGATCACGCCGCCCGCCTCTTTCGCGCTGATATCGAAGCTCTGGCTGATCTTCGAGACATCGCCGGACAGCAGCAGCGCCGGCGTCTGGGTCAGACGCTCGTCGAGCTTCTTGATGGTTGCCTGCTCCAGATCCGGGTCCCAGAGGGTGACTTTCTTGCCATCGGAGACCATGGTCTGCTCGGCCGGTGCGTTGGTGTGCCAGTAGAACAGGCCCGGACGCTGCAGGGTCATGTTGCCGGTGGTTTCCTGCAACTGGGTGCCGGTGCCGTCGAGGGTCAACTGCGAGAAGTTGGCCGACAGGGTTTTCGATGTTTCAAGCAATTGAGTCAGACGCGCCACGTCCTTTTCATCGGCGTGGGCCGTGAGTGTGGTCAGCGCCAGTACTGGCAACAGCATGCGGATAAGGCGCATGAGAGTCCTCTTGAATAATCGTGGGAGAGCGGGTGGTGCGTCATTGCGCCACCCGCGTCGTTGCGTTTCAGTCGCGTACCGGGCCCGGGGCCAGGACTTCACGCGAACCGTTGGTGTTCATTGAGGTAACAACGCCGGCCATCTCCATCGCCTCGATCATCCGCGCGGCGCGGTTGTAGCCGATCTTCAGCTTGCGCTGCACAGCGGAAATCGACGCGCGACGGCTTTCGAGGACGAACTGCACCGCTTCGTCATACAGCGCGTCGGCTTCCGGATCATCACCGTCACCGCCACCGCTACTGCCTTCAAAGCCGCTACCCGCCTCTTCGACACCGTTGAGGATATCGTCGTTGTATTCCGGCGCGCCGCGCAGCTTCCACGCTTCGACCACGCGGTGAACCTCATCGTCGGAGACGAATGCGCCGTGGACGCGGATCGGCAGACTGGTGCCCGGCGGCATGTAGAGCATGTCACCGTGACCGAGCAGTTGCTCGGCGCCACCCTGGTCGATGATGGTTCGCGAGTCGATCTTGCTCGATACCTGAAACGCCATACGAGTCGGAATGTTGGCCTTGATCAGACCGGTGATCACGTCAACCGAAGGACGCTGGGTGGCAAGAATCAAGTGAATCCCCGCCGCACGCGCCTTTTGCGCAATACGTGCGATCAGCTCTTCAACCTTCTTGCCGACGATCATCATCATGTCGGCGAATTCGTCCACCACTACGACGATGGTCGGCAGTTTCTGCAGCAGCGGCGCTTCGTCATGAATGCTTTCGCGCTTGTACAGCGGATCGCTCAACGGCTCTCCGGCATCCTGGGCTTCCTTGACCTTGGCATTGAAGCCGGACAGGTTACGCACGCCCATTTTCGCCATCAGTTTGTAGCGACGCTCCATCTCGGCAACGCTCCAGCGCAAGGCGTTGGCGGCGTCCTTCATGTCGGTCACTACCGGGCAAAGCAGGTGCGGAATGCCTTCGTAGATCGACAGCTCAAGCATCTTCGGGTCGATCATGATCAGCTTGGCATCGTCCGGGCCGGACTTGAACAGGATCGACAGGATCATCGCGTTCACGCCCACGGACTTACCGGAACCGGTGGTACCGGCCACCAGCAAGTGCGGCATCTTCGCCAGGTCGGTGATGACCGGCTTGCCGCCGATATCGTGACCGAGCGCCAGGGTGACCGGCGATTTGAAGTTGTCGTACTCGGGGGTCGACAGTACCTCGGAGAAGCGCACGATCTGGCGGTCTTCGTTGGGAATCTCGATACCGACAGTGGTCTTGCCCGGAATCACCTCGACCACCCGCACACTGGTCACCGCCAGCGAACGCGCCAGGTCTTTGGCCAGGTTGGCGATGCGGCTGACTTTTACCCCGGCGGCAGGCTGGATTTCGTATCGGGTAATTACTGGACCCGGATGGATCGAATCAACGGTGACTTCGACGCCGAATTCCTTGAGCTTGATTTCCAGCAAGTGGCCGACCGCTGCCAAGGATTCAGGCGAATAGTTGAGCTGTTTCTTTTCCGCAGGATCAAGAATGGAGATCGGCGGCAAGGTGCCTTCGACCGCGCTGTCGACGAACAACGGCGCCTGCTTCTCTTTCTGTACGCGCTTGCTCGGCTCTGGCGCCTTGGCCGGTGCCGGCGCGATCACCGGTGGCACCTGCTTCTCGCGGTCGGACATGTGCTTGCTCAGCGCTTGCTCACGCTCGATCAGGCGTTCCTTGACCTTGGCCTGTTCGCGTTTGTCGGTGACAGTCGGTGCGACCACATCGTGGACGCGGTCATCGACCTCACGCAGTTGCGCGACCAGTTGCTTGCGCTCGGTGCGCGCCGACCACCAGCGGTTGAGCGCGCCCTGAAACAGCTCGAACAGATCGAGAGTGATCTTGCCGGTGACGTCCATCACCTTGAACCACGACAGATCGGTGAATACGGTCAGGCCGAACAGGAACAGAGCGATGAACAGCAGCGTGCTGCCCTGAATGTTCAGCGCATTCTTCGCCAGATCGCCAAGGCTTTCGCCCAGGGCACCGCCAGCGCCGGCCGGCAGACCGGTCGCGGCATGGAAATGAATGTGCGCCAGCGCAGCACCGGAGAGCACGAGGAACACCAGACCGATCAGGCGCCAGGAAAACAGCCAGCCGCTCCACTGCCATGGTTCGTGGCGTTGACGGAAGATCTGGTACGCCTTGACCGCCAGCAGCAACGGAAAAATATAGGCGAAGTAGCCGAGCACCATGAACAGGATATCGGCGCTGTACGAGCCGGCCGGGCCGCCGAAGTTCTGCACATCGTCGATCTTGCTGTTATGGCTCCAGCCCGGGTCGTCCTTGCCGTAAGTCAGCAAAGCCATCATCAGGAACAGGCACAAGGCGCCGATGGCGATCAATGCACCTTCCTTGAGCCGGTAGTGCAGTTGCTGGCGCCAGAGCGGAACGACTGTTTTGGGTGCTTCGGTGGTCTTCTTCAAAACGCTTCTTTTCCTGCGCCCGAGGCGCGTCCATCTATTGAATGACGATAAAAAACTGCCCAATCCAGGCAGATAAAAAGGTGAAAAGCTCAACTGGGACTACTTTTAACACTGTGCCACTGGTTTTATAAACACAGCCATAAACACTGTGCGCAGCGAAAAGCCGTCACAACCCGGCATTGTACGGGTTTGTGCGCCCGACGCCATGTTTCAGACCCCAGCCTTGAGCATAGCCAAACGTACATGCACTGCGTTGCAATTGGAGCATGCATTGTCTTTTGTGACAAAGGCTTATGAGCTGTATTTGATGAACGTAGCGAGGCTGGCCAGATCAGACTCACAGAAACCCTCAACAGCATCTGTACGGTGACGCTTACGACCACGGGCGACACATCAAGTTGCAGCTCAATGCTCACTGCACCAGACAACTGTGCAGGACAGCGGCGCCGTTTCGCGGCAAACTCTTTCGCGGGGCCTGCACGCCCCTGACCGCCCTCCCCTTCTGCAAGCCTGGATGCCATGCTGACTTGGTTACAACGTAATTCCCTGACCTTTCCTCCACTGGAAAAAGCCATGCGCGAGCCGAACGGATTGCTCGCCGCCGGCGGCGACCTGTCGGCAGACCGACTGATCCAGGCCTATCGCCACGGCTGCTTCCCCTGGTTTTCCGAGGGCCAGCCGATTCTCTGGTGGTCGCCGGATCCGCGTACCGTGCTGTTTCCCGACGAACTGCACGTCTCGCGCAGCCTCGGCAAGCTGCTGCGCAAGCAACGCTACCGCGTGACTTTCGATCAGGATTTCGACGCTGTCATCCGCGCCTGCGCTGCCCCGCGTGACTACGCCGACGGCACCTGGATCACCGAGGCCATGCAGGATGCTTACGTAGAATTGCATCGGCGCGGTTTCGCTCATTCGGTTGAGGTCTGGGACGAGGGACAGCTGGTCGGCGGCCTGTACGGCCTGGCGATGGGCCAACTGTTTTTTGGCGAGTCGATGTTCAGCCGCGCTGACAATGCATCCAAATATGGCTTTGCCACGCTGGTCCAGCATTTGAAAGCCGCCGGATTTGTGCTGATCGACTGCCAGATGCCGACCGATCACTTGCACAGCCTCGGTGCGCGGTCGATTACGCGCGGCGAATTCGCGGACTATCTGCGGCGCCATCTCGATCAACCGAATTCGGCAACCTGGGTTTGCTGAGCGACTTTTGCGCAGGTGGCTTACACTTAATCCACCAGCTTATCCCGAGGGTTGATTCATGACCGAGTTGGCGCGTTTGAAGTTTTATGCCACTCAGCCCCACTCTTGCAGTTATCTGCCCGAGGAGCAGGCCACGACGCTGTTTCTCGACCCGAGTCAGCCCATGGATGTGCATGTCTACGCAGACCTGTCGGAAATGGGCTTTCGTCGCAGCGGCGATCATCTGTACCGGCCGCATTGCCAGAATTGCAATGCGTGCGTGCCTGCGCGCATTCCTTCCGCCCAGTTCATCGCCAATCGCCAGCAGAAGCGTATCTACAAACGCAACACCGACCTGCAAGTGCAACCGGTCAAACCGCACTTCAGCGAAGAATATTTCGACCTGTATCAGCGCTATATCGAACAGCGCCATGCCGACGGCGACATGTACCCGCCAAGCCGTGATCAGTTCTCGACGTTCCTGGTGCGTGACCTGCCCTTCTCGCGCTTCTACGAATTTCGACTCGACGGACGGTTGCTCGCAGTAGCAGTCACCGATCTGCTGCCTAACGGTTTGTCGGCGGTATACACCTTCTACGAACCGAACGAAGAACGCCGCAGCCTCGGCCGTTACGCAATTCTCTGGCAAATCGCCGAGAGCCAGCGTCTGGGCCTTGAGGCCGTGTACCTGGGTTACTGGATCAAAAACTGCAAAAAGATGAATTACAAGACGCAATATCGGCCCATCGAATTGCTGATCAATCAGCGCTGGGTCATCCTGAACTGAACCTGCGGCCTAAACCCCTTGGCGTAAACACCATTTTTCGGGCACAATGCACGCCGCTTTTGCCTGGCGCAGTTGCACCGGGCCATTCATTGGATACCGAGGGCTTTACTGCATGTCGAAAGAAGACAGCTTCGAAATGGAAGGCACTGTCGTCGACACCCTGCCCAACACCATGTTTCGTGTGGAGTTGGAAAATGGGCACGTCGTAACCGCGCATATTTCCGGCAAGATGCGCAAGAACTACATTCGTATTCTTACCGGTGACAAAGTGCGCGTCGAGCTGACGCCCTATGACTTGAGCAAAGGGCGGATCACTTACCGCGCTCGTTAATCAAGTCAATACAGAACGCCCGGGTAATGCCGGGCGTTTTTGTATCTGCGTTTTGAGGTTTTGGAGCTGGCGGTTTCGCGCTTACAGCATGCAAATCAAAAGATCGCAGCCTCCGGCACTCCTACGCTTGGATCGAGTGAACTCGATAGAAACGGGTTGACCTGCGGGCCGCCTTCGCGAGCAGGCTCACTCCCACAGAAAAGCAAGCAGCGCAGCTGCCCGCGGCGAAGCCGCCCCACTCAACAATGAGCGCAAGCTCGAGTGCTTTTGATCTTGCTGTTGATCCACCAGCGACGTCGGAAGGCTGAGCGGAGGGATTGATCCGGGGGTGGGAGCGCAGCGACCGTCTGGCGCAGCCAGACACAGCGGAAGGAGGTGCAGCGAAGCAAACCGTAGCCGCTGCGCCCGGATCAGTCCCGGAGCGAAGGAACCCGAGCCTGCGAGGGCCGAACGTAGGAGCAAGCGTTTTGGGTTACCTTTTTGGCGTTTGAAAAAGGTGACTCGCCGTAAGGGCGAAACCGTAATAAGCCATCACCGCAGCAACGGATATACACCCAAAGCCCAAAAACACCGGACAACAAAAAGGCGCCCGAAGGCGCCTTTCCAATCCACATCAAGCCGTCAGGCCATCTCTGCAGTAGTTTCGAAGTCAAACGTCAACTCCCCGTCCTTGATGTCGATGTGCACCACACCGCCATGCTCGGCCAGTTCGCCAAACAGAATCTCCTCCGCCAGCGGACGCTTGATCTTGTCCTGGATCAGACGCGCCATCGGACGTGCGCCCATCGCCGAGTCATAACCACCCGCCGCCAGCCAACTACGCGCAGCATCGGTAACCTCAAGCAACACACGCTTGTCTTCCAGTTGCGCCTGAAGCTCGGTGAGGAACTTGTCCACCACACTCTTGATGACCTCATGACTGAGGCGACCAAACTGGATAATGGTGTCCAGACGGTTACGGAATTCCGGCGTGAAGCTCTTCTTGATCACTTCCATCGCATCGGACGAGTGGTCCTGATGAGTGAAACCGATCGAAGCCCGCGCGGCCGTTTCGGCACCGGCGTTGGTGGTCATGATCACGATCACGTTGCGGAAGTCCGCCTTGCGCCCGTTGTTATCGGTCAGCGTACCGTGGTCCATGACCTGCAACAGCAGGTTGAAGACTTCCGGATGCGCCTTCTCGATTTCGTCGAGGAGCAATACGCAATGTGGCTGCTTGGTAATGGCTTCGGTCAGCAGACCGCCCTGGTCGAAACCGACATACCCTGGAGGCGCACCGATCAGACGCGATACGGTGTGACGCTCCATGTACTCGGACATGTCGAAGCGCACCAGCTCGATCCCCAGCGCCTTGGCCAACTGTCGCGCGGCCTCGGTTTTACCGACACCGGTAGGCCCGGCAAACAGGAACGAACCGACCGGCTTGTCCGGCGATTTGAGGCCGGCGCGGGACAGCTTGATCGCAGTCGACAGCGAATCGATCGCCGCGTCCTGACCAAACACCGTCAGCTTCAGGTCACGCTCCAGGTTACGCAGCAGCTCCTTGTCGGAACTGGTCACGTGCTTTGGCGGAATCCGCGCGATTTTCGCGACGATGTCCTCGACCTGCGGCACTTCGATACGCTTGACGCGCATCTCCACCGGTTGCAGACGCTGGTAGGCGCCCGCCTCGTCGATTACGTCGATGGCCTTGTCCGGCATGTGCCGGTCATTGATGTAGCGCGACGCCAGTTCGGCAGCGGCACGCAACGACTCATCGCTGTATTCGATATTGTGGTGCTGCTCGAAACGCCCTTTCAGACCGCGCAGGATACCGATGGTGTCTTCCACCGATGGCTCGACGACATCGACCTTCTGGAAGCGACGCGCCAAGGCACGATCCTTCTCGAAGATGCCGCGAAATTCCTGGAACGTGGTCGAACCGATGCAGCGAATGTCGCCAGACGACAGCAGCGGCTTGAGCAGATTGGACGCATCCATCACGCCACCGGACGCAGCACCCGCACCGATGATGGTGTGGATCTCGTCGATGAACAGGATCGCCTGCGGACGTTTCTTCAGTTCATTGAGCAGCGCCTTGAAGCGCTTCTCGAAATCACCGCGATACTTGGTACCCGCGAGCAGAGCGCCCAGGTCGAGCGAATAAACAACCGCATTGGCCAGCAGATCCGGCACCTGATTGTCGACGATGCGCTTGGCCAGGCCTTCGGCAATCGCGGTTTTACCCACGCCTGCCTCACCCACCAGCAGCGGATTGTTCTTGCGCCGGCGCGCGAGGATCTGCGCGACACGCTCGACTTCCGACTCACGACCAACCAACGGATCGATGCGACCCTGGCGCGCGAGTTCGTTGAGGTTGCTGGCATAAGCATCCAGAGGATTGCCTGAAGAAGAAGACTCACCGCCCTCGTCGTCCTGCATATCTTGTTCACCTTCAGAGTGATCGCCGTGCCCTGGCACCTTCGAAATGCCATGGGCGATGTAGTTGACGACATCGATGCGCGCAACGCTCTGCTGTTTCAGCAGGAACACTGCCTGACTCTCTTGCTCACTGAAGATGGCGACCAGCACGTTGGCGCCGGTCACTTCGCGTTTGCCCGAGCTCTGTACGTGAAAAACAGCACGCTGCAGTACACGCTGGAAGCCCAGGGTTGGCTGGGTTTCGCGATCCTCGTCATGCACGGGGATCAATGGCGTGGTGGAGTCGATGAACTCCTGCAGATCATGCTTGAGTTTGTCGAGGTTTGCGCCGCAGGCACGCAAAACGGTGGCGGCAGCCTCATTATCCAATAGGGCCAGCAGGAGATGTTCGACGGTCATGAACTCATGACGCTTCGAACGAGCCTCCTTGAAGGCAAGATTGAGGGTGACTTCGAGCTCGCGGTTTAACATAGCTTCACCTCATACCCAAGTGGTCGGCGATTAACCGTCCTTCTCGATTTCACAGAGTAGCGGATGCTGGCTTTCCCTGGCGTACTGGTTGACCTGCATGGCCTTTGTCTCGGCGATGTCGCGGGTAAACACTCCACATACTGCCCGTCCTTCTGTATGGACGGCCAGCATGACCTTGGTCGCCAGCTCGCGATTCAGGTTAAAAAACACCTCGAGCACTTCGACGACGAAATCCATCGGTGTGTAGTCATCGTTGAACAAAACCACCTTGTACATCGGCGGCGCCTGTAACGCGGGCTTTGCTTCCTGAACAGCAACGCCTGCCGAATCGTCGTCGTGCTCCTGTGGAAGATCCTTTTGGAGAAGCGGGCGATCCTGATTGAATGTTAGTCGAATCTGGCTGATTGCATGCATGGAAAAAAAGGTTCGTCAGTTGTGCGAATACAGTGGTGGGGGCGGTTGCACACGTTTTCAACTACGACTACCCGGTCACCTTGACTATCGGGAAAACGGTGTTACAACCAATAGAGCCCACAGTGGGTAAAAAAGATCCGCGGAGTCAATTCTTTTATCGAATTCGATTGCGGATGTCGTGGATGATACTCCAGCGATGGAGTCTGTTGCAGAGGGATTTGAGCATGGCTGTCGGCAAGGTGAAATGGTTCAACAATGCCAAGGGATTCGGCTTTATCAATACCGACGCCCGGGAAGGTCGCGATGAGGATGGCAAGGACATTGATTTTTTTGCCCACTACACGGCCATTGAAATGGAAGGGTACAAGACCCTGAAAGCGGGTCAGGCGGTGAACTTCGAGATCGTTCAAGGCCCCAAAGGCTTGCATGCCGTGAAGATAACTTCGGTAGAAGCAGCTCCCACGCCAAGCTCGATTGCCAAGGAAAAACAAACAGCAACCAGTTGAAGCCTCAAAACATTCGGTCATAAAAAACCGCCTGATTCAACCCATCGAGTCAGGCGGTTTTTGCGTGCCTGCAACTTTTACATATGCGAAATCATCGCATCCCCGAACCCGGAAGACGACACCAGCTTCGCGCCATCCATCAAGCGCTCGAAATCATAAGTAACAGTCTTGGCGCCGATCGCACCGTTGGTGCCCTTGATGATCAGGTCCGCCGCTTCCGTCCAGCCCATATGACGCAGCATCATCTCGGCCGAGAGAATCAGCGAGCCCGGGTTGACCTGATCCTTGCCGGCATATTTCGGCGCGGTACCGTGGGTCGCTTCGAACATCGCTACGGTGTCGGACAGGTTGGCACCCGGCGCAATACCGATACCACCCACTTCCGCCGCCAGCGCGTCGGACAGGTAGTCACCGTTCAGGTTAAGCGTAGCGATCACATCGTATTCGGCCGGGCGCAGCAGGATCTGCTGGAGCATGGCGTCGGCGATAGCGTCCTTGACCACAACATTCTTGCCGGTTTTCGGATTTTTGAACTGCATCCACGGACCGCCGTCCAGCAGCGTCGCGCCGAACTCTTCAGCCGCCACTTCGTAGGCCCATTCCTTGAAGGCACCTTCGGTGAACTTCATGATGTTGCCTTTGTGCACGATGGTCAGCGAGTCGCGGTCATTATCGACCACATATTGCAGGGCCTTGCGCGCCAGACGCTTGGTACCTTCGCGGGAGACCGGCTTGACGCCGATGCCGCAGTTTTCGTCGAAACGGATCTTGGTGACGCCCATTTCTTCTTTAAGGAATTTGATGACCTTGGTGGCTTCCGGCGAACCGGCCTTCCATTCGATACCGGCGTAAATATCTTCGGAGTTTTCGCGGAAGATGGTCATGTCGACATCGCCGGGCTTTTTCACCGGGCTCGGCACGCCTTCGAACCAGCGCACCGGGCGCAGGCAGACGTACAGGTCGAGCTGCTGACGCAGAGCCACGTTCAGCGAGCGGATACCGCCACCGACCGGAGTGGTCAGCGGGCCTTTGATGGAGACCACGTAATCCTTGACCGCGTCGAGGGTTTCCTGCGGCAGCCAGGTGTCCTGGTCATAAACCTGAGTGGCCTTTTCGCCGGCGTAGACTTCCATCCAGGAAATCTTGCGCTTGCCGCCGTAGGCCTTTTCAACAGCAGCATCGACAACCTTGATCATCACCGGACTGATGTCGACACCAATACCGTCACCTTCGATGAAGGGGATGATCGGGTTATCAGGAACATTGAGAGAATGGTCTGCATTGACAGTGATTTTGTCACCGACGGCTGGAACCTGAATCTTCTTGTAACCCATGCTGAACTCCATTGTTTGGATTGAACACCTGGCTTGCTTCGAGCGTAACCCAGTTGAATCAACACGCAAACCCTATGTTCCTGCGCCGCGCACATCTCGTTTCGTACAAGCCTGAAAGCAAAGGGAAAAGCGCCAAAGTCCAGCATTCGTAACGAGTCTTTGCCCGGTCGCGCCCTGCGACCTTTAGACCAATGGACGAGAATCGTTGCATATGAACCATCGGCAGATTGCCAACTACCTATGTATAATGCCGCCCGCTGACCACAGGGTCACGACGGCTGGCCTCTCTAGCACGAGACTTTCCGCCTGATTGGTCGGGTTGTTACCGCAGCCTGACTGCTTGACGCTCTACTGATGCACCCAACATCACCGCGAAGAATCTCGACATTCGGTTCATGGATGACTTTGAACGAACGCGCTTACCCGGCGCCCCTCGAGTTTCTGCGCACGCTTTAGCAAAGAAGAGAGAGTTAATCCGAATATGCCCACCCGCTCGAAGATCATCTATACCTTCACCGACGAAGCTCCTGCCCTCGCCACCTATTCCCTGCTGCCGATCATCGAGGCTTACACCGCCTCGGCCGATATCGCCGTGGAAACCCGCGATATCTCTCTTGCAGCGCGCATCCTGGCAAGCTTCCCCGAGCAACTGGGCGACAAAGCCGTAGCCGACCACCTCGCCGAACTGGGCGACCTGGCCGTTACGCCTGAAGCCAACATCATCAAGCTGCCGAACATCAGTGCTTCGGTGCCACAGCTGCAAGCCGCGATCAAAGAGCTGCAGGCGCAGGGCTACAACCTGCCGGACTACCCGGAAACCGTGACCAGCGACGCCGACAAAGACGCCAAGGCGCGTTACGACAAGGTCAAGGGCAGCGCCGTGAACCCGGTTCTGCGTGAAGGCAACTCCGACCGCCGCGCCCCGCTGTCGGTGAAGAACTACGCGCGCAAGCACCCGCACAAAATGGGCGCCTGGGCCAAGGACTCCAAGTCTCACGTCGCGCACATGAGCACCGGCGATTTCTACGGCAGCGAAAAAGCTGTCCTGATCGACGCCGCTGACGCTGTGAAGATCGAACTGATCGCCAAGGACGGTGCTGCCACCGTTCTGAAAGAAAAAACCACCGTTCAGGCTGGCGAGATCCTCGACTGCGCCGTGATGAGCAAAAACGCCCTGCGTGCGTTCATCGCTGCCGAGATCGAAAGCGCCAAGGCCCAGGGCTTGCTGCTCTCGGTTCACCTGAAAGCGACCATGATGAAGGTCTCGGACCCGATCATGTTCGGCCAGATCGTTGCCGAGTTCTATAAAGACGCTCTGACCAAGCACGCTGACGTGCTGAACCAGATCGGCTTCAACCTGAACAACGGCATCGGCGATCTGTATGCGCGCATCAAGGCCCTGCCGGCCGAGCAGCAAGCGCAGATCGAAGCGGATATCGCTGCGGTCTACGCCGCTCGTCCATCGCTGGCGATGGTCAACTCTGACAAAGGCATCACCAACCTGCACGTGCCGAGCGACGTCATCGTTGACGCCTCGATGCCGGCGATGATCCGTGACTCCGGCAAGATGTGGGGCACCGACGGTCAGCTGCACGACACCAAGGCTGTGATCCCGGATCGTTGCTACGCGACCATCTACCAGGCCGTGATCGAAGACTGCAAAGCCAATGGCGCTTTCGATCCGACCACCATGGGCAGCGTGCCAAACGTTGGCCTGATGGCGAAGAAAGCCGAAGAGTACGGCTCCCACGACAAGACCTTCCAGATCAAGGCTGACGGCGTCGTTCGCGTCACCGACAGCAAAGGCAAGCTGCTGATGGAACAGGCTGTCGAAGCCGGCGACATCTTCCGCATGTGCCAGACCAAGGACGCGCCGATCCAGGACTGGGTCAAACTGGCCGTCAACCGTGCTCGCGCGAGCAGCACGCCGGCGATCTTCTGGCTCGACCCGATGCGCGCTCACGATGGCGTGGTGATCGAGAAGGTTCAGGCCTATCTGAAGGATCACGACACCAGCGGTCTGGACATCCAGATCATGGCGCCGGTCGATGCAATGAAATACACCCTGCAGCGCACCCGCGAAGGCAAGGACACCATTTCGGTGACCGGCAACGTACTGCGCGACTACCTGACCGACCTGTTCCCGATCATGGAACTGGGCACCAGCGCCAAGATGCTGTCGATCGTGCCGCTGATGAACGGCGGTGGTCTGTTCGAAACCGGCGCCGGCGGTTCGGCTCCGAAGCACGTGCAGCAACTGGTTGAAGAGAACTTCCTGCGCTGGGATTCGCTGGGTGAGTTCCTTGCTCTGGCCGCTTCCCTCGAGCATCTGGGTGTGAACTACAACAACCCGAAAGCGCTGGTGCTGTCGAAAACCCTGGACCAGGCCACCGGTCAGTTCCTCGACAACAACAAGTCGCCATCGCGCAAAGTCGGCAACATCGACAACCGTGGCAGCCACTTCTACCTGGCGATGTACTGGGCTCAGGCCCTGGCTGCCCAGACCGAAGACGCTGCACTGCAAGCGCAGTTCGCGACTCTGGCCAAAACCCTGACCGAGAACGAGGCAACCATCGTTGCCGAGCTCAACGCCGTGCAGGGCAAGCCAGTCGACATCGGCGGTTACTACCACGCCGACGCCGAGCTGATCAGCAAGGCCATGCGTCCAAGCGCAACCTTCAACGCGGCGATTGCTGCGCTGGTTTAAGGTTGTAATGGGAACATCACAAACCCCGGCCTTGTGCCGGGGTTTGTGTTTCTACTGACAACATAAATCCCTTGTGGGAGCGAGCCTGCTCGCGAATGCGGTTTATCATTCAGCACCTTCGTTGACTGACCCACCGCTTTCGCGAGCAGGCTCGCTCCCACAGGGGGTCGGGTTTTAATCTGGATATTGAGGAAGGTTTTATGGAATGGCTCCCCCACATCACCGTCGCTACCATCGTCGAGGACAACGGCCGCTTCCTGATGGTCGAAGAGCACAAAGGCGGGCGCAATGTGCTCAACCAGCCGGCAGGCCATCTCGATCCGGATGAAACCCTGATCGACGCGGCTATTCGCGAAACCCTCGAAGAAACCGGCTGGGACGTCGAACCGACAGGCGTGATCGGCATTTATCTGTACACCGCACCGAGCAACGGCGTGACTTACCAGCGCATATGCTTCAGCGCCAAAACCGTGCAGCATCACCCGGATTACCAGCTTGACGACGGCATCGTCGGCGCCAAGTGGCTGACCCGCGACGAATTAATCGCCCAGCGCGATAACTGGCGCAGTGAACTGATCATCCGTTGCATCGACGATTATCTGGCCGGTCATCACTTCAGCCTCGAACTGATCCGCCCTTCTCTTTAGCCTTGCGGCCGCGAGCCTGATAGAATCGCGCCCTTTTCCAAGACACTCATTGAATCCCTATGCGTGATCCAGCCCCTTCTGACACATCCAAGAAGCGCGTCATTGTCGGCATGTCCGGCGGCGTGGACTCTTCCGTTTCCGCCCTTCTGCTGATCGAGCAGGGTTATGAAGTGGAAGGCCTGTTCATGAAGAACTGGGAAGAAGACGACGGAACGGAATACTGCACCGCCATGGACGACCTGGCGGATGCTCAGGCTGTCTGCGACAAGATCGGTATCAAGCTGCACACCGCCAACTTTGCCGCCGAGTACTGGGACAACGTGTTCGAGCACTTCCTCGCCGAATACAAGGCGGGGCGCACGCCGAACCCGGACATCCTGTGCAACCGCGAGATCAAGTTCAAAGCGTTTCTCGACTACGCGATGATGCTCGGCGCCGACCTGATCGCCACCGGTCACTACGTGCGCCGCCGCGATATCGACGGCCGCACCGAACTGCTCAAAGGCCTCGATCCGAACAAGGATCAGAGCTACTTCCTGCACGCCGTCGGCGGCGAACAGATCGCCAAGACCCTGTTCCCGGTCGGCGAACTGGAAAAGCCTGAAGTCCGCGCGATTGCCGAGAAATACGAACTGGCCACCGCCAAGAAGAAGGATTCCACCGGGATCTGCTTCATCGGCGAACGGCGTTTCAGCGATTTCCTCAAGCAATACCTGCCGGCACAACCGGGCGAGATCAAAACCACCGAAGGCGAAGTGATCGGCCGTCACCACGGCTTGATGTACCACACCATCGGCCAGCGCCAGGGCCTCGGAATCGGCGGCTTGAAGGATGCCGGTGACGAGCCGTGGTACGTACTGCGCAAGGATCTGCAGACCAACGAGCTGATCGTCGGTCAGGGCAACAACCATCCATGGCTGTTCTCCAGCGCCCTGCTCGCTTCGGAAATCTACTGGGTCAACCCGATTGATCTGAGCCAGCCGCTGCGCCTGACGGCGAAAGTGCGCTATCGCCAGAGCGATCAGGCCTGCACCCTGGAAAAAACCGCCAGCGGCTATCGCGCCGTGTTCGACGAACCGCAACGCGCGGTAACGCCGGGCCAGTCGGTGGTTTTCTATGACGGAGAAATCTGCCTCGGCGGCGGCGTGATCGAAGTGGCCGAGCCGTGGAGCGGCCAGGCATGAGCCCGACTCAGGAGCAACTGACAGCGCTGGGCGGTGTATTTCTCGCCGCCGTACTGGTCGATCGCATCGCCAAGACCGGCCAGACCAACGAAGCGGGCCTGAGCTGCATGCTCGGCAGCCTGCTGGTACGGGATCCGAAAGATACGTTGGACGTGTACGGTGGCGACGACATCAATCTGCGCGAGGGTTACCGCGCATTGATCGGCGCGCTGGAGCGCGATCCAAGCACCTTGCAGCGCGAGCCGTTGCGCTACGCGCTGTCGATGCTCGGTCTGGAGCGACAACTGGCCAAGCGTGACGACATGCTTGAGACGATCGCCAAACGCCTGCCGCAGATTCAGTCGCAGGTGGAGCATTTTGGCCCGGCCCACGAAAACGTCGTCGCCGCTTGCGGTGCGTTGTACCAGGACACTTTGAGCACTCTGCGCCAGCGCATTCAGGTGCACGGCGACATGCGCAACCTGCAGCAGCCGAGCAATGCCTCGAAGATCCGCGCCCTGCTCCTCGCGGGTATCCGTTCGGCGCGCCTGTGGCGTCAGCTCGGTGGTCATCGCTGGCAGTTGGTGATCAGCCGCCGCAAGTTGCTTAAAGAGCTTTATCCGTTGATGCGCAGCGAGTAAACGCCGCGTCATGAAGGCTTTGTAGTCTGTAACGCGTAATACGCCGGTCAGTTGGCGACGGACCGGCGGATTTTTTCATGTATGATACGCGCCCCATTTCGTTGCCCGACTGTCCGAGAACACCCCATGCAGCTCTCTTCGCTCACTGCGGTTTCCCCTGTTGACGGCCGCTACGCCGGCAAAACCCAGGCCCTGCGCCCGATTTTCAGCGAGTACGGCCTGATCCGTGCCCGCGTTCTGGTTGAAGTGCGCTGGCTCCAGCGCCTGGCCGCCCACGCTGGCATCCCTGAAGTGCCAGCCTTCTCCGCCGAGGCCAACGCCGTTCTCAACGAACTGGCTGAAAACTTCTCGCTGGAGCACGCCGAGCGCGTCAAAGAGATCGAGCGCACCACCAACCACGACGTCAAAGCCATCGAATACCTGCTCAAAGAGCAAGCGGCCAAGCTGCCGGAGCTGGCCAAGGTCAGCGAATTCATCCACTTTGCCTGCACCAGTGAAGACATCAACAACCTGTCCCACGCCCTGATGCTGCGCGAAGGCCGTGACGACGTGATGCTGCCGCTGATGCGCCAGACCGCCAACGCCATCCGCGAACTGGCCATCCGTTTCGCCGACGTGCCGATGCTGTCGCGCACCCACGGTCAGCCGGCTTCGCCGACCACTCTGGGTAAAGAGCTGGCCAACGTGGTTTACCGTCTCGAGCGTCAGATCGCTCAGGTCGCTGCCGTGCCGCTGCTGGGCAAGATCAACGGCGCCGTCGGCAACTACAACGCGCACCTGTCGGCCTACCCGCAGATCGACTGGGAAGCCAATGCCCGCGCCTTCATCGAAGACGAGTTGGGTCTGGGCTTCAACCCGTACACCACGCAGATCGAACCGCACGACTACATCGCCGAGCTGTTCGATGCCATTGCGCGTTTCAACACCATCCTGATCGACTTCGACCGCGACATCTGGGGCTACATTTCCCTGGGTTATTTCAAGCAGCGCACCATCGCTGGCGAAATCGGTTCGTCGACGATGCCGCACAAGGTCAACCCGATCGACTTCGAAAACTCCGAAGGCAACCTGGGTATCGCCAACGCACTGTTCCAGCATCTGGCGAGCAAACTGCCGATCTCCCGCTGGCAGCGTGACCTGACCGACTCCACCGTCCTGCGCAACCTCGGTGTCGGCTTCGCCCACAGCATGATCGCCTACGAAGCCAGCCTCAAAGGCATCAGCAAACTGGAGCTCAACGAGCAGAAGATTGCCGCTGACCTCGACGCTTGCTGGGAAGTCCTGGCCGAGCCGATCCAGACCGTGATGCGTCGCTACAACATCGAAAACCCGTACGAAAAGCTGAAAGAACTGACCCGTGGCAAGGGCATCAGCCCTGAAGCGCTGCAGACTTTCATCGATGGCCTGGACATGCCAGCCGAAGCCAAAGCCGAGCTCAAGCAACTGACTCCGGCCAACTACATCGGCAACGCAGTGGCACAAGCCAAACGCATCTGATCGACCGTTTGCCCCGTTTGAGACGCCCGGCCGCGCCGGGCGTTTTTATTCCCGTCTGAAAAGTGCTTTTTTTCAATAGGTTACATATGAATTCCGATATTCCTCTTCAACTTCTGGGCGGCCTCACTGCACGCGAATTCCTGCGTGACTACTGGCAGAAAAAACCGCTGCTGATCCGTCAGGCGATTCCTGACTTCGAAAGCCCGATCGACGCCGACGAACTGGCCGGCCTGGCCCTGGAAGAAGAAGTCGAATCGCGCCTGGTCATCGAACATGGCGAGCGTCCATGGGAACTGCGTCGCGGCCCGTTCGCCGAAGACGAGTTCAGCAAATTGCCAGAAAAAGAGTGGACGCTGCTGGTGCAAGCGGTTGATCAGTTCGTGCCGGAAGTCAGCGAACTGCTGGAAAACTTCCGCTTCCTGCCGAGCTGGCGTGTCGACGACGTGATGATCAGCTTCGCCGCCCCGGGTGGCAGCGTCGGCCCGCACTTCGACAACTACGATGTGTTCCTGCTGCAGGGCCATGGCAAGCGCAACTGGAAAATCGGCCAGATGTGCGATTCCGAGAGCCCGCTGCTGCAACACGCCGACCTGCGCATCCTCGCTGAATTCCACGAAACCGAAGAATGGGTGCTGGAACCGGGCGACATGCTCTACCTGCCGCCGCGCCTGGCTCATTGCGGCGTCGCGGTCGACAACTGCATGACCTACTCGGTCGGCTTCCGCGCGCCGAGTGCCGCTGAAGTGCTGACCCACTTCACCGACTTCCTCAGCCAGTTCCTGACCGACGAAGAGCGCTACACCGATGCCGACGCCAAGCCGGCGGTCGATCCGCACCAGATCCAACACGATGCACTGGATCGTCTGAAAAGCCTGCTCGCCGAACACATGAGCGATGAGCGCCTGCTGCTGACCTGGTTCGGCCAGTACATGACCGAGCCGCGCTACCCCGAATTGGTGGTCGGCCCGGAAGACGTCGAAGAAGAGGACTTCCTCGCCGCCCTGCAGGATGGCGCCGTGCTGATCCGCAACCCGAGCGCGCGCCTGGCCTGGTCGGAAGTCGATGACGATCTGCTGCTGTTCGCCAGTGGCCAGAGCCGCTACCTGCCGGGCAAGCTGCGCGAACTGCTGAAGCTGATCTGCGCCGCTGACGCCCTGCACGCCGATAACCTCGGCGAGTGGCTGAGCGACGAAGACGGTCGCAGCCTGCTCTGCGAGCTGGTCAAGCAAGGAAGCCTGGGGTTCGCCGATGAATAAAATTCGCGTTCGTGTCGCAGACTGGCAGAAGGATATCGCCGAGATCCGGCGCATTCGTGAAACGGTGTTCATCGCCGAACAATCGGTGCCACCCGAGCTTGAGTGGGACGCAGATGACGCGACCGCCGTGCATTTTCTGGCGTTCGAAGGCGACTTCCCGATCGGCACGGCGCGGCTGTTGCCCGACGGCCACATCGGCCGGGTTTCGGTGCTCAAAGACTGGCGCGGAATGAAGGTCGGTGACGCACTGATGCAAGCGGTCATCGCCGAAGCTGAAGCACGCGGTTTGAAACAGCAGAAGCTCAGCGCTCAGGTGCAAGCCACGGCGTTCTATGAACGCCTCGGTTTCAGCCTGGTCAGCGAAGAGTTTCTTGAGGCCGGGATTCCGCATGTCGACATGGTTCGGCATTCGGCTTAAGACCGCGGCGCGGCCTTCGCGAGCAGGCTCGCTCCCACAGGGGATCTGTGCCTGACACACAATTTGTGTCCGCTGGAGATGTACTGTGGGAGCGAGCCTGCTCGCGAAGAGGCCCGCCAGCACACCACAAAACGCCCCGCCATTTTCGGATGCCGGGGCGCTTTGCTGTCTACGATTCAACTTGCCCCACCCCGGGCCGACAAACTGGCAATATCAAGCCTTTCGAACGCGGAGATAACGGACATGTCCCTACGCACCCTGCTCACCACCCTGCTGCTCGGCTGCAGTTTTTCGGTGCTGGCAGCCACAGAAATCGTCCCCCTCAAATACCACACCAGCGCTGACATGTTGCCAGTGGCGCAGGATTTCATCGGCCAGGACGGGCAGGTCAGCGCTTATGGCAATCAACTGATCATCAAAGCCGAGCCGGGCAAGATTCAGGAGTTGAAGGATCTGCTGGCGCAACTCGATACCGCGCCGAAGCGCTTGCTGATCACCGTCGACACCAACGAAAACAACGGCCGTGGCGACGAAGGTTATGCGGTCAATGGCGCCCAGCCGAGCCAGACCCGGATCATCAGCCGCAGCACTACCAGCCGCAACGGCGGCGTTCAGCAAGTGCAGACCAGCGAAGGCACTCCGGCGCTGATCCAGGTTGGCCAGAGCGTGCCGATCACCAACACCCAGAGCGACTCCTACGGCGGTTACAGCAGCGAGACCCAATACCGCAACGTCACCCAGGGTTTCTATGTCACCGCCAGCGTCACCGGCGAGACCGTTCATCTGGCGATCAGTACCAACCGTGACCGCATGAGCCAGGAACGTCCCGATGTAGTGAACGTGCAAAGCACCGACACAACCGTCACCGGGCGCCTCGGTGAGTGGATCACTCTGGCGGGCGTCAACAGCCAGACTCAGGCCGATAAACAGGGCCTGACCCGCAGCTACTCGACTCAAGGCCGCGATGACATGACCTTGCGGGTGAAAGTCGACACGCTGGACTAAAGCACCGAAAACTGACTGATTAGTCGTATTAGACGAAAGATGTAGTGCTTGAAAAAAAGCACTACAAAACGTTTGACGCGAAAAAAAAGCGAAGGCATGATGGCCTCGCTCCCGCTAATCAGAGGCCCTGGCAAGGGCCTTCGAAGCGCCGCTCGCACCTACCCCGCGAGCCGTTTCGTGTCTGTACCGCCCACAAGGTGTGTTTGACGAGGTTGCCGACTGGAACGAAGTTGTCCCGAGGGACGGAAGCGTATTTAGGTAACCCGGCTTCACGCTGTTGTCCGTATAAAGGCCCACGACGCCCGCATGCGCCCCGCAGTCCGCCACTACCTGCTCACTTCCCCTCGAGCCCATCGTTCATCCCGTCGCCTACCCCGCCGAATCCGACTTGACCACCTAAGCTTCTGGTCAGCGAGCGCAGGAATTTTCCACCGCAGAACAACTTTTCATAAAAGACGCGACGAGGTTTATCTCCATGGCACTGACACGCGAACAGCAAATTGCAGCCCTCGAAAAAGACTGGGCCGAGAACCCGCGCTGGAAAGGCGTGACTCGCACTTACTCCGCTGCCGACGTGGTCCGCCTGCGTGGCTCGGTTCAGCCAGAGCACACCTTCGCGAAGATGGGCGCCGAGAAGCTGTGGAACCTGGTGACCCAAGGTGCCAAGCCGTCCTTCCGTCCAGAGAAAGATTTCGTCAACTGCATGGGCGCCCTGACCGGCGGCCAGGCTGTTCAGCAGGTCAAGGCCGGTATCCAGGCGATCTACCTGTCCGGCTGGCAGGTGGCTGCGGACAACAACTCCGCAGAATCGATGTACCCGGACCAGTCGTTGTACCCGGTGGACTCGGTGCCAACCGTGGTCAAGCGCATCAACAACTCGTTCCGTCGTGCTGACCAGATCCAGTGGAAGGCCGGCAAGAACCCGGGCGACGATGGCTACATCGACTACTTCGCACCAATCGTGGCCGACGCTGAAGCCGGTTTCGGCGGCGTACTCAACGCCTACGAGCTGATGAAGAGCATGATCGAAGCAGGCGCCGCTGGCGTTCACTTCGAAGACCAACTGGCTTCGGTGAAAAAATGCGGCCACATGGGCGGCAAGGTTCTGGTACCGACCCAGGAAGCCGTGCAGAAGCTGACCGCTGCCCGTCTGGCGGCTGACGTTGCAGGCACGCCGACCATCATTCTGGCCCGCACCGACGCCAACGCGGCTGACCTGCTGACCTCCGACTGCGACCCGTACGATCAGCCATTCGTGACCGGCGAGCGTACTCAGGAAGGTTTCTACAAGGTACGTGCCGGTCTGGATCAAGCGATCGCCCGTGGCCTGGCTTACGCACCGTACGCCGACCTGATCTGGTGCGAAACCGCCAAGCCGGATCTGGAAGAAGCCCGTCGCTTCGCTGAAGCGATCAAGAAGGAATACCCGGACCAGCTGCTGTCGTACAACTGCTCGCCTTCCTTCAACTGGAAGAAGAACCTGGACGACGCGACCATCGCCAAGTTCCAGCGCGAACTGTCCGCCATGGGCTACAAGCACCAGTTCATCACCCTGGCCGGCATTCACAACATGTGGCACAGCATGTTCAACCTGGCGCACGACTACGCCCGCAACGACATGACTGCCTACGTGAAGCTGCAAGAGCAGGAATTCGCTGACGCCGCCAAGGGTTACACCTTCGTTGCGCACCAGCAGGAAGTGGGCACTGGCTACTTCGACGACATGACCACCGTGATCCAGGGCGGCTCGTCCTCGGTGACCGCGCTGACCGGTTCGACCGAAGAAGAACAGTTCCACTGATTCGGCTTCACCTGAGCAAACGGCCTTTGCGGATCGAATAAAAAGCTAACCGCAGAGCCGCAAGACTGACGCCCCGACTGGATCGGGGCGTTTTTTTGCCTGTTGGAATCTCAAAGACACTACAAATCCCCTGTGGGAGCGAGCCTGCTCGCGAAGGCGATAAGTCAGCTTGCACATCTGGAGGCTGATCCACCGCTTTCGCGAGCAGGCTCGCTCCCACAGGGCTACCGTCAGCCGCGAGACGAAACATTGATCTGAAGCGCTACAAGCGTCAGAAATTTCCGTTAAAACGGTAGGCTTCGCTACTTGCAGTAACGCGCAAGTAAGACAACTTCCCAGCCACTCACTCGTTAAACAGTTACAAAACCACGCCAAACGATATCAATTATCATTTAGCCGCAACTATGTTCGTTACAAACTCTACAAAACATAATTGATGGAAAACCGGCTAATGCCCGCAACGCATGGGCCGCAGCGCCTTCAGGAGACGCTATGTCCTTAATCCGGTAAATAATTTCGCCTTTGGAATTTTACTTGCCGGGTGTTTAGCCATAAAATCAGCCCGATTGATTGCTGCGACATATCGTCACTGCCTTATTTCTTTATCAAGCTCAGAGACCTTTGCTCTCTGTTAAGGATTACCAGCATGCCCGAAGCGACAGGACTCATGGCCCACAACTGGGGCTTTGCCATTTTCCTTCTGGGTGTCGTCGGCCTGTGTGCCTTCATGCTTGGCGTCTCCAGCCTCCTCGGGTCAAAAGCCTGGGGTCGCAGCAAAAACGAACCGTTCGAGTCGGGCATGCTACCTACCGGTGGCGCCCGCTTGCGGCTCTCAGCCAAATTCTATCTGGTCGCGATACTCTTCGTGATCTTCGATATCGAAGCCCTCTTTCTCTTTGCATGGTCTGTGTCCGTCCGCGAAAGCGGCTGGACCGGATTCGTCGAAGCTCTCGTTTTCATAGCAATTCTGTTGGCAGGTCTTGTCTACCTGTTCCGAGTGGGCGCCCTTGACTGGGCTCCGGAAGCTCGTCGCAAGCGGCAGGCGAAGCTGAAACAATGAGGCTTTGGCAATGCAATACAATCTCACCAGGATCGACCCCGATGCTCCTAACGAGCAGTATCCGATTGGCCAGCGGGAAACCGTTGCCGATCCGTTAGAAGATCAAGTCCACAAAAACATTTTCATGGGCAAGCTGGAAGACGTGCTGAGTGGCGCGGTCAACTGGGGACGTAAAAACTCCCTGTGGCCGTACAACTTCGGCCTGTCGTGCTGCTACGTGGAAATGACCACCGCCTTCACGGCGCCCCACGACATTGCGCGCTTTGGCGCCGAAGTGATCCGGGCCTCGCCGCGTCAGGCCGACTTCATGGTTATCGCCGGTACCTGCTTCATCAAGATGGCGCCGATCATCCAGCGTCTCTACGAGCAAATGCTCGAGCCTAAATGGGTTATCTCCATGGGTTCGTGCGCCAACTCCGGCGGCATGTACGACATCTACTCCGTGGTTCAAGGGGTGGACAAGTTCCTGCCCGTGGACGTCTACGTACCTGGCTGCCCGCCCCGTCCGGAAGCATTTCTGCAAGGCTTGATGCTGTTGCAGGAATCGATTGGACAGGAGCGTCGTCCGCTTTCCTGGGTCGTTGGTGATCAAGGCGTGTACCGCGCCGACATGCCATCGCAGAAGGAACAGCGCCGTGAACAGCGAATCGCAGTCACCAATCTGCGCAGCCCTGACGAAGTCTGATCCAGATCTGTTCTTAGTAACGAGAAGCTGGCTTCATTCTTTACGTTGACCGAAAGCGAAAAAATAACCATGACTACAGGCAGTGCTCTGTACATCCCGCCTTACAAGGCAGACGACCAGGATGTGGTCGTCGAACTGAACAACCGTTTTGGCGCCGAAGCGTTCACCGCGCAGGCAACCCGCACCGGCATGCCGGTGCTGTGGGTGGCCCGTGCCAGACTGGTTGAAGTCCTGACTTTCCTGCGCAACCTGCCCAAGCCGTACGTCATGCTCTATGACCTGCACGGCGTGGACGAGCGTCTGCGCACCAAGCGTCAAGGGCTGCCGACCGGCGCCGATTTCACCGTGTTCTATCACCTCATGTCGCTGGAGCGTAATAGTGACGTGATGATCAAGGTGGCCTTGTCCGAAGGCGACCTCAGCATGCCTTCCGTCACCAGCATCTGGCCCAACGCCAACTGGTACGAACGTGAAGTCTGGGACATGTTCGGCATCGACTTCAAAGGCCACCCGCACCTGTCGCGCATCATGATGCCACCGACCTGGGAAGGTCACCCGCTGCGCAAGGATTTCCCGGCGCGCGCCACCGAATTCGATCCGTACAGCCTCAACCTCGCCAAGCAGCAGCTGGAAGAGGAAGCCGCGCGCTTCCGTCCGGAAGACTGGGGCATGAAGCGGTCCGGTGCCAACGAGGACTATATGTTCCTCAACCTCGGCCCGAACCACCCTTCGGCGCACGGTGCGTTCCGCATCATCCTGCAGCTGGACGGCGAAGAGATCGTCGACTGCGTCCCGGACATCGGTTACCACCACCGTGGCGCCGAGAAGATGGGCGAGCGTCAGTCCTGGCACAGCTACATTCCGTACACCGACCGCATCGACTACCTCGGCGGCGTGATGAACAACCTGCCGTACGTGCTCTCGGTCGAGAAGCTCGCCGGCATCAAGGTGCCGCAGAAGGTCGACGTCATTCGCATCATGATGGCCGAGTTCTTCCGTATCACCAGTCACCTGCTGTTCCTGGGTACCTACATCCAGGACGTCGGCGCCATGACCCCGGTGTTCTTCACCTTCACCGACCGCCAGAAGGCGTACACGGTGATCGAGGCGATTACCGGTTTCCGTCTGCACCCGGCCTGGTACCGCATCGGCGGCGTCGCCCACGACCTGCCGCGCGGCTGGGAAAAACTGGTCAAGGATTTCGTCGAGTGGATGCCCAAGCGTCTCGACGAATACACCAAGGCCGCCCTGCAGAACAGCATCCTCAAGGGGCGTACCGTCGGCGTTGCCGCCTACAACACCAAAGAAGCCCTGGAATGGGGCGTCACCGGTGCCGGCCTGCGTTCTACCGGTTGCGATTTCGACCTGCGTAAAGCGCGTCCGTATTCGGGCTACGAGAACTTCGAATTCGAAGTGCCGCTGGCCGTCAACGGCGATGCCTACGACCGCTGCATGGTTCGCGTCGAAGAGATGCGCCAGAGCATCAAGATCATCGATCAATGCATGCGCAACATGCCGGAAGGCCCGTACAAGGCGGATCACCCGCTGACCACGCCGCCGCCGAAAGAGCGCACGCTGCAGCACATCGAAACCCTGATCACGCACTTCCTGCAGGTTTCGTGGGGCCCGGTCATGCCGGCCAACGAATCCTTCCAGATGATCGAAGCGACCAAGGGCATCAACAGTTATTACCTGACGAGCGACGGCGGCACCATGAGCTACCGTACCCGGATCCGTACTCCGAGCTTCCCGCACCTGCAGCAGATCCCTTCGGTGATCAAAGGCAGCATGGTCGCGGACTTGATTGCGTACCTGGGTAGTATCGACTTCGTTATGGCCGACGTGGACCGCTAAGCATGAACAGCACGCTTATCCAGACAGACCGTTTCACCTTGAGTGAAACCGAGCGCTCGGCCATTGAGCACGAGTTGCATCACTACGAAGACCCGCGCGCGGCGTCGATCGAAGCCCTGAAGATCGTTCAGAAGGAACGCGGCTGGGTGCCGGATGGCGCCCTCTACGCGATCGGCGAGATCCTCGGCATCCCGGCCAGCGACGTTGAAGGTGTGGCGACGTTCTACAGCCAGATCTTCCGTCAACCGGTCGGCCGCCACATCATTCGCGTCTGCGACAGCATGGTCTGCTACATCGGTGGCCACGAGTCGGTGGTCAGCGAAATCCAGAACAATCTGGGCATCGGCCTGGGTCAGACCACCGCCGACGGTCGTTTCACCCTGCTGCCTGTCTGCTGCCTCGGCAACTGCGACAAGGCACCGGCGCTGATGATTGACGACGACACCTTTGGCGACGTGCAGCCTGCTGGCGTGGCCAAACTGCTCGAGGGCTACGTATGACCCTGACATCTTTTGGTCCAGCCAACCGCATCCAGCGTTCGGCCGAGACACACCCGCTGACCTGGCGTCTGCGTGATGACGGCGAAGCCGTGTGGCTCGACGAATACCAGGCCAAGAACGGTTACGCCGCTGCACGCAAGGCCTTCGCCGAGATGGATCAGGACGCGATCGTCCAGACCGTCAAAGACGCTGGCCTCAAGGGTCGCGGCGGCGCCGGCTTCCCCACTGGCGTGAAGTGGGGCCTGATGCCCAAGGACGAATCCATCAACATCCGCTACCTGCTGTGCAACGCGGATGAAATGGAGCCGAACACCTGGAAAGACCGCATGCTGATGGAGCAACTGCCCCATCTGCTGATCGAAGGCATGCTGATCAGTGCCCGTGCACTGAAAACCTACCGTGGCTACATCTTCCTGCGCGGCGAATACACCACCGCCGCCAAGCACTTGAACCGTGCCGTGGAAGAAGCCAAGGCTGCTGGCCTTTTGGGTAAAAACATTCTGGGCAGCGGCTTCGATTTCGAGCTGTTCGTCCACACCGGCGCCGGGCGTTACATCTGCGGTGAAGAAACCGCACTGATCAACTCCCTCGAAGGCCGCCGCGCCAACCCGCGCTCCAAGCCGCCCTTCCCTGCCGCCGTGGGCGTGTGGGGCAAGCCGACCTGCGTGAACAACGTCGAAACCCTGTGCAACGTGCCGGCGATCATTGCCGACGGCGTTGACTGGTACAAATCGTTGGCCCGCGAAGGTTCCGAAGACATGGGCACCAAGCTCATGGGCTTCTCCGGCAAGGTCAAGAACCCGGGCCTGTGGGAACTGCCATTCGGCGTCACCGGTCGTGAACTGTTCGAAGACTACGCCGGCGGCATGCGCGACGGCTTCAAGCTCAAGGCCTGGCAGCCAGGCGGCGCCGGTACCGGTTTCCTCCTGCCCGAGCACCTCGACGCACAAATGTATGCCGGCGGCATCGCAAAAGTGGGCACCCGTATGGGTACCGGTCTGGCGATGGCGGTGGATGACAGCGTCAACATGGTCTCGCTGCTGCGCAACATGGAGCAGTTCTTCGCTCGCGAATCCTGCGGTTTCTGCACACCGTGCCGTGATGGCCTGCCATGGAGCGTCAAGCTGCTGATGGCCATCGAACAGGGCAAGGGCCAGCCGGGCGACATCGAGACCCTGCTGGGTCTGGTCGGTTTCCTCGGCCCGGGCAAGACCTTCTGTGCTCACGCACCGGGAGCCGTGGAGCCGCTGGGCAGCGCGATCAAATACTTCCGTCCAGAGTTCGAAGCCGGTATCGCGCCTGTCAGCGCCGCCGTCCCGCCTCTGGCAAGGCCGATCGTAGTCGGCGCGTAAACGCTTAAAAAGGCGAAGGGTCCGTGCCCTTCGCCTTTCGTCCGATGACGCCCCTCGGGGCTGTTTGGATTCGGACGCATAACAAGATTCCATTAGCCACGCCCGCTGACACCGGGCCAACGAAGACCTTTGAACCATGGCCACTATCCACGTAGACGGCAAAGCGCTCGAAGTCGACGGGGCAGACAACCTGTTACAGGCATGTCTGTCGCTGGGCCTCGACATTCCATATTTCTGCTGGCACCCCGCGCTCGGTAGCGTCGGGGCCTGCCGCCAGTGCGCGGTCAAGCAGTACACCGACGAGAACGACACCCGTGGTCGTATCGTCATGTCCTGCATGACCCCGGCCACCGACAACACCTGGATCTCCATCGACGATGAAGAATCCAAGGCGTTCCGCGCCAGTGTTGTCGAATGGCTGATGACCAACCACCCGCACGACTGCCCGGTGTGCGAGGAAGGCGGTCACTGCCACTTGCAAGACATGACAGTGATGACCGGCCACAACGAGCGCCGTTATCGCTTCAGCAAACGCACCCACCAGAACCAGCAACTCGGCCCGTTCATTTCCCACGAAATGAACCGCTGCATCGCTTGCTACCGCTGCGTGCGTTTCTACAAGGACTACGCCGGCGGCACCGACCTCGGTGTGTTTGGCGCCCACGACAACGTGTACTTCGGTCGCGTTGAAGACGGCACCCTCGAAAGCGAGTTCTCCGGCAACCTCACCGAGGTCTGCCCGACAGGTGTGTTCACCGACAAGACTCACTCCGAGCGCTACAACCGCAAGTGGGACATGCAGTTCGCCCCGAGCATCTGCCATGGCTGCTCAAGCGGTTGCAACATTTCCCCGGGCGAGCGTTACGGTGAGCTGCGTCGCATCGAAAACCGTTTCAACGGTTCGGTGAACCAGTATTTCCTCTGCGACCGTGGCCGTTTCGGTTATGGCTACGTCAACCGCACCGACCGTCCACGTCAGCCGCTGCTGGCCGATGGCACCAAGCTCGGCCTCGACGCTGCGCTGGACAAAGCCGCCGACCTGCTGCGCGGGCGCAACATCGTCGGTATCGGTTCGCCGCGTGCCAGCCTCGAAAGCAACTACGCGTTGCGCGAACTGGTTGGTGCCGAGCACTTCTATTCGGGTATCGAAGCCTCCGAACTGGAGCGCATCCGTCTGGTCCTGCAAGTGCTGAACGACAGCCCGCTGCCAGTGCCGAACATGCGCGACATCGAAGACCACGACGCGATCTTCGTCCTCGGTGAAGACCTGACCCAGACCGCCGCGCGTATGGCGCTGGCTCTGCGTCAGTCGGTCAAGGGCAAGGCTGAAGACATGGCCGAAGCCATGCGCGTCCAGCCTTGGCTCGACGCGGCGGTGAAGAACATCGGCCAGCACGCGCTGAACCCGCTGTTCATCGCCAGCCTCGCCGAAACCAAGCTCGATGACGTCGCTGAAGAATGCGTACACGCAGCTCCGGATGACCTGGCACGCATCGGTTTCGCCGTGGCTCACGCGCTGGATGCCAGCGCTCCGGCCGTTGAAGGTCTGGACACCGAAGCCCTGAAACTGGCGCAGCGCATCGCCGATGCCCTGCTCGCCGCCAAGCGTCCGCTGATCATCGCCGGTACTTCGCTGGGCTCCAAAGCCCTGATCGAAGCTGCCGCGAACATCGCCAAGGCTTTGAAGCTACGCGAGAAGAACGGTTCGATCAGCCTGATCGTGCCGGAAGCCAACAGCCTCGGCCTGGCCATGCTCGGTGGCGAATCGGTCGACGCCGCGCTGCAAGCGGTCATCGATGGCAAGGCCGACGCTATCGTCGTGCTGGAAAACGATCTCTACACCCGCACCGCCAAAGCCAAGGTCGATGCCGCACTGAACGCCGCGAAAGTGGTGATCGTCGCTGACCATCAGAAAACCGCCACCACTGATCGCGCGCACCTGGTTCTGCCAGCGGCGAGCTTCGCCGAGGGCGACGGTACGCTGGTCAGCCAGGAAGGCCGCGCTCAGCGCTTCTTCCAGGTTTTCGATCCGCAATACATGGACGCGAGCATTCTGGTGCACGAAGGCTGGCGCTGGCTGCACGCCCTGCGCGCGACCCTGCTGAACCAGCCGATCGACTGGACGCAACTCGACCACGTCACCGCCGCCGTTGCCTCGAGCACCGCGCAACTGGCACGTATCGTCGATGCTGCACCGTCGGCTGCTTTCCGCATCAAGGGTCTGAAACTGGCCCGTGAGCCGCTGCGTTATTCCGGCCGCACCGCAATGCGCGCCGACATCAGCGTTCACGAACCACGCACTCCGCAAGACCAGGACACTGCGTTCGCCTTCTCCATGGAAGGTTACTCAGGCTCCGCCGAACCGCGTCAGCAGGTGCCATTCGCATGGTCGCCGGGCTGGAACTCGCCACAAGCGTGGAACAAGTTCCAGGACGAAGTCGGTGGTCATCTTCGTGCTGGCGACCCGGGCACACGCCTGATCGAAAGCACCGGTGATTCGCTGAACTGGTTCGCCGCTGCGCCGCGTGCGTTCAACCCGGCGCCGGGTACCTGGCAAGCCGTGCCGTTCTTCCACCTGTTCGGCAGCGAAGAAAACTCTTCGAAAGCCGCCCCGGTGCAGGAACGCATTCCGGTACCTTACGTCGCGCTGGCGAAATCCGAAGCGGATCGCCTCGGCGTCAACGACGGTGCCCTGCTGAGCCTGAACGTTGCCGGCCAGACCCTGCGTCTGCCGCTGCGCATCAATGAAGAACTGGGCGCCGGTCTGGTGGCATTGCCTGCGGGCATCGCCGGCATTCCACCGGCATTCGCCGGCGTGTCCGTCGACGGTCTGCAGGAGGCAGCGCAATGACCTGGTTCACCCCTGAAGTGATCGATGTGGTCCTGACGGTCATCAAAGCCATCGTGATCCTGCTGGCCGTGGTGGTCGCAGGCGCCTTGCTCAGCTTTGTCGAACGTCGCCTGCTGGGCTGGTGGCAGGACCGTTACGGCCCGAACCGCGTTGGCCCGTTCGGCATGTTCCAGATCGCCGCCGACATGCTGAAGATGTTCTTCAAGGAAGACTGGACCCCGCCGTTTGCCGACAAGGTGATCTTCACTTTGGCACCGGTGGTGGCCATGTCCGCCCTGCTGATCGCCTTTGCGATCATCCCGATCACCCCGACCTGGGGCGTGGCGGATCTGAACATCGGCCTGCTGTTCTTCTTCGCCATGGCCGGTCTGTCGGTCTACGCGGTGCTGTTCGCCGGCTGGTCGAGCAACAACAAGTTCGCCCTTCTCGGCAGCTTGCGTGCCTCGGCGCAGACCGTGTCCTACGAAGTGTTCATGGGCCTGGCCCTGATGGGCATCGTGGTCCAGGTCGGCTCGTTCAACATGCGCGACATCGTCGAGTACCAGGCGCAGAACCTGTGGTTCATCATTCCGCAGTTCTTCGGCTTCTGTACCTTCTTCATCGCTGGCGTCGCCGTGACTCACCGTCACCCGTTCGACCAGCCGGAAGCGGAACAGGAACTGGCCGACGGTTACCACATTGAATACGCCGGTATGAAATGGGGCATGTTCTTCGTCGGTGAATACATCGGCATCATCCTGATCTCGGCGCTGCTGGTCACCCTGTTCTTCGGTGGCTGGCATGGTCCGTTCGGCATCCTGCCGCAACTGTCCTTCGTCTGGTTCGCACTGAAGACCGCGTTCTTCATCATGCTGTTCATCCTGCTGCGCGCTTCCATCCCGCGTCCGCGTTATGACCAGGTGATGGATTTCAGCTGGAAATTCTGCCTGCCACTGACCCTGATCAATTTGCTGGTGACCGCTGCGGTTGTGTTGTTGAACACGCCTGCGGTTGCGGTTCAGTGAGGATTTGACCCATGTTCAAATATATTGGCGACATCGTTAAGGGTACCGGTACCCAGTTGCGCAGCCTGGTCATGGTCTTCGGCCATGGCTTTCGCAAGCGCGACACCCTGCAATACCCCGAGGAGCAGGTCTACCTGCCGCCGCGCTACCGTGGCCGCATCGTCCTGACCCGTGACCCCGATGGCGAAGAACGCTGCGTAGCCTGCAACCTGTGCGCCGTGGCCTGCCCGGTGGGTTGCATCTCGCTGCAGAAAGCTGAAACCGAAGACGGTCGCTGGTACCCGGACTTCTTCCGGATCAACTTCTCGCGCTGCATTTTCTGCGGTCTCTGCGAGGAAGCCTGCCCGACCACCGCGATCCAGCTGACCCCGGATTTCGAGATGGCCGAGTTCAAACGTCAGGACCTGGTGTACGAGAAAGAAGATCTTTTGATCTCCGGCCCCGGCAAAAACCCTGATTACAACTTCTATCGTGTTGCAGGTATGGCAATCGCTGGCAAGCCGAAAGGCGCTGCGCAGAACGAAGCCGAACCGATCAACGTGAAGAGCTTGCTGCCTTAAGGAAGAACGATGGAATTCGCTTTCTATTTCGCATCGGGTATTGCTGTGGTGTCCACGCTGCGTGTGGTCACCAACACCAACCCTGTGCACGCCCTGCTCTACCTGATCATCTCGTTGATCGCCGTGGCCATGACCTTCTTCGCCCTCGGCGCGCCGTTTGCCGGTGTGCTGGAAGTGATCGCCTACGCCGGCGCCATCATGGTGCTGTTCGTGTTCGTGGTGATGATGCTCAACCTGGGTCCCGCCTCGGTGCAGCAGGAACGCACCTGGCTCAAGCCCGGCATCTGGGCCGGACCGGTGATTCTTGCCGCGCTGCTGCTGGCCGAACTGCTGTATGTGCTGTTCGCTCACCAGAGCGGCCAGGCCATCGGCCACACCACCGTAGACGCGAAAGCCGTGGGCATCAGCCTGTTCGGCCCGTACCTGCTGGTGGTCGAACTCGCCTCGATGCTGCTGCTTGCCGCAGCCGTCACGGCGTTCCATTTGGGCCGTAACGAGGCGAAGGAGTAAGACATGCCTGCTATCCCTCTCGAACATGGTTTAGCCGTCGCCGGCATCCTGTTCTGCCTTGGTCTGGTCGGCCTGATGGTCCGCCGCAACATTTTGTTCGTGTTGATGAGTCTGGAAGTGATGATGAACGCCTCTGCCCTGGCCTTCATCGTCGCGGGCGCCCGCTGGGCGCAGCCGGATGGACAGATCATGTTCATCCTGGTGATCAGCCTTGCAGCGGCCGAGGCCAGTATTGGCCTGGCGATCCTGCTGCAACTGTATCGCCGCTTCCACACGCTCGATATCGACGCTGCCAGTGAGATGCGCGGATGAACCTACTCTTTCTGACTTTCGTATTCCCTCTGATCGGGTTCCTGTTGCTGTCGTTCTCGCGCGGCCGCTTCTCGGAAAACCTCTCGGCGCTGATCGGTGTCGGTTCGATCGGCCTGTCGGCTATCGTCACCGCTTACGTGATCTGGCAATTCAACGTCGCACCGCCGGAGGGTGGCGTGTACACCCAGGTGCTGTGGCGCTGGATGTCGGTGGAAGGTTTCCAGCCGAACTTCGCGCTGTACCTGGATGGCCTGTCGGTGACCATGCTCGGTGTGGTCGTCGGCGTCGGCTTCCTGATCCACCTGTTCGCGTCCTGGTACATGCGTGGCGAAGACGGTTACTCGCGCTTCTTCTCGTACACCAACCTGTTCATCGCCAGCATGCTGTTCCTGATCCTCGGCGATAACCTGCTGTTCATCTACTTCGGTTGGGAAGGCGTGGGCCTGTGCTCTTACCTGTTGATCGGTTTCTACTACAGCAACCGCAACAACGGTAACGCGGCACTCAAGGCATTCATCGTCACCCGTATCGGCGACGTGTTCATGGCCATCGGCCTGTTCATCCTGTTCCAGCAACTGGGCACGCTGAACGTCCAGGAACTGCTGTTACGTGCGCCGGAGCACTTCAAGGTCGGCGACTTCTGGATCGTTCTGGCAACCCTGATGCTGCTCGGTGGTGCTGTCGGTAAATCGGCGCAATTGCCGCTGCAAACCTGGCTCGCGGATGCGATGGCCGGCCCTACCCCGGTTTCGGCACTGATCCACGCCGCGACCATGGTCACCGCCGGTGTCTACCTGATCGCCCGTACCCACGGTCTGTTTGCGCTGGCGCCGGACATCCTGCACCTCGTCGGCATCGTCGGTGGCGTGACCCTGGTGCTGGCCGGTTTCGCCGCGCTGGTGCAGACCGACATCAAACGTATCCTCGCCTACTCGACCATGAGCCAGATCGGCTACATGTTCCTGGCGCTGGGCGTTGGCGCCTGGGAAGGCGCGATCTTCCACCTGATGACCCACGCCTTCTTCAAGGCTCTGCTGTTCCTTGCTTCCGGTGCGGTGATCGTTGCCTGCCACCACGAGCAGAACATCTTCAAGATGGGCGGTCTGTGGAAGAAACTGCCACTGGCCTACGCCAGCTTCATCGTCGGTGGTGCCGCACTGGCCGCTCTGCCACTGGTTACCGCAGGCTTCTACTCCAAGGACGAAATCCTCTGGGAAGCGTTCGCCAGCGGTAACCAGGGTCTGCTTTACGCAGGTCTGGTCGGTGCGTTCATGACTTCGCTGTACACCTTCCGCCTGATCTTCATCGCGTTCCACGGTGAAGCCAAGACCGAAGCCCACGCCGGCCACGGCATTGCTCACTGGCTGCCATTGTCGGTGCTGATCGTACTGTCGACTTTCGTCGGCGCGATGATCGTGCCGCCGCTGCACGGCGTACTGCCGCAAAGCGTCGGGCATGCCGGTGGCGAAGCCAAGCACAGTCTGGAAATCGCCTCGGGCTCCATCGCCCTGGCCGGTATCCTGCTGGCAGCGCTGCTGTTCCTTGGCAAGCGTCGCTTCGTCACGGCAATTGCCAACAGCGGCATCGGCCGTTTCCTTTCGGCCTGGTGGTTCGCTGCCTGGGGCTTCGACTGGATCTACGACAAACTGTTCGTCAAGCCGTACCTTGCGATCAGCCATGTACTGCGCAAAGACCCGCTCGACCAGACCATCGGTCTGATCCCGCGTATGGCCAAGGGTGGTCACACTGCCCTGAGCCGCACCGAGACCGGTCAACTGCGTTGGTACGCCGCCTCGATGGCTGCTGGTGCCGTGCTGGTGATCGGCGCCATCGTGCTGGTAGCGGTCTGATATGAACCTTGCGAATTTGCGAAAGGAAACGAGCCCGTCATGATTCTGCCTTGGCTAATCCTGATCCCCTTCATCGGCGGCCTGCTGTGCTGGATGGGCGAGCGCTTCGGCGCCACCCTCCCGCGCTGGATTGCGCTGTTGACCATGACCCTGGAACTCGCACTCGGCCTCTGGCTGTGGGCCCACGGTGACTATTCATTCGCACCGGCGCCGGGCGCCGATCCGACCTGGGCGCTTGAGTTCAAGCATGTCTGGATCCAGCGTTTCGGCATCAACGTGCACCTGGCCCTCGACGGCCTGTCGCTGTTGATGATCCTGCTGACCGGCCTGCTGGGTATCCTCTCGGTACTCTGCTCGTGGAAGGAGATTCAACGTCACGTTGGCTTCTTCCACCTCAACCTGATGTGGATCCTGGGCGGTGTGGTCGGCGTGTTCCTCGCTCTCGACCTGTTCATGTTCTTCTTCTTCTGGGAAATGATGCTGGTGCCGATGTACTTCCTCATCGCGCTCTGGGGTCACAGTTCTTCGGACGGCAAGAAAACCCGGATCTACGCAGCGACCAAGTTCTTCATCTTCACTCAGGCGTCCGGCCTGATCATGCTGGTGGCGATCCTCGGTCTGGTGCTGGTCAACTTCAACAATACCGGCGTGATTACCTTCAACTACGCCGACCTGTTGAAAACCAAGATGTCGATGACCACCGAGTACATTCTGATGCTCGGCTTCTTCATCGCTTTCGCGGTCAAGCTGCCCGTCGTACCGTTCCACTCCTGGCTGCCTGATGCTCACGCCCAGGCGCCGACAGCCGGTTCCGTCGACCTCGCCGGTATCCTGCTGAAAACCGCTGCGTACGGTCTGCTGCGTTTCGCCCTGCCGCTGTTCCCGAACGCTTCGGCCGAGTTTGCGCCGATCGCCATGACCCTCGGTCTGATCGGGATCTTCTACGGCGCGTTTTTGGCGTTCGCACAAACCGACATCAAGCGTCTGATTGCCTTCTCTTCCGTTTCCCACATGGGCTTCGTGTTGATCGGCATCTACTCCGGCAGCCAACTGGCGCTGCAAGGTGCAGTGATCCAGATGCTGGCGCACGGTCTGTCGGCAGCGGCACTGTTTATCCTCAGCGGTCAGTTGTACGAGCGTCTGCACACTCGTGACATGCGTGAGATGGGCGGTCTGTGGTCGCGTATCGCGTATCTGCCGGCCATCAGCCTGTTCTTCGCTGCGGCGTCGCTGGGCTTGCCGGGCACCGGTAACTTTGTCGGCGAGTTCCTGATCCTGATCGGATCCTTCGCCAGCGCTCCATGGGTCACGGCGATTGCCACTTCCGGTCTGGTGTTCGGTTCGGTCTACTCGCTGATCATGATCCACCGTGCCTACTTCGGCCCGTCGAAATCCGACGCGGTGCTGCACGGCATGGATGCGCGCGAACTGATCATGGTGCTCGGTCTGGCGGTATTGCTGATTTACCTCGGCGTCTACCCGCAACCGTTCCTCGACACCTCTGCCGCCACCATGCATGGCGTGCAGCAGTGGCTCGGCACCGCCTTCTCTCAACTCGCTTCGGCCCGGTAAGAGCGCTATGGAATTCACGATTCAACACTTTATTGCGCTTGCGCCACTGTTGATCACCAGCCTCACCATTATCGTGGTGATGCTGGCAATCGCCTGGCGCCGCAACCACTCGCAGACCTTCCTGATTTCGGTGGCGGGTCTGAACCTGGCCCTGCTGTCGATCCTGCCTGCGTTGAAAGTCGCGCCTCTGGCCGTGACCCCGTTGCTGCAGATCGATGCCTTCGCCTGCCTGTACATGGCGATGATCCTGGTCGCCACCCTCGCCTGCGTCACCCTCGCCCACGCCTATCTCGGTGATGGCGGTTCGGGTTACCCGGGCAACCGCGAAGAACTGTACCTGCTGATCCTGATGGCCGCCGCCGGTGGTCTGGTGCTGGTCAGCGCGCAGCACCTGGCCGGTTTGTTCATTGGCCTGGAGCTGCTCTCGGTACCGGTCTACGGTCTGGTGGCATACGCCTTCTTCAACAAGCGTTCGCTGGAAGCCGGCATCAAGTACATGGTGCTGTCGGCTGCCGGTTCCGCGTTCCTGCTGTTCGGTATGGCGCTGCTCTACGCCGACGCCGGTTCGCTGAGCTTCGTCGGCATCGGTCAGGCCCTGGCCGCGACCGGCCTGCCAAGCCCGCTGGCGCAACTGGGCCTGGGCATGATGCTGATCGGTCTGGCGTTCAAGCTGTCGCTGGTACCGTTTCACCTGTGGACGCCGGACGTCTACGAAGGTGCACCGGCACCGGTGGCGGCGTTCCTCGCTACCGCTTCGAAGGTCGCAGTGTTTGCGGTGATGGTGCGTCTGTTCCAGCTCTCCCCTGCTGCCAGCAGTGGTGTGCTGAGCGACGTGCTGAGCGTGATCGCGGTCGCCTCGATCCTGTTCGGTAACCTGCTGGCCCTGACCCAGAGCAACCTCAAGCGTCTGCTCGGTTACTCGTCGATTGCACACTTCGGCTATCTGCTGATCGCGCTGGTGGCGAGCAAGGGTCTGGCGGTGGAAGCCATCGGCGTCTATCTGGTGACTTATGTCATCACCAGCCTGGGCGCGTTCGGCGTAATCACCCTGATGTCCTCGCCGTACAACGGCCGCGACGCTGACGCGCTGTACGAGTACCGCGGCCTGTTCTGGCGCCGTCCGTACCTGACCGCCGTGCTCACCGTGATGATGCTGTCCCTTGCCGGCATCCCGCTGACCGCCGGCTTCATCGGCAAGTTCTACATCATCGCCAGCGGCGTCGAAACGCGTCAGTGGTGGCTGGTCGGCGCACTGGTACTGGGCAGCGCCATCGGCGTTTTCTACTACCTGCGCGTGATGGTCACCCTGTACCTGATCGAGCCAAACCTGCGTCGCCACGACGCCCAGCTGCACTGGGAACAGAAGGCAGGCGGCGTGATGCTGCTGGCCATCGCCCTGGTCGCATTCTTCCTGGGCGTGTACCCGCAGCCATTGCTGGTGCTGGTACAGCAGGCGGGTCTGGCGGGCTGATTGCTCGGCTGATCTGGCTACACATGAAAACGGCACCTTTGCAGGTGCCGTTTTTTTTGCTCCGGGATTTGTTGCACAGCAAGCTATCCTCGACAAGTGCCGTGCCTCACTCCCCTTGCCGACGCTTGCTCAGCCACTACTTTCCATAGCGGTTACGAATGGTCAAACTCGCAAACTCTCCGTCGTAGTAGCTGATAAATATCCAGCCATCGCGAGCAGTTAAGCTTTCCATGGTTGGCTTGTCAGTCACCGCGACAGTCACCGGCACTCCCCCCGCCGGCAGCCCCGTGAAAGTGGAAACCGCGCGAATGCCATACCTCCAGTACGCGGCCGGACCTCCCATTTGCTGAGGGCCGAATCTTTCAGATACTTGAGCACTGTTATGCGCCAGCGACATGGGCAATTCCAGCGAACCGAATTCCAGCGCCGGCACATTCAACCAGACTGCGAAATCGCCGGCACTGGTGCTGTCGACGCAGTTCAGCAACCAGCTCACCCCGTCCTCACCGAGCGTTTGCGGGTTGCTCGGACTCAAGGTAACGCCCAGATCGGCCGCTTGCGCATTCAACTCCAGAACCACGTCCTGGCCGAGCAAAAAACTGTCGTCCTGCGGTCGTAATGTCAATGTATGCGTCGCCCCAAGGCAGGGATACGCCGGCGTGCCGCCGAACACTTGCGCGAAGCCATCCAGATCAAACCTCACGGCGTCAGCCAGATCCCCCGCTTCCACTCGCCCGGGCAGCTCCCAGTCGGGCAGTCCTGAACTGGCCAGACTCAAACCGAAAAAACCGCTGTTAGCCTCTTCGGTAGAAATATACCAATGGATTGACGATCCTTTGTTTATCGTCAGCGGCGTCCCCAGATAAGGGTTGAAAGTCAGGCCTCGTTCCTTCGCGCCCCAGAAGTTCTGCAAAGTGACGGTAGAGCCAATCAAAACACTGTCGTCGGCAACCTTCAACTCCAGCTTATAGGGCAGGTCTTTTCTCAACAGCACGAACTCGCTTGCAGGGTCGACGCGCTCACCGTCCAGATAAAGCTCTGCTGCCTGCGCCCAGACATCGTCCAGTACCGCATTCACTTCATAGAGTTCGGTCAAAATCACACCGGCGTTGTCCTGAGTGACGTCTGCAAGAACTTCATGTCTGCCGACTGTTTCAGGTGTATAGCGATAACCGGTCCAGCCGTTGACGTCGGTCTGCGTTGTCGCCAGCACCTCCTCCTCGCCATTGACGCGCCACTTCACCTCCACGCCAGCGGCTACCTCCCCGCTGACACCGGAGATGACCTGGATTCGCAACAGCACGCTCTGCTCGGTGCCCACCACCGGTGTACCGATGGCGGGGATAGCGTCGCCAATGGCATACCGCGATTCGCTCACCTTGAAGGAGCGAGCCTCAGTCCAGTCGGACCAGTCCCCGTCGAATGTCTGCCGGGCCTGCACGGCATAGTCTCCGAGGGGCCACGCTTTTTCTGCGGTCCAATTCCACCGGGTTGAACCGTCGACGGTGGCAAACTCTTCCTTGGGATCAAGCGCATGACGCAGGACAATCTCACCTCCCGTTGCTCCTGTGCCGCGAATCCTCGGATAGCGTGATGTCTCGGAGTCCGCCCGTGGCGCTTCGATCGACGGAGTTGACGGCGCAGCCTTGACCGTAAACCGATGCGGCGCGCTCCAATCCGAATCAGTCCCACCGCTGGCCTGTTTAGCCTCAAGGACAATGGGGCCTGGATCCAACGGTTCCGCCACTGTGAATGTCAGGATCCCGTCTGCACCCGCTGTCTCTTCGTGCAACGTCGCGCCGTTCTCAAAGCGAACGGTTTGCAGCGCGCCCGGCAGGCCGGCGATCTTGAGGGAGGGATACCGTGAGGTTAAGCCCCCCGCCTGCGGTTGCTGGAATTGAGGGGCATCGGGCCGGTCCTCCACCTCCACGGTGAAAGTGCACAAGTCACTGGGGTCGGAGTTCACACCGTTTACTGTTTGCATGACGTAAACGGTATTTTCCCCGGGCGACCAGTCCTCAGCCGGTGTGAAGAGGCGGTCAGGCCCGCTGCTGGCGAATTCGCCAGCCACCGGTGCGCCTCCCTCGGTGGACATTTGCACCGTGACCATACCTGTCACGATGCCGGTAATCGCCAGTGTCTGTGTTGCTGAGGCTGGGCGGGGCGGCGGTGTGATGGCTGGTCTGGATGGCTTCGCTAAGAAGAAGATGAGATCGCTCGGATCCGAACTTACCAAACCTACGAGTTGAACGACCTTTACCCGATTGATACCTGGAGCCCAGTCCGAAGCTGGCATAAAAGTACGCGTGCTTCCGCTGCCAGTGAAATCTCCAGCCACCGTTGCGTCTTTCTCTGTGGTCAGTCGCAGCGTGACGTTACCTGCTATGACGCCAGTAATGGTCAACGCCTGATTCGGCAGGGCCGGATCAGGCGGTAGAGTGATGGCCGGTCTGGATGGCTTCACTATGATTGAAACAACATCGCTCCAATATGAAGGAACGTCCCCAACGATTTGACGGACCTTGACATAGGTGGTGCCTGTGGCCCATTCCAGGGTTGGAGTAAAAATAAAGGTGCCGCCGCCAGCGAAATGACCAGCCACCGGTTCACCTTCCTGGGTGGACATTTGCAGCGTGACGTTACCTATCACGACGCCGGTAACAGTCAGTCTCTGTTTTGGTGAAGTCGGAATGGGCGGCCTTTCAATAGCAGGTCTGTATGGCCTCACTCCAATGGAAACAATTTCGCTCGGATCCGAGGCCACGCCGCCTGCAGTTTGGACGACCTTGACTCTGGAGCCAGCAGCCCAGTCCGAAGCTGGCATAAAAGTACGCGTGCTTCCACTGCCAGTGAAAGCGCCCGCCACCGGTGCGCCTGCCTCGGTGGACATTTGAAACGTAACGTTACCTGTCACGACGCCGGTGATGGTCAACGCCTGTCTGATCTCGGATGGGCTGGGTGGCGGTGTAATAGCTGGTCTGGGTGGCTTCACTACGATGGAAACGAGATCGCTCGGATCCGAAACCACGCCGCCTACGGATTGAGTAGCTTTGACCCGGCCTGCAATCCAGTCGGCTGTTGGAGTGAAATTGCGTGTGTTGCCGCTGCCGCTGAAAGTGCCAGCCACCGGTGCGCCTGCCTCGCTGGATATTTGCAGCGTGACGTTTCCTGCGACAACGCCGGTAATGATGAGTATCTGTCTCGCCGGCCCCGGATTGAGCGGCGGTGTAATGGCTGGCCTGGATGGCTTGACTGCGATGGATACAAGGTGGCTCGGATCAGAAGCCACACCCTCTACGGTTTGAACGACCTTGACCCGGGTGGTGCCTGCATCCCATCTCCAGTTCGGCGTAAAAGTGCGTATGTTGCCACCACCTATGAAACTGCCATCCACCGGTGAGCCTTCCTCGGTAGACATTTGCAACGGAACGTTGCCTGCCACGACGCCGGTTATCTCTAGGGTCTGCATGACCGAGGCCGGGCTGGGCGGCGGTGTGATGGCTGGTCTGGATGGCTTGACGGGAATAGAAACGAGATAGCTCGGATCCGAAGCCACTCCATCCAAGAATTGAACGACCTTGACTCGAATGCCTGCAACCCAGTCCGAGGTTGGCGTAAAAGCGCGCGTTGCACCACTGCCAGTGAAACCGCCAGCAACCGGTGCGCCTGCTTCAGTGTACATTTGCAGCGTGACGTCACCTGTCACGACGCCGGTAATGGTCAGTATCTGTCTTGCTGAGGCAGGCTTGGGTGGCGCAGGTATGGCGGGACTGGATGGCTTCACTGCAAGGGAAACAGGATCGCTCGGGTCTGAAGCCAAGCCATCTACGGTTTGAACGACCTTGATCCACGTGAGGCCTGCTGCCCAGTTCGCGCTTGGCGTAAAAATGCCCGACGACGTGGTCGCGACTCCGTTGGCGGACGCACCAACGAATCAAGGCGGCTCCATAACCGTTGTCTCACTGACCTTTCGTAAAGACGACAAGACCGTGCCTGCCAGTATCGATCTGAGCTCTAACGTCCCGGACCTCACAGGCACTGGCTGGCTGGTAAATCGTCTGCACGCGGCGACAGATAAACCCATCATTGTGCATTTCCAGGCTGCCACCGTTCCCACGCCGACCGAGCAGGACTACACAGCCAGATTCGATCTGATCACCGCCACCGGGACCGTAGAGCAACCGGTCCGCCTGGTCAGACAGCGCTTCGCCTTCACGCTGGATGAACAGTACCGCCTGACAACTACAGAAAAGAACTTTTTCAAAGGCGCCTACGGAGTCGAGGTCACCAGCGATTCGTCTGTGCAGCAATTGACCCTGCTGACCGACTTCATGCAGCACACTGGCCTCACCGCTGAACAGGTCGAGCAGCTTGTGGCCCGCCGCAGCTTTGCGGTGCGGTTGTCGCCCAATTGTCCATACCTGCAGCCGGCCCCTGACAGGATTGGTCCGCAGACCGGGCCTTTGCCAAATCACTACGGAGCCTGCTACGTCAATGGCATCGGTCCCGGTGCCGAACTGTCCAACGCGCCAGAACCGGCCCCCCAAACAGACATGGGCGATGAAGCAGACCACGCCATAGGACTGGAGCGGATAGCGTCGGGTGACAACGCGCAATGGCGTCTGACCAAAATCTCACTTGATCGTCTCGATCGCCTGCAACGGATGATCCGCCTGCAACGCTGGAGCGGCATTCCTTTCGCCAGGCTCGACACGTTGATCTTCAGTGCCATCCGCGCCGAGGGCGAATCAAACCTGGGCATGGAACTCAACGCAAACACCCTGCGTGCGCTGGGCGTCTATCGCTACCTGAACCAACGCTACAGCATCGAACCTGAAGAGTTCGCGGCGCTGCTGCACGACCTCAGCCCCTACGCCAGTGGCAAGGACGCGGTGCCGTTGTTCGATCAGGTGTTCAATCACCTGCAGTTGTTCGATACACCGCTGATTCTCGATCAAAAGTCCATCGATCTGACGCCCCTTGATGCCGCGACGCAGAAAACCCTGCTGCAACTCTGTGCCGGGCTCGGTGTGCAGCCCACCGAAGACTCTCTGCTGTTGATTGCCCGTCAGACCGAAACGCACGTCGGCGCGCTCAAGCGTGACTTGCCTACCGTTTCTTCGCTGTACCGCCAGGCACGGATCGCCCGGTTGTTCGGTCACTCGGTCGAAGAATTGCTGGCGTTGGCGGGACTTCTCGGAGGCTCGTCTTACAAGATCGCACTCGCCACCGGCCGCTTGAGTGCGCCGATTCCGGATGCAAATCCGGACATCCTCGATGTGCTGATGCAACTGGATTGGGCTTTCACCTGGCTCAAAGACAGTCAGCAGACCGTGACGCAGGTGTTGCAGCGCCTGGGCATTGATGCCTCGCCAAATCACGAAGAGCCGGAAAATGACCAGCAGATCAGCTCGGCTGAGCAAGCTCCCCTGCCCGATGAGTTGCGGGCGCGTCTGACCAGGCTGCAGAGCGATACGCGCCGCAGCCTGGCGACCGAGGCGCAAGTCAATGCGCTGGGTCTGCCACTGCAAGAGGATGGCAAACGCAAGCGAGGAGAAATCAACTGGTTTCAATTGCTGATCGAACACAAGCTGATCACTGCTGACGGCCTGCTGTCTGGCCTTGATCGCACACTAACCCTGATAGATGAACCCCTTGCCTGGTTACAGGCCGATGTCGCGCAAGCGCTCAAAGGTCTAGGGCTGGCCCAACCTGTCAAAGATGCTTGCGCAGACAGACTCGTCAAGTTCCTGCTCGATGTGCATGACCGCCAGGCCCAGTTGCTCGAAGGGCTTTTCCAGGAAACCGCCAAACTCGCGCCGGATTGCTGCCGGGCGGTCATTCACTGGGCGTGGGCCACGCCCTATAGCATTTTGCAGCAAGCACTCAAGACCCCGCTGCCCCAAGCGTTGATCGAGGATTATCAACGGGTGGCTCGCCACGCCGAGATCGTCAGAGAGCTGCGTTTGAGCAATAGCGCTCTGCGCCTGTTTGCAATCAATCCGACGTGGCTGGGTGGCGCGGCATACGAGGAAGGCAGTAACAGCATGCCTTCGCTTTCCGATCTCTATCTGCTTGAACGCTTCAGTCATTGGTTCCACAGCCAGAGCCAGTCCGAAGACCATGTCCTGAGTTATTTCAGCTGCGCCAATCCAGCCAAGGCCCAATTGAAAAACAAGGCCCTGCGCCAGCTCGCCAGCGAAACGGCCGATGCTGCCCTTGCTCGTTTACTGAACTGGCCGCAGGCGCAAGTTGCCGAGCTGACCAGCTCGCTCCCCGATAAACGCGCCACCTCGATGGCTCAAGTCGACTGGGTCCGTCGTTGCCAGGCCGCTTGTCAGGCCAGCGGCTTGGCCGCCAGAGCCCTATTGCAAGCCACCGCGCTGGGCGAACAAAGCGATCTGCTGGCCTGGAAAGCCGTCGGTGAGGGAGTCATGGCCGCCCACTCCAACGCCGTCCCATCACGTGACAATGGTTGAGGAACGATCATGACGACTGCCTTCGATGCGCCGCTTAACGAAGCACTGCGTGACGCGATGCTCGCCCTGTATCTGCACGAAGCAATACCCAGCGATCCCTACCTGATCGAGCAAGGGCTGGCTCAAACGATCAAGACCGCCAACGACCTTTATGAATTCTGGTTGCTGGATGTACTGGTCAGCCAGGATGTCCCGACCAGTCCGGTGGCCTGCGCCATTGCCAGCTACCAACAGCAAATCAACAGCATGATGCTGAACCTGGAGCCCGGTTACAGCGATGACAGCTTTACGCCTTTGCAAACCAGCACCTGGCGCGACGGCCTCAATCGCTACTCGATCTGGCCCGCCCTCCAGCAGTTGCGCACTTTCCCGGACATCTATCTGGACCCGACCCTGCGCCTGACCAAGAGCGCCAGTTTCGAGCAACTGGAGAACGATCTCAACCAGGCGCAAATACAGCCAGAAACCGTACAGACCGCCGTGCTGGCTTATCTTGCCCGGTTCGAAGAAGTCGCCAATCTGAAAATCTGCAATGGCTACATCGATGGCGAAGACTTTGCCAACAGCAATTATTATTTCATCGGCAAATCCCCTGCCGAAAATGCTTACTACTGGCGCTCACTGGACATGTCGCAGCGCGCGGTCAAAGCGCCCGCGAGTGCAGCAGACGAAACCCCGGTCAAGTATGACAAGCCGCTGCCCAATGCCTGGTCGGATTGGCAAAAAGCCAACGTGCCCATTTCGGAAAAGGCGCTGGAACACACCATTCGCCCGTGCTGGTTCAACAATCGTCTGTTCGTGATCTGGGCCGAGCTGGAGCTTCAGGATGCGGACGCCATGCAGGCCCCCGTTGAAGGCAAGGCCGACCAGAGCGTCAAGGTGAATCCTCGGTTCCGCCTATATGCCAGCTACAAGAAATATGACGATACCTGGAGCACGCCGCGGGTATACATCGAGAGTTACTGCCAGACTGAAGCGATGATCGGAGAACCTCTGGAAGTAATTGCTGAGCAAACCCAGACCATTGCGGTGTATGACCACTCGACGTCGCCTGAGTCGATGGTGCTCATGCTGTATTCGAACTATCAGGGCGTACCTTCCGATATTCCGGGCAATGAAGATACATATGATTTCCTGCGAACGGTACAAATCGACAAGAACTTCAATGTGACACCGCTGCCCCCGTCATTCGGCATGGCGCCGGAGATCAAACCGGCCTCACCTCCCTCCGTCGAGGTCCTCCAGAACGGCGAAGCCCACGTGAGGCTGATCGGCAGCATTTTCGCCAATAGCAACGCTGGTCGTTTCCAATACTGGCTTCCCTCCGGCACGCCAATGTTTGGTGCAGTGGAGCACCAGACACCGGATAGCGAAAAGACCACCTGGGATTATCAGGGGTGGCAGTCGCAAATCAAGACCAGCGTGAAAGACGTCGACTTTGTCTATAACCGGGCGGCGTCCAATATCGAGTTGACCGCAAGGCTGGCGGCAGGATTCAACAATCTGCAGATTTTCAGACTTTCCGTCTTCGACAAACATGATGAAAACAAGGAGCTCATCAGAGTTACGCTGGTGTTCGATCCTTCGGAAAATCATCTTGAAGTTCCGCTACTTCCAGGCTCCATCATTGAACCTGTTGGTACCGACTTCATGGATGTCGCAGATACGGCATTCTGTTTCAAGGGATACCCTGATCGGCTTCGTAGCTTGATCGCCGACCCTGACGGGAATTCGACTGAATTTACCGTACCCGCCACCAGGCAAGGAGCAATGGCTTGCCTTGCAGGTAAACATGCAAACCGAAGGATCCTCTATGAACTGATCGGCTCCAGCATGGTTTTGTTTACGTCCTTTTGGCGTTCTACCACCGATCACAATGAAATCGATCTTCATCCTTCAGCAGGGCGCTATAACAGCAGCGTTGGCTACCAGTTTTTCATCGCACACCCGCTGGATGTCACTTCAACGACGCCGCCTGAAACATTCAGCGCAATGCGCAAGCTGGCGTCTACAGCCATCGTCAACCACCTATCGGAGGATTCGTCGCTGACTTATTCGTTCTCGGTCGATCAATCCACCCTCCAGCCCGACGGCTGGCCAGTGGAGTGGCCTGAGGATCCAAAGGAACTGAAAATTCCGCTGATCTATGGTGTTCTGGTTTATCACGCTGGGCCCTTGGCAGCCACGCTGATTGGCGGAGCGCTCAAGGCGCTGACCGTTGAATGGGCAGAAGTGCCTCCCTCAACCTTGCAAATAGCGCCCAGCATCAACAGCATGATCGACCCGTCTCTGGGTGACAGCCCTTCTCTGGGCAAGGCGCAATTCATTGACTTCAGCGGCTCAGGTATCGAGTTGAGCGACGGGCAAGAACCCGAAGGGGCACATCGGACCCCAGTGCGCATGAATACCACCTTCGCCCGGCAATTGATCAACCTTGCCGAAGGTGGCATGGAATCTCTGCTGAGCTGGGAAACCCAGACCCAGCACACAGAACCACCCATCCCTGATGGTCAGGGATCGCAAGCCATGGATTTCTCGGGCGCCTACTATCTGTATTTCCTCGAGCTGTTTCTGTACTTGCCATGGCTGGTGGCCTATCGCTTGAACGAAGAGCAGCAGTACGACGAGGCGAAACAGTGGCTCGCGTATCTGTTTGACCCGACACGACAAAGCTCGGCCCCGGGACACCCCGGTTACTGGCAGGCCGTGCCGTTGGAAGAGCCGGTATGGCCCGGCCCGATCGACCCCAGCCTGAGCATTCTGTACCCGGACGATCCGCATCAGATTGCCCTGAGTTTTCCCGTGCATTTTCGCAAGGCGCTGTGGAAACTGTTCATCGAGATCGAGAGTCGCCAGGCTGATCTGGCGTACGCCGAGCTGACACCGGATGGACTGGCCGAGGCCAAGTTGCGCTACGTGCACATCATGGACCTGCTGGGGCCGCGCCCGGATGTGCGCCAGGTCGACGATTGGTTGCCGCTCACGCTCGACGAATTGAGTTCGTCGAAAAATGCGCAATTACGTGACTTCGAGCAGCGCCTGATCGCCACGCATCAGCAGCTTCAGCAGCACCCGCCACTGCGCATCGGCAAGGCTGCGGCCTGCGAATCGGCGCCCTTGCTATGCCTGCTGCCAAAGGGCGATGACCCGTTACTGACGAGCATTGATATCGAATATCTGCGTCGCCCCTTCAACCCCGAACTGATCATGCACTGGGATCGAGCCGAGAGCCGCTTGTACAACTTGCGACATAACCTCGATATGGCCGGCGCTCCCATGAACCTGCCGTTGTTCGCCACGCCGCTGGATCCGCGGGCGTTGCTTGCCGCATGGGGCCAAGGCCTGTCGGGTGCGGCGCTCAGCCGTCTGTTGAATCCGCAAATTCCCGATTGCCGCTTCAGTTTCATGTTCGCCTTGGCGCAGAACGCGGTGGACAGCGTGATCCAGTTCGGTTCAACCCTACTGTCGCTTATCGAACGCAAGGAGCAAGCGCAATATCTGGAAATGCAACAGCAACAGGCGTGGAACCTGGCGAAGATGGCAGTGGATATACAGGTTCAGGCCGGGAAGATTGATGAGAAAAACAAGCAGGCGTTGCTGGCGAGTCAGGACCTGATTACTGGACGTGTCGGTTATTACGAGAAACTGTTGAAAGAGGGTGTCAGCCCGCTGGAAATCGCTACGGGAGCCGCTTACCTGGCAGGAAATCTCGGCCAGACCGCAGCAATCATTGCTCAGGGAATCGGTCACGCATCGACAGTAGCCCCCAACATAGTCGGCATGGCAGTCGGTGGAGCACGCCTGGAGGGGGCAGCTTTCAGCTTTGCGTCCGTTGCACAAACGTGGTCACAACTGGCCTATGCCGCAGGCCAAACCATGGAGCGAATCGAACAATATCGGCGTCGCACCCAGGAATGGACCCAGGCCCGCGACCAGGCAAAACTCGAAGCCGAACAGATCAAAGCCCAGCTCGCCGTCTACGAAGAACAACACAAAGCCACGCAACTGCAACTGCGTCAGGCGCAAACCGCGCTCAACCAGGCCAAGGCCACCCATGACTTCCTGCTGAGCAACAACCGCTTCAGCCGATCACAGACCTACGACTGGCTCAACAGCAAATTCGCCGGTTTCTACCACACCGCCTTCACCACCGCACAATCGCTGTGCCAGGCCGCCGAAGCCTGCTGGCAATACGAAATGGGCAATTTCACTCAGACCTTCGTCCATCCAGGCGCATGGAATGCCACCTACCGCGGCCTCGGTGCCGGGGAAGAGTTGAAGATGAGCCTGCAACAGATGTACGGCCAGTACGTGCAGCACAACCGCCGCGATCTGGAAATCAGGAAAACCGTGTCACTGAAGGATTTGAGCGGCAAGGACCCAGGTTCAACCATCAATAAACCGTGGGCACAGATCAAGCAATCGCTGGTGGGCACCGGCACGTGCGAATTCGAACTGACTCAGCCCATGTTCGACGATGATTACGCCGGGCAGAATCATTACCTGCGCCGGATCAAGACGATCAGCGTGACGCTACCGGCCGTGCTCGGGCCTTATCAAGATATTCGGGCGGTGCTGAAACAAACCTACAGCAAAGTTGAAATGGCCCCCACCGTCGACAGCAGTGTCAAAGAAAACCTGCGATCGAGTCAGCAGATTGCCCTGTCGAGTTCGCTGGAAGACAACGGCATGTTTCAGCTCAACTTCCAGGATGAACGCTATCTGCCATTCGAGTACACCGGCGCGATTTCACGCTGGATCCTGACGTTCCCCGACGGTCAGGACGACATACTTCAGCGCTTGCCCGATATCATCCTGCATGTGTGCTACACCGCGCGATGCGAAGGCGGTTCGCTATGAACCAACAACCGCAGCCGCAACAGTCGACAATGCAGATCAACACACCGAGCCTGCCCAAGGGCGGCGGCGCCATCCAGAGCATTGGCAAGGGATCGGCCGGCGTAGGTACCAAAGGCACTGCGTCGCTGGAACTGTCGTTGCCGATTTCCCCAGGACGCGGTTTTGCCCCGCCATTGGGTCTGGGCTACAGCAGCGGCACGGGCAACAGCTCCTGCGGGATCGGCTGGCAGTTGACGGTTGACGCGGTGACCCTGCGCACGGTCGATGGCGTGCCGACTTATGACGGCACTGACCAGGTCGTGGGGCCTGACGGTGATGTATGGCTGCCCGAGCGCAATGAAAGCACCGGTGAATTGATCTTGCGCACCACTGAGCAATACAACGGCCTGCCCCTGACGACTGCGTATGACGTCGTTCGCCACTGGCCACGGGTCGAGGGTGCATTCGCCTTGATCGAACATTGGTCGAACGAGACCGACAAAGCCGGTTTCTGGCTGATTCACGGTGCCGACGGCAGCCTGCATATCTATGGCACCACCGCCAATTCACGCCGGGCCGACCCTGCCGACCCGCAGCGCGTCGGCGTCTGGATGATCGACGAAAGCCTGAATACCCGCGGCGAACACATCATCTACGAATACAAGGCGGAAACCGAGCTGCCAGTGGCTCCGCAGTATCGCGACTATCGCGCTCAGCGCTATCTCAGACGCGTGTGTTATGGCAACGAAAAAGCCTACGCGCACCTGTATGCCTGGGACCGCGGCAGCTGGGAAAAACAGTTGTGGCACTTTCAACTGGTGTTCGACTATGGCGAACGCAGCAGCGATCTGGAACAAGTGCCAACGTTTGAAGAACAACAGCCATGGGCCGAGCGCAGCGACCCTTACTGGATCTACGCCTACGGTTTCGAACTGGGCAACCGACGCCTGTGTCGACAAGTGCTGATGTTTCATCACTTCCCCAAAGAGTTGGGTGACCATCCGGTTCTGGTGCAACGCCTGCTCCTGCAATATCACCTCAGCCCGCTGGGTTACAGTCATCTGAGCGCGGCGCATCAGCAGGCCTATGATGGCCTCGGCCAGATCGAAAGCCGACCGCCAATGGAGTTCAGCTACAACACGTTCGACCTCGCCCCGCAGCCGCAGGGCTGGAAAGAGTTCACGGCCATGCCCGGCCTCGACGATGGTCATCGATATCAGTTGATTGATCTATACGGCGAGGGCCTGGCGGGTGTGCTCTGCCGTTATGACCACGGCTGGTATTACCGCGAGCCGTTGCGCGCAGAGACCGGCAGCGACCAGGTCGAGTACAGCGAGTGGAAACTTCTTGAAGGCGTGCCGATGTCCGACGCCGGCAAACCCGTGCATCAGTCTCTTACCGATCTGACTGGCGACGGCAAGCTCGACTGGGTGCTCGCCGCGCCGGGCATGTGCGGATTTTTCACCCTCGACCCGGACCGCAGCTGGTCAGGCTTCGTGCCTTTCGATGCATTTCCCGGCGAATTTTCCCACCCGATGGCGCAGATCGCTGACTTGGTGGGTAACGGCCTGAGCGACCTGACGCTGGTCGGCCCGCGCAGCGTGCGTTTGTATGCCAACCGCCGCGCGGCCGGGTTCGACGAGGGCGTCGACGTGCCGCATGCGGAAAAAACCGCCGCAGGCGATGATGATGAGCTGCCTGTGCTGAGCAATACACCGAGCGAAATCATTGCATTCGCCGATCTCGTCGGCAGCGGTCAGCAACATCTGGTGCGGATCCGTCATAACGAAATCAAGTGCTGGCCGAATCTGGGACATGGCCGTTTCGGCAAAGGCTTTGTGCTGTGCACCCTGCCCTTCGCCTACGATGAATTCAACGCCTCACGGGTATTGCTGGCGGACCTCGACGGCTCGGGTGCGGCGGACCTGATCTACATGGAAGCCGAGCGCCTGCGTATTTTCATGAACCACGCCGGCAGCGGTTTCGCCCAGACCTCCATTGATCTTCCCTGGCCTGATGGCCTCGCCCATGACCCGCTCTGGCAGGTCACCAGCGCAGATCTGCAAGGCCTGGGCTGCTCCAGCCTGGTGGTGACATTGCCGCACATGTCGCCCAGGCACTGGCGTTACGATTTCGTCGACGCCAAACCCTATCTGCTGAACAGAAGCTGCAACAACATGGGTTGCAGCTCCAGTGTGAATTACCGCAGTTCGGCGCAGGAATGGCTGGATGAAAAACGCGAGCAACAGGCAGCCGGTGTTGAAAATCCAGTGTCCGGACTGCCGATGGCCATGCACCTGGTACACAAGCAAATCCAAAATGACGAGATCACCGGCAACACACTGACACAGCTCTTCAGCTATCGCGGCGGTTCCTACGACCGTTTCGAGCGCGAGTTCCGTGGTTTTCGTCTGCTGTTGCAAAGCGACACCGAAATGTCAGCAACCGAGTTCACGGCGCCGATTCTCAGCAAGACCTGGTTTCACACAGGCGAGACCATCGACCCGTCGAGAACCGGTTATTACAGCGGTGATGATGATGCAGTCGATCTCAAACCCACACTGCTGCAGCTGTATCACTTCAATGATCGCATCGCGCAACCTTTCACCGTAGCCGATGAGGAGACTGCGCGAGAGATCGCCCGCACCCTGAGTGGCCGAGTGATGCGCTCGGAAGTGTTCGCCGCCGATGACGACGCGACGACCGCAGTCCCCTATGTGGTCCAGGAACATCGCTACGGCGCACGGGTGCTGCGCCCCAAAGGCAAGTACCAGCCTTACGCGGTAGTGTTGCCCCTGGACGTGGAATCCATCAGTTATCAGTACGAACCGGCAATTGCCGACGATCCGATGTGCCAGCACCAGTTGAATCTGGAATGGGACCCCTACGGCTGTGTGGTGCATGCTTTCACCGTGAACTACGCGCGACGCAAAACCAGCAGCGATGCGCCGCCGTTCACCGAAGAGCATCAGCAGAACTGGTGGAGGGATGCTCACGACGATGCGCAACAAAAATGGTACCTGACGCAGCTCCGGTCAGAACCGATTCATTTGCCCGGTAACGAGGCCTGGCGCCTTGGATTGGCTTGCCGCCTGCGCAGCAATTCGCTGGTGCTGGAAAAAGCGGCGCTGAGTGCCGCAACGATCCACCAGGAACATATTTTGCAAATGGCCCGCGAGGATGGTGAATGGGCGCAGCAAGCGCTGTTGTCTGCATTGACGCTGCAGCGCTACATCGACCCTCGCAGCGGTGCAACGCTGGATCCGGGCGCCGCAACTTTCGAGGGCTTGCCCGCCTACATGGAGACGGCCGAACTGGACGCCGGGGCCCTCAGCGCGTATGACAAACTCGAGGTGGATGGCCAATTACCCTTCAACCTGAAAGAAAAACTCGAATCGCAGGAGGTCGGTTACCACATCATGCCGCTGTTCCTGCCCGAGCAAGAGAACGGTCCGATCGACGATCCTGACGACGCGAAGAATTATCTGTGGTCAGTGCACAGAGGCTTCCCCACCTACCACGCACTCGACGGTTTTCATAACCTGCAGAAATACCGTGAAACCCGCAGTCACGGTGAAACCCTGATTACCTACGACGCGTATTGGTGTGTAACAACCGCAGTGACCTTACCGGACGGTTGCACTACCCGCAGCCTGGACGTGGATTACCGCACCTTCCTCCCTGCGACCATTGAAGACGCCAACCGCAACCTGCAAGAAGCACGCTATAACGCCTTCGGTGAACCGCTGGTAAGCAGTTTCCATGGCACCGAACTTGGAGAGCCGGTGGGTTTTGACCCGCTGCAAACCTACATCCCGCCGCAAGACCGCGACCCCGCCATTGCCATCGCCGACCCGAAACAGGCCATCGGCAATTTCGCCAGCGCCGCTTTCTGGGATACGTTCAGTTGGATGGGTCGCATCTCCCGCACGTCCTCACGCTCCCAAGAGTGGTGGGACTGGGCGAAAAGCCAAGGGTACATTCTGCCCGAAGGACACATTTGCGATCGTGCCCGACAGCACCTTGGCGCCTTGGTAAATCCCGATCTGAATGAAACCGAGCTCCAGCAGCAGATCGATAATGCACGGCGTGAGCCAGTGCATGCCGTCGCCCTGCTGGCCGACCGCTACCCAGGTGACCCTGAGCTACAAGTGCGAGTCAGCATTGCTTGCCTGGACGGTTTCGGCCGCACTCTGCAAACCAAACATGAGGTCCCGCCGGGCGTGGCGTGGCAGGTCGATGACAACGGCGAATTGGTCCTCGACGACAATGACCAGCCGATAGACGCCGAGGCCCAGCGACGCTGGCGTGTCAGCGAGCCAGTGGAATACAACAACAAAGGCCAGACTGTGCGGATTTACCGGCCCTACTTCGCCGATCAACCGCGTTACATCAATGATCGCTCGATGCGCAAGCATGCTTTTCACGACCAGCAGTTCTACGACGCGGTGGGCCGACCGACCGCAACCGTGCTGGCGAAGCAAATGCTGCAAGGCAATCCGCCGACGCTCAAACCGCTGCGCCGGGAAGTCTGGTACTGGATCTGGTGTAACGTCGCCTTCGACGAAAACGACCTGTTCGACCCGCCACCGGAACAACGGCGACGCAACTGGTGGACTGGGAGGTGAGCAAGCATGCGCGGACGCCGCATCTGAGCGTCACTGATTCCCGAGGCTTGCCGGTGCGGCAGGTCGCCTACTGGTACGAAGATGCCAGTGAGGCGTGTGTACCTTCGGTTTTGTACGATTTGTTACCGACCCACGCCGTCCGCACTCAAAAGGCGAAAGCTCTCGCCCAACCTGCGTTTCGTCACGGAGCATTGGGGCGATGAAGGGCGATCTGGCTGTTCTGGTTTGACCTCGCACCTGTGGGTTCTGACCCACCGCTTTCGCGAGCCGGCTCGCTCCCACAGAATTTGTGTCGCAGCACAGATGTTGGGGCCACCGCAAACCCTGAGGAGTGAGCCGGCTCGCGATAGCGATTTACGAGGCACCAAAGAAAACGGCACCTTTCGGTGCCGTTCGCTTCTCACATTTCCAACATCATTTGCGCGCATCCGCCCAGGATTTCAGCAGTTCGCTATAGCTCACGGTTTCGCCCTTCGGCTTCTCGTTAGCCAGTTTCGGTTTCGGTGCGCCCGGCTGATCGAACCAGTATTGCGCATCGCGTTCCGGGTTCATTTTCGGTGCGCAAGTGGCCTGGGCCTTGGAGCGTTCGAGGCGTTCCATGATGCGGTCCTGATCCTTGGCCAGGCCATCAAGCGCCTGTTGTGGGGTCTTCTCGCCGCTGGCGGCTTCGGCGATATGGCTCCACCACAGCTGAGCGAGACGTGGATAGTCGGGCACGTTGGTGCCAGTCGGCGACCATTGCACGCGGGCCGGGCTGCGATAGAACTCGACCAGACCACCGAGTTTCGGCGCCAGATCGGTCATCGCCTGCGAGTTGATGTCCGACTCGCGAATAGGTGTCAGACCGACGATGGTTTTCTTCAGCGAAACAGTTTTCGAGGTCACGAACTGCGCGTACAGCCACGCCGCAAGTTTCTGTTTCTCAGGCGTGGACTTCATGAACGTCCACGACCCCACATCCTGATAGCCGAGCTTCATGCCCTCTTCCCAATACGGGCCTTTAGGCGACGGCGCCATGCGCCATTTCGGCGTGCCATCGGCGTTGACCACCGGCAGGCCGGGTTTGGTCATGTCGGCGGTGAACGCGGTGTACCAGAAGATCTGCTGGGCGATGTTGCCCTGCGAGGGCACCGGGCCGGACTCGGAGAAGGTCATGCCGGCCGCTTCCGGTGGCGCGTATTTCTTCAGCCAGTCGACGTATTTGGTGGTGGCAAACACGGCCGCCGGGCCGTTGGTGTCGCCGCCACGGGTCACGCTTGAACCAACCGGATGACAGTCCTCGACGCGGATGCCCCACTCGTCCACCGGCAAGCCGTTGGGCAGTCCCTTGTCGCCGCCACCGGCCATGGAGAACCAGGCATCGGTGAAACGCCAGCCCAGCGACGGGTCTTTCTTGCCGTAATCCATGTGGCCGTAGACACGTTTGCCGTCGATTTCCTTGACGTCTTCGCTGAAGAATTTGGCGATGTCTTCATAGGCCGACCAGTTCACCGGCACGCCTAATTCGTAGCCGTATTTTTCCTTGAACTTGGCTTTCAGATCGGCGCGCTCGAACCAGTCGGCGCGGAACCAGTACAGGTTGGCAAACTGCTGGTCGGGCAGTTGATAGATCTTGCCATCCGGCGCGGTGGTGAAGGAGATGCCGATGAAGTCCTTGATGTCGAGGGTCGGCGAAGTGAAGTTCTTGCCCTCGTTGGCCATCAGATCAGTGATCGATTCGGTCTTGCCGTAGCGAAAGTGCGTGCCGATCAGGTCGGAGTCGTTGACCCAGCCGTCGTAGATGTTCTTGTCCGACTGCATCACCGTCTGCATTTTCTCGACCACATCGCCTTCCTGCAGCAGGTCGTGGGTGAGTTTGATCCCGGTGATTTCGCTGAAGGCCTTGGCCAGCACCTTGGACTCGTATTCGTGGGTGGTCAGGGTTTCGGAAACGACCTTGATGTCCATGCCGCGAAACGGCTCGGCGGCCTTGATGAACCACTTCAATTCTTCGAGCTGCTGTTCGGCCGTCAGGGTCGAGGGCTTGAACTCGCTGCCGATCCATTTTTTCGCAGCATCTTCGTAGGCGTCGGCCCAGGCAGATGCGCTCAGACCGCTGAGTGCCAGCATGGCTGCCAATGAAATGCTATGTCGCAGCTTATTGTTTTTATCGAACATAGAGACCTCCTGTTTAAGTTGTGGAGCCGCGTTGCCGAACGATTCGACTAGCCCCAACGCATCACAGCCAACAGCCACACCAGGGACAACGCGGACGCCACCCAGATGCTCCAGTCGGTGACGCCGATTACCAGCAAATGCAGGTAGGCGCTGCCGAGAAGACCGATAAACAAGCGATCGCCACGGGTGGTGGCAATCGGCAGAAACCCGCGCCGCAGAATGCTCGGCGAGCGCAATTCCCAGGTGGTCATGCCCACCAGAATCAGACCGATGCCGATGAAGAACGCGGCGGTCGGTGTCGTCCAGCTCATCCATTCCATCATCAGCTCCTCAGACTCGACCGAGGGCAAAGCCCTTGGCCACGTGGTTGCGTACAAACCAGATCACCAGCATGCCCGGCAGGATGGTCAACACCCCCGCTGCTGCCAGCACGCCCCAATCGATCCCCGACGCCGACACCGTGCGCGTCATCACCGCCGCAATCGGCTTGGCGTTGACCGAGGTCAGCGTGCGCGCCAGCAGCAGCTCGACCCAGGAAAACATGAAGCAGAAAAACGCCGTGACGCCGATACCGGAACCGATCAACGGGATGAAAATCTTCACGAAGAACTTGGGGAAACTGTAGCCGTCGATGTAGGCCGTTTCGTCGATCTCCTTGGGCACGCCAGACATGAAACCTTCGAGAATCCACACCGCCAGCGGCACGTTGAACAGGCAGTGCGCCAAGGCCACGGCGATATGCGTGTCGAACAGGCCGATCGACGAATACAACTGGAAGAACGGCAGCAAGAACACCGCCGGCGGCGCCATGCGATTGGTCAGCAACCAGAAGAACAGGTGCTTGTCGCCGAGGAAACGATAGCGTGAAAACGCATAGGCCGCCGGTAACGCGACGCTCAGGGAAATCACCGTGTTGAGGCTGACGTAATACAGCGAGTTCAGATAGCCGGTGTACCAGCTTGGATCAGTGAAGATCACCTTGTAGTTCGCCAGCGTGAATTCCTGTGGGAAAAGCGTCAGGCCGCCGAGGATTTCGGTGTTGCTCTTGAACGACATGTTCAGCAGCCAGTAGATCGGCACCAGCAGGAACAGGATGTACACCAGCAACGGAATAAGCTTTTTCTTGCTCATGGCCGGGCCTCAGCGGTTGGCGTCGGAGTGCGTCATGGCGGTATAGAACAGCCAGGACACCAACAGGATGATCAGGAAGTACACCAGCGAAAACGCCGCTGCCGGACCGAGGTCGAATTGCCCTACAGCCATCTGCGTCAACGTCTGACTCAAGAAGGTCGTGGCATTACCCGGCCCGCCGCCGGTGAGCACGAACGGCTCGGTGTAGATCATGAAACTGTCCATGAAGCGCAGCATCACCGCGATCAGCAGCACGCTTTTCAGCTTGGGCAATTGAATGTGCCGGAACACCGCCCACGCCGAGGCGCGATCGATGCGCGCGGCCTGGTAATAGACGTCGGGAATCGCCCGCAGGCCGGAGAAACACAACAGCGCGACCAGCGAAGTCCAATGCCAGACGTCCATCACCAGCACCGTCACCCAGGCGTCCATGGTGTTGGCCGCGTAGTTGTAGCTGATGCCCATCGCGTTGAGGCTGGAACCGAGCAGGCCGATGTCTGCCCGGCCGAAAATCTGCCAGATCGTACCGACCACGTTCCACGGGATCAGCAGCGGAATCGCCAGAATGATCAGCACCACCGAAGACCAGCGACCCTTGGTCGGCATGGTCAGCGCGACGGCGATGCCCAGCGGGATTTCAATCAGCAGCACGCAGGCTGAATAGATGAACTGGCGCAGCAGCGAGTCGTGCAGACGCGGATCGAGCAGCACTTGCTTGTACCAGTCGGCGCCGACGAAATAGCGACTGGACTGGTCGAAGATGTCCTGCACCGAATAGTTGACCACGGTCATCATCGGGATCACCGCACTGAACGCCACCAGCAGGAACACCGGCAACACCAGCCACCAGGCCTTGTTGTTCTGCACTTTGTTCATGGCTGCGCCTCCTCGTCGCTGACTTCCAGGAGAAATTCGTCGGCATAGACCATCAGCCATTGCGCCGGAAAACTGATGTACGCGGTGCCCTGGGGCACCGGTTTGTCTTCGGCCAGACGCACCTTCAACGGCGCGCCGTCGAGGTTCAGAGTCATGATCTTGTAGGTGCCGAGGTCTTCGACGTGTACGACTTTGGCTTGCATGGCGTCGTCAAACGGCTCGTCCCACACGTGAATGAACTCGGGGCGGATGCCGACCTTGAGATTTTTCCACTGGCCGTGCTCGATATGGCGCTGCAAGGCGTCGGACAACGGCAGGTGCGTCGAGGCGAAACCGACGCCACCGGGCTGCGGCTGCACCTCGATCAGATTCATCCCCGGGCTGCCGATGAAATAGCCGACAAAGGTGTGGCTCGGCCGCTCGAACAATTCCCGTGGCGTACCGAACTGGACGATCTGGCCGCCGTACATCACCGCGATCTTGTCGGCGAACGTCGAGGCTTCAAGTTGGTCGTGGGTGACGTAGACCATGGTGATGTTGAACTGCTCGTGGATCTGCTTGAGCTTGCGCCGAAGTTTCCATTTCAGGTGCGGATCGATCACCGTCAGCGGCTCGTCGAAGAGGATTGCCGAGACGTCGTCGCGCACCAGCCCACGGCCCATCGAGACTTTCTGCTTTTCGTCGGCGGTGAGGTTGCGCGCTTTTTTGCTCAGCAGATTCTGCAGGTCGAGCACTTCGGCAATTTCCTGCACCTTGCTGTGCACTTTCGCCTCGGCCATGCCCTGATTGCGCAGCGGGAAAGCGAGGTTGTCGAACACGGTCATGGTGTCGTAGACCACCGGAAACTGGAAAACCTGAGCAATGTTGCGCTTCTCCGGGGTCAGGTCGTTGACCGCTTTGCCGTCAAACAACACGTGGCCCTGGGACGGGCTGAGCAGGCCGGAAATGATGTTGAGCAAGGTCGACTTGCCGCAACCGGACGGGCCGAGCAAGGCGTAGGCGCCGCCCTGCTCCCAGACGTGATCCATCTCGCGGATCGCGTAATCCTCCGCGCCACTGGGGGTTTTGCTGTAGCTGTGGGCGAGGTGCTGCAAACGGATTTCGGCCATCAGGCAACCCTCGCGACACGCCGGCCCGGTGCTTGCACCAGACGGCCCTGCGCATCGAAAACGAACAGTTTGTGGGTCGGGATATAAATGCGGATCGGCGCATCGACGTCGTATTCGTGAACCCCGGGCAAGTGCAGCACCAACAGAAAGTGCTCGTTGCGTACATGCAGGAAGGTTTCCGAACCGCTGATCTCGGCGACCTCGACGGTCACCGCCAGTTCGAGATCATCATCGTTGCTCGGCACCAGCGAGATATGACTCGGGCGCACACCGAAGCGGAACTCGCCCTCGCCTACCGGGCGCAGATCGACGTTCAACGGGAAGTGTACGAAGTTGGCGAAGCTGACTTCGTTGCCGGCAATGCGTCCCGGCATCAGGTTTATCGGCGGCTCGGAGAACAGTTCAGCAGCGAGCACCGACTGCGGTTGGTGGTAGACCTCGGTCGACGGCCCGCTCTGGATCACCCGGCCTTCGTGCAGGATGGTGGTGGTGCCGCCGAGGGCCAGCGCTTCGTTGGGTTCGGTGGTGGCGTAGATGGCGATGGTGTGGCGGGCCTTGAACAGCTCGCGCATTTCCTGACGCAGCTCTTCGCGCAGCTTGTAGTCGAGGTTGACCAGCGGCTCGTCGAAGAGGATCAGCTCAGCATCCTTGACCAGCGCGCGGGCCATGGCCGTGCGCTGCTGCTGCCCGCCGGACAGCTCCAGCGGATAGCGCTGCAAGAACTTCTCGATGCGCAGCATGCGTGCGGTTTCCTGCACCTTGCTGTGGATGATCTCTTTCGAGATGCCGGCCTGACGCAATGGCGAGGCGATGTTCTCAAACACGGTCATGGTCGGGTAATTGATGAACTGCTGATAGACCATCGACACGTTGCGCAGCCGCACCGGGCGCTGGGTGACATCGACGCCGTTCATCAGCACGCGGCCGCTGTCGGGCTTGTCGAGGCCGGCCATCAGGCGCATGAGACTGGTCTTGCCGGACAGGGTGCGCCCGAGCAGAACGTTGAAGGATCCGGGTTCGAATTTCAGGCACGCATCGTCGATCCAGATCTGGCCCTCGACGGTGCGGCTGACGTGCTCCAGGGTGAGTGACATGGCTCGGCCTTTGTTATTTTTGGAGTCAAGCGACCGGAGCAACAGAGCGACATTCGTGCCAGAAATGGCAAGTGCTTGATTTGTCTTGAGAAGCAGTGTTTACGGGGGCAAGCGGCGTTCACAGCTGAACACTTTTGAACAGTCGGGGTGATTGACAATGAACAATAGTGAACAACACTCTATGCACGCTTTTGCCCAATCCTGAATGCAAAATGGATCCCCCTGTGGGAGCGAGCCTGCTCGCGAAAGCGGTGTGTCATTCAATGAATCCATTGACTGAACTGACGCTTTCGCGAGCAGACTCGCTCCCACAGGGGGATTTGTGTAGTTTTGAAGATCGGGTTCATAACAATAATAAAATCGCTGCACTCAGAGGCTCGCCCCCATGGCCGCACCTGCTTCGCCGCTGTCCCACGACGCGATCGTCCAGACCTCCTGGCAACGTTGCCGCGCGTTCGGCCTCGACCACCAGAGCGCCCCGGCCTTCGATCAATTGCCCGCCGCCGGCATTGCGCGTTTGCTCGACAGCCATCACTCGCTGGTGCAGACCACGCATCAGGAAGTGCTGCCCTACTACGAAAACATCCTCAGCAACTCCAACTGCCTGATCATGCTCGCCGACAATCAGGGCCAGGTGCTGACCTCGTGGGGCACACAGCGCTTCATCGAACCGAATCTGGCCCGGGGCTTTCAGGCCGGGGCGAGCTGGATGGAGCGCAGCAGCGGCACCAATGCGATCGGCACCGCACTGGCCTGTGAGCAGGCGGTGCACATCGAACACGACGAACACTTCCTCAAGGCCAACCGCTTCATGACCGGCTCCGCCGCGCCGATTTTCGACGCCGAGCGCAAGGTCATCGCCGTGCTCGATGTCTCCAGCGACAGCTACCTACCGCCCTCGCACACCCTGGGCATGGTCAAGATGATGAGCCAGACCGTGGAAAACCGGCTGATCCTCAACCTGTTCCACGGCCAGCATTTTCAACTGACCTTCAACACCGGGTTGAACAACCTCGACAGCCAGTGGGCCGGGTTGTTGATTTTCGATGAGAGCGGACAGGTGCTGTCGGCCAATCGCCGCGCCGACAATCTGCTCGGTGTGCGTTTGTCCCGCGTCAGCGTTGAAAGCCTGTTCAAGGTGTCGCTGCTGGAGTTGATCAATCAGCCCGAAGGTCTGCCGTTTGCCTTGCAGACCTCCGGACGCAACCGTTTCCAGTGCCTACTGAAACGGCCGAAACAGGCGCCGGTACAGGCGCGGGTGTTTGTCGCTGAAGACAAGCCAGCGTCAGCCAGCGCGATCAGCCTCAACACGCTGCATTTCGGCGACAGCCGTGTGGAAAAAGCCGTGCGCCAGGCCGAGCGCTTGCTGGAGAAGGACATTCCGTTGTTGATTCACGGTGAGACCGGCGTCGGCAAGGAAGTCTTCGTCAAAGCCTTGCACCAGGCCAGTTCCCGGCAAAAACAGGCGTTCATCGCAGTGAACTGCGCGGCGATCCCCGCTGAACTGGTCGAGTCCGAGTTGTTCGGTTACGAGAAAGGCGCGTTCACCGGGGCCAACCAGAAAGGCAGCATCGGCCTGATCCGCAAGGCCGACAAAGGCACGCTGTTTCTCGATGAGATCGGTGACATGCCGCTGCCAACCCAGGCGCGTTTGTTGCGCGTGTTGCAGGAGCGCTGCGTGCAGCCGGTAGGCAGCAGCGAGTTGTTTCCGGTGGACTTGCGGATCATTTCCGCGACCAACCGATCGTTGCGCGAGCAGGTGCAGTTGGGGCGGTTTCGTGAGGATTTGTACTACCGCATCGGCGGCCTGACCTTGGAGCTGCCGCCGTTACGCGAGCGCAGTGACAAGCAGGCGCTGTTCAAACGACTGTGGGAGCAGCATCGCGAGCCGACGCAATGGGCGGGGCTGAGTCCTGAAGTTCTGGAGTTGTTTGAAAAGCATCCGTGGCCGGGGAATTTGCGTCAGGTCAGCAGCGTGATGCAGGTGGCGCTAGCCATGGCCGAGGAGCAACCGGTACGACCGGAGCACTTGCCGGATGATTTTTTTGTCGATCTGGAGATGGAGCCGGTGGAGACAGCGGCGCCGCTGGGGCTGGATTTGAATGATGTTGAGGCTTTGAACAGGGAGTTGAAGGCGGCCGGGGGGAATATCTCGCACCTGGCGCGGCGTTTGGGGGTTAGTCGGAATACTCTCTATAAGCGATTGCGGCAGATTGGCAACTGAGTACACCCCTTCCCCTCACCCCAGCCCTCTCCCCGAGGAGAGGGGGCCGATTGGGGGATATTCGAGAGATACGCCGACCTGACCTTGCTTCATCGAATCCATAATCGACTCGATCGTTCAGGTCGGCGTATAGCAAAAGACACCTCGGTCAGTCCCCTCTCCCTCCGGGAGAGGGTTAGGGTGAGGGGCTTTTGGCTTTTGGCTTTTGGCTTCTTGCTCAGTCAGCCAGCCGCCAGGTCGTCCCACCCTTGCCATCTTCCAGTACCACACCCATCGCGGTGAGCTGATCACGAATCCGGTCCGACTCGGCCCAGTCTTTCGCCGCCCGAGCCGCCAGACGCGCCGCAATCAGTGCATCCACTTGCGCCGCATCGACCCGCCCTTCAGCGCCCGCCTGCAGGAAGTCATCCGCTTCCAACTGCAACACACCCAGCACGCTCGCCAGTTCTTTCAGACGTGCCGCCAGCCCCGCCGCTGCATCGAGATCGCTCTCGCGCAGACGGTTGATCTCACGGACCATCTCGAACAGCACGGCGCAGGCTTCAGGGGTGCCAAAGTCGTCGTTCATCACCGTGGTGAAACGCTCGACGAACGCCTCGCCACCCGACGGCGCCACGCTTGGCAGGCCTTTCAGCGCATGGTAGAAGCGCTCCAGTGCGCCCTTGGCGTCCTTGAGGTTGTCTTCCGAGTAGTTGATCGCGCTGCGGTAGTGGCTCGATACCAGCAGGTAACGCACGACTTCCGGGTGGTACTTGTCGAGCACGTCGCGGATGGTGAAGAAGTTGTTCAAGGACTTGGACATCTTCTCGCCATTGATGCGAATCATCCCGCAATGCATCCACGCGTTGGCGTAGGTCTTGCCGGTGGCCGCTTCGCTCTGGGCGATTTCGTTTTCGTGGTGCGGGAACTCCAGATCGCTGCCGCCGCCATGAATGTCGAAGGTCTCGCCGAGGCAGCAGGTGGACATCACCGAGCACTCGATGTGCCAGCCCGGACGTCCGGCGCCCCATGGCGATTCCCAGCTCGGCTCGCCCGGCTTGGCGGCTTTCCACAGGACGAAGTCGAGCGGGTCTTGCTTCGACTCGTCGACTTCGATACGCGCACCGATGCGCAAATCTTCGATCTTCTTGCGCGACAGCTTGCCGTAGCCCATGAACTTGGCGACGCGGTAGTACACGTCGCCATTACCTGGAGCGTAAGCGTAGCCCTTGTCGATCAGGGTCTGGATCATCGCATGCATGCCGGCGATGTGATCGGTGGCGCGCGGTTCCATGTCCGGCTTCTGGATGTTCAGGCGCGCTTCGTCTTCGTGCATCGCGGCGATCATGCGCTCGGTCAGCGCTTCGAACGATTCACCGTTCTCGCGGGCACGATTGATGATCTTGTCGTCGATGTCGGTGATGTTGCGCACGTAGGTCAGGTCGTAACCGCTGAAGCGCAGCCAGCGCGTCACCAGGTCGAACGCGACCATGCTGCGGCCGTGGCCGAGGTGGCAGTAGTCGTACACGGTCATCCCGCAGACGTACATGCGCACCTTGTTGCCATCCAGCGGCTTGAAGACTTCTTTGCTCTTGCTGAGCGTGTTGTAGATCGTTAGCACGTTAGTTCCTTGACTCACTCACTGGCCCCACGAATCACGCAGGGTCACGGTACGGTTGAATACCGGCTGACCGGGTTTCGAGTCCTTCAGATCCGCGACGAAGTAGCCTTCGCGCTCGAACTGGAAACGGTCTTCCGGCTGTGCGTTGCCGAGCGATGGCTCAGCGCGACAACCGGTCAGCACTTGCAGCGAGTCAGGGTTGATGTTGTCGAGGAAGCTGGCGCTGTCTTCGGCCTTTTCCGGGTTCGGCGAACGGAACAGGCGATCGTACAGACGCACTTCGCACTCGACGCTGGCGGCGGCCGGCACCCAGTGGATCACGCCCTTGACCTTGCGCCCTTCCGGGTTCTTGCCGAGGGTGTCCGGGTCGTACGAGCAACGCAGTTCGACGATGTTGCCGTCGGCGTCCTTGATCGCTTCGTCGGCACGAATCACGTAGCTGCCGCGCAGACGCACTTCACCGGCCGGTTCCAGGCGCTTGTAGCCCTTCGGCGGCTCTTCCATGAAGTCTTCGCGGTCGATGTAGATTTCCCGGGCGAACGGCAGAGCGCGCACGCCCATGTCTTCTTTCGGGTGGCGTGGCAGTTCGAGGTTTTCGACCTGGCCTTCCGGGTAGTTGGTGATGACCACTTTCAGCGGACGCAGCACGCACATGGCGCGCGGGGCGCTGTGGTCGAGGTCGTCACGGATGCTGAATTCGAGCATGCCGAAATCGACCACGCCGTCGGAACGGTTGGTGCCGATCATTTCGCAGAAGTTGCGGATCGATTTCGGCGTGTAGCCACGGCGGCGGAAGCCCGACAGCGTGGACATGCGCGGATCGTCCCAGCCGTTGACGTGCTTCTCGTCAACCAGTTGCTTGAGCTTGCGCTTGCTGGTGATCGTGTAGTTCAGGTTCAGGCGGCTGAACTCGTACTGGCGCGGGTTCGCCGGCACCGGCAGGTTCTCCAGGAACCACTCGTACAGCGGGCGATGGCTTTCGAACTCAAGGGTGCAGATCGAATGAGTGATGCCTTCGATGGCGTCCGACTGCCCGTGGGTAAAGTCGTAGTTCGGATAGATGCACCACTTGTCGCCGGTCTGGTGGTGATGAGCGTGGCGGATGCGATACATGATCGGGTCGCGCAGGTTCATGTTCGGCGAGGCCATGTCGATCTTCGCCCGCAGCACGCGCGCGCCGTCCGGGAATTCACCGGCCTTCATGCGCGCGAACAGGTCGAGGTTTTCCTCAACCGAACGATCACGGAACGGGCTGTTCTTGCCCGGCTCGGTCAGGCTGCCACGGTATTCCTTGGCCTGCTCCGGGGTCAGGTCGTCGACGTAGGCCTTGCCGGCCTTGATCAGCTCGACCGCCCAATCGTGCAACTGGTCGAAATACTGCGAGGCGTAGCGCACTTCACCGGACCATTCGAAGCCCAGCCATTTGACGTCGCTTTCGATGGCGTCGATGTATTCCTGATCTTCCTTGGCCGGGTTGGTGTCGTCGAAACGCAGGTGCGTGACGCCACCGAACTCCTGGGCCAGGCCGAAGTTGACGCAGATCGACTTGGCGTGGCCGATGTGCAGGTAGCCGTTGGGCTCCGGCGGAAAGCGAGTCACGATCTGGGTGTGCTTGCCCGAGTCCAGGTCTGCCTGGATGATCGGCCGCAGGAAGTTGACCGGCACGGCAGGGCCGGACTTGGCATTCGAGGTAGGGTCGACAGTGGGCTTGCTCATAGGATCCTTGACGTACAGGTGCGCGGCCGCAAAGAGGGGCCAGACAAAACAAAGCCGCTATCATAGCCGATGCTGTCAAGGGCCTGACAGAGCAGCTCTTATAAAGGCACGCATTTAATCGCCGGGAAATGAAAAACCGCCTCGAAATTCGCGCCTGTCACGCTAAACTGCGCACCTTGGCCGAAGCAGGCTGAACCGGTTGTGGGGCTCAATGTCCCAGAACCACGAATTCCCTATGAAGAGTAATGACCATGACTCAAGTCAAACTGACCACCAACCATGGCGACATCGTCATCGAACTGAACGCTGAAAAGGCGCCGATCACCGTTGCCAACTTCATCGAGTACGTCAACGCCGGTCACTACACCAACACCGTATTCCACCGCGTCATCGGTAACTTCATGATCCAGGGCGGCGGTTTCGAGCCAGGCATGAAAGAGAAGAAAGACAAGCGTCCAAGCATCCAGAACGAAGCGGACAACGGTCTCTCCAACGACAAATACACCGTCGCCATGGCCCGCACCATGGAGCCGCATTCGGCATCGGCGCAGTTCTTCATCAACGTCGCCGACAACACCTTCCTCAACCACAGCGGTAAGAACGTGCAGGGCTGGGGCTACGCGGTATTCGGTAAAGTCACCGCCGGCACCGACGTTGTCGACAAGATCAAAGGCGTGTCGACCACTTCCAAGGCCGGCCACCAGGACGTACCCGCAGACGACGTGATCATCGAGAAAGCCGAGATCATCGCAGCGTGATATTGCTGATTTCAGACTTGCATCTGGAAGAGGAGCGCCCGGACATTACCCGGGCGTTTCTGGATTTGCTCGCCGGACGCGCCCGCTCGGCGAGTGCGTTGTACATCCTCGGCGACTTCTTCGAGGCATGGATTGGCGACGACGCCATGACGCCCTTTCAGCGTTCCATCTGCCAGGCCCTGCGCAATTTGAGCGACAGCGGCACGGCCATATTCCTGATGCACGGCAATCGCGATTTCATGCTCGGCAAGGCCTTCTGCAAACAGGCCGGCTGCACCTTGCTGAAGGATCCGAGTGTCGTGCAGTTCTACGGCGAGCCAGTGCTGCTGATGCACGGCGACAGCCTGTGCACCCGCGACGTTGGCTACATGAAACTGCGCCGCTACCTGCGCAACCCGATCACCCTGTTCATCCTCCGTCATCTGCCGCTGAGCAGCCGCCACAAACTGGCGCGCAAGCTACGCAGCGAAAGCCGCGCACAGACGCGGATGAAGGCCAATGACATTGTCGATGTCACCCCGGAAGAGATTCCGCGAGTGATGCACGAATTCGGCGTGAAGACTCTGATCCACGGCCACACCCACCGCCCGGCAATTCACAAGTTGCAGCTTGGTGAACAAGCGGCGAAGCGGATTGTGCTGGGGGATTGGGATCGTCAGGGTTGGGCGCTGCAGGTGGATGAGAGCGGGTATGCCCTGGCGCCATTCGATTTCGCCCCGCCACTGGCTTTGCCGCACGGCTAAAAGCTTTACCCCCTCACCCCAGCCCTCTCCCCCAGGGGGGCGAGGGGGGAAAGGGAGCCGATCTTCATGCTATCCAAACCTGAGTTCGACTGATGTCTGGCAGGTCGATATCTACCGAACATCCACCGCGGTCAGTCCCCTCTCCCTCCGGGAGAGGGTTAGGGTGAGGGGCTCTTGATTCTAGTGCCCCGAAGCTGCCGGCCCGGCCTTGGCGGCAAACGGCGGCTTAGCCAGCCACACAATCAGAATCAACCCCATGAATCCCCAGCCCAGCAACGTGAAGTAATCCACGGTGGAGAGCATGTACGCCTGGCTGGTGAGGATCTGATCCATCTGCGCATACGCCGACTGACTCGCCCCACCCAACTGATTCAAGGTCTCGCGGGTGGCAGGCTCAAATGTGCTGATGCTCTCGCTCATATACGCATGATGCTGATCGGCCCGGCGAATCCAGATCCAGGTGGTCAGCGAGGCCGCGAAGCTGCCGCCCAGTGTCCGCAGGAAAGTCGCCAGGCCTGCGCCGTCAGCGATCTGGCTTGGCGGCAAGTCCGACATCAGAATGCTCAGGGTCGGCATGAAGAACAGCGCCACGCCGATGCCCATGAACAACTGCACCAGCGCAATGTGCTGGAAGTCGACTTCGTTGGTGAACTCGGCACGCATGAAGCAGCTCAGGCCAATCGCCAGAAACGCAATGCCGGCGAGCAGACGCAGGTCGAACTTGTGCGCGTATTTGCCGACAAATGGCGACAGCAACACCGGCAGAATCCCGATCGGCGCCACGGCAAGTCCAGCCCAGGTCGCGGTGTAGCCCATTTGCGTCTGCAACCACTGCGGCAGGATCAGGTTGATGCCGAAGAACCCGGCATAACCCAGCACCAGCACGAGCGTGCCGATGCGGAAGTTGCGATGGGCGAACAGGCGCAGGTTGACCACCGGATGGCGGTCGGTCATTTCCCAGATCACGAACACCGCCAGGGCGACCACGGAAATCGCCGCGCCGACGATGATGAAATTCGACTCGAACCAGTCCAGGTCATTGCCCTTGTCGAGGATCACCTGCAACGCGCCGACACCAATGATCAGCGTGATCAGGCCGACATAATCCATCGGCTGGCGACTGGTCACCACCGGCCGTTTCGCCAGTTGCGAACGCACCACCATCACCGCAAAGATGCCGATCGGCACGTTGATAAAGAAGATCCAAGGCCAGCTGTAACTGTCGGTGATCCAGCCGCCGAGAATCGGCCCTGCAATGGGCGCGACCACCGTGACCATCGCCAGCAGCGCCAGGGCCATCCCGCGTTTCGCCGGCGGATACACCGCGATCAGCAGGGTCTGCGTCATCGGGTACAGCGGCCCGGCGACCAGGCCTTGCAGCACGCGAAAGCCGATCAGCTCAGGCATCGAAGTCGAGATACCGCAGAGAAACGACGCCAGCACGAACAGCATCGTCGCCCACAGAAATAGCTTCACCTCGCCGAAGCGGCGGCTTAGCCAACCGGTCAGTGGCAGCGCAATTGCGTTGCTCACGGCGAACGAGGTGATGACCCAGGTGCCCTGCTCCGAACTCACCCCGAGGTTGCCGGAAATCGTCGGCAACGCCACGTTGGCGATGGTCGTGTCGAGCACTTGCATGAACGTCGCCAGCGACAGGCCGATGGTGCTGAGCAACAGGCTGGGCGGCGTGAAAGAAGCGTTATTGCTCATTGTGAATCCTATGAAACCTGATGGTCGCTGCGGCCTGATGAACACAGCCGGCCCTGTGGTAGCAGGCCCTTGTGGCGAGGGGATTTATCTGTGGCGAGGGGATTTATCCCCGCTGGGTCGCGAAGCGGCCCCCTCTTTTGGCTCAGGAAAAACGGGCCTGCTGCGCAGTCCAGCGGGGATAAATCCCCTCGCCACAGATAACTCCTCACCACAGAGCCTGCTTCTGATCCGGTGTGCTCTCAGCGCTGTGCGGTCTTGCCTGCTGCTGCGCTGTTGTCGTGAATCAACTGGGCAATCATCGCCTCCGCCTCGGCCAGTTGGCGTTCGTAGACGTTGGTGCTGAACGAGGCCTTTTGCGGCGGTTGCTGGGCCAGTACCGGGCCGCTCTGGTCGTGCAGATTGACCTCGACATTGGTCGACAGACCGACACGCAGCGGGTGCCTGGCCAGCTCTTCGGCATTGATGTGGATACGCACCGGCACACGCTGAACAATCTTGATCCAGTTACCGGTGGCGTTCTGTGCCGGCAGCAAGGCAAATGCGCTGCCGGTACCGGCGCCGAGGCTGTCGACGGTGCCGCTGTATTTCACATCGCTGCCGTAAATATCGGCCTCGATATCCACTGGCTGGCCGATGCGCATGTCACGCAGTTGGGTTTCCTTGAAGTTGGCGTCGATCCACAGCTGATCCAGCGGAATCACCGCCATCAACGCGGTGCCCGGCTGCACGCGCTGACCGAGTTGCACAGTGCGCTTGGCAACGTAACCGGTGACCGGCGCGATCAAGGTGCTGCGGGCATTGGTCAGGTAGGCCTGACGCAGATCGGCAGCCGCCGACATTACGTCCGGATGCGACGAGACCACGGTGTCGTCGACCAGTGCGCTGGTGGTTTTCAGTTGCTGTTTGGCGTTAGCCAAGGCGTTCTGCGCCGAGGTCAGGTCGTCGCGGGCGTGGGACAGCTCTTCCTGGGAAATCGCCCCGCCCTGGGCGAGATTTTTCCGCCGGTTGTAGTTGTCCTGGGCCTTCTGCACTTCGGCCTGCTGCGCGTTGACCTGGGCTTTCATGCCGTCGACGTTGCTATACAGGCCGCGCACCTGACGCACAGTGCGCGCCAGTTTGGCCTTGGCACTTTGCAGGCCGACTTCGGCATCGTTGGGGTCGAAGTTGACCAGCACCTGGCCTTCCTGGACCAGATCCCCGTCATCGGCGCCGATGCTGACCACGGTGCCGGTGACCAGCGGTGTGATCTCTACCACGTTGCCGTTGACGTAGGCATCGTCGGTGCTTTCGTTAAAGCGCCCGATGAACTCGTGATAGGCCCAGACGCCGGCAATGGCGAGCAGGACGACCACGGCGAGGGCCAGCAGCATCACCTTGCGTTTGCGCGGGTTGCCGGTGTCCGGGGTGTTGTCTTGAGCTTGGGTGTTTTCGGCAGTGGCCATGACAAATACCTTGAATTAATGGTGCGACGAGGCGGGGCTGGCGTTGGCTGCGTTCAGGTTTTCACCCTGAAAGCCGCCGCCCAGCGCTTGCATCAGTTGAATCGACAGGTCGATCTGCTCGGCATTGAGGGTCGCCAGTTGACGCTGGGCCTGGAGCAATTGCTGCTCGATGCTGAGCACGTCCAGGTAGTTGCCGATACCGGAACCGTAACGCTGGACGACGGTGTTGTAAGAATCCTGAGCGATGTCGGTGGCATGTTGCTGCGCGCCGATCTGCCGGCCGATATCGCGCAGCTGGTTGATGGTATCGCCGACATCACCCAGGGCTTTGACCAGGCTCTTGTTGTACTGCGCCACCGCCAGATCGTAATCGGCGTCGCGGGCATCGAGGTTGGCGCGCAAGCGTCCGCCATCGAAAATCGGCAGCGACACGGTCGGCGCGATGTTGAAGAAGCGGCTGGCCGAACCGAACATCGCATCACCCAGCAACGACTCGGCGCCGGCCGAGGCCGATAGATTGAGGTTGGGATAGAAACGGGTTTTCGCCGCATCGATGTCTTTGCTCGCCGCCTCGACACGCCAGCGCGCCGCGACCAGATCCGGGCGGCGGCCGAGCAGTTCCGCCGGCAACACCGACGGCACCGCCACGGCGCTGGCTTGCAGAACTTTCGGTCGAGCGATTTCGTTGCCACGATCCGGGCCTTTGCCGAGCAATACCGCCAAGGCGATTTTCGCGCTGTTCAGGCGTTTTTCCGCGTCGATCAGGCTGGCCTGAGAACTGGCTTCCAGACTCTGGGTTTGCTGAAACTGATACTGGCTGTCGATTCCCGAGCTCAAGCGGCGCTGGCTGAGGTCGAGCATTTGCCGGGTGCGCTTGAGGTCCTCGCTGGCAAGGTCGTAAACGATGTGCGCCTGACCGAGATCGCTATACGCACGGGCGACGTCAGCGGCAAGTGTCAGCTGCGCGGCCTGACGGTCGACTTCAGCAGCGCGGGCCTCGCCGAGCGCGGCTTCCCAGGCATCGCGCTGACCGCCCCACAAATCGAAGTTGTAATTGAAACCGGCGCTGACATTGCGCACCGTCGCATAAGCCCCGCCCTGCCCCAACGGATCCTGATCACGGGCCAGACGCGAACGGCTGATGCCGGCGCTGGCGTCGAGGGTCGGATAGCGCTCGGCATCGGCGGCATACGCTGCCGCACTGGCCTGGTGGGCGCGGGCTTCGGCGATCTGCATGTCCGGGCTGTCGTGCAGGGCTTCACGGATTAGGCCGTCGAGCTGCGGATCGCCGAGGCTGCTCCACCAATCGCTTTTCGGCCACGCCGCTGGCGACAGGGTGACGCCTTGCAGAGACTGCGCTGTCTTCAATTGCGCGGCGTCGAGGCGCTGGCCTTCGGTGTCGAGGCCGCTGTAATTGGCGCAACCGGCGAGGATCATCGCCGACAGCAACAGCGTCATGCTGCTGCGCATGATTTCAGCGTTCATTGTGTTCACCCAAACGCTGGACGGTGATCGGGTCACCGGCGGCCAGCAGGATTTTCTTGAGGATGTATTCCAGGGTTTTCAGCTCTTCGCGGGAGATCGCGCCGGCCAGCTCATTCATCGCATCAGCACCGATCTGCGGCAGGCGATCGGTCAACTGCTGACCCTGTTCGGTCAGCTTCAACTGCACCTGACGGCGGTCATCTTCGCTGCGTTGGCGGATCAGGAAGCCCTTCTGCTCCAGACGATCGAGCATGCGCGTCATCGACCCGCTGTCCAGCGACAGATGGCGGCACAGCTCGGCCGGGGTATCGACGCCGAACTGGGCCATGATGATCAACACCTTGAACTGCGCGGCGGTGATGCCGTGGGGTTCCATGTGGGTGTCGATGATCCGGTCCTTGAGCAACGCGGCACGGCCGAGCAACAGGCCGAGGTGGCAATGTTTGAATTCTTCCGGGGTGAAATGCTTCATGGGTCGACCTGATAACTGCCTAGGCAGTGAATGTATGTCGAGATGTTACTGCTTAGGCAGCGAATGTCAACGCAATAGTTAGGGGGCTTTGTAATTAGTCACTGACCGGTCACGCTGAATCGTTCCCACGCTCCGCGTAGGAATGCAGCCGGGGACGCTCTGCGTCCATTTTTGAGAGCGGGGACGCAGAGCGTCCCTTGAGGCATTCCCACGCAGAGCGTGGGAACGATCATTGAAGGGAGCGAGAGCTAGAAATCCCGCTTGTAGAAGATATCCAGCGAGCTCGCCACGCCGCTCGCCGCTTCGACGTAGACCTTCTTGCTCAGCTTGTAGCGCAAGGCGATGGTGCTGGCCGGTTCGAAGACGCCGACGCCGTAGCGCAGGCTGAGTTTTTCCGAGATGTTGCCGCTGGCGACGACGCTGGTGTCGTTGCCGCTGCCTTGGGTGTCGAGTTGGAAGTCCTGAATACCCAGATCCTTGGCCAGGCCGCTGGTGATCCCGGCGCTGCCCATCAGACCCAGACCCAATGCCGCTTGCGCGAGCATGTTGTTGTCTTCGCCACTGGTGCTCAACGGACGGCCCAGTACCAGGTACGACAGCGCCTGCTCCTGACTCATGGCCGGTTCGGAGAAGATCTGCGTGGTCGGTTGTTCGGCGCTGCCGCTCAGGCGAATACCGGCGATGACGTCGTCGGTCTGGCGGATCGCTTCGATGTCCAGATACGGCTGGTCGATGGGACCGGCGAACAACAGACGCGCGCGACGCACCGTCAGGCGCTGGCCGTAGGCGCGATAGCGGCCGTCGTTGAGCCACAGTTCACCACGGGTGTCCATGTTGTCGCCGATGTGCACCTGACCCTGCAGGTTGGCGGTCAGGCCAAAACCGGCGAAGCTCAGCTTGTCCTGGCCGACGATCACGTCGATGTCCATTTTCATCGCGATCGGTGGTTTGCCCTCCTCGGTCTGCGCGCCAACGATGATCGTGTCGTCGGAAACTTTCACCGTCGAAGGCGGCAGTTCGCGCACGGTGATTTCGCCTTTCGGCACGAGTACCCTGCCAGCAACTTTCAGCTCATCGCCGGCCATGGAAATTTTCAGATCCGGAGCCATTTCCAGTTTGGCGTAGGGCTCGACGCTGACTGGCAATTGCGTGCCCTTGAGCGCCAGATCGACCACCAGTGCCTGACCCCAGGCTACGTTGCCGTTGAGGCTGCCCTTGCCAGTCTTGCCGCTGTCCCAGCCACCGTCCAGGCGCACCGATTCGCCGGCGATCGCCGCCGTCAGTTGCAGGTTCTGCAGCTCCAGCGGCAGTTCGGCGCCGGACACTTCGCCATCGCTGAGCTGCACAGTGCCGTTGACCAATGGCGCGAGCAGGCCACCGGAAATAGTGCCGCTGCCGTTGAGCCGGCCAGTGAGTTTTTCCACCATCGGCACGAACGGCCGCGCCACCGACAGATCGAGGCCGGAAAGGCGGAACGAACCGCTCAGCGGTTTGTTTTTCGGTAGCGGATTGAGCTGCGCCTGGACCAGCAATTCGCCGAGTTTGCCGCCGACAAAATTGAGCTCGGTGTCGACGCGCTTGGGCGTGAGCTTGCTGCTGAGTTTGAGGGTCTGGTAGGGGAAATCCAGCCACTGATCCTTGTCGCGCACGCGCAGGGTGCCGCCGCTGGCATCGACACTGACCACGCCGTTGGGGCCGCTCGCCGGCAGGTCCAGTTGCAGATCGGCGTTGAGTCGGCCCTGCCAGGCGAAGTCCTTGGGCAGCCACTGCGCAAGGCTTTCGATCGGGAATTGCTTGAGGTGATAACGCAGCTTCGGCTCGGGCATCAGGCGCTGGTCTTCGCCACACAGGCTGGCATTGCCGGACAGCCAGCAATGCGCGCCGAAATTGATCTGGCCGTCCGCAAGGCGTTCCAGCTTGGCCGGGCTTTGCAGCTTCCAGTCCTGGCCACCGGCCTGAATGTCACCACTGGCCAAGCGTCCGCGCCAGTTGCCCTTGTCGAGATTGCCGTCCAGACCCAGCGCCAGTTTCAGCTTCGGTCCGATCAGGTCAAGGTTGAGTTTCTGGCTTTTGATATCGCCCTGAGCACTGGCGGTCAGGGTGCCCAACGAGGTGTCGCCGGTCTGAATGCCGCTGCCTTTGAGATTGATCTTCGCTCGTTGCGCGCTGTCGAGGGTGGCGTCGAGGTTGAGGCTTTGCAGGCGATTGTCCTGAAAGGCCAGTTGCGAACCTTGCAGATCGAGCTTGCCCTGCGGCGCCTTCAGCGTACCGGCGACGTTGACCTGACCGTTGACCTGCCCGCGCAACTGCGGCCACAACTGCGCGAGACGCGGCAGCTTGATGTCGATCTGCCCGCCGAGTTTGTCCTGCAGGCTGCCCTTGCCGCTGATGCTGTTATCGCCGAGGCGGATTTGCAGGGCATTGAGGTTCCACCGCTCGCCCGCGCCGTCAGCCTTGGCTTGCAGGATTGCCGGTTGGCCGCGCAGTTTGCCTTTGAGGTCGAGGTCGGCGCTGAGGCTGAGCTGATCATTCTTCATCTCGCCTTTGCTCTGCAACGGCCCGGCCAGGGTGCCCGGCAGTTCGGCGACCCAGTACGCCGGGTTGAGCGCCGACAGGTCCAGCGCGGTATCCCAGGCGATGCCGTCGGCGAAGCGCACATTGACGTGCCCTTCGGCCTTGCCCTGCCCGGCCTGCATGACCAGTTGCGGCAAGGCGATCTGTTCGAGGCTGCCGCTGAACGGGCTGCTTAAAGTGAACGCCCCCGCCGGGCCATCCAGCGCAGCGTCGAAGTTGCCGAGGTACTGGCCGTCGGTGTAGGACACTTCGCCAGTGAAGGTACGTAGCGTGACTTGCGGTTCGTCGATTTCCGGATAGAGCCGATGCCACGGGAAGTCTTGCCAGTTGATATTGGCCTGAGCGCTGACGCCCTTGCTCCAGTCGACACTGCCAGTGAGCTTGAAGGTTTGCGTGTCATTGGCGTTGAGATCGAGGCCGGCGATCTGCGCGCCGTTGGCGTCGACCTTGCCTTTGAGCAGCAGCGCCACTGGCGATTTTTCCGCGGGCAGCATGGCATTGCCGAGCAACTGGTAACCGTTTTTCAGGTCGCCTTCGCCGGTCAATACCAACTGGTTGAATTGCAGAGTGTCCGGCAGATCGGCGCTCGGCTTGAACGCGTCGCTGGTGATGCGCAGCTTGGCCGGCAGGTTTTCCGCCAGCGCTTGCAACTCGCCGCTCAGCTGGCCGTCGAGGTAGCCACGGCTGTCGGCGTGCAGGTTGAGGGTTTTCAGCAGATCGCCTTCAACTTTCAGCGCCAGCGCCCACGGCTCACTTCCGGGTGCAGGCAAGGTCAGATCACCCTGAATAGTCAGCGGCCAATTACCGCTCGGTTGCAGCAGGCCGGACAGGTTCAGACTGAGTTCGTCGCGCTGCAACTTCACGCTGTCGATCTGCAAACCCTGAGCGGTCCAGTGCGCCGCCAGTTGCAAGCCCTTGAGCTGTTCGCTGCCGTTGAACAACAGGCTGCCCACCTCGACATCGCCCAGTTCAATGGCCAACGGCAATTGCAGATCGGGGAGTTTGATCGGGCCGCTCTCGGTGGTTTCTTCGCTCGGCGGGAATTGCAGGATCACCTGCTCGGCCTTGAGCTGATCGATGCACAAGGTCATGCGCGTCAGGCACAGCGGCGACCAGGCAAAGATCGCCTTGTTCAGCTCGACGCGGCTGGTGTCTTGCTGCCAAACCAGGTGATCGGCACTCCATTGGCCAGCGAGGCGACCGTGGAAATTCTCCACGCTCAGGCCCGGCACCAGGCCCAGCGCCCAACGACTGCCGGCCTGCGTGCCAAGCAGTGCGGCCAGGCTCAAGACAATCAACACGACCAGCGCCAACAGCGTCAGCGCCGTAATTTTCACACCACGCTTCACAGCTCAGGCCCCATGGAAAAGTGCAGCCGGATGCCGCCGTCGTCGTCCAGCGCGTGGGCCAGGTCAAGGCGGATCGGCCCGACCGGCGAGACCCAGCGCACACCTACACCGACCCCGGTCTTGAGGTCGGGCAGTTCGAGTTTGTTGAAAGAGTTGCCTTGGTCGACGAACGTCGCGACCCGCCATTTTTCGGCGATCGAGTATTGATACTCGACGCTGCCGGCCACCATGTAGCGACCGCCAATCCGTTTACCATCGGAATTTTTCGGCGACAGGCTCTGATAGTCGTAACCGCGCACGCTCTGATCGCCACCGGCAAAAAAGCGCAGCGATGGCGGAATCGAGTTGTAGCCGTTGGTGGCGCTGCCGCCGACCTGCACACGGCCGAGCAAGCGATGCTTGTCGAACACCGTGGTCAGGCCTTTGACCAGCGCGGTGCCATATAAAAGGTTGTTGTCCGAACCGAGGCCTTCCTTGGCCACTTTGCTTTCGAAGCTCAGGCGATAGCCGTTGCGCGGGTCGATGCGGTTGTCGCTTTTGAGGTACGAATAACTGATGCCGGGCATGAGCAACGTGCTCAGGCCGGAGTCGTCGCCGAGTTCGTATTCTTCACGTTGCCATTTCAGCGAGATCACCCGCTGCCAGCCGCTGGGCAACTTGCTGTGCCATTCCGGGCCGAAGGTCAGCAGCTTGCTGAGGGTGTCGGAGCCTTCGATGTCTTCGAACTGATAGCCGCCGGCCCAGCGCAGTTTGTCGGTCAGTGGTGGGTCGAGCGGGATGTCGTAGAACAGCCCGACGTTCTGCCGGGGCGCCGAGAGTTCGGCCTCCCAGCCATAGCTGTCGCCCTGCGGGTTGACCCAGTGGCGCGTCCAGTTGGCCTTGATCCGTGGCCCGACGTCGGTCGAATAACCGAGGCCTAGACCCATGGTGCGCGGCTTGCGCGTGTCGAGTTTGACGGCGACCGGAATCACATCGTTCTGCGCTGCCGTCGGTGCCGCGTCGACGCGCACGCCTTCGAAATAGCCGCTCGATTGCAGGTCGCGGTTGAGTTCGGCGATCAGTTCCGAATCATAAGGCTCGCCTGCCTTGAACGGCACCATGCGTTGCAGCAGGTCTTCGTCGAACGGCGTGTCGCCCTCGAAACTGACTTTGCCCAGCGCATAACGCGGGCCGCTGTCGTAGATCAATTCGATGTCGGCCACGCCCGCGCGCGGATCGACCATGAGTTTCTGGCTGGTGAAATGACCGCTGAAGTAACCGAAGCGCGAGGCCTGGTTCTGGATCACCCGTTTGGCGTCTTCGTAACGGCCATGGTTGAGCACGGCGCCGGACTTGAGCAGATCGCTTTTCGGTACGCGAAAGGATTTCAGCGAGGCCGCCGGGCCGTCGACGCGCACAGTGACGTTGCGCAGGCGAATCGGCTCGCCGGGATCGATGTTCAGCACCAGACGCGGTTTTTTCCCGCCCTTGACGTCACTGTCGATCTGCGGCTGGTAGTAGCCCAACGCCTGCGCCGCTTTGCGCGCCTGCTCTTCGGCACCGCGACTGAAACGCAGCAAGGCTTCTTCGTCGCGATCGCCGAGGCTGCCGATATAGCCTTCTATATTGGCCTTGAGTTCATCGTTGGACGGCTTGATCCGTACATCCAATTCACTTTGCGCCAGCGCCGCGCAGCTGGATAACAGCATCAGCACGCCGCTGGTAAATCTTCGTGGAAACTTCATAGGCGCGGATGCTATCACGGGCTCGGGAGCCTGATAGAACAGGTAATTTGTGAAGAAGTTCGATCGCTATCCCGTTGCTGTTTGCAACACCTGCGGATTGGCGTGGAAAAATACGTGTTCGCGCACCGGCCCGACGGCAACCTCGCCGATCTCCTGATAACCCTGCCTTTTATAGAATTCCAGGTAGCGGGGGTTGCCGGTGTCGAGCACCACCCCTTGCGAGGTTTCATCGACCGCGCACCAGTTGTGCACGGCGGTGAGCAACTGTTCGCCGTAGTGCTTGCCCTGAAACTGCGGATGCACACCAAGCAACGGCAGCATGTGCACCGAGTCACCCGGCACGCATGCAGCAACGGCATCGTGGTATTCCAGATAACGCCGGGTGCAGCGAAAACCGGTGCTGAGCACCATGCGCAAGCGCCACGCCCAGCTTTCGGTAACGCCCAGGCGGCGTTGCGGCGGTGCGATCAGGGCAATGCCGATCAAGCGGTCGTTGACCAGCAGGCCGATCGCCGGCAGGTCCTGGAGAAAATGCTGTTTGACCAACTCGCGCACCGTGGCGCGTACGCGTTGTTCATAGCCGGGACGTTCGGCTTCGAACAGGTAGCCGAAGGTCGGCTCGTGGCGATAGGCCTGATACAGCAACGAGCGGGCTTCGCGTGAATAGCCGCGGTCGAGCATGTGGATGTCGGCAACGGCGGACTGGGTTTCAGGCATTGCAGTGATTCTCCCCGGGGGCGCGCTCGGAGGCTGGCGCGCTTGTTGGTACGAACCTTGGGCGGATGTGGTGGTTCCCCTGACAGGTATAGACCAAGTCGGGATCTTCATCGATCTTGCCGGCCTCTTCGCGAGCAGGCTCGCTCCCACAGAGGCGCTGCATAGGGCATCACAAATCCCACAGGCCAAAATGATTTGTCCCACACTGGCCCATCTCCCCCATGTCAGCTAGCATCGCCCTTTTGCCAGGACTGCCGACCATGAAGATTGTTTCCTTCAACATCAACGGACTGCGTGCCCGTCCGCATCAGCTGGCAGCGCTGATCGAAAAACATCAGCCCGACGTGATCGGCCTGCAGGAAACCAAGGTCCACGACGACCAGTTCCCCCACGAAGACATCCGCGCCCTCGGCTACCACGTGCACTTCCATGGCCAGAAGGGCCATTACGGTGTCGCCCTGCTCTCGCGCAACGAACCGATCGCCATCCATAAAGGCTTCGCCACCGATGAAGAAGACGCGCAACGGCGCTTTATCTGGGGCACTTTTGCCGATGCCAACGGCGTGCCGGTGACGATCATGAACGGCTATTTCCCACAAGGTGAAAGCCGCGACCACCCAACCAAATTCCCCGCCAAGGAGCGTTTCTACAGCGATCTGCAAGCGCTGCTGGAAAGCCAGTTCCACAATGAACAGCCACTGGTGGTGATGGGCGATGTGAACATTTCCCCGGAAGACTGCGACATCGGCATCGGCCCGGACAACATGAAGCGCTGGCTGAAAACCGGCAAATGCAGCTTCCTGCCGGAAGAACGCGAGTGGATGGCGCGCCTGAAGAACTGGGGCCTGACCGACAGCTATCGGCACCTCAACCCCGACGTGAGCGACATGTTCAGCTGGTTCGACTATCGCAGCCGTGGCTTTGAAGATGAACCCAAACGCGGCCTGCGCATCGATGTGATTCTGGCGTCCCATGGCCTGCTGCCACGGGTCAAGGATGCCGGCGTGGACTACGAACTGCGCGGCATGGAAAAACCCTCGGACCATGCGCCGATCTGGCTTGAATTGAGCTAAAAGCAAAAGATCGCAGCCTTCGGCAGCTCCTACATTTGGAATGCATTTTCCCTGTAGGAGTTGCCGAAGGCTCGGGCCGCGTTCGGACGATCTTTTGATCTGTCATATTTCGGTCACGCGCCTGACTTAATCTCCCCGGCAATCCCCTTGGCTTGATTCGGTGCCGGCATGACCCTGCGTGTTCTCTGCGTTTTCCTGTTGAGTGGCTGGCTGTCGGTGTCCGCCGCCGCCCTGCCGATCCCCGAAAACGGCCCGGCATTGCGCATTCAGGGCTCCAACACCATCGGCGCCGAACTCGGCCCGGCGCTGGTCGAAGGCCTGTTGCAGGAACAAGGCCTGCTGAAAATCCACCGCGAGACCCCGGACACCGCCAACGAACAACGCATCGTCGGCCAGACCGCACAAGGGCAACGCGTGATCATCGAAGTCGCCGCTCACGGTTCCAGCACCGGTTTCGCTGCGTTGAAAAACGCCAGCGCCGATCTGGCCGCCTCTTCCCGCGAGATCAAGGACAGCGAGCTGCTCGCCCTGCAAACCCTCGGCGATCTGAAAAGTCCGGCAGCCGAGCAAGTCATTGCCATCGACGGCCTGGCGATCATCCTCAACCCGGCCAATCCGTTACAGCAGTTGAACACCGAGCAACTGGCGCGGATTTTTGCCGGCGAAGTGAAAACCTGGGAAGAGCTCGGTAGCCGTGGCGGCGCCATTCATTTGTATGCGCGGGATGATCAGTCCGGGACGTACGACACGTTCAAGGAACTGGTCCTGAGCCGGCGTGGGAAAAGTCTCAGCAGCGCGGCGAAACGTTTCGAATCCAGCGAGCAATTGTCCGACGCGGTCAGCGCCGATCCGCAAGGTATCGGCTTCATCGGCTTGCCTTACGTGCGTCAGGCCAAAGCCGTGGCGATTGCCGACGGCGCCTCGCAAGCGATGCTGCCGCTGAACAGTCTGATCGCCACCGAAGATTATCCGCTGTCGCGGCGCTTGTTCTTTTATCTGCCGCCGGGCAGCCAGAATCCGTGGGCGCAGGCCTTGGCCCGCTTTGCCCAGAGCCAAGGCGGTCAGGCGATCGTCGCGACTAGCGGCTTTGTAAGCCAGACCGTACAAGCCATGAGCGTGACGCCGAATGCGCTGATGCCCGAGGGTTATCAATCTCTCAGCCGGCATGCCCAGCGTCTGACAGTGAATTTCCGTTTTGCCGAGGGCAGCGCCAGTCTGGACAACAAGGCGCGGCAGGATCTGGCGCGGGTGCTCGACTATATAAAGCGCAATGGCAAGACCGAGCGGGCGGTGACGCTGGTGGGGTTTGGTGATTTGAAGGATGACCCGGCGCGGGCTGATCTGCTGTCGAAGCTGCGAGCGATGGCGGTGCGGCGCGAGCTGGTCAAAAACGGTGTGGTCATGCGCGAGGTGCGTGGCTTTGGCGCGCTGATGCCGGTGGCGACCAACAGCGCGGATGAAGGGCGGATCAAGAATCGGCGGGTTGAGGTTTGGGTGTATTGATCCTGATGTCGATGTGCTGAATGTGCAGGCCCTTTCGCGAGCAGGCTCGCTCCCACATTGGATCTGTGGCGTGCACAAATCTTGTGGGAGCGAGCCTGCTCGCGAATGAGGCGACGCGGTGTTACTGGCCGCTGCGCAGCATCTCCTTCGGCACATACTTGCCGATCTCGAACTTGCCAATCGCCGCGCGGTGCACTTCGTCGGGGCCGTCGGCCAGACGCAGGGTGCGCTGCATGGCATACATATAGGCCAGCGGGAAATCGTTCGACACCCCTGCCCCACCGTGCATCTGGATCGCCCGGTCGATCACCCGCAGGGCCACGTTCGGTGCGACGACTTTGATCTGCGCAATCTCGCTTTTCGCCACTTTGTTGCCGACGGTGTCCATCATGTACGCCGCTTTCAACGTCAGCAGACGCGCCATGTCGATTTCCATCCGCGAGTCGGCGATCTTGTCGATGTTGCCGCCCAGACGGGCCAGCGGTTTGCCGAATGCGGTGCGGCTCACCGAGCGTTTGCACATCAGTTCCAGCGCACGTTCGGCCATGCCGATCGAACGCATGCAGTGGTGAATCCGCCCTGGGCCAAGGCGACCCTGAGCGATTTCGAAGCCGCGTCCTTCACCGAGCAGGACGTTTTCGTACGGCACTCGAACGTTGTCGAACAACACTTCGGCGTGACCGTGCGGTGCATCGTCGTAGCCGAACACCGGCAGCGGCCGGACGATCTTCACCCCGGGGGTATCGACCGGCACGAGGATCATCGAGTGCTGGGCGTGACGCGGCGCGTCGGGGTTGCTCAGGCCCATGAAGATCAGAATCTTGCAGCGCGGATCGCAGGCGCCGGAGGTCCACCACTTCTTACCGTTGATTACCCACTGATCGCCATCGCGCACGGCTCGGGCGGCCATGTTGGTTGCGTCGGAAGATGCCACATCAGGCTCGGTCATGGCGAACGCCGAACGGATTTCGCCGCGCAGCAGCGGCTCGAGCCAGCGCTGTTTCTGTTCTTCATTGGCGTAGCGCACCAACACTTCCATGTTGCCGGTGTCCGGCGCCGAGCAGTTGAACGGCTCCGGCCCCAGCAGGGAACGGCCCATGATTTCCGCCAATGGCGCATATTCGAGGTTGCTCAGGCCGGCGCCCAGCTCGGACTCAGGCAGAAACAAATTCCACAGCCCTTCAGCCTTGGCCTTGGCCTTGAGCTCTTCCATGATCGCGGTCGGCTGCCAGCGATCGCCCTCGGCGACCTGGCGTTCGAACACCGCTTCGGCCGGGTAAACGTAAGTGTCCATGAACGCAGTCACGCGCTCACGCAGTTCCTGAACCTTGGGCGAATAAGCGAAATCCATGGGTAGTTACCTTCTCGGGCAGAGGTTGTTCAAGTCATGCAATCGATGCTAGAACAGCGCTGATCATTTACCTAGCCTATTCTCGGCGTGTATAAACATTCATCACCAATATATGATCCGCTGATCGTCAGCCCCAAAACACTTGCACTTAATAACAAGAGAAGCCGCGTTATGAATCTGAGCAAGGTCGACCTGAACCTTTTCATCGTCTTCGACGCGATCTACACCGAAGCCAACCTGACTCGCGCCGGGCAGATTGTCGGCATCACCCAGCCGGCGGTGTCCAACGCGCTGGCGCGGTTACGCGAAACCTTCAACGACCCGCTCTTCGTGCGTACCGCTCAGGGCATGGTGCCCACGCCGATGGCGCAGAACATCATCGGCCCGGTGCGCAACGCCCTGTCGCTGCTGCGCGTATCGGTGCAGGAAAGTCGCATCTTCAACCCGGCGCAGGCGGTCAAGACCTACCGCATCAGCATGACCGACCTGACGGAAGCAATCATTCTGCCGCCACTGTTCCAGCGCCTGCGCCGCCTCGCGCCAACGGTGATCATCGAAAGCTTTCTGTCCAAGCGCCGGGAAACCACCAAGGAACTCGCGGCCGGGCGTCTGGATTTCGCCGTGGATGCGCCGCTCAACACCGACCCGCAGGTGCGCCACGTCAAGCTGATGGACGACCGTTACGTCTGCGCCATGCGCAAGGGCCACCCACTGGCGGGCAAGGAAAAACTCAGCCTCGATGACTACCTGTCGCTGACTCACATCCATATTTCCAGCCGCCGCAGCGGTCTGGGTTATGTCGATCTGGCGCTGGGCAAAATGGGCATCCAGCGCAAGATCGCCCTGCGCTCGCAGCACTATCTGATGGCTTCGCAAGTGATGCAGCAGACCGACATGGTCATGACCGTGCCGGAACGCTTCGCCCGCCGCCATGATTTGCAGTCGTTCAATTTGCCGGTGAATGATGTGCCGTCGGTGGAAACGCATTTGTACTGGCACGAAAGCACCGACCAGGATCCGGCGAATCGCTGGATGCGCGAGCAGATGATCGAGTTGTGCCAACAGGTGACGGCGCAGGAGAAGAAGCTGGAGAAGGTGTAGGGCTTTTTTACCGCGTTATCGTTCTTCGCGAGCAGGCTCGCTCCCACAATGAATTGCATTTCATCTGAAGGAACGCGGTCGAATGTGGGAGCGAGCCTGCTCGCGAAGAGGCCTGTACAGACACCCCAAAACCATCCCGCTTGACGTAAACGTAAACCACCGATTAGCTTAGCGCCATGCCCCTTTTCCGAGCGCTTTCATGAGCAGTCAGACCTACAGCATTTCCGACCTCGCCCGCGAGCTGGACATCACCACCCGGGCGATCCGCTTTTATGAAGAGCAAGGCCTGCTCAGCCCCGAGCGTCGTGGCCAGGAACGTATCTATTCGCCGCGCGACAAGGTCACCCTGAAACTGATCCTGCGCGGCAAGCGCATCGGTTTTTCCCTGGCCGAATGCCGCGAGCTGATCGAACTCTACGACCCGTCCGGCGGTAACACCAAACAGCTCAACAGCATGCTGGCGAAAATCAGCGAACGTCGCGAACAGCTCGAACAGCAGTTGCTGGATATCGAACAGATGAAGCTCGAGCTGGACACAGCCGAAGAGCGCTGCGTGCAGGCGTTGGAGCAGACGCTCAAGAGCCAGCAGGCGGTCTAGCCAACACTGGCGCCCCTGTGGGAGCGAGCCTGCTCGCGAATGCATTCTGTCATCCAGCATTAACGGTGACTGATCCACCGCTTTCGCGAGCAGGCTCTCTCCCACAGGGTTCTTCGTGAACTCAAAAAACAGGCAGGTCCCACCCATGTCCCTCCCCTCCCAAGTACGCCTGATCGAAGTCGGCCCGCGCGATGGCCTGCAGAACGAAGCCCAGCCGATCAGCGTCGCCGACAAAGTGCAACTGGTCGATGCCCTGAGCGCCGCCGGGCTTGGCTACATCGAAGTCGGCAGTTTCGTTTCGCCCAAGTGGGTGCCGCAGATGGCCGGATCCGCCGAAGTGTTTGCGCAGATCCAGCGCAAACCCGGAGTGACCTACGGCGCACTGGCGCCGAACCTGCGCGGCTTTGAAGACGCGCTCGCCGCCGGGGTCAAGGAAGTCGCGGTGTTCGCTGCGGCCTCCGAGGCGTTCTCGCAGCGCAACATCAATTGCTCGATCAGCGAAAGCCTGGCGCGGTTTGCGCCGATCATGGAGGCGGCGAAACAACACGGCGTTACCGTGCGCGGTTACGTTTCCTGTGTGTTGGGCTGCCCGTATGAAGGCACCGTTGCGCCGGAGCAAGTGTCGATGGTCGCGCGTGAACTGTATGCGATGGGCTGCTATGAAGTGTCGCTGGGCGACACCATCGGCATCGGCACGGCGGGCGCGACCCGGCGCCTGTTCGAGGTGGTTTCGGCGCAGGTGCCACGGGACAGACTCGCCGGGCATTTCCACGACACCTATGGCCAGGCCATGGCCAACATCTACGCCAGCCTGCTCGAAGGCATTGCGGTGTTCGACAGCTCTATCGCCGGCCTCGGCGGCTGCCCGTACGCCAAAGGCGCGAGCGGTAACGTTGCCACCGAAGACGTGGTGTACCTGCTCAACGGCCTGGGCATCGAGACCGGTATCGACCTGGACGCCTTGATTGCCGCGGGCCAGCAGATCAGCGCAGTGCTCGGCCGTCCGAGCGGTTCGCGGGTGGCCAAGGCGCGCAGCGCGCAGTGAGGTGTTACCGCTGCGTCAGCGATGTGGGCAAAAGCGAGTAACACGGAAACAAATTGTCTGGCTTTGCCCGGAGCTGAAAAAACCCTAAAACCCTAACCGACTGATTTATAAAGCTTTTTAAAAGTTGGCACGACACCTGCTATCTCTATCGCATAACAAGAATAAAAAGCCGCAAACCAATAAAAACAAGACGTAACGACTCTGACATAACAAGAACAACACGGCAGAGACGCAGCTAACAGATTTTTTTGGAGAAGGTATGCTTTTCAGGGTGCTCTCAGGAGTGACCCGCAACCGGGCAGAGAACAATAAAACTACCTTCAGGTAGCTCCCGAATCGGTTGGATCGTTAAACGAGAAAGCAGATCAGCGCTCAAAAAAATACGTTTGCTCTTGACCCCGGATGGGGGTCGCCAAAAAGCTGTACAGGGCCACGGTTGCCAAAAACAACAACAGACCGACCCTCAATAATAAAAAGAGCACGCAACGACAAATTAAAGGGGAGCTTCGGCTCCCCTTTGTGCTTTCTGCAATTCGTCTCTCTATCACTGCATCCCTGTGGGAGCGAGCCTGCTCGCGAAAACGGTGTGCCAGACACATTTGCGCTCAATGACACACCGCATTCGCGAGCAGGCTCGCTCCCACAGAAGGTTTTTGATTATCCCTCGATTGTTTTCAGCTCCTCGATACTGATCTCGCGCATCCTGAATTTCTGGATCTTGCCCGTCACCGTCATCGGAAACGCGTCGACGAATTTGAAGTAACGCGGTGTCTTGAAATGGGCGATGCGTTCCTTGCACCACGCTTGCAGCTCCAGCTCCGAGGCGCTGTGGCCGGGGTGGAATTTGATCCAGGCGACGATTTCCTCACCGTAGCGCGAGCACGGAATGCCGACCACCTGCACGTCCGCCACCGCCGGATGAGTGAAGAAAAACTCCTCCAGCTCACGCGGATAAACGTTCTCGCCGCCACGAATGATCATGTCCTTGTTACGCCCGGCGATGTTGACGTAACCCTCCTCGTTCATGCTCGCCAGATCGCCGGTGTGCATCCATCCCGCCTCGTCGATGGCTTCGGCGGTGGCCTGCGGATTGTTCCAGTAACCGAGCATCACGCTGTAACCGCGCGTGCACAATTCGCCGATGGTGCCGCGCGGCACGAGGTGGCCAGCAGAGTCGATGATCTTGCTTTCCAGTTGCGGCTGGGTGCGCCCGACCGTGGTGACGCGCAGCTCCAGCTCATCCGCTGGCCCGGTCTGCAGCGACACCGGGCTGGTTTCGGTCATGCCGTAGGCGATCTGCACTTCGCTCATGTGCATTTCATTGATCACACGGCGCATGACCTCGATCGGACAGGTGGCGCCGGCCATGATTCCGGTGCGCAGGCTCGACAGGTCGAAGCTCTGCCGCTGCGGCTGATCGAGCATGGCGATGAACATGGTCGGCACACCGTATAGCGCCGTGGCTTTTTCTTCGGCCACCGCTTGCAGGGTCAGCGCCGGATCGAAAGCGTCGTTGGGGTAAATCATCGTGCTGCCATGGGTGACGCAACCGAGGTTGCCCATGACCATGCCGAAGCAGTGATACAGCGGCACCGGTATCACTAGACGATCGGCAGCCGTCAGGCCGAGGCTTTCGCCGACCATGTAGCCGTTGTTGAGAATGTTGTAGTGACTGAGGGTCGCGCCCTTGGGGAAACCGGTAGTGCCGGAGGTGTACTGGATGTTCACTGGTTGATCGAAATGCAGACTGGCGCTGCGTTCGCGCAATTGATCGGGCGAGACGCTGGCGGCCAGTTTGCTCAGTTGTGACCACGGCAGAAAACCGGGCGGCGGATTGGCATCGAGGCTGATCACGCCGCGCAACTCCGGCAGGCGTTCGCTACGCAGCTTACCGATGGCGTACTCGGCCAATTCTGGCGCCAGGCTCTGGAGCATTTCATGGTAATTCGAGGTTTTAAACGCTCCGGCACAAACCAGCCACTGGCAGCCGGATTGCTTGAGCACGTACTCGAGTTCGGAGCTGCGGTAGGCGGGATTGATGTTGACCAGGATCACGCCGATCTTCGCCGTGGCGAACTGGGTAATGCACCACTGCGCGCAATTCGGCGCCCAGATGCCGAGGCGATCGCCGGTCTGCACACCCAGTGCGAGCAAGGCTCTGGCCTGCTCATCCACCGCTTCGGCCAGTTGCCGCCAGGAGTAACGCAACTGCTGATGGCGCACCACTAAAGCCTCGCCGTCAGGGTATTGCGCGACAGTCTGATCGAAGCGCTGACCGATGGTCATCGCCAGCAGGGCTTGGTCCTGAGAGCCACGGGTGTAGCTGCGCTGCGGGTTTGCACTGGGTTGATCCATGACGACCCCTATTGTCTTTATTAGTGGGTTTTCCCGGTTTTGAATCCCTGTGGGAGCGAGCCTGCTCGCGAATACGCTGCGTCATTCAGCCTTGAGGGCGACTGATACAGCGCTTTCGCGAGCAGGCTCGCTCCCACCAGAAACAAACCGATATCTGATCCTGAACTGCCCTTACTCTCGCCCAAGTTGACGCTTACGTAAAGCCGATTGACAGCCGAACTGTGGAAGCTTTACGTTAACGTAAAGCTGAACGCCGATTCGTCGTGCGCTCCACCCGATAAAAAAGCCAAAAGGTGCCTCATGAGCTATCCATCCCTGAATTTCGCCCTCGGTGAAACCATCGACATGCTGCGCGATCAGGTGCAGTCCTTCGTCGCCGATCAGATCGCCCCGCGTGCCGCGCAGATCGATCACGACAACCTGTTCCCCGCCGACATGTGGCGCAAATTCGGTGACATGGGCCTGCTCGGGATCACCGTGCCGGAAGAGTACGGCGGCGCGGGTCTGGGTTATCTGGCGCACGTAGTGGCGATGGAAGAAATCAGCCGTGGCTCGGCGTCGGTGGCGTTGTCCTATGGCGCGCACTCCAACCTCTGCGTCAACCAGATCAACCGCAACGGCAATCACCAACAGAAAAGCAAATACCTGCCGAAGCTGATCAGCGGCGAGCACGTCGGCGCCCTGGCGATGAGCGAGCCCAACGCCGGTTCCGACGTGGTCTCGATGAAACTGCGCGCCGACAAACGCGGCGACCGCTTCGTCCTCAACGGCAGCAAAACCTGGATCACCAACGGTCCGGACGCCAACACCTACGTGATCTACGCCAAGACCGACCTGGAAAAAGGCCCGCACGGCATCACCGCGTTCATCGTCGAGCGTGACTGGAAAGGCTTCAGCCGCAGCAACAAGTTCGACAAGCTCGGCATGCGCGGCTCCAACACCTGCGAGCTGTTTTTCGATGACGTCGAAGTACCGGAAGAGAACATTCTCGGCGTGCTCAACGGTGGCGTGAAAGTGCTGATGAGCGGCCTCGATTACGAGCGCGTGGTGCTCTCGGGCGGCCCGACCGGAATCATGCAGTCGTGCATGGACCTGATCGTGCCGTACATCCACGACCGCAAGCAGTTCGGCCAGAGCATCGGCGAATTCCAGCTGATCCAGGGCAAAGTCGCCGACATGTATACCCAGCTCAACGCCAGCCGCGCCTATCTCTACGCGGTGGCCCAGGCCTGCGAGCGCGGCGAAACCACGCGCAAGGACGCGGCCGGGGTGATCCTCTACACCGCCGAACGCGCCACGCAAATGGCCCTCGATGCGATCCAGATTCTCGGCGGCAACGGCTACATCAACGAATTCCCCGCCGGCCGCCTGCTGCGCGACGCCAAGCTCTACGAAATCGGCGCCGGCACCAGCGAGATCCGCCGCATGCTGATCGGCCGCGAACTGTTCAACGAGACGAAATGAATTTCGTCAGCTGCAAGCCGCAAGCTACAAGCTGCAAGAGATCCACGCTCTTGCCCCGACTTGCAGCTTGCCGCTTGTAGCTAGAAGCTGCTTACGGAGTAAGCCCCATGATTCTGCACACTCAGCTCAACCCGCGTTCAGCGGAGTTCGCCGCCAACAGCGCGGCGATGCTCAAACAGGTCGACGCGCTGCACACCCTGCTCGCTCAAGTTGCGCAGGGTGGCGGTGTCAAAGCGCAGGAACGCCACACCTCGCGGGGTAAATTGCTGCCGCGCGAGCGCATCAATCGCTTGCTCGATCCGGGCTCGCCGTTTCTCGAAATCAGCCAACTGGCGGCTCACGCCGTGTATGGCGAAGACGTCCCGGCTGCCGGGGTGATCGCCGGCATCGGCCGCGTCGAAGGCGTGGAGTGCATGATCGTCGCCAACGATGCGACGGTGAAAGGTGGCTCGTATTACCCGCTCACCGTGAAGAAGCACCTGCGTGCGCAGACCATCGCCCAGCAGAATCGCCTGCCGTGCATTTATCTGGTGGATTCCGGTGGTGCCAACCTGCCTCGTCAGGACGAAGTGTTTCCAGACCGCGAGCACTTTGGGCGGATCTTTTTCAATCAGGCCAACATGAGCGCCATGGGCATCCCGCAGATCGCCGTGGTCATGGGCTCGTGCACCGCAGGCGGCGCGTATGTGCCGGCGATGGCGGACGAAGCGATCATGGTGCGCAACCAGGCGACGATTTTTCTCGCCGGCCCGCCGCTGGTGAAAGCTGCGACCGGTGAAGTGGTCAGCGCCGAAGATCTGGGCGGCGCCGATGTGCACTGCAAGACCTCCGGCGTGGCCGACCATTACGCCGAGAACGACGAACACGCCCTCGCCCTCGCCCGCCGCAGCGTCGCCAACCTCAACTGGCGCAAGCTCGGCGAGGTGCAGCAACGCACGCCGATTGCGCCGCTGTACGCCAGCGACGAGTTGTACGGCGTGGTTCCGGCTGACGCCAAGCAGCCATTCGATGTGCGCGAAGTGATCGCGCGGCTGGTCGACGGTTCGGTGTTCGATGAATTCAAAGCGCTGTTCGGCACTACGCTGGTCTGCGGTTTCGCTCACCTGCATGGCTACCCGATCGCGATTCTGGCGAACAACGGCATCCTCTTCGCCGAAGCCGCGCAGAAAGGCGCGCACTTCATCGAACTGGCCTGCCAGCGCGGCATCCCGCTGCTGTTTCTGCAGAACATCACCGGTTTCATGGTCGGCCAGAAATACGAGGCCGGCGGCATCGCCAAGCACGGCGCGAAACTGGTGACCGCGGTGGCCTGCGCCAAAGTGCCGAAATTCACCGTGATCATCGGCGGCAGCTTTGGTGCCGGCAACTACGGCATGTGCGGGCGCGCTTACGATCCGCGTTTCTTGTGGATGTGGCCGAACGCGCGGATCGGCGTGATGGGCGCCGAACAGGCAGCCGGTGTGCTGGTGCAGGTCAAGCGCGAACAGGCCGAACGCAGCGGTCAGGCGTTCAGCGCCGAGCAGGAGACCGAGATCAAGCAGCCGATTCTCGATCAGTACGAAGAACAGGGTCACCCCTACTACTCCAGCGCGCGGCTGTGGGACGACGGCGTCATCGACCCGGCGCAGACCCGCGACGTACTGGCCCTGGCCTTGTCCGCGTCGCTGAACGCGCCAATCGAACCGAGCCGCTTCGGCGTGTTCCGGATGTGATGTTTTTTTGTGGGAGCGAGCCTGCTCGCGAATGCGCTTTGTCAGGCGGCGGATAGATCGACTGATACCCCGCTTTCGCGAGCAGACTCGCTCCCACAAGAACCGTGGAGACGGATGAATATGAGCGACTTCAATACCCTCGAACTGCAAAACGACCCACGCGGTTTCGCGACGCTGTGGCTCAATCGCGCGGAGAAAAACAACGCATTCAACGCCGAGATGATCCGCGAACTGATCCTCGCCCTCGACAAGGTCGCCAGCGATTCGAGCCTGCGCTTCCTGCTGCTGCGCGGGCGCGGCAGGCATTTCAGTGCCGGTGCCGACCTGGCGTGGATGCAGCAATCAGCGGAACTCGATTACCACACCAACCTCGACGACGCGCGCGAGCTGGCCGAGCTGATGTACAACCTCGCCAAGCTGAAAATCCCCACTCTGGCTGTGGTTCAGGGCGCGGCGTTCGGTGGCGCGCTGGGCTTGATCAGTTGCTGTGACATGGCGATCGGCGCCGATGACGCGCAGTTCTGCCTGTCGGAAGTGCGCATCGGCCTGGCACCGGCCGTGATCAGCCCGTTCGTGGTGCAGGCGATCGGTGAGCGGGCGGCGCGGCGTTATGCGCTGACGGCCGAGCGCTTCGGCGGGCAGCGGGCGCGGGAGATCGGCTTGTTATCCGAAAGCTATCCGGCCGTTGAACTGGAGCAACAGGTCGAACAGTGGATCGACAACCTTTTGCTCAACAGCCCCGCCGCCATGCGCGCCAGCAAGGACTTGCTGCGCGAAGTCGGCAACGGCGCGCTGACCCCGGCCCTGCGCCGCTACACCGAAAATGCCATCGCGCGGATTCGCGTCAGCCCTGAAGGCCAGGAAGGCTTGCGTGCCTTCCTGCAAAAACGCCCACCGAACTGGCAAGCCGCATCCACCAAGGAGTCGCGTTGATGAGCGCACCTGTGATTACTACCCTGCTGGTGGCCAACCGCGGCGAAATCGCCTGCCGCGTGATGCGCACCGCCAAGGCTCTGGGCCTGACCACCGTCGCCGTGCACAGCGCCACTGACCGCGATGCGCGGCACAGCCGTGAAGCCGATATTCGTGTTGATCTGGGCGGCAGCAAGGCTGCCGAGAGTTATCTGCAAATCGATAAATTGATCGCCGCCGCCAAGGCCAGCGGTGCCCAGGCGATTCATCCCGGCTACGGTTTTCTCTCGGAAAACGCTGGATTCGCCCGCGCCATCGAAGCCGCCGGACTGATCTTCCTCGGCCCGCCCGCCTCGGCCATCGATGCGATGGGCAGCAAATCCGCCGCCAAGGCGCTGATGGAAAAGGCCGGCGTGCCACTGGTGCCGGGCTACCACGGCGAAGCGCAGGACCTCGACACCTTCCGCGAAGCCTGCGAGCGCATCGGTTATCCGGTGCTGCTCAAGGCCACTGCGGGTGGTGGCGGCAAAGGCATGAAAGTTGTCGAAGATGTCAGCCAACTTTCTGAAGCCCTCGCCTCGGCGCAGCGCGAAGCGCAATCGTCATTTGGCGACTCGCGGATGTTGGTGGAAAAGTATTTGCTCAAGCCGCGTCATGTGGAGATTCAGGTGTTCGCCGATCAGCACGGCAACTGCCTGTACCTCAACGAGCGCGACTGCTCGATTCAGCGTCGGCACCAGAAAGTCGTCGAAGAAGCCCCGGCGCCGGGTCTGACGCCCGAGTTGCGCCGGGCAATGGGCGAAGCGGCTGTGCGTTCGGCGCAGGCGATCGGTTATGTCGGCGCCGGCACCGTGGAGTTTTTGCTGGATGCGCGCGGCGAGTTTTTCTTCATGGAGATGAACACGCGGCTGCAAGTCGAGCACCCGGTGACCGAAGCAATCACCGGGCTGGATCTGGTCGCCTGGCAGATTCGCGTCGCTCGTGGGGAAACGCTGCCGATCACTCAGGCGCAGGTGCCACTCAATGGTCACGCGATCGAAGTGCGTTTGTATGCCGAAGATCCGGCGAATGATTTCCTGCCGGCCACCGGGCGTCTGGACTTGTACCGCGAATCGGCACAGGGCGCGGGGCGGCGGGTGGACAGCGGGGTCGAGGAAGGTGACGCGATATCGCCCTTCTACGACCCGATGCTCGGCAAGCTGATTGCCTGGGGTGAAGATCGCGAACAGGCGCGCTTGCGTCTGTTGAGCATGCTCGACGAGTTTGCGATTGGCGGGCTGAAGACCAACATCAATTTCCTGCGCCGGATCATCGCGCATCCGGCGTTTGCGGCGGCAGAGCTGGATACCGGGTTTATTCCGCGCTATCAGGAGCAATTGCTGCCAGCGCCGGGCGCGTTGAGCGATGAGTTCTGGCAAGCGGCGGCGCAAGCGTTTGCGCAGAGTTTGCCGAAGCGTGCGCGGGCGGATGATGCCGCCTCTCCCTGGTCTTGCAGCAGTGGTTTGCGCGCAGGCTTGCCGGCGGAAATCACCTTGCATCTGAGTTGCGAGGGACAGGATCGCGCGTTGACCTTGAGAACTGCGGCCCATGCAAAACTGCAGGGCGAAGCGCTGACCGTCGAGCATGACGGCGTGCGCCGCACATTACGGGCGATTCGTCAGGGTGGCGCGTTGTATCTGCAATGGGACGGCGAGTTGCGGCGCATCGAAGCGTTCGATCCGATCAGTGCCGTCGAAGCCAGCCACAGCCATCAGGGCGGTCTGACCGCGCCAATGAACGGCAGCATCGTGCGCGTGCTGGTCGAAACGGGACAGTCGGTTGAGGCCGGGGCGCAACTGGTGGTGCTTGAAGCCATGAAGATGGAACACAGCATCCGCGCGCCGCACGCCGGTGTGATCAAAGCGCTGTATTGCCAGGAAGGCGATATGGTCAGCGAAGGCAGCGCTCTGGTTGAACTGGAAGACGGATGAAATAAAAGGATCGATCCTGGCCTTGCGCGAGGATCGATCCGTTCAGTAACGCGCCGTTGCCTGAACCACCACGCCGATGATCCGGCATTCATCGGTGAGCAGGGTTTTCGGCCAGGTCGGGTTGAGCGGCACCAGGTAGCGCTGGCCGGCCTGTTCGTCGAGTTTGCGGAAAATCGCTTCTTCGCTGTCCGGCCACTGGGCGATCACCAGTTTGCCAGGCACTGCCTCCAACTCTGGGTCAACCAGAATCAGCATGCCCTCGGCAATGCTCTGGCCGCTCGGCGCGGTCATCGAATCCCCCGTCACCGTCAGCCAGAACGCCGCACCGCCGCGAGCGTGGTAATCCGTCAGTTCGAAGCGCTGCTTCGCTGATGCTCCGGGATAGCTCGCCGCCGCGTCACGCACCTCACATGGCGCTCGCCAGTCGTAAACCGGGTAACGGAAGTACGGGTTGTACTTCTGTGCCAGCGGCATTTCGTCTTCCGGCGTCGACTGCGGTTCGCGGATCACCAGAACGACTTCCAGGAAGTCCATTCCCAGCGCCTTGAGCACGCGGTTCATTTCGGTGACACCGGGTTCGCGACGCTTGTTCAGCCAATGACCGATCCCGCCCTGGGACATGCCGACGCGCTCTCCGAGCTCTGTTTGAGTGACTTTGAGTTCACTCATCTTGGCCTTGACCAACTCAATCCATTTATCCATGTGCCGCACCTTACGCGGACGTCTTCGACCGGCAAAACACATATTGTAGTATTTAAATTCTCGTCACAAATACAGGCGGTACTATCCTAAGGAAACGGACTTTCAATCGAACATGGAGTGACGTTTCATGATGAACATCAGCAGCAAAGACCTGCCCGATCTGCAAATCGACACCAGCTTCACCTCCCCTCAAGGCAATGCCGCCGCACAGCGCGCGCTGGATTACTACTTGAAACCGGCTGTTTCAGAACCCGAGACGGACGAACGTTTTTTCAATGTCAAAGGCCATCTCAGCGGCGAGGAAGCGCTGGTGCATGCCTCGGATCTGTTGCGATGTGCAGCCGCCACCGCGTTCAAGGCCGCAGAAAACCTGCAAGGCACCAGTCGCGATCTGGCCTTTTCGGTGGTGCACATGGTGGATATGGCGCGGGCGATGGTCGACCATTCGATCGATAACGACGAAGTCACGGCGGACAAGGTACGGGCGGACAGGAAAGAATTTTCCCATCGCGCAGATAAAAACATTTGACTTGCAAATGATAATGATTATTATTGCAAGCAGCTGGTCGCGAGATCAGTCGATGGACCAGAGACCTTAGGTCGGTCTTCTGGACTATCTCCTCATCAGGCTAATCACGGTTTTTGACCCGGCTTTTTGCCGGGTCTTTTTTTGCCCGTTTTTCGGGCTTGTGTCTTCAGGCTAATGAAGTCTTGGGGTGCTGCAAATTCGATGGCGCGGATAATATCAAAAGAATATTGATTGGCAAGCCGAGCCCGGCCACATTGGGCAAAACTAATGGCAATCAGCACTTGAGAATCAATCGCATAGCCTCTAAGCTGCTGGCGCGTCACGGAAGACGCCCCCCGCTACGCCCGCAATTCCCCTCGGTTTCAGCCCTGCCTGCGTGTAAAGTACCGGTCATAAAAATCCTGCTCTGGAAGCGATTATGACCGTGGCCAAATCTTCGTTCGACATCAGCGCCAATTTCGACAGCGGCAATATCCAAGTCATCGACATCAGCAACCCGCTCAATCCGGTTCTGGCCATCCGCCCGGACACCCGCAGCGCTCATTTTCAGTGGTTCCACTTCAAGGCCAGCGGCCTGCATGTGCATCAGGAACACTGGTTTCGTCTGGTCAACGCCAGCCAGTCCTCCTATAACAAGGCCTGGACCGGCTATCAGGCAGTCGCTTCCTACGACCACGTCAACTGGTTCCGCATCCCCACCAGCTTCGAAGGCGACAGCCTGCGCTTTTGCCTCGAAGCCGAACAGACCCACGCCTGGTTCGCCTACTTCGAGCCCTACAGCCGCGGCCGCCACGACTGGTTGATCGAACAGGCGCTGAGCAAGGCTGGCACCGAATTGCTGGCGACCGGTAAAAGTGTCGAGGGCCGGGACATTCAGCTGCTGCGCAAAGGCACCGGTGCCGAAGGCCAGCGCAAGATCTGGATCATTGCCCAGCAGCATCCGGGCGAGCACATGGCGGAATGGTTCATGGAAGGTGTGATCGAGCGTCTGGAGCGCCAGGATGATCCGGTATTGAACAAACTGTTGGCCATCGCCGATCTGTATCTGGTGCCGAACATGAACCCGGACGGCGCCTTCCACGGCCATCTGCGCACCAATGCCATGGGTCAGGACTTGAACCGGGCCTGGCAGAACGCCAGCCAGGACATCAGTCCGGAAGTGCTTTTCGTCCAGCAGCAGATGGAAAAATATGGCGTCGATGCGTTTATCGACGTGCACGGCGACGAGGAAATCCCCCACGTCTTTACCGCCGGCTGTGAAGGCAATCCTGGCTTTACACCGCGCATCGAAAAGCTTGAAGAGCATTTCCGCAGCCATCTGAAGCACACCACCAAAGACTTCCAGACCACCTACGGCTACACCCGCGACGAACCGGGACAGGCCAACATGACCCTGGCCTGCAACAGCGTCGGGCAGAAATACGATTGCCTGTCGCTGACCCTGGAGATGCCGTTCAAGGACCACGACGACCACCCGGACAAGATCACCGGCTGGTCGGGCAAACGTTCGAAGCAATTGGGCAAGGATGTGTTGACCACCCTCGCCGACATGGTCGACACCCTGCGCTGATTCCCTCCTCTGTAACGACAAAAGATCGCAGCCGGCCTGCGATCTTTTGCTTTAAGCGGTCAGCCGCGATCGCGCCCGCGCAACATGCTGTCGAGCACTTCGTCACGACGTACCCAGCCATGAAACAGCGCCGCCGCCAGGTGCAGCAGCACCGTCAGAAACAGCAGATACGCCAGATAGCCATGGGACTTGCGCAGCACCGCAAACAGTTGCGCGTCAGCCGGCACAATCGACGGCAGATGCAGCGACGCCGTGAGCATCACCGGCTCGCCCGAGGCACTGATCATCGCCCAGCCGAGCAGCGGCAACACCAGCATCAACGCATACAACAAGACGTGGGAAGCCTTGGCTGCCAACACCTGCCAGCCCGGCAGATCATCCGGCAGCGGCGGTTGGCGGGTGGTGAAGCGCACCAGCAGGCGCACGATCACCAGCGCCAGAATCGCGATGCCCAGCGGCTTGTGCAAATGAATCAGCCATTCATGGCGAGACGACACCGAAGTGACCATGCCCGCGCCGATAAACAGCATGGCGATGATCATCAGCGCCATCAGCCAGTGCAGCAGGCGCGCCAGCAAAACGAAATGCGTCGGTTGCTTGTTCATGGACGAGCCTCCTGTTTGGCGGCGGGCAACTGGCTGACTTCGCTGGTGCGACGCAGGTAGGAATCGGCGTAGCCGGCAGAACGCGCGGCCAGCAGTGGATCTGCCGAGCCTTGAATCCCGGCCGGCAGCACCAGCGGGTCGTAGTTGATGTCGCGGCATTCACCGCTGAGCTGCGGCTGGGTTTTCTCCAGCACCAAAGTCCCGGCGTTCAGCACTTTGCGATTTGCGGGCCAGGTCTTGCTGGCATCGTTGACCGGGTCGTCGGCGTTGGCCAGGGTGATGTTCAACTGGAAGCGCAAGGGTGCGGCGGCCAGACGTTGCACCAAGTCCTTCTCGAGAAAGTCTGCGCCTTCAGGGGCCGTGGCACCTGCCGCGTCCTGCGCCAACGGGGTCATGCTCCAGCGCACGGCCTGCTTTTTACCGTTGCCATCGACCAGATAGAACGCATTGATGCTGTTATAGGTTTCGGTGGCGTAGCTGGCCGAAGGCTTGGCGGTCTTCACCCACGTCAAGAACGGCACGGCTTCCGGGTGTGCAGCGAAGAACGCCGGCACCTTCGTCGGGTCGGGTTTGCCAGTGGCTGGATCCGGCGACTGCGCCTGCTGCAATTGGTAGAACGCTTCAGGCGTGCCCACCGGAAACACCGGCATGCTGTTCATGCCGGTGCGCCATTGCTGACCGTTCGCCTGGGTGAAGCGCAGCGCCAGGCTGCGGATCGGTACGGCGCTGTCCGGCGCATAGGGATTGCCCGCCGGCAAGGCGAAACGCCCCACCACCGGCGTCTGCGGCAGATTGAACACTTGCGCGGTGGAAAACGCGCGCGCCTCGGCGCTGCTTTCGAAATGGCCGATCACGCACACGCCCTTGGCGTGATTGCGGCGGAAACCGGGATGCACGCCGTTGTTCTTTTCCAGCACATCGACCAACGCTTTTGGCGTCAATCGTTGTGGGTCAAGGTTGCCATGCACGTAGGCAAACGCCCCGGCCACGGCGGCGACAATCACGGCAATGCCGCCCAGGCGAAAGACCAGGCTCGCGGCGCTCAGTGGCTGGCGCGGCGGCCTGCCGGGCGGTGCAGCGTTGGGGGACGAGCGATCAACCATGAATATCTCCAGGCCATCGGCCACAAGTGGAAAGAGTCAGCAAGACGCACCCCATCCGGGTTTATTCCACGGCGCGGTATTTATTTTTGCGCACGGGGAATAACCTGCGCTGACGGGCGTCTTCCTAGTCCACAGCGTAGCGACCAGCAGAAATTCATGAGCGAATTCGACGAACAGTTGAGAGAAATCATTCCCAGATTGCGCCGCTTCGCCGTGTCGTTGACGCGCAACAGCAGCAGCGCTGACGATCTGGTCCAGGCCAGCCTCGAGCGGGCGCTGTCGGCCTGGGGCGAGAAACGCGCCGAGGGCGACTTGCGCGCCTGGCTGTTCGCAATTCTCTATCGGCAATTTCTCGATGCGCACCGTCGCTCGCGGCGCTATGCACGGATGCTGGAATTTTTCACCGGCCGTGACGACGCCGAACCCTCAGTGGAACGCACGGTAATCGCCCAGTCGACCCTGCAAGCCTTCGAACGCCTGCCCACCGAACAGCGCGCTTTGCTGCTGATGGTCTCGGTGGAAGGCCTGTCCTATAAAGAGGTCGCCGAGATCCTCGGCGCCCCGATCGGCACCGTGATGTCGCGCCTGTCCCGCGCCCGCCAGGCCTTGCGCCAACTCAGCGACGGCGAAATCAGCAGCCCTTCCTTGCGGATACTCAAATGATCAGCCTGCCTCCCAGCGAACGTGATTTGCACGCCTACGTCGACCACCAGCTCTGCGACGCCGATCGGCGCGTGCTCGAGACCTGGCTGGCCAGCCACCCCGAAGAAGCGGCGCAGGTGCGCGCCTGGCAACGCGATGCCCAACAGTTGCGCGCAGCGCTGAGTGGCGCGTTGCAGCAACCGGCCAATCCGGCGCTCGACCCGATGATGATTCGCCAGCGCCGCCGCCAGCAGTCTCGTCGGCATCTGGCCAGCGCGGCGGTGTTGCTGATCGCCGTCAGCGTCGGCGGTTTCAGTGGCTGGCAGGCGCGGGAAATGACCCTGGCGCGCCCTGCGCAATTGCCGATGACTGACGCGTTGCAAGCCTATCGCCTGATCGCCCAGCAAGGCGTACTGCCCGCCGATTACAAGGTCGACAGCGACGGCGACATGCAGCGTTGGCTCGACCGCTACTTCAGCGGTGCCGGGCGCTTGCCGGACTTGAAAGCTGCCGGATTCGAGCCGGTCAGCGGGCGCTTGCTCAGCACCGATGAAGGCGCGGCGGCGATGGTGATGTATGAGGATGGCAGCGGCCACAAGGTCAGTTTCTACCTGCGTCCACCGGGGCCGAAAAACACCCTGCTGCCGCGTGGCTCGCGCAGCGATGGCGATCTGCAGGCCGATTACTGGTCAGGGCCGGGCTACAACTATGCGGTGGTCAGGCCGACCGACTCGCCGGCAGCGCAGTTGCTCAAGCAATCGCCACCGTTCTGAAATCCGCCTCTGGTAGGAGCTGGCGAGTGCAACGAGGCTGCGATCTGTTCGCGGCAACCCAGGATCAAAAGTCGCAGCCTCGTTGCACTCGTCAGCTCCTACAGGGGAATCATGCATATTTCATGGAGCCTATGTCCGAGGTCTGGTTAAACTTTAGCGCCGAGCTCCGGTGGAGTCGGCCCAATCAACCAGGAGCCTGACCCGCGTGCCCGCCCGAACGCCGAAACGATCACGAATGAGCCAACGCTGGCCGTTGCTGCGCCGCCTGTTCGGCAAAGGCCTGCCCGCCGGCGCCGGGCACGACGCTCATGCCGCGACCATCCGCGATTATTTCCGTGACAAGGCCAAAAGCCAGGGCTACACCCTCAGCCGCAGTCAGCAGCAAGTCATCGACTGCATGGCGCAGCAAGCCAGCGTGCTGCTCGGCGACAGCGGCCACACCCCGCCGAGTCTGTATCTGTACGGCGCCGTCGGGCGCGGCAAGAGCTGGTTGCTCGACGGATTTTTCCAGGCACTGCCCATCACGCGCAAACGCCGCCTGCATTTCCATCAGTTCTTCGCTCGGTTGCACGACGGCATGTTCCGTCATCGCCAGGAGGAAGACGCGCTGGAAATCACCTTGGATGAGTTGCTGGAAGATTGCCAGGTGCTGTGTTTCGACGAGTTTCACGTGCATGACATCGGCGACGCGATGCTGATCACGCGGCTGTTCAAGGCCCTGTTCAAACGGCAGATCATGCTGCTGGTGACCTCCAACTATGCACCCGAGGGCCTGCTGCCCAATCCGCTGTATCACGCGCGCTTCAAACCGGTGATCGAGCTGATCAACACGCGCATGCAAGTGATGGAAGTCGGCGGCGCCCACGACTACCGCGCACTCAACCGCCAACACACGCATCAAGTGTTTACCCAAGGACATTACGTTTGGCCGGCGACGGCAGCTCAACGTCAGACTCTGGACCTGCCACCAGCCGACGCGCCTGCCCTGGCCCTCGAGGTTGGCAAGCGCCAGCTTCAGGCCCGTTTTTGCCAAGGCCGGCGAGTCGCGTTCACCTTCAACGATCTGTGTGAACAGCCAACGGCAGTGATGGATTATCTGCAACTGTGCCAGCGTTTCGACCAGTGGATCATCGATGACCTGCCGCAGCTCGGCGAATGTCCGATCGCCGTGCAACAGCGCTTCATCAATCTGATCGACGTGCTCTACGATCAGGACAAACACCTGACCCTGCTCGGCCAGTTGCCGCTGGGCCAGAGCCTTGAAGGTCACGCCATCGACCTGGCGCGCACGCGCAGCCGGTTGGGGCAGTTGCAGGAAATCCACGAACCCAACTGACACCCTACCCTGTGAGAGCGAGCCTGCTCGCGAAAGCGGTATGTCAGTCAGAATTCATTTACTGATACACCGCTTTCGCGAGCAGCCTCGCTCCCACAAGGTCCCGGGCCAACTTCAATACCAGATAAACCAGAGATTGCTTTACCGCTATCATGTCGCCCATTCCAGCGCCCCCGCGTCGCTCCACCGATCAATAGCGAAATCAAACATGCACACCCTTGCTCAACTGCGCGCCGGCGAGCTGTCGGGCATCACCCGCCTCGACCTGTCCTGCGGGCTGACCGAATTCCCCAACGAAATTTTCCAACTGGCCGACACGCTGGAAGTGCTCAACCTCAGCGGCAACGCGCTGAGCAGCCTGCCCGCTGACCTGCATCGCCTGACCCGCCTGCGCGTGCTGTTCTGCTCCGACAACCATTTCACCGAACTGCCGGCGTGCCTCGGCCAGTGCACCGCGCTGACCATGGTCGGCTTCAAGGCCAACCGCATCGTCAATGTGCCCGGTGCCGCCCTGCCGCCGCAGCTGCGCTGGCTGATCCTCACCGATAACCGCATCGAAAGCCTGCCCAGCGAACTCGGTGAACGCCCCGCTCTGCGGAAGCTCATGCTCGCCGGCAATCGCCTGCAATCGCTGCCAGACTCCCTGCGCCACTGCCATCGGCTGGAATTGCTCCGCATCGCTGCCAACCAACTCAGCGAACTGCCGCAGTGGTTGCTGACCTTGCCGAGCCTGACCTGGCTGGCCTACGCCGGCAATCCGCTGGAGACCGAAGCCGATGCCGCTGCCCTTGAGGCCACGCCGCTGATCGACTGGTCGGTGCTGCGCCTTGAACAGCAATTGGGCGAAGGCGCTTCCGGGGTGATTTCCCGGGCGGTCTGGCAGCGTGACGATGGCACGGCGCAAGCGGTTGCGGTGAAGCTGTACAAAGGCGAGATGACCAGCGACGGCTCGCCGTTGCATGAGATGAACGCCTGCATCACCGCCGGCCTGCACCCGAACCTGATCCGCGTCGAAGGGCGCATCTGCGGCCATCCCGATCAACAGCAGGGGCTGGTGATGCAATTGATTGATCCGAGCTTCGGCAATCTCGCCGGTTTGCCCAGCCTGGACTCCTGCTCGCGGGATGTTTATGCCGAAGATCGCCGGTTCTCCGCCGACGTTGCCCTGCGCATCGCCAAAGGCATCGCCTCAGCAGCGCAGCACCTGCACCGCAAAGGCATCACCCACGGCGATCTGTATGGCCACAACATTCTGTTGAACGATCGTGGCGATTGTCTGCTGGGGGATTTCGGCGCGGCGTCGTTTCATGCCACCGGCGATGATGTGCAGACGCGCGCATTGCAGCGCCTGGAAGTCCGTGCGTTCGGTGTGTTGTTGGGGGAATTGCTGGAGCGTGTCGACTCAGGATTGAGTACGGAGCGGCGCGCGCAAATGCAGGCGCTGGAGCGACGTTGCTGTCAGGCCGATGTGCTGGGGCGGCCGGGGTTCAGTGAAGTGATCGAGGTGCTGGAGAACCTGTGACCGCTGCACGGTCAATCGCCAGCAGGCTCACTCCCACAGTTGAAATACATTCCAGTGTGGGAGCGAGCCTGCTCGCGAAGAGATCATTACTGGCGCGACAGATCAGCCAGCCAGACCAACAAACATGTCCTGCACGTCATCATGGTTGTCGAGGCCTTCGAGGAACGCTTCGACTTCAGCCATCTGCTCGTCGCTCAGGCCGCTGACCGGGTTCTTCGGCTGGTAGCCGAGCTTGGCCGAGAGCACGGTGAAGCCTTGTTCCGGCAGGGCTTTCTGCACGGCGTCGAGGTCGGTCGGGTCGGTGAGGAACAGCGTCGCGCCCTCTTCACCCGGCTCGAAATCCTGGGCACCGGCTTCGATCGCAGCCATTTCCGGATCGGCATCCGGGCTGTCCGGCGAGGCTTCGATCATGCCGACGTGGTTGAACATCCACGCCACCGAACCGGAAGCGCCCAACTGGCCCTTGCGGAATGCCACGCGGATTTCCGCAACGGTGCGGTTGATGTTGTCGGTGACGCATTCAACGATCAGCGGCACCTGATGCGGCGCGAAGCCTTCGTAGGTCACGCGATGGTATTGCACGGTTTCACCCAGCAGACCGGCGCCTTTCTTGATCGCGCGATCGAGGGTTTCTTTTGGCATCGAGGCTTTCTTCGCCTGTTCGACCACCAGACGCAGGTGTGCGTTGGTGGCGGTATCGGCACCGTTGCGTGCAGCAATGGTGATTTCCTTCACCAGTTTGCCGAAGATCTTCCCTTTGGCGTTGGCTGCCGCTTCTTTGTGTTTAACCTTCCACTGTGCGCCCATTACTCACTCTCTTGATCTGTGGCGCCGAGACATCTATTGGCCGACGCGTGGCGGCAAGTTTATACGGCCTAAAGTCGGCAATCGACCAAAAAAACAGCCGACGGAATCGACATCTTCACCAAAGCATGTAGGGGGATTCTGAAAAGCGCCTTTGACATGACCATTCAGGCCGACGGTTTCGTACCCTTGAAACCCCGTATCGCCTGACAGGGCCTGCTCGAATGCTCAATGACAAGGAAAGTCCCTTCACCCTTACGCTGACCGACAGCGGATTGCGCCTGCCGGTGGTGCGTTTTCGCGGCGAGGAAGCGCTGAACCAGCCTTACCGTTTCGACATCGAACTGCTCGGCCTGGCCCCGGCCATCGTCCCGGGATCCTTCCTGCACCGGCCAGCCTTTCTGCGGCTCAGTGAGCAGCACGGGTTGCACGGCGTCATTTCCAGCGCCAGTTGCGAACATCGCGGGACGCATCGGGTCGGCTATCGACTGATTCTGGTGCCGCATCTGCAACAACTGGCGCAAACGCACAAACGCCGCGTGTTTACTCACCTGAGTACGCCGCAGATCATCCAGCAACTGCTCGAGGAACATGCCCTGCCAGCGCACAGCTACCGCATTGAAATGAGCGTCGGTCACTACCCGGCAAGGGCGTTTTGCATTCAGTACGAAGAAAGCGATCTGGCATTGCTGCAGCGGCTATGCGAAGAAGAAGGCATCCACTATCACTTCGAACATGGGCCGGACGGACACGTCGTGGTGTTCGCCGACGACAGCCTGAGCCTGCCCCAGCAACCGGTCGAAATCCCTTTCAATGCTGATGAGCAACCACCATCGCCCTGCGTTAGCGCACTCTATCAACAGCATCGCGCGGCGCCCGTGCCGATGCTGCATGCAGTGCGCAATCGCGGTCAGCCAACCGGCAACGCCGAAGCCGCCAACGAAGTCTCCACCGAGTTGCCGATGCCCGCGCGATCGCCGGAACGTCTGCACGCCGAACAGCGCAGCCGCCGTCATCTGCAACGCCAGCGCTGCCAATTGCGTTCCATTCACGGGCGCAGTGATTGCAGCGATTTGCTCAGTGGCCGACTGCTGCTTGTGGCCGACCACCCGATCCATCATTTCAACGAACAATGGCTCATATGCGCCGTGCGCCACCAAGGGCAGCACCCTTCGATCCTTGATCCGGCGCCAAGCGTTCAGCGTTATCACAACGACTTCACTGCGCAGCCCTGGTCGACCGACTTCCGTCCGCCACTCAAACAAGCTCGCCCGAATATTGCCGGTTATCACTTGGCGAAAGTCGCGGGTGCGCCTGGGCAACCTGCGCAAGTGGACGAAAACGGCTGCCTCGCTGTAAGCCTGTGGCCGTCTGCGGATAAATCCGCCAGCGATGCCCTGTGGCTGCCGATCGCCATGAGCCGGCTCAGCGGCCCCGTCGCCGTCGATCAATTACCGCGTGCCGGCAGTGAAGTGTGGGTGAGTTTCCTCGACAGTGATCCGGACCGACCGATCCTGTGCCTCAGCCACGCACGCCAGCCGCCGGAGCGCGAATCAGAACCCGCGCGCGACAGCCTGTTGCTCGACTGGCTGAGCCACCGCGCCGAGCAGTAGTCCCAGGCTCAGCCCGGCCTGCCGATACCGTTGTGCACCGAGTGCGAAAAAGTGTCGTATAGGCGGCCGCGCCCCTTCGCGAGCAGGCTCGCTCCCACATGGGACCGCGCTCTGTAGTGTGGGAGCGAGCCTGCTCGCGAAGGAGTCGCCTCGGTTTTCAGTCTGGCGCCAGATCAAAAAACGCCTGAATCAAGCGCAACTCGCGCCGGCGCTCCATACAGCCAATCATGTGCCGGTTCACCAGCCCTTCCCCGGCAATCGGGATCGCCACCACGCGCGGGTCATGACTGACCTCCACCGATGACACCACACCGACCCCCAACTCGGCCGCGACCGCTTCGGTCACCGCCTCGCGACTGTCCAGCTCCAGCAACACCCGCGGCTGAATCGAGGCCTGCGCACACGCCTGGTCAAACGTGCGCCGGGTGATCGAAGTCGGCTCGCGCAGGACCATGATCACTTGGTCCAGCTCCTTGAGTTTCATTTCCCCGGAGCGATTCGCCCAGCGATGCCCCGCCGGCACCAGCGCGCAGATCCGCGATTCGCTCAGCGCTTGCAGATGCAGGCCCTTGCGCGGCTCGACCTCGGTCAGCACCGCGACATCGGCGTGTTCCGACAACAGCGCCGCCAAAGTTTCCTGCGCGTTGCCCAGACGCAGGTTCACGGTGATCCCCGGATAGCGTGCGCGCAGGCTTGCCAGCATCGGCATGACCATGTGCGGCCCGTCCGCCGCCACCTCCAGACGCCCGGTCAGTAACTGCCGATTGGCCTCGAGCAGCGTCTGCGCTTCTTCCGCCAGGCCGAACATGGCGCGAGTGATCGCCGCCAGTTTGGTGCCCTCCTCGGTCAGTTCCACCCGTCGCGCGGTGCGCCGCAGCAAGGTGATCTGGTAATGCTCTTCCAGTGCCTTGATGTGTCCGGTGACTGCCGGCTGGCTGATGAACAACCTCGCAGCCGCGCGGGTGAAGCTGCCTTCGCGGGCCACGGCATCGAAGGCGCGCAGCTGAAACAGATTCATGGATAACCCTCACTGATGGCTGGCATAACAACAAACAATTTGATTGATGCAACGGCGAATTGCAACGTAGGCCCCGTAGCTTCATCCCACAGCGTTTTCGCGAGGACAAACGAATGAGTACCGCCGCACCGATTCTGCTCACTCCCGGCCCGTTGACCACTTCGGCCCGCACCCGCCAGGCCATGATGGTCGATTGGGGTTCGTGGGATGACCGCTTCAACCAGCTGACCGCCAGCCTGTGCGAGCAATTGCTGGCCATCCTCAACGGCGCCGCCAGCCACCATTGCGTACCGTTACAGGGCAGCGGCACCTTCGCCGTCGAAGCGGCGATCGGCACGCTGGTACCGCGCGACGGCAAAATCCTCGTGCTGATCAACGGCGCGTACGGCAAGCGTCTGGCGAAGATCTGCGAAGTGCTCGGCCGCTCGTTCAGCACCTTCGAAACCGCCGAAGACGAACCGACCACCGCCGCCGACGTCGACCGCTTGCTGCGCGCCGACGCTGACATCACCCACGTGGCGCTGATCCACTGCGAAACCAGCACCGGCATTCTCAATCCGCTGGCCGAGATCGCCGAGGTCGTTGCGCAACATGGCAAACGCCTGATCATCGACGCCATGAGCTCATTCGGCGCATTGCCAGTGGATGCGCAGAAAGTACCGTTCGACGCGCTGATTGCCGCTTCCGGCAAATGCCTGGAAGGCGTACCGGGGATGGGTTTTGTCTTCGCCCGCAAGGAATCGCTGGCCGCTGCGGCTGGCAACTCGCACTCGCTGGCGATGGACCTGTACGACCAGCACGCCTACATGATGAAAACCGGGCAATGGCGCTTCACCCCGCCCACCCATGTGGTCGCGGCGCTGCACCAAGCACTGCTGCAATACAGCGAAGAAGGCGGCCTGCCGGCGCGGCATGCGCGGTATGCGGCCAACTGTAAGGCGCTGATGGAAGAGATGACCAAGCTCGGCTTGCGCAGCTTCCTGCCGGCGGCAATTCAGGCGCCGATCATCGCCACGTTCCATGCGCCGCAGGATCCGCGTTACCAGTTCAAGGACTTCTATGAGCGGGTCAAGGCCAAGGGTTACATCCTCTACCCCGGCAAACTGACCCAGGTCGAAACCTTCCGCGTCGGCTGCATCGGCCACGTCACCCCGGACGAAATACGCCAGGCCGTAGCAGCAGTGGGTGAAGTGCTGCGCGAGATGGAAGTGCTCGATATCTGAGCCTCACCTCGCTCCCACATTTTGATCTCATTTTCAAATCAGGAATTGATTGCCATGAACTACACCCATCCAAGCAAGCTGCAAGCCGCGATCCTCGACTGGGCCGGTACCGTAGTCGATTTCGGCTCGTTCGCGCCGACGCAAATCTTCGTCGAAGCCTTCGCCGAATTCGATGTCCAGGTGTCGATTGAAGAAGCCCGTGGGCCGATGGGCATGGGCAAGTGGGACCACATCCGCACCCTCTGTGATCAGCCGCAAGTGGCCGAGCGTTATCGCAAGGTGTTCGGCCGCACGCCGACCGACGATGACGTCACCGCTATCTACAACCGCTTCATGCCGTTGCAGATCGAGAAAATCGCCGAGCACTCGGCACTGATTCCCGGCGCGCTGGACGCCATCGCCCAACTGCGCGCACAAGGCATCAAGATCGGTTCCTGCTCCGGTTACCCGAAAGCGGTCATGGACAAAGTCGTCGAACTCGCCGCCAGCAACGGCTACGTCGCCGACCACGTGGTCGCCACCGACGAAGTGCCAAACGGTCGTCCATGGCCGGCGCAAGCGTTGGCCAACGTGATCGCTCTGGGCATCGACGATGTTGCAGCGTGCGTGAAGATCGACGACACCGTGCCGGGCATTCTCGAAGGTCGCCGGGCCGGCATGTGGACGGTTGCGCTGATTTGCTCGGGCAACGCGCTGGGTCTGGACTACGAGGGTTTCCGCGCGCTCGGCAGCGATGAACTCGCCAGCGAACGCCAGCGCATCCACGCGCTGTTTGAAAGCTCGCGCCCGCATTACATGATCGACACTATCAGCGATCTGCCGGAAGTCATCGCCGACATCAACAAGCGTCTGGCCAACGGTGAGATGCCGCAAAACGCCTGAGGCTGAAAAACTAAAACACCGCTGATGGTAATCAGCGGTGTTTTTTTTGCACTGCCTTGAATGAAGACATCGCTTGGTTATGACTTATTCGGAAATAAGGTTACCTTGCGCATCGTACGCAAGACCATCGGGATGTTTAACACTTCCGTCCGGCAATTGTTCAGTTCCATCTTCCCAGACAATACGGCCGTCCGGATATTCAACGGTATTATCCGGCCAGACGATTCGCCCGTCCGGATACTCTACCCGGCCGTCTTCATATTGAATGATGCCGTCGGGACGCTTGATCGAAGTTTTATCTACAGCGACTACGCTGCCGTCAGGCAGTGTGGTGGAGCCATCGACATTGACTTTCGCACCAATTGTTTGAATCAGCGTTATCAAGGCCACAGGATCGATGTTGATGTTAAGGGTCGGCCATGGCATTGGCGGACGCTTGGTGTCAACCGGGGCCACAGGTTTGGTCGGCGCCACTGGTTTGGTTGGCGCTACTGGCTTGGTCGGCGCTACTGGCTTGGTTGGCGTCACTGGCTTGGTCGGCGCCACTGGCTTGGTTGGCGCTACTGGCTTGGTCGGCGCTACCGGCTTGGTCGGCGCCACTGGCTTGGTTGGCGCTACTGGCTTGGTCGGCGCCACTGGCTTGGTTGGCGCTACTGGCTTGGTCGGCGCCACTGGCTTGGTTGGCGCTACCGGCTTGGTCGGCGCCACTGGTTTGGTTGGAATTACTGGCTTTGTCGGTGCTACCGGCTTTGACGTCGTGGTAGTAGGGCGAGGCTTGGAGATCGGACTTTTCATATTCACACTCAATTTGATAAATATAGTTTTGATCTTTAATAACAAACTAAAGAGCCGATCCGACAATAATCACGCACAACAAACTATTCAAACCAAAAGAAACCACAAGATATAAACAACATAGAGTTACGCTGCACAGACCAAAGCACAACAATAACTTTCAATAAACAGAAGTCATAAACCGTAAAACTCGAACTTCGATTGATTGCAAATATCATCACGCCGCAGGTTGGCATGTATTGATCGCGACCATCGGCTACTTCGCTGCAAATCCGCGTCGTCCCTGCAGGCCACCCGTGTGGGCAAAGACCAGACGCGTGCCGACCGCGAATTCGCCTGACTCGACATGCTGCTTGAGCGCCAGCAAGGCCTTGCCGGTGTACAGCGGTTCCAAAGGGATGCCGCTGGTTTGCTCGGTCTGATCGATGAAGGTCAGCAACGCCTCGTCAACTTTGGCGAAACCGCCGCGGCTGGCATCGATCAGTTGATAATCCGCCGCAGGCTGGGTGGCGTGCGCGAGGATCGACTCAATGTTCGGCGCTACGCCGTGATCATCCGGCACTGCCAGAGCACCGTACACCGCGCGCTTGCCTTGCTCGGCGAGCGCCAGTCCGGCCAGTGTCGTGCCGGTGCCACAGGCCAGCCACCAGGCGTCGAAATCATCCCAGCCGAGCTTGGCCAATTGCTCTTCGGCCTGCTGCCTGATCGCTGCGCAACCCAAGGCGCCGGCCAGTCCACCACCGCCCTCGGGCACCGCATGCAGCGTCGGATATTGCGCTTGCCATGGCACCCAGAATCCCGCTTCGTGCCGCGCGCGATAGCCGGCGTAACCGAGCCAATGCAACTGCATGCCGAACGCTTGCAGATCCCGCACTGTCGGCGTTTCCTGCGGGTGCCCGCGCAGCAGTCCCACGGTCTTGAAGCCCAGCCGCTCGCCCGCCGCCGCCAGCGCATGCAGATGATTGGAATGCGCACCGCCGAGGCTGATGATGCCCTCGGCGCCGGCACGCTCGGCGGCTTTGAGATGTTCAACGAGTTTGAACCACTTGTTGCCGCTGATCAGCGGGTCGATGCGATCGAGGCGCAGGATCGCGACTTCGATGCCCGCGCTTGTCAGCCAGTCCAGACGGAGCGGTTCGAGGGGGGCCTGGGGTTGCCAGTTGGGGGGAGGCAAAAGCATAAATGCCGGCTCTGTTTGCAGAGCCAGCATCTTAACAGCAGTCGCAAAAAACCTGCTGTTTGCAAGCGAACCTGCTCGCGAAGGCGTCGTGTCAGGCGAAATCTTCGTAGCTGACGCTCCGCTTTCGCGAGCAGGCTCGCTCCCACAGGTGATGCGGTGTGTTTACAACTCAGCCGCCAGCCGCGAACCCTGATTGATCGCGCGCTTGGCATCCAGCTCCGCCGCGACATCCGCGCCGCCGATCAAGTGCACGTTCTGCCCGGCTTCAACCAGACCATCGTGCAACTCACGCAACGGATCCTGCCCCGCACAGATCACGATGTTGTCCACTGCCAGCAGTTGCGGCTCGCCGGATTCGCCGATGCGAATGTGCAAGCCTTGGTCATCGATGCTCAGGTATTCGACGCTGTTGAGCATCTGCACCTGCTTGTTCTTCAGACCGGTACGGTGAATCCAGCCGGTGGTTTTGCCCAGACCGTCGCCGACCTTGGTTTTCTTGCGCTGCAACAGGAACACCTCACGGGCCGGCGCATGCGGAGCCGCTTTGATTCCCGCCACACCACCACGGGCCTCCAGTTGCGTGTCGATGCCCCACTCTTTCCAGAACGCCGCGCGATCCAGACTGGTGGCCACGCCTTGATGAACGAGAAATTCAGAGACATCGAAACCGATCCCGCCTGCACCGATCACCGCGACACGCTTGCCGACCGGCTTGCGCTCGAGGATCACATCCAGATAACTCAGCACCTTGGCATTCTCGACGCCCGGAATCGCCGGCACGCGCGGGGCGATACCGGTGGCAAGGATGATCTCGTCGTAACCGCCTTCGACCAGCTTGGCCACGTCGACACGGGTGTTCAGGCACACCTCGACATTCGTCGTTTGCAGCTTGCGGTTGAAGTAGCGCAGGGTTTCGAAGAACTCTTCCTTGCCCGGTACGCGCTTGGCGATGTTGAACTGCCCACCGATCTCGCTGGCCGAATCGAACAGCGTCACCTGATGACCGCGCTCGGCGGCCACGGTGGCGGCGGACAAACCCGCTGGGCCGGCACCGACCACGGCGATTTTCTTGATCTGCTGCACCGGCAGGTAATTGAGTTCGGTTTCGTGGCAGGCACGCGGGTTGACCAGGCAACTGGTGAGTTTGCCGCCAAAGGTGTGGTCGAGGCACGCCTGGTTGCAGCCGATGCAGGTGTTGATTTCGTCGGCACGGCCTGCTGCGGCCTTGTTGACGAAGTCCGGATCGGCGAGGAATGGGCGGGCCATGGAGACCATGTCGGCATCGCCCTCGGCAAGAATCTGCTCGGCAATTTCAGGGGTATTGATGCGGTTGGTGGTGATCAGCGGAATACTCACCGAGCCGCGCAACTTGGCCGTGACCTTGCTGAACGCTGCACGCGGAACCTTGGTGGCGATGGTCGGAATCCGCGCTTCGTGCCAGCCGATACCGGTGTTGATGATGGTCGCGCCCGCCTGTTCGATGGCTTTGGCCAGCATGACGATTTCATCCCAGGTGCTGCCACCTTCGACCAGATCGAGCATCGACAGGCGGAAGATGATGATGAAATTCGGCCCGACCGCTTCGCGCACACGACGGACAATTTCTACCGGCAGGCGCATGCGGTTTTCGTAGCTGCCACCCCAGCGGTCGGTGCGGTGGTTGGTGTGCGCGGCGAGGAACTGGTTAATGAAGTAACCTTCCGAACCCATGATTTCGACACCGTCGTATTCGGCGGTTTGCGCCAATACCGAGCAGGTGACGAAATCGCTGATCTGCTTCTCGATGCCCTCTTCGTCCAGCTCTTTTGGCTTGAACGGGTTGATCGGCGCTTGAATCGCGCTCGGTGCTACCTGTTTCGGGCTGTAGGCATAGCGGCCGGCGTGGAGAATCTGCATGCAGATCTTGCCGCCCGCCTCGTGCACCGCGCGAGTGACGATGCGGTGCTTGAGCGCCTCTTCCTCGGTAGTGAGCTTGGCCGCGCCGGAATACACGCCGCCCTCGTCATTCGGGCCGATGCCGCCGGTGACCATCAGGCCGACACCGCCACGGGCACGTTCGGCGAAGTACGCCGCCATGCGCTCGAAGCCACCCGGCTTTTCTTCAAGGCCAGTGTGCATCGAGCCCATCAGGGTACGGTTGCGCAGCGTGGTGAATCCCAGGTCCAGCGGGGCCAGCAAATGCGGGTAATGAGCGGCGGTCATCGGTAACTCCACAACGAGCGATCACGGAAAAGTTGCGGGAGCTCTACGTCCCCCGTCAGTCATGTTCGACAGACTAAGAGTCGCACCGCTGTCACTCAATGACCGTAACTGACAAGTTATTGATCCAAATGCACAGCGCCCCTTGGCAACCCGGGCCATGGGCCCTACCCTAGTCGGCACATCCTGTACCCGGCTGTTGTTGGTTTTCATGCGCAAACTTCTGTATCTGTTTTTCTCCATGGCCCTCGTTGCCGCCCTGACCACCTACGCCATGTGGGCGGCAGACCGGCCGGCGGGACATTACCTGTCGGACCTGCGCATCAAGCTCGCCGTCAATCAGGGCACGCCCGGCGACCGTGGCAATCTGCTCGGCATCCAGCCCGAACTGTTCCCCACCGATTACCAAAGCTCCGCACGCCTGCACCGCAAGCTTGCGGCGTACCTTCAGCAGGCCCGCGATCAAGGCTTGCTCAACGAAAAAACCGTGGTGGTATTGCCCGAGCACGTCGGCACCTGGCTGATGATCAGCGGCGAGAAAGACGAGCTTTATCAGGCGCCGACCCTGGCGGAGGCGATGAACTGGCTGGCGGCGAGCAATCCGCTGTTGTTTGCCCGAGCATGGCTGCGGGCCAAGGGCGAGCAACGCCTGGATGACGCTTATCTGCGGATGAAAGCCAAGGCCATGGCCAAGGATTACCAGGCGCTGTTCGGCGGTCTGGCCAAGGAGTTCCAGGTCACTCTGGTCGCCGGCTCCATCGTGCTGCCGGAGCCAAGCATCCGCGACGGCCGGCTCAAGCCCGGCAGCGGCGCCCTGTTCAACAGCAGCGTGGTGTTTGGTCGCGATGGCGTACCGTTGGGTCAGCCGCAGCGGCAGATGCATCCGATCTTCGATCAGCAAGGTGTGATTCAGGCCGAAGACAAACACGCCATCCAGGTCGTCGACACACCGGCCGGACGCTTGGGCATCCTGATCGGCAGTGACAGCTGGTATCCCGGCAACTACCGCACCCTCGATGAACAAGGCGCGCAACTGGTGGCCGTGCCGGCGCAAGTCATCGGCCAGGGCGCCTGGGACAAACCATGGCGCGGCTACAAAGGTTCGAGCACGCCGGGGTCGGTCAGCCTCAAGCCCGGCGACCTCAGCGAAGGTCAGGCCTGGCATCGACTGACTCTCACCGCGCAACCGCCAAGCAGTCGCGCTATTGCCGGCGTCAGTGTGTTCATGCGCGGGCAGTTCTGGGACAAGCCGAGTACCGGCAGAAGCTTCCTCAGCAGCAACGGCCAGCAGTTCGCCGATGGCGAGGCCCGTGGTGCGCGTTTGCTGAACGTCTGGCTGTAAACCATGAAGCCGCAGCCGATGCGCCTCGGGGATCTGTCGGTGGGCTTCGTCCATAGTCTGGCCGACGCCGTGCGCAGCCACGGCACCGACCCGCTGCCTCTGCTCGAGCAATACGGCCTCGATGCCGCGCGACTGGCCGAGGCCGGGGCACGCTTGTCGATCCCGCGTTACATGCGCTTGGGCCATGCGGCGATTCAACTGACCGGCGATCCGGCCCTGGGCCTGCGCATGGGCCGGATGATCCGCTTGAATCAGGCTGGGCTGGCCGGCATCACCGCCGCGCAAGCCCCCACCGTGCGCGAAGCGGCCCGCTGCCTGACGCGCTTCGAACCGCTCTACGGCTCCAACTATCGCGGGCAGTCCAGTTTTCACGAAGATGCCAACGGTGCGTGGCTGCGCTTCTACTCGATCAGCCCTTACAACGCCTATAACCGCTTCGTGGTCGACTCGATCCTCGCCGGCTGGCTGCATCAGTTGTCGAGCCTGTGCGGCGAAACGTTGCGCGCCGAGCGGATCGAAATCGAATTCGAAGCGCCGGATTACCGCGACGCCTACACAATGCTCGGTGACTGCCCGATCCAGTTCAGCGCCGAACGCAATCAGCTGCGCCTGAGTTTGAACAGCCTTGCCCTGCGCAATCCCGAACATTGCCCGAGCACCTGGCGACATCTGCTGCAATTGTGCGAGCGGGAGCTGGAACAACTGACCCGCACCCGCAGTTTGCGCGAGCGCATCACGCAACTGTTAGGCCCGCTGCTGAACGGCGGCCGCGAGCCGGATCTCGAGGAAGTCGCGGCACGCCTGAAACTGCCAACCTGGACCTTACGCCGCAAACTCGCCGAGGAAGGCACGCAGTTTCGCGCGATCCTCAATGACACACGCCGCGATTTGGCGATGACCTACATCCGCGACACCGAACTGGCGTTCGGCGAAATCGCCTACCTGCTTGGCTTCGCCTCAGCCGAAGCCTTCCAGCGCGCATTCAAACGCTGGAGCGGGCAGACGCCCGGCGAATCCCGACGAAATTACCGCTCGGGAGCCTGAAGCTCAGAGCTCCGTCGCGTCGTCAGCCGGTTCCGGTTGATCCAGTTCAAAGGCCTGGTATTCGAGCAGTTCTTCCTGATACTCATCCATCGTATAAATCCCCCAAACCGCTCGCTGTGTAAATGGCCTGATCAATCGACCTGTGCCCCGAGCATAAAGTGCCCGTGTGAAGGAAAAGTGAAACGCGGCCTTCATGAATAAAACGTAGCAGGTGGCTGGGGATTTATCGCGGCGATGGTGTCGCAGGTATGTAACCAGACTTTAAGCCAACCCGAAAACTACTGTGGGAGCGAGCCTGCTCGCGAAGGCGGTGTGTCAGTCTGATCATCTGTCGACTGACACTACGCATTCGCGAGCAGGCTCGCTCCCACTGGGTCTCGCTTGGTTTCTTATTGGCCCGACGCAGGCATCGCCGGAATCGGCTCCGACGGTGGCGGAATATCCGGGTTGGTCGGTGGCGTGATGGTTTCGCTGGCGGGCGTGGGCTCTTCCACGGGCGCTGGGGCAGGCGTAATCGGCGTCGATTCCGCTGGCGGTACCACCGGCTCGGAACTCACTGGTGCGGTTTCAGCCGGGGCTGGTGCAGGTTCTGCAGCCGGCGCTGGCGTTGCTGCCGGTTCCGCTGCAGGCGCCAGAGGAGCAGGTGCAGGCGCGGCTTTTGGTTCTGGCACGCCGAGGTCGGTTTTCGGTTTTTCTTCGATATGCGCCGCTTTCTTCGCATCGGCGGGCAGGAACTGCTCCACCAGAGTGAAGAAGCGCTCGTAGAACTTCTGCGCCGTGACCGTCTCGCTGGCGACCTTGACCATCGAATCATCCGAGGAGCCGATCGGCATCGACACCGAGCCCAACACACCAACCCCGAGGCTGGCCGAGTTGTTGGTCTTCTTCAACGCATAACGATCCTGCAGGGCGTTGGCGAACACCGTCGCATGATGCCCGGCGCTGCCATCTTCGGCGCAGACCACGTTGAAGCTGATCTCGAGATGGGTCTCGCCGGTCTGCTGGAAGCTCTTGTGACCGCTGACCAGCTTCGGATCACTGCTGGTAATGATGTAGCCCTGACTGAGCAACGCGCGCCGGGCCGCTTCGCAACTGGCGGTGTCGGTTACCGGATAATTGCGCGAAAAGGTGCCGGAGTCATCGAAGTTCTCATGCTCATAGATCGGCTTGTCCTTCGAACAACCGGCCACCGCAGTCAACAAAAGCGCCAGCCCGACAACACGCATGGGAGTGGAAATCAACATTGAACATCCTGAGGGAAAACAGTCCGGGGCGTATTGTGCAACAGATCGCCGCCCCATGGCGCATGGAATAGTGTCAAGAATCGGTTACAACTTTACCGATCATGACCGCCAGGAAAAAGCCGCGTGGACAAATGATCGATCAACGCGCGCAATTTCGCCGTGGCTTGTCGGCTCAATGGCCACAACACCCTAACAGCCCGTCGTGTTCTAAACGCCAAGGGACAGTGTACATCCAAGAATCAGGTCGGCTGTCAGGCCGCCTTCGCGAGCAGGCTCGCTCCCACAGAAAAGCAAAGCAGCGCAGCTGCCCGCGGCGCAGCCGCCCCACTCAACAATGAGCGCAAGCTCGAGTGCTCTTGATCTTGATCCACCGGCGACGTCGGAAGGCTGAGCGGAGGGATTGATCCGGGTGTGGGAGCGTAGCGACCGTCTGGCGCAGCCAGACACAGCGGAAGGAGGTGCAGCGAAGCAAACCGTAGCCGCTGCGCCCGGATCGATCCCGGAGCGAAGGGACCCGAGCCTGCGAGGGCCGAACGTAGGAGCAAGCGTTTTTTTGCTTACTTTTTTTAGGCGTTTGTAAAAAAAGTGAGTCGCCGTAAGGGCGAAACCGCCAGCCGCAACACCGCAAAAAACGGATATTCACCCAAAACCCAACAGCATGGCCGGCCCAAAGGCCGCCACGCCCAAAAAACAAAAAAGCCCCGACCAACCAGGCCGGGGCTCCTTCAAACGTCAGTCAAAAGATCAGAACCGCTCGATCTCCGCCTCAGCTTCCAACTGCTTGCGATACGCCGCAAAGTCCTGCTGCCCTTCACGGGAAGCCAGGAAGCGACGATATTGCGCCTTCTCTTCATCAGTAGGCGCGGCAGCTTCGTTAACACCGTTGAGTCGCACAACCATCAGACTGCCATCCGGCAACGTAACGCTGGAGAACGTCGGCTTGTCCTTGGCAGCCGGCTTCGGCATACGGAACAGTGCCTGCAGCACAGCCGGATCAACCCCTTCCTGACCACGGGTGGCCGCTTCGGTGATCTTCCAGTTCTGACCGTCAATGGCCTTGTCCAGCGGCGCCTTGCCATCGCGCAGATCAGCGATCAGCTTCTCGGCACGGGTCTTGGCCTCGGCACTGGCGTGCTCCTTGGTCAGCTGAGTGCGGATCGCCGCGCTCACGCTTTCCATTGGCAATTGCGCAGGCTTGAGGTGCTCCTTGGCGCGCAGCACGATCACGGTTTCCGGATCCAGTTCGATGGCGGTGCTGTTGGCACCTTCATCAATCACTTCCGGGCTGAACGCAGCAGTGACCACGGCACGGTTGGCGGCAACACCTTCGCCACCTTCACGGCCGAACGGCTTGGAAGTGTGCACGGTCAGTTTCAGATCCGCTGCTGGCTGCGCCAAGTCAGAGGCTTCGAACGCCGAGTCTTCCAGTTGCTTGGTCGCCTCAACAAAACGCTGCTCGACCTGCGCGGCTTTCAGCTCGCGGGTCAGCTTGTCTTTCAGGCTGGCCAGGGTCGGCACTTCAGGCGCTTCCACGCCCAACAGCTTGATCAGGTGATAACCGAAGTCGGTACGAATCGGCTCGGACACCTGGTCTTTCGACAGCGAGTACAGAGCCTTTTCGAAGGCCGGGTCGTAAACGCCAGGACCGGCGTAACCGAGGTCACCGCCATTGTTGGCGGAACCCGGATCCTGCGAGAACTCCTTGGCCAGCGCTTCGAACTTCTCGCCCTTGGCCAGACGCGCCTGGACTTCGTCAATCTTCGCCTTGGCCTGCGCTTCGGTGGTCTTGTCGTTCACTTCGATAAGGATGTGCGCGGCACGACGCTGCTCCGACAGGTTGGCGATCTCTTTCTGATACGCCGCCTCAAGGTCTTCTTCCTTGACCGCAACCTGATCAAAGAACGACGACTTCTTCAGCTCGACGTAATCGATGATCACCTGATCCGGCGTCATGAATTCCTTGGCGTGTTCGTCGTAGTAAGCCTTGACCTCGTCATCGGTCAGCTTGACCGCAGCCGGGTCGGCCTTGACGTTCAGAGTGGCGAAATCACGGGTCTGTTTTTCCAGACGGGCGAATGCCAGCACTTCGGCGTCGGTGACGAAACCGCTGCCGGCAACGCCAGCGCGCAATTGGCCAATGAGCATTTCCTGAGCCAGCATCTGGCGGAACTGCATGCGGCTGTAGCCCAACTGACGGATCACCTGGTCGAAACGCTCGGAGCTGAACTTGCCATCGACCTGGAATTCAGGCGTCTGCAGGATCACTTGATCCAGCGCGGCTTCGGAGAACGAGAACTTCGCCTGTTCGGCGCCTTGCAGCAGCAACTTGCGGTCGATCAGGCCTTTGAGCGCCGATTCGCGCAGCATTTTTTCGTCGAGCAAGGAAGCATCGAAGTCCTTGCCCAGCTGTTGCATCAGCTGACGGCGTTGCATATCAACGGCCTGGCTCAGCTCGTTCTGGCTGATTTCGTCACCGTTGACCTTGGCCGCCTCGTTCTTGTGAGTCGTGGCCTGGAAAATGGCATCGAAACCGGTCAGGGCCATCAGTGCAACGATGACCCCGATAATGGTCTTGGCAATCCAGCCTTGTGAATTGTCCCTGATATTCTGCAGCATGCGTCCCCCAGAAACGGTTGAACTTCAATTTAGGCAACCGTGGAGCGTGGGTAGAATCCGGATAGAAGAAAGGCGCATCCGAGGATGCGCCTTCTCGTAACTGGCGGAGCGGACAGGGCTCGAACCCTCGATCCCGGCGTTACAGGTGGCTCTTTCAGCCACCTGCTCTACCGCTCCGCTGCCAAGTCAGGCTTGACCCCGACCCGGATGGGTAAAAACCTGGAAACTCAGTTAACAGCTTCTTTCAGCGCTTTACCGGCTTTGAAACCTGGCTTCTTGGCAGCCGGGATTTCCAGAGACTTGCCGGTTTGCGGGTTACGACCGGTACGAGCCGGACGGTCAGTCACGGAGAAAGTACCGAAACCAACCAGAACAACGGAGTCGCCAGCCTTCAGAGCGCCAGTGACGGATTCGATTACAGCGTCCAGCGCACGGCCAGCAGCAGCTTTCGGGATATCAGCGGATGCAGCGATAGCATCAATCAGTTCCGACTTGTTCACTCTAAGTCCCCTTATATCTATTTTGAGATGTTTCTAAGTTTTTTGGTGAAAGCAAAAACGAGTGCTGAATGGCCTACAGACACTTAAGAGCCGCTTTATAACAAGGGCTCTAAAATGCTGTCAAGGAAAGCCCCCCAGGCTAAAACGTATTAATGCGTGCTAATTCTTTCCTTGGCATCAGACTCGCGTTTTTCGTCCTTGGCAACTATCTCCGGAGCCACATCCGGCAAGGGCTCCGGCGCGTATTGCAGCGCAATTTGCAGGACCTCGTCAATCCATTTAACCGGTTTGATCTGCAGATCCTGCTTGATATTGTCAGGAATCTCCTTCAGATCGCGGACGTTTTCTTCCGGAATAATCACAATCTTGATACCGCCGCGATGTGCCGCCAGCAGTTTTTCTTTCAAACCGCCAATTGCCAGCACTTGCCCACGCAGAGTGATCTCACCGGTCATGGCGACGTCGGCGCGCACCGGAATACCGGTCAAAGCCGAGACCAGTGCGGTGCACATGCCCACGCCAGCGCTAGGGCCGTCTTTCGGCGTAGCACCTTCCGGCATGTGAATGTGCGTGTCGCGCTTCTCGTGGAAGTCCAGCGGGATGCCCAGGCTCTTGGCGCGGCTGCGCACAACGGTCTGTGCGGCAGTGATCGATTCGACCATCACATCACCGAGCGAACCGGTCTTGATCAGCTGCCCTTTACCCGGAATCACTGCGGCTTCGATGGTCAGCAATTCGCCGCCCACCTGTGTCCACGCTAGGCCAGTCACCTGCCCCACCTGATCCTGCTGCTCGGCCAGGCCGTAGCGGAACTTGCGCACACCAAGGAAATGCTCGAGCAAGTCAGCTGTCACTTTTACCGAGAAGCGTTTTTCCAGCGCATGCTCTTTCACTGCCTTGCGGCAGACCTTGGCGATCTGTCGCTCGAGGCCCCGCACGCCCGCTTCACGGGTGTAATAACGGATGATGTCGCGGATCGCTTCCTCATCGAATTCCAGCTCGCCCTTCTTCAGACCGTTAGCGGCGATCTGTTTCGGCGAGAGGTATTTAACGGCGATGTTGATCTTCTCGTCTTCGGTGTAACCCGGCAGACGGATGACTTCCATCCGGTCCAGCAGCGCTGGCGGGATGTTCATCGAGTTCGAGGTGCACAGGAACATCACATCGGACAGGTCGTAATCGACTTCCAGATAGTGATCGTTGAAGTTGTGGTTTTGCTCGGGATCAAGCACTTCCAGCAACGCCGACGCAGGATCCCCACGCATGTCGCTGCCCATCTTGTCGATTTCATCGAGCAGGAACAGCGGGTTGCGTACGCCCACTTTTGTCATCTTTTGAATCAATCTTCCCGGCATCGAACCGATGTAGGTCCGGCGGTGACCACGAATTTCCGCTTCGTCACGCACGCCGCCCAAGGCCATACGTACGAATTTACGGTTGGTTGCGTGAGCAATCGATTCCGCCAGCGAGGTTTTACCCACACCTGGAGGACCGACCAGGCACAACACCGGGCCACGGATTTTCTTCACGCGCTTCTGCACGGCGAGGTATTCAAGGATGCGCTCCTTGACCTCTTCGAGACCGTAGTGATCGGCGTCGAGAATGTCTTCTGCACGAGCCAGGTCGAGACGTACTTTGCTTTGCGCCTTCCACGGTACCTGCACCAGCCAGTCGATGTAGGAGCGCACCACGGTTGCCTCAGCCGACATCGGCGACATCTGCTTGAGCTTGTTCAGCTCGGCAGTGGCTTTGGCCAGCGCATCTTTCGGCAGGCCGGCAGCATCGATGCGCTTTTTCAGCTCCTCGATTTCGTTGTGGCCTTCATCGCCGTCGCCGAGTTCTTTCTGAATGGCCTTCATCTGCTCATTCAGGTAGTACTCGCGCTGGCTGCGCTCCATTTGCTTTTTGACGCGACCGCGAATGCGTTTTTCAACCTGCAGCAGATCGATTTCGGCATCCAGCAGTGCCAGCACGTGCTCGACACGGGCCGACAGATCGATGATCTCGAGGATTTCCTGCTTCTGCTCGATTTTCAGCGCCATATGCGCGGCCATGGTGTCGACCAGACGACCGGGCTCATCGATGCTGTTGAGCGACGACAGGACTTCAGCCGGAACCTTCTTGCCCAGCTGAACGTATTGTTCGAACTGCGAAAGCAGTGTGCGCACGAAGACTTCCGACTCACGCTCGGCGGCGTCGACTTCTTCGATCAGAGACACTTCGGCGCGGCAATGGCCATCGACTTCGCTGAAGCGCTCGACAGTGCCACGCTGCTCGCCTTCGACCAGAACCTTGACGGTGCCGTCAGGCAGCTTCAGCAGTTGCAGAACCGTGGCAATCGTACCTACGCGATAGAGAGCGTCTTCACCGGGATCATCGTCAGCCGGGTTTCTCTGGGCCAGCAGCAGAATCTGCTTGTCACCCGTCATCGCGGCCTCGAGGGCTTCGATGGATTTCTCGCGCCCCACGAACAGCGGGATAACCATGTGCGGATAAACCACGACATCACGCAATGGCAGGAGAGGCAATTCGATGGTTGTCTTCATGATTTCGCCTCTACGGCGGCCGTATGGCCGTAATCAGATGGAATTAAGCTTGAAACCAAGATGGGGGCTGCCTCGAAAAAAAACAAGCGCAAAGCGGAGGTAAAAAACGACTTAAAAAAAAAGAGGCCCGAAGGCCCCTTCTTTGTTGCGGCGCTGTGAACGCTTACGCGTCCGGCGCTGCCTTGGCCGTCGGCTCACTGTTTTCGTAGATATACAGTGGCTTGGACTTGCCTTCGATCACGCTTTCATCGATCACGACTTTGCTCACCTCGGACTGCGAGGGGATCTCATACATCGTGTCGAGCAGCACACCTTCGAGAATCGAACGCAGGCCACGGGCACCGGTTTTACGTTCCAGGGCACGCTTGGCGACCGATTTCAGCGCGTCGGAACGGAATTCCAGATCCACGCCTTCCATCTCGAACAGCTTGGCATACTGTTTGGTCAGAGCATTTTTCGGCTCGGTGAGGATTTGCATCAGCGCAGCCTCGTCGAGCTCGTCCAGTGTCGCCAGGACCGGCAGACGACCGACGAATTCCGGGATCAGACCGAACTTGACCAGATCGTCAGGCTCGACTTCACGCAGGGATTCACCAACCTTCTTGCCCTCTTCCTTGCTGCGCACTTCGGCGTTGAAGCCGATGCCGCCTTTGGTGGAACGGTTCTGAATGACCTTTTCCAGGCCGGAGAACGCACCACCGCAGATGAACAGGATGTTACGGGTGTCGACCTGCAGGAACTCCTGCTGCGGATGCTTGCGGCCACCTTGCGGCGGTACCGAAGCGACCGTGCCTTCGATCAACTTGAGCAAGGCCTGCTGCACGCCTTCACCGGAAACATCACGGGTGATCGACGGGTTGTCGGACTTGCGGGAAATCTTGTCGATTTCGTCGATGTAGACAATGCCCATCTGGGCTTTCTCTACGTCGTAATCGCACTTCTGCAGCAGCTTCTGAATGATGTTCTCGACATCTTCACCCACGTAACCTGCCTCGGTGAGGGTAGTTGCGTCAGCGATGGTGAACGGAACGTTCAGCAAGCGGGCCAGTGTTTCGGCCAGCAGGGTTTTACCGGAGCCTGTCGGGCCGATCAGCAGGATGTTGCTCTTGCCGAGTTCGACGTCGTCAGCCTTTTTGTCACGCTGGTTCAGGCGCTTGTAGTGGTTGTACACCGCTACGGCCAAAACCTTTTTCGCACGCTCCTGACCAATGACGTACTGGTCAAGGATGCCGCTGATTTCTTTAGGCGAAGGCAATTTATGCGCGCTGCTTTCGGCCTGTGCTTCCTGCACCTCCTCGCGGATGATGTCATTGCACAGGTCGACGCACTCGTCGCAGATAAAGACCGAGGGGCCGGCAATCAATTTGCGCACTTCATGCTGGCTTTTGCCACAGAAGGAGCAATAGAGCAGCTTGCCGTTGTCCTCGCCGTTGCGGGTGTCAGTCATTCGTTCGATCCAAATCCGATAGGCTTGCAACACAAGATGAAGGCTATTGCGGGCTTTTTCAAGCCCGCCGCTGATCGGACATGCCGATCAGGCCTGTTTTGCGCTGCTTATATTAAGCTGGACGCTGGTTGATCACTTCGTCGATCAGGCCGTATTCCTTCGCAGCTTCGGCACTCATGAAGTTGTCGCGATTGGTGTCGCGCTCGATTTCTTCCAGAGTACGGCCGCTGTGCTTGGCCATCAGCATGTTCAGACGCTCGCGGATGAAGAGGATTTCCTTGGCGTGGATTTCGATGTCCGACGCCTGGCCCTGGAACCCACCCAGTGGCTGGTGAATCATCACGCGCGAGTTCGGCAGGCAGAAACGCTTGCCCGGTGCACCTGCGGTGAGCAGGAATGCGCCCATGCTGCAGGCCTGACCGATGCAGGTGGTCGACACGTTCGGCTTGATGAACTGCATGGTGTCGTAGATCGACATGCCGGCAGTCACCGAACCGCCCGGCGAGTTGATGTACAGATGGATGTCCTTGTCCGGGTTTTCCGCTTCAAGGAACAGCAGTTGCGCACAGATCAGGTTGGCCATGTAGTCCTCTACCGGGCCCACCAGAAAGATCACTCGCTCCTTGAGCAGGCGCGAGTAGATGTCGTAGGCGCGTTCGCCACGAGCGGACTGCTCGACAACCATCGGGACCAGGCCGCCAGCGGCCTGGATATCAGAGTTCTGCTGAATATAAGAATTACGGAACATGCTCTGCAGGCGCTCCCAAATAGTTATGTCTTGAATACGCATAAGCCAGCTCGAGAGCTGGCTTATGGTGTGCACTTCTAACGCAAAATCAATCAGTCGGCTGCTGGAGCTTCTACCGGCTTGACTGCTTCTTCGTAGGAGACCGATTTGTCGGTCACACTAGCTTTCTGCAGAACAGTATCCACAACTTGTTCTTCCAGCACAACCGAACGCACTTCGTTCAGTTGCTGCTCGTTTTTGTAGTACCACGACACGACCTGCTCAGGCTCCTGGTAAGCGGAAGCCATTTCCTGAATCATTTCGCGAACGCGAGCTTCGTCAGGCTTGAGGTCGAACTGCTTGACCACTTCAGCAACGATCAGACCCAGCACGACGCGGCGCTTGGCTTGCTCTTCGAACAGCTCGGCCGGCAGTTGGTCTGGCTTGATGTTGCCGCCGAACTGCTGAACAGCCTGCACGCGCAGACGGTCAACTTCGTTGGACAGCAGAGCCTTTGGCACTTCGATCGGGTTGGTGGCCAGCAGACCGTCCATGACCTGATTCTTGACCTTGGATTTGATCGCCTGACGCAGTTCACGCTCCATGTTCTTGCGAACTTCGGTGCGGAAACCGTCGATGCCGCTTTCCTTGATGCCGAATTGAGCGAAGAACTCTTCGTTCAGCTCAGGCAGCTTAGGCTCGGACACAGTGTTGACGGTCACGGTGAACTCGGCGGTTTTGCCAGCCAGGTCCAGGTTCTGATAGTCCTCAGGGAAGGTCAGGTTCAGAACGCGCTCTTCGCCAGCCTTAGCGCCAACCAGGCCTTCTTCGAAGCCCGGGATCATGCGGCCGGAACCCAGTACCAGCTGAGTGCCCTTGGCGGAGCCGCCAGCGAACACTTCGCCGTCAACCTTGCCAACGAAATCGATGTTCAACTGATCTTCGTTCTGGGCAGCACGGTCTGCCACTTCGAAACGGGTGTTCTGCTTGCGCAGGATGTCGAGCATCTTGTCCAGGTCAGCGTCAGCCACTTCAGCGCTCAGACGCTCAACGGTGATGCCTTCGAAGCCAGCAACGGTGAACTCAGGGAAGACTTCGAATACAGCAACGTATTCCAGATCCTTGCCCGCTTCGAGCGACTTTGGCTCGATCGAAGGCGAACCGGCAGGGTTGAGCTTCTGCTCGACCACAGCTTCGTAGAAGGAAGACTGGATGACGTCGCCTACCGCTTCCTGACGCGCATCAGCACCGAAACGGCGCTTGATTTCGCTCATTGGCACTTTGCCTGGACGGAAGCCAGCAATTTTGGCCTTTTGGGCAGTCTGCTGCAGACGCTTGTTGACCTGAGTCTCGATGCGCTCTGCCGGCACGGTGACGCTCATGCGGCGCTCGAGAGCAGTAGTATTTTCAACAGAAACTTGCATGGATATTCCTCGTTGCACAGACGTTAGCCGGCCGTTTCCGACCCCAGAATCAAGGGCATGCATTCTAGTGGGTCAAACTCAAGAAGTCACCCTACTGGAAACGGGTAAAAAAACAGCAGGCAATTTATAGGGAGCGCCGCACAAATGCCGTGCACTCCACTGGCGAATACAAGCGATCACGTCAGGGCTCTGCAGCAACGCTTCTATATATAGAAGCAACTATCAAATCCGCCCCGACAGACGCTCCGGCAAAACCGGAACGACGAGCAGTTCAGCGTCATCCGATCCTTTAAAAGCGATGAAGTGCCCTGCCCTGCGTTTCGAAATCGGCCATGGCCGGATTTCGAAACCGCTAAAACAAAAAAGGCGCCAGACTGTTAAATCTGGCGCCTTTCGAAATATGGGGTGGACGATGGGGATCGAACCCACGACAACGGGAGTCACAATCCCGTGCTCTACCAACTGAGCTACGCCCACCATATTGCGTAACAAAAAAGCCAAACAACTTCTTTGTTGAAACTTCATCAGGCCGGAGGCACAGATGAAGCTTTATTTGGTGCGGATGAAGAGACTCGAACTCTTACGCCTCGCGGCGCTGGAACCTAAATCCAGTGTGTCTACCAATTCCACCACATCCGCGGATGAAGCTTTTAAAGCAAAGGCGCCAGACCGTTAAATCTGGCGCCTTTCGAAATATGGGGTGGACGATGGGGATCGAACCCACGACAACGGGAGTCACAATCCCGTGCTCTACCAACTGAGCTACGCCCACCATATCGCGTTACTTGTGCCAAAGCTGCCTAATGGCGCACCCGGCAGGACTCGAACCTGCGACCATCCGCTTAGAAGGCGGATGCTCTATCCAGCTGAGCTACGGGCGCCTTGTTAATCTGTACTCTTAAAGGACTACAAACTAAGTGCTTTCCAGCGTCGCAGAACCTTGATTCCGCTCCACCTTCTTAACCAGTGCTAGGCTGTGCCCGACAAGTGCGACGAATAGTATAGAGGGCTCCAAAGGTCGTCAAATCCTTTTTGAAAAAAATTCATTTAATTAAAGGAGTTAGAGGAATTTGCTGACCAAGCGCCTTTGCCCTCACCGCTCGACATGCGAGAATGCGTTCTCATTTTTTCCCCTCTCGATGGTTAATCACGCGCAATGACTGCACAACTAATCGACGGCAAATCGATCGCCGCCAGCCTGCGCCAGCAGATCGCCCAACGAGTTGCCGAGCGTCGCCAGCAAGGCCTGCGCACCCCCGGCCTCGCGGTGATCCTGGTCGGCAGCGATCCTGCCTCTCAGGTTTATGTCTCGCACAAGCGTAAAGACTGTGAAGAGGTTGGCTTCCTCTCTCAAGCCTACGACCTGCCCTCTGACACCACTCAGGACGCCCTGACCGATCTGATCGATCGCCTCAACGACGATCCGGCCATCGACGGCGTTCTCCTGCAGTTGCCTCTGCCTGAACATCTCGACGCGTCCAAGCTGCTGGAACGCATTCGTCCGGATAAAGACGTCGACGGCTTCCACCCGTACAACGTCGGCCGCCTGGCCCAGCGCATCCCGCTGCTGCGCCCCTGCACCCCGAAAGGCATCATGACCTTGCTGGAAAGCACTGGCGCTGATCTTTACGGGATGGATGCGGTAGTTGTGGGCGCCTCGAATATCGTCGGTCGCCCGATGGCCATGGAATTGTTGCTGGCCGGCTGCACCGTCACTGTCACTCACCGCTTCACCAAGGATCTGGCCGGTCACGTCGGTCGTGCCGATCTGGTAGTCGTTGCCGCCGGCAAACCGGGCCTGGTCAAAGGCGAGTGGATCAAGGAAGGCGCGATCGTGATCGACGTCGGCATCAACCGTCAGGACGACGGCAAACTGGTCGGTGACGTCGTCTACGAAACCGCCCTGCCCCGCGCCGGCTGGATCACCCCGGTACCGGGCGGCGTTGGCCCGATGACCCGCGCCTGCCTGCTGGAAAATACCCTCTACGCCGCAGAAACCCTGCACGTCTGATCGAATTTTTCCGCTGCACCAGAACCCCGCCTCGTGCGGGGTTTTTCGTGCCTGAGAAAAAACTTCAACCGTTCGCCGGAAACCGCTCTTTTTACAGGCCTTTTCACGAGATTTTCAGGTCTTACAAACAACCATCGACAGTTCTTCAGCCATACTCCTAAAATGCGCCGGTTTTAAGAAATAACCCGTTACAAACTAACGGTATATCCAACCTTTTAGAGTTCGCCCGCGTGAAAATTCGTCTCTCGATTCTGAGCCTGTTGTTTGCTGTTACAGGCACATTCATCACGCCAACGATCAACGCTGCGGAAACCACCGCTGTCCCACGTGACGCTTCGACATTGAAGATCGCGTCCGGCAGCGCCCTGCTCATGGATATGCAGACCAACAAAGTCATCTATTCCAGCAACCCTGACGTGATCGTGCCGATCGCTTCCGTCAGCAAGCTGATGACTGGCCTGGTCGTGGTAGAAGCTCGACAGAACATGGACGAATGGATCGATGTCGACATCAGGAACACTCCGGAAATGAAGGGCGTGTTCTCCCGGGTCAAACTCAAGAGTGAGCTGCCGCGCCGCGAGATGCTGTTGATCGCTTTGATGTCCTCGGAAAACCGCGCTGCCGCCAGCCTCGCCCATCATTATCCGGGCGGCTACGCTGCTTTTATCGCGGCAATGAACGCCCAGGCCAAGGCGCTGGGCATGACCAGCACGCACTTTGTCGAGCCGACCGGCCTGTCGGAGCGCAACGTTTCCACCGCCCGAGACCTGAGCAAACTGCTGGTGGCTGCGCACAAGCAACCGCTTCTGGTGCAACTGACCACCACCAAGGAAAAGACCGTGGCGTTCCGCAAGCCCAACTACACGCTGGGCTTCCGCAATACCGACCACTTGGTCAACAAGGCCGATTGGGACATCAAGATCACCAAGACCGGCTTCACCAATCCGGCCGGCCATTGCCTGGTGCTGGTGACGAAGATGGGCAACCGTCCGGTCGCCCTGGTGATTCTCGATGCGTTTGGCAAATACACGCATTTTGCCGATGCCAGCCGTATCCGCAGCTGGGTGGAAACCGGGCGCAGCGCCAGTGTTCCAGCGGTGGCACAGCAGTACAAAGCCGACAAGAACCTCAAGAGCCGTCAGAGCGGCGTGGTCGAGGCGGCGAAGTAAATCCGGCGATGATGAAAAAGCCCCGAATCTTCGGGGCTTTTTTTCGTCTGCGCATCAGTCGTTGGGCAGCGGCATCTTGTCGTCATCGGGGATGCCATCGCCCGAGCTGGGCTCTGGCGAAACCTCCGGCGTCAGCACATTGGGCCGGGCCAGCGGGTCACGCATCGGGCTGTCCGGGTCCAGCACCGGATCAACCTCAGGCTCCGGCGTGGTCGGCACGCTGTCAGGTTTGTGGTCATCGAAGCTTGAATCGGTACTCATACGCACCTCACATCAAGGTTTCAGATCGGCTAACGGATCATAAGGCTTGGCCGGTTTCTTCGGATCTTCACCGGGCTCGACATCCAGCGGCGCCTTCGCCGGCCCGACGGGATCGACTTGCGGATCGTCAAGGTCCGGCGAATCCGGATCGAATCCCAGATCATCACCCGAGGAATGTTCGGACGAGTGCGGGCCTTTCGGGTTTGGGGAATCTGCCATGTTGCCTCCTTGATTCACCCGCGAAGCACGGGCATTAATCTTCAGAGGCTGGCCGGGCGCAGTCGTGCCCGGCAGATGACGAACGGAGGTTTATTGCGCCGCCAGAGCCTTTCGCGCCTGCGCCGCAGCGTTTTCTTCACCGGCCTGCGCCAGTTCATCGGCGGCTTTCAGCCAACGGGAGCGGTCGACGGCTGCCGGGATCTGCGCCGGTTTCTGAATGAGGATTGCCCAGCCACCGGCCTTTTCGAGCGCTGCTTCAAAGCTGCCGAAATCCATCAACTGCCGACGGTTCATGCCGGCACGCAGCAGGACTTTCTGTTTATTGCGGTCGTAGCCGGACAGGATCGCGTAACGCGGCTCGGCCCAGAACGCCGAACCTTCACTGAAACGCACCATGACCGGGTAGCCCGCCGCGACCTGGGTCAGCAAGGCTGGCAGCTTGCTGTCGAGCGGATAAACCACCAGACCGTATTCCCGCGCTAGGTTCTGCATGTTCTGCTGCAGCTTGTCCTCAGCGCCCGGCAAGTGCAGCGGTTTTTCCAGAAGGCCCGGGGTGATCACGATGCCTTGTTGCGACAGCAGACTGGCCAGCACCTGTGGCCCACTCTGGTTGGCTTCGCCACGATAGAAAGTGCCGCTGAGTTCAACCCGCTCCGGCAAGCGTTTGACTTCTGGCGCTACGTTGCCCGCACATCCGCCCAGCACCGCCACGCAGGCGGCGACCAGCAGCGCCCCATGCACTCGAGAAAATACCTGCACCATCAATCACTCTCTTCCAGACGCCGGTCATCGTGTTCCGGCAACGCCAGCGATCATAGAGCCGCACCCGCCCGGGGTATAGCCTTAAACCGCAGACGCTGCGATTGCATAGAGCAAACTGATTGGTCACTAACGACCTTTGGTCAATAGCTTGAAACACCCCATTGACTAGACTGTCACTGAAATAGAGCGAATTGCGAAAAGCGGGCGCCCGATGCAGGGCGAAGAGGAGGCACCAATGAGCCTGACCATGACCATCGTGATGTTGATAGCCGGCTGGCTGGCCGTGGCGACTGCCATGTTGTGGGGCGTGCTGCGGATTTCGCGGCGCCATCATCATCCGGTGCAGACGATGCCGGTTGAGAAGACAGAGAAGCACCCAGTGCGGCACATTGCTGCGCATTGAAGACCAACAAGGTCTTCCCCTTATGAGAGCGCTCAGCAGCACCAAGCTCTCGACAACTCAGCAAAAGGTGAATAAAAAACCGCCTGAGCTCAACTAGCCCAGGCGGTTTTTTGTGTTCTCAGCAATTACGCCTGCTGAGCAACCTTCTTCTGCTTCGCCCGGCGCGACATCATGTTCAGCACCTCAATGCCCGCCGAGAACGCCATGGCCGCGTACACATAACCTTTAGGTACGTGGGCGCCGAAGCCTTCGGCGATCAGCGTCATGCCGATCATGATCAGGAAGCCCAGCGCCAGCATGACCACCGTCGGGTTATCGTTGATGAACTTGGCCAGCGGATCAGCCGCGAGCAGCATCACCAGCACCGACACCACCACCGCGATGATCATGATCGGCAAGTGTTCGGTCATGCCGACAGCGGTAATGATGCTGTCGATCGAGAACACCATGTCGAGCATCAGGATCTGACCGATAGCCGCGGCAAAACCCAGGGTTACGGTGGAAGTCGCGGTCTTGGGGTCTTCCGGCGACGGGTCCATGCTGTGATGGATCTCGGTCGTGGCTTTCCACACCAGGAACAGGCCACCGGCGATCAGGATCATGTCCTTCCAGGAGAACGCCTGGCCAAGGATTTCGATCACAGGCTCGGTCAACTGCACGATGAACGCGATGGTGCTCAACAACGCCAGACGCAGAATCAGGGCCATGCCGATACCGATACGGCGCGCCTTCTGCCGATGCTGTTCGGGCAGCTTGTTGGTCAGGATCGAAATAAAGATCAGGTTATCGATGCCAAGCACGATTTCCATTACCACCAGTGTGGCCAAAGCAACCCAAGCAGTGGGGCTGGCGGCGAGTTCTAACAGATATTCCATGGGTCAGTCCTGACTCTGTGTAAGACGGTTTAGATGGTCTTGGAGGAAGATTCGGATTCTTCCGCTGATTTTTCCGGTGTTTCTTTTTTCTCGATCAAGCCACCGGTGGCATCGCTGAGTGCTTGCTCAGCGGCTTTATGGGTGTCATCAATCGCTTGCTTGGCAGTTTCAGCCGCCGCGCCCATCAGTTGCTGGGCGCTTTTTTCCGCCTGATCACAACCGGCCAGAACCAGTAAAGACGCAAACATCACTGCGGGAAATGTGTATTTCATAGGGTTTCCTTCGAATGAACAGACAGGCGCACACACCGGCCGTCGATGGCTGGGCATTCTAGGGAGATGAACACTTCAGGAAAATTCGTATTTTTAGCGGCTATACTTCGGTTTTCACGAAGTGGCGATCACTATGCTCAATTACCGACAACTGCATTACTTCTGGGTTGTAGCCAAAACCGGCAGCATCGTCCGCGCCTGCGAGCAACTGAACCTGACGCCACAGACCATCAGCGGACAGATTTCACTGCTTGAGCAAACTTATGGCGTGGAACTGTTTCGCCGGGTTGGCCGCCAGTTGGAGCTCACCGAAGCCGGGCGCCAGGCCCTGCCCTACGCTGAGCAGATGTTTCAGTTGGGCGGCGAGCTGGAGCTGATGCTGCGAGCGCAGCCCAACGAGCAGCAGATCCTCTTTCGCGTCGGCGTGGCCGACGTGGTGCCCAAATCCATTGTTTATCGCCTGATCGCGCCGACCATGGAATTGAGCGAGCCGCTGCGCATCACCTGCCGCGAGGACAAACTCGAACGCCTGCTCGCCGATCTGGCCATTCAGCGTCTGGATCTGGTGATTTCCGACAGCCCGATGCCCTCGCATCTGGACATCAAAGGCTACAGCCAGAAGCTCGGTGAGTGCGGAATCAGTTTCTTCGCCACCGCCGAACTCGCCGCGCAGTATGGCCAGGATTTCCCGCGCAGCCTGCACGGCGCGCCGCTGTTGATTCCCGGCGCGGAAACCGTGGTGCGCAGCCGTTTGCAGCGCTGGTTCGCCGAACAGCAGATCCAGCCGCAGATTGTCGGCGAATTCGATGACAGTGCTTTGATGCAGGCCTTCGGCCAATCCGGCAGCGGGATCTTTATTGGCCCGAGCGTGATTGCCGAGGAAGTGAAGCGCCAGTACGGCGTCGAGTTGATCGGCCAGACCGACGCGGTGAGCGAGTCGTTCTATGCCATTTCGGTGGAACGCAAGGTCAAGCACCCTGGCATCGTAGCGATTACCGAGGGTGCCCGACGCGAGTTGTTTACCGGGTTATGAAGCGCAGACTTCACGCGGCTTCAGCGTCATCAGCACCATGGCGAGGAACACCGACAGCAAAATGAAGCCGGCAGCGGCAAAGCCGAGAAAGCCCAGCCCGGCAGTGTCGATCACCCGGCCGCCAACCATCGCGCCCAGACCAATGCCGAGATTGGCCCCGGCGATGTTCAGCGACGCGGCGAAGGCCGGCGCTTCCGGTGCGGCTTTCATCAGGCGCACATGGCTGACCAGGAACAGCGCCGCCTGAGTCACGCCCCAGATGCCCATCGCCACCGCCAGACCCACTGGCGAATGAATGTTCGGCACCAGCGAAACCATGCCGGCGATCATGAACGCACAGAACAACACCGACGCCCCCAGCGGATGCCGATCCACCGCTCGCCCACCGAGCGAGTTGCCGATCAGCCCGACTGCGCCAAACGCCATCAGGCACCAGCCGACCACGGTGCCGTTGAAACCGGCAAGTCGTTCGAGGATGTCAGCAAGGTAGGTGTAAGCGGTGAACATGCCGCTGAACACCAGAATCGACAACAAGATATGGCCGAGCATCAGCGGGCTGCGCAGGATCTTGAACTGCGAACGGAAGCTGACCTGATGCTGGTGCAGACTGGTTTTCGGCAGGTAGACAAACAGCAGCAAGGCCTTGGCAAACGCGATCAATGCCAGAATGCCGAATGCGCTGCGCCAGCCGAACGCGTCGGAAATCAGCGTGCCGACCGGAATGCCGAACACCGTGGCGCAGACGATACCGAAGCCGATCTTGGCGATGGCGCGGCCGGCGAAATCCGGGCCGACGATGTCGACGGCGGTTTCACTGGCCAATGCCCAGAACACTGGCAAACCCAACGCCGGAATCAACCGTGCGATGGCCATCACCCAGATATTCGGCGCCAACGCTGCAACGGTATTGGCCAGACCGAACATGATCAGAATGCTGATGAACAGTTTGCGCCGTTCGAAACGGGCGAAATACGCGGTCAGGAACGGGCCGAACAGCGCCACGGTAAAGGCGAACAAGGTCACCAGCAGCCCGGCTTGCGGGATGCTGACTTCGAGGTCTCGGGCGATCGCCGGCAACAGGCCGACAATGACGAATTCCGTGGTCAGCACCGTGAATCCGGCGGCGGACAACAGAAGAATAGGCAACAGCATGCGCAACTCCAGCAAAACGACGACACCAGCGATGACCCGAAGGCCCGCTGGCAGAACTTGAAAATGAGGATGGCGAAGCTTAACAGACTGCGTCCGCACTGAGTTGCCCAAAACTGCCGATCTGCCGGGCCGATCCGGTGGCAGATCGTCACAGGCCTGAAGGTTCACGCCTACGCTGTGATAAAGTCCGCGCCCTGAAAATCGTACAGCTGTTCAACGTGCCGTTTGGCGGCGTTGATGTCACTTCGACAGGCGTTTCGTGACTGCCCACGACGCTTCGCACCCTATAAAAAACAGAGATGCCGCTATGACCGCTTCATCCCCTTCGTTACTGCAACGCCTGAAACGCCTGAGTCTGGTCAGCCAGATCGTCATTGGTCTGATCGCCGGTATTGCCCTGGCCCTGATTGCACCGGAGCTGGCGAAGTCCACCGCGTTCATCGGCAAGGTGTTTGTCTCGGCGTTGAAAGCCGTGGCGCCGATTCTGGTGTTCGTTCTGGTGATGGCCTCGATCGCCAACCACAAGCACGGTCAGGAAACCCACATCCGGCCGATCCTGTTCCTCTACCTGCTGGGTACATTCAGCGCTGCGGTGGTGGCCGTGGTCGCCAGCATGGCGTTCCCGTCGAATCTGGTGTTATCCACCGAAAACGTTGCCGTGACTGCGCCTGGCGGCATCGGCGAAGTCCTGCAAAGCCTGTTGCTCAGCGTCGTCGATAACCCGGTCAGCGCGCTGATGAATGCCAACTTCATCGGCATTCTGGCCTGGGCGATCGGCATGGGCATTGCCATCCGCCACGCTGGCGATACCACTCGCGAAGTGCTCGGTGACTTGTCCAACGGCGTCACCGTGATCGTCCGCGTGGTCATTCGCTTCGCGCCGCTGGGCATCTTCGGCCTGGTCGCGTCGACACTGGCCACCTCCGGTTTCGGCGCACTGCTTGGCTACGCGCACCTGCTGGCGGTGCTGCTGGGCTGCATGCTGTTCGTCGCGCTGGTGATGAACCCGCTGATCGTGTTCTGGAAGCTGCGCCGCAATCCGTACCCGCTGACCCTGATGTGCCTGCGCGAAAGTGGCATCACCGCGTTCTTCACCCGCAGCTCGGCGGCGAACATTCCGGTCAACCTGGAATTGAGCAAGCGCCTGGGCCTGCACGAAGACACCTACTCGGTGTCGATCCCGCTCGGCGCGACCATCAACATGGCCGGTGCGGCGATCACCATTACCGTGCTGGCCTTGGCGGCGGTGCACACTTTGGGCATCGCCGTGGACATTCCGACCGCAATCCTGCTCAGCGTCGTCGCCGCGATTTGCGCCTGTGGCGCTTCGGGTGTGGCCGGTGGTTCGCTGCTGCTGATTCCGCTGGCGTGCAGCCTGTTCGGCATCCCGAGCGAGATCGCCATGCAGGTCGTGGCGGTGGGCTTCATTATTGGCGTGCTGCAGGATTCGGCGGAGACCGCGCTGAACTCGTCGACTGATGTGCTGTTTACCGCGGCGGCTTGCCTGGGCGAAGAAGAGAAGGCTCAGCGTACGGCGTAATTTCTCGCGCAACCAAAAGCCCGCCTTGGTGTGAACCTTGGCGGGCTTTTTTGTGGCTGGAAATATCCCCTCACCCCAGCCCTCTCCCGGTGGGAGAGGGAGCCGACCGAGGTGTTCGGCTTTATATGTCGACCTGAACGATCGAGTCGATTATGGATTCACTGCAAATCGCTCAAGTCGGCGTAACTTTTCAATATTCCCCCGTCAGTCCCCTCTCCCTCCGGGAGAGGGTTAGGGTGAGGGGCTTTTGCGGGCTTAGAACGCGCCCATGTAATCGCGCTTGCCCACTTCAACACCGTTATGACGCAGCAGCGCATAAGTGGTGGTGACGTGGAAAAAGAACTGCGGCAAGCCGTAAGTCAGCAGATACGCCTGACCACTGAAGCGCTTCTCTTTCGGCGTACCCGGACGGGTGACGATTTCGATGCCTTCCTTGCCATCGATCTGCTCTGGCTTGATCTCGCCAATGAAGGCCAGGACCTTGGCGATCAGCGCTTGCAGTTCGGCGAAGGTGGTTTCGGTGTCGTCGTACTTCGGCAGTTCGACTTCAGCCAGACGCGCCGACACGCCTTTGGCGAAATCCACGGCGATCTGCACCTGACGCACCAGCGGGAACATGTCCGGGTACAGACGCGCTTGCAGGAAGACGCTCTGATCGATGTTTTTCGCGCTGGCGTGGGCTTCGGCCTTTTTCAGCACATCGCTCAGGGCGTTGAGCATTTGTTGAAAAACCGGGACGGATGCGGCGTACAGTGAAATGGTCATGGCAGTCTCATGTGATGGCTGGGTAATACGCGGTGGCGATTATAGCCATGCTTGATGAGCACACGGCTTGCCTTTTGTTTGGCAAGGATTAGGCTAGGCGGCTTCGACTGCAGAGGGAACGCGCGATGAGCAACGAACAAGAATCCACCTCCGACCAGCCACGGCTCAATGCCACGGAAATCCGCATTCTCGGTGCGCTGATCGAAAAACAGGCCACCAGCCCGGAAACCTATCCGCTGACCCTCAACGCGCTGGTGCTGGCCTGCAATCAGAAAACCAGCCGCGAACCGGTGATGAACCTCAATCAGGGCCAGGTCGGCCAGAGCCTGCGCGCTCTGGAAGGGCGTGGTTTTGCCCGGCTGGTAATGGGCAGCCGTGCCGACCGCTGGGAGCACAAGGTCGACAAGGCGCTGGAACTGGTGCCGGCGCAGGTGATTCTGACGGGTTTGATGTTTCTGCGCGGTCCGCAGACCGTCAACGAACTGCTGACCCGCAGCGGGCGCATGCACGAGTTCGAGGACGCCGAGCAGGTCGTGCATCAGCTTGAACGCCTGATTGCACGCGGTCTGGCGGTATTGATTCCGCGTCAGGCCGGGCAGCGCGAGGATCGTTATACCCATGCCTTGGGCGATCCGGCGGATATCGAGGCGATATTGGCGGCGCGGCAGAATCCCGGGGAGCGATCGGGCGGTGGCGTTTCACTGGAGCGTATCGAAGAACTCGAGGCCCGCATCGCGGCGCTGGAAGAACGCCTGGCCCGCCTCGAATAACCACCGCAAAGCCATTGTGGGAGCGAGCCTGCTCGCGAAAGCGTAGTGTCAGTCACCACTGATCTTGAATGACCCGTCGCCTTCGCGAGCAGGCTCGCTCCCACAGGGACATCAGCGATTTTCAGATTTGTTATTCACCATCCCAATAATCCACCCCATCCACCTGCCGCGCGACAGCGACAAAGCCCGAGGCATTGCCGTCGGCATCCACCGTGAAATTATCCATCACCGCATACTTGTTCGAGTCCGGATACTCGCAGATCTCCGGCTGCTGCTGAGTGCTCACCGCCAGATAACGCAGTTCGCCCGCGCTGGTATTGATGATCTGATGTGCCTTCTCCGGTCCGCCCGGTGGGCAGGCGATCACATCACCGGCGCGGATCGGAAAACGCTCGCCTCCCAACCGCACCTCGCCCTCCCCGGCCACCACGTAGAACATTTCCTCGTTGACCCGATGGCTGTGGAATGGACTGCCGCGCATGCCCGCTGGCAGCGCATACAGGCGATAGCCGAGTTTCTGCGCACCAAGTTGCTGACCGATCCGCGCGATACGCTGCTGATAACGCCCGGCGGTTTCGCCTTCAGGGGCCAGGGCTTCGGGAAGGGCTTCGAGTTCGACCTCGTTCAGGTTGAGGATGGGCGGATGCATGGGCGGCCTCGGTTATGGTTTTTGTGATGGGCACGTCTGTGCGTGCTGGCGAGGATTATAGATAGTGATCCAGAACCGCAGCGCGGCCTTCGCGAGCAGGCTCGCTCCCACATTCAATCGCATTCCAGCTCAACCTGTGGGAGCGAGCCTGCTCGCGAAGAGGCCAGCCCAGCCACTAAAAGATCAATCAGCTGCGCGCAAAATCCACCGCCGCCGCAAATTGCGCCTCATTCGGCCGCACTCCGGTGTACAGGACAAACTGCTCCAGCGCCTGAATCGCAATCACCTCAAGCCCGGTGATTACCCGCTTGCCCTCGGCTCGCGCTCGCACGATAAGCGGCGTCTCCGAAGGGATCGCCACCACGTCGAATACCGTCTCAGCCGCTTTGATCACCTCAGGCTCAAACGCCAGTTGCCCCGCCTCCGGCCCGCCGTCCATGCCTACCGGGGTGACATTGATCAGCATCTGCGGGCGCTCGTCACCCAGCTCGGCCTGCCAGCGATAACCCAGCGAATCCGCCAGGGCGCGGCCGGCGCGTTCGTTACGGGCGACAATCAAACCGTTCGGGTACCCACCATCGCGTAGGGCGCTGGCCACCGCTTTGGCCATGCCGCCGCTGCCACGCAGGGCGAAGGTCGAATCCTTCGGCACCGCGTGGCTCTCCAGCAATTGCGCGACGGCGATGTAATCGGTGTTGTAGGCCTTGAGGTGGCCGCCAGTGTTGACGATGGTGTTGATCGACTGGATCGCCGCCGCCGACGCATCCAGCTCATCGACCAGCGCAATGCAGGCTTCCTTGAACGGCATCGACACGCCGCAGCCGCGAATGCCCAGTGCGCGAATTCCGCCGACCGCGCCGGTCAGGTCCTGGCTGCTGAACGCTTTGTAATAGAAATTCAGGCCCAGCTGTTCATACAAATGGTTGTGAAAACGCAGACCGAAATTCCCCGGCCGCCCCGACAGGGACATGCACAGTTGGGTGTCTTTGTTCGGGTTCATCTGCATGAAACTTCTCCTTCAAACGCACTTTCGGATGGACGGGATTGGCCGGCCCACCGGGTTCTGAATCATCATTGAGACTTGTTTGTGGCGCCGCGCAGCCGGGTAAAGAAGCCGCTACAGACCTTACACAAAATTTACCCAGCGGCTGTGCTGAATTTCGCAAATTTGCTGTCTTAGCTGTATCCCCGCGACAACTGTGGGCCTGATTCAGGCCGCGGCGCCGGGTCGAAGAACCGAGGACTTATCATGATTCGTAAACTTCCCATCATGGCTTTGTTGATTGGCACACTTGCCGTCACCGGCCAGGCTGAAGCGGGTGGTGGCCATGGCTGGCAGGGCCCTGCAGTGTTTGGCGCGATCGTCGGCTCGGCCATCATCGGCTCGGCATTGATCAACCAGGATCGGCCGGTGTATGTGCAGCAGCAACCGGTTTATGTGCAGCCGCAACCGGTCTACGTGCAGCAACCGCCGCCACCGGTCTACTACCAACCCGCGCCGGTGTATGTACAACAACCGGTCTACGTGCAGCCAGCCCCCGTCTATTACGGCCCGCCTCGTGGTTATTACGGTCGGCCCCACGGCTACTACGGCGGCCCGCATGGCTACTACGGCGGTCCACGCTGGTAAGCGCAACGCAGAGCCCTGCTTTCGAGCAGGGCTTTTTTATGACCGCTGGTCGGCCAACGTCTGAAAAAATCTCGCCAAGGTCGCTGTGAGGACAGTCCGAGCAGCTAAAGTCGGCATGATGGAATCGACCGTCGGGCTTTTTTCATCGAACGGTCACCGCTTTGTCATGACGGAACCGCAATCTGAATCCGTCCGTAAACAACAGATCGATAACAACAAGGACGACTGTATGCCCACACAAAACCCGCACCGCATCGTCGGTCTGTGCACCTCGAACAAGGTGTACAGCGCACTCACCGAGCTCAAGCATCTGGAAGGCCATCGCTGCGCCAAGCTGCTGTCCCTGCTTGCCGAAAACCTCGTGCACAAGGGCCTGCTCAATGAGCGCGAAGTCATGCACATGCTCGATCAAGTGGTGGAATGACGGCAGACCTCACTGGCATCAATGACCACTATCGAAAGCGTTGATTGTCCGTCGTGCCGGCAAATCTCTAAGGTAGCCCCATCAGTTTGATGGAGGTTTTCCCATGGCACAGGTTCAAATCATGTCGGTGATCGGCAGCGCAGTTCCCGCTTCGCTGCGTGCATCCGGTTTGCTCGCTTGCTGGTATCTGGTGCGCGATGGCGAGCCGATCAGCGGCCCGCTCACCTCCTTGCCAGCAGCACAGGCCTTGTCGCAACAGGTCGCCAGCAGCACGTTTCACGCTTAAGGCAGTTGCACCTTGGGCTTGGTCTCGACGAACAGCGCCCAGCTCGACAGGAACAACGCGGCAATCAACGGCCCGATCACAAAGCCGTTGAGGCCGAAGACCGCGAGGCCGCCGAGGGTGGAAACCAGAATCAGGTAATCAGGCATCTTGGTATCTTTGCCGACCAGGATCGGGCGCAGCACGTTGTCGACCAGGCCGATCACGAATACGCCGAACAAGCCCAGCACCACGCCCTGCCAGATCATGCCGCTAAGCAGGAAGTACGCCGCCACCGGCGCCCAGACAATCCCCGCGCCTACTGCTGGCAACAGCGACAGAAACGCCATCAGCACCGCCCAAAGCAGCGCGCTGGGAATATCGAGAAACCAGAAAATCAGCCCGCCCAGCGCACCTTGGGTCACGGCCACCACCACGTTGCCTTTGACTGTCGCGCGCACCACGCGGTTGAACTTCAGTTGCAGGCGGCGCTTGTGGTTTTCTTCCAGCGGCACGGCAGTGCGCATCTTGCGCGCCAGCTCGGGGCCGTCACGCAGGAAGAAAAACAGCAGATACAGCATGATGAAAAAGCTCACCACGAATTCGAATGTGCCCTGGCCGAAACTGAACGCCTGAGTCGCCAGCGCCTGGCTGCCCTGCATCGCCGCTTTGACGATCTTCTCGCGCAAGCTGTCGAGTTCGCCCATGCCGAAGCGGTCGAGCAAGTGCTGAAAGTACGGCGGCAGGCTGTGCTTGAACTGCGCCAAATAGGCAGCGATGTCCAGCTCGCCGCTTTCAATATTCTTGTAGACCGTGGCCCCTTCCTGCACGAGCAGGATGCTGACGATGATCACCGGCAGAATCGCGATCACCAGGCACAGGCTCAAGGTGCACAGCGACGTCACGTTGCGTTGCCAGCCGAACTTCTGCTGCAACCTGCGCTGTACCGGCGCAAACAGAATGCCGAGGATGACAGCCCAGAACACCGCGCCGTAAAACGGCAGCAGAATCCAGATAAAGGCCACCGTGACCAGCACCAGCAGCACCGTCAGGGATTTGAATTGCAGACTCTTTTCGTTCATATCCGGTCCATGTCAGTCAGACGTCACGCACGCCCGCCCCACTTAGTCAGCCGCCGAGCGCGCGAGTGCCATGTTTATTCATGGAGCATAGATCCAGATCAATAAACCCTCGCGGCAGCTGCCCTACCCTGCGCGGCTTTTGCGACCGACACCCAAATGCAGACTCTCATCGCCCCCGAGCTTCTCGCCCCCGCCGGCACCCTGAAAAACATGCGTTACGCCTTCGCTTACGGCGCTGATGCGGTCTACGCCGGCCAGCCGCGCTACAGCCTGCGGGTGCGCAACAACGAGTTCGATCATGCCAACCTGGCGCTGGGCATCCGTGAGGCGCAGGCGCAGGGCAAGCGCTTCTATGTGGTGGTCAACATCGCCCCGCACAACGCCAAGCTGAAGACGTTTCTCAAGGATCTGGCGCCGGTGATCGAGATGGCACCGGATGCGCTGATCATGTCCGACCCGGGCCTGATCATGCTGGTGCGCCGGCATTTTCCGCTGATGCCGATTCATCTTTCGGTGCAGGCCAACACGGTGAATTGGGCGAGCGTCGAGTTCTGGCAGCAACAGGGGCTGGGCCGGATCATTCTGTCGCGCGAACTGTCCCTCGAAGAAATCGGTGAAATCCGCGAGCAGGTACCGGACATGGAGCTGGAGGTGTTCGTGCACGGCGCGCTGTGCATGGCCTATTCCGGGCGCTGCCTGCTTTCCGGTTACATGAACAAACGCGATGCCAATCAGGGCACCTGCACCAACGCCTGCCGCTGGAAGTACACGGCGCTACAAGCCACGGAAAACCAGCTCGGCGAGATCGTCCAGACCTTTCAACCCGAGCCGACCCTAGGTCTCGGCGCACCGACCGATCAGGTCTTTCTGTTGCAGGAAGCCAATCGTCCCGATGAATTGATGCCGGCTTTCGAAGACGAACACGGCACCTACATCATGAACGCCAAGGACCTGCGCGCCGTGCAGCATGTCGAGCGGCTGACGCGCATGGGCGTGCATTCATTGAAGATCGAAGGCCGGACCAAATCGCATTTCTACTGCGCGCGCACCACCCAGGTATATCGCCGGGCGATCGATGATGCCGTGACCGGACGCGAGTTCGATCGCAGCCTGATGCTGGATCTCGAGTCGCTGGCCCAGCGCGGCTACACCGAAGGTTTTCTGCGCCGCCATGTGCACGACGAATATCAGAACTATCAGCACGGCAGTTCGGTGTCGGAGCGGCAGCAGTTCGTTGGCGAGCTGACCGGCGAGCGCCGGGATCGCCTGGCCGAGGTGAAAGTGAAGAATCGCTTTGCCGTGGGCGATCATCTGGAACTGATGACGCCCAAGGGCAATTTCCATTTTGATCTGCATGAATTGCAGAGTGTCAGCGGCAAAGCGATCGAAGTGGCGCCGGGAGACGGGCATACGGTGTACGTGCCGATTCCGGATGCGGTGGATTTGCGCTTTGGGTTGTTGATGCGGGATTTGCCGAGGACCTGAGTCCCCCCCTAGCCCTCTCCCAGAGGGAGAGGGGACTGATCGGGGGTTATTTCAGAGGTACGCTGACCGGAACGGGGACCGCTGAATCCGCAAACTACACAGCGCTGGTTGTGCTCGTGAATCCATAATCGGCTCGGACTTTCAGGTCGATGTCTGGCGCAAGACACCTCGGTTGGCCCCCTCTCCCTCCGGGAGAGGGCTGGGGTGAGGGCCGCTTTTCTATTGGGCGAACTCCTCGCGCAACATCGCCACAAATGCCTCCCGCGCGGGGTGCACCCCGGCGTTTTCATGCCAGTAGAACAAATTCTCGATCGCCGTCAGTTCGGCAAATTCATGACCCACGCAGCCCGCGCCTTTGGCGTACTGCTCGAACACACCCTTGGGCACCAACGCCACTCCGGCGCCGGCACTGACGCAGCCGACGATCGCTCCGTAACTGGCCAGACTGACAATCGGCAGCGCCTGCCCTCGGCGCAGCAACCAATGCTCAAGTGCCGCGCGGTATGGGCAACCCGGTGGCCACATGAACAGGGTTTTGTCTTGCAGATCGCCGATGTCGCGCACCGGGCCGAATGAAGTCGAGGCGATCAGTAACAATTCCTCTCGATACATCGGCGTGCGTTTGAGCTGAGCACGTTCGACATCCACCGCCACAATTGCGCCATCGAGGCGATGGTTGACGGTGTCGTCGAGCAGCTGGCTCCAGGTGCCGGTGGTCAGTTCCAGTGCCACTTGCGGGTAGCGCTTGTGGAATTTCGCCAGCAGCCGTGGCAAGCGCCCGGTCGCCGAGGACTCGATGGCGCCGATGCGCAGCGGTCCGGACGGCTCGGCGGCCGGGTCGAGCGCGCGTTTGGCTTCGACGGTCAGCGCCAGAATCTTTTCCGCATAAACCAGAAAGGTCTGCCCCGCCGGGCTGATGCGCAGTCCGCGCCCCTCGCGCAAGAACAGCGCCACGCCCAACTCGGCCTCCAGCGCTTTGATCCGCGCAGTGATATTCGACGGCACGCAGAATAGCTTTTCGGCGGCCCGGGCAATGCTGCCGGCCTCGACCACGGTCTTGAACATGCGGATTTGCGCCAGCTCCATAATCATCACTCTGAGTGAACAGTCAGCGCAGTATAAGTCAGTTGTGGCGAATGTTCGGGCGCCCGGATACTCGGCGCATCCACTGCCCTGGTGCCTCGATCATGACTTCCACTTCTACCTGCAAAATTATCCTGGCCATGGCGTTTGTCATCGGCTGCTGGTCCTATTCGCCCACCGGCATTCACATCGGCTTGCAAGGGTATGAGCCCGGACATCTGGCCTTGCTGCGTTTTTTGCTGGCGTCGCTGTTGATGGCGCTGATCGCAATTTTCAAAGGCATTCGCCTGCCGCAGTGGCGCGATGTGCCGTTACTGTTTGCCTTGGGCTTCTTCGCCGTCAGCCTGCATCACGTCGCCTTGAACATCGGCCAGCAAGGCATCAGTGCCGGGGCTTCCAGCGTGCTGGCGCAATCGAGCCCGCTATTCAGCACGCTGCTGGCGCGCCTTGTGTTCAAGGACCGCGTCAGCGCCTGGCGTTGGGGCTGTGTGCTGCTTGGATTTGTCGGCGTGGTGATCGTGGTCAGTGGCGACAAGGGCCTGGGCGCTATCAATGCCCATGGCTTGTTGATCTTGTTGGCGGCGCTTTCCTGGAGCCTCTATTTCGCCCTGCAAAAGCATCATGCGCGGCGCTACGACGGTTTCAGTCTGGGCTGCTACGCGGTGTGGTCGGGGACGTTGCTGTTGCTGATTTATCTGCCGGGGCTGACTGACGCCGTGATGCAGGCGCCGCCGCGTGCGCAGTGGGCGGTGCTGATGTTGGGGGTGTTTCCCAGCGCACTGGCGTATCTGGCCTGGGGTTTCGTGCTCAAGCATGTGGACTTGAGTCGGGCGACGATGACCTTGTATCTGATACCGCCGACGGCCATGGGAATTGCGTCTTGGGGACTGGGTGAACGGCCGACGTTGATGGTACTGATGGGGGCGATGGTGGTGTTGATCAGTGTGTTGGCATTGAATCTGGAGCGTGGGGTTGGCGTCGTTCGGGCAGTTGAGAGCAAGGCTTGAGTCTGCTGTGAAGCCGATGCCGTCTTCGCAAGCAGGCTCGCTCCCACAGTGGATGACACAAACTCCCTGTGGGAGCGAGCCTGCTCGCGAAGAGGCCGGCCCACTCAATGAATAATCGAGACCTCAGCGCATATCATCCGACAACGGTGTCGGCTCATCCGCCGGGGGTACATCCTCGTCATCCGGCGGATCCTTCCAGTCATCCGGGCGGTCGGCATCGCTCAGCGGATCGCGCCCCGGATCCATGCCCGGCGGTGCATCGTGATCGCTCAGGGTCGGCTCGTCGGTGCCGGATACGGGGCGGGTCTGGTCGGTGGGCGCCATGCCACCGGGAACAAGCGAGTCATCAGCCATGCTGCACCTCACAATACTGGCCCGGATTATCCGGGGCGTATTACTTGGAAGCGCGGGTGCTGAGGGCGTGCGGTAGATCAGACCAGCGGCATCAGCCTTGGGCGATAAAGCGATCACGACTGTTGGTCAGGTGCAGCCACATCGCGGCGCGGGCGGCATCGGCGTCCTGACGCTTGATCGCATTCAGAATCGCCTCGTGTTCCAGATTGGCCAAGTGCCCGAGCTTGCTCAGATCCGCCGCGCCGCGCTCGGCGGCATTCAGGCGATTGCGCGGGATCATCGCACTGCCCAGGTGCTGCATGATCTCGCTGAAACAAGCGTTGCCGGTGGCCTCGGCGATCAGCAGGTGAAAACGCCGATCGGCCTCCACGCAACTGTCGTTGTTCGCCAGCAGCCGCTGATAGTCATCCAGCGCCTGACGCATCTGCTGCACCTGCTGCTCACTGCGCCGCTGCGCCGCCAGCGCCGCCGCTTGCGTCTCCAGGCCCATGCGCAATTCGAGAATGCTGCGCACGCCGAGCGCCGTATCGACGTTCAGGCGCAGGCCCTGCTCCGCTGCACGCTCGATCACGAAAGTGCCGATGCCATGGCGCGTCTCCACCAGCCCCGAGGCCTGCAACTTGGAAATCGCCTCGCGCACCACCGTGCGGCTGACGCCGTGTTCCTGAACGATGGAATTCTCCGACGGCAATTTGTCACCGGGCGACAGTTGTCCGAGCAGGATGCTCTGGGTGAGCTTTTCCACCAGGTCATGAGCGAGGTTGTGCGTGCGTTTGCGCGCGGGCGCGTCGAGGTCTTCTTGCATGATCGGTTCCGGTGATCGGGGCTTGCCGATCGTAGCACTGCGGGATGACGGTTGAGATGGATTTTAGCGGTGGACGGGCCATCAGCTTGTATGACAACACTCAATTACGTCGAATATTTTCGATAGCCAGCCACCACGCATTACCATTCATATCTCAAACAGGCGCTCCGCTCGACTGGCGCAACAATCAATAAATACGAGCCTAGATCCTGTTTTTGCATAAAAAACCAAACAATCAGAAGAATTTGATCGCCCTCACCACTTGTAGGACAAAAAATTACAGTTGTATGATGTCTAGCAACAACGCAGCACCCAGTCCTACCCCGCATAAAAATAATCAGTGGGAGAAACATCAGTGAAAACCTCCATCTCCGGGATGCAGGACAGCGTCGACCCGACGCTCGCCTCAGCCATCTCGAAAGTCAAACGCCACGTCCTGCCGCTCTTCGTGATCATGTTCATCGTCAATTACATTGACCGGGTGAACATAGGTTTCGTCCGCACCCACATGGAAACCGATCTGGGCATCGGTGCTGCCGCCTATGGCTTCGGCGCCGGGCTGTTCTTTATCGGTTACGCGCTGTTCGAAGTGCCGTCCAACATGCTTTTGCAGAAAGTCGGCGCACGCATCTGGCTGACCCGCATCATGTTCACCTGGGGCATAGTCGCGGCCTGCATGGCGTTCATCCAGAACGAAACCCACTTTTATATCCTGCGCTTCCTGCTCGGTGTCGCCGAGGCCGGATTCTTTCCCGGGGTGATCTATTACTTCACCCGTTGGCTGCCGGGCGTCGAGCGTGGCAAGGCGATCGCGATCTTCCTCAGCGGCTCGGCCGTGGCCTCGCTGATCTCAGGTCCCTTGTCCGGCCTGCTCCTGCAGATCAACGGACTGGGCATGCACGGCTGGCAGTGGATGTACTTCATCGAGGGGATGTTCTCGGTGTGCCTGTGCGTGTTTGTCTGGTTCTGGCTGGACGCCAAACCCCACGACGCCAAATGGCTGAGCCGCGCCGAACAGGATGCGTTGGTCAGCGCCATCGACGACGAGCAAAAGGCCCGCGAAGCCGCGACGCCGATCCGGCCGTCGCTGGGCAAACTGCTCAAGGACCGGCAGATCATTCTGTTCTGCCTGATCTACTTCTTCATTCAGCTGACCATTTATGCGGCGACTTTCTGGCTGCCGAGCATCATCAAGAAGATGGGCGAACTCAGCGACGTGCAGGTCGGCCTGTTCAACTCGATTCCGTGGTTGCTGTCGATCGTCGGCATGTACGCCTTCGCCTCGCTGTCGGCGAAGTGGAAACACCAGCAAGCATGGGTCGCCACTGCACTGCTGATCGCCGCAGCGGGAATGTTCATGTCCACCACTGGCGGGCCGATCTTCGCCTTCGTAGCGATCTGCTTTGCGGCGCTGGGTTTCAAATCCGCCTCGTCGCTGTTCTGGCCGATTCCCCAGGCTTATCTGGATGCACGCATCGCGGCGGCGGTGATTGCGCTGATCAACTCGGTGGGCAACCTCGGTGGCTTCGTCGCGCCGACCACCTTTGGTCTGCTGGAGCAACACACCGGCTCGATTCAGGGCGGCCTCTATGGTCTGGCCGCGACCTCGATCATCGCCGCAATCATTGTCTTCGCCGCGCGCACCACGCCGAAACCCGCTGCTGAAAAGGCTGTGGCCGACGCCGCGCCGAAACACGCCTGACTATGTCTCGACAAGGAAAACAACAATGACTGTTCATGACACCGCCAAAGCTCCGATCATCACCGACATGCAGGTCATTCCGGTGGCCGGTCACGACGGCATGCTGCTCAACCTGAGCGGCGCCCACGGGCCGTTTTTCACCCGTAACATCGTCATCCTCAAGGACAACGCCGGCCACACCGGCGTCGGCGAAGTGCCCGGTGGCGAGCGCATTCGCCAGACCCTGGAAGATGCGCGCAATCTGGTGGTCGGCAGCCCCATCGGCACGTACCAGAAAATTCTCAACCAGGTGCGCCAGACCTTCGCCGACCGCGATGCCGGTGGCCGTGGTCTGCAGACGTTCGACCTGCGCATCACCATTCACGCGGTCACCGGCCTGGAAGCCGCCCTCCTCGACCTCCTCGGCCAACACCTCGACGTGCCGGTGGCGGCGCTGCTCGGTGAAGGTCAGCAACGCGACGAAGTGAAGATGCTCGGTTATCTGTTCTACGTCGGCGATCAGCACGAAACCGATCTGGCCTATCGCAGCGAACCGGACGCCGACAACGACTGGTTCCGCGTACGTCACGAGAAAGCCATGACCGCCGAAGCGGTGGTGCGTCTAGCGGAGGCGGCGCACGCCAAGTACGGTTTCAAGGATTTCAAACTCAAGGGCGGCGTGCTCAGTGGCGATGCCGAAATCGAAGCGGTCACGGCACTGGCCGAGCGTTTCCCGGACGCGCGGATCACCCTCGATCCGAACGGCGCCTGGTCGCTGAAAGAAGCGATTCGTCTGTGCCGCGATCAGCACCACATACTCGCCTACGCCGAAGACCCGTGCGGTGCCGAAAACGGTTATTCCGGGCGCGAAGTCATGGCTGAATTCCGCCGCGCCACCGGGCTGAAAACCGCGACCAACATGATCGCCACCGACTGGCGTGAAATGGGCCACGCGATTCAGTTGCAGTCAGTGGACATCCCGCTGGCCGACCCGCACTTCTGGACCATGCAGGGTTCGGTACGCGTCGCGCAGATGTGCCACGAATGGGGCCTGACCTGGGGCTCGCATTCCAACAACCACTTTGATATTTCCCTGGCCATGTTCACCCACGTCGCCGCCGCCGCACCCGGCGAGATCACCGCCATCGACACCCACTGGATCTGGCAGGACGGTCAGCGCCTGACCAAGGCACCGCTGCAGATTGTCGATGGTCTCGTGCAGGTGCCGAAAAAACCGGGGCTGGGCGTGGAACTGGACATGGATCAAGTGGCCAAGGCCCACGAACTGTACAAAGGCATGGGCCTCGGCGCGCGGGACGACAGCGTGGCGATGCAGTTCCTGATTCCGGGGTGGAAATTCGATAACAAACGGCCGTGTCTGGTGCGTTGATCCAGCAGGCGCCGCTGATTTCAATTGTGGGAGCGACCTGCTCGCGAAGGCGTCAGGTCAGTCGATAGTGCTGTCGCTGATACACCGCTTTCGCGAGCAGGCTCGCTCCCACAAGGGGGTTTTGTGTCAGGCAGAAACTTGCAGCAACCAGGTTTTGAACGCTTTCATCGCCACCGTTTCCGCTCGCGACTGCAACCGCGTCAGCCAGTAACTACCCGTGGTGATCTCGATCGAATACGGCTGGCAAATCGCATCTGCCGCCAGTTGCCGGGCGAACATCAGCGGCGGCGCCAACGCCACGCCGCCGCCCTGCAATGCGGCTTCCATCATTGCCAGCGACGAATCGAACACGATGCTTTGCGGTGGCGCGGCCTGTGTCGCCAGGCCCGCCGCGTGAAACCACTCCGGCCATTCATCGGTGCGATAGGAACGCAGCAAGGTCTGCTGCAACAGGTCCGCCGGCGAGTGCAGTTGCCGGGCAATCTCCGGCACGCACAATACCGACAACGGCGCATCGAGCAAGCGTGTCGCCTCAATGCCATGCCAGGCGCCAGCACCGAAACGAATGGCGTAATCCAGTCCTTCCGCCGCCACATCCACCCGGTTGTTATTGGTCGACAGACGTAAATCTATAAGCGGATGTTTCCCCCGAAAGTCCGCCAGCCGCGGCAACAGCCAACCCACCGCAAACGTACCCACCGCGCCGACCGTCAACATCTCGCGATACTGCCCACCGGCCAGACGCTCGAGCATCTGCGCAATATGATCGAATGATGTGCTGAGTACCGGCAGCAAGGTTTCGCCTTCACTGGTCAGCATCAGCCCACGGGGCAGGCGTTTGAACAGGGTCAGGTTGAGTTGCGCCTCCAGGCTTTTGACCTGATGGCTGACCGCTGCCTGCGTTACGCACAGTTCGACGGCGGCGCGGGTGAAGCTCAGATGGCGTGCCGAGGCTTCAAACGCGCGCAGAGCGTTGAGCGGCAGTTGCGGTCGAATCATGCGTTGCCCCAAATTTTTCTAATGGCTCATGCGAGTTTTCATCGTTTGTCGATGGCCGGCGAAGTGCCTAAATTGGCCGCGCTGATCGGCCGTCCGATGAAAAATCACCCGCAGTGTAGCGGGATACAACAATCGACACTCATGGAGAGTGATTCAATCATGTGTTCCTTAAAACCGAGCAAGGTCTTTTCCTACAGCGCTTTCGCACTGTTCGTCGGCAGCGTTGCCTGTCATGCCGCAACGCCGACGGATGCGCAATTGCAGGCACTGGTCAGCCAAGCCGTCACCCCGGTGATGCGGCAAAACAACATCCCGGGGCTGACGGTAGCGATCACGCTGAATGGCCAGGCGCATTACTTTAACTACGGGGTTGCCGCTAAAGACACCGCGCAAAAGGTCAGCGAAAACACCCTGTTCGAAGTCGGCTCGGTGAGCAAAACCTTCACCGCCACCCTCGCTGGTTACGCACAGGCCACAGGCAAACTCGACCTGTCGAGCAAGGCCAGCCAACTCTGGCCGGAGCTCAAGGGCAGCGCCTTCGACAACATCAGCGTGCTGCAACTGGGCACCTACAGTGCAGGCGGACTGCCGTTGCAATTCCCCGCTGAGGCGGATTCTTCCGACAAGATGCTCGGCTATTACCAACAGTGGAAACCGCAATTTCCCGCCGGCAGCCATCGCCTGTATTCCAACCCGAGCCTGGGCCTGTTCGGCTACCTGACGGCGAAAAGCCTCGGCCAGCCGTTCGACCAGGCAATGACGCGAACCCTGCTGCCGAAACTCGGCTTGCAGCACACCTTCCTCAGCGTACCGTCAGCGCAGTCGAAGCTTTATGCCCAAGGCTACGACAGCGCCGACCAACCGGTACGCGTCAGCCCCGGCGCCCTCGACGCCGAAGCCTACGGCATCAAAACCAGCGCCGCCGACCTGCTGCGTTACGTCCAGGCACAGCTGCAACCGGCCAGCCTTGCGCCTGATCTGCACCAAGCCATCGCCAACACCCACATCGGTTATTACCGCGTCGGCGACATGACCCAAGGCCTGGGCTGGGAACGCTACGCCTACCCGCTCAGCCTGGAAAAACTGCAAAACGGCAACTCGACCCCCATGGCCATGGAGCCGCACAAAGTCGAGTGGCTGACCCCACCGCAAGCTGAACCGGCCAACGTGCTGTTCAACAAAAGCGGATCTACGCGGGGCTTTGGCGCGTATGTGGCGTTCGTGCCGTCGCGAGACATGGGCATCGTGATTCTGGCCAACAAGAATTACCCGAATGCCGAACGGGTGAAGATTGCGTATACGGTTTTCAGTGCGTTGGCGGATTAAGAGCAAAAGATCGCAGCCTGCGGCGGCTCCTACAGGATCGGGTTTTCACTCGGTTGATGGAGCTGCCGCAGGCTGCGATCTTTTCGTTTCAGCGCTTAAAGCTGCGCCTGCAACTTCCAGCCGATGACATCCATCAGGTCGCAACTGTCACGCAGCACGGTTGCCGAGACCCGAGCCAGATCCTGCAGCAACAAGGCGTCGTGCCCCTTGCCGTCAACCAGCGCCAGGGTTTCCATCAATTGCGTTACACAGCGCAAGCGATAGGCCGCAGTGCCGTGCAGGACATCCAGTGGAGCTTCACTGTCGATCAGCAGACAGGGGATCTTGCAGTCGATCCCGGTGATCGGTATGTAGCGCGCCATGGTAGAACCTCCCTGTTCAATGTTGAGTCGCCGTTGCGGGTGAATCGAGATTGTCCAGCGCGCGGTTGACCAGCAGTTCTCCGACTACCGCCAATTGCTGGATCGACAACGTCAGGCTGCGCTGCGCACCGCTCAACTCGCAGGCCAGATCGGTGGTCAGTACGTTCAGTGAGGCAAGGGTTTCGCAGGCATGGCTCAGCAGTGTCGCCGTGTCGATGTCGGGGAGAATGGTGAAAACGTGGCTGATGGGATCGGGTTGGCCGGGGTGGCGCAGACGCGGATTATTGGAGTCGAAGGAGCTTGAATCCAGGGGGGATTCGGGGGGATTTGGAGTGTGTTTTTTCATGTGTTGATTACCGTTGTGGATTGTAGGAAACACTACCTGTCTCACTTCCACATGAGGGTGGCAGCTGTACGCAGGTGTGGAAGACCAGGCCAATCCACCAATACCCGGCGCACTCGAGAGTGCTCCTGCGCACAGCCGCCAAAACGCGGCGATGTTGACATAAAACCCGTCGACATGCGCTTTTGAGACATTGATGGATGTAACCGAACAACCGGACTTCCACATCCGACCACTGTGTTTTTCAGCGGCCAAAAGAGGTTATCCCTCTGCGTCACAACGCACCAGTTCACCACGACCGCCGCGTCTTGCAGGAAAAATCCACTCGATTTGAAGGGTGTTGGCGTCAGACGTTTCGGCAGGCACATGCTGCAATGACTTTCGATCAGCAGATGACTTGTGGGAGCGAGCCTGCTCGCGAATGCGCTCGATCAGTCACCTTTCAGCGCCTGAAAAACCGCTATCGCGAGCAGGCTCGCTCCCACATTTGAACTGTGCACTTCACAAAAAAATGTGGGAGCTGGTTTGCCAGCTCCCACAGGGATTTTGCTTCACTCACGCAACGCGCAATCAATCATCCGGCATCTGCGGTGGTTTGCTTGGTTTCGCCGGTTTGCTGCCCTTCGCGCCTTTGGCCGGTTCCGGCTCGGTGGCGGCAGGCGTTTGTGCGGCGGCGGCCGCAGCGGCGGCTTCTTTTTCGGCCATGGGCATGGCGTCGATGGTTTCGAAGATTTTCGCCAGGCTCAATGCCTTGGCTTCATCACCCGAGGCGGAGAGCTTGGTTTCGCCGTCCTTGCCCACCAGGAACACTTTTGGATAAGCGCCGGCACCGAGCTTCAGCGAACGCAGCAGGGCCATGGTGTCCTGCTGGCCCATGTCCTTGCCGTCGAGCTGGCCGGACATGCTGAGGATGGTGTAGACCTTGATGTTGCGGTCGGTGACGCCCTTTTTGTTGGCGGGGTCTTCCAGCGACTTTTTCAGGCTCAGCCACACCGGGTCGACGGTGCTTTGCGCAATCACGATCAGCGGGCGGGCGCGGCCCACGTCCCCGGCCAGGGGTGAATCGCTGTCGGCGGCGAACAGGGGGCCGGCGATTGCCAGCAAGAGGGTCAGGGTCAGGGACCTGATGAGCATGCGCATCTCCTTTTGATATCCACGCACTACTGATTGCGCATCGTGGCGATTGTTCCGGCGGCGTCTGGCAAAAAGGCATTGCCCTGTCAGAAGCTTAGGTCAGGGAGAACTTTGCGCAACATGACGCAAGCGATCATCGGCACATCCCTAAGGCCGCTGCATTGGAAGTGTTTTCTCCAGGTCGAATCAGAACGCCAACTTGTAACCAATCAACACCAGCATCGTCGCCAGGCACGGGCGCAGGACTTCGTCGGAGATGCGTCCGGTCAGGTGGCTGCCGAGCCAGATGCCGGGCAGCGAGCCCATCAGCAGGAAGCCCAGCACGCCCCAGTCCATGTTGCCCATGCTTGCGTGGCCGAGGCCGGCGACGAGGGTCAGGGGTACGGCGTGGGCGATTTCGGTGCCGACCAGGCGGCGGGTTGGCAGCAGTGGGTAAAGGATAAACAAGGCGACGGTGCCCAGTGCGCCGGCGCCGATCGAGGTCAGGGCGACCATGGTGCCGAGGATCAGACCGGTGATCACCGTCATCACGTTAAGCCGCGAACCGCTCGGGTTGTAGTTGCCACCCGCGCGTTTGTGGGCGAATTCGAGCAAGCGTTTCTTGAAGAAGATTGCCAGGGCGGTGGCGAAGAGGACGAAGCCGAGCGCCTGTTTGATGATGGCGTTCATCGCGTCCGGCGCGGTGTGCAGGGTGCTGAGGAACCACAGGGTCATGGCCACCGCCGGCACACTGCCGAGGGTCAGCCAGCCGGTGATGGCCCAGTCGATGTTCTTGTTCTTCCTGTGAACGAGGACGGCGCTGGATTTGGTGATTGCGGCGTACAGCAGGTCGGTACCCACCGCCGTCGCCGGGTTGATGCCGAACCACAGCAGGATCGGCGTCATCAACGAACCGCCGCCGACACCGGTCATGCCTACGATAAACCCCACCACCAGCCCGGCAATCACCAGGCCGAAATTTGCCAATTCCATTCAAACGTCCAGAAAACGACAGGAAAATCTGGCCCGCAGCATAGCGATTTTTCTTATAACCACATATATCGATGCGGTCTATCGTTATGCCATATCGAATTCACCGCAGATCCCACAGTGGATCTTTGCGCTACAGCAAACCTGCGGGGCTCACTGCACCGGCAGGAAATTCAAGAACAGCAGGCTCTGCGCGTAATTCAGGCCGATCCTGCGATAGCGCTCATCGAGCATCTGCGTGAGCAGATCCAGGCGCGCGACGATTTTGCTGAATTCGGTGGCGAAGCTGAGGTTGCTGCCCTCCTCCGAGATTTCGTTGGAGAACAGCAACGGCTGGCCTTCCTTGTTCTGCCGTTGCGACAAAATCCACATGGCTTTTTCGATGTTGCGCGCGGCGTTGTGCACGAACGTCGGGTTGATCGCGTCGGTCATGTAGAACTCGGTGCGATTGCCGTGGGCGGTAACCAGCATGCTGCCGATCGCATAGATGAACGCGCCGACGCGGTCGCCGAGGAATTCCGGACTCATCGCATAGCTCAGCGCCGCCAGGTCCTTGCGCCCGCCCAGCACGGGCAACGGCTGCTGTTGCTCGACAGCGAGGCGCACCTGTTTCACGGCGGCGTTGACGGTGAGGAAACCGGATTTGCGCAGTTCTTCCGGGTTGCGCAGGTAAAGCTTGCCCATCAATCGATAGAGGCTGTCGAGGTTGTCGCGCATCGCCAGGGTGGCCATGCGGTCGACGCTGGTCTGCAGAAATTCCTGCGGCTGCCCTTCACGCATCTGATTGAAAAATCCGTTGCCGTTCTGGTGGCTGCAGCCGCTGAGCAACAGCGACAACAGGCAGGCCAGCAGCAGGCACGGGCGGCGGTGAGCGACGGTGATCAGGGCAAAAACACTCGGCATGAAGTCTCGGAGAGGCACATTCCTGTGCGGCGGGAGTCACCGCATCCTGGCCATGCATAGAGCCGCCGATTGCGAAAAAGTGCAGTGCCCGGGCGGTGAGCCGACCTTCGGTGCTTTTCGCCATATCAATTAGTCGGACTTTATATTTGCCAACAGCGGTAAATCCGCTATAAATCTTCTCTCTCGACTCTAATAGCATGACTAGTGACATGTAGGAGCTGCCGAAGGCTGCGATCTTTTGATCTAGCTTCTAAAAATCAAGATCAAGATCAAAAGATCGCAGCCTTCGGCAGCTCCTACGGTCAATGCGAAAACAACAACAAAAAGGAAGGTCAACCATGCTTCAATCCCGTCACCTGCTCTCCGGCCTCGGACTGTCCCTGATGATCGCTACCCTTTCCGCCAACGCGGCGGGCCTGACCGCCGAACACAAAGCCTTCGGCAAAACCAATGACGGCACGCCTGTCGAACAGTACATCCTGCGCAACAGCCACGGCATGCAAGCCACCGTGATTACCTACGGCGCGACCCTGCAAGCGCTGAAAGTCGCTGACAAACACGGCAAGTTCGACGACGTCGTCTTGGGTTTTGACGATGTGCAGGGCTATCAGAAAGGCACCGCGTACTTCGGCGCGACCATCGGCCGCTTCGGCAACCGTTTGGCCGAAGGTGCTTTCGAACTCGATGGCAAGCGCTATCAAGTGCCGCAGAACGACAAATCCAACGCCCTGCACGGCGGCCCCGAAGGTTTCGACAAGAAAGTCTGGAAGGCCAGGGAAACCAAGGACAAGGATTCGGTGGGCGTAACCCTTACCTACCTCTCGGCCGACGGCGAGATGGGTTTCCCGGGCAATCTGACCACCGAAGTCACCTATCGCCTGACCGACAACAACGAGCTGCGCATCGACTACAAGGCCAGCACCGACAAGCCGACCGTGCTCAACCTGACCAACCACAGCTACTTCAACCTGGCCGGTGCCGGCAATGGCGACATTCTCAAGCAAGTCGCCATGATCAACTCCAGCCATTACACCCCGGTCACCGCGAAACTGATCCCGACCGGGGAGCTGGCGCCTGTCGCCGGTACGCCGATGGACTTCAGCAAACCGACGGCGATCGGCACGCACATCAAGGCTGATCATCCGCAGCTGAAATTCGCCGAGCCGAAACAGGGCGGCTTCGATTTCAACTGGGCGCTGGACACCAAGGGCGATGTCAGCAAGCTCGCTACCGAAGTCAGCGACCCGCAATCCGGACGCGTCCTGCAACTGTTCACCAGCGAGCCGGGCGTGCAGTTCTACACCAGCAACTTCCTCGACGGCACGGTCAAGGGCAAGGGCGGCAAGGTCTATCCACACTGGGGCGCATTCACCCTCGAGACCCAGCACTACCCGGATTCGCCGAACCAGCCGGACTTCCCGAGCACGCGGCTTGATCCGGGGCAGACGTATACCCAAAGCGTGATCCTCAAGTTCTCCGCCAAGTAACCTGCCATGCTCCCCCTGTGGCGAGGGGATTCATCCCCGCTGGGCTGCGAAGCAGCCCCGATCCTGCAACACGCGCTGTATCAGACAGCGTTCTGTTGCAGGCTTTTGGGGCTGCTTCGCAGCCCAGCGGGGATAAATCCCCTCGCCACTAAATCCCCTCGCCACAATTGATCTGGGTTCATCCTTGGCTTCCTTCCGGGAACCCTTGCCCTATCCTGCTGCCCACTAAAGATATCGACTCTTTAAGCCAGGAGGTTTGAATGCGTACCCTTGAGTTGGCCGGCGTGCAGGTTCCCGTGATTGGCCAGGGCACCTGGCGCATGGGCGAGGATCGTTCGGCGCACAGCCGTGAAGTGGCTGCGCTGCGCAGCGGCATCGAGCTGGGCATGAGCCTGATCGACACTGCCGAGATGTACGGCGAGGGCGGTGCCGAAACGGTGGTCGGCGAAGCCATTGCCGGTCTGCGCGATCAAGTCTTTCTGGTCAGCAAGGTCTACCCGCACAACGCCAGCCGCCAGGGCATCCCGCAAGCCTGCGAGCGCAGTTTGCGTCGGCTCGGCACCGACTACATCGATCTGTATCTGCTGCACTGGCGCGGTCAGTATCCGCTGGAGGAAACCGTCGAAGCCTTCGAGCGTCTGCGCGAGGACGGAAAGATCGGCCGTTGGGGCGTGTCGAATTTCGATGTCGACGATCTCGAAGAACTGTCCAGCTCGGCCTGCGCCACCAATCAGGTGTTGTACAACCTCGAGGAGCGCGGCATCGAATTCGATCTGCTGCCGTGGTGCCAGCATCAGCGCCTGCCGTTGATGGCGTACTGTCCGATCGGCCAGGGCGGCGCGATGCTCGCCGAGCCGGTACTGCAAGACATTGCCAGTCGTTACAACGCCACCCCGGCGCAGATTTCACTGGCGTGGCTCCTGCGTCAGGACGGCGTGATTGCGATTCCCAAAGCTGTGCGCCCCGAGCATGTGCAACTCAATGCCGAGGCGGCCCAGTTGCAACTGGACGCCGGGGATCTGGCGGCGCTGGACAAAGTGTTCCCGGCGCCACAACGCAAGCAGCGCCTGGCCATGGTCTGAGCTGCCGACTGCGAGGGCTTCGCGATGAGAAGCACAGATCTGCAAGACCCGTACAACCTGCAACGTTTTGTCCAGGCACAGGATCCGGTGTTCGAACGGGTCCAGCGTGAACTCGAGACAGGCCGCAAGCGCAGCCACTGGATGTGGTTCGTCTTCCCGCAGTTCGCCGGATTGGGCGGCAGCGAAATGGCCCGCCGCTTCGCCATCGGTTCAGCCGAGGAAGCCCGGGCCTATCTGGTCCACGACCTGCTCGGGGCGCGGCTGCGCACCTGCACGCAACTGGTGCTGAATGTGCCGCAGCGCTCGATTGCAGAAATGTTTGGCCATCCCGATGACCTGAAATTTCATTCTTCGATGACCCTGTTCGCCCAGTTCAGCGCCGAGGACAGTCTGTTCCATCAGGCGCTGGAGCGGTACTTCCACGGCATTCTCGATGAATGGACGCTGCAACTGCTCGACTCAAAACAGGCCCAGTTGCCCACCGATCAGGGTTGAGAAGTCGTCGTCGACAAACGGCAGAATCGCATCCGCCACCGGTTGCAGCTGTCGCGTGATGTAGTGGTCGTAGTCGATGGCGGCGCGGCGTACCTCCAGCGGCTCCGGGCCGGCCAGGGTGATGACGTAGCTGATCCAGCCGCCGTTCTGATACTGCCGGGGCCGACCCTGCTCGGCGTTGTAGTCATCGGCGAGCCGCGCGGCGCGGACGTGCGGCGGTACGTTGCGTTCGTAGTCGTCGAGGGTGCGGCGCAGACGCTTGCGGTAGATCAGCCGATCGTCGAACTCGCCGGCGAGGGTCTTGCGCACGTAATCGCGCACATAATCCTGGTACGGCTTGCGCTGAAAGATCCGCTCATACAGTTCTTGCTGAAATTGCCGGGCCAGCAGCGACCAGTCGGTGCGCACGGTTTCCAGGCCTTTGTAGACCATTTCCTCGCTGCCATCGGCGCGGGTGACCAGACCGGCGTAGCGCTTCTTGCTGCCCTCCTCGGCGCCGCGAATCGTCGGCATCAGGAAGCGCTTGTAGTGAATCTCGAACTGCAATTCCAGCGCGCTTTCCAGCCCATATTCCTCGCGCACATGCGTGCGCCACCAATCGTTGACGTGCTTGACCAGCGCATGGCCGATCTGCGCTGCTTCATCCTGACCGTGCAGACTGCGCAGCCAGACGAAGGTTGAATCGGTGTCGCCGTAAATCACCGCATGGCCCTGCTCTTCGATTAACTGGCGGGTGCGCAGCATGATTTCGTGGCCCCGCAAGGTGATCGACGAGGCCAGCCGGGTATCGAAAAACCGGCAACCACTGGAGCCGAGCACACCGTAGAAGGCGTTCATGATGATTTTCAACGCCTGGGACAACGGCGCGTTGTGCTCACGCTTGGCGGTCTCGCGCCCTTCGGCCACTCGCGCCACGATGGACGGCAGACAATGCCGGGTGCGCGAGAAGCGTGCGCCACGAAAACCCGCTACCGAGTCGGCGTCGTCCGGGTGTTGCAGGCCCTCGATCAAGCCCACCGGGTCGATCAGAAAGGTGCGAATGATCGACGGGTAGAGGCTTTTGTAATCGAGGACCAACACCGATTCGTAAAGCCCCGGGCGTGAATCCATGACAAACCCGCCGGGGCTGGCCTGCGGTGGATTGGTGCCCAGATTGGGCGCAACGAAGCCCTGACGGTGCATCAACGGCATGTACAAATGGGTGAACGCGGCAACCGAACCGCCGCTGCGGTCGGCCGGCAGTCCGGTAACGCTGGCGCGTTCGAGCAAAAACGTCAGCAGTTCGGTCTTGGCGAAAATCCGCGTAACCAGCTCGCAGTCCTTGAGGTTGTATTTGGCCAGCGCCGGTTTGTCTTCGGCGAACATGCGGTTGATCTCGTCCATGCGCTGGTACGGGTTGTTGATCGCCTTGCCTTCGTCGAGCAGGGTCTGCGCGACGTTTTCCAGGCTGAACGAGGGAAAACTCCAGGTCGCCGAACGCAACGACTCGATACCATCGATGATCAGCCGCCCCGCTGCCGAGGCGAAGTAGTGATTGCGGCTGCCGTGCTCGCGCCACTGCATTTCTTCGCCGCCACGACCGATCTTCAGCGGCACGCCAAGACGCCGCGCATGTTCATGGAGGATGCGCAAATCGAACTGCACGACGTTCCAGCCAATGATCGCGTCAGGGTCGTGGCGGGCGAACCAGTCGTTGAGCTTCTTCAGAATGAGCGTGCGCGAATCGCAGTATTCGAGGTCGAAATCGACAATGCTGGCGTCGCCGTTCGGCGTGCCGAGCATGTACACCTGCCGCTCGCCACAGCCTTCCAGCGCGATGGAATACAGCTCGCCGTTTTCGGTAGTTTCGATGTCGAGTGAGACCAAGCGCAGTTTCGGCCGGTAAGTGGGGTCGGGTTTCAGTTGGGCGTTGATCAGTACGCCGTCAGCATCAGGCGTGCCGCCAAACAGCACCGGCGCGGTGATGAAGCGCTCCATCAGATAGCGTTCCGGTGGACGCACGTCGGCTTCAAAGACGTCGACGCCGGCGCGGTTGAGCGCGGTTTCGAGGCGCATCAACTGGCCGTGCTGCTGGCAATACAGACCGAGCACCGGACGATGCTGGAAATCGAGCAAGGCCAACGATCGCAGCTCCACATTCTTTTCATCGTGCAGCAGACGCTCGGCTGCTTCTCGCTGTGCGGCGGGAATAAATGCGACCGACGGCTGATGCGCCAGACGCACGCGGCGCGGCCCGGCGTCCGTCGCCAGCCAGAACTCGACTTCGGTGCCGGCCGGCGTATCGCGCCAATGCCGGGTCAGGACGAAGCCCTGCTGTAAATCCACCACTGCGACCTCAACGTTTCAATCAGAGCGCCATTCTACGCAGCATTTGTGGCTAGGGATTTATCCCCTTTGGCCTGCGCAGCAGGCCCTTTCATTAAAAGCGGGGCCGCTTCGCGGCCAGCGGGGATAAATCCCCTCGCCACAGATAAATCCCATCACCACAGATAAATCCTCTGCCAGAGATAAATACCCTTGTTACAGATAAAATCCCTTGGCCACAGATGCTTCATTTACCGATACAAAGATGTTTTTTCCGGCAAATGGCGTTTTTTGCACGCTAACTGCCGCTTTGCCACCTTGCTCTGCGCGGCTGCGTCTACGATGCTTGATGAACAACGACAACACCTGAGTAACCGCCATGAAGACCGTCGCCCAACTGCTCAAGCTCAAAGATCAGAAAAATCAGGAAGTGCACCAGATCAAACCCGATCACATGGTGCTCGAAGCGCTGATGAAGATGGCCGAGAAAAACGTCGGCGCCTTGCTGGTGGTCGAAGACGACAAAGTGGTCGGCATCATCAGCGAGCGTGACTATGCACGCAAACTGGTGCTGCACGGACGCTCTTCGGTCGGTACGCCAGTGCGCGACATCATGGTCAAGGACGTGATCACCGTCGACACCCGGCAAACCGTCGATACTTGCCTGGGCATCATGTCGGACAAACGCCTGCGCCACTTGCCGGTGGTCGAGGACGGCCAGTTGATCGGCCTGTTGTCGATCGGCGACCTGGTGAAGGAAGCGATTGCCGAACAGGCCGAGCTGATCAAACAGCTGGAGCAGTACATTCGCGGCGAATGAGCCCACCGCCGTGACCCCTTGTGAGAGCGAGCCTGCTCGCGAATGCGCCAGGTCAGTGATGATCGTTCCCACGCTCTGCGTGGGAATGCAGCCCGGGACGCTCCGCGTCCCTCTAAAGCCGAACGCGGAGCGTCCGTTGAGGCATTCCCACCCAGAGCGTGGGAACGATCTCGCCCGTCAGGCCGGCCAATGCCGCTCAAACACCGGTGCCAGCACCGGGTGCCGGTCGATCCTTTGCAGCCACGCATAAAAGCCCGGGCGGGTCTGGCGCAGGTGTTCGCGGCTGCCGGCCCAGCGGCTCACCACGGCCGCCAGCACATCCAGTGCGCCGGGCGTTTCATCATCCAGATACAGCTCCCCGGAAAACTGATCGGCAAACACCTCCCAACTGAAGTGCAAGCGCTGGCGCGTGCCGGCGATCAGATTTTGCCGTGCGCTCTCGTCGGGCGTGCTCAGCCAGCGCTCGGGGTAATCGATGATGCCGACCGCCGCGTAGCAATTGCTGACGATATAGGCGAGGCCGCGAATCGCCTGATCACGATCGGCAGCCTTGCTCGGCAGCAGGCCGGACTTGGGAAACGTCAGGCCCAGGTGAATCAGGATCGCCGCACTTTCGGTCATGGCGCTGCCGTCCGGCAGTTGCAGGGTCGGTATCTGTTTCAACGGATTGAGTTTGCCCAGCGCCTCGTCGGCCTCGGCGCTGGCTTCGGTATCAATGAAGCGATAGGCGATCTGGCACAACTCCAGTGCCGCCTCGATGGCAGCCGCGCCGGAATTCTTGTGCCCGTAGAGCTGGTACATGTCCGTTCCCCCGATAAGGCCTTTGCACAGGGTAGATGGCTGGCTGGCCTGACGTAGAAAATTCTGTCAATGAATCGTTCACGCCAGATGCAAAATCTTGTGGGAGCGAGCCTGCTCGCGAATGCGGTGCATCCGTCACATAAGTGCTGGCTGGCCCGACGCTTTCGTCGGAACGCCGCCCGGAGCAGGCTCGCTCCCACAGGTTTGATCGGTGGTGTTTGAAATTTATTTTTCCGGCACTGCATCCAATCGCCTCCGCCACGGGTAGTCCCTGTAACAGCCCACTCTGGTGCTGTCAGCGCCCTACCCTTTTCGGAGAATCATCGGATGAACATCACCCAGCTGATTGGCTTCACCGGTTTGCTCGCCTTCACCGCGACCACCTTCGCCCAGAGCAGTTATCCCGACGCGATCAAGGTGCCGGACGGGCACAAGATTGCCCTGGAAACCACCGGGGTTGGCGAGATCACCTACGAATGCCGCGACAAGCCCAATATGGCCGGGCAGACCGAATGGACCTTTGTCGGTCCGAAAGCGGTGCTCAATGATCGCAGCGGCAAACAGGTCGGCACCTATTTCGGCCCGCCAGCGACCTGGCAAGCCAAGGACGGTTCGAAAGTCACCGGCACGCAATTGGCCGTGGCACCGTCGAGCCCGGGCAACCTGCCCTATCAACTGGTCAAGGCCAATCCGGCCGAGGGCAAAGGCGCGATGACCGGGGTCAGCTATATCCAGCGTGTCGCGCTCAAGGGCGGCGTCGCGCCGGGCAGCGAGTGCACCATGGCAAACAAGGGCAAGCAGGAAGTGGTGAAGTACCAGGCGGATTATATTTTCTGGGCGGCGAACTGATATTCGGAAGCAGTGCACAATCCTGTGGGAGCGAGCCTGCTCGCGAAGACGGAGTGTCAGTCGCCTTATTACTTTCTGACCCACCGCATTCGCGAGCAGGCTCGCTCCCACTGGGAACAATGCATCTGGATGTTTGGGAAATGTGAGCTAGATTGCACCCCATGCCTTTACCCGAATCCGTTTTCGATTATGAAGCCCGCCTCGCCGCCTGTGCCCGGGGCGAGCGCGCGGCTTTGCGCGATTTGTATGTGCAGGAAGGCCCGCGCCTGCTCGGCGTGGCCAAGCGGCTGGTGCGCGATACGGCGCTGGCGGAGGACATTGTGCATGAGGCATTCATCAAGATCTGGCACGGCGCGGCCGGCTTCGACCCGGCGCGGGGTTCGGCGCGGGGCTGGATGTTCAGCGTGACCCGGCACCTGGCGTTGAATCAGTTGCGCAAGCAAAGTCGGGAAACGCCGTTCAGCGAAGAACATGAGTCAGCGGCGCCTGATGAGGCGGTCGATGTTCACTCGGCGCGCATTCATCGCTGCCTCGAGCAGCTGGAACCGCAGCGGCGCAGCTGCATCCTCCACGCCTACGTCGACGGTTACAGCCACGCGCAGATTTCCGCACGCCTCGACACGCCGCTGGGCACGGTCAAAGCGTGGATCAAGCGCAGCCTCAATGCTTTGCGGGAGTGCATGGGATGACCGGCGAATCAGCGCAGGAACGGGATGAACTGGCCGGCGAATACGTACTCGGGACCTTATCGTTCGAGCAGCGCATCGAGGTGCAACGGCGCCTGCCGAACGATCCCGAATTGCGTGCAGCGGTGGATGCCTGGGAGCGGCGTCTGCTGGAGCTGACCGATCTGGCCGAACCTCAGCAACCCTCGGCGCAGTTATGGCCGCGCATCGAGCGCAGTCTCGAACGGCTGACGGTGAAGAAACCACTGACTTCGTGGTGGAACCTGCTGCCACTGTGGCGCGGCTTGAGCGCGGCCGGGCTGGCGGCGACATTGATCCTCGGCACGATGCTTCTGACCCAGACTGCGCCGAAACCGAGTTATCTGGTGGTGCTGGTGGCGCCGCAGGACAAAGCGCCGGGCTGGGTGATTCAGGCGAGCAATGCGCGGGAGATCCAGTTGATCCCGTTAGGAGTGGTCGAGGTGCCGGCGGACAAGGCGCTGGAGTTCTGGACCAAGGCTGACGGCTGGTCGGGGCCGGTTTCATTGGGCTTGGTCAAGCCGGGGCAGGCGTTGTCGGTGCCGCTGGACAAACTGCCGCCGTTGCAGCCGAACCAGCTGTTTGAGCTGACGCTGGAAGGCGCCAACGGCTCACCGATCGGCAAACCGACCGGGCCGATTCAGGCGATCGGGCGTGCGGTAAAGGTGCTCTGAGGCTCTGCTACGCGGTTGTCCGCAACCATCAGCGACGTCGATGTTCACCATCACGGCAATGAAGTTCTCATAAAAAATCCCGGGCGTAACATCAGCTCCATACCAACCAACAACACCCCGGAGCACACCATCATGAAACGCCAGACTCTTCTCAGCATCGCTTTCTCGGTTTTCGCAGTTAACGCTTTCGCCGCCACCCCGGCGCACACCATGATCGCCGAAGGCGGTTCGGACAAGCTGATCGAAAGCCGTCTGGCCGAAGGTGGCTCGGATCGTCTGATCGAACGCCGCGTTGCCGAAGGTGGCTCGGATCGTCTGATCGAGCGCCGTGTAGCCGAAGGCGGTTCGGATCGTCTGATCGAACGTCGCGTTGCAGAAGGCGGTTCGGATCGTCTGATCGAACGTCGCGTTGCAGAAGGCGGTTCGGATCGTCTGATCGAACGTCGCGTTGCAGAAGGCGGTTCGGATCGTCTGATCGAACGTCGCGTTGCAGAAGGCGGTTCGGATCGTCTGATCGAACGTCGCGTTGCAGAAGGCGGTTCGGATCGTCTGATCGAACGTCGCGTTGCAGAAGGCGGTTCGGATCGTCTGATCGAACGTCGCGTTGCAGAAGGCGGTTCGGATCGTCTGATCGAACGCCGTGTTGCCTGATGCATGACTGCAAGCGCAACACCGCAGAGAAACCCGGCTCCCGCAGCCGGGTTTTTTATGTCTGCGTGTTTTATCCGGCCTTGGCCATGCAGCGTTTGTAGCGCTCGTCCACGCGCTTGGCGAACCAGGCTGTGGTGAGTTTGCGGGTGATCTTCGGACTCTGCAGCACAATCCCCGGCAATACCGCGCGCGGTAACGCCTTGCCTTCGGCCCGCTCCGCCAGTTCGAACACGCGCTGATAGAGTTTGCTCTCTTCGAATTCCAGGGTTTTGCCCTTCTCCAGTTGATCGCGAATCGTCGGGTTGCGCATGCCCAGCGACTTGCCGAGGGTGCGCACCGCCAGTTCAGTACTGCCGGGCATGATCGAGTCGTAGCGAATCAGGTCGCCGTCCAGGGTCAGCGGGATGCCGGAAGCGCGGCTCACCGCATTCTGAAACGCGGCATTGCGACTGGCGTACCAGCCGGCGTTGAAATCGGCGAAACGATACAACGGCTCGCGGTAATTCACCGGGTAACCGAGCAAATGGGCGATGCCGAAATACATGCCGCCGCGCCGGCTGAACACTTCACGACGAATCGTGCCGTCCACCGGGTACGGGTAATCCTTGGCGTGCTCCTCGGCGAATTCGATGCTGACCTGCATCGGCCCGCCGGTGTGCACCGGGTTAAAGCCGCCGAACAGCGTGCGGCCCATCGGCACCATGCCGATGAAGTCGTCGAAAATCGCGCTCAGCTCTTTTTCACTGCGCGCCGCATTCAGACGTTCGCTGTAGCTCTTGCCGTTGGGCGAGCGCACTTGCAGAGCGCCGCTGACCAGCAGGCTGGGGATGTGCACCTTGGCGGCGCGGCGATCGATTTCGTCGCGGGCGATCTTGCCCAGGCCGGGCACCGTCGGGTCAGCCTGGAAAGTGGACTCCTGCTCGGCCACGGCCAGTACCGAACACAGATTCTGCGTGGTGGTGCTGATGCCTTGTGCGGCAAACGCGGCGTAGATGTCCGTGGCCCAGCCCTGACGGTCGGCAGTTTTCGCCGGCAACAGCCGAACGATTTCCGCCTTCACTTCAGCCGGCGGACGCGGCGCCGGTTCGTTGCTGCGCTGGCTGGCGCAACCGGCGAGCAGCAGCACGGCGCCGAGGGCGATGATCAATCTTGAGGTGTACATGCACTTTTCCAATCCGTGAACCCGAAGCCACGATACACAATCCCCGTAGGAGCTGCCGCAGGCTGCGATCTTTTGATCTTGTTTTAAAAGACAAAATCAAAAGATCGTCCGATCGCGACCCATGCCTTCGGCAGCGCCTCCAAGGCTGATGACAAACTGATTGCAAAACGTTACTGCGAAACCCTATCATTCGCGCCTGGAGTCGCATTAGCGCAAGGAGTTCCGCGCCGCCCTTTTTTTTCATTGGCCGTTCGCCTCCAGGTATCCGACATGCCCGCTTCAGCTCGACTCGGCGCTCCATTTCGCCCGACTTTGCTTGCCCTGCTGTGCTCCCTGACCGTCACCGCTCACGCTGCTGAACAAAACAGCAAAGCGCTGGTGCTCGACGACGTCAACGTCAATGCCCAGGCCCCGACACCCAACGCCCTGCCCCCGGTCTACGCTGGCGGTCAGGTTGCGCGCGGCGGCCAGTTGGGCGTGCTCGGCAATCAGGACATGATGGACGTGCCGTTCAGCGCAGCGTCCTACACCGAGCAATTGATCCAGGATCAGCAGGCGGAAAACGTCGCCGACGTGCTGCTCAACGATTCTTCCGTGCGCCAGGCCTCGGGCTTCTCCAACCAGGCGCAGGTCTTCATGATTCGCGGCCTGCCGCTCAATGGCGATGATATTTCCTATAACGGCCTATACGGCGTATTGCCCCGGCAGATCATTTCCACCGATGCGCTGGAGCGCGTGGAAGTGTTCAAAGGCCCCAACGCTTTCATCAACGGCGTGACCCCGACCGGTTCCGGCATCGGCGGCGGCGTCAACCTGCAACCCAAGCGCGCCGGCGACGTGCCGCTGCGCCGTTACACCACCGACATCAACAGCGAAGGCCGCATCGGTCATCACTTCGACATCGGCCAGCGTTTCGGTGAAGACAACCGCTTCGGCGCGCGGGTCAACCTGTCGCAGCGCGAAGGCGACACCGGTATCGATCACGAGAACCAGCGCTCGAAACTGTTCGCCATCGGTCTGGATTATCGCGGCGATGCGCTGCGGGTTTCCGGCGACTTTGCCTATCAGAAGGAACGCGTCAACGGTGGCCGCAGCTCGGTCAACCTCGGCACCGCCACGCACATCCCGGATGCGCCATCGGCGGACACCAACTACGCGCCGAAATGGGGTTACACCGACATCGAAGACACCTTCGGCATGCTCCGCGCCGAGTACGACCTCAACGACAACTGGACCGCCTACGCCGCCGGTGGCGCCAAGCACACCCGTGAAGTCGGCCGCTACAACTCGACCACGCTGGTTGGCAACAGCGGCGCCTCGTTCACCACCGGCTCGTTCGTCCCGCATGACGAGGACAACACCAGCGTCATGGCCGGTCTCAACGGCAAATTCAACACTGGCCCGGTCAGCCACAAGCTGAATTTCGGCCTGACCGGGATCTGGGCCGAGCAGCGCAGTGCCTATGACTTCGACCTGACCCGCTACTCGAACAACATCTATCACCCGATCACTCCTCCGGCACCGGTCGGCAATTTCTCTGGCGGCGATCTCAACGATCCAGGCATCGTCGGCAAGACCTTCAACCGCAGCGTGGCAATTTCCGACACCCTCGGTTTCTTCGATGATCGCCTGCTGGTCACGGCCGGTCTGCGTCGTCAGCAACTGGTGGTGCAGGGTTACAGCTACGCCAGCTACGGCAGCGGCCCGCGTTCGTCGAGCTACGACGAATCGATCACCACGCCGGTGTACGGCATCGTGTTCAAGCCGTGGGAGCATGTGTCGTTCTACGCCAACCATATCGAAGGCCTGGCCCAAGGGCCGACTTCGCCGACCAGCTCTGGCGGTTTCCGCGTGACCAACGGCAACGAGGTTTACGCACCGAAGCGCTCCAAGCAGACCGAGCTCGGCGTTAAGGTCGACATGGGCACCTACGGCGCGAGCCTGGGCGTTTATCGCATCGAACAGCCAAGCGACGGCTACTGCGAAATCAACAGCGCTACCACTTGCACCTACGTGCGCGAAGGCGAGCAGATCAACAAAGGCGTGGAGATGAACGTCTTCGGCGAGCCGATCGACGGCCTGCGCCTGATCAGCGGCCTGACCCTGATGGACACCGAACTGAAAAATACCCTCAACGGCGCCAACGACGGTAACCACGCCATCGGCGTGCCGACCTTCCAGTTCAACGCTGGCGTGGATTGGGACGTGCCGGGTCTGCAAGGCGTCGCGCTGAATGCGCGGATGCTGCGCACCGGCGGGCAATACGCCGATGCGGCGAACAACCTCAGCCTGCCGACCTGGAACCGCTTCGACGCGGGCGCGCGCTATGCGTTCAAGGTGTCGGAGAAGGACGTGACCGTGCGGTTCGGTGTTGAGAACGTGGCGAACAAGAAGTACTGGGAATCGGCTCAGGGCGGCTATCTGACCCAAGGTGAACCGCGAGTGGCGAAGTTGTCCGGGACGATTGATTTCTGACTGCTGAAAAGATCAAAAGCCCCTCACCCTAACCCTCTCCCAGAGGGAGAGGGGACTGACCGAGATGTTCTTTCGAATTACGCCGACCTGAAATATCCAGTCGAACTCAGGACTTGAAAAGCCCCCGATCGGCTCCCTCTCCCTCGGGAGAGGGCTGGGGTGAGGGGTTTTCAGCCGTGCAGCCCATTTCCAGGTATGCGCAAAACAGCCGCCCTGTCCCGTCTGGCCGACCACACTGGCCACCCTCTCCCGCTGATCCATACTTGCTGCACCGCCACAAAAGGACAGCCCCATGAACCGCAGCGACGTGCTGATCATCGGCGCCGGCCCGACCGGTCTGGTCCTGGCGCTGTGGCTGAGCAAACTCGGCGTGCGCGTGCGCATCATCGACAAGACCTCGGCGCCAGGCTCCACTTCCCGCGCTCTGGCCGTGCAGGCACGCACCCTCGAGCTGTATCGCCAACTCGACCTCGCCGACACCATCGTGCGTCGCGGCCATCAGGTCGCGGCGGCGAATTTCTGGGTCAACGGCAAACCGGTCGCGCACTTGCCGCTCAAGCGCATCGGCGAAGGCCTGACACCCTACGCCGTCGTCGAGATCTTCCCGCAGGACGAGCACGAACGGCTGTTGCTCGAGCGCCTCGAAGACTACGGCGTCAGCGTCGAACGCAATACCGCGCTGGACAGTTTCGAAGAAACCGCCGACACCATTACCGCTCGTCTGCGCCTGCCCGATGGCCAGCAGGAAGCCTGCCAAGCCTGTTATCTGGCCGGTTGCGACGGTGCTCGTTCGGTGGTGCGCAAAACCCTCGACACCGACTTCACCGGTGGCACCTATCAGCAGATTTTCTACGTCGCTGATGTCACGGCCAGCGGCCCGGCACTGAATGGCGAGCTGCATCTGGATCTGGACGAAGCGGATTTTCTTGCGGTATTCCCACTGGCCGGCGAAGGCCGTGCGCGGCTGATCGGCACGGTGCGTGATGAACGCGCCGAGCGTGCCGACACCTTGCAGTTTTCCGACGTCAGCAGCCGCGCTATCGAGCACCTGAAAGTGCATATCGAAGACGTGCACTGGTTCTCCACTTATCGCGTGCATCACCGGGTGGCCGAGCACTTTCGCAGCGGCCGGGCGTTTCTGCTCGGCGATGCCGCCCATGTGCACAGCCCAGCCGGTGGGCAGGGCATGAACACCGGCATCGGCGATGCGATCAATCTGGCGTGGAAACTTGCAGCAGTGCTCAGCGGTGGCGCCGAACCGAGACTGCTCGACACCTACGAAACCGAGCGCATCGCCTTCGCTCGCCGGCTGGTGTCCACCACTGACAAGGTGTTCAGTTTCGTCACTGCCGAAGGGCGTATGGCAGACCTGTTACGGATGCGCGTGGCGCCGTTTCTGATTCCGAAAATGGCTGGATTCGAGGCCAGTCGCGAGTTCCTGTTTCGCACGGTCTCGCAAGTCACCCTCAACTATCGCGGCATGCCGCTCAGCCAGGGTGAAGCAGGCCATGTGCACGGCGGTGACCGCTTGCCGTGGGCGCATGATGGCGAAGGGGATAATTTCGAACCGCTACGGCAGCCGTGCTGGCAAGTGCATGTCTATGGCGACACCAGCGACGAAATGATCGCCTGGTGCGCCGAACACCACTTGCCGCTGCACGTCTTCGGCTGGCGCCCGGCGTTCGAAACGGCGGGTTTGGGGCGCAACGGGTTTTACCTGCTGCGGCCGGATACCTATGTGGCGATTGCCGATAACAGCGCCGATCCGAAGGTGATCGAACGCTACTTCCGCGATCACGGCATTCGGCCGTTCTTCAACTGACACACCAAAAATTAAAATGTGGGAGCGAGCCTGCTCGCGAAGGCGGTATCTCGGCCAACATGGATGTCGGCTGACATATCGCTTTCGCGAGCAGGCTCGCTCCCACAGGAGGACAAGGTGTTGCTTAGATCCCGGCGAGCGCCAGATCCATCGCAAAGTAAGTAAAGATCAGATCCGCCCCCGCACGCTTGATCGCGCCTAGGCTTTCGCGGACCACGCGATCCTCATCGATCGCTCCGGCCTGGGCGCCGAACTTGATCATCGCGTACTCGCCGCTGACCTGATACGCCGCTAGTGGCAGGTTCGAGGCCTGGCGGATGTCGCGGATGATGTCGAGGTAGGCGCCGGCCGGTTTGACCATCAGCGCATCGGCACCTTCCTGCTCGTCGAGCAGCGATTCACGCAGGGCTTCGCGGCGGTTCATCGGGTTCATCTGATAGCTTTTGCGATCGCCCTTGAGCGCGCTGCCGCCGGCCTCGCGGAACGGACCGTACAGCGCTGAGGCGAATTTGGTCGAGTAGGCCATGATCGGAATCTGGGTGAAGCCGGCGGCGTCGAGCGCCTGACGAATCGCGCGCACCTGTCCATCCATTGCTGCCGACGGTGCGATCACGTCAGCCCCGGCGCGGGCGGCCGCTACGGCTTGCTTGCCGAGATTGATCAGGGTCTGGTCGTTGTCGACCTCGTGGTTGTGCATCACGCCGCAATGGCCGTGATCGGTGTACTCGCAGAAGCAGGTGTCGGACATCACGATCATTTCCGGCACGGCGTCCTTGGCAATGCGCGACATGCGCGACACCAGACCGTCTTCGCGCCAGGTGTCGCTGCCGTTGGCATCGAGATGATGGGACACGCCAAAGGTCATCACCGACTTGATGCCGGCACGGGCATAGCGCTCGATTTCGCTGGCCAGTTTGCGCTCGGGAATGCGCTGCACGCCGGGCATGCTGGTGATCGGCACGAAGTCGTCGATGTCTTCCTCGACGAAGATCGGCAGGACCAGATCATTCAGGCTGAACTCGGTTTCCTGGAACAGACTGCGCAGGCTCGCATTGCGGCGCAGACGGCGGGGACGTGCTTCGGGGAACTGACTGGACATGGGGCCTTTCCTGAAAACAGCGGATGAGACGAAAGTCGTAGGGGGCGAAGCTTATGCCTTGCGGCGGGTGCGGGACAAACCTGGATCAATCAAGAGAGCGTTACCGGGCTTGTAATAATCCTGCTGCTGATCGCGCATTTCCCCCTGTGGGAGCGAGCCTGCTCGCGAATGCGCTGGATCAGACACGAAAATGGTGTCTGATACGAAGCTTTCGCGAGCAGGCTCGCTCCCACAGAGGCGACTGTGTTGTGTCAGGACGGGATGGTCAGGCCACGAATGACCGCCGGGCGCGCGAGAAACCGCTCCAGCACCCGCGTGACATTGGGGAAACTCTGAATCCCGACCAGATCCCCGGCCTCATAGAAACCAAGCAGATTGCGCACCCACGGGAACGTAGCGATGTCGGCGATGGTGTAGCGCTCACCCATGATCCAGTCGCGGCCTTCGAGGCGAGTGTTGAGCACGTTCAGCAGGCGTTTGCTCTCTTCGACATAACGATCACGCGGACGCTTGTCCTCGTAATCCTTGCCGGCGAATTTATTGAAGAAACCGAGCTGGCCGAACATCGGGCCAACGCCGCCCATCTGCCACATCAGCCACTGGACGGTCTCGTAGCGCAGCGCGCCTTCCTGAGCGAGCAACTGGCCGCTTTTGTCGGCCAGATAAATCAGGATGGCGCCGGATTCGAACAACGGCAGCGGCTGGTCTTCCGGGCCATGCGGGTCGAGGATCGCCGGAATCTTGTTGTTCGGGTTCAGCGAGAGAAATTCCGCCGAGGTCTGGTCGTTGGTGTCGAAACCGACGCGGTGCGGCTCATACGGCAGGCCAATCTCTTCGAGCATGATCGACACTTTGACGCCGTTGGGGGTCGGCAGGGAGTAGAGCTGAATCCAGTCCGGGTACTGCGCCGGCCATTTCTGAGTAATCGGGAATGCAGACAGATCGGTCATTGGAAGCATCCAGTCACAAATTGAAAACCGATCATAAAGTAGGCCCGCCGCTGCGCCTACACGAACCGTAACATCCTGTCGCTAACCTGCCTGCATGCCCGCAAAGGTTGCCGTTAGAGTGCTGCGCAATGGCCCGGATCGAACCAAACGGGCATTACAGGACTCTGAGCTATGCCTTTCTCGCAGAGGAAGCTGTTCACGACAGGGAAACACCCGGTGCTGGGAGCCCGCGGTGCCAAGGTTTGTCAGCCTTAACCGATTTGCTGAAGAACCTTCAAATTGATGACGAACCTGATGAGTTTCGCCAAACGCTTCAAACATCGCGCGTACGTGGCCCTGCCCTCCCTGCTGGCAGTCAGCGCGCTGTTTCTGTCCCTCGAATCCAGCGAAAGCCGCGCACAACCGGCGGACGGCACGCAGACGCTGGTGTTCCTGCGCCACGCGGAAAAGCCCGAAGGCGGCCTCGGCCAGCTCAACTGCCAGGGCCTGAACCGCGCCATCGACCTGTCGACGCTGCTGCCGGAAAAATTCGGCAAGGCTGACTACGTGTTCGCCGCCAACCCGACGCGCAACGTCGAGGAAGGCGAGCTGGACAATTCCTACAGCTACATTCGTCCGCTGATGACCATCAGCCCGGCCGCGATCAAGCTCGGCCTGCCGGTGAACATCGAGTTCTCCGCCAACGACACCAGCGATCTGGCCCGCGAGCTGCTGGACGAGAAGTACCACAACTCGACGATCTACACCGCCTGGTCTCACGGCTACCTGCCGGAGCTGATCAACAAGGTCGCCGGCAACGCAGTGGGCGAGCGGCAGAAGATCACCGATGACTGGGCCGGCGATGACTTCGACTCGCTGTATGTGCTGACCCTGAAGTGGCACAACGGCAAGGCCAGTCTGCAGAGCCACAGCTACAAGCAGGGGCTGGATAACGGCAAGGACACTTGCCCGACCTGATTTTTGTAGCGCCTGACCTTGCGTCTTCGCGAGCAGGCTCGCTCCCACAGGGGAACGCATTTCAACTGTGGGAGCGAGCCTGCTCGCGAAGAGGCCAGTCGCTTGCGCCTCAAGCCTTCTGACTCACCCTCGCACGCAAATACTCGATTACCGCCCCCCGCTCCCCGGCAAACTCGATCCGCCCGCCCTTCTTCTCGCGCTGGAACACATACATCGGGTCGTAATACTCACGCAGCAAGCCCTGGATCCAGCCGCGATGCAGGTCCACCGCGCCGCTGCGGCCCTGCTCGGCCAGCGCCTGCTCCATCAACACCAGCATCCGCGAATGGCGCTCGCCGCCGAGGCGTTTCTGTACGTTGTTGAGACTCTCCAGCAGACGTTCGGAGAACAAGGCAAAACCGTTTTCACCGTGTACCGAGGCGAACTCCGCCGACAGATCGATGACGTAATCACGCAGGATCCGTTCGACGCGATCCTCGAAACGATCTTCCAGCCAGACCATCGGGTACTGCTGCATGCCCTGATACAGCGGCAGTGGCAAGGCGCAACTGCCGACCACGCGGCTCTCGTCTTCGAGCACAAACTGCTCGATCCCGGCATCGCGTTTCTTCAGAAAGTCGATGGCCAGGCGATTCTCGAAATCGATGTTCGACGGCTGCCCGGTGGCACGTTTGCCGAAACTGGAGCCGCGATGGTTGGCGTGGCCTTCCAGATCGACACCGTTGCGCAACTGCACCAGCACTTCGGTCTTGCCGGTACCGGTCATGCCGCCGAGCAAAACAAAATCACACTGCGCGATGGCTTGCTCAAGGGTGTCGATCAAAAAACTGCGCATCGCCTTGTAGCCGCCGCCGACGCGCGGATAGTCGATGCCCGCCTCGTCGCGCAGCCACTGCTGGGTGATCTGCGAGCGCAAGCCACCGCGAAAACAATACAAATAACCATCGGGATGAGCCCGGGCGAAGTCGGCCCAGGCCTGGATGCGCTCGGCCTTGACCGAGCCGGACACCAGTTGGTGGCCCAGCTCGATCGCCGCCTGCTGGCCATGCTGCTTGTAGCAGGTGCCGATCTTCTGCCGTTCCAGATCGTTCATCAGCGGCAGATTGACCACGCCGGGAAACGCGCCTTTGTGAAACTCGACCGGCGCGCGGGCATCCATCATTGGTCGGTCGTTGAGGAAAATGTCGCGGTAGTCGGTGCAGTCGCGGAGCATCAAATCACCTCGACCGCGTTCGTCTGTCGCTCAACCAGTTCGCCGATCGGCGCAAGGTTCAGGCCCAGTTCGGCGGCGACGCCGAGGAACTCGTCATTGCCTTCAGGCGTGACCGCAATCAGCAGACCGCCGCTGGTTTGCGGATCGCACAGCACGCGTTTGTGCAACTCCTGCACGCGGCCGACCTTGCTCGAATAGCTGTCGAAGTTGCGCAGCGTACCGCCCGGCACGCAGCCCTGATCGAGGTAGTACTCGACGCTGTCCAGACGCGGCACGCGGTCATAGGCGATGCGCGCGGTCAACTGGCTGCCGTCGGCCATTTCCACCAAGTGCCCGAGCAGGCCGAAACCGGTGACATCGGTCATCGCGGTGACGCCGGCGAGTTTGCCGAAGCGGCTGCCGGGCTTGTTCAGGGTGCACATCCAGTCGCGGGCCACACCGACGTCGGCGGCGCGCAACTTGCCCTTCTTTTCCGCGGTGGTGAGGATGCCGATGCCCAACGGTTTGGTCAGGTACAACAGGCAACCGGCGGTAGCAGTGTCGTTGCGTTTCATGTGGCGTTTTTCCACCAGACCGGTGACGGCGAGGCCGAAGATCGGCTCCGGCGCATCGATCGAATGCCCGCCCGCCAGTGGAATGCCCGCCGCGTCGCACACCGAGCGACCGCCACGAATCACTTCCCGCGCCACTTCCGGCGCCAGCACATTCACCGGCCAGCCGAGGATCGCGATCGCCATCAACGGATCGCCACCCATCGCGTAGATGTCGCTGATTGCGTTGGTTGCGGCGATTCGGCCGAAGTCGAACGGGTCATCGACAATCGGCATGAAAAAATCGGTGGTCGACACCACACCACGCTCGGCATCGATCGCATACACCGCCGCGTCATCACGCGAGGCGTTGCCGACCCAGAGTTTCGGATCGAGGTTCTGTGCGCCGCTGCCGGCGAGGATCACTTCCAGCACCTGCGGGGAAATCTTGCAGCCACAACCGGCGCCATGGCTGTATTGGGTCAGACGAATCGGCTCGCTCATGGGAGAGTCTCTGGCAATGAATGGGGCGGATTCTAGCAGAGCGCGAGCGCGCAGATTTTTGTGCTGACCGAGCGGCCCTTTCGCGAGCGGGCTCGCTCCCACATTTGTAGCGTGATTTCCTGTGGGAGCTAGCCCGCTCGCGAAAGCGGAGTGTCAGTCGCCGACTGTTTAAATGATACACCGCCATCGCGAGCAGGCTCGCTCCCACAGGGGTTTGCGTGAGTCAGGGCAGCAAAATGATCTTGTCGCCACCGCCCTGGTTGACCTCTGCATAGCGCGCCGGCCCTTCAGACAGCGGCACCTCAACCAGGCCCTGCGGCAGCGGCAAGCGATCCTCATCGAAGAACCGCCCGAACTGCTCGAGCATCGCCGCGCACGCCTCAACGCCGTACAACAAGGAGTTGATCCCGACCACCGAACCGCCCTTGCGATACAGCGCCAGCGCCGGCAATTGCACGTGGCCGTCGACCGGCGCGGCGATGATGGCGATGCGGCCGAAGGTGGCCAGTGCCGCCACCGAGGCCGGCAGCCAGAAACCGGTGGTGTCGAAGATCACGTCGGCGCCGCCGCGATACACCGCGTTGACCTGGGCACCGAGGTCTTCAGGCTTATCCAGTTGAATCGTCTGATAGCCCTGCTGCTGCAGATCCGCGACCTGCTCGGGCCGGCGCGCCGCCGCCAGCAATTGCGCGCCGCGTACTTTTGCCAGGGCCAAAGCCGCGGTGGCCACTGCCCCGCCGCCGATCACCAGCAAGTGCGTATCGGCGCTGACCAGGCTGCGTTCCAGCGCATCCCACGCCGTGGTGTACGGCACGCCAAGGCTGGCCGCCTGAGCAAAACTCAAATGCGCCGGTTTGTGCGCCACGCCGCTGGCCGGCAATTTGACGAATTGCGCATGGGCGCCGTCGGCGAAGAAGCCCAGCTCGCGCCCGGTACCCCAGACTTCCTGACCGATCAGTGCTTGCGGCCCCTCGACCAGCACCCCGGCAAAATCCCGCCCCGGAACCCGTGGCAGTGTGGTGTAAGGAAAACGCCCAAGGACGTTTTTCACATCGCTGGGGTTGAGCCCGGCAGCCTTAATCTGCACCAACACTTCATCGGCGCCGGGCACCGGGGTCGGGACGTCGACGAAACGCAGGGAAGACAGGTCGCCGGTCTGATCGAATTGCAACGCTTTCATGGGCACATCCATCGAAAGGAAAAAGGGAAATTCAGGACAACCAGCCAGCGACCAGTTGCCGGCCCAGCGGCCACAACTGCTCACCGGCCAACATGCCGAGCAGACCGACCAGCGCGATCGCCGGTGGTGCGGGAGAACGGAAGTCGAGCGCGCCGTAGAGCAGGCCGACGCCCAGGCCGATGGCCAGAGAAATGAGGTAGTTCATGGAGGAACTCCGCCGCGATAAGTGATGGGCAGAGTCTAGGGAAACGGGCGGAGCGGTATCGGCCAAGGACTTCTGAATTTCGGACAAACCTTCTGCAGCCGCCATAGAACCGTGTGGGAGCGAGCCTGCTCGCGAATGCGGTCTTCCAGTCAGCACTTCATTGCCTGGTGCAAAGCTTTCGCGAGCAGGCTCGCTCCCACCGGGATCTGTTCAAGTTGCCGAGAATTGCGAAGGCGCCACCCCCAGCTCTCGGCGAAACATGTCGCTGAAGCTGCTCGGTGAATAACCCAGTTCGCGAGCAATGACGCTCACCGCCACGCCCTGAATCAACGCTGCCACCGCCGTCGCCAACTGCACCTGCCGTCGCCATTCGGCGAAGCCCATGCCGAGGCTGTCCTTGAACAACCGCGCCAGCGTACGCACACTGGCCCCGGCGTTCTGCGCATGCTGCTCGAACGGAATCTCCAGCGACGGCGCGGCCATCACGGCCTGACACAGATTCATCAGACGCCGGTCGGACTCGTCCGGCAGCGGAATCTTCAGTTGCGAACGCCTGGCCCGGCGCAGCTCCAGCAACGCCAGCCCGACCAGTGCATCGTAATACTCAGCCTCGCCGGCATCGCCCTGCGCCACCAGCCCGACGATCAACTCGCGCAGCAACCCGCCGACCTCGATCACCTGCACCGTCGCATCCAGGGTCGCCGCCAGCGCCGGGCGCAGGTAGATATTGCGCATCTGCAAATCCGACACCACACGAATCCCGTGCGGCACTCCCGGCGGCAACCACACCGCCCGCTGCGGCGGCACCACCAGCGCTTCGTGCGGGGTTTCCACCCACATCACCCCGCTCATCGCATACAGCAACTGCCCCCAGACATGCTCGTGCGGCTCGATGAACAAGCCACGAGGGTAGGTCCGCGCCAGCGGTTGCACGGGCACATCGGTGTCGGTCAGATCAGGGGGCGCGGCGAGGGCCATGGCGAGCGTTCACAGGGGGTTGGCGAAGCCACCATGGTAACCAGCACGCCCCGCCCTCGCCAACGATAGCTACCGTCGGACAATCCGAATGAATTTTCCCGGCACAGCGCGATCCGTTTAATACCACAGGGAGGAATACGGGCTTTATGAACAACGCAAAACTTTACGTCATCGACTACACACTGCATGGCACCCCCAAGTCGTTCATTATCCGCTCGGACAAAATGGACAACGCCGAAGCCTGGCATTGGGCAAGCTGCGACGCGGGCGTGGGTCGCATCCCGCGCTTCGGCCGCGAGAAAGTACAAAAGACCAGCAAACCGATGGCAGAAAAATTCGGCCTGGAAAACGTCACCTGGCGCCAGACCAACTGACCCCACCGCCTTCACCGCAGGCTTGGCAATCGACAGGGGGAATCGACCGATGACCGACACTTATCACCCGGCCCGACTGGACTACGGCCTGACCACCTTCTTCGGCCAGATCACCAAAACGGTGAATTGCGCAGTCGCACTGGAAACGGTCGCGGATGACCCTTATCGCTTCACCTTGTGCGTCCAGGCACCGGTACCGGAAGACCTCGACCAAGCGAAGATTGTCGTGGTCAAGGTTGAAGGGCGAACACTGCAAGGCACGGTGAGGCACTTTGAGCGACAGGAAGACGACAGTCTGAAAATGGAAGTGGAGCCTGATTAGGCTCCACTTTTTTTTGCCCCGCTTATTTCGGATGAGCGCAACCGCAACCCTTCATCGCACACTCTTCACCGCCCTTGTGGTGATGAGCGCAAGCCTCGCAGCAATAGTGTTTGCGGTGCACAGCGTAGGAATGTTCGCCTTCTTTGATCGTGCAGTTGCAGCCCGGGCAGTCGCATTTTTTGTCGGACATGGGACAGACTCCTTGCGTGGTGGTTGTCTGAGGCTTGCGAGCAAGCCATAAGGGACAGTGTAGAAGGTGGTGTTGCAGGCTGGGTCATTGATGAGAGATTGAGCGACCGGAAGATGGCTTTCGCGAGCAAGCTCGCTCCAACAGAACAACTGCGCGCAGCACAGACCTGCGCAAAAATCAAAAGCCCCTCACCCTAGCCCTCTCCCGGAGGGAGAGGGAACTGACCGAGATGATTGCGAGAAACCCGCCGACGTGGAATACCGAGTCGAACGCAGATTTTGAAAAGCGCGAAAATCGGCCCCCTCTCCCCCGGGAGAGGGCTGGGGTGAGGGGCGAATCCCAGCACAAAACCAAAGCCAGACACCACCCGCTCCTAACCACTCAAAACGCGAGCGCAGCGACCGAACGACGCAGTCGTACACAGCGGAACCGCCAGAAGCAACACCCGCTGCAACGGATATGTACACAGTCAAACAAATAAAATCACTGCGCCTGCCGCGAACTCCGATACATAAACACCAAAGCCACCGCCAGACACACCATCGCCAACATCCGGCTCGGAGACAAGCCGATCGCCGGATTCCCCAACCAGCCGAAATTGTCGATCAACATCCCCATCCCCAACTGCCCGACAATCACCGCCACCGTCGCCACAGCCGTCCCGACCACCGGCACCGCGCCCACCATCACCATCATGTACACCACGCCGAACAGCGCCCCGGTCAACTGCCACTTCGGCACCTCAAGCAGACTCACCGCCTGCGCCGGTTCGAAAAACAGAATCAACAACCCGGTCACCACCGCGCCCACCGCAAAGGTCAGCAGACTGGAGCGCAGCACACCGACCGTCTCACCCAGACGACCATTGATCGCAGCCTGCACACTCAACACCGCACCGGCCAACACCACCACCGCCAACAAAATCACCAGACCCATCACTCACCCCCGCGCAATCAGAACCAAAGCCACCACAATCAAGCCCAACGCCAGCCAGCGCTCACCGTTGACCTTCTTGCGCGTCGCGCCGAACCAGCCGAAATGGTCGATCAGCACACTCTTGCCGACCTGACCGGACAAAATCGCAATCATCGTCATGGCGATGCCGATATGCGGCGTCGCCAGCGTCAGCACCACCACGTAGATCGGCCCGAGAAACCCGCCGATCAACTGCCAGCGCGGCAACTCGGTCAGCGCCGGCCCTTTTTGCGGACCGGCGAACAGCAAGAGCAAAAACAGGATCGCCGAACCCACGCCGAAGATGCTCAACGTCGCCCACAGATGCCCGACCTGCTCACCCAGCGGCCCGAGCAAACCGGCCTCCACCGACAAGCCCATGCCAGCGAGAATCACCAGCGGCAGCAACAGCAGACGCAACACCGATCTTTTCACCGGTGCAGCAACCCCCCCTTCATCCAACGTCTGCATACATAACCTTCCACGCTCAAAAACAATGGCGCGGATTATCGGCTGGCGCCGCTGTGCGATAAATGGGAGCATCCGGACAACACTTTTGCGCAATACGCACAGCGAGACATGGCATGCACGGGCTCAACGAACTCGGATTCAAAGCGTTAAGGCTGTTTGTAGCGGTCCTCGACCACGGCAGTTTTTCCGAAGTCGCCCGCCGCGAAGGTGTCGCGCCCTCCTCCATTTCGCGGCAGATCCAATTGATGGAACAGGCGCTCAACCAGCAATTGCTCTACCGCCACACTCGCGCCGTCACGCCTACCGAAGCCGGGCGCACGCTCGGCCACCATGCGCGGCTGCTATTGGTGCAACTGGAAGAAGCCGAACAGGCGTTGCAGGAACAGCAAAGCGAACCCACCGGACTGGTGCGCATCAACGCCCCGGTGGTGTTCGGCCAGCGCCATCTGACGCCCTGGCTGGGCGAGCTCTGCGCGCGCTATCCGAAGCTGCAACTGGATATCCAGCAAACCGACCATTACGTCGACCCGCTACAGGAAGGCGCCGACCTGCTGTTTCGCATTGGCGCGCTGCACGATTCGAGCATGCAGGCACGCATTCTGGCGCCGCACCGTTTTCAGGTCGCGGCCAGCCCGGCCTATCTCAAACGCCACGGCACGCCGCAGCATCCCGACCAACTCGCGCAACATCAGTGCCTGGCCTACAAAGGCGCGGCCGGTCAGCAGCGCTGGTTTTTCCGCCGTGATGGCGAGGACTGGACGCCGTACACCGTCAAAGGCCCGATCACCGGCAACCACGCCGACACACTGACCCAGGCCGCTCAGCAGGGGCTGGGGCTGGTGATGTTTCCGTCGTGGCTGATTGGCGAAGCGGTACGCGAGGGCACACTGGTGCCGGTGCTGGGGGAATATCAGGTGTCGAACAGCCTGGAACCGCAGCAGATCGCCGTGCTGTGGCCGGGGAGCCGACGGTTGTCGGTGAAGGTGCGCACGGTGATTGATTTTTTTGTCGAGTGCTTTGGCGAGATTCCCTATTGGGACAGAGCCTGAAGATCAAGAGCCCCTCACCCTAGCCCTCTCCCTGAGGGAGAGGGAACCGACCGAGGTGTCCCACCTACTGCATCGACCTGAAAAACCGCGTCGATTATGGATTCAAAGCAGGACTTTCAGGTCGGCGTAATCCCGCAATATTCCCCAATCGGTTCCCTCTCCCTCTGGGAGAGGGCTAGGGTGAGAGGCTTTTCAGGCCATCAGATGCGGAACTGCCCGACCAGCTTGCCCAACCGCTGTCCCAGCTCCGCCAGACTGCGTGACGTCTGCGCGCCCAGTTGCGTTTCATCGGCGACGCTATCCACTGCCACCGCAATCTGATGCACGCTGCGGTTGATCTCTTCGGCCACCGCCGTCTGCTCTTCCGCTGCGCTGGCGATCTGCGCATTCATCGAGTTGATCGTCGCGATCAACTGCGCCATGGCGTCCAGCGATGCACCGGCCTGATTGGCTTGCTGGGAAGTGCCGTCGCCGGCCTCGCTGGACCGGCGCATGGCCTCGACCGCCTGCTGCGTGCCGGCCTGCAAGCGGTCGATCATGCCCTGGATTTCCTGGGTGCTGATCTGCGTGCGGCTGGCCAGTGCGCGTACTTCGTCCGCAACCACCGCAAAGCCACGACCGGCCTCACCGGCGCGCGCCGCTTCGATCGCGGCGTTGAGCGCCAGCAGGTTGGTCTGCTCGGCAATCGAACGAATCACCCCAAGCACGCCGACAATCGAACTGACGTCCTGCTGCAAGCTGTCCAGCGACACGCCGCTGTTGCGGATATCGTCGACCAGCGCATGAATCTGTTTGATGCTGCCCGCGACCACGCGCTTGGCGCTCTGGCCTTCTTCGTCGGTCTGCTGAGCGGCGACGGCGGCGTTCTGTGCGCTCTTGGCTACTTCCTGGGCGGCGGCGGACATTTCGTTGATCGCCGTGGCGACCTGATCGGTTTCGTGGCGCTGACGCTCCATGGCCTGATCGGAACGCTGCGCCTGTTCCGAGACCTGAGTAACCAGCCCGGTGAGTTGCGTGGTCATCTCGGTGATCTGCCGCACCAGGCCGTGGATCTTGTCGACGAAACGGTTGAACGAGCCAGCCAGTTCGCCGAGTTCGTCCTGACTGGTGATGTTCAGGCGCCGGGTCAGGTCGCCCTCGCCCGCCGCGATGTCGTCGAGGTTGGCTTTCATCAGGGTCAGCGGGCGCAGAATGGTGTTGGCCAGCAGCATGCCCGCTGCCGCGATCACCAACAGCACCAGCACCGCGACGCCGACAATGCTCAGCACCACGCCTTGCACGCGCTCCTGCACTTGCGCCTCGACCTGCGCCACTTGTGCTTCGATGCCGTCGAGGTTGACCGAAGTACCGACCGCCATGTCCCACTTCGGCAGGTATTCGGTGTAGCCGAGTTTCGGCACCAGCACCTTGGCGTTGCCCGGCAGCGGCGAGCTGTATTGCAGATAGTGGGTGCCGTCCTTGGCCACTTTGACCAGGCCGAGGTTGACGTAGACGCCGTTCGGATCGCGGTTGTCCTTGAAGCTTTTGCCCACGCCGTCGGGGTCGTTGGCCTTGAACAGACGCACGGTCTCGGAGTCGTAGCCGAAGAAGTAGCCGTCCTTGCCGTAGCGGATGCCCGAGAGCAATTTGATCGCCTGCGCCCGCGCCGCGTCGTCGCCCGGTGCGGCGGCGTCGTAAAGCGGTTTGATCGTGGTCATGGCCACGGCGACGTAACTTTGCAGGGTGGCCTTGGCGTCGCTGAGCAGCCGCTCGCGGGTCTGTTCGACTTCCTTGCGCGCCTGTTCCTGAAGGATGAACAGCGTGGTCACGCTGATGACCAGCGCGAAGAGCAGCACCGGCAGAACGGCAAGGGACAGGACTTTAGCCTTGAGACTCAGGCGCATCGGGGGACTCACTCTTTTGATTTTGTTGGCGTGGTTAAAGGCTTTAACGGCACGCCGGAGCAAAAGTTGAGTCCGGGAAATACCCGGGCCCCTGTGGGAGCGAGCTTGCTCGCGAAGGCGTCGTGTCAGTCGCTGCAACTGCGACTGATCCACCGCTTTCGCGAGCAAGCTCGCTCCCACAGGGGTTGGTGGGGCGTTTAGAGAACCATCGCCGCAACCCAGCCAAACACCAGCAGCGGCAGGTTGTAGTGCAGGAAGGTCGGTACGACGGTGTCCCAGATGTGGTGATGCTGGCCGTCGATGTTCAGACCCGAGGTCGGGCCGAGGGTCGAGTCCGAGGCCGGCGAACCGGCATCGCCCAGCGCGCCGGCAGTGCCAACGATGCAGACAATGGCGATCGGGCTGAAGCCCAGTTGCACGCACAACGGCACGAAGATCGCTGCGAGAATCGGCACGGTGGAGAACGACGAACCGATGCCCATGGTCACCAGCAAGCCCACCAGCAGCATCAACAAAGCCCCGACGCCTTTGCTGTGATTGATCCAGGCCGCCGACGATTCGACCAGCGTCTGCACCTGCCCGGTGGCCTTCATCACCTCGGCAAAACCTGAGGCGGCGATCATGATGAAGCCGATCATCGCCATCATTTTCATGCCTTCGGTGAACAGGTCATCGGTCTCGCGCCATTTGACGATGCCCGACACCGAGAAAATCAGAAACCCGACCAGAGCGCCGATAATCATCGAGTCCAGCAGCAACTGCACCACGAATGCCGAAGCAATGGCCACACCGGCGATCATCAGGCTCAGCGGGTTGTAGTGCACCGCCGTCTGCTCGACCTGTTCGATCTTCGCCAGGTCATACACGCGCTTCTTGCGATAGCTGATGAACGCGATCGCCAAGCCGAAGACCATGCCCAGCGCCGGAATGCCCATGGCGTGGGTGACATTGATGCCGCTGATGTCGACGCCGCTGCGGGCGACGTTGGCCAGCAGGATTTCGTTGAGGAAAATGTTGCCGAAGCCCACCGGCAGGAACATGTACGGGGTGATCAGGCCGAAGGTCATGACACAGGCGATCAAACGGCGATCGAGTTGCAGCTTGGTCAGTACATATAGAAGTGGCGGCACCAGCAGCGGAATGAATGCGATGTGGATCGGCAGAATGTTCTGCGAGGCAATCGCCACCACCCACAGCAAGCCAATCAGCAGCCATTTGACGTTACCGCCGCCGGTTGCATGCTGCCGATCCACCATGGCCAGGGCCTTGTCGGCCAGCGCATGGGCCAGGCCGGATTTGGCAATCGCCACGGCGAAAGCGCCGAGCAAGGCGTAGGACAACGCCACGGTCGCGCCGCCGCCCAGACCGCTGTTGAACGCCTTGAGTGTTGCGTCGATGCCCAGACCGCCGGTCAGGCCACCGACCAGCGCCCCGACGATCAGCGCGATCACCACATGCACGCGCGACAGGCTGAGGATCAGCATGACGCCGACGGCTGCTATGACTGCATTCATTTCACTACCTCAAAAAACACTGCGGGTGAAAACACACCGCCAGACAGGATGAGTCCGCCCGGGGTTGGCCGGCGGAGGTGTACAGAGGGTCTTATTAGAAGGGAGCGCACTTTGAAGGAAGCAGCTTCAAGCTTCAAGCTTCAAGCGGCAAGAAAAAGGCGAAAAGCGATAGCCATAGCGCCTGTGGCTTGCAGCTTGTGGCTTGTGGCTTGTGGCTTGCCGCTCAAGAAACCTGCTTTTCTGCCGCTACAGTGCAAAGTCTCAGATATTTATCGGATAAGGATATTTCCATGTCGCTCAGACAACTTTCCATCCAATGGAAAATCACCCTGCTCGCCGGCCTCTGCCTGGCCGGTATCGTGACCCTGTTGGTCGGTCTTTCGCTGTATCGCATGGAACACAGCTCGGCGCTGGTCAAGGCCTCGAGCATGGAGATGCTCACCGAGTCGGCGCAGGCGCGGATCGAGTCGCAAGGTGAAGTGCAGGCCGGCGGCATTCGTCAGCAATTCATGGACGCCTATCAGTACGGCCACGGTTTCTCGCGGCAGGTACTGTTTTTGCGTGAGCAGGCCGAGAAGCGTTTTCTCGATGCCTTCGATCTGCGCGAGGACATGACCCGTCAGGTCAAATCCGCGCTGCAAGCCAACCCGGACCTGCTCGGCCTGTCGCTGGTGTTCGAAGCCAATGCACTGGACGGCAAGGACGAACTGTTCGCCGATCAGGCTGAGCTGGGCAGCAACGACAAGGGCCGTTTTGCCCTGTACTGGTCGCAGCCGACCCCGGGCAAAGTCACTTCGATGGCGCTGCCGGAAAGCGACATGAGCGACACCAGCACCGGCCCCAGCGGTCAGGCCGCCAACGCCTGGTTCACCTGCCCGCGCACCACGCTCAAACCGTGCGTGATCGAGCCGTACTTCTATGTCATCGACGGGCAGAAAGTACTGATGACCAGCATCGTCTTCCCACTGCAGGTCAACGGCAAAGTCATCGCATCGTTGTCGGTCGACATCAACCTCAACAGCCTGCAAGCGATCAGCCAGAACGCCAGCCGCAAGCTGTATGACGGTCAGACCGCCGTCAGTATTGTCAGCCCCGCCGGCCTGCTCGCCGGTTACAGCCCGGATGCCGGCAAACTCAGCCAGCGCCTGGATGCGGTGGATCAGGCCAGCGGCAGCGAGTTGCTGCGCCTGCTCGCCGCGAGCACTGGCGTGAGCAGCCTGCACAGCAACGGCCAATTGAAAGTGCTGTCGCCGTTCCAGCCGATTCCCGGTGGACCGGCGTGGGGCGTGCTGCTTGATGTGCCGGAGAAAGTCCTGGTCAGCCGCGCCGAAGCGCTCAAGCAGCAACTGGATGCGAGCAACACTTCGGGCACGCTGATCGAACTGAGCCTCGGCCTGCTCGCCGCGCTGATCGGTTTGCTGCTGGTGTGGCTGATGGCGCGCAGCGTGACCAAACCGATTCTCGGCGTGGCGCACATGCTTGAAGACATCGCCAGCGGCGAAGGCGACCTGACCCGGCGTCTGGCCTATGACAAGCAGGACGAGCTCGGCCAGTTGGCCGGTTGGTTCAACAAGTTCCTCGACAAGTTGCAGCCGATCATCGCCGAGGTGAAACGCTCGGTGCAGGACGCGCGCAACACCGCTGACCAGTCTTCGGCCATCGCCACCCAGACCAGCGCCGGCATGGAGCAGCAATATCGTCAGGTCGATCAGGTCGCCACCGCGTCCCACGAAATGAGCGCCACAGCGCAGGATGTGGCACGCAGCGCCGCCCAGGCCGCCGAAGCTGCCAAGGACGCCGACCGCGCCACCCGTCAGGGCCTGACCGTGATCGACCGCACCACCGCAAGCATCGACACCCTCGCCGCCGACATGAGCGCAGCGATGGTTCAGGTCGAAGGGCTGGCTGCGAACAGCGAGAAGATCGGCACGGTGCTGGAAACCATCCGCGCCATCGCCGAGCAGACCAACCTCCTGGCGCTCAACGCCGCCATCGAAGCCGCCCGCGCCGGGGAAGCCGGACGCGGTTTTGCCGTAGTCGCCGACGAAGTGCGCAACCTTGCGCGCCGCACTCAGGAGTCGGTGGAGGAAACCCGTCAGGTCATCGAGCAATTGCAGAACGGCACGCAGGAAGTGGTCGGCTCGATGGGCAACAGCCATCGTCAGGCCCAGGGCAGTGTCGAGCAGGTGGGACAGGCTGTCACGGCACTGCGGCAGATTGGCGATGCGGTTACCGTGATCAGCGACATGAACCTGCAAATCGCCAGTGCTGCCGAAGAGCAGAGCGCGGTGGCTGAGGAGATCAATAACAACGTGGCGACGATTCGCGATGTGACCGAGTCGCTGTCCGGCCAGGCGAACGAGTCGGCGCGGGTCAGTCAGTCACTCAACAGCCTGGCGAATCAGCAGCAGCGGTTGATGGATCAGTTTCGCGTTTGACAAGTGCGGGGTGTCAGTTCCAATCCCCCCTCACCCCAGCCCTCTCCCCCCAAGGGGGGCGAGGGGGAAAGGGAGCCGATCTTCATGCCATTCAAGTCCTGAGTTCGACTCGGATTTCAAGTGGATGCATCTCTCAAGAACAACACAATCAGTCCCCTCTCCCTCTGGGAGAGGGTTGGGGTGAGGGGCTTTTCAAGGGCTCACCGCCGAGGCAGTTCAATCACCACTTTCAACCCGCCCCACTCGCTTTCCCCCAGCACCAGCAAGCCACCCCAGGTATCGACAATATCCCGCACGATCCCAAGGCCGAGCCCATGCCCGTGGGTCTGCTCATCCAGCCGCGTGCCACGGCTGAACACCTGAGACCGCTGCTCCTCGGGAATCCCTGGCCCATCATCTTCCACGCTCAGGGCAAAGCCGTCAGACCGTTCGATCACACTCAAGCGCACTTCGGCATCGGCCCATTTGCAGGCGTTGTCGAGCAGGTTGCCGAGCAGTTCCAGCAAGTCCTCGCGGTCCCACGGCAGTTGCAAGCCCGGCGGTGCGACGTAGCTCAAGGCCAGATGCTCGCCGTGAATCATGTTCAGCGTCGCCAGCAGCCCCGGCAACTCGGCATCGCAATCGAACAACGCGCCGGGCAGCGCATCCCCGGATAACCGCGCGCGATTGAGTTCGCGATTGAGGCGCTGCTGCACCTGTTCCAGTTGTTCCTTGAGAATCCTGCGCAGCTCGGGATGGTCATCGAGCTTGTCGCTGGAGGCCAGGCTAAGCAGCACCGCCAACGGGGTTTTCAGCGCGTGGCCAAGGTTGCCCAAGGCATTGCGCGAGCGCTTGAGGCTGTCTTCGGTGTGGGCGAGCAAATGGTTGATCTGCGCCACCAGCGGCTCCAGTTCCACCGGCACCTGATCGTCGAGTTGCGAGCGCTGGCCCTGCTGCAACTGAGCGATCTGTTCGCGCGCGCGTTCCAGCGGTTTCAGCGCGCGGCGCACGGTCAGGCGTTGCAGGAACAGGATCAGCAGCAACGCCGCCAGCCCCAGGCCGAGGCCGATCTGGCGCATGCGCTGGAAGCTGTCGCTGACCGGCGTGTAATCCTGGGCGACGCTGATAGAGATCGACTGACCCAGGCGCCGATAGTCCGAGCGCAGTATCAGCAAGCGTTGCCCGCCCGGGCCCAGTTGCAGGTTGCTGTGCAGCCCCGGGTGTTGCAGCAGCGGCAGTTCCTGATCCCACAGCGAGCGCGAACGCCAGTGGCTGTCGGAGAAATCGATGCGAAAGTAATGCCCGGAAAACGGCCGCTGATAGGCCGGCGACAGATGCCGCTCATCCAATTGCAAACCTTGCGGGCCACGCACCAGCGCTACCAGCAGGCTTTCGCTGTCGTTGCGCAGGCCGGCTTCGAGGTAGCGCTGCAAACCGACTTCGAACAACCACAGGCTGGTTTGCGCCAGTACCAGACCGACGATCACCATCACACTGATCAAACCCAGGCTCAAACGGCGCTGGATTGATCTCATGAAGCTTGCCCGCCGAACAGGTAACCCTGGCCGCGACGGGTTTCGATCACGCTTTTGCCGAGCTTGCGCCGCAGGTGATTGACGTGGACTTCAAGGACATTGGAGTCGCGCTCGGTCTCACCGTCGTAGAGGTGTTCGGCGAGGTGGCTTTTCGAGAGGATCTGTTCGGGGTGCAGCATGAAATAGCGCAGCAGACGGAATTCAGCGGCGGTCAGCTGGATGTCGGCGCCGTCGCGAACCACGCACTGGCGACCTTCGTCCAGATGCAGGCCGGCGGCTTGCAGGGTCGGCTGGTTGGCCTGGCCCTTGGAGCGGCGCAACAGTGACTGAATGCGCAGGTACAGCTCTTCCGGATGGAAAGGTTTGGTCAGGTAATCGTCAGCGCCGGCCTTCAGCCCTTCGATGCGCTCGCCCCATGAGTCGCGCGCGGTAAGAATCAGCACCGGAATCGCCAGTCCGGCCGCACGCCACTGCGCCAACACGTCCAGCCCCGGCACGCCGGGCAGGCCGAGGTCGAGGATGATCAGGTCATAGGGCTCGCTGCTGCCCTGATACACCGCGTCACGACCATCGGCCAGCCAATCCACCGCGTAGCCTTGGCGTTGCAGGCCGGCAAGCAATTCGTCGGCCAGCGGTACGTGGTCTTCCACCAGAAGCAAACGCATCGATCAATCTTCCTTGTCTTTGACTAACTCGCCGGTATCGGCCTTCAGGTGCAGCTCGCGCGCCACGCCTTCGACCGTCAGCAATTCGACTTCGTAAATGTACACGTCGTGTTTTTCTTCCAGCTCGACTTCCAGCAGTTTGGCGCCGGGGTAGCGATCCATGGCCTGCTGCAGCACTTGCTCCAGCGGCAGGATCACGCCATCGCGACGCAGGGCCAGCGCCTCGTCCTGATCGAGGTCGCGAGCCATGGCCGTGCTGCACAACAACACCAGCGCCAGCGCCGTCAGGCGGGTGGCGCGACTATTCAGCTTCATTACGTATCCTGATGATCCCTGAGCACTTCACCATCGACGGCGTTCAACTCCAGATCCCACTTCAGCCCTTTCGGGTCGCGCAGTTCGATCTGGTAAATGAACTTGCCGTACTCTTCCTCCAGCTCTGTTTCGGTGATTTCCGAACCGGGGTGTTTTTCCAGCGCGATTGAATTGAGCTTCTCGAAGGAGACGATAGTACCAGCGTCGCGCAAACGAAGCGCTTCGTCAGGTCCGAGATCGCGCGCCAGCGCAGTGTTGGCGCCAAGGCCGAGGATCGAGGCAGTGGTCAGGGCAGTCAGGGTTTTCATGGGTGTCTCCGAATTCTTATATGTTGCTTACGGTGGGCACCATAGCGGGGTCAACTTAACTGAAACTGAATGGCCATCATTGTGCCCCATTGCTGGCAAGGTCCCCTGTGGGAGCGAGCCTGCTCGCGAAGGCGCAGTGTCAGCCGCAACGATGTTTCTGACCCACCGCTTTCGCGAGCAGGCTCGCTCCCACACTGGTTTGCGTCTGCCCCCCTTGTGGGGCAGGCTCACTCCTACATGGGCCTGCAACATGTGCTTATAATCGCCAGCTTGCTAACGATCGAGACCGGTATGACCGCCATCCACATCAAGTTTCCCGCCCTCACCCTCAAGGCCGGCCCACGGGCCATGGCGCGGATTCGTGCGCAGGGATTGCACGCCGCGGACGTCGGCACCCTGCCCGGTGCGGCCGGTGGGCCGAAGGCGTTGGGGATACAGGGGCTCGATCTGGCGTTGTTCGGCGAGTGGCTGCCGAGTGCGCCGCGCGAGCGTTCGCTGATCGGCGCCTCGGTGGGTTCCTGGCGCTTCGCCAGCGCCTGCCTGCCGGACGCCGCCGAGGGCATTCGCCGCCTCGGCCAGCTGTATGCCGAGCAGAATTTCAACAAAGGCGTGAGCATGGCCGAGATCAGCCAGAGCTCGCAGCGCATGCTCAATGACCTGCTCGACGGCCGCGATGCGAGCATCCTCGAGAACGCCGATTACCGCTTGAACATCATGGTGGTGAAAAGCCAGGGCCGCCTCGCTGAAGACCATCGCGGGCGCCTCGGTCTGGCGTTGGGCTCGGTGATCGCCGACAACCTGCGCGGTCGTGCGCGGCTGTCGCGGCACTTCGAACGGCTGATCATCCACGATCCGCGCCTGGCGCCGCCGCTTGATGCCTTGACCGATTTCCCCTCGCGCTTCGTTGCCCTCAACACCGGCAACCTGCGCCAGGCCCTGCTCGCTTCCGGATCGATCCCGATGGTCATGGAAGGCGTACGCGACTTGCCCGGCGCCGGCGCGGGTACGTTCCGCGACGGCGGTTTGCTCGACTACCACCTCGACCTGCCCTACAGCGGCGACGGCATCGTGCTCTATCCGCACTTCACCGATCGGGTGATTCCCGGCTGGTTCGACAAGACCCTGCCCTGGCGCCGCGCTTCGGTGCAGCGTCTGCAGGATGTGCTGCTGGTCGCGCCGTCGAAGGAATATCTGGCGCGCCTGCCCTACGGCAAACTGCCCGATCGTAATGACTTCAAACGCTTTATGGGCGATGCGCCGAGCCGGCAGAAATACTGGCACACGGCGATGGACGAGAGCCGCCGACTGGGCGACGAATTTCTCGAACTGACGGCCAACGGTCGCCTCGCCGAGCGCTTGCTGACCCTTTAGTCAGCACGGTCAAAGACAAGCTGATAAACTCGCCGCCTGCCCGAATCGCTGCGGCGAACGCCATCTGAACAGAGCCGAAAATACCGTGGAAATCTTCAAAGAGTTTACTTTCGAATCCGCCCACCGCCTGCCGCACGTCCCGGACGGCCACAAGTGCGGACGCCTGCACGGTCACTCGTTCAAGGTCGCGCTGCACCTGAGCGGCGACCTCGATCCGCACACTGGCTGGATTCGCGATTTCTCCGAGATCAAAGCGATTTTCAAGCCGCTGTATGAGCGCCTCGACCACAACTACCTGAACGACATTCCCGGCCTGGAAAACCCGACCAGCGAAGTGCTGGCCAAATTCATCTGGAATGAGATGAAGCCATTGCTGCCGGAACTCAGCGCGATCCGCATTCATGAGACGTGCACCAGCGGCTGCATCTATCGCGGCGAATAAGCAACACACATCTCCCCGCCCCTGTGGGAGCGAGCCTGCTCGCGAAAGCGTCGTTCCAGTCAATTTATTCGGTGACTGACACTCCGTATTCGCGAGCAGGCTCGCTCCCACAAGAGTCCGGCGCCAGGTTTGACTCATCTGCCGTGCACATCACAGGCTCGCTCCCACATTGGGCTCCTGGTGCATTCAGTGCACTGCTTTCGCGCTGAAAATCTCACTCGCGTCTACACATTCGTTCACTTGCGCCGTTTGGCACGACAGCTGCAACCCTCCTGCGTCTTCCCCTTCCAGCAAGGACTGCCCCATGACGCAGAACGCTTCCGGCAACGATTACCCGCTCAGTGAAGTCCCCATGCACGCGCGCAAAGGCCTGGCCTCGACGGCGATGGTGTTACTGGGCTTCACGTTTTTCACCGCGACCATGTTTGCCGGCGGCAAGCTCGGGGTCGCGTTCGGTTTCGCCGAGATGATGGCGGTGATCATTGTCGGCAACCTGTTGCTCGGTCTGTACGCGGCAGGCTTGGGTTACATCGCCTTCAAGAGCGGCCTCAATTCGGTGCTGATGGGCCGTTTCTGTTTTGGCGAAGTCGGCAGCAAGCTCAGCGACCTGATCCTCGGCTTTACCCAGATCGGCTGGTACGCGTGGGGCACGGCGACAGCGGCGGTGGTGATCGGCAAGTATTTCAATCTCGATGAAACCACCGTGCTGGTCCTGATGGTGCTATTCGGTCTGGGCTTCTGCGCCACGGCGTACATCGGTTATCGCGGCCTGGAAATTCTCTCGTACATCGCGGTGCCGGCGATGATGTTGCTTCTGATGCTGTCGATGTGGGCAGCGACCGTGAAAGTCGGCGGCTTCGAAGGCTTGCTCAGCGTGGTGCCGAGCGGTTCGCTGGACTGGTCGACAGCGATCACCCTGGTCTTCGGCACCTTCGTCAGCGGCGCAACGCAAGCTACCAACTGGACGCGATTTTCGCGCTCGGCAAAAGTCGCGGTGCTGGCGAGCCTGATCGGTTTTTTCATCGGCAACGGCCTGATGGTGCTGATCGGCGCGTACGGCGCGATCGTCTATCAACAGCCGGATGTGGTCGAAGTGCTGCTGTTGCAAGGCTTCGCCATGGCCGCGATGGCCATGCTGTTGCTGAACATCTGGAGCACTCAGGACAACACCATCTACAACTTCGCCGTCGCCGGCTGCAACCTGCTGCGCACCGGGCGGCGCAAAACTGTGACCCTGGGCGGCGCGGTGATCGGCACCCTGCTCGCCCTGCTGGGCATGTACGACATGCTGGTGCCGTATCTGATTCTGCTCGGCACGGTGATTCCGCCGATTGGCGGGGTGATCATGGCTGACTTCTTCTACCGCTGGCGCGGGCACTATCCGCGCCTGGCCGACGCACGGTTGCCGGCGTTCAACTGGCCGGGGCTCGGGGCCTACGGGGTGGGTACCGTCGCTGCGTTCAGTTCGCCCTGGGTCGCGCCGCTGGTAGGCATTGCCGCTGCCGCGCTAACGTATGTCATCGTCACCGGTATGCTCGGCGCCCGTCGCGTCAGCGCACCACTACAAGACCTATAAAAAGGATTCGCCTGATGCACATCATCAACGCCCGCCTGCGCAACCAGGAAGGCCTGCACGAATTGCACCTTGAAGACGGCCTGATCCACAGCATCGCCCGTCAGACCGAAGCGCCGACCCTCGGCCCGGATGACCTCGATGCCGGCGGCAATCTGGTGGTGCCGCCCTTCGTCGAGCCGCACATCCACCTCGACGCCACCCTCACCGCTGGCGAGCCGCGCTGGAACATGAGCGGCACGCTGTTCGAGGGCATCGAATGCTGGGGCGAGCGCAAGGTCACCATCACCGAAGAAGACACCAAGACCCGCGCCAAGAAGACCATTCAGGCTCTGGCCGCCCACGGCATTCAGCACGTGCGCACCCACGTTGACGTCACCGACCCGCAACTCACCGCGCTCAAGGCCATGCTCGAAGTGCGCGAGGAAAGTCGTCACCTGATCGACCTGCAAATCGTCGCGTTCCCGCAGGAAGGCATCGAGTCGTTCCGCAACGGGCGTGAGCTCATGGAAGAAGCGATCCGCATGGGCGCCGACGTGGTCGGCGGCATTCCGCATTTCGAGTACACCCGCGATCAGGGCGTCAGCTCGGTGAAGTTCCTGATGGACCTGGCCGAGCGCACCGGTTGCCTGGTCGACGTGCATTGCGACGAGACTGACGATCCGCATTCACGCTTCCTTGAAGTGCTCGCCGAAGAAGCCCGCAGCCGCGACATGGGCGCCCGCGTCACCGCCAGCCACACCACGGCGATGGGCTCTTATGACAACGCCTACTGCGCCAAACTGTTCCGCCTGCTCGGCCATTCCGGGATCAGTTTTGTCTCCTGCCCGACCGAAAGCATTCACCTGCAAGGACGCTTCGACAACTTCCCGAAACGCCGGGGCGTGACCCGCGTCAATGAACTGCTCGAAGCTGGCATGAACGTGTGTTTCGGTCAGGATTCGATCGTCGACCCGTGGTATCCGCTGGGTAACGGCAACATCCTGCGCGTGCTTGAAGCCGGTCTGCATATCTGCCACATGCTCGGTTATCGCAACCTGCAAAGTGCGCTGGATCTGGTCACCGACAACAGCGCCAAAGCCATGCACCTGGGCGAGCGTTATGGACTGGAACAGGGCCGCCCGGCGAACCTGCTGATTCTCTCGGCGGACAGCGACTACGAAGTGATCCGCAGCCAGGGCCTGCCGCTGTATTCGATTCGCGGCGGCAAGGTGTTGATGAAGCGGCAGATGCCGGTGGTGGAGTTCAGCTGAGAAGTACGCTGAACCTGATGGGCCGAGAGCCAACCCTGTGGGAGCGAGCCTGCTCGCGAAAGCGCCATGCCAAGCACCTCGATATTGGATGTGCCGACCTCTTCGCGAGCAGGCTCGCTCTCACAGAAGATCCCAGCGATAGCGTCGGCGGAATCAAGCGATCAACCGCGCCGTGCCAAACAATCTGACGCGCAGCAACTCCCCTTCAGAAACCTCAAGCAAAACCGGTGCGGTGCCACCCGGCATGACCACCCGCACTTCTCCCGCCTCGACCCAACCCACCCGCCACGCGGCACACGCGACCGCACTGGCGCTGGTGCCGGATGATGCGGTTGGTCCTTCGCCACGCTCGAATACCCGGGCGAGGACTTGCTGCGGCGACACCAGCACGGCCCATTGCAGATTGACGCCCGCCGGGCACGGATTGCCGGCACCGTTGGGCATCGCATAGGCGATCGCTGTAAGCCGTTGGTTCAGGGTGGGTTCACGCATCTGTTCGTTGCTCGGCAAAGCGCTTGCATCGCTGAGCAGCGTTACACAGTGCGGATTGCCGATGCGGACGAATTGGCTGTGGGTCCAAGTGGGATCGAGTTGTGCCAGGGGCTGGACATGGCTGACGTCGCGATGATTGAACTGAGCGTTTTCAACCGTCTGCGCACCCACAGCCTCCGGGCCGAAGCCAGGCTGAGCGAGGTCGAGCCAGAAACCGCGCACGCCTCCGACTTCGGCCGGTGTCACCGCCGTTTCCAGCGCTTCGCCCTTGTCATGATGAACGCGGAGCATGGCGCCCTGCTCCGGCATCAAGCCTTGCTCGGTCAATGCCTGAGAAAAAATCGTCAGGCCGTTACCGCTGCGCTCGGCGAGGCTGCCGTCAGTGTTGACGATCAGTACATCGAACGGCGCAGATGCCTGAAACGGGCCGATCAGCAGGCCGTCGCTGCGGTGGGGTTTGCTGTTGGCCGGACGCTGGCCGTCGGGCCAATCGCAGCACCGGGCGATGGCGGCTTCGCTCCATTGCTGCCTGGATACGGCGCACTCTGCGGCCCTCGCTGGCAAAGCGATTCCGGCCTCGCGCAAGGTTTCGGGTGAGACCACTCCGTAGATATTGCCGCGTGCGTCGTAGAACTTCGTCATGCCTTGTTCCCGTATTCCATGCTGGCGAAAATCCGACTGTAAACCGCAAACCAGTGTGGGAGCGAGCCTGCTCGCGAAGGCGGTGCGTCAGTCGACAATTCCATATTTGACCCACCGCTTTCGCCAGCAGGCTCGCTCCCACAGGGTAGGATGTTCACCGTTATGCCCCGAAAGGCCTGAGATCGAACCTCAACGCCGTCAGAATGTCACTCGGGATGCAGTTGTTTTTTTGCCAAGGATCGATATGACCAGTCTCAACCCCCAAGACACCTTCGTCCCCGGACGTCTGCAACAGATGTCCACCCGCGTCGCTTTTTTCATCGCTGGCCTCGGCATCGCCGCCTGGGCGCCGCTGGTGCCGTACGCCAAGGCGCGGGCCGGGCTGGATGAGGCCACGCTGGGGTTATTGCTGCTGTGCCTGGGTGTCGGCTCGATTCTGGCGATGCCGCTGGCGGGGATTCTCGCCACGCGTTTTGGTTGTCGACGCGTGGCCACCGGCGGCACCTTGCTGATCTGCGCGGCGCTGCCGTTGCTGGCGACGGTGTCATCGATCCCGGCGCTGATCGCCACGCTGTTCATGTTCGGTGCCGGCCTCGGCACGGTGGATTCAACGGTGAACCTGCAAGCAGTGATCGTCGAGCGCGCCAGCGGCAAGCACATGATGTCGGGGTTCCACGGCCTGTTTAGCCTCGGCGGCATTGTCGGTGCGGCGGGCGTCAGTGCCCTGCTCGGCCTCGGGCTGACACCGCTGGCGGCGATGCTGGTGGTAGTGGTTTTGCTGATCGGCGCCTTGCTCAAGTGCGTGCCGCACATGTTGCCCTATGGCAGCGACAGCTCCGGCCCGGCGTTCGCCATTCCCCATGGCATCGTGCTGTTTATCGGCGGCATGTGCTTTATCGTGTTCCTCACCGAGGGCGCGGCGCTGGACTGGAGCGCAGTGTTCCTCGCTCAGGAACGCGGGATCGACACGGCTTACGCGGGAATGGGTTACGCAGCGTTTGCCCTGACCATGACCGTCGGCCGTCTGCTCGGTGACCGCATCGTGCGTAAGCTCGGTGCGACGCGGATCATTCTGTTCGGCGGTCTGTTGGCGGCGGCGGGGTTGTTTCTCGCCACCTTCGCGCCGAGCTGGCAAGCGGCGCTGATCGGGTATGCGCTGGTCGGCGCCGGTTGCTCGAACATCGTGCCGGTGCTGTACACGGCGGTGGGCAAGCAGACGGTGATGCCGGAGAGCATCGCGGTACCGGCGATTACCACGCTGGGTTATGCCGGGATTCTCGCCGGGCCGGCGGTGATCGGTTTTGTCGCGCATGCCAGCAGCCTGAGTTTTGCCTTCGGATTGATGGCAGTGTTGCTGGTGGCTGTGGCGATCGGCGGCAAAGTCCTGAAGGTCTAAAGCAAAAGAGCGCAGCCTTCGGCAGCTCCTACATGGATTTGCGTTCCCCTGTAGGAGCTGCCGAAGGCTGCGATCTTTTGATCTTGTGCTTTAAAAACCTAAGCTGGCCTGCACGAAGAACGTGCGCGGCGCGCCGACATACATCCCCGAGTTGTTGTCGCTGGAGCGGGTGAAGTATTGCTTGTCGAAGACATTCTTCACCCCGGCGCCGAGCTTGAGGTTCGACACTTGCGGACCAAAGTCGTAGCCGCCGCGCACGTTCCAGGTCACGTAACCCGGGATGTCGCCGTACTGCCCGTCCGCCGTGCCTTCGGTGATGTAGTTGCCATTGAAGCTGCCATCCGCATTCACACCGGTGCCCGGCGAACGCTGTTTCGATTGGGCGAAGCCATCGATGTTGTACGTCCAGCGGTTGATCTCGTAACGCAATCCGACCGTGGCCACCTGCCGCGAATAGAACGGCAGATCGCGGCCCTTGAAGCCGGGGATCTCGCCTTCATAGGTGGCGCGGGTGTAGGTGAAACCGGCGTTGGCGGTCAAACCATCGAGGCGCGGATCGAGGGCGGCCATGTCGTAGTGCGCCGAGGCTTCGATGCCCTGGTGCTTGGTCGCGCCGAGGTTGGTCCAGCCGACGTCGTTGCTGATGTATTGCAGTTCGTCATCGAAGTCGATGTAGAACAGCGTCACCTCGCCGCCCCAGACATCATCGTTGTAACGCGTGCCGATCTCGTAGGTCTTGGCCTTTTCCGGCTCCAGACCGTTGGCGGTGCTGTCACCCGAACCGCCCTGGCCGAGCTGGAAATATTGCAGGCTGCCGAACGAGGTTTCGTAGTTGGCGAACAGTTTCCAGGCATCGGAGAGGTGATACATCACGCTCAGCGCCGGCAGCGGCTCATTGCTTTCGATGCTGCGGTTTTTCTCCTGGACCGGCCGGCCAGCGGTGTCGAGCACGGCGCGGTCGTGCCAATCGGTGCTGATGTGTTCGAAGCGAATGCCTGGGGTGATGGTCCAGTTGCCGACGTCGATCTTGTTGTCGACATACACCGAATTGGCCTCGGTGCCACCGGTGCGATCCTGGAATACATGGCCGTCAGAGGTTGGCGTGACCACCGGCTGATTGTTGACCAGCGCCAGACGACTCGACTCTTCGTGCATCGCCTCTTTCAGATAGCGATAACCGACGCTGACTTCCTGGGTGGTCGGGCCGACATCGAACACCCGCGACACGCGCGGCTCGATGCCGAGGGTGTAGTAGGAACGCGGGTACGAGCTGAGGGTGCGCTGATCGCGCGCGGCGATGGTGCTGCCGCGAAAGCTGTCGGTGTAATAGGTGAGAATTTCTGCCTGAGTGCGCTCGTCGATCTGGCGGATCCACTTGAACGACACGTCTTTGCGCCGGCCTGTGAACTGGTCGTAGTCACGCACCGATTCGTACGGTTTGTCGTCGTACTGACGCTGGGTCAGGCCGCCGGGCATGTCGGCATTGGCGTCGTAGTAGTGGAAGTTGAGGCTGAAGTCGTCCTGATCGGTCGGCGCCCAGTGCGTCTTGAGCAGCACGTCGTCGATGTCGTTACCGTTGTTGCGCTCGCGATAGCCGTGGCCGTTGACGCCGGAGTACAGCAGCGCGACGCCCATGCCGTTGTCGGCGGTGCCGCCAAGAAATGCGGTGTCGATGTGTTTCCAGCCGCCGTACTGCGTGGTTTCCAGGGTGGTGCCGATTTCGCCGGTGGTTTTCTCCGGGATCGCGCGGGTCACGAAGTTGATCACGCCGCCGACGTTCTGCGGCCCGTAACGCACGGAACCGGCGCCACGCACGACGTCGATGCTGTCGAGATTGCCCGAGGAAATCGGCGCCATCGACAGTTGCGGCTGGCCGTACGGAGCAAACGCGGCAGGTACGCCGTCGATCAGCACGGTCGAGCGTGGCGACAGGCGCGAAGTCAGACCGCGTACGCCGACGTTGAGGGAAATATCACTGCCGCCGGTGCCATTGGAGTCCTGCACCTGCACGCCGGGCACGCGTTTGAGCACGTCGCTGACGTTCATCGCGCCCTGCTCGACCATCGCTTCGCGGCGAATCACCGTGCGTGCGCCGGGGTGGTTCTGCACCACCGCCGCGTCGGCGTCACCGAGCCAGTCGCCGACCACTTTGATGTCGGTCACGCCGAGCTCCAGCGGGCCGTTGCTGGCTGCGGAGGTGGCGGCTGGAGCGAGCGTCACCGAGCCTTCATTGATCTGATAATCGAGACCGCTGCCCTGCAACAGCTGCCGCAAAGCCTGCTCTGGCGAAAGGTCGCCGTCGACCGCTGGCGCCTGTTTGCCGGCCACCAGTTCGGGGCTGAAAAACACCTGCAGCGAGGTTTGCTGGCCCAGCTCGCTCAAGGCCTGGCCCAGCGGTTGCGCGCGAATATGAATGGCTTCAGCGGCAAACGCCAATGGCATCGCGGCACTGACCGCCAGCGCCAAGGCCAGTGGCAACCAAGGGGATTTTTTATTGTGGGTTGTGGTGATGTTCACGTCGTACGCAGTCCTGTGGATCGCAAGAGTGTGCGGCTGTTAATGCAAACCAGTTGCAGTTGAACAGGAAGACGATGAACTGAGAAAAAACCTGAATGCTATCTGGAAATTATTTCCTGACTGCCATCGGCGAGGGTGCGCACCGTCACCGGCAGGATGCTCGGCAAGGCTTTGAGCAAGGCGTCGGTGTCGTCGGATTTGAACACGCTGGTCAGGCGCAGGCTGGCCACGTTCGGCTGGGATACGGTCAGCGGTTTGTCGCGATAGCGCGATACTTCCGCCGCTACTTCGCCGAGGCTGGCGTTGTTGAACACCAGTTTGCCGTTGCGCCATGCGGTCAGTTCCGCCGGGTTGACCGCGTAGGCCGGCAGGACCTTGCCCTGGGCATCGACCGCCGTGCCGAGGCCTGCGGTGAGGTTGATGAATTGGTTGTCCGGGGCAGCACTTCCCTGCACCTTTACCGTGCCCTGCTCCACCGCCACGCGGGTCTGCGTGGCATCGCGGCGCACATCGAAACGTGTACCGGTGACTGTGACCTTGCCGCTGCCGGCCTCGACAATAAACGGACGCGAGGCGTCGTGTTCAACACTGAACATCGCCTCGCCCGCGCTCAATTCGATCACCCGTCGATCCTTCTCATAACGCACCTGCAAGCGGCTGCGACTGTTCAGATCGATCAGCGAACCGTCCGGCAACGCCACATGCTTGCGCTCGCCCGGCGCCGTGGCGAATTCAGCGCGGTAAGCGCCCGGATGATTCAAACCACTGAACAGGCCAAGCCCCAGCGCCACGGCGAGGACACTCGCGGCGACGGCATAACGCAGCATCGGCCGGCGTTCGCGGCGGGGAGTTTGCGCAAGCGCCTGAAGACGCGACGTCGGCAGCAGATCAGCCGCCGTCCACAAGCCTTGCAGCAACTGGAATTCTTCACGGTGCTGCGGATGCTCGTTCAGCCAGGCCTCGAAGCGCTGCCGTTGCTCGATGCTGACATTCGGCTCCTGCAATCGCACGAACCAGGCCGCCGCTTCGTCACGCACCGCCGTTTGCCCACAGGCGCAATCTCTCGTCTCCATCATGGAATGTCCTGTCCGGCTGTAAATGAAAAGATCCAAGCGCTCATGATTGCAAGCCATCCAGCCGCTCACGCAGATGCCGCAGGGTGCGGATCATATACTTTTCGACCATGTTCTTGGACAGCCCCAGGCGTTCGGCGATTTCTGCCTGCGTCAGGCCTTCGATCTTCTGCCAGACAAAGATCTTGCGGCAGTTGAGCGGCAGCTCGGTGAGCGCGCGTTCGATGGAATCGGCCAACTGGATCGCGTGCATGTAATGCTCCGGATCGCCCGCCGACGACGCAGTGTCCTCGACCGCCTCCGACTCCATGACGCCCCGGCGGTCCTCCCGCCGATAACCGTCAACGGCGATATTGCGTGCGGTCTGATGCAGATACGCGCGAGGCTGCTGCACCGCCGCCGAATCTGCCTCGAGCACCCGCACAAAGGTGTCGTGCGCCAGATCCTCGGCCTGCGCGCGATTGCGCAGGCGACGAGTCCAGGTGCCGATCAACTCTTCGTAATGCTCGAAAAAGCCGGATCTGCGGGAGCGCATGGGGGATGGGCGGCGTGGTGAGAAAGGGGCGTGAATAGTAATGCTTCGTATTAATACAAAGCAATGCACGCTGTGTTGGTGTTCTTGATGCGCAAGGTGCACTCACACGAGGCCGAGTTCAGATGGACACTGAAGATCTCCCTGTGGGAGCGAGCCTGCTCGCGAATGCGGTATGTCAGCAACGATCATGGTGACTGACACGTCGCCTTCGCGAACAGGCTCGCTCCCACAAGGGAAAAGCGTGAATGCCTCAGGCCTGCGGCAGCTTGCGGAAGCCCACCGCCAGGCGATTCCAGCCGTTGATGGTGTTGATCGCCACCGTCAGGTCAACCAGTTCCTTCGGCGAAAACTGCGCAGCGACGACTTCATAGTCTTCGTCCGGCGCGTGGGTCAGGCTCAATTGTGTCAGCGACTCGGTCCACAGCAGCGCGGCACGCTCACGCTCGCTGAAGAATGGCGCTTCCCGCCATGCCGTCACGGCGAACAGGCGGCGTGGGGTTTCGCCGTCCTTGATCGCGTCGGCGGTGTGCATGTCGATGCAGAATGCGCAGCCGTTGATCTGTGAAGAGCGCAGCTTGACCAGTTCGAGCAGGCTCTTTTCCAGCGACAGTTTCGAGACGGCATTTTCCAGCGCCATCATCGCTTTCATGGCATCGGGGGAAGCGGTGTAGAAATCGGCACGAGATTGCATGGTGGGCTCCGGGGTAGCGATTGAATGTGTGGCTACGTTAGTCCCCGGGGGTGGTTCGGCAAATAGCCAATATTGCAGAAGAACGGTAGGCCACTTGGCGCGGCGACTGACCGCTCGTCACTCGACGGGCACCAAGGTTTCAGTGCGCAAGACCAATATCAGGTAATCCCCTTTATCAGGAGACGTACCATGATGACGCGCAAATTCACTTCGTTATTGTTGGCCGGCCTGCTCGCCACGGCGTCCGCCGCCAGCTTCGCTGCCAATGACAGCACCGATGCGACGGGCACCAAGTCCGGCGGCGCCAGCAGCTCGACCATGCCGCCAGACAACACACCGGGCTCGCCATCGGGTGGCAGCGGTTCTGGCGGAACCAATAACGGCACCGGCACGGGTACTGGCTCGGGCATGGGCACCGGCACGGGTACCAATGGCGGCGCCAGTGGCTCGGGTTCCGGCGCGGGCGGTGGCACCGGTTCGGCCGGCGGCGGCACGGGTGGCGCGGGCGGTGGCACGGGCGGCGGCGGCACGGGTGGCGCGGGCGGTGGCACGGGCGGCTGAACGAACAAGAGCCATCCCAGATAGTCCTGCTTACATCAGGACCCAATGTGGGAGCGAGCCTGCTCGCTAAAGCGGTCTGTCAGCCAACCTTGATGCAAGCTGACACACCGATTCGCGAGCAGGCTCGCTCCCACTTCTGATTTCTGTTGATTGAAAGAATCAGCGATCCGACCGCATCAGTTCGGCAAAACCTTCTTCCGGCGCATACACCGCCGCGCGATTGCGTCCGGCATTTTTCGCCTGATACAACGCCGCGTCCGCGCGCTGGATAAACACTTGCGGGCTGTCGTTGCCATGCGGAATAAACGCATAACAGCCCAGGCTCACGGTGAGATAACCGGTCGGCGAGCCGCTGTGGATGATGTGCTTGTCGATCACGCTGCGGCGAATCTGCCCGGCTATCGCCAGCGCGCCGTTGATGTCGGTGTCCGGCAGCAGCACGGCAAATTCTTCGCCGCCGTAACGCACCGCCAGATCCGACTTGCGCTGGCAGCAGGCCTTCACCACTTGCGCCACCTGCGCCAGGCATTGATCGCCGGCGACATGACCATAAGCGTCGTTGTAGCGCTTGAAGAAATCGATATCGAGCATGATCAGGCTGACCGGGCTGACCTGGCGCGCGCCACGAGCAAACTCGATGTCCAGCGAGCGCTCGAACAAGCGCCGATTGGCAAGTCCCGTGAGGCTGTCGTGGGTGGCGATCTGCTCCAGCGCCAGTTGCGCCTTGCGCAGGTTTTTCTCGATACGCTCGCCGTCGCGCACCTGATGAATGAATACCCAGCCGAACAGGCCAACCCCGAGAATCACCAGCGCGACAATCACGCTGGACTGAAAGGCGCGGTCATACCAGCCCTGCAGAATCGTGTCTTGCGACGTCGCCGCAGAGACCACCAGCGGATACGAGGCGAGCTGGCGATAGCCATACAAGCGGGTCACGCCGTCGACCACTGAATTGAGCATCGCGGTGCCAGCGTTAGCGTTCGGCAGCAGGGTTTGATAGATCTCGCCGTGGGCCACCGAGGTGTTGATCAGTGATTCATCGAAGGGCCGTCGCGCCAGCAAGGTGCCGTCGGTCAGCGCCAGAAACATGATGCCGCTGTCATCGAGGCTGAAGCTTTTGAAGAACTGATCGAAGTAGGACATGCGGATGCCGGCCATCAGTACGCCCTGAAAGTTGCCGAGCTGGTCGTTGACGCGTCTGGAAATCGGAATGATCCATTCGCCGTTTTCGCGGCTGCGAATCGCCGGGCCGATGTGCGCAACGGTCGACGCATTCTGCTGATGGAACTTGAAATACTCGCGATCAGCCACGCCGTTGCCACGAGGCAGATCAGCGAACGAGGTGATGATCCACTGCCCTTCGCGATCGAAGAGAAAGATGCCATGCAGCTGATCCAGTTGCTGCGCGCGGCGGGCAAAGATCCGCTGCAACCGAGGGCGCTGCGCCGCCCCGTAACCATCGTCCTGAATCCAGTCGACCAGGCTGGTCATCACCAGATCCGCTGCACGCACAGTGTCTTCGGCCTGCTGCGCCATGGCCCGGGTCAGGTTGCCCGAGGCCATTTTCGCCACCGCCAGATCCTGACGCCGCGACTGCTCCAGTTGCAGGTACAGCAGACCGCACAGGCACAGGCTCACCGCAACAATAAACAGCACCGCCGCTTTGCGAAGCGGCAACCGTTTGAGCGTGCCGGGGGCCTGATGCGGATCGTGAATGGGGATTGGCAAAAGCATGTCCTGGGCAGGTACGACAGGGGCGCGAGCCCGAAACCCTTGTATGTGTGAGCGTAGCCCACCGGGATGTACCGGGCAAACGCCCGCCTCCCGCCCAGTTATCGGCGCGTCGCGAGTTTGGATGATCGCTTTTCGTCGATTTATTTACGATTGCTTCTTTACGGTTAATCAGTTGTGCAGGGCCAGCCGCCGCATCGCGCTGGTCAGGTGCTCGCGGGCACTTTGCGCATCGCCTTCACGCATCTGTTCATAGGCGCGCTGCGCAATCGCATGAGGCACCGGTTTCAATTCGCGCTGAGTGGCCATCGCCAGCAGTTGCACCTGCGCGGCGCGTTCCAGGTAATACAGATCGTCCCAGGCTTCGGCGATGGTCGGCGCAGCGACAATCACACCGTGGTTTTTCAGAAAGAGAATGTCGGCATGGCCCATGACGCTGGCGATGCGGTCGCCTTCGGATGCGTCCAGTGCGAGGCCGTTGTAATCCTCGTCCACTGCCGTCCGTCCGTAGAACTTCAGCGCGGTCTGCCCCAGCCACAGCAGCGGCGGGCCTTGCAACAGGCACAACGCGGTGGCGTGCGGCATGTGCGTATGGAAGGCGACTTTTACCCGTGGCAGTTGTTTGTGCAGGCGCGCGTGGATGTAGAACGCGGTCGCTTCGGGCTCGCCTTCGCCAGCGACCACATTGCCGGCGAAGTCACAGACCAGCAGATTTTGCGCGGTCACTTCCGAAAAAGCGTAGCCGTATGGATTGACCAGAAACAGATCATCATGCCCCGGCAGCATCGCCGAAAAGTGATTGCAGATGCCCTCCTCCAGACCATGCAATGCGGCCAGTTGAAAGCACGCAGCAAGTTCGTTGCGGGCGGTGATGATCGCCTCGGTGTCCAGGTGCAGCGTTGCGCTGGGTCTGGCTTTGCCAGTGCCGCTCAAGATATGAGCCATGGCAATTCTCCTTAGGTCCAGCCGAGGGATTTGAACAGCGGCAGCACTTGATCGAGGCTGGACAGGATCGCGTCGGGGCGATAGTCCGGCAACAACTGACGACCCGTGCCGCGATCGATCCACACGCAACGAAAACCCATGTCCCGCGCCGCCGTGTGATCGAGCGTCGGGCTGGCGCAGATGTGCACCACTTCATCCCGGGTCACGCCCAATTGCTCATGAGCGTAGTCGAACAGGCGCGGCGCCGGCTTGTAGGCACCGGCCTGTTGCGCGGTGATCACCCGGTCGATATGGCCGCCGAGCTGCGCAACGTTGCCGGCAATGATGTCGTCGTCGGTGTTGGAGACGATGCACAGCTTGAAGCCCATGGCTTTGAGCTGCGCGAGGGTGTCGATCACTTCGACAAATGGCGGCATGTTCGGGATGGCCGCCGCCAGGCGTTGACTGTCCTCGGGCTGGCTCGGCAAGCCCAATTCTGCCAGCGCCAGTTGCAGGCCGAGGGTGCTCAGTTCGCGAAAGGAACGGTGCGGCGGCGTTTGTTCGAGACGGTGCTCGTGACGGTCGTAGACTTCGATCAACTTAGTGGCGTCGACTGCGTGCTCGCCCTTGTCGCTGAGCATTTTCTCGACCACGGCTTTCAGCCCTTCATCCCACTGAATCAGCGTGCCGTAGCAATCGAAGGTCAGCCATTGCGGGCGTGGCGTGTTGTTCAAGGTCATCGGTCGATTCCTCCAGAGTGAGGACTTCAGCTTATGAGCGTGCGGTGATAGTGTGAAATTAAATAAACACCCGATTGTCATTCGCAAATCAACTATCAGGAACGCCGCCATGCTGGATCTGGAATTGCTGAAAACCTTTGTCTGCGTGGTCGACGAAGGCAGCTTCACCCGCGCAGCCGAACGTGTGCACCGCACGCAATCGACGGTCAGCCAGCAGGTGCGCAAGCTCGAAGATCTGGTCGGCCACCCGCTACTCCTGCGCGACCGCACCGGAGTGAACGTCGCGGTCACCGAACACGGCGAACTGCTGATCCACTATGCGCGCCGGTTACTGGCGCTGTCCGCCGAAGCCACGCAAGCGCTGGCCAGTGACGTCGACCTGGAAGTGCTGCGCATCGGCATGCCGGAAGACTTCGACGCCCGGCGCATGGCACTGATCCTCGCCGGTTTTACCCGCAACCATCCGCAAGCGCGCCTGGAAACCATCAGTGGCATGAGCCTCGACCTGCGCCAACGCCTCGACGCCGGCGACATCGACATTGCCCTGATCAAACGCGAACCCGACAGCGGCCCGGCATGGGCCACCTGGCCGGAGCGACTGGTCTGGGTCAAAGGCACCGAATTCGACACCTCCAGCGGTGTGCTGCCGCTGGCGCTGTTTCCGCAGGGCTGCCTGTACCGACAACGGGCGATTCGCTTGCTCGATGTGGCGCAGCGACCATGGCGAGTGGCGTTCGGCAGCCATAGCCTGACCGGGATTCAAGCGGCGGTAGCGTCTGGGTTAGGGATTTCGGTTTTGCCGGTTTCGGCGCTATTGCCAGAGCATGAGGTGTGTAGGGATCTGCCTGAGTTGGCGCCGACGGAACTGGCGCTGGTCAGCCGCGAGGGAGTGTTGAGTGGGATGCAGCGGGGGTTGGTGGAGTTTTTGCGTGGGGAATTGGAGGTGGATGCGGGGGGATTTGCGTGAGTCCCCCGAGGATCTTTATTCGGGTTTGTTGGTTTCGCGGAGCAGGTCGGCGGTGGGAATGTTCATGGTGTTTGAGTAGTAGCGTGGTTCGTATTCATATTCACATTTGCAAATCCTCAGGCCAAAAAAACAGGCGCTCACGGGAGCGCCTGTTTTCCCTGGCTCATTACGGATGGTTCACCGTACCGGCGGCACCCGAATATCCCCCGCCCGGCACTGCGTCTTCACCCCTTTGCCACACGCGCCGAACTGCAAATCCTTGTCCATGCACACCCGCACTTCCGACAGCTGCGGGCCGCTGCAAACCACCGCAATTCCGTCTTCGGGAATCCCCGGATTGGCCTTGCGAAACAGATCGACAATCTCCTGCGCTTCGAAGTAGTACGACGTCGAGCCGAACGGCTGTAACGCCTGCGGAATCTTCACCGCGCCGAGGGCCTGATCGGACTTGTCCAGATAGCCCTCCGCGCCAAGACCGCTGCAGGTACCGTGCTTGGACCATTCGTGATCAAGAAGTTTTTTCGTCGGGTACATCGTCAGGCCCTTGCTGGTTTCTGCCGCCGATAGCCTGGTCAGCGGCGGGCAGGATTCTGGCCAGCCGCCCTTGGCGTATTGCGGCCACAAACCGTGCAGGACAAAACCGTAACCGTTGCCGGTGCACTGCGCGTCGTCCTTGTGCGTCAGACAAAAAGTCGGCGACCAGGACAGCGCCAGCAGGTAGTAGTCGAACACCCCCGCCACCGATTCCGCCTGCGCTTTGTTCGACGCCGGCTGACGCGCCGAACTCATGCCGATGCTACCGGCCGTCAGCGCGATCAGCGCCAGAATTGTAAACAGCTTTTTCATTAACCCGTTCCTTGGGACGCCTGCGTCCGTGGTTTTCGTTGTTGGCCAGACCTGGCCAGTGCTGATTTCGACACGCTTGTATTGCAAGCGCATGACGCAAGGCAAGGCCCTGCGCCGTGCGAAGGTCTACGCTGAACAGGCAGACATCCAACAAGGGAACCGACATGAGTAAAGCAGACGAACTCGCCGCCAGACTCAAGCAGACACGGCATACCCAGGCTGATGCGGCGCTGGAAATCGATTGCTGGCCTGCTCAGGTGTACGACTTGTACCACCGCATCGAGGGCTGGCTGCAGCCAGTCACCGAAGTAGGACTGAAGATTCGGCGAAATCCTACGCACGTTTGCGAAAGTTCGCCGGACGGCGAAAGCCACGACTACGCCATCGACCAGTTGGTGATCGAAGCCAACCATCACAGTTTGATGTTCGATCCGATTGCGCGGTTTACCGAGGACGGTTGCGGACGTGTCGAGATCAAGGTGCCGGGGCGCGATCAGTCGTTGCTGCGCACGGTTGACGAGCATGGCGAGAGTCACTGGTGGTTGCAGACTATCGAGACCGGCCAGGAGCTGGATGCGATCGCGCTGACGGAAAACAATCTGCTGCAAGTGGTGCAGCAAGGGCTGGGGCTTTAAGCCGCCCGGGTTAACTGACAAAACTGTAATGTTTGCCTCAGCCAACTGAAAGCCGGGGCTGGCTAGTCTCTCTGTCATGAGCCAGACGGGGATTTCCAGCGCATGCCTTCCATTCTCACAAGACGCACTTTTGTCAAAGGCCTGGCCGCCGGTAGCTTGCTCGGTGGCCTCGGGCTCTGGCGGACACCGGTCTGGGCGCTGAACGGCGCCGCGCCCGTCAACGAACTGAGCGGTAACGAATTCGAGTTGTTCATCGGCGAAACTCCGGTCAATTTCACGGGTTCGGCACGCACAGCGATGACCATCAATGGCAGCCTGCCCGGCCCGCTGTTGCGCTGGCGCGAAGGCGATACCGTGACGCTGCGGGTGCGTAACCGGCTCACCGCCGACACCTCGATTCACTGGCACGGCATTCTGCTGCCGGCGAACATGGACGGCGTACCGGGTCTGAGTTTCCATGGCATCGAACCGGGGGGCGTGTACGTTTACCAGTTCAAGGTTCGGCAACACGGCACCTACTGGTATCACAGCCATTCCGGCTTACAGGAGCAGGCCGGCGTCTATGGGCCGCTGGTCATTGAGGCCAAAGAGCCGGAGCCGTTCCAGTACGATCGCGACTACGTGGTGATGCTCAGCGACTGGACCGACGAAGACCCGGCCAGCCTGATGAAGACGCTGAAAAAGCAGTCCGACTACTACAACTTCCACAAACGCACCGTCGGCGACTTTATCAACGATGTCGGTGAGAAAGGCTGGGGCGCCACGGTTGCCGATCGCACGATGTGGGCGCAAATGAACATGAACCCTACCGACATCGCCGACGTCAGTGGCGCCACGTATACCTTTTTGATCAACGGCCAGGCCCCCGATGACAACTTCACCTGGCTGTTCCGTCCCGGCGAAAAACTGCGCCTGCGCCTGATCAACGGCTCGGCCATGACCTATTTCGATGTGCGCATTCCGGGACTGAAGATGACGGTGGTGGCTGCCGATGGCCTGCACGTCAAACCGGTCAGCGTCGATGAACTGCGCATTGCCGTGGCCGAGACCTATGACGTGATCGTTGAACCTGAAACCGAGGCCTATACCCTTTTCGCCCAGGCAATGGATCGCACCGGCTACGCCCGTGGCACTCTCGCCACACGCGCCGGCATGTCGGCAGCAGTGCCGGCGCTGGATCCGCGTCCGTTGGTGAGCATGGACGACATGGGCATGGGCGGCATGGATCACGGCAGCATGGACATGAGCGCCATGGATCACTCCAGCATGGGCCCGATGCAAGCCCATCCCGACAGTGAAAACAACAATCCGCTGGTGGACATGCAGGCCATGATCACCGCGCCAAAGCTCGACGACCCAGGCCTCGGCCTGCGCAACAACGGCCGCCGAGTGCTGACCTACGCCGACCTGCGCAGCACCTTCGAGGACCCGGACGGCCGCGATCCGGGCCGCACGATAGAACTGCACCTGACCGGCCACATGGAGAAATTCGCCTGGTCGTTCAACGGCATCAAGTTCTCCGATGCCGAGCCTCTACGTCTGAAATACGGCGAGCGCATCCGCCTGGTGCTGGTAAACGACACCATGATGACCCACCCGATCCACCTGCACGGGATGTGGAGCGATCTGGAAGACGAAAACGGCAACTTTCAGGTGCGCAAACACACCATCGACATGCCGCCCGGCAGCCGCCGCAGCTATCGCGTCACCGCCGACGCCCTCGGCCGCTGGGCCTATCACTGTCATCTGCTTTATCACATGGAAACGGGCATGTTCCGCGAAGTGCGGGTGGAAGAATGAAGAGGTCCATCATGACTCGACTCAGCGTGTTTCCGCTGCTGCTAGCCGGCACCTCCGCCATGGCCGCCGACGCCATGCACGGCATGGACCACAGCCAGATGCCCGAGATGGATCATTCGGCAATGCAAAGCATGGACGACGGCATGATGCAGCCCGCCGCGCCCAGCGAAAGCCGCACGCCGATTGCGCCCGTGACCGACGCCGACCGCGCTGCGGTGTTTATCAGCCCCGGCGGTCATCAGGTGCATGACAGCGTCGTCAACAGTTACTTTCTTGCCGACAAACTCGAATGGCAGAACGCCGATGACGGCAGCGCTTTGGCCTGGGACCTGTCCGGCTGGATCGGTGGGGATACCGATCGGCTGTGGCTGCGCTCTGAAGGCGAGCGCAACAACGGCAAGACTGAAGACGCGGAAATTCAAGCGCTGTGGGGCCACGCCATTTCACCGTGGTGGGACGTGGTCAGCGGCGTGCGTCAGGACTTCAAACCCGGCGCACCGCAAACCTGGGCCGCGTTCGGCGTGCAGGGCATGGCGCTGTACAACTTCGAGGCCGAAGCCACGGCTTTCCTTGGCGAGGGCGGCCAGAGTGCGGTACGGCTGGAGGGCGACTACGACATCCTGCTGACCAATCGACTGATCCTGCAGCCGACCGCAGAACTGAATATCTATGGCAAAAACGATCCGCAGCGGGGCATCGGCTCAGGGTTGTCCAATACCGAGGCGGGCCTGCGGTTGCGCTATGAAATCCGCCGCGAATTCGCGCCTTATATCGGCGTGACGTGGAATCGCACTTACGGCAACACCGCCGACTATGCCCGCGAAGAAGACGAGGACCGCAGTGAGGCACGCCTCGTCCTCGGCGTCAGGCTGTGGTTCTGAATTCTTCTACAAAAACAAACCGGAGACCTTGCATGCGCACATTGACCCTGCCCCTGATATTCGCCAGCGGATTGCTCCTGAGCACCCTCGCCCAGGCCCATCCGAAACTGCTCTCGTCGACGCCAGCCGAAGGCGCGGAAGGCGCCGCGCCGGGCAGGATCGAGCTGCACTTTTCCGAGAGCCTGGTCACGCAGTTCTCCGGGGCCAAACTGGTAATGACCGAAATGGGTGGCATGGCTCACTCGCCGATGCCGATGAAAGCCAAGGTCAGCGCCAGCAGCGATCCGAAAACCATGCTGATCACCCCGCTCGCCCCGCTGCCTGCCGGCACCTATCAGGTGCAGTGGCGCGCGGTGTCCGCCGACACGCACCCGATCACCGGTAACGTCACGTTCAAAGTGAAGTGAACAATGGCGGACCTGCTCAATATCATCCTGCGGTTCGCCTTGTACGTGGATTTGCTGCTGTTGTTCGGCCTGGCGTTGTTTGGCTTGTACAGCTTCAACGCGCTGCTGCGGTTCCGTCCGTTGTTGCGGGGCATGGCGGTGACAGGGGCATTGCTGTCAGTGGCCGGGCTGGTGCTGATGACCCGCGCCATGAGTGGCGAAACCCAGCTCGCGGCGTTGTGGCCGCACCTGCAGATGATGCTGCTGGAAACGGACGTTGGCCTGGCGTGGGCGCTGCGGATGACAGCGCTGGCCATCGTAGTGATCCGGCCGAGTCTGTGGCCAGCGTCGTTGGCAGGCGCCATTGCCCTCGCTTCGCTGGCATGGAGCGGGCACGGAGCGATGGACGAAGGATGGCTGCGGTTCTGGCACTTTCTCAGCGACATCTTGCACTTGCTTGCGGCGGGAGCGTGGTTGGGTGCCTTGCTGGCGCTGGTGTTGATGGCGAGCGGGCGGATCGGTGACACACGCTTTCGCCTGCTCGCCGATGCAGTGAAACGCTTCGAATGGGTGGGCGCATTGATCGTGCTGACGGTGTCGGTCACCGGCGTGATGAATTATCTCTTCATCGTCGGCCCAAGGCTCGACGGAGTGCTGTTCGGGACCTACGGGCAGTTGCTTACGATCAAGGTGCTGGCGTTTGCCGTGATGCTGGTGCTGGCTGCGTTGAACCGCTTTCATCTTGGACCGTCACTGCAACAATCGCTGCGCGACGGCCAGCACCTCATCGCCGCGAACGCGCTGCGGCGCAGTGTGGTGATGGAGCTGGCCCTTGCCCTGTTGATCGTGGCGCTGGTGGCGTGGCTGGGCACATTGAGTCCGGACCCGGGATGACACCCGTGGAAGGCTTTCACTACACTGGGCCACCTTCCCTTTCAGAAGCCCGATCTCAATGACAACACTAAAAAGCACGATGATCCTCGGCGGCCTGCTGACCCTGGCGACTGGCGCTCACGCCGATCCCGCCACGTCCCACCTCGACAGCATTCAGCAACAAGGCCAGTTGCGCGTCTGCACCACCGGCGACTACAAGCCCTATACCTTCAAGCGCAACGATGGCGACTTCGAAGGCATCGACATCAGCATGGCCCGCTCCCTGGCCGACAGCCTCGGCGTCAAGGTGCAATGGGTGCAGACCACCTGGAAAACCCTGATGCCCGACATGCAGGCCGGCAAATGCGACATCGGCATGGGCGGCATCTCGGTCACACTGGAACGGCAGAAAAAAGCCTACTTCAGCAACACCCTCGACACTGACGGCAAAATCCCGCTGGTGCGCTGCGCCGACCAGTCCAAATACCAGACCATCGACCAGATCAACCAGCCCAACGTGCGCCTGGTGGAACCTGCCGGCGGCACCAACGAAGCCTTCGTCCACGCCTTCCTGCCCAAGGCACAGCTGGCCCTGCACGACAACGTGACGATCTTCCAGCAACTGCTCGACAACAAAGCCGACGTGATGATCACCGACGCCTCGGAAGCGCTGTATCAGCAGAAACTCAAACCGGGGTTGTGCGCAGTGAATCCGCATAAGTACATGCAGTACGGGGAGAAGGCTTACTTGCTGCCGCGTGATGACATGAGTTGGAAAGTGTATGTCGATCAGTGGCTGCATTTGAGCAAGGTCACTGGCAAGTATCAGCAGACGTTGAGTGAGTGGATAGCGGTGCCGCAATAAGCCACTGAACCCGGCCACCGCGCGCGTTGAGGGAACGGTTCGCTCAATGCACGCGGTGTCGGGAATCTGAACGTGCTCAAACTGAATGCATTCCTGGCCGGCCTGCTGTTCGGCGTCGGTTTGGGGATAGCCGGCATCTGCCCCGGCCCGGCGGTGACCATCCTGTTGACGGGCCACTGGCAGGCAATCGTTTTCGTATTGGCGATGCTCGCAGGCATGGGCCTATTTACGTTGCTGGAAACCCGACGCACCCCGTGACCGCAGAACAACCGGCATTCAGGCGCATGGCACTCACGGCAGCCAGTGTTGGTGGCTGTCAATGTTTTGCATAAGAGCGCGGATTGGATGATCTCCCCAGCCACGCACTCGTCGAGATCTGCGCCAACGATCTGAACGAGGGCCTGGCGAACCAGTAGCCCTGCATCAGATAAATGCCGCAATCGGCGAGAAAGTCTCTTTCCTCGGCATTTTCTATGCCCTCGGCGATCACTTCCACGCCCAACTCTCTGCACATGTTCACCACGTTGCGCACGATCGTCTGGCGTACGCGGTCACGGTGAATATTGCGGATCAGCGCCATATCCAGCTTGATCAGGTCCGGTTGAAAATCCGCCAACAAGTTAAGGCCGGAATAGCCTGCGCCAAAGTCGTCGATGGCCGTCTTGAAACCAAACTCACGATACTCACGCAAGATATTCATCAAGTGTTTGTTGCTTTCGACGTGCTCGCCTTCCACAGCCTCGAAGATCAGCCGCTCCAGCGGAAAGCCGTACGTGCGCGCCGCTTCCAGCGTGCTGCGAATACACATCTCCGGCCGGTAAACGGCATTCGGCAGAAAGTTGATCGACAGGTACTGCGTCATGCCCAAGTCAGCCGCCGTGGAAATCGCCCGCACTCGACACAGTTGATCGAATCGATAACGGTTCTGATCGTCCACCTTTTCCAGGACAGACAAGGCGCCTTCGCCGTTCACGCCGCGAACCAACGCTTCATGGGCAAACGTCGTTTGATCGCGCAGGTCCACAATGGGCTGGAAAGCGAAGGCGAAATCCATCTCCGGCACGCCTTTGTTCCTACAGCCCTGGCAGCCTCCGGGAGACGCGAATGATTTTGGAAAGTCGGTCATGAACCACCTGATGACGGGGTGCAACCTTCCATGGCGATAAATAAAACAGCTGCTGGCCTTAGTTATCTGCAAACAACGCAATAACTTCAGCCTCCGCGGCGCCTGAATAGTTGAAGGCACCGCGTGCGCCAAGTTGAAAAGATCAGGTGCGGAAATGCGCGGTCATTCGCTGCAGGTCCTGCCCAAGTGACGCCAACTCGATCGTCGCCGCCGCACTTTCTTCGCTGGCGACAGCCGACTGGTCAGCCACATCACGCACACTGACAATGCTGCGGTTGATTTCGTCGGCCACGGCACTTTGCTGCTCGGCGGCGGCCGATATCTGCAGACTCATCTCCTGGATCGTACCGATGGACTGATTGATCTCGGTAATCGCCAATTCGGCTTTCTGCGCCAGTACCACCGTATCGAGGGTGCGTTCGCGGCTTGAGGTCATCAGCGTCGCGGCCGCTTGCGTGCCTTGTTGCAGGGTGACGATCAGCGCTTCGATTTCCTTGGTCGAGTCCTGCGTGCGCTGTGCGAGCGAGCGCACTTCGTCTGCCACCACAGCAAAACCACGACCCTGCTCACCCGCCCGCGCGGCTTCAATAGCGGCGTTCAACGCGAGCAGATTGGTCTGCTCGGCGACGGCTTTGATCACATCGATGACTTTGCCGATCTGCTCGCTGTCCTGAGTCAGCACATTCATCGCACCGCCCAACTCTTCAATGGCTATGGCAAGTTCGCTGATCTGCACCGTCGCCTGCTTGACCACCGTGCTGCCGTGGCGCGCCTGCTGATCGGCGAGGGTCGCGGCAGCGGAGGCATCGGTGGTGTTACGCGCAACTTCCTGCACCGTCGAAGCCATTTCGTGCATCGCCGTGGCAACTTGATCCACTTCACTTTTTTGCTGACGTACACCTGCGCTGGTCTGCTCGCTCATGGCCGAGAGCTTTTCCGCAGAGGTGGAAATCTGCGTGACGCCATTGCCGATACCTTGCACCAGCGTGTTCAGGTTCTGCGCCATCTCCTGCATCGCATTTTGCAGATCGCCCAACTCATCTTTGCGCGCAGACCTGGCCTGGACCGTCAGGTCGCCTTTGGCAATCCGTCGTGCCAGATCAACCGTCAGCGCTAGCGGCGCAGTGATCTGGCGCGAGATGACCACCGAAGCCAACAGCCCGATCACCAGCGCCAACGCAGTCAATACCGCCATCTGAATAAAAGCCGAATGCTGATCCTCATGCGCAAGGCGCTGCTGGGTGTCCATCAGGCCACTCATGATCTTGTCCATCGCCTTGCTTTCCTGGTCGACCTGCTCGCGCATGTTCTGCTTCTGCTCAAACAGTCCGGCCACTTCCACCAGTACTTCGCGATAACGGCGCATGCCGGCGTGGGCTTCTTCCAGTTGGCTCGACAGCGCCGTCGGCAGGCTGGTGCGCGCCTTGCTGATATCACTCAAGAAGGTATCGATGGTTTCCATCAGCAGTTTTTTGTTCACGTCGTTGGGCACCGCGATGTAACGACGCAACATCAGGCGAAACGTGGTCATGCCATTGCGCAAATCGGCCACCGTGCGCAGCTCCCGAACGCGTTCGCCATCGGCAGACGCCAGTGCACTGGTCGTGGTGCCTTCAAGCATGCTGGCAAAAGTTTGCGCGTACTTGTCCGACAGCGCCGTCAGCGGTTTCAGCGCATCGGTGGTCGACTGATCGGCAGCGATCAGCCGTTTGACCTTCTGGTCGTAGGCAACAATCGTGGTTTGCAAAGCCTTCAAGGCTTGCTGGTTTTCAGCGCGGGTCAAGGTATCCAGTGCCTTGCCCACAAGGCCCTGCAAGACATTCAACTGCGCGTTATAGGACTCGGCGAACGCTGCGTCAGCGGCGGCTTCGTACTGTTTCTCGGACAGACGCATATTTTGCGTAGCGTCATTCAACGTGCCGATCAGACGCGTCGTACTCAAGCGATCAACCAGCACGCTGTTGCTGTTATAGCCAATGAAGGCAACCGCCAAAACGGCCAGCAGAAGAATGCCGAAGCCGGTTCCCAGCTTGCGGGAAACTTTGATGTCACCGAGGAAATTCGATGCTACTGCCATATTCAGCCTCAAACGTCCTGACGCGAAACGCCAGGCACAAAAATTGATCTCCGGTAACCACAGTTACCGTCCAGACATTCAGGGGTCGTCATCCAGGGCGTAATACGGGACGCTCCAGCTGTCCCGGAAATGCAAATGCCAATGCTGTGGACGCGTCGATAAATCCGCGACGCGAGCACCGGTAGACAAACCCTTCACGTCGCAAACAGAGCATTTGCACGCTGGATTTATCGTTTCAGCAAAGGTGTCTGGAGGGATGCTATTAATTTTGGGAAAACTTGTACAACTTTATATTTTTGTATAAACGTTGAACTTTTTGAGTGGCATGATGACGCATTGCCATCATGATTTGTGGCACATCGCTACTGGCGTGAAAATCCGATGAAAATGTCAATTCAGAACCCGCCCCTCTGCAGCAACGGCGTGCCGCATGCCACAGAGGGACACGGGTTTACGGCTTGATTTCGACCTTATCCAACGCCTGATTCACCGCCAACTCCGCCAACATCACCACCTGCGCAATGCCTAGCGCAGATTTGCGGCGCGAGTTATCCAGCGTCGCGGCAAAGTTGTTGAGCATTTCGGAGGCAGAACCCAGGGTTTCGCAGGCATTGGCCAACAGGGATTCCATGTCGTACTTCGGATTGGCAAGGTACATGCGTTCGGGCTCATCGGTGCTGGCCATGATTAGGCTGGCGGGAAGGAGATAGTGATCGAGCGCGCGCTCGGCGGCTTCGTGGAGTTTTTTGGAATTGGCGGATTCGTAGGGGGATGCGGGGTCGGTTTCTGGCGGGTTGGGTGTTGGTTTGAACATGGTGTAACTCCTGACGGATAAACGAAAAGGAGCCATCACTCTCGCTACCAAACGAAGGGTGGAGGCCATACGCAGGTTGGTAGACCGGTCGTCAGGAACCCCGGCGCATCCGAAGACGCCCCGCGCATGACCACCATAAAACGAAGACGAGAAACGTCGTCGCAAGACAGTAGTCTTGTGCTTCTGACGGAACGGGCTACCAAACCCGATCACTGTTTTCAGTGACCCGGAGACGATAAAACCCGCAGGCTAGACGCACAAGCCGGCGGATTCTGTCTTAGGTGTAGGGGGAGGCGCAAGGTGGTGTAGGCCTTAGACTGCACCTTCTCGACCAACCTAAACAAGAGTGGTTTTCGCTGTTTAAACTCACAATAAATAGATACGTTCCTATTCCCGTCCCAGCGATCATCCGGCCGCGCATAACCTGCCTTGTTGAAGCGACATGGCGTGTTTGAAAAGCGTTTGACTAGACAATGCTGGACGGCATGGTGGCACTCCGCTAGTCTCAGGATGGTTACCTCAGCGAATTTCTAGGATCGATAATGGAATATCTCACGCATATATTTACTTTTTTAGTTGGGCTAGGCGCTGGATGGACTGCGAAAATCGTAGTTAGCAAGATCCAAACTAATAACTCTCAAAAACGAAAAACCGCGCAGAACAACAACACCGTTCATGGCGATATGGCCGGTGGTGACATGAACAAAAATAATCGGCAGTAAACGACGTGTCTGATCAGTCTAACAACATCGTACATGGCGACATGGCTGCTGGAAATATTAATAAACTTAATATTGATATGCGCCAAGGTACAACTCTCAACGAGTTGACCCTGCTTTATGCTCGCCTTCGAGCCGCAGAAGTTGACGAAAAAGATGGCTCTGGCTTCTGCGAAAAACTTAATCATTACCTAGCAGCACCAACGGAAGGCGACGTCCGTGGACTTGAAGCAAAGCTTCGGGAGAGCGGGAGAACTGATCAGCTTTATTTTGCGATGAGTCAAAAAGAGCAAGCTGCCAAAATGGTAATGAGGCAGCAATCCTCAAGAGTTGCGCAGAGAATCTATACCATCTTATTAGATGAGCTTCACACAAACTATATGCTCGCAGTCACGCCAGTGATCGAATCAGGTGGCGATCGAGTTGTAGTTGACGCAGCAATAAACAGTATCCTTCACAACATATGTTCCATGCTCGGCGAGAATTTTTTGGAGATTTCTGTCAAGGACCTACTGGGGTTGCTTTATTTTCTTGGAGGTAACTGTCACATAAGGTGGGACAAATATGCTGATTTATCATCCAGCCTATGATGCATACCATTGCGTATTTCGAATGCTTTCAATTTTATCCGTAATACCAAGCCTTGAATACGACAAAGCTAGGCTCCTAGACTTTTATCTGACCTTTCCCTCAGCGGTACAAACGATCACTCTCCCAAAAACTTTATCTCATGGCAAGCGTACTGCGAAGAAATTCGAAAATATTTATCACGATCCTTTTGACCCCTTCCTCATCTTTAAAGATATGCGCGCCATTCAAATATCAGCCATTGGATGCTTAGTAGCTTCAGGAATAGTCGATCGCTCTAGTTATGCAGAAGGCATAATATCGCGAACAAATGTAAAACTACCAAAGTCCCTAGAAACAAGAATCTCGGTTTTTTTAGAAAGCCGCCCGGAGATTGGAGATTTTATTTTACAAGATTTGGCGATACTTCCCTTGAGAGGCATCAATGGCTTAAAGCACAGAACGGGCTTATTGGAGTATAAGTATGACATATCTTAAGCCTACACTCAGCGTACGTAGACTTATAGTACTGCAAGGGGGACATCGCGCTTTCGACTGTACTTTTCACGATGGTGTAAACATTATCAGAGGTCGCAATAGCTCCGGAAAAACCACAATTATGGATCTTTTAGCCTATTCGTTGGGGGCCGAAAACATAAGATGGAAGCCGGAAGCTCTGATGTGCTCCGCAACTATGGTTGAAGTCCACTTAAATGGAGTAGCCGCTACTCTTCTGCGAGATATCGAACCAGAAAGTCAGAGACCGCTGAATATTTTCTGGGGAAGTATTGAGGCCGCTCTTGTCGCTGGAGTAAATCACTGGGAGCGTTATCCATTTCGGCGTTCTGAGCAGAAAATAAGTTTCTCTCAAGCCCTCTTCTCCGCTTTGGAAATCCCACAAGCCCAAGGAGCAGCCGCCTCAAATTTAACAATGCACCAATTGCTACGCGTATTGTATGCAGATCAACCTTCAGTACATAGCCCAATATTCAGAACTGATAATTTCGATAGCGCTTTGACGAGAGATATGGTCGGCGGCTATCTCTGCGGTGTTTCTGATGACGATCTTTACTCTGCCCAATTAGAGGTGAGAGAGGTTGGAAAATCACTTGATAAAATTATTGGTGAGCTACGAGGTATATTTAATGTCTTAGGTCGATCTGGACAAACTCTGGACATTGAAGCCTCCAGGAGCGTAATCCCAGCGCTTGAAGCTGAGCGAGGAAGATTGACTGAATACATTGTCGGCTTAAAAGCAGAACGATCTCTATCAAAAAAAGAAGCCAACACGGCCTCTGCCAAAGTTGATGGAATCCGCTCCAAGCTAAACTCCGCAAAGCAATATGAAGCCATCCTTAAAGACGGATTATTAAAATTAAACTTAGAAATAGCAGATTCTAAACTTTTCTTGAAAGAGCTAGAAGAGCGGCTTTCTGGGTTGGATGATTCAAAGGAAACACGAAATTACTTCGGAGCACTATCATTTTTATTTTGCCCTAGTTGCTTGACAGAACTCACACCCCAGGCTTCCGAGGGACACGATTGCCACCTGTGCAAGCATGAGTTGACTGAGGGAGCGAGCAGTTCAAATATATTGCGAATGAGAAACGAGTTTTCTATCCAAATCAAAGAATCCTCGCTCCTACTTAAAGCAAAAGAAGAAGAGGCTACGAAACTTTCCCGTGACATTCCTCTTGCTACAGAAGCTGCCAAGCGACTTGAAGCCGAATATAGCTCTATATCATCTCACTGGTCGAGTAATATTGAAACTCTTCTTGAAGACTCAGCAAGACGCCTAGGCTCTTTAGATGAAGAGATAAAACAGGCTTATGAGAACCAAAAACTTTTCACTGTAATTTCTGAATTGCAAAAAAACAGAAACGAATTAACTTTTAAGGTCGAAAAACTAAACGACCTCATTAACAACCTGGAAAGAAAGCAAGAAGCCAGAAAACGAGAAGTCTCATCAAAGCTTTCTAGCAACATGATAGAGTTACTAAAAAAAGACTTACAATTACAACCTGAATTTATAGATGCAAATACTGTTGAATTTAGCTTTATCGATAACACGGTTCTCGTTAACGGCTCTCGAAATTTTTCGGAAAGCTCTGCAGTCGTCCTTCGTCATGTATTCCATCTTGCGCTACTTAAAACCAGTGCAGAACTGTCGTACATGCGAGTTCCTCGTTTCATGATGCTTGACGGCATCGATGATGGGGGTATGGAAAAAGAGCGCAGTCATAATCTTCAGGCATTAATTGTTTCCGAGTGCGAGAAGATCAGCGTTCCATTTCAGGTTATCTATGCTACGTCAGAGATAAATCCGGATCTCCAAAATGGAGAGCTGGTTGTTGGACGCTACTTCAACCCGGAATCTCGGTCGCTTAACGTATCAACTCAATTATTTAGCGCTTAGCAACATGGGGACTAATTTATTTGCCACCCAGAAACACAGAATAAATACAGCGCAAATAGTTACGTCCCCTTTTCCCACCCAAAACTTTGGCACCGACCTGGGCCGACGAGTGCTACCGAATCAAGGCTCCCCAGCTTTGAACACGGCGCGGAAATCGGATATCTGGTCTGAGAACAAAACCCCGAGCCTCCCCGTCTTGATATTCATACCGAGGTCCCGCTGACTGGCAATGTGTTCGATGGTTTCTGCATATTGTGGGGCGAGTCTACCTACAAGATAATTAATGAAGTCCTCGACTACCTTTCGGTCTTGTCGAATCGTATCAAACTTAATTGATCGCAAAGAGGCGCCAATGGACTCGCTCCACATATCCTCATATTGGAGAAACAAAGGAATCTTTCCTCGGAAATAAACATCTCCCATTGCGAGCTTCGGCATCTCTATATTCCCATGTAAAAGGTCATTCCGATCATTCATTAGAGTGTGAAATGCCTTACACTCCTCTGAGGCATAATCCACTACATTCGAAAAGCCTATGCAGTGCACGGACAACATTTGTACCCTAACATCAATTGGCTGACGGACGACGTTTTGAAAAAGGCGATCGTTAGCCTTAATCTCGGGACGAGCAAGTACGAATATGAGAAGATTCACAAATGATTCGGCCAGCACGGGTAGCATGGCACGGAGACCAAATACAAGACCAACGGCGGAGCTGTATCTTTCGTTTAGAGCCTGCCAGCGATATTTAAACTCGTCAAAGTCAGTTCCTTCGCCAGGATGAGGCAGTCGGTCCCTACGAGGATCAATATCTAGCATATCGAGTTGCTTAAAATTCTGCTCAACCGAACTTTTTATCCTACTATAGGGATTAAAAAATCTGGTCCACTTTTCAAGTTCTAGCCGAAAAGCAGATATTTTCTTGCCATAGCTTTTAAAATCAGACTTAATTTGACTTATAAACATCTCAAGAGTTAGACCGGAATCAACAAAATCTCCTATCAAGTGAACCTCAGTCCGAAAGTTCATCCCCAAAATAGAAACGACACCCCGCTCACTAGCAAGTGTCCACTCCCAATGAATTAAGTTATCCGAATCATCTTTTCTCAAAAAGTTCTGAATACCGTTTGGCTCTCCATATTTGGCATACAGATAACAGTAAAGATCAATGGGTTTTAACTCGTTTACAAATTCCCACCTGAGCCCCCGCTTCGGCAATTTCCCTCCGAACACAATATTTTTCACGCAGTGAGGGTGCGGTGCTTCCAGCTCAACAAAAAAATTTTCCATGGTGCGCTCCATTGCTTGGTCGTTTGAATAGACCTCAAGGCATGGTGCAATTGCAACGACTGAATTCGGAGACAATTGTTCAACTGCGCGGGTTATGACCGTTACCGTACGCGAGCGTGAATCCCACCACGGTAGAGTCCTAATGGAAGCCAACGAGCGTAGCGATGGAATGAACCGGGGAATCCCTCGTACTGAGACCTCCTGGGAATCAGGAGGGCAAATAGGGGGCAGACCACAATATGTCTCATCAGTGAGCTAGAGCACGTAGTAACGACGCGTAAGCCTCCGTCCTATCCCAATCCTGATAAACTCCCCCCACCTTCGCCTTTCTGATCCAGATTCCCCCAATGTCCCTACAACCCGTCACACTCTCCCGCCGCTTCTCCGTCGCCCCGATGATGGATTGGACGGACCGCCATTGCCGTTTCTTCCTACGCGTCCTGTCCAAGAACGCCCTGCTCTACACCGAAATGGTCACCACTGGCGCGTTGCTCAACGGTGATCACGAACGTTTCCTGCGTCACAACGAAGCCGAGCACCCGCTGGCGTTGCAGCTCGGTGGTAGTGTTCCGCTCGATCTCGCCGCCTGCGCGCGCATGGCCGAGGAACATGGCTACGACGAGGTGAACCTGAACGTCGGCTGCCCGAGTGATCGTGTGCAAAACAACATGATCGGCGCGTGCCTGATGGGGCATCCGCAGTTGGTGGCCGATTGTGTGAAGGCGATGCGTGATGCGGTGTCGATTCCGGTGACGGTGAAGCACCGGATCGGCATCAACGGGCGCGACAGTTATGCCGAGTTGTGCGATTTCGTCGGGACTGTGCGGGATGCCGGATGCACGAGTTTTACCGTGCATGCGCGGATTGCGATTCTGGAGGGGTTGTCGCCGAAGGAGAATCGCGACATTCCGCCGTTGCGCTATGACGTCGCGGCGCAGCTGAAGGCGGATTTTCCGGAGCTGGAGATTGTGCTGAACGGCGGGATCAAGACCATGGAGGCCTGCCATGAGCATCTGCAGACGTTCGATGGCGTGATGTTGGGGCGTGAGGCTTATCACAATCCTTATCTGCTAGCGGAGGTCGATCAGCAACTGTTCGGCAGTACCGCTCCGGTGATCAGTCGGGCTGAGGCGTTGGCGCAGTTGCGGCCGTATATCGCCGAACATCTGCTGGCCGGTGGCGCGATGCATCACATCACTCGGCATGTTCTGGGCCTGGGCACCGGTTTCCCCGGGGCGCGCAAGTTTCGTCAGTTGTTGTCGGTGGATATTCACAAGGCCAAGGATCCGCTGGCGTTGCTGGATCAGGCGGCTGAGTTGCTTGAAGGTCGTTGATTGATGGTTTGCGTATGCGGGCGGCGCATGAGCGTTGCCCGGTATTTTGATGTACTGACAGGATGTCTTTTGTTTATGCCCGCGTTTACTTTTTCAGGTCTCAAGCGTTTCACCCTCCTCGCTTTGTTCAGCTTCACTTCCGACGTTTATGCGCACTGCGATGGCTTTTGCATGGGCCGTACCGATACGCCGTGGGAGGTGACGCAGCTTTCCGGCTTCACTTTGGTGTCTTTAATCCTCGCACCTATTTCGTCTAGCCAGGAAACGACCGACAGTCACAAGCGTGTTTACTCTGCCGAGGAGCAAGAAGACGCGCGACTCTATCTGGCCAGCGACGGCATGCTGCAAGCCGCGTATTTCACCTCGGCCTTGCAGCGCTTTCGTCAGGAGTCGTCGGATTCGACGTTAAACGATCTCGCCGTGGCCGCGTTGATCAGCGCGCAGTGATCAGGCAGCCGCTGCGGCGGTCCAGTTGACCCAGCCAAACAGCCACGTCGCCAGAATCAGCAAACCAAAACCGATCCGGTACCACGCGAACGCGGCATAGCTGTGGTTGGCGATAAATTTCAGCAGGCCACGTACGGCGATCATGGCGAAGATGAACGCGGTGACGAAGCCGAGGGCGAAGACTGGCAGATCGTTGGGCTGGAACAGGTCGCGGTATTTGTAGCCGGAATAAACGGCAGCACCAACCATGGTCGGCATGGCGAGGAAGAACGAGAACTCGGTGGCGGCTTTGCGCGAAAGGCCAAAGAGCAGCCCGCCGATGATGGTCGAGCCGGAGCGCGAGGTGCCGGGAATCATCGCCAGGCATTGTACGAAACCGACCTTCAACGCGTGGGACCAGCGCATGTCGTCGACATGTTCGACGCTGACTACATGGCTGCGCTGTTCGGCCCACAACATGACGATGCCGCCAACAACCAGGGCCACCGCAACGGTGATCGGGTTGAACAGGTATTCATGAATCGCGTCGGCGAATAACACGCCGAGGATAACGGCCGGGAAAAACGCGATCAGCAGATTAAGGGTGAAACGTTGCGCGTTGCGCTCGGTGGGCAGGCCTTTGACGATTTCGAAGATCTTCGGACGAAATTCCCAGACCACAGCAAGAATGGCCCCCAGTTGAATAATGATGTTGAACGCCATGGCGCGTTCGCCGCCAAACTCGAGCAGGTCGGCGACAATAATCTGGTGACCGGTACTCGAGATGGGCAAGAACTCGGTCAAGCCTTCAACCGCGCCTAATATCAACACCTGGAAAAGGGTCCAGAAATCCATTAATCCTCCGTCAGAGCACTCAGGGTGAGCGACCAGTCAATAACACTCAGGGGTTGAGTATCTGAAATAATGCATACAGCGATTCGCCGATCCGGAAGAATAGGGTTTATGCAGAGTTAGACTCAAGAGCTGTTAGTAATCGTCGGCCGACGAACTAAACGGAAAAAATTTACATCTATTACAACAAATATTTCAGTTCAGATATGAAGTGTGATCAACCTCACACATTGTTGACATGGCCAATCAGTGGCAAAAGGACATAGACAAAGCCATCGCCACAAGCTCAAAATAGTGGCACCATTGCATATAGCCATCATCTACGCGCTAGTTCACAACCCCGAGAAAATCAACTAAAAGCTTGAAAAACTTAGTTATTGTTAGAAATCTCGGGAGACACGTCTAAAATCCGCGCAAATGTTACCAATTGTCAGTCACAGATAAGAACCGGTGCTTTAACATCCCGATGTCAGCACCTAATTCGAGTCAACGCATGATGCTCTCAGGGAACTTGGCGACGAGAAGTCCGCGCCCGACAAATGATGAATCCGGTGTTCTTGCGCTGGGTCGTACACTGGGTGTGGCTGATCATTTGAGATCGCTGATCGCAAAGCACGTGCAGCCCGATATGACTCTGGAAACAGGTGCTTTCACTAGTTCATATAAGCAGCACGGTTACATCGGTTCCTACCGCGCCATTTTCGTCATCATCGATAGTCCACAAGCCATCGAAGAAAATCTGGCCCTGGTGCAAAACCTGCGCGATGACAACTTGAAGCCGCTTATTTGCGCAATTGTCACCGGCCGCGGTGCCGTCAACAAGATCAAGTATTTTCTCGCCGGAGCGGATGCCTGTATCAAGCTCAACACATTGAGCGATGACAGCGAAGACTTGCTCGCGGAGTTCTTCAACAGCGAAGACTGGCAACGAGATATCAATCTCACGCTTGATCCGACGCGGATCTGCCTGATGGACAGTCGGCGCAAACTGGATATCTCTTTCGCCGAAATGAAGATCCTCGAGGCCTTTGCGCACACCGGCAATCACATTCTGAGTCATGATGAAATCGCCAGCATCATGGGCCTCAACGCCAATTTCTACGACCCTCGGGCACTGGAAAAATCAATCAGTCGCTTGCGTGGAAAAATCAAGGACATGTATGGTACAAACGCGATTCAGAGCATCCGCGGCTACGGCTATCGCCTGATGCGGGGCCTGATATCGACTGCCTGAGTCTCGGGCAGTCTTCCCTTTTGCATACGAACGAAGGATCGTCTGATGCAGCCATATCGTCTCAATTGCGCTTCATACTTATTAAAACTCAAGCACTTGAATGAGCACGGCATCACGCCACATAACAATAAAACTCCATAACATAGCAGCAGATCGAGTGGAATTTATCGATGGCCATTTTCGGCCAGAACCCTGCCTACGATTACTTCCGAGGAAGTCATTGCTCGCCTGCCGATTTATCTTTTAGCCAATTTTGGTGTGTATTTAGGAGAGAGACATGGAAACGAGTACAACCCTCCCCAGAAAATATTTTGTTGTTGTGACGCACAGCACAACGTCGCAACGTGAACTGGAAAGCATCTTGTCCAGTGAGCGTTTCAATTCGTTTGGCACGTCGCAGGCACAAATGTTTGTTGAAGGTGTTGCTTCGCCCTCTTCCGCCCCGATGGTCATGGAGTTCAGTTACCCAAGCCTCAGCCGAAAGAATGTTGCGCGCAGTATCGAACATGATACTCAACGCATACTGGCCACTCTTGAAAATGAATGGCGAGCCGCGCAGACAGACAATCCGTTTCAAAGCTTCCCGACCCGCAGTGCAGAACGCGCTCATATCTCCAATATCAGCGAGAGCACTGAGCCTTGCAGCGACACCTGGCATCTTGACGATGAACAAGGCGTGTTGCTCAAGGACAATGTTGCGATCAGCCTCACTGGCCTGGAAACCGCGCTGGTGAGGAAAATGCTGAGCCATGAAGAGCGCGTGGTCAGTCGTGATGACTTGATCATCAGCATTGGTCGGGAGCCCGAGCAATACCGTGGCCTGGAAATGTGCCTGAGCCGTTTGCAGGACAAGTTCAAGAGTGCGAGTAATGGCGAGCGATTGTTCCGAGCCGTAAGAAATCGCGGATATTGCCTGATCCAGGAAGTCGTCGCTTAATCACAAGCGACACACAAACCAAGACAAACAGATATAAAGTGCGACTACAACAACAAGAAGAGCACTCTGTTTGGGTTCACCCTCCCTGATTCGATAAAAGCTTCCCTGCCTCCACCCTTCAACAGTAACAAATACGTCCCCGCTTTTTCATCCCCCTCTCTACGACCTTTTCTAACAGCCATCTATTGAATTATTAAAAAGTTGGCACTGTGCCATCTTGTTAGAACTCGTCAGACACCATTCCCGGCAATAACTTAGTCTATTGGCTGACGACAGTTCGGCTCTCGATGTTGTTACCTCAAGACACTCGCTAAAACAAAAACAATAAGTCTGCATAACAACTCGGCTTTCAACTGTTGAAACCTGAATGGACGTCTTTTGGGGATATCGTATGGATCTTTCTCTCAGTATTAATCGAAGCACGGGCCTCAAGGGACTGACCTTTTGGGGCCAATGGGCGCTGGCACAGGCTTTCGTTGTGACGCTGCTGTTCATTCTCGCTGAACAGCACACCGGCACCGTCGCGTTCTACTACCGAATGTGCGCCACCCTCGCCGTCCTGGCTTCAGTGCCGGCTTACACATTCAGCGGCGTTTATCGCAAACGCGACAACTACCTGACCGGCCTCGGCCGCTTGTTCATGGGCTGGTCGATGACCATGGCCGCGCTGGCGTGCATCGCGTTTGTCTGCCAGGCCGATGAGCTGTTTTCCCGTCAGGTGATTCTCAGCTGGGCGGTATACGGCTTCCTCGGTCAGGCGTTCCTCTACGCGCCGCTGCATGCATTTTCCAAGTACTACCAGCGTTCGCGTAAAAGCGAACACCGCACGCTGATTGTCGGTACTGGCGAATTGGCGTTGGGCCTGGCGAAAAAGCTCAGCCAACTGGAAAACCTGCCGCTGATCGGTCTGGTCAGCAACGGTGACAAACCTGTTCTCGCCTCGGATGCACCGCGTGTCGTTGGCGCTCAGGACGAGTTGCTGGAGTTGATCGAAGCTCACGACATCCGTCGTTTGTACATCACACTGCCGCTGTGCGAAGCCGCGAAAATCGAAGCGATGTATGTCGACTTGCTCGGGGCCAACGTCGATGTGGTGTGGGTGCCGGACTTGAACAGCCTGACCCTGCTTAACCACTCGGTGAAAGTCGTGGACGGCCTGCCGGCGATCTACTTGAACGAAAGCCCGCTGACCAGCCGTCCGACCGCTGCGCTGAGCAAAAGTCTGGTTGAGAAGACCGTGGCATTTCTGGCGATCATTGCGCTCAGTCCGCTGCTGCTGATCATCGCTCTGGCAGTGAAACTCAACTCGCCCGGCCCGGTATTTTTCAAGCAGGACCGCCATGGCTGGAACGGCAAGGTGATCAAGGTCTGGAAATTCCGCTCGATGCGTGTCCACGATGACCGCGAAGTGAAACAGGCCAGCCGCAATGACTCGCGCATCACCGCAGTAGGACGGTTTATCCGCCGCACTTCGCTGGACGAGTTGCCGCAACTGTTCAACGTGTTGCAGGGGCATATGGCGCTGGTAGGTCCACGGCCGCATGCGGTGGCGCACAACAATTACTACTCGGGCAAGATCCTCGCTTACATGGCGCGTCACCGAATCAAACCGGGCATCACTGGCCTGGCACAGATCAGCGGCTGCCGCGGTGAGACCGACACCATCGACAAGATGCAGAAGCGTGTCGAGATCGATCTGCAGTACATCAACAGCTGGTCGTTGTGGCTGGATCTGAAGATCCTGGTGAAAACGCCGTTTACGTTGTTGTCGAAGGATATTTACTGAGGCTCAGCGCTGCAGATCACAAGGGGACGAAAGTCCCCTTTTTTGTGCGCGGGATTTGGGTAATCCGTGTCGACAACAGGTGCGCCCCCGTGGGAGCGAGCCTGCTCGCGAAAGCGGTGTGTCAGGCGATGGCGATGTTGGATGTGCCGGACAATTCGCGAGCAGGCTCGCTCCCACAGGGATCAGGGTTCGGGTCGAAAATTGTGCTGTAACACAACCCCCTGTGGGAGTGAGCCTGCTCGCGAAAGCGGTGTGTCAGGCGATGGAGATGTTGGATGTGCCGGACCATTCGCGAGCAGGCTCGCTCCCACAGGGATTCGGGTGATGACCAGGATGTGTGGCGTGACGCCGATCAAGTGTAGGAGTGAGCCTGCTCGCGAAAGCGTTGTGTCAGGCAATGAAGATGTTGGATGCGCCGGCGCCTTCGCGAGCAGGCTCGCTCCCACAGGGATTCGGGTGATGACCAGGATGTGTGGCGTGACGCCAATCAGTTGTGGGAGCGAGCCTGCTCGCGAAAGCGGTGTGTCAGGCACTGGAGATGTTGGATGTGCCGGGCCATTCGCGAGCAGGCTCGCTCTCACAGACCAGCGCTTACTCGGTAATCTTCTCGAAGTTGCGATAGAACATGTCCCCTTCCCGGCTATCCGTCATCGAGTGCAGTTGATAGCTGCGGCTCAGTCTGGCGCCGCCATCTCGGGTCAGTGGCGCCCAGACCAGGTTGGCGCGGCGCATGGTCGACATGCTCATCATTTCGTCGAACGGGATCGACAGGTACAGGCCCTTGTCGAAACTACCTTCACCATATTCGGCGCTGCTGGCCGTGGTGATGGTCGCCCAGGCACCGACCCGCACACCATTGAAGAACTCACGCGAGATGTCCACGGTGGTGCCCCAATCCCCGGCCAGATAACGACCGACACTGACCGCCGCCAGCGTGTCGAACGGCAGGTCGGTATAGCCGGTGATATGCCCGGTCACGACCGAGTAATCGCGCAAGGCAAAGCCCTGATCGAAATCACGCTGGCGCACCCAGTTCAGGTCCGCGCCCAGCGACCAGCGTTCGCCGGTCGGGCGGAATAACACTTCCGCGCCGACGCCGGCAAACATCGACTCCAGATAGCCGCCGTAAACCATGCCGTACAGGTCTTTATCCAACTGCTCGGCATGGCTGAGCTGGAACAACGGCATGGTCGTGTTTGAGGTGGTCAGGTACTGGCGCAAATCCGTGCGCACGCGGGGCAAACCGCTCGGTGCGTCGTAGACGAATTTGTCGAAGTTGTTGACCAGGTTGGCGCTGAGCAATCCGCTCCACCAGGTGTTGCGGTTGAAGCGATATTCCGCGTCCGCATCGGCACTGAATTGATAGAGCAAACCATCCGGGCCGCCGACGTTCTGCTTGAAGCCCAGACCCACGCCATAGCTGAAATGCTGCGGCGCTTCGGTGTAGAGGGTTTTCTCGTTGTGCGGCATCGCCGGGTTGATTTCGGTGGTGCGGTGCAGCGCCTCCAACGGTTCTTCGTTGTTGATCACTTCGCGAAAGGTCTGGCGCGGCAGGCTGGTTTCTTCCAGCGGCAAGTCGTAGCGCTTGTTGACCACGGTGAACCAGTCGATGTCGTCGTTGACGCTGTTGTCGAGAATCCGGCTCGCGCGGCCAACGGCTTTGGACGAATGGAAATAACGCTGCTGCTCGCCATAGACGATCAGTTCGGAATCGCGCTGGCTGATGCGCTCGACCTTGTACCCGGCATTCTGCTGCAAACGCCGCGACACATCGGCCCAGTTGACCTGTTCCATTGAGGTCGTCGGCGCCTTCGCCGGCAGCGGTTCGGGGATCGGATCGTAGGTCTTGGCCGGCGCCTTGCGGCTGACGAAATTGGTGTGAAAGGTCACGCCGAACATCGCCGTGTTGCCCCGTTCCCAGGCAGCGCTCAGGTCGATCGAATCGGTCACCTTGAACACCGCGCCAAGGTTGATCGGCGAGTCCTGTTTGATCTCGTTGTCCTTCGGCTCGTTCTTGTAGTCGTTGCCTTCGAATTCCAGCTTCAGGCTCAGCCGATCCCACGGCGTCTGGTAGCTCACGCCACCGAACAGTGAAGGCTTGCCGCGAAAGTACGAGCCGGAGTTGACGTCACCGGTGCCTTCCAGCGCCGGGCGCGTATCGAAGCGATTGCTGACGTAGCCCAGCGGGTTGTCGAAGTCGCCGCGATTACCGATGTAGCCCCAGGCAATGCCGGCGCTGAAGTCGAAATTGTCGAAGCGCTTGTTGGCGACGAAGAATTCGCTGGAGAACAAACCGGTACCACCGATATCTCGAAAGCCCAGCGCCACTTCCGGCGCCCAGTGGCTTTCCTGCCACAGGCGTACTTTGGCGTCGACCGCCTTGTCCTTGTAGCTTTGACTGCCGCTGAGGGCCTCCGAGCCGTACGGCCGGTTGGTGATCGCGGTGTAGCGGAACGAACCTTCGAGCCAGTCCAGCGGTTGCAACGACACGCTGTAGCGGCTGTAGGGATCGGTGCGGTTGGCGTTGACGCTCAGCTCGCCGGCCGGGGCCATGCGCGCCGTCGGCGTCTGCAACAGACCGGCGCCACCGAAGTCATTCTGGGTAATGCGCGGCTCGGCGTGAGCCAGACCGCAGGGCAATAACAACACAGCTGCAAAACGTAACTTCAACGAACCACCTCGGCCAGCTGCGTGGCAATGAATTCGGCCAACTGCTGATTCAATTCAGGAAGAGGCGGATCAAGATCATCATTTTTTATCGGTACCAGAATCCTGCTGCCGGCCACCGGAAACTGCCCGGACTCGCGATTCCAGTGGGCAATGCCGACGCGGCGCGACACGCCGTTGGGCTGGATCAGCCACAGGTAATCGGCCTCGGCATCGTCGAGAATCGAGCAGCCTTCAAGATATTCGCGGGCCTCCTGCAATGGCTGGTACGGCAGGTGGCACGGCTCGGTGACCGCGCCCAACACCTGCACTTCATCAACCCGTTTCGGGTAGATCAGCCGATCGCCGTCATCCAGACGAATGTTGCGCGCGAAGCCGACTTCCACCGCCACCGGATCGAGGTCAGCGATCTGCCGTCCGGTCACTGGCATTTGTCGAACCTCTTCGGCAATGCGCTGCGCCAGTGCCGCGCGGCTTGGCCGATCGAACAGCGTCGCCATGCGTTGCAGCACCTCGAGATCGAACAGCACACCAACCTTGAGCCGCGTCTGTTCCTCGACCAGCGACTGGCGCAACAAGCCGCCCGCCAGCCAATAGCCTTCGGCATTGGGCACGGCTTCGCTGATCACATCGAACAGGCGTCCACCCGGCGGCAATGCGATCGGACCGGGATTGGCGACGTCGCCGGACACAGTGACGGCGGCCTGACTCGCCCCAGCAATCAGCAAAAGACCCGCCGCGATTAGGCTTAAGCGCTTCACGGCAGATGCCTGCGATCGGGGGTCAGTTGCACCAGCTTGACGCGCAGTTGCGAGGTCAGTTGTTGCTCGCTTTGCAGAATGAAACCGTCCCGCGGGTCGACCCAGTAACGGTTGGTTGCGCTGAGGCCGATGGCTGGGGCGTCGATCTGTTCATCGATGCGCAGCACCGAGTAAGGCTTGTCGAGAATTTCCAGGGTTTCGGTGGCGCGGCGGGAGAAGCGGCTGTTGACGATCACGCCGACTTCCTGGCCCTTGTGCAGATCGATCCAGCGCCGTGTGGTGAAACCGTCGGCGACGTGATGCAGGCCTTGCTTGAACGGCGAGTCATCGGCCAGCCGCGTGCCATCCAGATCACCTTGCAGGCCGAGGCCGATACTGCGCACGGCGAGGCCATCGCGCAGCAGCAAAACCTGCTTGCCGGAGGCGACCCAGAATTGCAGGTCTTCACGCTCGCGCACCAGCGCCAGCACGCCTGAGCCGGATGGCGTGGTCAGTTTCAGTTGCGGGTAGTTGACCCCGGCGACCTCAGCCGCTGTTACATCAACCTCATCGGGGCCGACGACGGCGGCTTTGAGGTTGTTCAGCGATGCGCTCATCAGCGGGTTACAGCCGCACAGCAACGAGGCCGCCATCAGGCAGACGCCCACTTTCAATAGGTTCACAGTCGGGCGGCCTTATTTGCTGTTGTTGCTGTATTCGCTCCAGTTCTTCGCTGCCGAAGCCCCGGTGCCGACAATCGACGCCGACGGCACCAACTGGCTGATGAAACGGTTCCAGCGCGTAACGTTGGCCGGGCCGACGTAGACGACATCCTGCGGCCGCACCTGAAAGTGCGAGGCCAGCGCCATGGCGGTCGGCGATTCGGCTTCGAGCTGATAGATCTTCGCCGGCTCGACGTCGAGATTTTCCACGCCGCGAATCACGTACACCGCGTTACCGTTGGAACTGGTCTGACTCAGGCCACCGACCGAACCGAGCACGTCGGACAGGTTCATGGTTGCGGTCTTGAAGCTCAGCGCGCGTGGCTGGTTGACCTCGCCCATGACGTAGATGCGCTTGTTGTCGTTGTACGGCAGATACAGCTGATCGCCGCCCTTGAGGTAGACGTTCTGCAGTTCGGAATCCTGCTGATTGAGCGAGTCGAGATTGAGCGGATAAACCCGCCCGTTGCGCGTCAGCAACAGCCCGGACAAGTCAGCATTGTTGGTGTCGATGCCGGCGGAACCGAGGGCCTCGACCACGCTCAGCGGATTGGTCGAAATCGCTTGCGGGCCGGCCTTCGTGACGGCGCCGGTGACCACGACTTTCTGGCTGGCGAAGCGCAGCACCGCGACGTCGACCTGCGGCTCGGCGATGAATGCCGACAAGCGCTGTTCGATGTCCGCGCGCAGTTGCTGAATAGTCCGGCCGGCGGCCTGGACTTCCTTGATGAACGGGTAATACAGCGTGCCATCGGAGCGCACCAGACGGCCGTTGGCATCGATCTGTTGTTGCGCGCCGGAGGGGGCGGTCAGCTCCGGGTGATCCCAGACGGTGATGTACAGCACGTCATTGTTGCCGATGCGATATTCCGCCGGCGTTACCAGCAGCTCCGCCGGCAGCGACTCACGCTTCTGGGTGGCGCGGTTCATGGCGATCAGCTTCGGGGTGATCGGAATCAGCTCGACCCGACTGCTTTCGCTGGCACCCTGGCGGGTGATATCGCTGGTGCTCAGGTACTGGCCGGGGGAAAACATGCAACCTTGCAAAGCGAGACTTGCCAACATTAAAAGATAAACACTACGAGTCATAATGGCACTACGCTATTCAAGGGCGAATCCAAAAAACAAAGTCACCCGACTTGCGTCGGGCGACTCTGTACTGCACTAACAAATGTTCCTGTTAGTTATGCGTGCCGGTTGTACCGGTGGTACCCGTCGTACCGGTGGTACCGCCGTTGGCACTGCCACCGCTGTTGGACGCCGCTACAGCACTGGCAACCATTGCAGTACTGGCCGCGGGCGCTTGCGAAGCCGCCACACTGCCACCTACATTGGTTACCGCTGTCAACGGCGCTTCAGCGGCGGCAGCCCAGTTGCTCAACATCGTCAACAGGGCAACTGCCATCACTTTTTTCATAACAACTCCTTTCTAACATTCGAACTGTTAAAAAACAGATCTGTGTCAGAGCTGGTAGCTTTCAAGTCCGCAAAGAGCGCGAACAAGATCCGTTGTTCTTTCACAGCCATACGCAACTGCAAAAAGTCGAACGGCAGGTTTATATCTACGGACTTGCAAAAGGCATTGCCAGTGTATTTTCCCGACGTTATCTAACAACCTGACTGAAACTAACATCGGATTAAATGGCCATCATCGCGAATAACCATTGGGATGATTCGATTGCCAGCGCCAAGTGTCGGCAACCATGTCCTGCAAGTTGCGCGTGGCTTTCCAGCCGAGTTCTTTCGCCGCTTTCGAAGCATCGGCAAAGCTCTCGGCGATATCACCGGCGCGGCGCGGCATCATCCGGTACGGCACCGGCCGCCCGCAGGCCTGTTCGAAGGCATGCAGCACTTGCAGCACGCTGTAGCCATCGCCGGTGCCGAGGTTCCAGGTGTGGATGCCGGTGCGCTCGCTGATCGACTGCAACGCTTTCAAATGCCCATCCGCCAAATCGACGACATGAATGTAATCGCGCACGCCGGTGCCATCGGCGGTCGGGTAATCGTTACCGAAAATCGACAGCTCACGCAGGCTGCCGACCGCAACCTGGCTGATATACGGCACCAGATTGTTCGGAATGCCGTTGGGGTCTTCGCCCATGTGCCCGCTGGCGTGGGCGCCGATCGGGTTGAAATAGCGCAGCAGCGCAATGCTCCAGCGCGGCTCGGCGAGGCTCAGGTCGCGCAGCACGTTCTCGACGATCAGCTTGGACTGACCGTAGGGATTGGTCGGATTGCCCGTAGGAAAATCCTCGCGAATCGGCATCTCTTCAGGCTCGCCGTACACCGTCGCCGAGGAACTGAACACCAGCCGGAACACCCCCGCCGCTGCCATCGCCTGACACAGGGTGATGCTGCCGCCGACGTTGGTTTCGTAGTATTCGAGCGGCTTGCGCACACTCTCGCCCACGGCTTTGAGCCCGGCGAAATGCAGCACGGCGTCGATCTGATGCTCGCGGAAAATCCGGTCGAGCAGCGGCCGATCGCAGACATCGCCGCGAATCATCCATGCACTTTTGCCGCAAATGGCTTCAACGGCGTGAAGTGCTGCGTCGCTGCTGTTACAAAGATTATCCAGAACGACAACTTCATAACCTGCTTCAAGCAATGCAAGTGTGGTATGTGAGCCGATATAGCCGGCACCACCCGTTACCAGAATCTTCATAGCGCGGTCCGTCATTGAATAAATACCCGGTAGCGTGTCAAGCCATGCCTGGTGGATATGCGGAGCAATTCACACAAACAGGGCGACAACAACCTCAAACAAATTTAGTTCAACCACTGGCAATAATTATTTTTGCCGGTCAAACTGTTTGACGGGTACTTATTAGCACTCCCTGGACACTTATCACTATCGACAGATACCGACTAAAAATAACTAATAACCAAGTAGTCGACATCTCATAACATTAGCGCTTTTTAACAGCGCAACTAATTGCCAGCAACAACCTGACTCAGGTATTAAAGTAAGCCTTCAATAATCATTGAAACTTGCCGCCACTTTGTGGTGCGCAACCGTCGCCTGTGTTCCATGACTGTCCAGGATACTTTTATGATTCGTAAATGTTTGTTCCCCGCTGCCGGTTACGGCACGCGTTTCTTGCCGGCGACCAAAGCCATGCCGAAAGAGATGCTGCCGATCGTCAACAAGCCGTTGATCGAATACGCCGTTGAAGAAGCACGGGACGCCGGCCTGCAACACATGGCCATCGTCACCGGCCGGGGCAAGCGCGCGCTGGAAGACCACTTCGACATCAGCTACGAACTCGAGCACCAGATCCGTGGCACCGAGAAAGAGAAATTCCTCGCCGGCACCCGCGAGCTGATCGACACCTGCACCTTCTCCTACACCCGTCAGGTGGAAATGAAAGGCCTGGGCCACGCCATTCTCAGCGGTCGCCCATTGATCGGCGACGAACCGTTTGCCGTGGTGCTGGCCGACGACCTGTGCCTGAACCTCGAAGGCGACGGTGTGCTGTCGCAGATGATTCAGCTGTACAGGAAATTTCGCTGCTCGATCGTCGCCATTCAGGAAGTCCCCGCCGACCAGACTCACAAGTACGGGGTGATTGCCGGTGAGCTGATTTCCGAGGGCATCTACCGGGTCAACAACATGGTGGAAAAACCGGCGCCGCAGGACGCGCCGTCGAACCTGGCGATCATCGGGCGCTACATCCTCACCCCGGACATCTTCGACCTGATCGCCGACACCCAACCGGGCAAGGGCGGCGAAATCCAGATCACCGACGCACTGATGAAACAGGCGCAGAACGGCTGCGTGCTGGCCTACAAATTCAAAGGCCTGCGCTTTGATTGCGGCGATGCCGAGGGCTACTTGCAGGCGACCAACTTCTGCTACGACAACGTGTACCTCAAGGGCCGCTGAGACGGCCCCCCATCACCAGAGGCAGGCAACCATGAACATTGCACAACATTCGACAGAGATTGAACGTGAGGTGGGCAACCTCGGGGTGATGAGCTGGTTGTCGCGCCATCAACCGCTGCCCAGCGCCAACGAAACCTGGCTGGGCACGATTCTGCTGGTGGAGAGGATCGGCGTGTTTCCTGCGTCCGGCGATATTCGCCGGCCGATGCGCGATCCCTATCCGCTGCTCGCGCACCTGAAAGCGTTGTATGGCGAACAGGCGCTGGAAATGGATGACCGCGATGGCCTGAAGGTGATCTTCAGCGACTGGCGCTTTCGAGTGCGCATCTGCTGCAATGATCCGGCGATCATCATAAACGTGGAAACCCGTTGTGATGCGCGGTTGATGCCGCGCAAGCTTGACGAACTGTTGGGGCTCATCGACGCCTTCAAGCGCGACGCCTGATCACCCTGGCGTCACGCCAATCCATTGTGGGAGCGAGCCTGCTCGCGAAAGCGGCGGCACAGTCAGCATTGATCGTTCCCACGCTCCGCGTGGGAATGCATCCAGTGACGCTCTGCGTCACGCTGCGGAGGGACGCGGAGCGTCCCGGGCGGCATTCCTTTGCTGCGCGTGGGAACGATCATGGTGGCGAGTCGTCGCAACCGGTACTCGTACCCGTTATCCAGCGATAAAAATAATCGGCAATCACCTTCCCGCCCGTGGCCGGCAACGGATGAATCTTGTCCGGGCCGATCATCGCGCTGGCGTAGCGTTTGACGTCGGGGCCGAACGCGCATTGCAGGTTGGCAAAACCGAGCTGCTGCTCACGCGCCCACGGTTCGAGCACCTGCGCGTAGGCCGACATCGGATAAGCGCTGGAGCGCGTGGTGTCCTGACGCATGATCAGGTTGATGCTCGCCGCCGGCTGAATCTCGCGCAGCATGCTCACCAGGCCCTGGACGTTTTGCAGATACTGCGCAGGTTTAACGCCGAAGCCCTGATCGTTGCCGCCGAGCATGATCAGGTAAACGTCGGCCGGGATCTTCGACACCACCGCTTTCCACTGCGCCTGCCACTGTCGATCGGCGTGATAGAAATCCGCCGATGCCGCGCCGGAGGCCGCCAATTTCGACACCCGAATGCCCTTCTCATCATTCGTCATCCAAAGGCCGAACAACGTGGGCGCGCCCTTCACCACTTCCAGTCTGAATGACCAGTCTGCGGCTGATGGAGCGCCCGCTAGCGCGACTTCCTGAACACCTGAGCCTGCGAGTTTCAACGGTTGCCAGTCTTGGGCGGGCGACCAGCGATAGCGCAACTCATCGGATTCGCCGTTGCCCAGATACACCAGTTTCGCCTGAGTGACCGTGGTATCGATGCGCGGCGAAGGGCTGGCATCGACTTGCAACCAGGCGCCCGGCTTGCCGCTGATCGTGCGACTGTCCGGACTGGCCTGGCCCAGCTCGGAAACCTTCCAGCCGCCGCCGAAGTATTTGTCGCTGCTGCGGGTGTATTTGAAATGCGTGCCGCCCAGCGCCGCGCCGTGGTTGAAACCGACGTAACCGGGGCCGGCAAAACCCACCTCGGCGGCCACTCGCTGCACCAGCTTGTTCAGGTAGAAATCCTGCCCGGCGGTGTAGCTGTCGCCGATCACCGAAACCGCCAGCACCTTGCCGGCCTTGCCCTCGCGCCACTGCGCAAAGCGCTGGCGGGCATCGTCTACCGTGATGGCCGTGGTGGCGACGGGTTGAGGGGCGTCTACTGGCATCATTGAATATTTTCCTTTGTCCGGGATGGCCCCTTCGCGAGCAGGCTCGCTCCCACAAAAGACCTTGTGCAATTCACACAACCTCTGTGGGAGCGAGCCTGCTCGCGAAGCTTTCAGCTGTTCTGCGTCTGCACCACCGGAGCGACAATCACCGGTGTTTTTTTCTTCGCCGCCCGCTCTCCAAGGAACAACACCGAGGTGAAATTGAACCGGCTGAACACCATCGCCAACAGCACCGGCCCGAGCAATCCGCAACTCAGACCACCAAGCACCAGCAAGCTCTCATCCTTCACGCCGAGGCGCCCGAGGACAAAGCGCGAGGTCGCCGCGAACAAAACATGAAACAGGAAAATCGCATAGGAATATCCACCGAGCCAGGTCAGCGCTTTCGAGCGCATGTCACTCGACAGCAACGCGATGCAAGACACGCACCCCACCGCCAAACCAATCAGGCTGCGGCGATCGACAATCAGCTCACGATCAATCGCCGCGACATAAAACAGCGTCAGCGAGATCAGCACAAACAACAGCGGCCCGATCACTTTGAAACGCTGCTTCAAAACATCGACATTTTCCTGACCGATCATCCCTGCAACAAAAAACGGCAGCAGGTAAATCGCACCGTTGATACCGAACGCATCCAGCGGCAAGGGCGGTAGCAGGAACAACACCGCCGCAAACGCAAACAAACCATACAACCGCGTCGCCGAACGCAGCAGGCCGCGCCATTCCAGCAGGCCGACGAAGATGAAAATGCTGAACACCGCCTGCAAAAACCAGAAGTGATTGATCGGCACCCAGAACGACAACAACGCGTCGATCACGCCGACGTCCTTGTTCACTCCCGGCCCCACCGCTTGCAACACCGAAAACGGTACGCCGACGCAGAACAGCGGCACGATCAGCCGCCGCACCTTGCCGACGAAGAAGGCGGAAAAGTCATTGCCGCGAATCTTGTAGATCGAATAGATGTAGCCGGAGATGAACGTGAACAGCGGCATGCGCACGTACACCATCGAATCGGCGATGACCCGGAACGGCGAGCCGATGTCGATCTTCAAACCGCCGCCCAGCGGGCCGATGACGTGATAGAGCACCAGCAGCAGGCACGCCAGGCCGCGCAGGGTTTCGATCTCCAGGGATTTTTTGTTGCTCGACATAGAGCACCTGCCTTAAGTGAGAATTCTTGATTCGACCTGCACCGGTTTGTTCGCGCGCAGCATCAAGCCCAGGCCGACGAACAACACCGGCACCACCATCGAGAAGTGGCGGGCAAAGGAGCCGAAGTCCGGCTCGAACAAGCCTTGCACCAACAGAAACGCCAGCGGAATCGCGATCAGTTCCTTGGGTTTGGTCTGGATCGGCGCGCCCTTGTAGTCGGTCGAAGTGATGACCTTGAACAGCAGCAGCGCGGTCATGATCATCAGCGCAACGAAGATCACCTGCCCCGGCCCGGACAGCAGAATCAGCTCAACCGGGAACGACAGGCGGAAGAAAATGATCATCGAATCCAGTGCCTGGGAGACGAAGTCACTGCCGCTGAGCCACGAGACGATGAGCGACTTCGAGCCTTCCTCGCCCGCCGTGCGCAGCTCGTTGTTGCTCGCCCGGATCGACGACACCGGAAAGCCCAGCGCCAGCTGAATCGCCATGGCCACCGCCAGATAAAACAGGAACAGCATCAGAAAGAAGGTGAAGCGCGAGACGTACTTTTTCATCACGCAGACGCCGACCCACGACAGCGAAAACAGGATCCAGTACGGCCGGATCAGCACACCGTAAATCACCGCCGAGAGGAAAAAACCGCCGCGATATTTGCGCGTCAATGCGCTGAGCAGAATGCTCAACACCGCCACCGACACGATGATTTCCTTGGTCAGGTTCTCAAGGAAAAACGAGCGCACGATGCCCCACAGGCACAGGGTGCCAAAAATGGTCAACGGCATGCGCCGGAACACCACTACCGGAATTGCGGTGAGGAAGAAATTGCAGAACATGCCGTAGGCCCAGGCATTGGTCAGATTGATCCCGGTGGGCCGCAGCAGGAACGCCGAACACTCGTAGGACGAGCGATCCGGTGAGAACGGATTCCAGAAATTGCAGTTGTCGGCGCGCGCATACGACGACCACAAGGTCATCGCATCCGGCCCCGGATCACGCGGCACCAGCAACGGCATCGCCACTGACAGAAACAGCCCGGTGAACAGGATCAGAAAGGAAATCGATGAATCGAATTTGCGCCCACGAAACTCGATGCGCGGCAATTTCAGGCCCATGACAGCGCAGCCTTTTTTGCGCCGGTGACACGGGTCAACACTGCAATCACACTGAGCTGCACGACGATGGCGAAAACATTGCCCCACGCCGCGCCATAGATCGAGTAATGCTTGATCAGCACATAGCTGACCGGCACTGAAATCAGCAGGCAGAGCGCCGCGCTGGCCAGCGACACCCGGCTGTTTTTCGAGGCAATCAAACCGCCCCAGACAATGTCGCCAATCGCCCGCAAGGCGAAGGAAAAAATCAGCACCGCGAGTAGCGCGTTATCGGGACGCGGCACGCTGGCGGCGACGTAATCGAGCAGCACATTGAAAAACACATAGATCGCCACGGCCACAACCGCAGAGACCACCAGCGAGCGCATCACCCATTTGTTGACGAACAGTTGCCTGACCGTGAACGCCTGCTGATCGGCCTGAAACCGTTTGGCCAACACCGGAATGCCGACCACCGCCACCACCGCATAGGACAATGCCTGCAAAGTGTTCGCCGCCGACCACGCGTACACATATTTACCGAGGCTGGCGTAGGGCTCCAGGTCGATGATCAGAAAGCGCTCGGCGTACTGACTCAGCGCGATCAGACCGGTGCCGAGATAGAACGGCAACCCGGCCTTCCACACCGTGGCGGTGTCCAGCGGCGCGGCTTCGCGGCCCTTGTGCACGTTCACCACGATCAAATAACCGGCGATGATTACCATCACGTTGGCGGCGACCCACAGCCACAACACACTGGCGATGCCCGCGACCCAGCCGAGCACCATGCCGCCCACCGCCAACACCGCCCACAGGCCGGTCTTGATGAAGAACAGCAGAGCACCGGCGGTGGCTTTCTGCGCAGAAAACACGAAGGAATTGATTTCGAACGACAGGTGCTCGGTGAGCAGCACCAGCGTCACGCACAGGATCAACGTGGCGGTTGCTTCCACCGACTGGAACAGCGAATAGATCAGCACGGTCAGTATCGACAACAACAGCCCCACCGCCAGATACAGCAGCAGAACCTTGTCGACCACCCGCCGCGAACTGCCGCCGACGCTGATCAGCCGGTTGATTTCGGAACTGAAGCCGACGCTGTAGAACTTCGACGCGATCAACGACGCCGCGACCACCACACCATAAAAGCCCAGCGCCTCGTAACCGAGGTAATGGGTGATGGCCAACACCAGCAAGAACTTCGCGCCCAAGGCTCCGCCGCGAAGCAACAGCCGAAATATCATCGAACGACACCCTTGATGATTTCGTCCATGGCCACGGTTTTCGCCTCGATTTCGCGGCAAGTGTCGGTCAGGCGCTTGCCGAAATCCGCCAAGGCATTGGGCGCGTAGACGGTGTTGATGATGGTGTCGACGTCGATGTCGCCGCCGTTGATCACCCAGTCGTCGACGCCCATGTCCTGATAGGCGCCAAAGCCTTTGCGCTCGTAGCTGATGTGATACGCCGGCACGCCGGAGAGCAGCGATTCGATGGCGCCGTGCAGACGCACCGAGATCACCAGGTCCGGTTGGTACTTGGCAATGGTTGCCTTCAGCGACAGCAGATCTTCGTTGATGCCCAGCTCGCGGTAGAACGCGCCGTCATCGTTGCCCCGCACCGCGCTTTGCACGGCACAGACCACTTTGCTTTTGTTCTTCAGACGCTGCAGCAGCAGTTTCAGATTGGCCACGTAAGCGACCTTCTTCTCTTTGCTCCACTCCGGCGGCTTGCGCAGCACCACGCACACCGTCGCCGGCGAAGCGGCGCAGCGGGTGAATTTCGGTTGCTGAAGAATCTTGCTCGCCAGCGACTGCACGGCCAGATCCGGCGCGCGGTAGACGTTTTCGCAAGCATCGAAGATGGCCGAGGAACGGTTGTCGCGCACGAACACCGCATCGGCGCTGGCGTAGTGCTCGACAATCTTGCTGCTCTCGCCGTGGAACGGGCCGATGCTCTGCGGCAGGTACACCGAAGGCACCTTGCTGAGGATCGCGGTTTCCAATTGCTTGGCGTGGCCGAGCTTCAGCTTGATGTGCTCGAAGGCGCTTTTCGAACGCATGTAACCGCCGCCGACACCGACGATCAGATCGGTCTTCTTCAGCAGATCGGCGAGCCCGGCGTAGGACTGATTGAGAAACACCGCTTGCTTGACCCGGCCCAGACCTTTGGCCGCCATCACCGGCGCATCGAAACGCGGGTGCGGCAGATAGTTGAACGACTCAGGGTCGGACGCCACGACACTGATCGCGGTGTCGTCACCGAAGTTACGCTGCACCAGAGCAATGGCCAGATCGACGAGCAGACCGTCACCGGAGTTGGACGCACTGTAGCCATGCAAAATCGTTACGTTCATAAGCTTGAGTTCTACTTAATAAGTGGGAGCGTGATACAGGTCGTAGGTCTGGCGGATCATCAACGCGGCGCTGAAGCGTTCGCGGACAATGCTCCGGCCTTCGTTGCCGAGGTCGAGCAGGCGCGGCTTCTGGATGATCGTCAAAACATCGGCCAGCGCCTGGTGATCGCCGGACGGAAACACGTAGCCGGAGACTTCGTTGGTGACCAGTTCCGGCAGTGAAGTGCAGTTGCTGGCAATCACCGGCAGCCCCATGGCCATGCCTTCCAGCGGCACCATGGCAAAGCCTTCCCAGCGACTCGGCACGATCAGCGCATCGGCTTTCTGATACAGCGCCTGCACTTCACTCGGGGTCACCCACGGCAGGTACTCGACCGAATCCATCGGCGGGCACTCGACAGAGTCTTCGTTGACCGCACTGCCAACCACCGTCAGTTTGAGGTCGTTGCGATTGACCTTGGCGTAGGCCTTGAGCAGCACGTCGAAGCCTTTCTGGTAATCCAGGCGCCCGACGAACAGCAGATGAATCGGCTCGGCGCCAGCGCTTTTCGGCGCGTCATCCTTGTGATGAATGCCGTTGTAGATCAGCTTCATGCGCTTGCGCTCGATGCCGAAACGCGCGGCTTTATCCAGCTCGTACTGGCTGACGCAGATGATCACGTCAGTGACTTTTTGCAGCACGCGCTCGATCCACGCATAGACCTTCTGCTTGGTCGGCGAGCTTTCCATCAGGAACGAAAACGCGTGCGGGCAGTAGACGATTTTCGGCTTGCGCCATGATCGCAACAGCACGCACACAACACGGCCGATCACTCCGGAAAAGGTGCTGTGCAAATGCACGACGTCGGGCTTTTCCTTGAGCAGCACCTGGCTCAGGCGCCAGGCGAAACGCAGCAGCGATGGCACGTTGCGACCGCTGCGTGGAAAGGTGCGCACCTGCTGCGGGGCGATGCCGTGCAGCTCCTTGGCCTGATCCTCGGGCACCAGATAGACCAGTTGATAATTCGCCGCGTCGCCTTCAGGCGATGCCGAGATCGTGCGGATCACCGTCGCCACGCCACCTTTGATCGTCTCTGCCACGTGCAGTATTTTTTTCACAACTCACCCACTTCAAACAGGAAAGAACAATCGGCAACCATCAGGATTTGTCGGACGCGTATTCGTAGTTGTAATAGCCGGTGCCGCCGTAATAGCTGGCCGCACGCTTCTCGACGCCGTTGAACACCGCGCCTTTCAACTCGATGCCGTTCTGGGCGAAGCGGCGAATGGTCAGTTCGATCTCTTTGGCCGGGTTCACGCCGAAGCGGGTGACGATCAGGCTGATGCCGGCCTCGCGACCGACGATGGCGGCATCGGTCACTGCCAGCAGTGGCGGCGTGTCGATGATCACCAGGTCGTAGCGCTCGCTGAGTTCTGCCAGCAGTTCGCGGAAGTTGGCGTGCATCAGCAGCTCGGAAGGATTGGGCGGCACCTGTCCCCGGCTGATGAAGTGCAGGTTGTCGACTTCGACTTTGTTGATCGCCTGCTCAAGGGTGCAGCGCTTGACCAGCAGGTCGGACAGACCGTTGCTGATCGGCGTATTGAGGGTTTTGTGCAGGTGCCCTTTGCGCATGTCGGCATCGATCAGCACCACGCGCTGGCCGCTGAGGGCCATGACCGCCGCAAGGTTGGACGAAACAAAGGTCTTGCCGACCTGCGGGCTCGGCCCGGAAATCATGATGCGGTTGTTGGTCGAATCGAGCCCGGCAAAGTGCAGGCAGGTGCGCAGGCTGCGGATCGATTCGATCGACAGATCGGTCGGGTTGCGCAGCGCCAGCAGGTACGCAGGTTTGTCGACGCCGTCGCGGGCGCGGCCCTTTTTGTTGTCCTCTTCTTCCTGCAAGGCGCTGTAGGGAATCGACGCATAAACCGGCAGGCCCAACTGCTCGATGCCCTCCGGGCCTTCAAGGCCTCGGCTGAGGGATTTGCGCAGCAGCACCAGCGCCACGCCGACAAACGCGCCGAGCAATGTCGCGATCAGCACGATCAGTGGTTTTTTGGGTTTGATCGGATTGGTCAGGTCGACATCGGCAGTGTCGATCAGGCGCACGTTACCGACGGCCCCGGCGCGGACGATGTCGAGTTCTTGCGATTTGTTCAGCAACTGCGTGTAGATCTGCGAAGCCACCTCGACGTCGCGGGTCAGGTTGAGCAATTCCTGCTGGGTGGCCGGCAAGTCCTGAACTTTGCCTTCGAGGGATTTCTGCTGCTGGGTCAATTCGCCGATCTGCGTCATCAAGGCGCGATAGGCCGGGTGCTGTTTGGTGAACTTACGATCGAGTTCGGCCTGCTGCATTTTCAGCTCGGAGATGCGCGTTTCCAGCGCCACCGACTGGCCCAGCACCGACTGGGTTTCCAGCGAGATGTTCACGGTCTTGCCGTGGGTCTGGTAGGCATTCAAGGCGTCGCTGGCCTTGGCCAGATCACGCTTGACCTGGGGCAACTGGCTTTGCAGAAACGCGAGGCTCTGCGCGGCTTCCGCCGAAGTGCGCCGTACGTTTTGCTCGACGTAGAGCGAGGCGATCTTGTTGAGGATCTTCACCGCCTCGGCCGCGTCGGAGCTGGCCAGCGCCAGACGAATGATCCCCGACTCTTTGCCCTGTTCGGAGATATCCAGCGCGTCCTGATAGCCCTGAATGGTCACGATGCGTGGATTGCGCACCACCTGAAAGCGCGTGCCGGGGTTGGCCGACAAGTGCGCGATCTGCCCTTCTACGCCGTCGTTGGCAAACGCTTCGCCGGCCACGCCTTCGGCGAGCAGATTGTCGTTTTCATCGAACAGTTGAAAACGCTGCTGCTCGCCGGCGATCAGGGTGAGTTTCTTGCCGAGCAGGTCTTTCGGCAATTGCAGCCGAGTGAATTCCAGGCGCTCGCCACCCCAGGCATAACTGTTCAAACCGAAACGCGGCGGCGCGACGCTGGTCTCGCTGTCTCCGCGATAACGCCGCGAAAGGAAGCCACCGATCATTGGAAAAGTGTTGGGGGTGACGTCGATATCCAGGCGCAGGTCGTCAACGGTTTTGCCGATCACTGCGCGGGATTTGATGATGCCGATTTCGGTCACCGACGGCGATTGCCCACCGAGCATGCTGTTGAGGTCGGAGAATCCGAGCATGTCGTTCTTTTTCGGTTCGACCTGCACCAGCGCGTTCGCCAGGTACACCGGCGTTGCCAGAACCGCATAAGCGACGCCGGTGACCATGAAGGCACCGGTCAGCGCGCCGATCAGCCACTTCTGGTCGATCAGGCTGCCGAAGATGCCGAGCAGATCAATACTGTCTTGATCATTGTCGCGGGTGCCGATTACGGACGGTAACTGCATAAGTCTGTTCTTACCATTTACTGTTCTGAAGAAGATTCATCAATGCCCGAGACGCTTTGCCCATGAACTAACAGCATCTTCAATCAATGCGTGGGCATGAATAAACGCGGCTTTGCCTTGACGATACGGATCATGTATTTCGCGCTCGCTCTGCCACTTGCCGAGCAGAAACACTTTGCCTCTGGCGTGCGAGGCAATCTTCAGCACTTGATTGACGTGGGCCTTTTCCATGACCAGGATCAGGTCCGAGTCATTGACGATGTCCGAAGTCAGTTGCCGCGCCTTGAAGGCCTCGGCGCAATGCCCGTGCTCTTCGAGAACCTGCCGCGCCGAGGCTTCCACGCCCTCGCCCACGCGGGCGGACAGGCCGGCAGAGGACACGGTGATGGCGGACGGGCCCAGCGCGTTGCGCAGCAGCAGTTCAGCCGTCGGACTTCGGCATATATTGCCCACGCAGACAACGAGGATCTTTTTGAACAAGTCTTGCTTTCCTGTGTAATATCAAACAGCCAACATGCCGTGAAAGTTAATGAACCCTCACGACTTTCCTGCACTCAGAAATAGCTTCGCCCTGTTAGTACAGGAACATTAAGTACCACAGCGTTTTAAGCCGCCCCAACCACAATTAGCGGACTAAAAATAACTGTGATTTTCAGTTGCTGTTTTCCTGACAAAAAATAACATTCGCGCACTTAGTGCCATCACCGTTATCGGAAATTGAGTAACGGGATAAATATTCGTAGTTGTCATTCTCTTCAGGAGAGCAGACATGAAAACAGCACAGCGCAATAAACTCGCCGCCCTCGCCCTGATGGCGCTCGGTGCCACCAGCCAGGGTCACGCCAGTGAGCTGTTCCCCAACCTTCCAGCGAAAACCATTGGCGTGCAGGTGAAAATCCAGAGCTTCACCGCCGCCGATGCCGCGCAGATCAAAGCGGCAGGCTTCAGCTTTGTGCGCTTCGGTGTGTGGAGCGACAGCCTCACCGCCAAGACTTATCAGAAACAGGTCAGCGACGCCTTCGCCGCAGCCGCTTCCGCCGGCCTGCCGGTGCTGCTGACGGTGCGCGCGATCAAGGCACTGCCGGCCACGTCGCCGGAGGAGCTGAACGCCGCCGGCGCTAAGTTCGCCAACACCGTGACCGGGCTGGAAAAAACCTGGAGCTCGCAATTGGTGGCGATCGAAATCTGGAACGAGCCGGACCTGGAAACCTATTGGCCGACGCGCAATTTCGATACCACCTTCGTGCCGTTCATGGCCGGCATGTGCAAGGCCTTCGAAGGTCAGCCGCAGACGACACCACGGGTCGGTTTCGGCTTCGCCCGGCCGCCAAGCGCAGGCTCGGCTTCGACGGTGGCGCTGAAAAGCATCGTCAGCGAGTACCCCAAATGCCTCAACGCAGTGTCCTATCACCCTTACGGCATGACCGCCACGCAGATCGGCAACGCGCAGACATTCATCCAGCAGAACTTCAATCTGCCGGGGGTCATCAGTGAATGGGGGGTTTCGGCCCTCGCCTCCAACGGTGGTCCTGAGGGGCAAGCGACCAAGATCAACGCGTTTGTTACCGACGTCAAACGCCTGAACATTCCCCTGACCTCTATTTATGAATGGCGGAACAGTGATTCGGGCAGCAACGATCGCGAGAAGAACTTCGGCTTTCTCACCTCTGACGGCCAGCCAAAACCGGCACGCTTGTCGGTAGAAGGTCTGTTGAACGCTGAGTAAGCCTTGGGCAACCGGTCTGTTCACAGGTCGGTTGCTTTGAACCTGTGGGCTGTTTTGGCATCGTATTCAGCGACACCGCGCCCCACCTTTCAAACAATCGTTTTCAGGTTGTTGCCGCAGGGGCCATCGATCCACGAATGCACCCTTGAGTGCCCGTCAGCGCTCGGGTAATGTCTTCAGACCCATAGGATAGAGCACGCCCATGACTTCCAAGCTGGAACAACTCAAACAGTTCACCACCGTGGTTGCCGACACCGGCGACTTCGAAGCGATCGCCCGAGTCAAACCGACCGATGCCACCACCAACCCTTCCCTGCTGCTCAAGGCTTCGGCCATTCACGGTTACGCCGAACTGCTGAACGATTGCGTTCGCGACTGCAAGGGCGATGTCGGCCTGGCCAGCGACCGTTTCGGCGTCGCAGTGGGCAAGGAAATTCTCAACGTGGTACCGGGCCGCATCTCCACCGAAGTGGATGCGCGCCTGTCCTTCGACCAGGATGCGATCCTCAAGCGTGCGCATCGTCTGATCGAGCTGTACGACAAGGCCGGCGTCGGCCGCGACCGCGTGCTGATCAAGATCGCCTCGACCTGGGAAGGCATCCGCGCCGCCGAGATCCTCGAAAAGGAAGGCATCCAGACCAACCTGACCCTGCTGTTCTCCTTCGCCCAGGCAGCCGCCTGCGCCGATGCCGGCGTGTTCCTGATTTCGCCGTTCGTGGGCCGTATCTACGACTGGTACAAGAAAGCCAACGGCAACGACTACGCCGGCGCTGATGATCCGGGCGTGCAGTCGGTGACGCGCATCTACAACTACTACAAGGCCAACGACTACAAGACCGTGGTCATGGGCGCCAGCTTCCGTAACATCAACCAGATCGAGCAACTGGCCGGCTGCGATCGCCTGACCATCAGCCCGGAACTGCTGGAGAAGCTCGCCGCCGACACCGGCAAGCTGGAACGCAAACTGGCGCCGGGCAATGCCGGTGAAGCGCGTCTGAGCCTCAACGAAGCGCAATTCCGCTGGTTGTCCAACGAAGACGCAATGGCCACCGAGAAACTGGCTGAAGGCATCCGTCAGTTCGCCCGCGACCAAGAGAAGCTGGAAGCGTTGCTGCGGGCCAAGCTGTGATCTGAGTTTGTAGAATGCAAAAAGGGCGAACCTTCACAGGTTCGCCCTTTTTCATTCTGCATTAAGAGGCGCGTTGACCGAACTGAAACCTTCGCGAGCAAGCTCGCTCCCACAAGGGGATTTGTGATCGAACTGATCCAGTGTGGGAGCGAGCTTGCTCGCGAAGAGGTCGGCCCAGACACCATCAATTCATGAGATCAGTGTCTTTCCAGGGCATTGACCAGATCATGAAACGCTTCACGATTGGAATCGTTCAGGCCCATGAGAATCTTGTGCGCTTCCAGCACCTTGATTCGCACCACTTCTTCGGATTGGTCCTGATCCGGCAGGTCGTCCAGGCACTCCGGGCACGGCACCGGGTGGTTGACGATGTTGAACACCTGCTCGAAGCCCATCGACTGCAAAAGCCGAGTGATGTCTTCGTGGGTGGTGACAACCGTCGGCAACAGGCCGACCTTCTGCCGCGACAGGATCGACAGTTTGGCCAGCAGGCCCAAGGTGGTGCTGTCGATGCTGCGGGTTTCGGTCAAATCGATCACGATCGCGTTGAAATTCAGCGCGGTGAAGATTTTCTCAATAGTCGCATCCAACGCCGAACACAGGGTCAGGCGAACTTCACCGACGAACTTCAGGACGAAGGTGCCGTCCTGCTCGGCGAACTGGATTCTACCGGTACTCATTAAAGATTCCTGCTCAACACCAACAGGGCGATATCATCCGGCATCTCCCCTAGCGTGGCCAAACCAAACACTTGCCGCAGACCATCCAGGCTGCCGCCCGCTGACTTCACCCGTTCGGGCAAGGCAGCCTCTTTTTCTTTGAGCGTTGCTTCCGGCAAAAGGTCCAGAATGCCATCAGACATCAGCGTCAGGCTGAACGTCGGCGGCAGCTCAAGCACGTGATCTTCGTAAGTGGCTTCGTTGAAAAGCCCCACCGGCAGACCACGGCCTTCGAGATAACGAACACTGTCAGGCGTGTACAACACAGGCAAAGGCAGATGGCCGCCAATGCTATAGGTCAACAAACCGGTCTCCTCGTCGATGACTCCACCGACCATTGTGACGTGTTTACCCAGCTTACAACTGATCAGTCCCCGGTTGATATGACCGAGCACTTCCGAAGGCTTGAACTCCGGCAAGGTACCGCTGCGTTTCGATTCGAACAGCAAACGCGTGGTCATGAACTTCAACAGCACCGTGACGAAGGCCGATGAAGCACCATGCCCGGAAACATCCGCCAGATAAAACGCGACCCGGCGCTCGTCGACACGGAAATAGTCGACAAAATCACCCGACAGGTACAACGACGGGATGATCTGGTGGGCAAAGTTGAATTCGTCAATGCTCCACGGGCTTTCCGGCAGCATGTTCATCTGCACCTGGCGACCGGCGTTCTGGTCCTCCTGGAGCAGGTTCAGGCTGGCTTCGAGCTCGCGGTTGGCCTTTTCCAGCTTCTCGCTGTAGCGCTGGTTTTCCACCAGCAGTCGCGCACGATCCAGGGCCCGGCGCACGGAGTGCTCGAGAACAGCCAGATCTTCGAGAGGCTTGATCAGGTAATCCGCCGCGCCCAGGCGCAGGGCCTCGACCGCGTCGTTCATCACCCCGGCACCCGAAACCACGATCACCGGCGTCTCCGGTGAGCGCTCGGTGACCTGACGGATCAGTTCGAGACCGCCCATCTGCGGCATGCGCAGATCGCAGATGACCAGATCGGGCTCGTCTTGCTCGAATACCTGAAGACCCTGTTGACCGTTGCCGGCCTGCAGGACGCTGAAACCACTGTCTTCCAGATAGGCCGCGAGGCTCGCGCGCACTACCTCGTCATCATCGATTATCAGCAGCGTGGCACTGGTTTTTGGCATGTGGGCAAACGGCGCCAGAATTAGGTTGGCGTAGTGAGCGGGGCAACGGCCCTGCGCAGACTACTGGATTCGCTTTCTAGCCTCTCTGTTGCAGCGCTTTCAAGCATTCGCCTGGCGCGCGGTTTAAACAGAGGTGCCCTTCTAAGGCGCAGACGGTACTCCCATCCGCAGAGCGTTTCAAGCATGCGCCGATTGTCGCTTGACGACTTTGTTTGTCAAATCACCGGGAGTTATAAGAACCGCTCCAACGGTAACCCGATGGAAGGTAGCGGCAGTCGCCGGTGACGCTCTGGCGCGGACAAAAAAGGCGACCCGAGGGTCGCCTTTCTGTCGCCGGTCGAAATCAGAAATCGTCTTCGACCTGACCGTCCTTCACCTTGAACTCGCGGTTCTGCAGGTAAGCGTTGCGGATGAAGGTGTATTTGTCGCCGCTGATCAGCTTCTCGCTCGACAGCAGGCTGGCGCGGGTGTCGACGATGTTCAGGCCGAAGATCGAGTTACGCGTCGGCACGTGGTCGATGTAGCGGTACGCGCCGGTGAAGCTGTCGACGTATTTCGACGGTGCGTCACGCAGGGTGCTCGGGCCCATCAGCGGCAGCATCACGTACGGGCCGCTGCCCACGCCCCAGTAACCGAGGGTCTGACCGAAGTCTTCGTCGCTGCGGTTCAAGCCCATCTTGGTGCCGACGTCGAAGAAGCCGAGCAGACCGAAAGTGGTGTTGAAAATCAGTCGGGCGGTATCAACGCCCGCTGCAGCCGGCTTGGCCTGGAGGATGTTGTTCGCCAGGTTGGTCACGTCACCGACGTTGCGGAACATATTGTGAATGCCGTCTTCAACGAACTGCGGGGTGATGAACTCATAACCCTGCGCCAATGGCTTAAGCGCGTAGGTGTCAACGAAGTCGTTGAACTGGAAAATCGGCCGGTTGACGCTTTCCCAAGGGTCTTCTTCGGTGGCCGCCTGGGTGGCGAACGGCGCCAGCAACAGGCTGGCACATACACTTAGCTGAGTGAGCGAAGGGCTCCAGCGCATAGAAAAACTCCTTGGATTTGATACTGGCGCGGACCTCTCGGCCCAAGCATTAAGGCCGCTAGTATAAGCATAAACGGCGATTTGGGCAGTGCGCCGCTGCAAGGATATGCAGGAAGTTTCCTACGCAGGCTTTCACCCGCCTGTCATGCAACTGTCACCCGCGCGCCCTAGTCTTGAGCGTTATTTCAGGGACGTTGCCATGACTCACGCCGAAACCTTGCCCGTCGCCGCGCCCGGCCTGACTGCCGTGCTGTTCGGCCTGAGCGGTTGCCTGGTGGATTTCGGAGCCCGCGCCGCCCAAGAGCTCAACGCCCAGCCGGAACATGCCAAAACTACACCCGGCGCACTCGATAGCCTGAAAAGTTTGCAGCGCCAGGGAATTCCCTGCGGGTGGCTCGACGAATTGCCCCCTGCCCTCGCTCAGCCACTGGCCGCCTCGCTGCCAGACTGGATCAAACCGACGCAACATTCAGCAACAATGAATCCGTGGCCCGCCCCCAACGCCTGCTGGCAAGCGTTGATGAGTTTGAACATCGACCGCCTCGACGGTTGCGTGCTGGTCAGCGGTGAGCCGCGCCTGTTACAAGCCGGTCTGAATGCCGGGTTATGGACGATTGGCCTGGCGTCCTGTGGCTCGCTATGCGGCCTGAGCCCGAGCGAGTGGCAGGCTTTGTCACAAAAGGAACGCGAAAAGTTGCGCGGCAAGGCAACCGTGCAGTTATTCGGCCTGGGTGTGCATTCGGTGATCGATCATCTCGGCGAACTGGACGCCTGCCTTGCCGACATCAGCTTGCGCCGCGCCAAAGGCGAAAAGCCCTGATCGGCGTCATGCAGGTTTACCAAGAGTGGATTAATCTAAAGGTCAGCCATAGACCTTTGGCGCGCGGCTGCGGTCAATGCCAGTGCCTATTGATAAAAGGAAACCACCATGCCCGCCCAAGAACTGCAAAAACAGCTCGATACTCTGCGCGAGCAGCTGGAACACAATCCACCGCTGTCGGAAGCCGAGCGTGAAGATCTGCATGCGCTGATGGCGCAGATCGAATCGGAAATCCAGCTGGAAACTGCCACCCAGGACGCGAGCATCGCCGACGGCGTGAATCTGGCGGTCGAGCGCTTCGAAGTCGAACACCCGGCGATCGCCGGCACCCTGCGCAATATCATGAATACCCTGGGCAGCATGGGCATCTGACGCCCCGCCGCACAAAAAAGCCCTGCCAGCGATGGCAGGGCTTTTTCATTTGCAAAATGTGCATGCAAGCGCTTGTGGGAGCGAGCCTGCTCGCGAAGGCGTCGTGTTAGTCGACATCATCGTTGAATGACACACCGCATTCGCGAGCAGGCTCGCTCCCACAAGGGATATCGCACATTCCGGTTCTTTATTGACGTACGAGCCGGTGATTCGGCAGCTGCACCTCTTCAGTGCTGCGATACGGGTTGATATCCAGCCCACCCCGGCGCACATAGCGTGCAAACACCGTGAGTTTCTGCGGCTTCAACAACCGCTGCAGATCAAGAAAAATCCGCTCAACGCATTGCTCATGGAAATCCGAATGCTGGCGGAAGCTGACGATGTATTCCAGCAGGCTGGCGTGATCCAGTGCCGCGCCGCGATATTCCACCACCACGCTGCCCCAGTCCGGCTGGCTGGTCACCGGGCAGTTGGATTTGAGCAGATGGCTGTGCACGCTCTCTTCAACGATCCGCGAATCATCGCAACGCAGCAGCTCCGGACGCGGGTGTTCATAATTGCTCACGCTGATATCGAGATCGTCGATGCACACGCCCGGCAACGCCACCACGCCTTCAGCTTCCACGTCTTTCAGACTGCGCACCCGCACGCCCACCGGTTTGCCGGCAGCGGCGGAGAGATCCTTGACCAGCGTCGCTTCCAGCGTGGCGACGTCGGCGAACGGCGTCTGGTTCAGCGAGTTGAGGTAGAGCTTGAACGACTTCGATTCGATGATGTTCGGCGAATCCGCCGGGATGCTGAATTCAGCGATCGCCACCACCGGTTTGCCCGAGGGCAGCAGCCACGACAGCTCGAAGCAGTTCCAGAAATCCACGCCTTTATACGGCAGGGTTTCGGCGGTCAGGCCCAGCTCGGCCCATTTCGCGGTGCGCGGAATCGGGAACAGCAGGGACGGCGTGTAAGTGGCGATGTATTCGCTGGATTTGCCCAGCGGCGAATGTTCGGCTGCGGGATGCATGGCGGAAACCTGACTGAAGAATCAGCGGATTCTACCAGCCTTTGCCCGCGCCTTTGAGTGCTTACTGACTGACTGTCAGTTTGCCGACCATGCCGGCCTGATAATGCCCGGGGATATTGCAGGCAAACTCGAGCGCCGTTGCCTTGCTGAAGGTCCAGGTCAACTCAGCAGTTTTACCGGGCTCGACCAGTACGCTGTTGGGGTCGTCATGCTGCATGCCATGGCCCATCGCCGCGTGATCCATGCCTGCCATGTCGTGGGACATTTCTTTCATGCCGGTAGGCGTGAGCATGCCGCTTTGCTGCATCTGCAACATTTCCTGCTGGTGACTGGCATGCATCGCCGTATCACCGAGATTGAATTCGTGCAGTAACTGGCCTTTATTCACCAGTACAAAGCGAACCGTCTCACCGGCCTTGACCTGTATGGCTTTCGGGTCGAAGTTCATGTCGCCCATGACGATTTCGATAGTCCGCGTGGCCTGGCTCGCCGCTGCCGGCTGGCCGAAGGCGAAGGTGTGCACCGGTGTCGCCCAGGCTGGCGTACTCAATCCCAGCAGACAGGCGGCTATTTTCAGCGAGGTGCGCAAAAACATGGTCGTACTCCAACAAGAGAAGGTTCAGCCTGTGGGAAACTCTAACCACCCAGGGCTGGCATCGACCTGACGGGCAGATTACAACTTTGTCAGCTTGGCGCTAATCGCCGGATCTCACGGTATAACGCCTTCGCCCTTTTTCATCCCGAACCAGCCCGAGTCGCCCATGAAACTGTTGATCGTCGAAGACCAAGCGAAAACCGGCCAGTACCTGCGTCAGGGCCTGACCGAGGCCGGATTCAATACCGAGCTGGTGGCCGACGGAATCAGCGGCCAGCAATTGGCCTTGAGCGGCGACTACGCGCTGTTGATCCTCGATGTAATGCTGCCCGGGCGCAGTGGCTGGCAGATTCTGCAAGCGGTGCGCAGCGCCGGCCTCGACACGCCGGTACTTTTTCTCACCGCCAAAGACGCCGTGGAGGACAGGGTTCACGGCCTCGAACTGGGCGCCGACGATTATCTGGTCAAGCCATTCGCCTTCTCCGAGCTGCTCGCCAGGGTGCGCAGCCTGTTGCGGCGCGGCAGCGCAATCGCCCAGGAAACCAGTCTGCAACTGGCCGATCTGCGCCTGGATCTGATCCGCCGCCGGGTCGAACGCAGCGGCCAGCGCATCGACCTGACCGCCAAGGAATTCGCCCTGCTGGAAATGCTCCTGCGCCGTCAGGGTGAAGTCCTGCCCAAATCGCTGATCGCCTCGCAGGTCTGGGACATGAATTTCGACAGCGACACCAACGTCATCGAAGTGGCGATCCGCCGCTTGCGCCTGAAGATCGACGATGACTTTCCCAACAAGTTGATCCACACCGTGCGCGGCATGGGTTACGTGCTCGAAGAGCGTTCGCTGTGATGCGTCGTTGGTCCTTGAGCACGCGCTTGGCGCTGTTGTTTGCCGCTTGCACTGCGGTCGTCTCGCTGTTCGCCGGGGTGCTGTTCGACCGTGCCAGCGAGGCGCACTTCATCGAGCTTGACCAGCAACAACTGGAGACGAAACTGATCGGCCTGCGCCGCGCCTTGCAGGATCTCCAACCTGCCCAGCGCGAGGCGCGGCTGGCCGATGAACTCAGCCGTCAGGCGGATCTGTCGTTGCGCATCACCAGTGGCGACGGACAACACTGGTATGACAGCTCGGTGCAGATTCCGAAGAATCTGCCGCTGCAAACCGGCCTGTCGACCATCAGCCATGACGGCACCGATTACCGCGTGCTGCGCGCCCCGCTCTACCCGGACGCAGCGGATTCGCCACAACTGACGCTGCTGCTGGACATCACCCATCACCAGCATTTTCTTACGCGCATGCAGCATCTGATCTGGCTGACCGTCGGCCTGTCGGCGCTGGCTACTGCCCTGCTCGGGGCTTGGGCGGCGCGCAGCGGTCTGCGCCCGTTGCGGCGGATGAGCGCAGTGGCCCGTGGGATTTCCGCGCAATCGCTGAATGCCCGACTGCCTGAAGAGAAGATGCCGCCAGAGCTTGCGGAAATGGCCCACAGCTTCAACGCCATGCTCGCACGCCTCGACGACTCGTTTCAGCGCCTCTCGGCATTCTCCGCCGACATCGCCCATGAACTGCGCACTCCGTTGTCGAATCTGCTGACCCACACCCAGGTCACCCTTACCCGCCCACGCGCACTGGAGGATTACCGCGAAGCGCTGCACAGCAACCTCGAAGAACTGCAATGGATGGCGCAACTGGTCAACGACATGCTCTATCTGGCCAAGGCAGACCACGGCTTGCTGATGCCCAAGCGCGAACCGCTGGAACTGGCGGATGAAGCTGACATGCTGCTGGAGTTTTTTGCGCCATTGGCGGAAGACGCTGGCGTGAGCTTGAGCCGTGAAGGTGAGGCGCAAATCGAAGGTGATCGCGGCATGTTGCGCCGGGCCTTGTCGAACCTGCTGGATAACGCACTGCGGTTTACCCCGGCCGAGGGTTATGTGCGCTTGAGCATCGTCGACGAGGGGGAGATCGTGCGCGTCTGCGTCGAGAACAGTGGCGAGGGTATTTCCGCGCAATTACTGCCACGTCTGTTCGACCGCTTCTATCGAGCGGATCCGGCGCGGCAGGAAGGCAGCAGTGAGCATGCGGGGTTGGGCTTGGCGATTACCCAGTCGATCGTACGGGCACATGGCGGGCAGATTCATTGCGAATCTGAAGCGGGTTGGACGCGGTTTGTGATCGAGTTGCCAACGGAAGATTGAGGCCAGCAGGTCCGGCCCCTTCGCGAGCAGGCTCGCTCCCACAGTTGGAATGTATTCCACTGCGACATCAAGCCTGCTCTCTGAGGAGGAATGCGCTCCCCTGTGGGAGCGAGCCTGCTCGCGAAAGCGGTCTAAAGGTTACGAATATCTCAAGGCATGCGCCGGTTCGATCTTCGCCGCCCGCCACGCCGGATACACCGTCGCCAGAAAGCTCAGAATGAATCCCGCCGAGCAGATCAACAGCACATCCCCACCCTGCAGTTCCGAAGGCAGGTTGCTGACGAAATACACGTCCGAACTGAAGATATGCTGGCCGGTCACGCGCTCGACCCAACCGACCAGTTCGCTGACATTGAGCGCCGCAATCACGCCCAGCACGCCGCCAATGATGGTGCCGACAATACCGATCACCGTGCCCTGGACCATGAAGATCGCCATGATCTGCCGGGGCGTGGCGCCGATCGTGCGCAGGATGGCGATGTCCGCGCCCTTGTCGTTCACCACCATGATCAGCGTCGCGATGATGTTGAACGCCGCCACCGCGACGATCATCAACAACAGCAGGCCGATCATGGTTTTTTCCATCTTCATCGCGCTGAACAGGCTGCCCTGGGTGTGAGTCCAGTCGTCAGCCTTGAAGTCAGCGCCGAGGCCACTGGCGATGTCCGCAGACACTTTCGGTGCCGCGTACAGATCCTTGACCGCCAGCCGCACGCTCTGCACCTGATTCGGCTGCCAGTGCTGCATGGTCGCGGCATCGGCGACATGAATCAGGCCCATCGAGCCGTCCAGCTCGGCGCCGACCTTGAACACGCCCACCACATTCAGGCGCTGCATGCGCGGGGTGATACCGCCCGGCGCGGTGCTGACTTCCGGGACGATCAGGGTGATCTTGTCGCCGACATTGAGGCGGAAACGCCGCGCGGTGATTTCACCGATCACCACACCGAATTCGCCCGGCTTCAAGGCATCCAGACGACCCTGGACGATGTGCTGGGCAACGATCGACACCTTGCCTTCCTGGGCCGGATCAACGCCGCTGATCTGAATCGGCTGCATCGAACCCTTGTAGGACAGCATGCCTTCCATTTCGGTGAACGGCACGGCGGCCGTCACTTCGGGATTTTTCATCGCAGCGGCGGCCACTGGCTGCCAGTCGTCGATCGGCTTGACGCCAACGATGGTCGCATGGGGCACCATGCCGAGGATGCGCGAGCTCATTTCGCGCTGAAAGCCATTCATCACCGACAGCACCACGATCATCGCCAGCACGCCGAGGGCGAGGCCGATCATCGAGGTCATCGAAATGAACGAAACAAAGCGATTGCGGCGCTTGGCGCGGGTATAGCGCGTGCCGATAAAGATCGATAACGGTCTGAACATTCGCTGGGGCACCGTGTAGAAATAAAAGACCCGGCACCGTTACGGGCGCCGGGTTTCAGCCAGTCAGATGGGCGTCAGGCAACCTTCCTGCAACTGCAGGACGCGGTCCATCTGGCGAGCCAGGTTCATGTCGTGCGTCACCACCAGGAACGCTGTGCGCATCGAAGTGCTCAGCTCCAGCATCAGATCCTGAATGCCTTCGGCGGTATGCAGGTCAAGGTTGCCGGTTGGCTCATCGAGCATCACCAGCCCCGGGTTATTGACCAGAGCACGGGCAATGGCCACGCGCTGACGCTCGCCGCCGGACAGTTCCGCCGGTTTGTGTTCCAGACGATGGCCGAGACCGACGCGCTCCAGCAATGCCGTGGCACGCTGGCGCGCCTCCGGGATGGCGGTCTTGCCGATCAACAGCGGCATGCAGACGTTTTCCAGCGCGGTGAATTCCGGCAGCAGGTGGTGAAACTGGTAAACGAAACCAAGCGCGCGATTGCGCAGCAGGCCCCGCTTCTTCTCGCTTAATGCCGACAGCTCTTCACCGTCGAGCCAGACACTGCCTTTGCTCGGCGTATCGAGGCCGCCGAGCAGGTTGAGCAAGGTACTTTTGCCGGAACCGGATTTACCCACGATCGCCACACGCTCGCCCGGGTGCAACTCCAGTTGCAGGCCGGCCAGCACTTGTACCGACTCAGGACCCTCCTCGTAGGATTTGCCCAGGTTACGGCAGCTCAGAATTGCTTGTTCACTCATGCCCGACTCACTCATAACGTAACGCCTCCGCCGGCTGGGTGCGCGCGGCACGCCAGGCGGGATACAGGGTGGCGAGGAAACTCAGGACCAACGCAGCGGCGCAGACCATGACGACGTCCTGGCTCTGGACCTGCGAAGGAAGATAATCAATGAAATACACGTCAGCATTAAGGAACTTGTGGCCGATCAGCCCTTCAAGCGCCGAAATGGCCGCACTGACATTCAGTGCCGCGAGGATCCCGACCACCGCGCCGATCGCCGTGCCGACCACGCCGATTACCGTGCCCTGAACCATGAACGTGCGCATGATCGTGCCCGGAGTGGCGCCAAGGGTACGCAGAATGGCGATGTCACCCTTCTTGTCGTTGACCACCATCACCAGCGTGGAAATGATGTTGAACGCGGCGACGGCGACGATCAGCAGCAACAGCAGCCCGATCATGGCTTTTTCCATGCGGATCGCCTGATACAGGTTGCCGTGGGTGCGGGTCCAGTCGCGGGCGTAGTAACGGTCCTCACCGAGCTGCTGGGCGATGTTCCACGCCTCGCGCGGGGCCTGGAACAGGTCGTCGAACTTCAGCCGCAGACCCTGCACCTGATCGGCTTTCCAGCGGTGCATTTTCGCCAGATCCTGCAGGTTGGTCACACCAAGGTAGCCATCAAGCTCACCGGCGCCGACATGGAAAATCCCGACCACGGTGAAGCGCTTCATGCGCGGGAACATCCCGGCCGGGGTCACGCTGACCTCCGGCGCGACGAAGGTGACCTTGTCACCGATGCCGACGCCGAGCTTGGTCGCCGCCTTGTCGCCGATGACGATGCCGAAGCTGCCGGGCGTCAGGTCGTCGAGTTTGCCCTGCTTCATGAAGTTGTCGATGATCGACACATTGCGCTCGAGCGCAGGATCAATGGCATTGAGCAACACCTTGGAAACCTGACCGTTGTTGGTCAGCAGGCCCTGCATCTGGGTAAACGGCGCCACCGCCGTCACCTGCCGGTTCTGCTTGACCTTGTCGGCCAGGCTCTGCCAGTCATTGATCGGCTCGCCGGTCTCGAGAGTAGCGTGGGGCACCATGCCCAGCACGCGGGTGCGCATCTCATGGTCGAAGCCGTTCATCACCGACAGCACGACGATCATCACGACCACGCCAAGGGCGAGCCCGATCATCGAAGTCAGGGAAATGAATGACACAAAATGATTGCGACGCTTTGCACGGGTATAACGCGTGCCGATAAATACGAAGAGAGGTCTGAACATGTCGGGGCTTGTTCGGAGGGAAAAGGAACGTCCTTGTGGCGGGGGTCGAAAACCAGCTTTACACTCAGACCACCGCCGCTACCATGGGTTCGCCATGTCGACATTAGATGAAGAAGATCGCCGCGAATACTACCGTATCGAGGACACGATCGCACTGGAAATTAGGCCCCTGTCCGCTCCCGAAGCCGCAGGCCAGGAAGTGTTGCAGGATGCTTCCCCACTCTTCAACCTGCTCAGCGAACTGCACCTGAGCGAATTCGAGTCGCAGCACCTGTTGCGGCAGATCAGCGAGCGCGACCGCGCCATCGCCGCGTTCCTCAAATCGCAGAACAAACGCATCGACCTGCTCAGCCAGGTGATCGCCCTGACCGTGCTCGGCCACATCGGCGAGCCGCAGCCGGTGATCATCTCCGAGGGCGGGATCGACTTTCAGTACCCGACCCCGATTGCCACCGGCGCACACCTGTCGGTGAAACTGGTACTGATGCCGCAGGCGCTTGGCCTGCTGCTGCGTGCCCGGGTCACCCATTGCGATCCCAAGGGCGATGGCTATGACGTCGGCACCGAGTTCGAGCGTCCGACCGATGCCCAGCGCCAATTGCTCGCGCGCTACATCTTGCAGAAGCAGGCTCAGGAACGCCGTCTGGCCCGCGAACAGAACGAATCTGGCATTTAACTTAAGGAAGCACCGTGACCCTCATCTACGGCCACCGCGGCGCCAAGGGCGAAGCACCGGAAAACACCCTGAGCAGCTTTCAGGAATGCCTCAAGCACGGCGTGCGCCGCTGCGAACTGGATCTGCACCTGTCCAAGGACGGCGAGCTGATGGTCATCCATGACCCGACCCTCAAGCGCACCACCGACCGTCGCGGCAAAGTCGTCGAGCACACCGCCGCCGAACTGGTGACCTACGACGCACGCAAGGGCGGCCCGGGCTGGATCAAGCCGTGCCCGATTCCAACGCTGGAAGAGTTGTTCGAGCAATGTGATTTCGAGCACTGGCAGCTGGAAGTCAAAAGCGCATCACGCACCCGCGCGGCGACTACCGTGCTGGCGATTCGGGAAATGGCGCAGCGCCACGGCCTGCTCGACAAGGTGACGATCACTTCGAGTTCGCGGGAAGTCTTGAAGGCAGCGCTGGATCTGGTACCCGACGTATCCCGTGGCCTGGTGGCCGAATACGCATGGCTCGATCCGCTGAAAGTCGCGGCGAGCTACGGCTGCGAGATTCTCGCATTGAACTGGACGCTGTGTACGCCGGAACGCCTGCAGAAGGCGCAGCGTCAGGGCCTGCATGTGTCGGTGTGGACCGTCAACGAGCCTGCACTGATGCGCAGACTCGCCGACTTCGGCGTTGACAGCCTGATTACAGACTTTCCCGGTTTGGCCACTGCCACCCTTGAGAATTGCTGAAATCGGTCTCCCCGGCCGGCTCAGGCCACCGGCCGGAGCCCGTCAAAAAAGCCGGTTGAGGCCGTCGTACGCCGCTACCCGATAGGCTTCGGCCATGGTCGGGTAGTTGAACGTGGTGTTGACGAAATACTTCAGGGTGTTCAGCTCGCCCGGCTGGTTCATGATCGCCTGACCGATGTGCACGATCTCCGACGCCTGATAACCGAAGCAGTGCACGCCGAGCACTTCCAGCGTTTCGCGGTGGAAGAGGATCTTCAGCATGCCCTGCGGCTCACCGGCAATCTGCGCGCGCGCCATGCTCTTGAAGAACGCCTTGCCGACTTCGTACGGCACTTTCGCTTGGGTCAGCTCCTGCTCGTTCTTGCCGATCGAGCTGATCTCCGGAATGGTGTAGATGCCGGTCGGCACGTCATTGACGAAGCGCCAGCTGCCATTGTCGACGATGCTGCCAGCAGCCGAACGACCCTGATCGTGGGCGGCACTGGCCAGGCTTGGCCAGCCGATCACGTCACCGGCACCGTAGATGTTTTCCACGCAAGTGCGGTAGTTCTGGTCGACTTCGATCTGGCCACGGCTGTTGACCTTGACCCCGATGTTTTCCAGACCCAGCGTGTCGGTGTTGCCGGTACGGCCGTTGCACCAGAGCAAGGCGTCGGCCTTGATCTTCTTGCCGGATTTCAGGTGCAGGATCACGCCGTTGTCCACGCCTTCGACGCGGTCGTACTCTTCGTTGTGACGCACGGTGATGTTGTTGTTGCTGAAGTGGTAGCTCAGCGCCTGGGAAATTTCCGAGTCGAGGAAGCTCAGCAACTGGCCACGGTTGTCGACCAGTTCGACCAGCACACCCAGACCACTGAAGATCGACGCGTATTCGCAACCGATCACACCAGCGCCGTAAACGATCAGTTTGCGCGGGGTGTGGCCGAGGCTGAGGATGGTGTCGCTATCGTAGATACGCGGGTGGTGGAAATCGATGTCCGCCGGGCGATACGGACGCGAACCGGTGGCGATGATGATGTGCTTGGCCACCAGTTTTTCCACCACACCGTTGCCGCAGACCACTTCGATGGTTTGCTCGTCGGCGAAGCTGCCGGTGCCGAAGAACACGTCGACGCGGTTACGGGCGTAGTAGCCGGTGCGCGATGCGACTTGCTTGGAAATGACTTTTTCGGCGCTTTTCAACACGTCCGGGAAGGAGAACCAGCGTGGCTCGCCGATCGCGCGGAACATCGGGTTGGTGTTGAACTGCATGATCTGCCGCACCGAGTGACGCAGTGCCTTGGACGGGATGGTGCCGAGGTGGGTGCAGTTGCCGCCGACCTGGCGACGGCTGTCGACCATCGCCACCTTGCGCCCCGCTTTGGCGGCGTTCATTGCCGCGCCTTCTCCCGCCGGGCCGGAACCCAGTACCACCACGTCGTAGTTGTAGACAGCCATGCGTACTCCTCAGAACAGGCCGCGGTGCCAGCAGCACCGGCGGCTAAATCACGCCGAACGGCGGCGCGAAGGAACAATTGGGGGCCAGTGAAGAACCCGGACACAGTCTATAGAAGCGTCAACGCCGCGCACATTAACCCTTGGTCGCGTCGTAGGCTACTTTTGCCTGCACTACAACGCCAGCTTTCGTCTTGTCTTCGGTCAGTTTTTTTCACCGACAAGCTGCGCAAATGCCTGACTGCTGCGGGTGACGAAACCTGTATCGGCACGCAGGACAAAGAATGCAGCAATGTCATGCTCTTGGGCATACTCCCGCGCCCTTTCCGGCCCGAGAATCAGCAACAGCGTCGATAGTCCATCGGCCATCAACGCTGAAGGATGAATCACCGTGACTGACGCCAGGTCGTGTAGGACAGGTCGCCCGCTGCGTGCATCGAAGGTGTGGGAATAACGCCGACCGTCCTGCAGAAAATAGTGGCGGTAGTCGCCGGAGGTGGACACGCCGTAGCCATCGACATCGATAATCCGCTCCGCCACTTGCTGGTCATCGCGAGGCTCTTCGAGAGCGATGCGCCACGCTGAACCATCCGGCTTCTTGCCGCGGGCTTTGAGTTCGCCCGTGGCTTCGACCAGATAATTGTCGATGCCCATGCCCTGCAATCTGGCGGCGATGGCATCCACGGCGTAACCGGCGGCAATACTGTTGAAGTCGACTTCGACGGCGGCGTCCTTGCACAACTGCTCGCCGTCGATGCGCAGATGCTGATGACCGACTCGCTGCATGACCTCGGCCACAGCGGCCGCATCAGGGATCTTTTCTTCGCGTCCTTGCGGGCCGAATCCCCAGAGGTCCAGCAGCGGTTCCACGGTCAGGTCGTAGGAGCCTTCGCTTTGCGTTGAAAGCTGTTCGCCGATGCGGACCAATTCGAGCACCGCTGCCGGCATGGCTTGGCAGCTATCGGCGGGCAAGGCGTTGAAACGCTGGATGGCGGAGTCACTTCGGTAAGTCGACAGCTGCTGATCGACTTCGCCGAGGATGGCCTGCACTTCGCCGCGCACCCGCGCAGGATCGGCGACCCCGGCGTGGCGTACGTATTTGACCGACCAAGTGCTGCCCATGGTCGAGCCACCGACCTGTTCCAGGGAATCGCCGCTGCCGCAGCCGCCGATTGCCACCGCCAACATCACAGGCCCCCACCAGCGTCCAGTTAACAATTCTTCATCTCCCCGCAAAACCACGGCGGCCATTATGAACTACAAGCGCCCGCTCGCTTCCCCATGGCTGCAACGCCTTTATACAAAATTGAACAGTGAGTACCTCCCATGTCCTCCACCACGGGCAAAGGCAAAGCGATCTTTCGCGTTGTCAGCGGCAACTTCCTCGAAATGTTCGACTTCATGGTCTACGGCTTCTATGCCACGGCCATCGCCAAAACCTTCTTCCCCACCGACAGCGCGTTCGCTTCGCTGATGCTGTCGCTGGCGACCTTCGGCGCCGGCTTCCTGATGCGCCCGCTGGGGGCCATTTTCCTCGGCGCCTATATCGACCGACACGGACGGCGCAAAGGGCTGATCATCACCTTGGCGATGATGGCCGCCGGTACGGTGCTGATTGCTTGCGTGCCCGGCTACGCGACGCTCGGTGTCGCCGCGCCGCTACTGGTGTTGTTCGGCCGTCTGTTGCAAGGCTTCTCAGCGGGCGTGGAACTGGGCGGCGTGTCGGTGTATCTGGCGGAAATCTCTACGCCGGGGCGTAAAGGCTTTTTCGTCAGTTGGCAGTCGGCCAGCCAACAGGCAGCCGTGGTGTTCGCCGGCCTGCTCGGCGTTGGCCTCAACCACTGGCTGAGTCCGGAGCAAATGGGCGAATGGGGCTGGCGCGTGCCGTTCCTGATCGGCTGCATGATCGTGCCGGTGATTTTCTTCATCCGTCGCTCGCTGGAAGAAACTCCAGAATTCCAGGCGCGCACCCACCGCCCTACCCTCGGCGAGATCGTCCGCTCGATCGGCCAGAACTTCGGCGTCGTCATTGCCGGCATGGCGCTGGTGGTGATGACCACGGTGTCGTTCTACCTGATCACTGCGTACACGCCGACGTTCGGCAAGGCCGAGCTGCATCTTTCGGACCTCGACGCCTTGCTGGTGACGGTGTGCATCGGCTTGTCGAATTTCTTCTGGCTACCGGTGATGGGCGCGCTGTCCGACAAGATCGGCCGCAAACCCTTGCTGTTGGCAGCGACGATTCTGGCGATCCTGACGGCGTATCCGGCGCTGTCGTGGCTGGTGGCGAACCCGAGCTTCAGCCATTTGCTGATTGTCGAACTGTGGCTGTCGTTTCTTTATGGCTCGTACAACGGCGCGATGGTGGTGGCGCTGACCGAGATCATGCCGGTGGAAGTGCGCACGACCGGTTTCTCGCTGGCCTACAGCCTGGCGACGGCGACGTTCGGCGGCTTTACCCCGGCGGCGTGTACCTACCTGATCCACGTGCTGGACAACAAGGCAGCACCGGGGATCTGGCTCAGTGGCGCGGCGGTGTTGGGGTTGATTGCGACACTGGTGCTGTTCCGTGGCAACCGGCATGAGTTGCGCACGGCGCAGGCTTCGGTAGCCAGCGGCGCCTGACAGAATGCTTTCGCGAGCAGGCTCGCTCCCACAGAAGATTGTGAACGACACTGATCCAGTGTGGGAGCGAGCGTGCTCGCGAAGAGGCCGGCAAGGACGCTGAAGATCCAACAGGCCCACAAACAAAAACGCCCCGACAAATGCCGGGGCGTTTTCATTCAAGCCTGAGGCTTAGCGCGGGAACGCTGGCGGATTCACATCAGCCATGTCTTCCATTACGCGAACTACCTGGCAGCTGTAGCCGAACTCGTTGTCGTACCAAACGTACAGAACGACGCGGTTGTCCTGCACGATGGTCGCTTCAGCATCGACCACACCGGCGTGACGCGAGCCGACGAAGTCGGTCGACACCACTTCCTGCGAATTGACGAAGTCGATCTGCTTGTGCAGCTCGGAGTGCAGCGCCATGTAGCGCAGGTACTCGTTCATCTCTTCACGGGTGGCGGCTTTCTCAAGGTTGAGGTTGAGAATGGCCATCGACACGTTTGGCGTCGGAACGCGGATCGCGTTACCGGTCAGCTTGCCGGCCAGCTCAGGCAGAGCCTTGGCAGCAGCGGTAGCGGCGCCGGTCTCGGTGATCACCATGTTCAGCGCGGCGCTGCGGCCACGGCGATCGCCCTTGTGGAAGTTGTCGATCAGGTTCTGGTCGTTGGTGTACGAGTGAACGGTTTCGACGTGACCGTTGATGATGCCGAACTTGTCGTTGACCGCTTTGAGCACCGGCACGATGGCGTTGGTGGTGCAGGAAGCAGCCGAGACGATCTTGTCGTCAGCGGTGATTTCACCGTGGTTGATGCCGTGAACGATGTTCTTCAGCTTGCCCTTGCCAGGCGCGGTCAGAACAACGCGGTCGATGCCCGGGCAGGCCAGGTGCTGACCCAGTCCATCGGCGTCACGCCATACACCGGTGTTGTCCACCAGCAGCGCGTCTTTGATGCCGTACTGGGTGTAATCCACCTCGGTCGGGTTCTTCGCGTAGATCACCTGGATCAGGTTACCGTTGGCGGTGATGGTGTTGTTTTCTTCGTCGATGGTAATGGTGCCGTTGAACGAACCGTGTACCGAATCGCGACGCAGCAGGCTGGCGCGTTTGGTCAGGTCGTTTTCGGCGCCTTTGCGCACGACGATGGCGCGCAGACGCAGGCCGTCGCCACCACCGGTTTTCTCGATCAGGATGCGCGCCAGCAAACGGCCGATACGACCGAAGCCGTAAAGAACAACGTCGGTGCCTTTGCGGGCCGAGGCGTTCTGCTGGCCAACCACGTCAGCCATCTCTTCACGCACGAACTGCTCGGCGCTGCGGCCGTTGCCTTCGTTACGGAACTTGAACGCCAGCTTGCCCAGATCCACCGACGCCGCGCCGAGCTTGAGCTCGCTCATGGCCTTGAGCAGTGGGAATGTTTCGTGGACGGAGAGTTCGCTGTCGTCGGAAGAACGGTGGCGAGCAAAGCGGTGAGCTTTGAGAATCGCGATGACAGACTGGTTGATCAGGCTGCGGCCATAGATCGAGCTAACCACGTTGTTATTGCGGTAGAGCTGACCGATAAGCGGGATCATCGCTTCTGCGAGTGCTTCACGGTCGATCCATTCACCAAGACACTGGTCGGGCTTCTGAGTCACGGTAACCTTCCACATGTAGGGGCAGAAAAAAGGGGCTACATTATGCCGCCGACAAGCCCTTTCAGCAATGCGCGCTTGTCGCGCAATCGGTAACAAATTTCCGTTCAAAAAATTTACGCCCTTCTCCAGCCCAGTAAAACCGGGGCTTTCAGCGCAGTCAATTTTTCGACGACTGTTAGACGATGTCTGTAACCCTCCGTAACACCACCCGGTTTCGGCACTACATAACCATGAAAAAAGTGCTCGTTTTTATGGTTACCACTACATTTCGTCCAAACCATGAAGATAGACGCAGTCTGCAACTGACAGGCGGCACCGGAGGCCGCTACAATTACCGACTTTGTCGCAACGCCTGGAGCTCAACCTTCCGTGCCTGTTCTGCGTCTACCGCTACTCCCTGCCGAAGCAGGTAAACAGCACTGGGGCAATCTGCCCGGTGCCGCCCTCAGCCTGGCGATTGCCGAGGCTGCCAGCGCTGCCAAGCGCTTTACCCTGCTGCTGACCGCCGACAGCCAAAGCGCCGAACGGCTGGAACAGGAGCTGAGTTTCTTCGCCCCGGATTTGCCCGTACTGCATTTCCCCGACTGGGAAACCCTGCCCTACGACCTGTTCTCGCCGCACCAGGACATCATTTCCCAGCGCATCGCCAGCCTCTATCGCCTGCCGGAACTGGCCCACGGCGTGCTGGTGGTACCAATCACCACCGCCCTACATCGCTTGGCGCCGACCAAATTCCTCCTCGGCAGCAGCCTGGTGCTGGACATCGGCCAGAAGCTCGACGTCGAACAGATGCGTGCGCGGCTCGAAGCCAGCGGCTATCGCTATGTCGACACGGTGTACGAGCACGGCGAGTTCACCGTACGCGGCGCGCTGATCGACCTGTTCCCGATGGGCAGCAAGCTGCCGTATCGCATCGACCTGTTCGACGACGAAATCGAAACCCTGCGTACCTTCGATCCGGAAACCCAGCGCTCGATCGACAAGGTCGAGTCGGTCAAGCTGCTGCCGGCCCGCGAGTTTCCATTGCAGAAAGACGCAGTCACCCGCTTCAAGGCGCGTTTCCGTGAGCGCTTTGACGTCGATTTTCGCCGCTGCCCGATCTTTCAGGATTTAAGCAGCGGTATCACCCCGGCCGGCATCGAGTACTACCTGCCGCTGTTCTTCGACGAAACCTCGACGCTGTTCGACTACCTGCCCCAGGACACCCAGGTGTTCTCGCTGCCGGGCATCGAGCAGGCGGCGGAAAACTTCTGGAACGACGTGCGCAATCGTTACGAAGAACGCCGCGTCGATCCTTCGCGTCCTTTATTGCCACCGGCCGAACTGTTCCTGCCGGTAGAAGATTGCTTCGCGCGTCTGAAGAATTGGCCGCGAGTCGTCGCCAGTCAGCAAGACGTTGAAAGCGGTGTCGGCCGTGAACGCTTCCCGGCGCACGCGCTGCCGGATCTGGCCATCGAAGCCAAAGCCACGCAACCACTGGCGGCGCTGGCCGGCTTCCTCGAAGAATTCCCCGGTCGCGTGCTGTTCACCGCCGAATCGGCGGGTCGTCGCGAAGTCCTGCTGGAACTGTTGGAACGCCTGAAGTTGCGGCCGAAAACCGTCGACAGCTGGCCAGACTTCGTTGCCAGCAAGGATCGTCTGGCGATCACCATTGCCCCGCTCGACGAAGGTCTGCTGCTCGACGACCCGGCGCTGGCACTGGTGGCGGAAAGCCCGCTGTTCGGCCAACGGGTCATGCAACGTCGCCGCCGCGAGAAGCGCAGCGATGTCAGCAACGATGCGGTGATCAAGAACCTCACCGAACTGCGCGAAGGCGCGCCGGTGGTGCATATCGATCACGGCGTCGGCCGCTACCTGGGCCTGACGATTCTGGAAATCGACAATCAGGCCGCCGAATTCCTCACCCTCGAATACGCCGAGAACGCCAAGCTCTACGTGCCGGTGGCCAACCTGCACCTGATCGCGCGTTACACCGGCAGCGACGATTCGCTCGCGCCGCTGCACCGCCTCGGCTCGGAGACCTGGCAGAAAGCCAAGCGCAAAGCCGCCGAGCAGGTGCGTGACGTCGCCGCCGAATTGCTCGACATTTACGCCCGTCGCGCCGCCCGTGAAGGTTACGCCTTCGCCGACCCGAAGGCCGATTACGCCACCTTCAGCGCCGGTTTCCCGTTCGAAGAAACACCCGATCAGCAAGCCACCATCGAGGCCGTGCGCGAAGACATGCTCGCGCCGAAACCGATGGATCGCCTGGTCTGCGGCGACGTTGGCTTCGGCAAGACCGAAGTGGCCATGCGCGCCGCGTTCATCGCCGTGCACGGCGGTCGTCAGGTGGCGATTCTGGTACCGACCACCCTGCTCGCCCAGCAGCACTACAACAGCTTCCGCGACCGCTTCGCCGACTGGCCGGTGACCGTGGAAGTGATGAGTCGCTTCAAGTCGGCCAAGGAAGTCAACGCGGCGATCGCCGATCTGGCGGAAGGCAAGATCGACATCGTCATCGGCACGCACAAACTGCTGTCCGACGATGTGAAGATCAAAAACCTCGGTCTGGTGATCATCGACGAAGAACACCGCTTTGGCGTACGCCAGAAAGAACAGCTCAAGGCCCTGCGCAGCGAAGTCGACATCCTCACCCTGACTGCGACGCCGATTCCGCGCACGCTGAACATGGCGGTGTCGGGCATGCGCGATCTGTCGATCATCGCCACGCCGCCAGCGCGACGCCTGTCGGTGCGCACCTTCGTCATGGAACAGAACAAGAGCACGGTCAAGGAAGCCCTGCTGCGTGAACTGCTGCGTGGCGGTCAGGTTTACTACCTGCACAACGATGTGAAGACCATCGAAAAATGCGCCGCCGACCTCGCCGAACTGGTGCCGGAAGCGCGCATCGGTATCGGCCACGGGCAGATGCGCGAACGTGAACTCGAACAGGTGATGAGCGACTTCTACCACAAGCGCTTCAACGTGCTGATCGCCTCGACCATCATCGAGACCGGCATCGACGTGCCGAGCGCCAACACCATCATCATCGAGCGCGCTGACAAGTTCGGCCTGGCCCAGTTGCACCAGTTGCGTGGTCGTGTCGGCCGCAGTCACCACCAGGCCTACGCCTACCTGCTGACGCCGCCGCGCCAGCAGATCACTTCCGACGCGGAAAAGCGTCTGGAGGCGATCGCCAATACCCAGGACCTCGGCGCCGGTTTCGTGCTGGCGACCAACGACCTGGAAATCCGTGGCGCCGGCGAACTGCTCGGCGATGGTCAGAGCGGGCAGATTCAGGCCGTCGGCTTCACCCTGTACATGGAAATGCTCGAGCGCGCGGTGAAGTCGATCCGCAAGGGCGAGCAGCCGAACCTCGATCAACCGCTTGGTGGCGGCCCGGAAGTCAATCTGCGGGTGCCGGCGCTGATTCCGGAAGATTATCTGCCGGATGTGCATGCGCGGTTGATTCTGTATAAACGCATCGCCTCGGCCACCGACGAGGAAGGCCTCAAGGATCTGCAGGTGGAGATGATCGACCGCTTCGGCCTGTTGCCGGAGCCGACCAAGAACCTGGTGCGGATCACCGCTTTGAAATTGCAGGCGGAAAAGCTCGGCATCAAGAAAGTCGACGGCGGGCCGCAAGGCGGGCGTATCGAGTTCGAAGCGCAGACGCCGGTTGACCCGATGACCCTGATCAAGCTGATCCAGACGCAGCCCAAGCGCTACAAGTTCGAAGGCGCGACGATGTTTAAATTCCAGGTGCCGATGGAGCGCCCGGAAGAACGTTTCAATACTGTCGAGGCGCTGTTTGAGCGTCTCATCCCGAAATCCGCTTGAAGGACGCCCGATGCGCCTGTTCCGCTCTCTGACTTTGTTGCTTGCACTTGCAGCACCGACGGCGTTTGCCGATGACACGTATCAGGTCGAAATGATCCTGGTGCGCCAGAATGCTGTCCCGGCCATCGTCAGCCGCGCCGCCCCGGAAGACTGGGCCGCAGGCGCCCAGCGTCTGGGCAGCGACAGCCAGCGCACCCCAGCGCTGAATGATGTGGTGAGCAAACTCACCGCCAGCGGCGAGTACACCGTGCTGATGCACAAGGCCTGGCAGCAGAGCCTCGGCGAAGCGCCGGCGAAAGTCGCGGTGAGCGAAGGTCAGGAGCAGTTCGGCCAGTTCCCGATCGAGGGCACGCTGGAAATGAAACTCGGCCGCTTCACCGACGTCACCGCCGATTTCTGGGTCAATCAGATCGACGCCAATGGCCTGGTCACCGCCAGTGAGCGCCTGCGCCAGGACAGCCACACCAAGAACGGCCAGCTCAATTACCTCGACAACGGTCATCTGGCCCTGCTGATCAAGATCACTTCCCTGACCGCGCCAGCGCCTCGCGAAGCGCCTGAAGTCGTGCCGGACTGATCGAAGTCCTTATGCCGCCGCCCCTGAGCAAACCGCTGGCCCCGTCGTGGGTCAGCCGATTCAAAGAACAGAGTCTGGAGCGCGGCCGCCGCTACGCTTTGGAGAATCGGGTGCGCATCGCCCAGGTCGGCGATGCGACCATCACCGCCAGTTGCGAAGGTTCTGGCGGTAGCGTTTACCGACAAACCATCCATCTGCGCGAATCGGCCAAAGCCACTCTGCTGCTGGTCGACGCCACCTGCACCTGCCCGGTGCGCAGCAACTGCAAGCACTGCGCGGCGGTGCTGCTGAAAATCCAGGAAACCCTCGACTACCCCGCCGCCGCGAAAGACGCCGAGCTGCTGGAAAAACTCCAGGCCGTGCTGGAAAACCGCAGCCCGAAAGCGCCGCCGCAAGTGTTGGTGGATAACGTGCAACCGGTGCCGCGCCTATGGCTGGCGAGCGTCGAGTTCAGCGCCTTCGAGCCGCGCAACGGCAAGATGCAGCGCTACATTCAGCACCGCGCGGCGCTGTCGTTCAGCTATCTGGACGAATACGTCAGCGGGCAAAAACACAGCGATATCCTGATCCGTCAGGAAGCGCAGACCCTGCGGATAAAACGCCACCCGGATGTCGAACAGTCCTACCGCGAACAGTTGCGCATCCTCGGTTTCCGCATCGCCACCCGGCAGAGCAAAGCGCTGCCGGAAAGCGCCGGCGAACTCTACGAGATGGTCAACGACAGCGCCTGGCTGACCTTCACGCTGAATGACTTGCCGAAGTTGCGCAGCCAGGGCTGGGAGTTGCAGATCGATGAGGAATTCGGCTTCGACCTGACCGCCGTCGACGACTGGTACGCCACCGTCGAACAGGCGCCGGAGCGCGACTGGTTTGATCTGGAACTGGGCATCATCGTCAACGGCGAGCGCCTGAGCCTGCTGCCGATTCTGCTGAATCTGATGCGCTCGCACACCGAGATCCTCAACCCGGAACGCCTCGCCCGCCGTCGCGATGACGAGCTGATTCTGGTCAACATTCCGCAACGCACCAGCGAGCATGGGCCGTTGCAAGTGGCGCTGCCCCTCGGTCGCTTGAAGCCGGTATTGATGACGCTGGGCGAGTTCTATTTGCAGGAGCCGGGCGAAACAACCCTGCGCCTGAGCAAGGCTGACGCGACCAGGCTCAATTCGCTGGAAGGCCTGCCGCTGTTGTGGGAAGGCGGCGAGCAGATCCGCACCTTCGCCCAGCGGCTGCGCGACATCCGCGATTTCACTGCCGAAGCGCCGCAAGGCTTGAACGCGACGCTGCGCCCGTATCAGCTCGAAGGCTTGAGCTGGATGCAATCGCTGCGGCAACTGGAAGTCGGCGGGATTCTTGCCGATGACATGGGCCTGGGCAAAACCCTACAGACCCTGGCGCATATTCTCAGCGAGAAGAACGCCGGACGCCTCGATCGTCCGTGCATGGTGGTGATGCCGACCAGCCTGATTCCGAACTGGCTCGACGAGGCGGCGCACTTCACCCCGCAACTGAAAGTCCTCGCACTGTACGGCGCGACGCGCAAAAAGCACTTCGACAATCTGGCCGACTTCGACCTGATCCTCACCACTTACGCCCTGTTGCCCAAGGACCTTGAGCGCCTGGCCAAACAGCCGCTGCACGTGCTGGTGCTGGACGAAGCGCAATACATCAAGAACCCCAACAGCAAAGCCGCTCAGGCCGCGCGCGAGCTGAACGCGCGCCAGCGCCTGTGCCTCAGCGGCACGCCGCTGGAAAACCACTTGGGCGAGCTGTGGTCGCTGTTCCACTTCCTGTTGCCGGGCTGGCTTGGCGACGTGAAAAGCTTCAATGCCGATTACCGTGTGCCGATCGAAAAGCGCGGCAGTGAAGTCAGACTGCAACACCTCAACGGTCGGATAAAACCGTTTCTGCTGCGCCGCACCAAAGAGCAGGTCGCCACGGAGCTGCCGCCGAAAACCGAGATCATCCATTGGGTCGAACTCAACGAAGCGCAGCGCGACGTGTACGAGACCATGCGCCTGGCGATGGACAAGAAAGTCCGTGACGAGATCACTCGCAAAGGCGTGGCACGCAGCCAGATCATCATTCTCGAAGCATTGCTCAAGCTGCGCCAGGTCTGCTGCGATCTGCGCCTGGTCAACGACGCCACCCTGCCCGCACGCGGCAGCACCTCGGGCAAACTCGACAGCCTCATGGAAATGCTTGAGGAACTGTTCGAAGAAGGCCGGCGGATTCTGCTGTTCTCGCAATTCACTTCGATGCTGACATTGATCGAAGAGGAATTGAAAAAACGCAAGATCGCTTACGCCCTTCTCACTGGCCAGACCCGTGACCGGCGTACACCGGTGAAGGAATTCCAGAGCGGCACGCGTCAGATCTTTCTGATCAGCCTGAAGGCCGGTGGCGTCGGCTTGAACCTCACCGAAGCCGATACGGTGATTCACTACGACCCGTGGTGGAACCCGGCAACCGAGAATCAGGCGACTGACCGGGCCTATCGAATCGGCCAGGAAAAACCGGTGTTCGTCTACAAGATGATTGCCCGGGGCACGGTGGAAGAGAAGATTCAGCACCTGCAGAAGGAAAAGTCCGACCTGGCAGCGGGCGTGCTCGATGGGCGCAAGGCCGGGGACTGGAAATTGCAGAGCGATGATATTGAAGCGCTGTTTGCGCCGTTGCCGGACAAGATCGACAAGCGCTGAAAGCGGAGTCGCTGGTTAGATAGCTTTCGCGAGCAGGCTCGCTCCCACACGATCCAGATTCACTGAAGATCAAATGTGGGAGCGAGCCTGCTCGCGAATGGCCACACCGCGATTCAAACCCTTCAACCTCTGGAAACCGGCAAAGGCGCAAACAACGCCTCGATATCACTCTGTTCGAGTTTGAATCCGCCCGTCGTGCCACCCTCCAGTACCGCCCCGGCCAGCGCAGCCTTCTCCTGCTGCAACGCCTGGATCTTCTCTTCGACGGTGCCTTTGGCAATCATCTTGTAGACGAACACCGGATTGTTCTGCCCGATCCGATACGCCCGATCAGTCGCCTGATTCTCCACTGCCGGGTTCCACCACGGATCGAAGTGAATCACCGTGTCCGCCGCCGTCAGGTTCAGACCAGTGCCCCCGGCCTTGAGGCTGATCAGGAACAACGGCACCTTGCCGCCCTGGAACTCCCTCACCGGCGTGCGCCGATCGGTGGTGTCGCCGGTCAGCAACGAGTAGGCAAGCCCGCGTTGCTGCAACTCCTGCTCAATCAGCGCCAGCATTGAGGTGAACTGCGAGAACAGCAGAATGCGCCGACCTTCGCCGAGCAGTTCTTCGAGCATCTCCATCAGGCTGATCAGCTTGCCGCTGCCCGAGCGCAACGCCTTCGCCGTCAGCGGCATATTGACCAGGCGCAGATCGCAGCAGACCTGGCGCAGCTTGAGCAGCGCATCGAGGATGATGATCTGACTGCGCGCCACGCCGCTGCGGGCGATTTCGTCGCGAACCTTTTTGTCCATCGCCACGCGCACCGTTTCATAGACGTCGCGCTGACCATCGCTGAGCTCGACCCAATGGATGATTTCGGTTTTCGGCGGCAACTCGGTGGCGACCTGATCTTTCTTGCGCCGCAGCAAAAACGGCTTGATGCGTGCGGTCAGGTGCTGCATGCGCTGCACATTGCCGTGCTTTTCGATCGGCGTGCGGTAATCGCGGTTAAAGGATTTGCTGTCGCCGAGCCAGCCGGGCATGAGGAAATGGAACTGCGACCACAGCTCACCGAGGTGGTTTTCCAGCGGCGTACCGCTCAGACACAAGCGCTGACGGGCCTGCAAGTCACGGGCGGCCTGGGCGGCTTTGCTCAGCGGGTTCTTGATGTTCTGCGCTTCGTCGAGAATCAGCACGCTCCACGACTGCGGCTGCAAGATTTCCAGATCCCTGGGCAGCAATGCGTAAGTGGTCAGCACCAAGTCGTATTCGCCCAGATTGGCAAAGTCCTTTTGCCGCCCGGTGCCGTGCAGCGCCAGGACTTTCAACTGCGGCGTGAAGCGCTCGGCTTCGTCGAGCCAGTTGGGAATCAGGCTGGTGGGCATCACCGCCAGTGCCGGACAGTCCAGGCGCCCGGCGTGTTTCTCCGTGAGCAGATGCGCAAGGGTCTGCAAAGTTTTGCCCAGGCCCATGTCATCGCCCAGAATGCCGCCGACCTCCAGCTCGCGCAGGGTCTGCATCCAGTTCAGGCCTTCGAGCTGATACGGACGCAGTTGCGCATTGAGGCCGGCCGGCGCAGCAATGTGGGCGTGACTGGAATTCTGCAGACGCTTGGCAAAAGTGCGCAGACGTTCGCCGCCCTGCCAATCCAGCGGCACGCCATCGAGCATACTCAGACGCGCGGCGTCTGGAGCGGTCAAGCGCAGCGCATCACCCTGATGGCCGCCCAGGTACAACTCGCCCAGCGTCGCCATCAGCGGTTTGACCCGACTCAGCGGCAACGCGACTTTGGCGCCCGCCGGTTCGCCAAAACCGCTGGGCTTGAGCTCGATCAGGAGCTTTTCATCATCGCTGCGCTGCGCCAGATTGACCGGGTCGAGCAAGCGCGGCTGGGTCCGCAACAGGTGCAGAAGGATCGGCAGCAAGCTGTAGCGTTCGCCGTTGACGACGATACCCAACTGCAGATCAAACCACTGATGCGTGGCCTCTTCTTCGACCTCGGCATACCACTGTTCAACCGGTTGTACATCGAAATGGAAACCGGGACTGATCTCGATTTTCCAATCTGCGGCGCGCAGTGTGGCCAGCCCTTCGTGCATGAACCCGAGCCAGGCGGAATCATCCGGCAAGGTAAACATCTCGCCGGGACGATCCATGCCGCTCTTGCGCGTGGCTTTCTTGAAGCCATGTTTTTGCAGGTTCTGGCGCAGCTTCTTTTCCAGCGCCGGTTGACGCTGAATGCGCTGGGTTTCGCTGCCGTTGAGGATCATCACTTCCGGGTTGCGGTCCACCGCCGGATGACCGTTGTAGGTAAACAGCAGAGCGGCGCGGTGTTCCAGCACATATTCCCAGCGCGAGCGCTCTCGACCGCTGACCAGGGTCAGTTGCGGCTGCGGCAGCACGTCATCGATGATCCGCTCGGTGAGCTTGTGCGGTGGCGCAATTTGGGTCGCCGCGCTCATGCGATGGCTGAACTGCATGGCCTGACGCGCCGGAATGTCTGGCGCCAGGGTCAAATGGCAGGCGAGCTTCTCTTCCAGCTCAGTGAACAGCGGGCCAACCTGGCGCTGCTCACGATCAAGGTAATAAAGCGGCTCCAGCGCCAGCACGGTTTCCTGCGCGGCTTCGGCACTGCTCCATTGCGCGCGGAATCCGCCGCCAGCTTGCTCGGCCCAAGAGAACTGACCGACGCGTTTCGCCCCCGGCGTCAGCGCTCGCAGGTCTTCGAAGTCGAGGAACAGCCGCGAAGTACGCAGGAGCATTTCCAGCAGTTCAGCGCCGCTGCTGCCTTCCAGCGGATAGCCGCTGTAATAGGCGTGATGGGAATGCATGGCGACCAACAGCCGGGCGATGCGCAGATCCAGCTCGGACAGGTAGCCGGGCTGGCGCATGAGCATTTCCGCGAGCGAGTACATCGGTTTGACTTCGCGTAACTCGCCGCTCTTGAGCTGGTAGACCTTGAAAATATCCAGCAGCCACTTGCCGTTCGCAGACGTCGGTTTGAGCTTGTAAAACAGACGCGTGCCTGCGGTTTGCGCACTTTCTTCAGCGGGCTTGGCCGGCACGGGAATTGTCGAAAGCCAATGCTCCAGCGCTCGTCCCAACGGGATCTGTGCATCACCTCCAGACGCATCCTCGCCAGTGCCCAGAAGGTGATAGAGCACCGCTGCGCTGTGCTTGCAGTCGATTGCAACAGGACAGCTGCACAGGCAACGCAGGTTTACCGATCCCAGCCGATCTTCGGACAGATAAATGCTTTGCTCATACGCCTGAAGTTGCGAGCCGACGCAGAACGCCTCTATCTTCCTGTCATCGATCTCGAGGATCTCGACCCGGTCATCGGCGGCATAAGCGCGGGCCTTGGCCAACGCCTTGCTACTGAATGCGTGGGTCCATGTCAGCCCTTTGAGCCGCTCGATGAAAATGCTCATGGACAGTCCTTAGCTGGCCAGCACCCGGGCCAACGTTGATTTCACCTTGCCCATGCCGTCGTGCAGGGCCTGCTCGATTTCGGCCATGGTGATCACTTCGGAGGTCTTGCCGGCTGCAGGATTCACCACCAGCGCCAGACAGGCGTAATCCAGATCCAGCTCGCGGGCCAGCGCGGCTTCCGGCATGCCGGTCATGCCGACGATGTCGCAGCCGTCACGCTCCAGTCGCACGATCTCGGCGACCGTTTCCAGACGCGGTCCCTGGGTGCAGGCGTACACGCCTTGATCGCTGAATTCGCAGCCTTCGGCGGCGACTGCTGCAATCAATTGCTGACGCAACGGCTCGCTGTAGGGAAAGCTGAAATCGATGTGGGTGACGTGTTCCAGATCATCGGCGAAATAGGTGTGCTCGCGCCCACTGGTGTAGTCGACGATCTGGTGCGGCACACAGAAATGCCCGGTGCCCATGGCCGGATGAATCCCGCCAACGGCATTCACCGCGATGATCGCTTCGGCACCCGCCTGCTTCAGCGCCCAGAGGTTGGCGCGGTAGTTGACCTTGTGCGGCGGGAAACGATGCGGGTGACCGTGACGGGCGAGGAACAGCACTTCCTTGCCGGCGTATTCACCAATCTGCACCTCGGCCGATGGTGCGCCGTACGGGGTGTCGACTGCCAGCGACTGGCGAATGCTCAGGCCTTCGAGCTGAGTCAGGCCAGTGCCACCGATGATTGCGTAAACGGTCATAACGAAAAATCCTTAATCGATCAGTTGAGCGTCTTTGAGCGCGCCGAGGGCGGTGAGCCAACGCGGGTCCTGACGATAATCGGTGCTGGCGAAGGCCTGCCCGCGCATCTTCGCGATGCGCGCGGAAGGCTTGACCTTCATGCGCTGCGCCGCGCTGAGCGCCAGCTCGGCTGCCGCACGGTCGTTGCATACCAGCCCCATGTCGCAACCGGCACTCAGCGCGGCCTCGATGCGGCTGGCAGCGTCGCCGACCACGTGGGCGCCGGCCATCGACAGATCATCGCTGAAGATCACGCCGTCGAACTGCAACTCGCCACGCAAGATCCCCTGCAGCCAGCGTCGGGAGAAACCGGCGGGCTGCGAGTCGACTTGCGGATAGATGACGTGGGCCGGCATGACGGCGGCCAGCTGCTTGCTCAAACGGGCAAAGGGCACCAGATCATTGGCACGGATTTCGTCGAGACTGCGCTCGTCGTTCGGAATCGCCACATGGGAGTCGGCTTCGGCCCAGCCGTGTCCCGGGAAATGCTTGCCGGTGGCGGCCATGCCCGCGCTGTTCATGCCGCGAATGAATGCACCGGCGAGCAAGGCTGCGCGCTCGGGATCGCCTTCGAATGAACGGGTACCGACCACAGCGCTGCGCTGATAGTCCAGATCCAGCACCGGGGCGAAACTCAGGTCGAGTCCGACCGCCAGCACTTCGGTGGCCATGATCCAGCCGCATTGCTCGGCGAGATACTCTGCATTCGAGTTATCGGCTATGGCGCGCATCGCTGGCAGACGGACGAAACCCTGACGCAGACGCTGCACGCGCCCGCCCTCTTGATCCACCGCCAGCAGCAGATCCGGGCGAATCGCGCGGATCGCGGCGCTGAGTTCGCGCACCTGGCGAGGATGCTCGATATTGCGGGCGAAAATGATCAGGCCGCCCACTTCGGGCTGACGCAACAATTGGCGATCTTCGGCCGTCAGCCAGGTACCGGCGACGTCCACCATCAACGAGCCTTGCAGGCCAGCAGTCATAGAGATTCCTTGAAAACGAAAAACCCGATCTGCTTGCATTCGCTACCGAGGGCATTGCCCGGACGGTCAGCAGAATTCATGCAGATCGGGTTCAGTACGAGAGTCGGCATGGCCGGCTAGCTTAGCGGATACCAGCTGCCGCGCCCACCCGTGCGCGGTCAAACCTTGGCGGCGACCGGCATGGATTTGCTGCGCGGACGCAATTGCGCGCTGGCCATGGCTGTATCGGTGACGCCGCTTTCGGCGCGCATGCCGGCAGCGAGGAAAGGCACCATCAGGCGCATCACTTGTTCGATGGAAGTATTGACGCCGAAATCGGTCTCGGCAATCGCGCGCAAGGCCTTGATCCCGGACATGCTGAACGCAGCGGCGCCAAGCATGAAGTGCACGCGCCAGAACAGTTCGATCGGTGGAATGCGTGGCGCCGCTTCATTGACCAGCAGCATGTAGCGGCGGAACACCTTGCCGTACATGTCTTCCAGATAACGCCGCAAGTGGCCCTGGCTCTGGCTGAACGCGAGGCCGAGCAAACGCATGAAGATCGACAGATCATTACCGCTGCGAGGCTGCACGACGAGCGCTTGCTCGACGAGAATTTCCAGCAACTCCTCGAGGGTCGGCTTGTTCTCAGGCTTGGCCTGACGGCGCTCCAGCTCTTTATCGAGGCTCACGCAGAACGGGCCGAGGAAGCGCGAGAACACGGCCTGGATCAGCGCCTTTTTCGAGCCGAAGTGATAATTCACCGCAGCCAGATTGACGCCAGCCTTGCTGGTGATCAGACGCAATGAGGTTTCAGCGAATCCTTTCTCCGCGAACAACTGCTCGGCAGCATCAAGAATGCGTTCAACGGTTTCCGACTGGGCCATGGCTACTCCGCCTGACAAACACTTGTTTGAAACATACGTTTCAGCCTGTGCCTTGTCAAGCCTGCCGGTTCGTTTTGGGAATGGTCGGTCAGCTATTTAACCACACAAGGCGCCAGCATTAATAAGTGCTCTGCGCGACCGCTCGGCGGGCGGCAAAAAAACGCCCATTGCCAAGACCGCTTCACTGTATATAATCCCAGTCACTGTATAAAAAGACAGAGCGATCAATATGCTAAAGCTGACGCCACGCCAAGCCGAGATTCTGGCCTTTATCAAACGTTGCCTCGAAGACAACGGCTATCCGCCCACCCGTGCGGAAATCGCTCAGGAATTGGGTTTCAAATCGCCCAACGCGGCGGAAGAACATCTCAAGGCCCTCGCCCGCAAAGGCGCGATCGAGATGACCCCGGGCGCTTCCCGCGGCATCCGTATTCCCGGCTTCGAAGCCAAGGCCGACGATTCCACCCTGCCAATCATCGGCCGAGTGGCTGCCGGCGCGCCGATCCTCGCCCAGCAGCACATCGAAGAATCCTGCAACATCAATCCGACCTTCTTCCATCCTCGCGCCGACTACCTGTTGCGTGTGCACGGCATGAGCATGAAGGACATCGGCATCTTCGACGGCGACTTGCTGGCAGTTCACACTACTCGCGAAGCGCGTAACGGTCAGGTTGTGGTTGCCCGCATCGGCGACGAAGTGACGGTCAAACGCTTCAAGCGTGAAGGCAGCAAAGTCTGGCTGATCGCTGAAAACCCCGAGTTCGCCCCTATCGAAGTCGACCTGAAAGATCAGGAACTGGTGATCGAAGGCTTGAGTGTCGGCGTCATTCGCCGCTAAAGGAGGCTCCATGCAGTTCCCACACACACCTCAGCAAACACAACTGCCTTTGTTTGAAGCGTTTCTGGCGCAGCCGATAGCGCCGATCCTCAAAGACGTGGTCGAGCGTGACTGGAATGCCAAACCTGACGCCTTCAGTGAGCTATCACTGCGCGGTGCGGCCGGGAACTGCCTGAACCTGCTAGCGCCGATCCTGCGTGAATTGAGCGAGGATCAGGATGCGCGCTGGCTGACGCTGATCGCCCCACCCGCCAGTCTGACGCAAACCTGGCTGCGCGATGCCGGCCTGAACCGCGAGCGCATTCTACTGCTGCAACCGCGCGGCACTCAAAGTGCTCAGCAACTGGCGTGCGAAGCGTTGCGGCTGGGTCGCAGCCACACCGTAGTGACCTGGCTAAACCCGTTGAATGCCAATTCGCGGCAACAACTGATCAGCGCCGCGCGTACGGGCGAAGCTCAGAGCCTGAACATTCGTTTGGGTTGATTGATGGGTAATGCGCGCTGTGTGAAGCGCAGGGCTTCTCCAGGGACAGAGAAGCCGATCTGAAGCGCAAACGACCGAGAAAAGGCCAAAGCGTTGATCAATGAAGAACCCGCGGCCCCTCTTCCTTATCAAACTCGCCTTCAACCATACGACCCGCCATCTGCACGCCAACGCTCAACATCGCTTTGGCGATTTCAACGTGCTGGCCCTGCAGGAACGCTTTGGCATCCTCGGAGAAATCCAGCGTCACCAGAGAACCTTCGTCCTCAGCCCTGCGCAGTTCGATTCGGCCGTCTGGTAACTCGACAATTTCTAGAAAGGACGTTGGCATATAGGTCTGTTCTCCACGAAAGGCAGCGATTATATAGACATCATTCGAGCTTCGCTCAGGATCTTGACCAGCAGCATGTTTCAGATTGCCACTGCGCCAAACTACCTCAGCACTCGTTCAAGCCTTCCCGGAAACGCAGGGCCAGACCTTTGAGGTTCTGCCGCCAGCTCTCCAGCTCATCTCGACTGAGCTCTTCTGGCGCCTCTTCTTCATCAAGATTAATCGCTTGAATCAGCGGCTGCGTCACATCGCCTTTCGGCTTGCGTGGCGCCCTCGGTGGCTGAAACAGCGCTGCGTGCGCCGCCAGCAGTTTCGCCAGCCAGGTTTCCGGATTACCGGCCAGCTCGACCATTTCCGCCAGCTCCGGGATCGCTATCGATTCCAGCACTTCGCGCCTCAGCAACTCCTCTGCCCTCGGCGAATTGGCCTGCGGCAGACGATAAAAGCCGGCAATCTCATGACACAGGCCCAGCAGTGCGCCGTAGAGGTGAAACAAGGCCGACTCACGCCCGGCCTGGATCAGCGCCAGAGAATTCATCGCCCGCCCCTCTTCAGCACGAGCCAGAGCTTCGAGTGACAGGCCGGCGAAATAGATCTTCTGGTTGGTGCGGGTATAGAGTTCGTGGGCCATGACGGCAGCCTCCACAACGAAATAATTGCTTCACACAGGCCCGGCAGTGTCATGGATCAACCAATGCCAGCGCAAGCACAAAACAAAAAGGCCGCATGAAACCCTCAAGGTTTTCATGCGGCCTTTTCGCTGTTCAGACCAGCGCTTACTCGGCCTTGGCCTTTGCGCTGCGCTTGTCTTCAACAGTCCACTTGCCACCGTCGTAATACGCCTTCCAGCCTGTCGGCTTGCCGTCGACTTCGGTCTGCACGTATTGCTCCTTGGTCTTGCGGCTGTAGCGGATGACCGCTGGCAGACCGTCAGGATCCTTTTGCGGAGCCTCGCACAGGAAGTGGTACTTCGGATCGATCTCGTCCTTGTGCGGCAGAATCTCGATCACCAGCGGAGCGCGGGTCTCGCGGTTTTTCGGGAACTGACTGGCAGCCAGGAACAGGCCGGACGCACCATCGCGCAGGATGTAGGTGTCGTTGACCTTTTCGCATTTCAGCTCAGGCATCTTCACCGGATCCATCTTCGGCGGAGCCGCGTCACCGCTCTTCAGCAGTTTGCGGGTGTTCTTGCACTCCGGGTTGGTGCAACCGAAGAACTTGCCAAAACGGCCGGTCTTGAGCTGCATCTCGCTGCCGCACTTATCGCATTCCAGACTCGGACCTTCATAGCCCTTGATGCGATAGCTGCCTTCTTCGATTTCGTAACCGGCGCAATCCGGGTTGTTGCCGCAGATGTGCAACTTGCGCTTTTCGTCCAGCAGGTAGGCGTCCATCGCCGTGCTGCAGATTGGGCAGCGATGCTTGCCACGCAGGACCAGCGATTCCGATTCGCCCTCGTCGTCCGCTGCGATTTCATCGCCCGGCACCAGGTTGACGGTAGCCTTGCAGCGCTCTTTCGGCGGCAGGCTGTAGCCCGAGCAGCCGAGGAACACGCCAGTCGATGCGGTACGAATCTGCATCGGACGACCGCAGGTGGTGCACGGAATGTCAGTCATGACCGGCTGGTTGGCGCGCATGCCGCTGTCCGGGTTTTCCGCTACTTCGAGCTTCTTCTTGAAGTCGCCGTAAAACTCGTCCAGCACATTTTTCCAGTCGCGCTCGCCCTGCGCCACGTCATCGAGGTTCTCTTCCATGCCGGCGGTGAAGCCGTAGTCCATGAGATTGGAGAAGCTCTCGGACAGACGCTCGGTGACGATGTCGCCCATCTTTTCCGAGTAGAAACGACGGTTGTGCAGGGTCACATAACCGCGATCCTGAATGGTCGAAATGATCGCAGCGTAGGTCGAAGGACGACCGATACCGCGCTTTTCCATTTCCTTGACCAGGCTGGCCTCGGAGTAACGCGCCGGTGGCTTGGTGAAATGCTGCGACGGATCGAGCTTGATCAGCTTCATCACATCGCCCTGGGCCATGTCCGGCAGCACGTCATCATCGCCAGGCTTGGTAATCTGCGGCATCACCCGGGTGTAACCGTCGAACTTGAGGATACGGCCCTTGGCGCGCAGTTCGAAGTCGCCAGCGCCGACGCTGACGGTGGTCGACAGGTATTGCGCCGGCAGCATCTGGCAGGCAAGGAACTGGCGCCAGATCAGCTCGTACAGACGCTCGGCGTCACGCTCCATACCCGCCAGCTTGCTCGGCGTGGTGTTAGCGTCGGACGGACGAATCGCTTCGTGAGCCTCTTGCGCGCCTTCCTTGCTGCTGTAGACGTTCGGCGTTTCCGGCAGGTACTTCTTGCCGAATTCGTCCTCGATGTAAGTGCGCGCCATCGCCACGGCGTCGGCCGAGAGATTGGTCGAGTCGGTACGCATGTAAGTGATGTAGCCGGCTTCGTACAGGCGCTGGGCCATCATCATGGTTTTCTTCACGCCGAAACCGAGGCGGTTGCTCGCAGCCTGCTGCAAGGTCGACGTGATGAACGGCGCCGAGGGTTTGCTGCTGGTCGGTTTGTCTTCGCGCTTGACGATGCTGTAGCTGGAAGACTTGAGCTTCTCCAGCGCAGCCATGGCCTGGGCTTCGTTCAGCGGCTTGAAGGCTTCGCCTTTTTCGCGAGCGACTTCGAAACGCACGGTCGAGCCTTTGGCAGTGCCGAGATCGGCATGCACTTCCCAGTATTCTTCGGGATTGAACGCACGGATTTCGCGCTCACGCTCGACCACCAGTTTCACGGCAACCGATTGCACGCGACCGGCGGACAGACCACGGGCGATCTTGGCCCACAGCAGCGGCGAGACCATATAGCCGACGACGCGGTCGAGGAAACGACGCGCCTGCTGGGCGTTGACACGATCAATGTCCAGCTCGCCCGGCTCGGAGAAGGCTTCCTGGATCGCCTTCTTGGTGATCTCGTTGAACACCACGCGCTTGTAGCGGCTGTCGTCACCACCGATGGCTTCGCGCAGGTGCCAGGCAATGGCTTCCCCCTCGCGATCCAAGTCGGTTGCGAGATAGATGGTGTCAGCATCCTTGGCGAGCCGACGCAGCTCTTCGATGACCTTCTCTTTGCCGGGAAGGATCTCGTACTGGGCTTTCCAGCCGTGCTCGGGATCGACGCCCATGCGCGAGACCAGCTGCTTGCGCGCTTTCTCTTTCGGCGAGAGCACCGGACCTTCGCCCGCAGCAGCCTTGCCGCGCTTGGCGGCTGGCTCTTTGCTGGCGCTAGCCGAACCGCTGGTGGGCAGGTCTCGGATATGGCCGATACTCGACTTCACCACGTATTGGTTACCCAGATACTTGTTGATGGTCTTGGCCTTAGCCGGGGATTCCACAATGACCAGCGATTTGCCCATGGATCAGAAAATTCCTGAATTCTAGAAGTGAAAGGCGGTTGGCGCCTGACGCGGCACCGCTATATATAGTTGATACAAGGTGAGGTCAAGCGCAGGGTTGTCTGCGCAGTCGCCTCATGCCTTGTCAAAAATGCTCGGTTCGGCTTGCACCAAAGCAAAGCGCGGCACCTGCTCGCCGTCAACCTCGACTGACTCGACGAACATGCTCAGCGGGCGCACCCAATAGCCGTAATCGCCATACAGGGCTTGGTAAAAGACCACTTCTTCTTCGGTTTCGGAATGCCGCGCAACACTGAATACACGGTATTGCGGACCTTTGTAATGTTGGTAGAGCCCAGGTTGTATCGGCATGCTTCGGCCCTCACTGAAATCTTTTCAAAAATAAAGAAAAAAAACCCAAAAACAAAAACCGGGGCACTGGGCCCCGGCTTCCATCGACGAGACGCTTAAACGCGTTCGAAGACGGTGGAGATGCCTTGGCCGAGACCAATGCACATAGTGGCCACCCCGAAGGTGCCGCTATTCTGCTTCATCACGTTCAACAGGGTGCCGGAAATACGTGCACCGGAGCAACCGAACGGGTGACCCAGGGCGATCGCGCCGCCGTGCAGGTTAACCTTCTCGTTCATCTTGTCGAGCACTTTCAGATCTTTCAGCACTGGCAAGGCCTGTGCGGCGAAAGCTTCGTTGAGCTCGAAGAAGTCGATATCGTTGATGCCAAGGCCCGCACGCTTCAGGGCTTTTTGTGTCGCCGGCACTGGACCATAGCCCATGATCGCCGGGTCCACACCCGCCACTGCCATCGAACGGATCACCGCCATCGGCTGGATACCCAGGTCCTGGGCACGCTGCGCCGACATCACGATCATGCACGAAGCACCGTCGGTGATCTGCGACGAAGTACCGGCAGTCACGGTGCCGCCCTTCGGATTGAATGCCGGCTTGAGCGCCGCCAGACTTTCCAGGGTGGTTTCCGGACGAATGGTTTCGTCGTAGTCGTACAGTTTCAGGAAACCGTTCTCGTCGTAACCCTGCATCGGGATGATTTCGTCCTTGAACTTGCCTTCCACGGTTGCCTTGTGGGCCAACTGGTGGGAACGCACGCCAAAGGCATCCTGTTGCTCACGAGTGATGCCGTGCATCTTGCCAAGCATTTCAGCGGTCAGGCCCATCATGCCCGAGGCTTTCGCCGCGTACAGCGACATGTGCGGGTTCGGATCGACACCATGCATCATGCTCACGTGGCCCATGTGCTCGACGCCGCCGACCACGAACACGTCACCGTTGCCGGTCATGATCGCTTGCGCAGCGGTGTGCAGCGCGCTCATCGACGAACCACACAGGCGGCTGACAGTCTGGCCGGCCGAGGTGTGCGGGATCTGGGTCATCAGCGACGCCATGCGCGCGATGTTCCAGCCCTGCTCCAGGGTCTGGTTGACGCAGCCCCAGATCACGTCCTCGACTTCCGCCGGGTCGACCTTGCTGTTGCGTTCCAGCAGTTTGCTGATCAGGTGCGCCGACATGTCTTCGGCGCGGGTGTTGCGGTGCATGCCGCCCTTGGAGCGGCCCATCGGAGTACGACCGAAGTCGACAATCACGACGTCTCTAGGATTCAAGCTCATAAGTTCACTCTCACTCTAGTTGGGGGCGCTTAACCGAAGAAGCTCTGGCCGTTCTTGGCCATTTCGCGCAGCTTCGCGGTCGGGTGGTACAGCGCGCCCAAATCAGCGTACTGGTCAGCCAGGGCAACGAACTCGGCAACACCGATCGAATCGATGTAGCGCAGCGCACCGCCACGGAATGGAGGGAAACCGATACCGTAGACCAGACCCATGTCGGCTTCGGCGGCGGTTTCAACAATGCCGTCTTCCAGGCAACGCACGGTTTCCAGGCACAGCGGGATCATCATCCAGTTGATGATGTCTTCGTCAGTGACTTCGCGCTGCTCGTAAACGATCGGCTTGAGCACTTCGAGTACCGACGGATCGGCGACTTTCTTCTGCTTGCCTTTCTTGTCGGCCTCGTAGGCGTAGAAGCCCTTGCCGTTCTTCTGGCCCAGGCGTTTGGCTTCGTACAGCACGTCGATGGCCGAACGACGGTCATCCTTCATGCGGTCCGGGAAACCTTCAGCCATCACGTCACGACCGTGGTGACCGGTGTCGATGCCGACCACGTCCATCAGGTACGCAGGACCCATCGGCCAGCCGAATTTTTCCATGACCTTGTCGATACGCACGAAGTCGACACCGGCGCTGACCAGCTTGGCGAAACCGCCGAAGTAGGGGAACAGCACGCGGTTGACCAGGAAGCCCGGGCAGTCGTTGACGACGATCGGGTTCTTGCCCATTTTCTTCGCGTAGGCAACGGTAGTGGCGATGGCCAGTTCACTGGACTTCTCGCCACGGATCACTTCCACCAGCGGCATCATGTGCACCGGGTTGAAGAAGTGCATGCCGACGAAGTTTTCCGGACGCTTGAGGGCCTTGGCCAGCAGGCTGATGGAAATGGTCGAGGTGTTGGACGCGAGGATGGTGTCCTCTTTGACCTTGTCTTCGACTTCAGCCAGCACCGCTTGCTTGACCTTCGGATTCTCGACCACAGCTTCGACGACCAGATCGACGTGACCGAAGTCGCCGTACGACAGCGTCGGACGAATGCCGTTGAGCACTTCAGCCATCTTCGCAGCGGTCATGCGACCCTTGTCAACGCGGCCGACCAGCAGCTTGGCGGCTTCGGCCAGACCCTGCTCGATACCGTGCTCGTTGATGTCCTTCATCAGGATCGGCGTGCCTTTGGAAGCCGACTGATAAGCGATACCGCCACCCATGATGCCGGCGCCCAATACGGCAGCCTGCTTCACGTCTTTGGCGATTTCGTCGTAGGCCTTGGCCTTTTTCTTCAGCTCCTGATCGTTCAGGAACAGGCCGATCAGGCTCTGCGCAGCAGAGGTCTTGGCCAGTTTGACGAAGCCTGCAGCTTCCACTTCCAGCGCTTTGTCGCGACCGAAGTTCGCGGCTTTCTGGATGGTCTTGATCGCTTCAACCGGCGCCGGGTAGTTCGGACCGGCCTGGCCAGCCACGAAACCTTTGGCAGTTTCGAAAGCCATCATTTGCTCAATGGCGTTCAACTTGAGTTTTTCAAGTTTCGGCTGACGCTTGGCCTTGTAATCGAACTCGCCGGAGATGGCGCGCTTGATCAGCTCGAGGGCAGCTTCCTGCAATTTTTCAGGGGCGACTACGGCGTCGACGGCGCTGACTTTCAGCGCGTCTTCCGGGCGGTTTTCCTTGCCGGCGGCAATCCACTCGATAGCGTTGTCGACACCGATCAGGCGTGGCAGACGCACGGTACCGCCGAAGCCCGGGTAGATGCCCAGTTTGACTTCCGGCAGACCAATCTTGGCCTTGGTGGACATGACGCGATAGTCAGCCGCCAGGCACATTTCCAGACCGCCACCGAGGGCGATGCCGTTGATGGCCGCGACGGTTGGCACGTTGAGGTCTTCGAAATCGCTGAAGATCTTGTTGGCTTCGAGATTGCCAGCAACCAGCTCGGCATCCGGCAGCTTGAAGTTGTCGACAAATTCGGTGATGTCGGCGCCGACGATGAATACGTCCTTGCCGCTGCTGACGATCACGCCCTTGATCGAAGCATCTGCCTTGATGGTGTCTACGGCCTGACGCAGTTCGTTCAGGGTTAGACGGTTGAACTTGTTGACGGACTCACCCTTGAGGTCGAATTTCAATTCGACGATGCCACTTTCAAGAGCTTTAACCGTGATGGCTTTACCTTCGTAAATCATCAACTGATCTCCACGATATGGAAGCTGAACAGTACACGTCGGACGCAGGCTTATGGCTCAGAAGGACGCTTTGCTCGTCGATACTGACACCGTCCGCCTGGCACACCCGCCAACGCGATAGTCGGGATTCTGTAGGAGCAGTCTGTAAGACAAACGCTCAATTCATACGCCCGTTTGATTCGGGTACGTCACCTTCACGGAATTTCTGACAATTGTCAATCGCCCTAAATTCGGGCTGAAATGCGACTTTGCGGTCATTTCTGCATCATGATGAGCAGCAACACCCGTCTCGATGTTGAGCCATTCATAGAATCAATAGTTAGAAAAGTCGCCCTAATTTCCGGCGAGCCCCGTTCAGAAGGCTACGCTGGGTGGACTGCGGGGAATTTGCCGAGGCGATCAGAGCGCCCCCTGTAGAAAAGGATTACCGGCCTGCCTGGCCAACCCGCCCGACGAATCATGTCGGGCTTTTTATTGCGCGTCTGCCGGACGTTTCACACCGTTGCAGTGAGAAAAGTCCCCGCATCACGCCAGCGCTTTCAGGGTCGCGTCGATATCCTGCAGAACCGTCGCCTCGCCCTTCTCGCCCCAGTACAAGGCGATCATCTGCTTGTCCGCTTCGATCTTGAAAACATTCCCCGGCAATTTTTCGAAATAATCGAGCAGGGTCCGGTCATCGCAGACTTCTTGCCATTGATTGACCCACACGCCCGGGGATTTCTGCCAATAGGTCCAGCACGCCGGTTGACTGCCCCGCCGGGGCCGGTGGTACTGGGCGCAGGGATTCGGCGGCTCCGGCAGCAGCCAGTGCGGCCACTCCTGCGGCGCCAGCTGCATCGCCAGGCCGATGCGTCGCGCCTCCATGCGCAGGGCCATGCGCCCGCTCTGCGAACGCGATGGGCGCAACCATGCCAGTGGACTTAAAACTACCAGCAGGATTGACACCACCAGCCAGACCGTCATATCTGTACTCCCGATTTTTGATGAGCCCATTGTGTCACTTGCGAACCAATGCGCTTGAAACCAGCCATACTTACCAATATCGAACCCTCAGGAGGAGCACCTCATGCCCTACCACCACATACTGGTCGCCGTAGATCTGACCGAAGAGTGCGATCCTGTGATCCACCGCGCCCGCGAGCTGTCGGTGAGCAACGCTGCCAAGTTGTCGCTGGTGCATATCGTTGAACCAATGGCCATGGCCTTCGGTGGCGACGTGCCGATGGACCTGTCACAACTGCAACAACAGCAGTTCGATCAGGCCAAGGAGCGTCTTGAAAAACTCAAATCGAAATACCCCGAACTCGAAGGCGCCAATTGCCATCTGACCTACGGCCAGCCACGCCAGGAAATCCATCATTTCGCCAAGGAACAAGCGTGCGATCTGATCGTGGTCGGAAGCCATGGCCGTCATGGCCTGGCACTGCTGCTCGGCTCGACCGCGAATGACGTTCTGCACGGCGCGCCATGCGATGTACTGGCGGTGTACCTGGTCAAACGCTGATCTGTCTTGCAATTTGTGGGAGCGAGCCTGCTCGCGAATACGTCGGCACATTCAATATGAGTGCTGCCTGACACACCGCTTTCGCGAGCAGGCTCGCTCCCACAGGTGACCTGCTCCCGCCTGTAGATCGCGTTACATATGAAAAGCCCGGCGCTCATCACTGAGCGCCGGGCTTTTTCACATCAGCAGCAATCAGGCATCCAGCTCGGCCCAACGCTCCACCAACGCATCCAGCTCGGCCTGCAATTGCTCCAGCGAAGCAATCACTTTGGCCGTTTCCGCCGGCGGACGCTGGTAGAAACCGGCTTCAGCCATTTCCGCCTCAACCGCGGCGATCTGCTGCTCCTTGGCGTCGATGTCGCCCGGCAAGGCTTCCAGCTCACGCTGCAGCTTGTAGCTGAGTTTCTTCTTGGCAACCGGAGCGGCAGCGGCAGGCGCAGCCACCGGAGCCGGCTCAGCGGTAACCACCGCCGAATTCAGGTCAGCCTTGCCCGACTTGCTTTCAGTCACGCCCAACAGACGCGGCGAGCCGCCCTGACGGATCCAGTCCTGATAGCCGCCGACATATTCACGAACCTTGCCTTCACCTTCGAAGACCAGGGTGCTGGTCACCACGTTATCGAGGAATGCCCGGTCGTGGCTGACCATCAGCACGGTGCCGTTGAAGGTCAGCAGCACTTCTTCGAGCAGCTCGAGGGTTTCCACATCGAGGTCGTTGGTCGGTTCGTCGAGTACCAGCAGGTTCGCCGGTTTGCTGAACAGCTTCGCCAGCAACAGACGCGCACGCTCGCCACCGGACAACGCCTTGACCGGCGTGCGTGCACGCTGCGGGCTGAACAGGAAGTCGCCGAGATAGCTCAGCACATGGCGGCTCTGCCCGTCGATGTCGATGAAGTCGCGACCTTCGGCGACGTTGTCGATCACGGTTTTTTCCAGATCCAGCTGATGGCGCAACTGGTCGAAGTAGGCGACGTCGATACGCGTGCCCTCTTCCACTTTGCCGCTGGTCGGTTGCAGACCGCTGAGCATCAGTTTCAACAGTGTGGTCTTGCCGGTACCGTTGGCGCCGAGCAGACCGATACGGTCGCCGCGCTGCAGGACCATGGAGAAATCCTTGATCAGGAACGGCCCGCCCGGGTGCGCGAAGCTCACGTTCTCGAGCACCATCACCTGCTTGCCGGATTTGTCCGCGGTTTCCAGCTGGATGTTGGCCTTGCCGGTACGCTCGCGACGCTCACTGCGCTCAACGCGCAGGGCTTTCAGCGCGCGCACACGACCTTCGTTACGAGTGCGGCGGGCCTTGATGCCCTGACGGATCCACACTTCTTCCTGAGCCAAACGCTTGTCGAACAACGCGTTGGCGGTTTCTTCAGCGGCCAGCGCAGCTTCTTTGTGCACGAGGAAACTGGCGTAGTCGCCGTTCCAGTCGATCAGCCCACCGCGATCCAGTTCGAGGATGCGCGTGGCGAGGTTTTGCAGGAAGGAACGGTCGTGCGTGATGAACAGCACGGCGCCCTGGAAATCCTTCAGCGCCTCTTCGAGCCAGGCAATCGCACCGATGTCCAGGTGGTTGGTCGGTTCGTCGAGCAGCAGCAGGTCCGGTTCGGATACCAGCGCCTGCGCCAGCAGCACGCGACGACGCCAGCCGCCGGACAGCTCGGCGAGGGTCTTGTCGGCCGGCAGTTGCAGGCGGCTCAGGGTGCTGTCGACCAGCGTCTGCAAGCGCCAGCCATCACGGGCTTCGAGGTCGTGCTGGACATGCATCAGCTTGTCCAGATCAGCGTCGGTGACGATGTTCTGGCTCAGGTGATGGTATTCGGCGAGCAAGGCGCCAACACCGTCGAGGCCTTCAGCGACCACGTCGAATACCGTCCGGTCGTCGGCCACTGGCAATTCTTGCGGCAATTCGCCGATTTTCAGACCGGGGGCACGCCACACCGAGCCGTCATCGGGCTTCTGGTCGCCCTTGACCAGTTTCATCATGCTGGACTTGCCAGTGCCGTTGCGGCCGATGATGCACACCCGCTCACCACGGGCGATCTGCCAGGACACCTTGTCCAACAACGGCATAGCGCCGAACGCAAGGGACACATCGCTGAATTTGAGCAGGGTCATGAGCTTCTCCAAAAACCGGGCGCGCATTCTACCTGACTTGAGGCTTCAGCAGGCCGGCAATTTGTCTGTCGAAGCACTCTGCACAACATTTGTTGCGAACTTGTGCAGCGAGGCTCGCAAAGCTTTCGCCGCTTGCTGGCAAAAGGCTAAGCTACAGGTAATTCAGTGCGGATTCCGATCGGCACTTGTCATGATTTCTCTGCCCGGATGTCTCATGCGCAGTCGCCTTTTCAGTGTTTTGTCCTGCTTGTTTCTTACCGCCGCTGCCGCTCAATCCGTCCAGGCGGTGGACTTGTCCACCCAACGCCAGTATTACGATGAAGCCAAGCGCGCCTTGGCCAAGGGTGATACCGGCCCGTATTTCCGTTACAGCCAGGCGCTGGCCGATTATCCGCTGGAACCGTATCTGGCCTACGACGAGCTGACCGCGCGTCTGAAGACGGCGAGCAACGCCGAGATCGAGAAATTCCTCGCCGAACACGGTGATTTGCCGCAGGCCAACTGGATGAAACTGCGCTGGTTGCGCTGGCTCGCCGACCGTGGCGACTGGGCGACCTTCGTCAAGTATTACGATCCGAAGCTGAATTTCACCGAACTGGACTGCCTCAACGCGCAGTACCAGATCAGCCACGACAAGAAAGCCGAAGGGTATGCCAGTGCGGAAAAACTCTGGCTGACCGGCAAATCGCAACCGGCTGCGTGTGACGCGTTGTTCGGCATCTGGGCCGCCGATGGCCAGCTCACCGAGCAGAAACGCTGGGAGCGCACCAAACTTGCCGCGCAGGCACGCAACTATCCACTGGCCAACAGCCTGATCAACGGCCTGACCACCCTCGCCCCGCGCGGTCGCTTGCTGGTCGACGTGGCGCAGAAACCCGAACTGCTCAACCAGCCGTCGCGCTTCACCCCGGCCGACGAGCCGATGTCAGACGTCGTCAGCCTCGGCCTGCGCCGCCTCGCTCGGCAGGATCCGGACAAGGCCATGGCTTTGCTCGACGGTTACGCCAGCAGCATGCATTTCTCTCGTGATGAAAAAGTCGCGATCGCTCGCGAGATCGGCCTGACCCTTGCGCGCCGCTTCGACAGCCGCGCGCTGGACGTCATGACCAAATACGATCCGGAGCTGCGCGACAACACCGTCTCGGAATGGCGCCTGCGCCTGCTCTTGCGTCTGGCACGCTGGAATGATGCCTATGAGCTGACCAAACGTCTGCCGCAAGACCTGGCCACCACCAACCGTTGGCGCTACTGGCAGGCGCGCAGCCTGGAACTGGCCGAACCACAAAACCCGCAAGCGCTGACCCTGTACAAGAATCTGGCGCGGGAACGGGACTTCTATGGCTTCCTCGCCGCTGACCGTTCACAGTCGCCTTACTCGCTGAACAACAAGCCGCTGGTGCTCAGCCAGGCACTGATCAACAAGGTTCGCAACACACCCGGCGTACGCCGCGCGCTGGAGTTTCATGCACGCGGGCAAATCGTCGACGGGCGTCGCGAGTGGTATCACGTCAGCCGCCATTTCAATCGCGATGAAATGGTTGCCCAGGCCAAACTGGCCTACGACCTGAAATGGTACTTCCCGGCGATTCGCACCATCAGTCAGGCGCAATACTGGGACGATCTGGACATCCGCTTCCCGATGGCGCACCGCGATACCCTCGTGCGCGAAGCCAAGGTGCGCGGCCTGCATTCGAGCTGGGTGTTCGCCATCACCCGGCAGGAAAGCGCCTTCATGGACGACGCGCGCTCCGGCGTCGGCGCCAGCGGTCTGATGCAATTGATGCCCGGCACGGCCAAGGAAACCGCGCGCAAGTTCAGCATTCCACTGGCCTCACCGCAGCAAGTGCTCGATCCGGACAAGAACATCCAGCTCGGCGCCGCTTATCTCAGCCAGGTTCACAGCCAGTTCAACGGCAACCGCGTGCTCGCCTCCGCCGCTTACAACGCCGGCCCCGGCCGCGTGCGTCAGTGGCTGCGCGGCGCTGATCACCTGAGTTTCGACGTCTGGGTGGAAAGCATCCCTTTCGACGAAACCCGTCAATACGTGCAGAACGTGTTGTCCTACTCGGTGATCTACGGCCAGAAACTCAACTCGCCGCAGCCGCTGGTGGACTGGCATGAGCGGTATTTTGACGATCAGTAATCACCAGGCTGACGCCGGATCATGAAAAATGCCCGTATCGTGAGATACGGGCATTTTTTTGGTCGGTTACTTGGTCGGTTACTTGGTCGATTGCTCAGTCTGCTGTGACAGATCGACCATCATTAAACTGCAACGCCGCCAGCCGTGCGTACAGCGGATTGCTGGCGATCAATTGCTGATGTGTCCCCACCGCTACCAGCTTGCCTTGATCCATCACTGCAATGCGGTCAGCGTTCTTCACCGTGGCCAGTCGGTGCGCGATGACCAGCGTGGTGCGGTTTTCCATCAGCGTTGGCAGGGCCTGCTGGATCAGATGCTCGCTCTGTGCATCGAGGGCGCTGGTAGCTTCGTCCAGGAGCAGAATCGGCGCGTCTACCAGCAAGGCGCGGGCAATGGCCAGACGTTGGCGCTGACCGCCGGACAACCCGAGGCCGCCGTCGCCGAGATGAGTCTGATAGCCGTCCGGCATTTGTTCGATGAAGTCGTGGGCGTGGGCAATTCGCGCAGCTTCCTTGACCTGTTCAAGCGTGGCCGTCGGGCAGCCGTAGCGGATGTTGTCCTCCACACTGCCGAAGAACAATGCAGGGGTTTGCGAGACCAGGGCGAAACAGCGGCGCAGATCCAGCGGGTCAAGGCTGGTCAGCGGCACGCCATCGAGGAGAATCTGCCCCTCGCGTGGATCGTAGAAGCGCAGCAACAAGTCGTAAACCGTGGACTTGCCCGCGCCCGACGGCCCCACCAATGCCAGGGTTTCGCCCGCCCTCACCGTCAGACTCAAGCCATCAACTGCGTAGCTTTGCGGACGCGACGGGTAGGAAAAACGCACGTCGCGCAGTTCAAGTTCACCTTTGACTCGCGCTGGCAGAGTGACCAGTCCGGTCAACGGTGGCTGGATGATGTTTTCCGAACGCAGCAATTCTGCGATGCGTTCGGCGGCGCCAGCAGCGCGCTGCAGTTCGCCGATCACTTCGCTCAGCGTGCCGAACGCGCTGCCGACAATCAGGCTGTAGAAAACGAATGCCGCCAGCTCGCCGGCCGAGATACGCCCGGCCATTACGTCCATGCCGCCGACCCACAACATCACCGCCACCGCGCCAAGCACCAGCACGATCACCAAAGTGATCAACCACGCTCGCTGGAAAATCCGTTTGCGCGCAGTGTCGAAAGCCTGCTCGACGGTCGAAGCGAAACGCTGCTCGTCCTGCACCTGGTGGTTGTAGGCCTGTACGGTTTTGATCTGACCAAGGGTTTCCGACACGTAGCTGCCAATGTCGGCGATACGGTCCTGGCTCTGGCGCGACAGATTGCGCACGCGGCGGCCGAAAATCAGGATCGGCGCGATCACCAGCGGCAGTGCGATCACGACAATGCTGGTCAACTTCGGATTGGTGATGAACAGCAGCACTACACCACCGATCACCATCAGCAGATTGCGCAGGAACAGCGAGAGCGACGAGCCGATCACCGATTGCAGCAGCGTTGTGTCAGCGGTCAGGCGCGACTGGATTTCCGAGCTGCGGTTGTCCTCATAAAAGCCCGGATGCAGATACACCAGGTGATTGAACACCTGACGGCGAATGTCGGCGACCACGCGCTCGCCTATCCACGACACCAGATAGAAACGGGCAAAGGTGCCCAGCGCCAGCCCGAGGACCAGCAACATGAAAATGCCGATGGACTGATTGAGCAGATGCGGCGAACGGGTCATGAAACCCTGGTCTACCAACAACTTGATGCCCTGCCCCATCGACAGGGTAATGCCGGCGGTGACGATCAGCGCGAGTAAAGCGCCGAAGGCATGCCAGCGGTACGGCAGGAGAAAATGACTGGTCAGGCGCAGGGCGCGTCGGTGTCGGGAAGAAAGCATGGAGATCATGGGGTTCACGTCTGCGCAGATGGATCGGGCCAGCCTACAGACTCAGATGGGGTGGAACTCTGTAAATCACAATGAGTCAGGTTAAATATGCCCGGGATGTCCGGATGCTAGAAACGATTGGTCTAAGGTTGCGGTTGAGACCGGCGGTCAATTCTGTTTGAGTAGAGATGCCGCCCGCCGACAGACCGCAGGGAGTTGTCACAGCCTGGTCACGTGGCGGTTTTAACTTAGGCACACAACCTGATGAGGAGACAGGCCATGTCCTTGCAACACAGCAGCGAAGACAAGATTGAAGTGAAGCGTACCCAACCCGACCAGTCTCTGGGTTGCTCGATTATCGATGAGCAGGGCCGCGAGGTACCGATCACTGAAGACATGATCCAGAACGCCTGCCGCGAACTGGAGAAGCGATTGGTCAAGCCTGCCGAACAAGAGTGATGTAGCCACCGTCTTCCTGACCCGGTCCTGATTGGCCGGGTTTTTTATATCTGTAATTTAGCTGCGAATCGTGTAGGAACTGCCGAAGGCTGCGATCTTTTGAAATTCAAAAAGCGATCAAGAGATCGCAGCCTCGTTTCACTCGACAGCTCCTACAGGACACGGGTTGCCCCCAGCGCCTCTACAATCTGCCGCAACCCCGGCGCATCACCTTCGATTCGCACCTTCAGCCCTTCGATCTCGCGGCGCACCGGATACTGCTTGCGCAACACGTCAAACGCCACACGCTGCTCAGCGACATTTCCCACCAGACTGCGGCGGAAATCCGCATCATCGCGGCGCGGGTCGTACACGCCCCGGCACAACATCGCCAGCGCCCATGCCGGATCGCTGTCACCGTGCAGGGAAACTTCCGACAACCAGGTTGCTGGCAGCAGATCGCTGAGCTGGATAGCTGCAGGTTGGCCGCTGAAAGCGCAGTAGGCCTGATAGATCTGCGCGGTCCCGCGTTGCTTGCCGTCGAGGCTGTAACCGGCAATATGGGGCGTGGCCAATACGCAGAGCTCGGCCAGCGCAGGATCAACTTCCGGCTCCTTTTCCCAGACATCGAGCACAGCTTGCAGGTCTTCGCGCTCCAGCAGCACCTCACGCAGCGCAACATTGTCCACCACAGGTCCGCGCGCCGCGTTGATCAGCCATGTTCCCGGCTTGAGTTGCTGCAAACGCTGCTGATCGAACAGGTGCCAGGTTGCGTCGTCGCCATTGCGAGTCAAAGGTGTATGCAGACTGATCACGTCGCACTGCTCGATGATCTGCTCGAGGCTGACATATTCGCCGCCCTCGGTAGCCTGACGCGGCGGATCGCAAACCTTGACGTTCCAGCCCAGACCTTTCAGGACCTTGATCAAGCGCCCACCCACTTCACCAGCGCCGACGACGCCGTAAGTGCGCTGAGTCAGATCCGCGCCTTCGATTTCGGCCAGCGTCATCAGACTGCCCAGTACGTAATCGACCACGCCACGAGCATTGCAACCCGGCGCGCTCGACCAGCAGATCCCGGCCTCGTTGAAGTAATCAAGATCCAGATGATCGGTGCCGATGGTGCAGGTGCCGACAAAGCGCACCTTGCTGCCTTCAAGCAGCGCGCGATTGACGTTGGTCACCGAACGCACCAGCAACACATCGGCCTGCGCGACCGTCGCACGGTCAATGGAGCGGCCCGGCACCCGGCGGATGTCGCCGAAACCGGCAAAAAAAGCGTCGAGCAGGGGGATATTTTCGTCGGCAACAATCAGCATGGCGGGCTCCTTGGGCGGATCGGCAGTTTAGGTGCAGACGCGTCGATCAGCCAGCAGGGTTTGCGCTTACAAATGCGTAACAGAGGATTTTTCGTGACCGAGGCGTCAGCGGCGTAGAATGCGCCGCTCTGCGCATCAATACTTTCTGGACGCTTTGCCTGTGAACCCTGTAACTGACCAACCTGTCGCCGTCTCCCTGACCCGCCCTGCGCGGATTCGCCTGGAGTTGAAAAACCTGCTCGCCCTGGCCCTGCCGATCATCATCGCGCAACTGGCGACCACCGCCATGGGCTTCGTCGATGCGGTGATGGCCGGGCGCGTCGGCCCCAAGGATCTGGCGGCAGTGGCGCTGGGCAACTCGATCTGGGTTCCGGTGTTTCTGTTGATGACTGGCACCCTGCTGGCCACCACACCAAAAGTCGCCCAGCGTTTCGGCGCCGGCAAGCACAGCGAGATCGGCCCGATCGTGCGTCAGGCGTTGTGGCTGGCATTGGTAGTCGGACTGATCGCCACCTCGATGCTGGTCGCCGCCGAGCCGGTGCTGCACCTGATGAAGGTCGATCCCGAGCTGATCGGCCCGTGCATGCAATATCTGCACGGCATCGCCAGCGGCTTGCCGGCGGTGGCCTTCTATCACGTATTGCGTTGCACCAGTGATGGCATCGGCCGCACCCGCCCGGCCATGGTGCTGGGCCTCTGTGGTCTGGCGCTGAACATCCCGCTGAACTACATCTTCATTTATGGCCACTTCGGCGTGCCGGCCATGGGCGGCGTCGGCTGCGGCTGGGCCACGGCGATCGTGATGTGGGTGATGGCGCTGGGCCTGGCCGGCTACGAACGCTGGGCACCGGCCTATCGCTCAAGCGAACTGTTCAGCCGCTTCGACTGGCCGCAGTGGGTGGTGATCAAACGTCTGCTGTCGATTGGTTTGCCGATCGGCATCGCGGTGTTTGCCGAGTCGAGCATCTTCGCCGTGATCGCCCTGCTGATCGGCAGCCTCGGCGCGACGGTGGTGGCCGGGCATCAGATCGCGCTGAACGTCAGCTCGCTGGTGTTCATGATTCCCTATTCGCTGGGCATGGCGGTCACCGTGCGTGTCGGCCAGGCGCTGGGCCGCGAGGAACCGCGTGAGGCACGTTTTGCCGCTGGAGTCGGCATGGGCACGGCGCTGGCCTACGCCTGCCTGTCGGCGAGCCTGATGCTGGCGCTGCGCGAGCCGATTGCGGCGATCTATACCGCTGATCCAACAGTGATTCACATTGCGGCGATGCTGATTGTCTACTCGGCGCTGTTCCAGTTTTCCGATGCAATCCAGGTGACTGCGGCCGGCGCGCTGCGTGGCTATCAGGATACTCGGGTGACGATGATCCTGACTCTGTTCGCCTACTGGGGGATTGGTTTGCCGGTGGGTTACGCGTTGGGGCTGACCGACTGGCTCGGCGAGCCACGTGGCCCGAGCGGTTTGTGGCAGGGTCTGATTGTCGGTTTGAGCTGCGCTGCGCTGATGCTGTCGATCCGGCTGACACGCAGTGCGCGCAAGCGGATTCGGATCAGTCGTTCGGTGGGCTAAAGCTCACTCAAGACAAAAATGTGGGAGCGAGCCTGCTCGCGAATGCGGTGATCAGTGCCATCAATAGTGACTGAGATACCGCTTTCGGGAGCAGGCTCGCTCCCACAGTTGTTCGATGTGTAGCTGCTGTTAAGCGTCTTTCTTGCGGATCCAGTACAGATAAGTACCGGCCTCTTCGTGCTGGCTGACCAGTTCATGGTCAAGAAACACGCAGAACTTGGGGATATCGCGCTTGGTCGAGGGATCGGTGGCGATCACCTTGAGCAGGCCGCCGGGTACCAGATCGCGAATGTGCTGGTGCAACATCATCACCGGTTCCGGGCAATTGAGGCCGGTGGCGTCGAGGGTGCCGTCGACCGCGGTATCGATCATTTCACTCATGGTTCACTCCAGAAACTGGCCGGCATTGTCGCGCATCGCTTGGGGTATCGTCCAACCCATGTGGGAGCGAGCCTGCTCGCGAAGGCAATCCGTCAGTCAGCACATCATTGGCTGCCCCACCGCTTTCGCGAGCATGCTCGCTCCCGCAGGTTCAGTGTTGTGTCAGCGCGATTTGGTTTTCCTGGTGTCGTGCCGGCGCAGATGGCAAGTCACTTCCTCGCGGTCGTGATATAGCTGCTTGCAGCCGATATCAACCTTGATCCCACGTGCCTTGAAACCATCGGCAATGCGCTCGAGCAGACGCTTCACTTCGGCATAACGCTGTTTCATCGGCAGCTTCAGGTTGACCACCGCCTCGCGGCAATGCCCCTCGCCGATCCACTCTTCCAGCATCGCCGCGTTGCGCGCCGGTTTCTCGACGATGTCGCAAACCATCCAGTCCACCGGCTGCTTGGGCTTGAAGGTAAAACCGTCCGCCATCAGATGCTGGACCAATCCGGTTTCCATCAGGCTTTCAGCCATCGGGCCGTTGTCGATCGCCGTCACCAGCATGCCCCGGTTGACCAGTTGCCAGGTCCAGCCGCCCGGCGCGGCGCCGAGGTCAACGCCGGTCATGTCGCTGTGCAGGCGATCTTCCCACTGATCACGTGGAATGAAGTGGTGCCACGCCTCTTCCAGCTTCAAGGTCGAACGGCTGGGTGCCTCGCGAGGAAACTTCAGGCGCGGAATGCCCATCGGCCACATCGCCGAATTGCCGGCATCGGCCATGCCGAGAAACACTTCGCGGCCACTCTTGAAGGTCAGCAACAATCGCGGCTTGCTGGCGTCTTCCACCAGTTTGCCAGCGGCGGTCAGCGCCTTGCGCAGCGGGCCTTCGAATTTTTTGCAGAAATTCGACAGTTCCTTGCCGTCATTGGTATCGACCACTTCCAGCCACAGACTGCCAAACACCGGGAAATCGGCCATGTGAGCGAGGATTACGCTGATGCGATCGTTTTCCGGCAGATCAATGAAAAAGCCCCGCGCCCACTGCCGAGGGAAGATCAATTCGGCGAAACGCTGACCGCGCATCAGGCGTTCGGCGCCGTCGGCTTCAGTGCAGACAAACTCGGCGCAGGCCGTGGCGGTTTTGGCTTTGGCGTAACCGGCGACATTGAGACGGGCGGCAAGGTCGGAAATCTCCGAACAGACTTCGCCTTCGAAGCCGGGCCGGCAATGCATGAATAGGGTGTTCATTCTTACTCCTGGGCAGCGGTCGATCATTCGGCCGCTGCGCGATGCTCAAGCCTTGCGTTGCCGCAATGCCTGTCACGAAAACCGGCGCATGATAGCTGAAGTCGGAACCTTGGTTCCGTCCATAGAGTCCAGTTATTAGCCAGCTACTCAAAACAGGGCTAGGTTTAATGCTCTGCCCGTCCCCTCAGTCCGTAGCCGTGCGGACTCAAAGGAGTGATCGTAATGCCGTCCCTCGATAGTCTGAAGTCACTGAAAACCCTACAAATCGACGCCACGACCTACCACTATTTCAGCCTGCCGGAAGCCGCCAAAAGCCTGGGCGATCTCGACAAGCTGCCGATGTCATTGAAGGTCCTGCTGGAAAATCTGCTGCGCTGGGAAGACGAAAAAACTGTCACCGGCGCTGACCTCAAGGCCATCGCCGCCTGGCTTAAGGAGCGCCGCTCCGATCGCGAAATCCAGTACCGCCCTGCCCGCGTATTGATGCAGGATTTTACCGGTGTGCCCGCCGTGGTCGACCTCGCCGCCATGCGTGCGGCGATGGCCAAGGCCGGCGGTGATCCGCAGCGGATCAATCCGTTGTCGCCGGTGGATCTGGTGATCGACCACTCGGTGATGGTCGACAAGTTTGCCAGCGCCAGTGCGTTTGAACAGAACGTCGACATCGAAATGCAACGCAACGGCGAGCGCTATGCCTTCCTGCGCTGGGGCCAGAGTGCGTTCGATAACTTCAGCGTGGTCCCGCCGGGCACCGGCATCTGCCACCAGGTCAACCTTGAATATCTCGGCCGCACCGTTTGGACCAAAGACGAGGATGGCCGCACCTACGCCTTCCCCGACACCTTGGTCGGCACCGACTCCCACACCACCATGATCAACGGTCTCGGCGTACTCGGCTGGGGCGTTGGCGGGATCGAAGCGGAAGCGGCGATGCTCGGGCAACCGGTGTCGATGCTGATCCCGGAAGTGATCGGCTTCAAACTCACCGGCAAGCTCAAGGAAGGCATCACCGCGACCGATCTGGTGCTGACCGTGACGCAGATGCTGCGCAAGAAAGGCGTGGTCGGCAAATTCGTCGAATTCTATGGCGACGGTCTCGCCGACCTGCCACTGGCCGACCGCGCGACCATCGCCAATATGGCCCCGGAATACGGTGCGACATGCGGCTTCTTCCCGGTCGACGATGTCACGCTGGAATACCTGCGCTTGTCCGGCCGGCCGCCGGAAGTGGTGAAGCTGGTCGAGGCCTACACCAAGGCTCAAGGCCTGTGGCGTTTGCCGGGCCAGGAGCCGGTGTTCACCGACAGCCTGGCCTTGGACATGGGCAGCGTCGAAGCCAGTCTGGCCGGACCGAAACGGCCGCAGGATCGCGTCTCGCTGCCGAACGTCGCGCAGGCCTTCAGTGATTTCATCGACCTGCAATTCAAACCGACCAGCAAGGAAGAAGGACGCCTGGAAAGCGAGGGCGGTGGCGGCGTGGCGGTGGGCAACGCCGATCTGGTCGGTGAAGCGGACTACGAATACGAGGGCAAGACCTATCGCCTGAAAAACGGTGCCGTGGTCATCGCCGCGATCACTTCCTGCACCAACACTTCCAACCCGAGCGTGATGATGGCGGCCGGGTTGCTGGCGAAGAAAGCTGTAGAGAAAGGCCTGACGCGCAAACCTTGGGTGAAGAGTTCATTGGCGCCGGGTTCGAAAGTCGTCACCGATTATTACAAGGCTGCCGGACTGACACAGTACCTTGATCAGCTCGGGTTTTCGTTGGTCGGCTACGGTTGCACCACCTGCATCGGCAACTCCGGGCCACTGCCGGAGCCGATCGAGAAAGCCATTCAGAAAGCCGATCTGACCGTCGCATCAGTCCTGTCCGGCAACCGCAATTTCGAAGGCCGTGTGCACCCACTGGTGAAAACCAACTGGCTGGCCTCGCCTCCTCTGGTCGTCGCGTACGCTTTGGCTGGCAGTGTGCGCACCGATATCAGCAGCGAACCGCTGGGCGAGGATCAGCAGGGCAATCCGGTGTACCTGCGAGATATCTGGCCGACCAGCCGGGAAATCGCTGAAGCGGTGAATCAGGTCAATACGGCGATGTTCCACAAGGAATACGCCGAAGTGTTTGCCGGTGATGAGCAATGGCAGGCCATCGAGGTGCCGCAAGCGGCGACTTACGTGTGGCAGGACGATTCGACCTACATTCAGCATCCACCTTTCTTCGACGACATTTCCGGCCCGCTGCCGGAAGTCAAAGACGTCAAAGGTGCGCGGGTTTTGGCCTTGCTCGGCGATTCAGTGACCACAGACCACATCTCCCCCGCCGGCAACATCAAGATCGACAGCCCGGCCGGGCGATACCTGCAGGAAAAAGGCGTCGAGCCGCGCGACTTCAACTCCTACGGTTCCCGTCGTGGCAATCATGAAGTGATGATGCGCGGCACGTTTGCCAACATCCGTATTCGCAACGAAATGCTTGGCGGCGAGGAAGGTGGCAACACGATTTACATCCCCACCGGGGAAAAAATGGCGATCTATGACGCAGCGATGAAATATCAGGCTTCGGGGACGCCGTTGGTGGTGATTGCCGGTCAGGAGTACGGCACCGGATCGAGCCGTGACTGGGCGGCGAAAGGCACCAATCTGCTGGGCGTCAAAGCCGTGATTGCGGAGAGTTTCGAACGTATTCACCGCTCGAATCTGGTCGGCATGGGTGTGCTGCCGTTGCAGTTCAAGCTTGATCAAAACCGCAAGAGTCTCAATCTGACCGGCAAAGAGACGTTTGAAATTCTGGGATTGACCGGCGTCGAGCTGAGGCCGCGGATGAACCTGCCGCTGGTTATCACTCGCGAGGATGGGCGTCAGGAGAGAATCGAAGTCTTGTGCCGGATTGATACGCTGAATGAGGTCGAATACTTCAAATCCGGCGGGATTCTGCATTATGTGTTGCGGCAGTTGATTGCTTCGTGACGGGGTGACATTCGCCCAGGCTGTGATCTTTTTGACTTGGCTTTCAAAAGCAGGACCAAAAGATCGCAGCCTTTGGCGGCTCCTACATCCAGGCGAAAAAAAACCCGCCGAAGCGGGTTTTTCCCAAGACCATTATCGACTCCCTGTCGGCAGCGATCCTTGCAATGGTCGATCATCCATGATCCTGAAACACTCCCTGTGTCTCAGTTGATGTGTGTAGATTACCCAGTGGATCCAATCAGCAATAGTCGTAAAAGCTACTAACGCGTGTAAGACATTCGCCATACAAACACTTCCGAAAACCCTTAGGCCCGTCAGGCACCGCCGCTTTCACGAGCCTTGGCGCTTTCGGCGAGAAACTGTTCAAGCCTGCTCAACTGCTCCTCCCAGCCGCGGCTGTCCATGTAATACGCCTCTTTCTGACGGATATCAGGGATGTGCGCGAAGCCGGATTCAGAGACCTTAAGCAGAGTGCCGTCCTCGAAGTCCTGCAATTCGAATTTGACCAGCGTGGTCGGCTCTTGTGAGTAGTCGATCTTCGGGTTGACCGCATACGGGTGCCAGCGGAAAGAAAACAACTGCTGCGGCTCGACCCGCTCGATCAGCACATTCCACAATACGTGTTCATAACCGGGGTACGTGACCTGGCCCTGCGTCCACTCGCCGGCAATGAAACGTCGGCCCTCGAGCGCCACGCCAAACCACTGGCCAAACGCCTCTGCATCGACCAATGCACGCCAGACATGGGAACGCGACGCCTTGAGCGTGATCTTGCGTTCGAAACTGTTAGGTACTGGTTTCATACGTCACCTCCTGTTCTGAACACTAGGCTTGTATGACCACATGTCCAATGCGAAGTTGTATCCAGGCGCTGCAGGCATCGATTCGAGCGGACACATCCTGCCGTAGATTCCGCTCTGTAATCAGCCCCGTCTGACCTGTTATCTTGCCAGCGAATCCGCAGAAACAAGGACGAATCATGCAGCCTTCTCTCGCCGATCGGTATCGCGGCGCCCTCCTCGGCCTGGCTTGCGGCGATGCGGTCGGCACAACGGTGGAGTTCCAACCGCGAGGATCATTCCAGCCACTGAGCGATATGGTTGGCGGTGGTCCATTCCAGCTCAAACCTGGGCAATGGACGGACGACACCTCAATGGCACTCTGTCTGGCCGAGAGCCTGCTGAGCAAAAACGGCTTCGATGCGGCTGACCAGATGGGCCGCTATCTCAACTGGTGGAAATGGGGATACCTGAGCTCCACTGGAGAATGTTTCGACATCGGCATGACCGTCAGCCAGGCGCTGGAACAGTATCAGCGAACCGGAGAGCCTTTCGCAGGGTCGACTGATCCGTTGACTGCTGGTAATGGGTCGCTGATGCGGTTGGCACCAGTCGTGCTCTTTTATTTTCCGGACGCTCGACAGATCCAGATCCACGCTGCCGACAGTTCGCGCACAACCCATGCGGCGCCGGAGGCAATCGAGTGCTGCCTATTGCTGGCTGATCTGATCGCACGAGCGCTTGAGGGTGCGGAGAAAACACAGCTTCGCCGGGCGCCACTGCTCAAGCTTTCCCAGCCCAAGGTGGTTGCGATTGCTCAGGGTGAGTACCTTCACAAAGCGGAAACTGAAATAAAAGGCAGTGGCTATAGCGTCCAATCGCTGGAAGCCGCTTTGTGGTGCTTTCACCATACGCAGACATTCGCCGAAGCGGTGTTGAAAGCAGCCAATCTCGGTGATGATGCGGATACAACGGCTGCTATCGTGGGTCAGTTGGCAGGTGCTTACTACAGCGCTCGGGCGATCCCCGAGCACTGGCTGGAGCAGTTGCATGAAGGCGAGGAAATCACCGCCACTGCGGATCGCTTGCTTGAGGCCTCCCGGCTACGTACATAACAATCGATACACTCTTTCCACTCGAGATAGCGAGAACCTTATGTCAGTGCGTGTGCTTCTGGCCCTTGTGCCCTTTATGTTTGCCCCTTTCGCCCACGCCGCCGTTGATTGCGCCAACGCCAGCGATCAGGCGACGATGAATCAATGCGCGGGGCAAGCCTTCAAAGCGGCAGACAAGGAGTTGAATACGCTCTATCAGCAGATCACCGGGCGTCTCAAGGACAACCCGGACGGAAAGAAGCTGTTGGTCAACGCGCAGCGGGCGTGGGTCAGCTTCCGGGATGCCGAGTGCAAGTTTTCGGCATCCGGGGTGGCGGGCGGGAGTGTTTATCCATTGGTTTACAGTAGTTGTCTCACAGCCGTAACCAAGGCCAGAGTAGAAACCCTCAAGCAGTATTTGAAATGTGAGGAAGGTGATATGAGTTGCCCGGTACCCGGTGCGTAATCACAGGCTCCGCTTACGGAGCCTGTGCTGTGAACCGTTACGCCTCAGACGTGAGGATCGCCCGGGGCTTTGCTCGGCGCTGCGTATTGCGGCTTGAGGTGGCCATCCTGATCGAGTAACCAGGCGTCCATGATCTGCCGCACTACTGGACCGGCAACACGACCACCCGCCTCGCCGTTTTCGATCATTACCGAGATGGCGATCTTCGGATGCTCGGCCGGTGCAAATCCTACAAACAGGGCGTTGTCACGGTGGCGCTCGAGGGTTTTCTCACGGTTGTAGCGCTCACCCTGCTTGATCGCCACCACTTGCGCCGTACCACTCTTGCCAGCGATGCGGTATTGCGCCCCCGCAGCCGCCGCTCGTGCGATGCCTCGAGCATCGTGCATGACCATCTGCATACCGTGGTTGACCTGCTCCCAATCGCGCGGGTCCTTGAGCAGAATGTTCGGCATCGGGTGCTCGTCAACCGGCGCTACACCGTCGACCGACTTGGCCAGATGCGGTCGATTCCATATCCCTTTGTTGGCAATCAGTGCAGTGGCTTGGGCCAATTGCAGCGGTGTGACCTGCATGTATCCTTGGCCGATGCCCAGAATAACGGTTTCACCGGGATACCAGGCCTGCCGCCGTGTAGCGCGTTTCCACGCTTGCGACGGCATCAGACCGGGCGACTCTTCAAACATGTCCAGCGAGACTTTTTCTCCAAGGCCGAACATCGCCATGTAGTCGTGCAGACGATCAATGCCAAGCTTGTGCGCCAGATCATAGAAGTAGGTGTCGTTGGAGCGCATGATCGCCGCGTCCATGTCCACCCAACCATCACCGCTGTGGTTCCAGTTGCGATACTTGTGGTCGAAGTCCGGTAATTGGTAGTAGCCGGGATCGTATACGCGGGTCTGCGGGGTCACGACGCCGGCGTCCAGACCAGCAATGGCGACTTCCGGCTTGATCGTCGAGCCTGGGGCGTACAGGCCACGCAATACGCGGTTGAACAATGGCCGATCGATGGAATCCCGCAGCGCTGAATATTCCTTTGAGCTGATGCCAGTCACGAACAGATTCGGATCGAAGCTTGGATTGCTGACCATCGCCAGCACTTCTCCGGTGGACGGGTCGAGAGCTACCACTGAACCACGACGGTCGCCCAAAGCGGCTTCGGCTGCTTCCTGCAGCTTCACGTCGAGGCTGAGTACGATGTTTTTACCAGGCACTGGATCGGTGTGCTTGAGTACGCGCAGCACTCGGCCTTGAGCATTGGTTTCGACTTCTTCATAACCGACATGGCCATGCAACTGCGCTTCGTAAAAACGCTCGATACCGGTTTTACCAATGGATTGCGTACCTCGGTACTCCACGGAGTCGAGAGCTTTCGATTCTTTTTCATTGATCCGACCGACATAACCGATCGAATGGGCGAAATGTGCGCCGAGGGGATAGTGCCGGACAAACTGCGGCTCGACATCAATGCCCGGCAAGCGAAACTCGTTAACCGCCAGGACGGCAATCTGCTCTTCCGTCAGCTCATAAAACAGGGTGACCGGTGTGAACGGGTGCCGGGATTGCTTCATCGCCTTGTCGAATACCGAGCGATCTTCGGCAGGCAGATGGAGCAAGTTGATGACTTCGTCCAATTCTTGGTTGACGTCGGTGGCACGCTCACGGGTGATGGTCAGGTTGTAGCTGGGGCGATTGTCGGCGAGCAACACACCGTTGCGGTCGTAGATCAATCCACGCGTTGGCGGTATCGGGAGGACATGGACGCGATTGTTTTCGGAGATGGTCGAGTGGTAGTCGAATTCCACGACCTGAAGGATGTACAGGCGCACCACCAGAGCGCAGCTGATGGCGAAGACAAACAGAGCGCAGGCGATCAATCGCTTGTTGACCAGCCGCGTCTCTTTTTCATGATCCTTGATCGGGATTGGTTCAGGCATTTCTACAGCAACTCTTTGACATAAATGAGTGCCGATCCGTGGGCAGGACATCAGTCCGTTAAAAAACGAGCTGCACCATACCAAAACTCGCCATCCACTTCAGGATGAATTTCCCCGGTGGCAGGCTGAAAACTTTCTCGCAGGCAAAACAAAACCCCAACTGCTTTCGCAATTGGGGTTTCGGAATTTAATCTTGACGATGACCTACTCTCACATGGGGAAACCCCACACTACCATCGGCGATGCATCGTTTCACTGCTGAGTTCGGGATGGGATCAGGTGGTTCCAACGCTCTATGGTCGTCAAGAAATTCGGGTACTGACTCGCGACCAGATGGCCTCGCTTCAGCAAATTGGGTATGTGACAGCTTTCGGTGTTTGTGCGTTTCGAACTTTCGGTTCGTTTCGTCTTCACTCACCGCAATCTGGTGCCTTTTCAGGTCAGCAAATTGCTTGGGTGTTATATGGTCAAGCCTCACGGGCAATTAGTATTGGTTAGCTCAACGCCTCACAGCGCTTACACACCCAACCTATCAACGTCGTAGTCTTCGACGGCCCTTCAGGGAACTCAAGGTTCCAGTGAGATCTCATCTTGAGGCAAGTTTCCCGCTTAGATGCTTTCAGCGGTTATCTTTCCCGAACATAGCTACCCGGCAATGCCACTGGCGTGACAACCGGAACACCAGAGGTTCGTCCACTCCGGTCCTCTCGTACTAGGAGCAGCCCCTCTCAAATCTCAAACGTCCACGGCAGATAGGGACCGAACTGTCTCACGACGTTCTAAACCCAGCTCGCGTACCACTTTAAATGGCGAACAGCCATACCCTTGGGACCGGCTTCAGCCCCAGGATGTGATGAGCCGACATCGAGGTGCCAAACACCGCCGTCGATATGAACTCTTGGGCGGTATCAGCCTGTTATCCCCGGAGTACCTTTTATCCGTTGAGCGATGGCCCTTCCATACAGAACCACCGGATCACTAAGACCTACTTTCGTACCTGCTCGACGTGTCTGTCTCGCAGTCAAGCGCGCTTTTGCCTTTATACTCTACGACCGATTTCCGACCGGTCTGAGCGCACCTTCGTACTCCTCCGTTACTCTTTAGGAGGAGACCGCCCCAGTCAAACTACCCACCATACACTGTCCTCGATCCGGATAACGGACCTGAGTTAGAACCTCAAAGTTGCCAGGGTGGTATTTCAAGGATGGCTCCACGCGAACTGGCGTCCACGCTTCAAAGCCTCCCACCTATCCTACACAAGCAAATTCAAAGTCCAGTGCAAAGCTATAGTAAAGGTTCACGGGGTCTTTCCGTCTAGCCGCGGATACACTGCATCTTCACAGCGATTTCAATTTCACTGAGTCTCGGGTGGAGACAGCGCCGCCATCGTTACGCCATTCGTGCAGGTCGGAACTTACCCGACAAGGAATTTCGCTACCTTAGGACCGTTATAGTTACGGCCGCCGTTTACCGGGGCTTCGATCAAGAGCTTCGCGTTAGCTAACCCCATCAATTAACCTTCCGGCACCGGGCAGGCGTCACACCCTATACGTCCACTTTCGTGTTTGCAGAGTGCTGTGTTTTTAATAAACAGTCGCAGCGGCCTGGTATCTTCGACCGGCATGAGCTTACGGAGCAAGTCCTTCACCCTCACCGGCGCACCTTCTCCCGAAGTTACGGTGCCATTTTGCCTAGTTCCTTCACCCGAGTTCTCTCAAGCGCCTTGGTATTCTCTACCCAACCACCTGTGTCGGTTTGGGGTACGGTTCCTGGTTACCTGAAGCTTAGAAGCTTTTCTTGGAAGCATGGCATCAACCACTTCGTCACCCAAAGGGTAACTCGTCATCAGCTCTCGGCCTTAAGATCCCGGATTTACCTAAGATCTCAGCCTACCACCTTAAACTTGGACAACCAACGCCAAGCTGGCCTAGCCTTCTCCGTCCCTCCATCGCAATAACCAGAAGTACAGGAATATTAACCTGTTTTCCATCGACTACGCTTTTCAGCCTCGCCTTAGGGACCGACTAACCCTGCGTCGATTAACGTTGCGCAGGAAACCTTGGTCTTTCGGCGTGGGTGTTTTTCACACCCATTGTCGTTACTCATGTCAGCATTCGCACTTCTGATACCTCCAGCAAGCTTCTCAACTCACCTTCACAGGCTTACAGAACGCTCCTCTACCGCATCACCCGAAGGTGATACCCGTAGCTTCGGTGTATGGTTTGAGCCCCGTTACATCTTCCGCGCAGGCCGACTCGACTAGTGAGCTATTACGCTTTCTTTAAAGGGTGGCTGCTTCTAAGCCAACCTCCTAGCTGTCTAAGCCTTCCCACATCGTTTCCCACTTAACCATAACTTTGGGACCTTAGCTGACGGTCTGGGTTGTTTCCCTTTTCACGACGGACGTTAGCACCCGCCGTGTGTCTCCCATGCTCGGCACTTGTAGGTATTCGGAGTTTGCATCGGTTTGGTAAGTCGGGATGACCCCCTAGCCGAAACAGTGCTCTACCCCCTACAGTGATACATGAGGCGCTACCTAAATAGCTTTCGAGGAGAACCAGCTATCTCCGAGCTTGATTAGCCTTTCACTCCGATCCACAGGTCATCCGCTAACTTTTCAACGGTAGTCGGTTCGGTCCTCCAGTCAGTGTTACCTAACCTTCAACCTGCCCATGGATAGATCGCCCGGTTTCGGGTCTATTCCCAGCGACTAGACGCCCTATTAAGACTCGCTTTCGCTACGCCTCCCCTATTCGGTTAAGCTCGCCACTGAAAATAAGTCGCTGACCCATTATACAAAAGGTACGCAGTCACAGAACAAAGTCTGCTCCCACTGCTTGTACGCATACGGTTTCAGGATCTATTTCACTCCCCTCTCCGGGGTTCTTTTCGCCTTTCCCTCACGGTACTAGTTCACTATCGGTCAGTCAGTAGTATTTAGCCTTGGAGGATGGTCCCCCCATATTCAGACAAAGTTTCTCGTGCTCCGTCCTACTCGATTTCATGACTAAGAGATTTTCGCGTACAGGGCTATCACCCACTATGGCCGCACTTTCCAGAGCGTTCCGCTAATCTCAAAGCCACTTAAGGGCTAGTCCCCGTTCGCTCGCCACTACTAAGGGAATCTCGGTTGATTTCTTTTCCTCAGGGTACTTAGATGTTTCAGTTCCCCTGGTTCGCCTCTTGCACCTATGTATTCAGTACAAGATAACCATCTTATGATGGCTGGGTTCCCCCATTCAGACATCTCCGGATCAAAGTCTGTTTGCCGACTCCCCGAAGCTTTTCGCAGGCTACCACGTCTTTCATCGCCTCTGACTGCCAAGGCATCCACCGTATGCGCTTCTTCACTTGACCATATAACCCCAAGCAATCTGGTTATACTGTGAAGACGACATTCGCCGAAAATTCGAATTTCTCAACTAAGAGAACTCACAAATTTTACCTTAGCCTGATCCGTTACCAGTGAAAGTAACGTTCAGTCTATCTTTCTATCACATACCCAAATTTTTAAAGAACGATCTAGTCAAAGACTAGAAATCAACATTCATCACCGTCTCGGTGGAATGCTCATTTCTAAGCTTTCAAACTTCAGAAGCAGTAGTGGTGGAGCCAAGCGGGATCGAACCGCTGACCTCCTGCGTGCAAGGCAGGCGCTCTCCCAGCTGAGCTATGGCCCCGTATTTCTACAGGCGTTTCCCACACAAAATTGGTGGGTCTGGGCAGATTCGAACTGCCGACCTCACCCTTATCAGGGGTGCGCTCTAACCAACTGAGCTACAGACCCAATTTCGAGCTGCTAAGGCCGACCTCACCCTGCTCTTTACCACAAAGCATG